>JBNKHE010000007.1:0-248107 GCA_050290185.1 Pontiella sp.
TCACCGCCAAACCGCTGAACTACACCGGCATTGCAGCGGAGAGTCGAGTCTACGACGGCACCACCAACGCCACATTCACCAGTACCGCCGCCGCGCTCGCCCCCGAAGACGTTGGCACCGGAACCGCCAGCGATGGCAAACCTTATACCGGCGACGCGGTGAACTTTGTCACCGGCGCATTGACCGGTTCGTTTGCCGACAAGAACGTGGGCACAGCCAAGCCCGTGACCTTGAGCGGCGGTTTGTCCTTGAGCGGCGCGCAAGCGATCAATTACTCGGTTGGTTCTTCCAGTGCCGCGCTGACGGCGAACATCACCGGAGCTGTATCCAGTCTGGAGCTGGGCTCCTCACAGAATCCGTCGGACGAGGGGGCCAGCGTGACGTTCACGACGACGGTCAGTTCGGTGGACACGCCCACGGGGGAGGTGGTTTTTTCGGCCAATGGAGCAGCCTTCAGCACGAACGCTCTGGCGAGCGGCGTGGCATCGGCGGTTTACGGTCTACTGCCGCCGGGCACCAACAGCATCACGGCGCAGTTTGCCGCGCAGGGCAATTATCAGGCCAGCAGCAACAGCCTCCTACAGGTGGTGCGGGCGGCGTTGACCAGAGTTATATTGAGCTACAGCCTTGACGGCTCACACCTGAATCTGAGCTGGCTGGGCGGCGGGGTGCTGTTGGAAGCGCCGACGCTCTTCGGTCCATGGACCACCAACACTATCGACACCAACTTTGTCAGCATTATCCTGACCAACGATACTATCTTCTTCAAGGCGATCATGCCCTGAACCTAGATCCTGGAAAGGAAAGAAACTATGAGTTGCTTAATGCTATCACCACAAAAATTGAATTACGTTGCTAACCCACAGGGTGGACCCCTTGTTTCTTTCATATCCATCCTTCGGATGGCCGACTCCCGGGGCGAGTGCCCCAATCGCCTGAAAAGCGATTTCCTATCACTCCATACCCCTGGGCTCGGACTCGGATTGAGTTTGGCCGAGGAGATTATGAGAACCCATGACAGTGAGCTTCGCCTGATCAAAAGTAACGAGACTTTCTCGATTTTTGAGATGTCTCTGAAAAAGGAACCCTGCACTGAACAACCACCAACGACTGAATTCCCGACCTAAGATGAAACCAACACTTCCCATCCTTTTACTGCTCGCCCTGACTCCTCTGGTGCATGCTTTCGAATATCAAGCTCCGGAAAGTGCGGTGTTTGATCCCCAGACACAGTGTTATTATGTCTCCAACTACCGGGGCAGCAGCATCGCTCGGGTGGATAAAAACGGTAATCCGGAAGAATTCATCACAGATCTTTCCATGCCACTCGGTCTTGTCACTTCACAGGATACACTGTATGCGATCGATTCTCCCCGATGGGTCAAAGGATTTAATCTCACATCCGGTGAAGAAACTTTCTCTATTGAGATCCCCGAATCCCAGTTCCTGAACGATCTCACAACTGATAATCACGGAATAATCTATGCTACAGATTCACAGGCCGGACACATCTATCGCATCGATAGTGCAACTGGTGAATTCGAGATGCTGGTTGACGATGTTATCCCCGGAGTGAATGGCATCCTCTACGATCCTAGTAAAGATCGCCTTGTTGCTTGTCGCTTCAATACCCCATCTTCCATCATCGAGATCTATCCAAATGACCCGAAAATCCATGTCTTATACGACAAAAAAATGCTCAATCTCGATGGCATTACAACGGATCTTGAAGGGAATTTCTACATCTCAACCTGGGGTCCCGGTGACTTCGGTTCCGGGTTCGAGCCCGGCGCTGGTCTTATCTATAAATTTGAACCCACCTTTACCGCCGCTCCATCCGTGGCATTCAAAGGATATGACGGACCCGCCGACATTTCTTTCAATCCTCACAACAACGAAATGCTGATCCCTCAATTTCTATCGAATGGTTTTTCCATCATAAAAATTAAATCACAGGAGATACATACCCTTCCCTTATTATGAAAAAGATAACCTCATTCACGAAAACGACAGGAGTCGCCTTGGCTCTGGCAATTAGCACCAGTAGTGCCCTCGCCCAGAAGTTCGAAGGACTCGCTCCAACGCCCCCAATGGGTTGGAATAGCTGGAACACCTTCGAGGTTGATATCAACGAAGACCTCTTCAAGGAGATGGTGGACTTGATCGTAGAGTCGGGCCTAAAAGACGCCGGCTACGAATATGTAGTCGTCGACGACGGATGGGAAGCGATGGAGCGCGACGCGGAAGGAAACCTCGTTCCCGATCCTGAAAAATTCCCCAGCGGCATGAAGGCGCTCGCGGACTACGTGCACTCGATGGGCTTGAAGTTCGGTATCCACAACTGCGCCGGAACCAAGACCTGCAACGGGATGCCAGGCGGACGCGGTCACGAATTCCAGGACGCCCGACTCTACGCGAGCTGGGGCATCGACTATCTGAAATACGATTGGTGCTCCCATGGCACCGCAGACGCCAAGGAGACGTATTCAACCATGCGCGACGCCTTGCACGCCGCAGGAAGGCCCGTGGTCTATAGCCTGTGCGAATGGGGCAACAACGAACCTTGGAAATGGGCCGAAGACGTTGGCCATCTCTGGAGAACCACCGGTGACGTCACCGACTGCTACACCTGCCAAGGCGAATACGATCTGGGATGGAAATACATCATGGATCTGCAGGCCGGCCTGGAAAAGTACGCCGGCCCGGACCACTGGAACGATCCGGACATGCTTGAGGTCGGAAACCCTGGCCTTTCGCTCACCGAATCACGCTCCCACTTCTCAATCTGGTGCATGCTCGCCGCTCCCCTTATGGCAGGCAACGATCTGCGTGTAATGACTCCAGAAATTCTCGCTATCCTAACCAACCGCGAAGCGATTGCGGTCGATCAGGATCCGCTTGGAAAGCAGGGCTATCTTTTCATGGCTCATCCGAGCAAGAACATCTGGGTGAAGGAACTCTCGGATGGAGACTACGCGGTTTGCTTTTTGAATACAGGCGACCAGCCCTACACCCAGCGAGTAAACTGGACGCATTATCCCTTTGTCGACTCGGAAATGAGCTATGACATCTACGACATCTGGGCCGACGAAGTCATCGGGACGACCGACAAAAAATACGAGTGGGAGATCGCCCCGCATGACGTTCGCTTCGTGCGACTCCGTAAACACTAACAAGCCTCGCCCCTAAATTTCTATAAATTGCAAACGCCCTCCTTCTTCCCTGGGAGGACGTTCTGATAGGAGCCGGAACGGGATAAAAAGGGGGCTAGCTAAGTTAAGCCGACAAGTCAGCGAGCCTCCTACAACGCAAGAGCCAAGTATGCAAGCTGTAGGACAGGCCTCTTTGCTTGCAAAGGGCGTGTTTAGTTCTCGACATAGATCTCTTAACTTAATGCCATCCGAGTCCGACGTTTAAAAACGGGGTGAAATCACTGGCGAGCGTCCCGATCGTCGGAAACGCGATTCCCTATCACTTCTTGCGCGGGGCGCGGAGGGTGAGGGTGCGGTTGAAAACGGGCTTTTCGGGCGTGGTGTCGAGATCGGCGCAGAAGTAGCCGACGCGTTCGAACTGGAAGCGGGCACCGGGTTCGACGGTGGCCAGCATGGGTTCGAGCTTGGCGGTGATTACTTTCAGCGAGTCCGGGTTCAGGAAATCCTTGAAATCCTTTTCCTTGTCGGCCAGCGGGTTTTCGACAGTGTAGAGGCGGTCGTAGAGGCGGACCTCGGCATCGACGGCGTGTTGGGCGGAAACCCAGTGGATGGTGCTGCGTACCTTGCGGCCGTCGGGCGCATTGCCTCCAGTGGACTCCGGATCATAGGTACAGCTGAGCGAAATCACGTTTCCATCGGCGTCTTTTTCTACGGCGTTGCAGGTGACGAGGTACGCGCCGCGAATGCGAACTTCCCGTCCGATGGTGAATCCCTTGAATTTGTTGGGGGCGTCGTCCATATAGTCGTTGCGTTCGATCCACAGTTCGCGGCTGAAGGGCACCTTGCGTTTTCCTTCTTCTTCCTTCTGGGGATGATTCGGTACTTCGAATTCCTCGACGAGATCCTCGGGATAGTTGTCGACAATGACTTTGATCGGATCAACAACGGCCATGGCGCGCAGTGAGTTTTCATTGAGGTCGTCGCGGATAATACTTTCAAACTGTTCGATTTCGGTGATGCCTTCAAACTTGGTGCAGCCGACGATGGAACACAATTTTTTGATGGCTTCGGGGGTGAAGCCGCGGCGGCGCATGCCGCAGAGGGTAGGCATGCGCGGATCGTTCCATCCGCTGACGCGACCTTCGTTGACGAGCTGGAGCAGGCGGCGCTTGCTGAGCACGACGTAAGTGAGGTTGAGTTTGGAAAACTCGTACTGCCGGGAGTGGAAGACATCGAGTTCTTCTAGGATCCAGTCGTAGAGTGGGCGATGCACTTCGAATTCGAGGGTGCACATGGAGTGGGTGACACCTTCGAGGGAATCCTCGATGCAGTGGGCAAAGTCGTACATGGGGTAGATACACCACTTGTCGCCGGTGTTGTGGTGGGTGGCGCGTTTGATGCGGTAGATGGCCGGATCGCGCATGTGGAGGTTGGGGGAGGTCATGTCGATCTTGGCGCGCAGGACGCAGGCACCGTCGTCGAACTCGCCGTTTTTCATTTTTTCGAACAGCTCGAGGTTTTCCTCCGCAGAGCGTTCGCGGCCGGGGGGCTCTTTGCCCGGGCGGGTCGGAACTCCGCGGTAGTCTTTAAATTCTTCGGAGGAGAGTTCGCAGACGTAGGCCTTGCCTTTATTAATCAGGCGCACGGCATAGTCATACATTGTGTCGAAATAGTTGGAGGCCCAGAACAGGTTTTCGCCCCAGTCGTAGCCGAGCCATTTGATGTCTTCCTGAATCGCCTTAACATATTCTTCGTCCTCGGCCTCGGGATTGGTGTCGTCGAAGCGGAGGTGGCAGCGGCCGTTGTATTTTTCGGCGGTTCCGAAGTCGAGGTAGATGGCCTTGGCGTGGCCGATGTGGAGATAGCCGTTGGGCTCCGGTGGGAAGCGGGTCACCACTTCGGTGCGCTTGCCGGAGGCGAGGTCGGCATCGATGATATCGTGGATGAAATTGGTGGTCTTAACGTCTTCGTTGTTCATGGGAACGTATTCCGTTCTGGGTGTTTCGTCCTGCTCTTCCAACCGTTGGAAAAACTGCGCCTTTTATGGTCGATTCGCAGGGGCAGTTCAACCCTTTCGGCAGAGGAAAAGAAAAGGCCGGTCTGCATAACGCCGACCGGCCCTTTCCGGAGGAGAATATTCTTGTCATCCCGAGCAGTGGTGAATGTCTGTATTTCATTGAGTCCATCCCGCTTGACTTGCCGCATTAAATTCGACTAGATCGGTACTAGATTTAAGTAAACGGACATACACTATGAAAATTGCAACGTTCAATGCCAATTCCATCCGTTCGCGGTTGCCGATCATTCTGCAGTGGCTGGAGAAGCACCAGCCCGATGTGCTGGGCATTCAGGAAACCAAGGCGCAGGATGCCGATTTTCCGGCAGCAGAAATCGAGGCGGCGGGATGGCATGTCGTGTTCAAGGGAGAAAAATCGTACAACGGTGTGGCTCTGATCTGCAAAACCGAGCCTCAGGACGTTAAATTCGGTTTCGACGATGGCGGGCCTGCGGATGAGACGCGGTTGGTGCGCGGGATAGTCGATGGCGTTGCGGTGGTGAATACCTATGTGCCGCAGGGCCGTGCAATCGACCACGTTATGTACAAATACAAGTTGAACTGGTACAAGCGGCTAAAAGCACTGTTTAAAAAGGAATATTCGCCGAAGCAGCCCATCGCGTGGATCGGCGATATCAATATTGCCGTCGAGCCGATCGATGTTTCGAATCCCGAAAGCCACAAGAACGATCCGTGCTATCACGTGGATGCACACGATGCGTTTTTGAATGTCTGTTCCTTTGGCTTTGAGGATATTTTTCGCAAGCATCACCCCGGCGAAGAGCTGTACTCGTTCTTCGACTATCGGATTAAAAATGCGGTGCAACGCAATTTGGGTTGGCGAATTGACTACGTGCTCGCCACTAAGTTTCTGGCCGAGAAGAGCGTTTCCTGCGATATTGATCTGGAGCCACGAATGATGGAGAAGCCCTCGGATCATACGTTCATGATCGCGGAATTTGCCTAAAGTTGTTCTATGGAGTATCCCTTGGCTTTGAGCAGTTCGAGGAGGCCACCCTCGCCGGCCAGATGCGCGACTCCGACGACCACCATGCAGGTTTTGCCCTTCCCGGCCAGCTTGTCGAGTTCCTCTATCCATCTTTTGTTTCGGTCGGTCACGAACTTCTCGAACATGCCGGGGTATTCTTTGAAGCTCTCGCGCGTCATTTCGTCTAGTTTGCTTAGGTCGCCTTTTTTCCATGCCGTCATCATGTCCGTCAGCATGGATTCCATCTGTTCCAGTTCAGCAAGGGCGTGCCGGGTGTAGGCGTTTTGATTTCCCTCCGATAGCGCGTCAAACAGGTTGATCTGAAATTCCAGGCTTTCGAGTCCAACCTCGGCTTTCTTATCGGTCAGGGCTTTGTGATGCATGTATTGGTCGAGTCCGAGATTGGGGTCCAGGCCCATGGACTGCATGCGCAGAACCGTGAGCGTCATGGTGGCAAACCATGGTTTGAACTTTTGAAGGGTGGCCGGAGGCAGTCCGGTTTTGGAGAGTTCCTTGGCTAGAAGGGCATAGGTTTCCGCGTCAAGTTCCCCCTGTAATGTCCGGTTACCGGGGAGCATTGCTTTTTCAAGCAGGAGCTTCTGGGAGTCGGCGGAGAGCATTTGTTCGATGTCGGTCTCAAAAACCAGCGTGTCGCTCTTCGTGTAGGCTTCTTCAATGGCCGGGTCGAGCGGATAGTCCTCAGCTTTAAGCAGATGGACGGATCCCTGCAAGTAAAGCGTTCCGTGATCAGATGTGGCCTTCCAGAGGCAGTTGGTCGCGAACCCGGAGGTCGGCAGAATTAGAATCGCCAGAAAGGCGGGGATGAATCGGGTCAATGAGCGTGTCTTGTTCATGTTCAACTCCTTTCGTATCTTCAGGGTATAAGCAATATTTGTAATTGCTTGCCGCCCAGTGAAATCTTTTTATAATTCCGGCATTCAACGGTGCATTTACAGTAGACCAAAACAGGGAGAATAAAAATGACAATCGAGAAGTTGCAGGAAGTGGGTATGGAATTCGGTGCCAAGCTCATAGGAGCTTTGCTCGTTTTGATCATCGGGATGTGGGTGGCCAAGGGGGTCAAGAAAGGGATCGTCAAGGTTATGCAGAAGCGGGAGGTGGATCCCACGCTGGTTTCATTCATATCCAGTCTGGCCCACGTTGGCTTGCAGGTTTTTGTGGTGATTGCCGCCTTGGGTGTGCTGGACATTCCGACGGCATCCTTTGTTGCAGTTCTGGGTGCCGCCGGCTTGGCTGTCGGTTTGGCGCTGCAAGGCTCGCTGGCCAATTTTGCCTCGGGCGTGCTCATGATCATCTTCAAGCCGATCAAGGTCGGCGATTTTATTGAAGCTGGCGGGGTCGTTGGAAGTGTCGTCGAAATCGGCATCTTTACCACGCTCCTGAAATCTCCCGACAATAAGAAAATTATTGTTCCAAACGCGGGTGTGACGGGGGGCAATATCACGAACTTCAATGCAAACGGGACGCGCCGAATCGAGATCGTGGCCGGCATCAGCTACGATGATGACATCGACAAGGCCAAAGCGATACTGAATGATATCGTGAATGCCGACGTGCGCATCCTCAAGGATCCGGCTCCGCAGGTCGCCATGAGCGAAATGGCCGACAGCAGCGTCAACTTTGTCGTACGGCCGTGGGTTAAGCCCGAGGACTACTGGGGCGTCTTTTTCGATACGACCGAAACCATCAAAAAGAAATTCGACGAAGCCGACATCTCCATTCCCTATCCCCAGCGCGACGTGCATATCTACGAACACAAGAAAGACTAGTCGCCCAACCAAGTTGCGTGGGAGAGCCGGAGGCCGGAAATGCCCTAGGCTCTTTTTTTGTTAGGAAGACCTATCTGCTTGCCTCCCCTTTGCCGGGATTTATACTTCCCGGTAATTAATTGCGAGGAATTCAACCATGGGAGGAGATAGACTATGATTACAAACAATGTGGCATCGGTAGTGGCACCGGTCGCGGAAGGAAGCGATAGCATTATCAAAACGATACAAACGCTGATAGCTACCTACAGCATGAAAGTGCTGGGTGCGATAGCGATACTGATCATCGGCATGTGGATCGCGAAGATGATCAAGAAGGGGATTGCGAAGCTCATGGAGCGGAGCAAGGTTGATCCCACGTTGATCTCATTTGTGTCCAGTCTTGCGCATGTAGCGCTGCAGATCTGCGTCATCATAGCAGCGCTCGATACGCTGGATGTCAGGACCACGTCGTTCATCGCGATTCTGGGAGCCGCCGGTCTGGCCGTTGGCCTAGCGTTGCAGGGATCGCTATCAAACTTTGCGGCCGGGGTGTTGATGATCATTTTCAAGCCGTTCAAGGTGGGGGAATTGATTGATGCTGGGGGCGTGCTTGGGGTCGTTCGCGAAATCGGGATTTTTACCACGGTGATCGACACGCTCGACAACCGGAAGACGATCGTGCCCAATGGCAAGCTGACGGCGGACAACATTACGAACTTTTCAGCCAACAATACTCGCCGAGTTGATATGGTGGCTGGCATCAGCTATGGCGATGACATCGACAAGGCGCGTGCCGCGATACAGGCTGCACTGGCCGAAGTACCCGGTATTCTGGAATCGCCAACTCCCGATATCTTCGTTAAAGAGATGGCTGACAGCAGCGTTAATTTTGCTGTGCGGCCGTGGTGCAAGCCCGCTGACTACTGGGGCGTTTATTTTGGTGTGACCGAAGCGATCAAAAAGCGCTTCGATGCCGACGACATCACCATTCCGTTCCCTCAGCGGGATGTGCACCTCTACGAACACAAGGGCGATTAATCCTTCATTCAATCAAACCTTGTCTGGCACCGCCGCGCACTGCACACTGCGCGGCGGTTTTTATTTGGAGTTATGGAATGTACAAGAAGGTAGATGAAATCGATTGGAAAAACTGGGATCCGGTTGTACGTGCAACTCTGATGTTTGTGATGCAGGAAGGAAATATTCTACTGATCCATAAGAAGCGCGGCTTTGGCCAAGGCAAGATCAATGGTCCCGGTGGAAAACTCGAAGCGGGAGAGACCCCGCGCGAATGTGCGATCCGGGAAACCCAGGAGGAGTTGTGCATCACTCCGTTGGGTGTGGAGAAAGCGGGAGAGCTCTTTTTCCAGTTTGTGGATGGTCATTCCATCCATGGTTATGTATTCACGGGAACCGGCTACACAGGCGATCCCACCGAAACCGACGAGGCGATTCCTGCCTGGTTTTCAATCGATGAGCTTCCGTTTGAGCATATGTGGGAAGATGATCCGACCTGGTTCCCGCATATGCTGGAAGGCCGCTATTTTACCGGTCGGTACCTCTTCGATGATGATCGTATGCTTGATGCCGTGATCGAATTGGATTAGCTCCGCTTATTTCCCTTAATTGTAGATTGATTTGTCGGTTTGTGGGTGTAGTTTACGACGCTCACAGGAGGAAAAAAGATGAACCTGATTAAGGTTACAAGTATTTTGCTATCAACAGCTTTTATATCCGGATGTGCGTCGACATATCCTGCGCACGGCCCGCATGGGCCAGAACTCGTCACAAACGGACGCTCCACGGGTTCCGGGCAATACGCTGAGATTGGATTGGAATTTTCAACCTGGGGTGATTTTGTTGCCCTTGTTGCTCCGAATCGCTGGAAATCGCCGATTGCCACGGGGGGAAGCCTGTCCTGGCTAAATCCGGCAGCTTGGGGTGAAGATGCGGGCCGCACCGGCCGGATTCTGCTAGGTGAAGCCGTCGTCGCGGGCGGCGCGGCCGCCGCTGTAGGATCCTCTGGTGGCAGCAGTTCAAGTTCAGGTTCTACACCCGTGAGCAACACTCCGCCTCCTCCTACCGGTGGTGGCGGTGGGGCGCTGCCCTCTACGCCGACCCTCTAATGGACGACTGGCCGCCCTTGGGCGGCTTCAGCATAAACGTGGGTGTATAAGGACGCGATTCTCCGGACATAATTGAACGTGAATAACGTCCAGTTTGGTGTGCGATCCTGCCGAAATAATGGTCTTTGGTTATTGGTCTTGCGAGCAGACCTACTTTGCGCTGCCAAGAACCGTGTCCTGCAACCTCATCGCTGAAATAGACGGGTCTTTCTCAACAGACTCGGTTTCATCATTGATGAATTTATTCGGGACAAAGGCGTTTAAAGCGGACAAATACGCGCTCTTTTCAGGGCAAAGAACCACATTCTACAACAACTAGAACTTTCTCAACAAACACTGGCCGCACGTGGGCATACTTTTGTTGGAGACCATAAATTCCCAGTGGCCAAAGGCATACATCTTTGGCCATTGGGTGGGGGATGGAATTAAGGATGCGCAGGTATCTTAGTCGACAACGCAAACGTTGGCGGCCTGCGGACCTTTTTGGCCTGAAGTCACTTCAAAAGTAACGTTTTGACCTTCCTTGAGGCTGCGGCGGCCTTCCATATTGATGGCGGTGAAGTGCACGAACACATCGTCGCCTGATTCGCGGGCAATGAAGCCAAAGCCCTTTTCATCGTTGAACCACTTGACGGTGCCGTTTTCGAGCTGATCTGACATAGCTTTTCCTTGTTCCTATAACAGGCCATTAAAGGCCATTTTTCCAACAGGGCGGATTCTTGAAGAATCCACCGATTATTACATTCCCATATGGGAAGGATTCCTTGATAATGCGAGCGAAATGCTAAAGCTGAAGAAAAGCAAATGCGAGAATTGTTTGAGCATAATTTTGCCTCGTTTCCGTGAGCTCGGGAGGCCAAAAACTGGGTGAAATAATACATCGAAAATAATTCGGTATATAAATACCAATTAAAAGGTTGAAATCGGTTTTGTACGGTGTAATAAATCCGATTTTTAAAGAGGTGACTAAAACGGGCAGATTTAGGCACATTACTGCTTGAGCAAGGAGATGCTAGGCCATGGCTGAAGATAAAATTAAAGTCGAACTGCCGACGGAGGATTATTACGAAGCCGAGGTGAAGTGCCGGAATTCGTGTCCGGTAAAAACCGATGCGCGGGGCTACCTGATGGCCACCGTGGCTGGGGAGTATAAGAAAGCATACGCCATTTCCCGTGCCACCAATCCTTTTGCGTCAATATGCGGTAAGATTTGCGGTGCCCCATGCGAAAAAGGCTGTCGGCGCGGCGATGTCGATGAATCGGTCGTGATCCGCAACATCAAAGGTTATCTGACCGACAAGCATGGTCCGGAAACGGGCGATCTTGAAACTCCGCTTACATATTCCATTGCACCCGGTTCCCTGCACCCGGAACTGAACGGAAAGTCGGTCGGTGTGATCGGCGGTGGTTGCGCTGGATATACCTGTGCCCACGATCTGGCGCGTCTAGGATATAGCGTCACCATCTATGAACGCTGGGAAAAATCCGGGGGGCAACTGGTGCAGGGTGTGCCGATTAATCGTTTGTCCAGAAAAGTCGTGGCAGACGAACTGGCATCCATCGAGTGCTTCAGCAATATTGAAGTGAAGAACGGGGTTGATGTCGGTACGGACATTACCTTCGAGGAGTTGGAGAAGAAGCATGACGCTGTCTTCATTGGTGTGGGGCTTTCGCGCGGCCGCAAGATTCCGATTCCGAATGCCGACCATGAAGATGCCCATATTGGCCTGCAGTTCCTATTTGATTTCAACATGCGAGAAAAGTGGGATCTGAGTTCGAAACGCTCTATCGTCATTGGTGGCGGCGATGTGGCATTCGACGTGGCCCGTTCCGCATTGCGCTGTGGTTCGCCGGAAGTGCAGCTGGCCTGCCTCGAGCGTGAGCATTTGAATGAAATGACGGGTTCGGTCGACGAACGTGATGGCGGTCGCCGCGAAGGCGTGGTCCAGAACGATGGCTGGGGTCCGAAGGAAATTATCGTCGAAAACGGCAAGATCAAGGGACTCCTGGTCAGCAAAGTCATTCGTGTATTCGACGAGGAGGGTAAATTTTCCCCCCAGATGGAGGAAGAAACCCGCCTGATCGAAGGCGATGCGGTCTTTTTTGCGGTTGGCCAGATGTCCGATGTGTCTTTTCTGGAAGGTTCGGGCGTGGGTGTGGATGGCCGCGGGTTGGTACAGGTAGTCAACGAAGAAACCTGGCAGACTAACAAACCGAATATCTTCGCTGGCGGCGACATTGCCCTCGGTCCCAAGCTGTTCATCAACGCGGTTGCAACGGGCAGCCAAGCGGCCATGGGGATCCATTCCTATCTTTCCGGCAACGAACCATTGAAGCTCAAGCGCAAGCTCACCTTTACCGACCTGCCGGAATACGGGCGCGGCTCGGCCTATGTGAATGAGGAACGGGAGGAACGCGAAGAGCTCCCGGTTGATCCGGCTAAAGATCCTCATTTTAATACGACCGTTGAATATCACGATGAAGAGGCCAAAAAGCAGTCAGCACGTTGCCTTGAATGTCATATTCACCCGACCTTCGAAGGCGATATCTGTATCCTTTGCGGAGGATGCGTGGATGTGTGTCCGTCCTACTGCCTGTCGATGAAGACGATTGATCGCGTTGATGGCGGTGAGGATCTTGTGGTTCTTGCCGAGAAGGAGTTTGGCAGCATGGAAGTGGCGGAAGCGGAAGGCTCAGTCATGCTGTTCGATCCGTTGAAGTGTATCCGCTGCGGCATGTGCGCACAGAAATGTCCCACCGGCGCCTGTAAAATGTCGGTGAACAGTTTTGAGGATTGTTTTGCTTAGGATAGCCCCATGCTGATTCTTACCATTATTCTTCTGTTATCGACTACGGTGCTGGGCTTCATTTTCTTTTTGCTGTTCCGCTGGGCAGTAAAAGACGGGCAGTTTGATGATCCGGAAGAAGCGAAATATGTAATTTTCCGCGAAGATGAAAGGCACACGGACGGTGCCGTGAATGGAGGACAGAAATAATATGGAAAAAAATGAGAAAAAGGGCACCAGTCGTCGTGAGTTGATCACCTTGGGATCTGCCTTCGGGTTGCTGGGTTTGGTGGCTGCGGGAACTGGAGGCGCTTTGTTTAAGTATATGTTTCCGGTGGTTACCTATGGCACGCCAAAAAAATTCCTGGTGCCGGTCGATGATCTGCCCGAAGTGGGCGATGAGTTGCTGTTTGAAGACCAGAAGGTTATCCTCCGGCGGAAGAGCGAAACGGAGCTTGGGGCGATCTCACTCGTGTGCACGCATTTGGGATGTACAGTCAAACGGGTGGAAACCGGTTTCCAATGTCCGTGCCATGGATCGCAGTACGATTCCGATGGTCTTGTTGTGGGTGGTCCTGCTCCCCGGACGCTGCATTGGCTTGCGATAAAGCTGGTTCCCGGCAACCAGATTGAAATCGATTCAGGAGCCGACCTGCCGGAAGACACCTTCTTCGCTGTTGTATAGCTATCTCTGTTCCAAAGGGGGAAATTGATAATGAATGAATTGATTGAATCGGCCAAAGCGTTTGGAAACAAGATCTACTACTCGATCTTCCGCCATGGCTTTGACAATACAGGGCTGACCAAGTCCAAAATCATGTTCAGCAATGTCATGCTGCACATTCAACCTGTTAAAATCCATAAACGCTCCGTTAAGTTCAAGACCACGATGGGGCTGGGGTTGATCACCTTTTATCTTTTTCTGATTCTCACCGGTACGGGGATCATGCTGATGTTCCACTATGTGCCTTCAACCGCGCTGGGGCCTGATGGACTGCCGGATGCTTACAGCCGTATGCTCAATCTGCGAAGTAATATCTTTTGGGGCGGATTTGTCCGGAACATGCATCGCTGGTCTGCACACGCCATGGTGGCGTTCGTGGCGCTGCATATGCTTCGTGTGTATCTTTCCGGTGCACACCGTGGCGGGCGCGAATTCAACTGGGTGATCGGCTGCATTCTGGGGCTGGTTACCGTTTTCCTTTCATACACCGGCTACCTGCTTCCATGGGACCAGCTGGCTTTCTGGGGCGTCAAAGTCGGTACGGAAATCGCCAAGATCGCTCCCGGCGGGGCTATTATCCGCGGCATCCTGCTCGGTGATTCCGACGTGGGCGGCGAGGCGCTGATCCGCTTCTATGTGCTCCACTGTGCGGTCTTGCCGCTTATTGCGACTATGCTGATTGCGGTCCACTTCTTCCGCATCCGCAAGGATGGCGGTCTGGCCCGCCCTGCGGATACTTCGAAGGAAAAGCAAATTCCCGACGAAGAATTCGGGCCGGTAAAGAACAACTCGGTTTTCAAGTCCGCCCGCAGCTACAAGCTGGTGGAAATTGTCAAGGGCAACGAGCCCAAGGTCAATGAAGAGGTCGAGCAAATGATGTTCGCCTGGCCGAAGCTGATCATCCGCGAACTGATGGTGCTGCTCGGCGTTGTGGTGGTGATGAGTGTGATTTCCATCCTGTTCGATGCGCCGCTCGAAGGGCCGGCCGATCCCAACCATCCGACCAATCCGTCGAAGGCCCCGTGGTACTTTCTCGGGTTGCAGGAACTGGTGAGCTACCACGGCTTTATCGGCGGGATCGTCATTCCCGGCATTCTGGCCGGCGGAACGATGGTTCTTCCGTATGTTGAAATGTTTTTCGAGACGTTCACGAAAACGTGGAAAACCAATATTCCGGGGGTTTGGTTTGCGCGCGAGCGCAACCTGCTGAATGCCCTCTTTATTGGTATGTATATCTTCATGCTGGTGCTGATCATTATCGGGGTTTACTTCCGCGGTCAAAACTGGGCGATCGTATACCCATGGGAACATGTTGCTGGGGGAGGCCACTAGGATGATAAAGGATTATAGAATTCTGCTGTTGCTGGCATTGATCGGGTTCGTTTTCTTTGGGATGTCGCTGGTCAAGGCGCTTGATCAGGACTTCGCGAAATACCAGAAGGAATATTATGAGCAATTGGCTGTAGAGGACTTCAAGGTCGAGATTAAACAGGTGAATGTAAAGACGCCGGGTGCAATCATTGTCGACCGGTGCCAGTCCTGTCATATCGGCGCATCGAATCCCGATGCTGCCGGTTTCGAGCAGCCGTTGGCCCTGCACCCGCCGATCGTGCCTGGAGTCGAGAAGGATCCGCATGATTTTGGTAAGATTGGCTGTGCCATTTGCCACGATGGAAACGGTCGGGCCTTGGAGATCCATGATGCCCACGGGCAATACCATGGCTGGCCGTCTCCGCTTTTGGCTGGCAAAACCGCCCAGGCGAACTGTAACCGTTGTCATGCCATGGAAGGTGGGGAGCTGGCCGGTGCCGAAGAGTACCAGAAGGGGCGCGACCTCTTCCTGGAAAAGGCCTGCTGGGGGTGCCATACGATCGCGGGGGTTTCGACATCATCGCAAGCACCGGAACTGACGGATGCAGGCGGGAAGTTTAACTTTGAATATCTGCTTGAATCCATTGTTGAACCCAGTGCCAACCTGGCCACCACAAAAATGCCGAAATTTGACTGGATAGACGATGAAGAAACCGTTCATGCATTGGCTACCTATCTCAAGGGTCAGCAGAAGGAGCGGTTACGCTCCGAAGAGAGCTCGCCCATTGGATATGTCAAGCCGGTATCCGACTTGGCCCGCATCGAAAGTCCTAGCCTTGCGGCCGGCCGCGCCCTCTTCGCAGGGGTTGCCTATGAGGGCTCGATCGCTCGCGGTGGTTGCATCAACTGCCATTCCTTTAAGAATGAAGACGGTGATTTGACGGGAGGAAGCGTTGGGCCCGAACTGACCTATGCTTTGCGCGCCCGCGGCAAGCAGTACATCAAGGACCATATCGTCAACGCGCGCATGCATGTGGCCGACTCGATCATGCCGACCTTCAAGGACTATAACGATGCTGAGTTGGAGAGTCTGGTTATGTTCCTGTCCACGTTCGGTTACAAAAAGGACAGCGAATCGGGCGAAAAATTGTTCGCGAACTACTGTGTTTCCTGTCATGGAGAGAATCTGGATGGACGGGGACCGGTTTCCAAAATGCTGGATCCGTTGCCGCGCGACTTCAGGTCGCAGTTTGTGGCCTCCTACGAAGATCGGTTCAAAACCTCGATTCGCGAGGGGGTGAAGGGTACGGCCATGCCGCCGTGGAAAAACATTCTCTCCGATAAGGAGATCGATGCGTTGATCCAGTACGTCAAGAGCAAGAGTCTTGAGGGTGCGGGCGACTTTATGCGTATCGAAGTTGACCTGCCAAAGCCCGGTGATCCGGAACGTCCGAAATTCCGCCGCAAAAAAGATCGGGTTGTCGAGGCGGGCAATCCGGATCGTGGATACGCCGCATTCCAGAAGAACTGCACCTCATGCCACGGTAAACTGGCCAACGGAAAGGGGCCGAATGCCTATTTTCTGGTGCATCCGCTGCCGCGCGACCTGCTGAACAAGGACTTCATGGGCCAGCCCTATGTGACCGACGAAAGGTTGTACCGGTCGATTCTGCTGGGCGTGGCGGGAACGCCGATGCCGTCGCACGACCATTTAAGTGACCAGACCATTCTGGATATAATTGCCTTTATCCGGAGCAACACCACCAAGGAATCAAAGTAATGAAACAAGATACTGCTGCAAAAACGATGATCATCGCGTCGACCGTCTTTTTTGGGTTGGCCCTGACGATGGGTTTGTTGACTGCTCTCAAATTCGTCGTGCCGACGGTGGGCGAGATTGAATACCTTTCTATGCCACGCGTACGCATGCTGCATACGAACATCAACTTGTTCGGATGGTTGTTGCAGGCGGATATGGGCATTCTCCTGTGGGTTCTGCCGCGGATTCTGCATACCCGGTTATTCTCGGAAAAACTGGGGGTCGCGAATGGCATCCTCTACAACATTGCGGTGCTTGGTGGATTTATTTCAATCCTGCTGGGTCACGTCAAGAACGTGGAATACGGTGAAATTCCTTCTCCGTTCGATTACCTGATTGCGGTTTGCTGGGTCATGTTCTTCATCAATGTGGTAGGCACCATCGCGATCCGGAAGGTGAAGTATCTCTATGTTTCCGTATGGTATGCCCTGGGATCGGTTATCTGGACGACTTTCGTCTACATCACCGGTAACATGTTTACCCAGTTGCCGATGGTTGCGGGTATCAATCAGGCCAACCTGAGCTGGTTCTATGTGCATAACGCGGTCGGTTTAATCTTCACGCCCCTGGGGGTGGCCATTGCCTACTACATGATTCCCAAGCAGCTTGATACGCCCATCTATTCTCACAAGCTCAGTATGGTTGGTTTCTGGGTCATTTCCTTCGTGTATGTCTGGACGGGGGCGCACCACATGATTCATGGTCCAGAACCGTATTGGTTGCAAACGGTGTCGATTATTTTCTCGTGGAGCCTGATCATTCCGGTTATGGCGGTGATTACCAACTTCTTCGGAACGTTTGCCACGGCCCCGCGCGGAACTCGCATGAAGGGGCCGATTCCGAAGTTGTTAATGATGGGAACCGTTTACTATATCTTTACCTGCCTGCAGGGACCTTTCCAGGCCATCCGTTCGGTCAATGAAATCACCAGTAAAACCGACTGGGTGGTCGGCCACGCCCATATGGCGTTGTTCGGCGCGTTTTCCTATTATGCCATGGCCGGCATCCTGTATGTTGCGCCAAAACTGGCCGGCCGCAAGTTGTATTCCGAAAAGCTGGGGGACCTGCAGTTCTGGATCATGACGCTGTCCAGTATCCCATTTTTTGCGGTTCTTTGGATCGCAGGTGTGGTGCAGGGGTATGCCTGGCTTAATCCGGAAAACACGTTCATTGAAACTCTTGCGGCGATCCGGCATGCGCACATCATGCGCTTTGTTACGGGATGCGGCATTTTCCTCGCTTACTTCCTTTTCCTGTACAACGTCCTGCAGACGTTCTTCGGAAAGTATGCCGAGGATACTGAAACCGAAACCACCGTTGCCGGGTAGGGGGATTGCATTATGAAAATCGATATTGAACGTAGTTTGCTTTGGACCGCCACGGGAGCTTTTGTGCTGTTTTCAATAGGGGCCGTCCTGACCACTATTGTCCCGCCGATGGTGAACAAGGAAATGTGGACCACGGAACATCCGGTTCATGAATATACGGAACAGGAACTCCGCGGGATTGAAGTCTACAAGAGTCAGGGTTGCGTCTATTGCCATACCCAACAGGTCCGCCACCTGGATTCCGACCAGCGTCGCTACGGTTGGCGCTTGGTGCCCGCCGCGGTTTCGGAAGAGTGGGAATATGTGAACGACCACCAGCATTTCCTCGGCACAAAGAGAACCGGCCCCGATCTGGCACGGGTGGGCGGAAAGTATTCGTCTGAATGGCACTGGGCACACTTCAAGGATCCGCGCAACATGGGCGAGAAGTTCCCGGATCGAAAGGGTATTTATGAGAAAGCATCCATCATGCCCTCGTTCGCCTACCTGTCGGATCAGGAAATAAAGGATCTGACGGCCTATATCCAGACACTGGGACGCAACAAGAACTGGCGTGTAGATGAAAACGGCAACCCACTTAACGACTACGAAAAATAGAGCGGCGAGGAATTGAGCATGAGCGATAAAGAAAACAATGACGAGATGCTTGAAACAACGACCGAGATCAAGCAGGGGCATGCCAATGTCGGCAAGTTTAACATTGCGATCCAGATCATCCTGACGATTGCCTGTCTCGTATATCTTGTTACGCATTTTGTGTCGCCCTGGAAGTAAGCGCTTTTCAATAGCGTTTTGTTTTCAGCCTTGGACGATCTGGTGCGGGGATGGAATTAAAAGGCATGAGCAAGGGAACTTCCATGGCTAGATCGAAATACTCAAAGCGTCGTCGTATCATCCAGGGATTGAGCATGCTGGTTCTGGCAAGCATCCCGATGCGGTGGCTTTGTTTTGATTTAGAGAACGAGGTAATCCGGTGCTACGGCATGAAGTTTGGTCTGGCAACCATGTTTTATCCATTGTTCGCCATTGTCGGCCTGCTGCTTTTTGTCGTTTTCTTTTCCATGAAAAAGGGGCGGATCTTTTGCTCGCACATGTGTCCGATGCACCTGTTTCTCGAGGTCGTCAACAGCCCAACTACAAAGAAGTCGGAAGGTCGACCTGCCAAGGTTTGGTTATGGGCCATAGTTCTATCCGTCTTTTTGGTCGAGGTCATCCTTTCCTTTTTCCTGCCTCTTTCAAAACAGGTGGAGATGGTAGCGAAAGTTAATTGGAGCTTAATCGGAATCGCGGTGGCAATTTTTGCCGGTTTCCTGGGTTTATTTGTTCATTATCAGGAACATTTCTGCAAAAGAGGCTGCCCCTACGCCTTGATCCAGATGCTACTGCAGTCGGAAAACACGCGCTACATGGATTTTTCCAATCCCGAAAAAAGCTGCACCAACTGCCGGGGATGCGATGATATCTGCCCATTTAATCTCAGGGCCCGTTTTGAAAGCCGTGGCACCGATTGCAGCAACTGCAATCTATGTTCCGAGGCCTGCACGACCGAACTCGGGGAAGGGAACACCCTCTTCCAGCTCGTCGATCCAGAACAGGAAGTGATTCCTCCGGCCGAATAGTATTGTGGCTTCTTGCAAATGCCGTCGGTCTTGTTATGAATACGACGAGTGGCCAAGAATGAATCGCTGGATGACCGGAATTAATCATTGGTCCATCATGCGCGTGAAGACTGCGGACGTTGTCAAAACGCGCAATTCCAACAGGCAGTAAGGGATTATATACTTAAGGGCTATTTGTAATGGATGCCATGTGCTGAAATTGTATCATGCAGAACATACACAATAATTTATAGGCATATCGGTTTGGTGAGTATCCTGGACGTCCGTAATTAGTATAATTTGCTATATTTATTCGGCTTGTTTGTTTGATGGCGATTGAGCGTACGTGTAGTTGTTTTGTCCATTGTTTTTAAGGATTTATCTGCAGGATTGTTATAAGGAAGAGTGAGTTATGAGGATATCTGGATTTATCATCATGTGTTGTATGGGGGGAGGGCTGGTCTCTAGCCAGTCCGTTGCCGACATGGTCACCTTTCCCGTCGTCGGGGAATATGATGGGTCGGCTGATGGGAATGTGGTCGACCGGAACGCCGACTTCTATGAAGGCAATGCGTCGGGTGTTGGGGAAAATCCTTCTCTGATTATCAAAATCGACCCCTTCCGGGATGAAATTCTTAAGGCGTTCACCAACGGGTGCGGCGGTGTGGTCAGTTTTGATAACTCCCAGATCGAAGGGGGACATCAGACGGATTGCTTTGCTGCCGGTTTTGGCGATAAGAAGTCCCTGATCATCAAGAACGTGGATGATATCCGCACCGATTTCGTTGCGGCAAATATCTGTTTGCCTATCTCGGGCCCGGGTGAGGGAACCAATGGCGGTTTTCTGGCCAAATCCATCGTGGGTGAAGACAAGATAAAGATCGGAAGCTCGTTTAATTTCAGCTTCGAGGAGCAAGGTTTTGCTGAAAAGGAACATGTGATAGCCGTTGGAGGAACGATACTCGGTCGCAACGGATCGGCAGAAACTTCCAGATGGCTCATGAAAGTAACGTTGGACAATGGCGACATCATTGCCCAGATGGCAGAAATAAACTGTCGTTCGGGGAAATCCCGCGATGACACTTTTTTCGGAGCAAGAGCCCCCCAGGGCCGGTACATTACCGGTGTGATGTGGATCAACCTGAACGGTATCCATTCCGGTCTGGATAGCTTTGCCTTCATTACCAACGGCCGGCCGCCCAAACCTGCAACTAAAAGCACTACGCCTTCGAACGATTTTTTCGGGCTTGATACCGGGAATGGCGGGGGCGGCAGCGGTGATTCCGGAGGCTATACATCCCTGTTTGGCACCGAACGCCCCTAGTTTTTAAACAGAACGCTTCCTGATTTTCTATGACTGGGGGAGTCAACTACCTACCCGGGTCCTGTTTGTCCTTTTTCATCCGTCAATAAATTCTCGCTGTCATTGAAATTCATGGAATTGGTGATAGTCTAGGCCGCAATTATGAAGGAACTTATTGCCGCCATTGTTGCCGGGTCCATTTTCGGGTGGTTCGCCATACCACACTGCTATGCCATGTGCGGGCCGTTACATGTTTCCGTTTGCGCGTTGCATCGGGAACATAGCCTTAAGGCGCTGTCGCTATTCAATACGGGGCGCATTGTTGGCTATACCCTTGCGGGCATACTTTTTGGCGCATTCGGCGAATTCATCAATATCGGGCCGGCGCACTATTGTTGCCAGCTGGGCGATCATCCGCTGCGCGGTGCCATGCTGTCGTTGCTCTTCCCCGGTGTTATGATGTTTTTCATTGCCGGCTACGCCTTCCGCAAAAAAGGGTTGAAGGCGCCGAAGACCAGTTGGATGTCCCAATTCTTCAGCGGCGGACTGGGCAAGCTCACGGCTGGCGGGGTCTGCACATCGCTCATCCCCTGCGGTATGCTCTATGCCGCCTTCGCCCTTGCAGTCGGTTATGGCAGCTGGTGGATGGGCGGGGCGTTTATGCTGGCCTTCGTCGTGACCCAGACCTTTTTCATGCAACTGGGAATTTCTCTGGGCCGTCTGGTCGATAAGAAGTGGGGTGCGCGCTTTGAAAGGGCGTTTCCGTGGATCTGTCTGGCCATCGGGATATTCTACGTGGTCTTGTTTGTGCTTAAGCTGCAGCCCGTCGAATAATGGCCATCCATTGCATAGTCTGCAATCGTAGTGTTCCCGGCGGGGAAGGCGAGTTCTGTTGTCCGGGCTGCGCGGCGGTCTATACCATTGTCGGGAAAATGGGTCTGGACGGTGCCGAGCGCGACGAACGTATTGAACAACTGCTCGAAGGGGTATTCCCGGGGGGGGGAGATGTTGATTTCCATCCGGATGCGGAATCTGCCCATGGACAGGAACTCTGCTTCCTGGTGGGGGGGATGGTGTGTCCGGCCTGCTCCTGGTTGGTGCACAACAGCTTAGGAAAGCTTCACGGTGTGGCCCGTGTAAACCTCAACTTTATTGCTGAAACGTGCACGCTAACCTTTGATCCGATGAAAATAGGGAAGGACGACATTGCTGCGAATGTCGAAA
This sequence comes from Pontiella sp., assembly GCA_050290185.1. Lineage (GTDB taxonomy): Bacteria > Verrucomicrobiota > Kiritimatiellia > Kiritimatiellales > Pontiellaceae > Pontiella. The sequence goes on from JBNKHE010000007.1 coordinate 22,185, forward strand.
AGCTGGGGTACAAGTACTACGAAGGCGATGAGATCAGGAGCGATTCATTCAACTATTTCCGGTTTGGTGCCGGATGGTTTTTTGCGCTGAACAACATGATGCTGTCTTTCGTTGTGTATTCCGCCGAAAGCTGGGCTGTGCCGCTGGCTATGCGTTTGGTCTGTTCGCTGTTGCTGGCTTTATTCGGCACCTTGGTTCCGTTGTACGCCGCGCGGACAACAATGGCCATGGGTTTCCGTCAGATTGCCGTTCGCCAGTTCCGCATGGAGAGCCTGGTGGCGATTTCCTCTTCTGCAGCTTGGATCTATTCCGTCTATTCTCTGATCGTCGGTGATTTTGCGCGCCTCTATTTCGATGTAGTTGCCCTTTTGTTGATGCTCATCGAAACCGGAAATCTTATTTCCGGCAGTTTCTACAAGAAGCTGAGCCGGCGGATCAGTTCGCTGTCATGGCAGCTTCCGAAGAAAGCCCGGGTTGATCAAGACGACTACATCAATGTCGATGAAATGGATCCCGGTTGCGCCTTCCAGGTTCTGCTTGGTGAAGTGGTTCCGACCGATGGGATTCTGCTGGGAACGGCCGAGTTTGATTTCAGTCTGATTACCGGCGAGTCGCATGGCGTGGAGCTTGAACCGGGGCATTATGTCGGTGCCGGCGCAAAACTGCTATCCGATCATGCGCTGTTATCCGTTCCGGCAACCGGCCGGAGCAACCTGATCAGGCGCATCGTCGAAAGTACAATCGAGGCATTCAACACACGAAAAAAGCAACTCTCCCTCGGGGACCGGATCAGCCAGGTTTTCGTTCCTTTTGTTCTTTTGGCCAGTGGGCTGGTGCTTCTCGTTAATCTTTTTTCGGGCTCCAGAAACGATGCGATCATACGGATGCTCAGTGTGCTGATTGTTGCCTGCCCGTGCGCTTTTGGAATTGCCGAGCCGCTGGTGCTGACGGCAGCCATCGAGAAGGTGCGCAAGCTGGGCATTCAGATCTTCAATGGGGCGGTTCTTTCCCTAAAGCCCACCGTCGCCGTTTTTGATAAGACCGGGACGTTGACGCGTGGTGCGCCGGCGGTGCATGAGGTGGTTTGGCTGGGCAATGAAGATCCGGGAATGCTCAATATCCTCGCTTCGCTGGAGAACGGCATCGAGCATCCCATTGCGCGTGCCTTGACGGCGGTCGGGACGCCGCAGCCGGTCACCGACCGGACGATCTCCCGGACGGTGGTTTCGGCTAACGTGGACGGCAGACACTATTGGGCAGGCAATGCCGACTTGTATCCGGATATTGCCATTCCTCCGGCACTGCACGAGTCAACGCTGGTTTTGTTTGGTGATGCCGACGGTTGCATCATGATCGTTGGTTTACGTGATACCGTGCGGGATGATGCGGCCCGGTTGATCACCGACCTGAACGGCTGTGGAGTTGAATCATTTGTGTTTTCGGGGGATCGGCAGCCGGTCGTGGAACAGGTTGCAACGGAACTGGGCATTGCCCATTACCGTGGAGAAATGGGCAGCGCCGACAAGCAACAGGAAATCGAAAAACTGCGAGAGCAGGGAATGACTGTAATGATGGTCGGTGACGGGATCAATGATGCCCAGGCTCTCGCAACGGCTGATCTCGGGCTGGCGGTCTTTTCCGGCCAGATCCCTGCCAAAATGAGTGCCGACGGCGTTTTCATGGTTCCGGAGATCGGGCGATTAAGCGACCTGCCTTTATTGCAGGGCAAGGTGCGACGCAAAATTCGGATGAACTACGGCTGGGCCTTCCTGTACAACATCACAGGAATGGGCCTGGCCGGTATGGGGTTGATCTCGCCGATCTACTGTGCGGTTGGCATGGTTTTTTCCAACCTGGTGGTCATCTTTAACTCGATGTATGGTATGCAGCTTGCGCCACATAACGATTAGTCGTCAAAGAGGAAGTCCTTGTAGAGCTTATAGCGGACAGTCAGGTCCCGGATCTTCATTTCCAAGGCTTGGGCACGTTGATCCTGAGCAGTTTGGTATTGTGAAAGCCAGGCAATGAACATTCTCTGTATATCTGCGGGGAGAAACTGTCCCTCTTCCTTGAACCAACTCAAGGCTTCATACGCAAAGATTCCTTTGGTGTATTCATGGGTATAGCAGTCGGCTTCATAAGTGAAATACGATTTGCCACCGAAAAACACACTGCTCGAGACGTCGTTGTTTGATTGGTCTTTTTCAGCGATTTCTCCTGCGCCAGATGCTCTGGCAAAGGCTTTCCGAAAGAGGGCTTCATCCTCATAAAAGGATGTAGTGCTCAGGTTGGATATCATGCGTCTGTAGATGTCCTGAATCTTTGCCTTGACGTCGGCAGGAACGGTTTGACCTCCTACCATGCGCTGTTTTGCATATCCACGGACGATTTGTTCATAGGAGGGAAAAACATTGCCGACAAAAATTCCGCTGGATTCTTCAAGTTCATCAATCCAAACCAGTTGTCCCTCAAGAATATCCTTGGCCAATTGCAGGGAGGAGGATCCTGAAAGCAATACCTTGGACCGGTCCATTCGGATGTCTTCGATGTTTTCTAGGTTTCTGATACGGATCTTGATGGTATTGGCCGATTCGTTGGGACGATAGGCAACAATCTGGTTGTAGCTGATCACGGAATCCACTTGAAACCACTCCGCATAGGTGGTGAGGCAGAGGGCGAACGAACAGAGCAATATGGAGAATTGTTTCATGATGTGTCCTTTGGGTAAGTGTAAAAAATAAAGAACCTTTGTAGTTCAGGCACGTTGTCAAAGTCAAAGATATCTTGGATAGGAATTCAATGTGCGTGGTTTTGGGCGATCACGCGCCGTGGAGATTGCTTGATATACCCGTGCAGAGCGCAAGTCGGCTGTTTTTCCTTTAACCCGGTCGTTTGCTTGCCTATATTCCAAATCAACTAACTTCTCTGGATTACCACTATGGAACGGAACGAAAACAACATGATCCAAAAACCTTTGGGAACTGCGTTGGCCATTGCTGCGGGTTTTTCCTTTTACATCCTGTGCATGATTCTTCCCATGGTGGGGCCGACGGGAAGCCGGGTTGCCCATGCTGCGCAAAACAAGGCGACTTTTCTCTCCGTGCTGGTGCTGACGCTGGCGCTGGCTGGTGCTTCGGCCTACGTTTCACTGCAACGTCGAAAGACGGAGGGCGGGTCGTTACCATTTTTTCCGCTCGGACTGTGCATTGTTTGTCTGCTTTTCTTTGTCATTGTTTTAGCCAATGGTTTTGCTATCTGATGCCAGCAGACGATGGTTTTACTCCGTAAAGCCCTGAAGTCGCGCCCGCCAAAACGGTATGCCTGCAGTTTTTTAGTTGCGATTCTATTTGCGAGGTGTTGCTTTGCTCAACCTATGAAAACCACTCGGTATGCATTGTCTGATTCCGGTGATCGCATCACCCTGTTGAATCCGCATAGCTGGAAGACGGATGACGTCGATGGGCGCAAATGCCTCATCCTGGCCGTGCCTGGGCCGCAGCGCCCGCCGGTGCGGCGTCCGGGGGAATATGCACTGCTGAAGACGGCGGAAGCCCTAAAGGATTATGCGCTGGTGGTGGAGGCGCAGTCGCTCGAGCCCGTTTCCCTCGTCGGTCGCGATGTCTGCATCCTGTTTGGCTACCGAGATGACACGCATTTCTACTACGCGCACATTTCGAACGATTCCAACGGAGAAACCCATAACATTGTCATGAAGGTGGAGGGCGATTCCCGCCGACGGATCAATATTGAAGATCGGCCGGAGCCCCGTATGACCGAGGGCTGGCATACGATCAAGGTCCGGCATATGGCGTCCGGCGATATTACGGTTTGGGTCGATGATATGGAATCGCCGCTCATGACCGCGCACGACATGGATTATCCTTCCGGCTCCATCGGTTTCGGCGCCTTCGATGATCGCGCTGCCTTTGCATCGGTGGAGATTCGTTTGTAGATCGGGGCCGTGACCCCGCCGTCGGCCGAGGTCACGGATCTCGTCTACACATCTTGCGGGCCGACCCGGAAGAGGGGATTGTGCGCCACTTCCCAGAGATATCCGTCGGGATCCTTGAAATAGCCGGAGTAGCCCCCCCAGAAGACCTTCTGCGGTTGTTTCACCAGTGTCGCGCCGGCGGCGACTGATTGTTGAATCACTTCGTCCACTTCCTGTTCCGAGCCGACATTGTGGGCGAGCGTAAAGCCCGAGAAACCGCTGCCCTCGGCGGAGATTTGTGCATCTTCGGCCAGCGCTTCGCGTCCGTAGAGCCCCAACCAGGTTCCATTGAGCGTAAAGAAGGCCACAGACGGCGGCGATTCCATCCGAGGGAAACCCAGTCCGTTTTCGTAAAATTCAATCGATGCCTCAAGATCGCGGACCCCGAGTGTAATCATGCTGATTCGTGGTTTCATGAGATGCATCCTTTCGATGCGCACAGGGCGCAGTCTCCGCTCGTTATTTGCCTTCCCCGGTTTCGAAGTTCCATCCGGTTTCTTCGGAGAGGATGGCGTAGTCGACGGTGATGGTCTTTCCGCCGCCGAGATTGTGTGCCAACGCCCGAATTGTTCGGATGGGACCCCATGGCAATCCCCACCAGCCGAGCAACAGGGTCCAGACTGTGGCAAATAGCCCGGCCCAGATTCCCTTGCGGATTTCCAAACCCAACTCGTTTTCGCTGGTTAAAAATACGACCGAGGTCACAATCTTGAAGCTTCGCAGTTTGGTCTTTTTCGAAATGGCTTTGTCGAATACGGGGGAGTTCCTGAAGAACTGCTCATCGCTGGTAATCTGATCTTTGTTTTCCAGCAGCCATTCAATCGTCTGCCGACTACGGGAGTGGCTGACCTGGATCCAGAAAAACATAAAAATTCCCATTCCGCTGAGCAACAGGCAGGTTGAGGCTTCGGTCCAGTCTACCTGACCGTTCGTCAGGTTCTCGATAAAGCCCCATCCAAACAAAGCGGCCAATACCAGATAGATATACATGGTTGCTCCTTTATGCGGGCCGCCTGAAAAGCGGGGCTACAAACTTTTGACCAGGACATCGCGGATGGCGGCGATGTCGTCCTCAATCTGTACCTTTAGCTGATCGGCGTTTTCGAAGACCTCGTCGCCGCGAATGAATTCAAGGTAGCTGACTTCGACCTGCAGGCCGTAGAGATCGATTTCGTGCTCATCCAGCAAGTAGACTTCGAGCACCTGCGGCTCGTTCTGGTGAAAGGTACCGCGATGGCCAATGTAGGCGGCCGCGTTGTGCTGGCGGTTGCCAACGCGGAGCCGGGCGGCATAGATTCCGCGCGGGGGAAGCATGTCGTTTTCGGGATCGATATTGGCTGTGGGGTAGCCGAGTCCGCGCCCGATTTTTTTGCCGTGTACGACGGTCCCGATTGTACTGACAGAACGCCCGAGCATACCGATGGCGTCGTCCATATGGCCTAGTTTGATGGCTTCGCGGATGCGGGTGCTGGAGACCCGTTCATCCTTCCAGCAGACGGCGGGATGAGCCGAGAAATACATCTTGCGCTCGGCGCACAGTTTGGTGAGCAGCTCCGCATTGCCGGAGCGGTTGCGCCCGAACGACCAGTCTTCGCCGACGGAAATGCCGGCCAGCTCGGGGATGCAGTTGCAGAGATGGTCGAAAAACGAGACCGGTTCCTGTTTCATGAAATCGATCGTGAAAGGCTGGAGGATGCATCCATCTACGCCCATCTCCTGAAGATGGCGCGACTGTTGGCTGGTGGTGAATATAAGCGGCGGGGCATGGTCGGCGCTGAGCACCTTGGCGGGGTGGGGGTCGAAGGTGAACACCCATGCTTCGCCGCCAATAGCGCGGGCCCGCTCGATGGCGACCTTGATCACGGCGGTATGACCAATGTGCAGGCCGTCGAAACAACCCGCTGCGAGGATTACAGGAGTTTTGTTGTCGCTGAATTCTTCGAGTGAATGGATGATTTTCATGATGAGCTACTGCTTATTGTGTACTGCGTATTGAATTCCGGTGGCCAGAGCATATCGAGTCATACGCAGTAAGTAATACGGTTTCCCATGTTTACTTAATCATATCGGTAAGATGAAAGATTTTTCCGCCTATGGATTCGCGGTCGCAGGCGAGGATTTCCTCCATCGTGTGGGCCTTGTCGATCGAGAGCGGGCCGGAGGCGGTACGTCGTAGAGCATCAAGGCTTCCTCCCACGCCGAGGTCGTTTCCAATGTCGTGGGCAAGCGTGCGGATATAGGTGCCCTTGGTGCTCTTGACGCGGAAGGTGACCAGCGGATTGTCGAATTCGAGCACTTCGATGCTGTAGACATGGATCTTGCGCGGCTCGCGTTCGATTTCCTGGCCCTTGCGCGCCATTTTATAAAGGGGAACGCCATTCTTCTTGATGGCGGAGACCATGGGTGGAATCTGCTCGATGTCGCCCAGATAGTTTTGAATGACGGCTTCGACCTGCTCGCGCGTGATATGCGAGGCATCCTTCTCTTCGAGCACTTCGCCGTCGGCGTCCTGCGAGTTGGTGGTCACGCCGAGCCGGAGCACCCCTTCATAGGTTTTGTCGCCACCCATGATGCGGTCGGAGAGCTTGGTACCCTTGCCGATCAGGAGGACGAGCAGCCCGGTGGCCAATGGGTCGAGGGTGCCGCCATGGCCGACCTTGCTGAACTTGAAGTGGTTGCGGATCTTGACGACGACGTCGCTCGAGGTCCATTCGCTGGGTTTGTCGACAAGCAGGAGGCCGTCGTACGGATCGGGTTCGCGGCGTCTACGGTTTCTCATCGGTCTGGTCGTCGTCCTTGAAGGCTTCGGGGTTTTCGCGTTCCATTTCGGCCAGCATCGACAGAATGTGGTCGCCGCCCTCGATCGATTCGTCGAGGATGAAATGGAGGCGGGGGGTGTATTTGAGTTTCACGCGCTTGATCATCAGCCGGATGATTTCCTGACGGTGGCGGTTGAGGTAGTTGATCATGCGGTCGCGTTCGTCCTCGTGCCCGAAGATCGAGACGAACACGTTGGCATCACGCAAATCCGCGGCGCATTCCACGCGCGTGACCGTGAGGGCTGCCGCATCGAAATCGGACATCGAGAAGTTGCGGTAGAGATCTTCTGCAATCTCGCGCTTCAGCAGTTCATTCACTCTAACTAGACGTGGTATTCCCATATGGATTCCTCAAAAGCGGGTTACTATAGGCAAGCCCTGCGGAAAATCCGCAAAAAAACTGCAACTATTTTTCCGGCGCACTTTCTGACGCGAGACCCCGGAGTCAGTCATGTTTATCAAAAACTAATATGTTGCTAATGTATTATGGTTTATGCTATCTTAACTGGTATTTTAAAGGAGATTTTAGTTATGGAAATGGTTGTTTCCACGAAATTGGTGATTCGTACATTGGTTGTATTCATGGCCGTACTCATTGTTCTTCACCTTGCTAGCTATATTCCCGTTATCAACGGTGACCGCGATGGGCCCATCAATCTGATCAACATGGATGGAGAACAAAACATCTCAGCCTTGTTTTCGACCACGCTCCTCTGGATGTGTGCAGCCCTCACGTGGTTCATTGCCAGAGCGATTTCCGATCAGATCAGCAGACAAAAGTGGATGGGCTTATCGGTAATCTTTCTGTTTTTGGGGCTCGATGAATCCTTGTCCCTTCACGAGCGTTTGAGCGGCATCGTAAACAATACGCTGCCTGTACTGCAGATGGCGTCGTTTGCATGGTTGTTGCCATATGCCGTTGTTTTGCTTTTTCTCTCCTTCATTTACGTTAAACTTTGGTGGCAACTTCCCTCCGCCGTGCGATGGCGGGTGCTCATTGGTGGAGCGCTTTTCGTGGCGGGGGGCATGGGCTGCGAGTTTTTGGGCTGGCTGTGGACGCGGGCTAATGGAGCCGACATTGTTTATCTTGTAGAAATTCTTCTTGAGGAAGTGCTGGAAATGAGCGGGGTGATTGTTTTGATCTCTGCCTTCCTTAACTTTATCGGGCTTTTGAGCCCCAATATCCGCATGACCATCACCACAAAATCTGCCTGTGTTCCGGAGTAGCGACTGGAACACTAGCGGGCTTGCGGCTTCCAGACTTTGACCTGCTTCCATTCCCGGCCCCACTCAAGTGCCTGCTGGTGGGAAGGGAAAAACAAGTCGATATGCATGCCTTTGATATCGCCGCCGATATCTTCAACCCGTCCCCAACCATAATCTGGGATATACATAATGGTACCAAAAGGATAGTGCTGGGTGTCGGCCGCGATGGTGCCCCAGTCGGCCACCGTTCCGGCTGCCGTGATGCCCACTTTCTTGGGTTGCCCTTTACCGGGGCCATAGGCCACCACGGGTTGGAATTTCCAGTTACGCTTCCAGCCGCAGCATTTTCCGCATTTGCAGTAGCCGGTGGTTTCTATGTTGATGGTTTGCGGCTTCTGGCCGCGCGGTATGCGGTATACCTTGCCGGTCGAGCAGCCGTTCAGCAAAAAAGCCAATAGAACAAATAGAAAAGCACTCTTCATTTGAGATGCAGAATAATGATTAAGCCACGGATGAACACAGAATAAACTCGGATTTCTTATGGTGCTGTGTTCTTCCATGTGGGTCGGAGGATTAATTTACATCGCCCGACCAGATGGTTTCGATCCCAATATCCGTTTGGAGCTGTAGCTCGCCGTTTTCGCCGAAGCCGGCCAGTTTCCCGCTTTTGCGGATTTCACCGTCGTGTACGCTCAGTGCTTTTCCGATGGGGCCGGCCTTTTCGGTCCAGATTTCGCGAATGGCTGCAAAACCGCCGGCTTCCCAGCGGACAATCCAGAATTCAAGCTGCGGGAGAAGGTCTTCGAGAATCCGGGAGGGAACGAACGCCTGTCCGTTTTCGATCAGCATGGAGGTGGCGGGGCGGTCGATGACTTCGGCTTCTTCGCTGGACATGTTAACATTCAGTCCGATGCCGACGATAATGCCTCGCAACGCATTGTTCTCGACGCGTTCGGAAAGAATGCCACAGATTTTTTTATCGCCCACGAGCACGTCGTTCGGCCATTTGGGGGCGGCGCTGATCCCTTTGGTATTCAGCAGGTCGGTGACGGCCAGTGCGGCTGCCATGGTGAGGGAGGGGACCTGAATGAGCGGGGCAGCGGTATCAATAAAGAGGGAAAAGCATAGGTTGGCATCCGGAGAGGATCTCCATTTCCGATCCTGACGTCCCCGACCGCAGGTCTGTTCGCGCGCCGCAATCACGTAGCCGTTTGCGATGCCGTTATGGTGATAAAAACGATCCCGCATGCAGGTATTGGTCGAGCCCAGCCGATCGTGCCATTCGATTCGAAAATCCATATTCGTTATTATCCTCTATTGAGACTGTGTTTTATTAAGAATCGCCAATAAAATCAGGGTTTTTCACTAGCTATGCCCAAGCAAATTCCGTATACAAGGCGCTCATTTTACCAAAACAAGGAGACAAAAAAAGATGGAACTTCTCAAGCAAGGCGGCGTTCTTATGTTTGTCGGCATGGCAACCGTGTTTGCCTTCCTCGTGTTGATGGTCTGGATCATGACCGGCACGGCGGCATTTTTCCGAAAGTATGCACACCTCTTCCCCGAAGAGACCGCTGCGGCACCCAAAGCCAAGACGGCTGCGGACCCCGGCGCAGAAATCGCAGTGGCATTGGCGGCTATCAAGGCCAAACGTGGCTAACCCCTTTAATTAATCAACCAGGAGAAAAACCGTGGCTAAAAAAACCATCCATATTATGAACACCGCGTTCCGCGACGGCTTCCAGTCCGTTTACGGTGCCCGCGTATTGACCGAAGATTTCCTGCCGGCCGTCAAGGCCTGCGTTGAAGCAGGACAAACCCATTTCGAAGCCGGCGGCGGCGCCCGCTTCCAGGCTCCGTTCTTCTACTGCAACGAATCGGCCTTCGATATGATGGACAAGTTCCGCGCAGCGGCCGGTCCCGATGCTGACCTGCAGACCCTCGCTCGTGGCATCAACGTCGTGGGGCTCGACTCCCAGTCGCGCGACATGATCGACTTGCACGCAAAAATGTTCAAAAAGCACGGGATCACCACGATCCGCAACTTCGACGCCCTCAACGACGTCAATAACCTCATCGATTCCGGCAGATCCATCACCAACCACGGCCTCAACCACGAAGTCTGCGTCACGATGATGGAATTGCCTCCCGGTTGCGAAGGCGCGCACACCGTCGAGTTCTACCAGAAGACCCTGCAAGGCATTCTCGATGCGGGTATCCCGTTCACCAGCGTCTGCTTCAAGGATGCTTCGGGCACCTCCGCACCTAAGAAGGTCTACGACACGATCGCCATGGCTCGCAAAATCCTGCCGGGCGACACCAAAATCGTTTTCCACTCCCATGAAACCGCCGGTGTCGGCACGGTTGGCTATATCGCCGCCATCAAGGCCGGCGCCGACCAGGTGGACTGCTCGATGGCTCCGGCCTCCGGCGGTACCTGCCAGCCCGACGTCGCCACCCTGTGGCACGCGCTCCGTGGCGAAGACTACGATCTCGACATCGATATCGACAAGATGATGCATGCCGAGTCCGTCTTCAAGGATTGCATGGCCGACTACATGCTGCCTCCGGAAGCCAAGGCCGTCGAGCCGATGATTCCGTGGTCCCCGATGCCGGGTGGAGCGCTCACCGCGAACACGCAGATGATGCGCGACAACAACATGATGGACAAATACGAAGAGTGCATCCACGCCATGGGCGAAGTGGTTCGCCGCGGCGGATTCGGCACCTCCGTGACGCCGGTTTCGCAGTTCTACTTCCAGCAGGCGTTCAACAACGTCATCTTTGGTCCATGGGAAAAGATTGCCGAAGGCTATGGCAAGATGGTGCTCGGCTACTTCGGCAAGACACCGGTCGAGCCCGATCCGGAAATTGTGAAGGTTGCCGCCGAAAAACTCGAACTCGAGCCTACCACCGCCAATCCAGTCGATCTGAACGACGCCGATCCCTCCAAGGGTATCGACGCCGCGAAGGCCATGCTCAAGGAGAACAGCCTCGAGGAAACCGAAGAAAACATCTTCATTGCGGGTGCCTGCAAGCAGAAGGGGATCGACTTCCTGCTCGGCAAGATGGAAATCAACGGCGTACGCAAGGGTGCGTTGACTCCGGCTGCTCCTGCCGCGACTGCCGGCGGCGATGGCGGATACACCGTAACCGTCAACGGCAAGCAGTTTGCGGTTGAGGTGAAGGGCGACAAAGCCACGGTCAACGGCAAGTCCTACGACATCGGTGTGGCGGACGGCGTGGACGCTGCGGGTACGGCTGTTGCCCACGAGTCGGCCGACTCCATTGAGGTGACTGCACCGATGAATGCCAAAGTGGTGAAGCTCAGCGTGGGTGTTGGCGACCATGTGAATGAAGGCGATGTGCTCTTCGTGGTTGAGGCCATGAAGATGGAAGTCGATGTGAAGGCTTCTGCCGGCGGCACGATTTCCTCGATTGCCGTTGCTGCGGGCGAACAGGTAACCGCCGGCCAGGCGCTAGCCTCCATCAACTAAGTCGCAACCGCGAACGGAGATTTTAAACATGAAGAAATTCATTACCATGGGCCTCGTCGCTGCCGCCATTTTTGGCGGAGCCGTGTGGGCGCAGGCCGAAGAGGCCGGTGCTACGACGGAAAGCGTTAAGGCCGAGAAGCACATTTCAATCGGTGGCGGCTTCCTGAAGCTGTGGCACGAAACGGGAATCTATCGTTTCATGCATCCCCAAACACCGGAAGAGAAGGCCGCAGCCTACCGCGATGCGCTCATTAAAACCGTGGAAGCCGAGGTTTCCGCAGGACATTTCCACGGTGCGATGAACGAAATCCACAAGGCACACGGGGTTGAAAATGAGTTGATCGAATCGCTGACCAAGCAAGTTGAAGAGGCCGAAGCGAAGGGCTATGTTCCGTCGCGCATCGTGCCCGAGGGGGTCGGACAATTCATCATGATCCTGGTTGGGTTGCTACTGATCTTCCTGGCCATCAAGAAGGGGTTCGAACCGTTGCTCCTGTTGCCGATTGGCTTTGGCTGCATCTTGACCAACATTCCGATGGCCGGGATTGCCGACGGGCCGATGCCCGGACAGCCGGGCGGCTTCCTCTACTATTTCTATACCGTGGGTGTTCAGTCAGGTGTGTTCCCGTTGCTCATCTTCATGGGGGTTGGGGCGATGACCGACTTCGGTCCACTGCTGGCCAACCCGAAGACGGCCCTGTTGGGGGCCGCTGCGCAGTTCGGCATTTTCTGTGCGTTGCTCGGCGCCATGGCCATGGGCGGGCTATTCACGCTTGAAGATGCTGCCGCCATCGGCATCATTGGTGGTGCAGATGGTCCGACTGCCATTTTCCTGGCTTCGCGGCTATCGCCGAATCTGCTGGGTGCCATTGCCGTTGCGGCCTACTCGTACATGGCGCTGGTTCCGATCATCCAGCCGCCGATCATGAAATTGCTGACCACCAAGGCCGAGCGCGAGATCGAGATGAAGCAGCTTCGCCATGTTTCCAAGGCGGAAAAGATCATTTTCCCCTTACTGGTCCTCATTCTTTGCTTGCTCCTGCTACCGTCGGCCACGCCGCTGATCGGCATGCTAATGCTCGGTAACCTGATGAAGGAAAGTGCTGTCGTCGATCGTCTATCCGATACGGCCCAGAACGCATTGATCAACATTGTCACGATCATGCTGGGAACGGCGGTTGGTTCCAAGCTAGCGGCCGACAAGTTCCTGAACGTCCAGACCCTTGGTATTCTGGGGCTTGGGCTGGGAGCCTTTATCATCGGTACCGCCACCGGGGTGTTGCTGGCCAAGCTGATGAACGCATTGAGCAAGGACAAGATCAATCCGTTGATCGGTTCCGCCGGGGTATCCGCCGTGCCGATGGCCGCGCGTGTATCCAATAAGGTCGGACTGGAATCGAACCCGCACAACTTCCTGCTCATGCATGCCATGGGCCCGAACGTAGCCGGCGTGATCGGTTCCGCCGTGGCTGCGGGTGTGCTGCTCGCGCTTTGCGGATAGCATTCGGTTGCAGGTGTTTACAAGGGCCGCTGCACAGCGGTCCTTTTTTGTTTTCCGCCTTTCGATGTTTTGTGGCAGATTAATCTTCGTATGAAAATTCCCTTCACGAAAATGCATGGGGCCGGCAACGACTTTATCGTGATCGATGACCGTGCTCAGACGTTTCCGATCGAAGACCATTCGTTCGTTGCACAGATGTGCGCCCGGCGCACGGGCATCGGCAGCGATGGAATTATCCTGTTGCAACCGTCCGAATCCGCCGATCTGAAAATGCGTTTTATCAATCCGGATGGCCACGAGGTTGAGATGTGCGGCAACGGTGCGCGTTGTTTTGCGCGTCTGGCTTTTGAACTTGATGCGGCGCCGGAGTGCATGATGATAGAAACGGTTGCTGGACCGGTCCGTGCCGAACTGCATGGCGAATCCGTCAAAATAGATCTGGGCCCTTCTTCGGATATCCAGCTTGATGTGCCGCTGGGGCTGAAATGGAAAACTGATTTTGTGAACACCGGTGTGCCGCATGTGGTGGTCTGGGTGGATCATGTTGATTCAATAGATGTTGTGAAATGGGGCAAAATGGTTCGCTACCACGAGCAGTTTTCCCCTCGGGGAACCAATGTGAATTTTGCGAAGGTTGAAGCCGATGGCACCTTGACGAGCCGTACCTATGAACGGGGCGTGGAGGGGGAAACGCAGGCCTGCGGCACAGGGACAGCGGCCGTCGCGGTTCTGGCGGCCCGGCGTGGTTGGGTGTCTTTGCCGGTCGCCGTGCATTGCGCTAGCGGTTATGATCTGGTAATTGATGAACAACACGGGATGACTACCCTGACGGGCAACGCGGAAAAGGTTTTTGAAGGGGAGAGCGAATATGGAAATCGGGTTTAGCCTAGGTTCCAATCTATACAACCGAAAGCGACTGCTCATGCAGGCCAAAAACCTGTTGTTGTCGGCGCCTCGAACCCTTTTTGCCGATCAGTCTCCGATCTATGAGACCACGCCGGTTGATGTGAAGCCGGAATATCAGGATATGGCGTATCTGAATTCGGTCGTGATCGTGGAAAGCGAGCTGCCGTTGGAAAGCTGGCTTTCGTATATCGGCAAGATTGAAAACATGCTTGGACGGGAACGGAGCGAGGATCGGAATGCGCCGCGCCCGATCGATATCGATATCATTTATGCCGGAGAACAGATCATCGATAGCGGCGGACTCGAGGTGCCACACCCGCGCTGGGCAGAGCGACGCTTTGTGGTTCAACCGCTCAACGATGTCCGGCCAGAGATGGTGCTTCCGGAAACAAACAAGCCGGTGTCGGACATTCTTCGCTCATTGCCGCCGGATGATGGCCTGAGTATATTCGAAGAGAGATGGTGAGCGTATTTCGTATTGCTTGACTCCTTCCTTCCGAAAAAACTTTATACGCGATACAGATTTATTATGAAATGGACTGCTGCAAAACTTAAGGCGCTGAAAGGCGAGAAGAAAATCGCGATGGTAACGGCGTACGATGCGCTGACGGCTTCGCTGGTTGACGGCGCCGATATTCCCGCCGTGCTCGTGGGCGATTCTCTGGCAAATACTGTGCTGGGATATGAAACCACCCTCCCGGTGAGCATGGAAGAAATGCTGCATCACGCTGCTGCGGTTTCGCGCGGTGTTAAGCATGCGCTTGTAATCGCCGATATGCCGTTTATGTCGTATCAACCATCGATTGCCATGGGGTTGGAGAACGCCGGGCGCTTTCTCAAGGAGGCGCATTCAGACGCCGTAAAAATCGAGGGCGGCGCGATGCGGGGTGAACTCATTGAAGCCCTTGTACAGAACGGGATACCCGTGTTGGGCCATATCGGCCTGACGCCGCAGAGCATCAAGGAGATGGGCGGCTACAAGGTCCAGGGAAAAACCTCCGAACAGGCCCGCCAACTGATGGATGATGCCATGGCGGTCGAGCAGGCCGGGGCATTTGCGCTGGTGCTTGAGTGCGTGCCTGCCGAGCTGGGGACGGCCATCTCAAAATCACTTTCCATTCCAACCATTGGCATCGGCGCCGGGGAAGGCTGCGACGGCCAGGTGCTGGTCTTTACCGATCTGCTCGGTATTGGCGATAAACCAGTTCCAAAGTTCGTCAAAAAGTTCGCGAACCTCAATCCGTTGATTACGGAAGCGCTTTCTGCCTACAAGACCGAAGTTGAAGCAGGCACCTTCCCGTCCGATGCGCAAACCTACTGATTTCAAGCAAGCTGCTCGCATGGAAATTATTCGTACACCTGAAGCAATGCAGCAACGCGCCTTGGCTCTGAGGCGGGACGGGCGTGTGATCGGCCTCGTGCCTACGATGGGGTTTCTGCATGAGGGGCATCTTTCATTGATGCGTATTGCGCGCAAAAAATGCGATGTGCTGGTGGTGAGTATTTTCGTTAATCCCACACAGTTTGGGCCGAACGAAGATCTGGATGCCTATCCCCGCGACTTTGAGCGCGATGAAGCGCTTTGTGAAAAAGCGGGGGGCGATATCGTTTTCTATCCCGAGCCGGGAAACATGTATGCTTCCGATGCCAGCGTATGGGTGGACGAAAATGCGCTTTCAGGTGTGCTGTGCGGTGCTTCACGGGCCGGGCACTTTCGAGGGGTCTGCACCGTGGTGGCCAAGCTGTTCAATATCGTACAACCCGATCTGGCCGTGTTCGGCGAGAAGGATGCCCAGCAACTGCGCATCATCGAACGAATGGTGCGTGACCTTGATTTTCCTGTTGAAATCATTCGTGGCCCGATCGTACGAGAGCCGGATGGACTGGCAATGAGTTCCCGAAACAAGTATTTATCTGCCGGGCAGCGCCAGAATGCTCTGTGCCTGCGCCGGGCCTTGGATCGTGCAAAGACCTTGATCGATGAAGGGGAAGGGGACGTTGCCGTGATCCAACAGGCCATGAGGGATCTTATTGGTCAGGTGCCAGAAGCGACCATCGATTATGTTGAGCTCGTGCATGACGAAACGCTGGGCACTTTGGATCGCGTTGAAGGGCGAATTCTGGTTGCCCTCGCGGTAAAAATCGGTTCTACGAGGCTGATCGACAACCTTGTGGTTAAGGTGTAGAGGTTTGTCAATGAATCGCTTGCGATTCCCGCTTCATTTTTCGGATGTTTTTGTTTGAAAGCATTGGGCACATCATTACATTGAAGGCCGCTTTTGGAAACAAAAGAAGGTGCGGTAGCCAAGCGGTTAGGCAGTGGATTGCAAATCCATCTAGATCGGTTCGACTCCGATCCGCACCTCCAGCTTTTTTCAGGTCGTTAATCAGGAGAAATAAAATGTCTGTTCCGCAGGATCTGTTCTACACTAAAACCCACGAATGGGTTTCCCTCGAAGATGGCGTTGCAATTATCGGCATTACAGACTTTGCCCAAAGCCAGTTGTCCGACCTTACCTTTGTAGAGCTTCCGGAAGTCGGAACGGAATTCAGCGGTGGAGACGAAGCTGCCGTTGTTGAATCCGTCAAGGCCGCAGCGGATGTGTATGCACCGATTGCCGGTGAAGTGATCGAAGTGAATGGCGATCTCGAAGATGCTCCCGAACTGATCAACAACGATGCGTTTGGAAAAGGGTGGCTGTTCAAGCTTAAGGTCGTCGATGAGTCCGATGTGGACAATCTGCTTGATCCTGAATCATACGAAGATCTTTGCCCGCAAGACTAAGGCGGGGAGAGGTTTGATTTCAAGGAGGATGCAAATCCTCCTTTTTTATTTAAATGATGAATGCCTGGTCCGTCAGTTTTAATGAACCCGTTCCTTATCAGCAGGGGCTGGATATCCAGCGCCGCCTGTTGAAGGCTCGCCAGGAAAACCGAATCCCCGATACCGTGCTGATCCTGCAGCACACCCCCGTCGTCACACTGGGCAACCGCGGGCGCGATAACTATCTGCTCAAGACCGAAGAGGAATACCGCGAACTGGGCATTGAGGTGTTCCATGCCGAACGTGGCGGTGACGTCACCTTTCACGGGCCGGGTCAGTGGGTGCTTTATCCCATCCTCTTTCTTGGCGGTAACGAAGCCGACTCGCACGGCTATCTCAACAATCTGGAAGAGATCGCCATCCGCACGCTGGGCGATTACGGCATCGAAGGCTTCCGGCGCGAAGGCAAGTCCGGTGCCTGGACTGATGCCGGCAAGATCGCGGCCATCGGGTTCCGCTTGAAGAAATGGGTTTCATTCCACGGCATGAGCTTCAACGTCTGCAACGACCTGATGGGATTTGATACCATCGTTCCCTGCGGACTTGTCGGGGAACCCGTTGCCACTATGAAAACTATACTGGGTGATGCCCTTCCGGA
This sequence comes from Pontiella sp., assembly GCA_050290185.1. Classification (GTDB taxonomy): domain Bacteria; phylum Verrucomicrobiota; class Kiritimatiellia; order Kiritimatiellales; family Pontiellaceae; genus Pontiella. The sequence continues at coordinate 39,527 of JBNKHE010000007.1, forward strand.
AATGGACCTGGTCCGCGACTCCCTCCTTAATCATTTCTCCTCCGTTTGTAAACGTGAGTTGGAACGGTTCAAGGCGGATGGTGAGATGCCCCCCATTTTGCAGGACTTGGTGAGTGAAAAGTGACGATGGAGTCGTGACTTTCTATTGATGGAAATCATGGGCCGCAAGGCATTCCACGCCTCACGCCTCACGCCTCAATATTCCTCATTCCAACTGCCGACCTGTTCGAGGCATTGCTTGGCCGTGAGGTCGATATGGATGGGGGTGAGGGCGACATAACCTTCCTTGACCAGCCGCTCGTCCGTTTCTGCATTGTCGTCGAGCATCTTCATGTCGCCGTCGAGCCAGTAGTACTTGTTGCCGCGCGGATCGCTATGCTCCGTGAATTTTTCAATGAAGCGCGAGCGGCCCATCTGACCAACCCGCATGCCCTTGAGTTGATCGAACGGAAGGTTGGGAATGTTGACATTGAGCAAAACACCGTCCGGCAGGGGATTGTCGGCCACCTTTGCCACGATGTCCGCCGCGACCTTGGCTGCGGTTTCCCAATGGGGGTTCTGGTAGGTACACAGGGAGAGGGCAACGGAGGGGACGCCAAGAATGGCGGCTTCGCTGGCAGCGGAAACGGTCCCGGAATAGAGTACGCTGATGCCGGTATTCGAACCAAGGTTGATGCCGCTGACCACCAGGTCGGGAGGATTGTCCTTGTGCAGAAAACTCACGGCCAGTTTGACGCAGTCGGCCGGGGTGCCATCGACCGCGACACCCGACAACCCGCTTTCATCTTCAACAGGCATGGTGCGGATTGGATCATAAATTGTAATCGCATGACCGGCAGCACTTCGTTCGGTGGCGGGTGCGCATACATGCAGCTCACCCAGATGGCCGATAGCCTGGTGGAGTTCCGCGATCCCGCGCGCATGGATGCCGTCATCGTTGCAAAGTAGAATTTTCATGGAAAAGAATATGGCGGCCTCGACTTGAAACATCAATGCCGATAGAAAACAAACCTGCATTTCGCAGTGCATTGTTCCGGCGTTATTTGCAATCCTTCATCCATGAATCTGATTCTACTCCATGCCGATGAAGTTGATGCTGACGGTCGCTGCGAATTGACCGGGAATCGAGCGCGCCATGTTCGGAAGGTGCTCAAGGCTGATGTGGGCAAGACCCTGCGGATTGGCTTGATAAATGGTCCCTTGGGAACCGGCGAGGTGGACCGGGTGGATTCGGGCCACATTGGCATAAAATGCATTTTCGAAGCGGACGTACTGCCCAAACCGCGTATCGATCTGTTGCTTGCCATGCCGAGGCCGAAGGTAATGAAACGCCTCTGGGCGCAGCTGGCTGCGCTGGGGGTGGGGCGGATCGTACTGCTGCGGGCCGACAAGGTGGAGCGCTACTATTTCGATAGTCATGTGCTGGAGCCGGACTTCTACAATGAACTGTTGATTGAAGGATTGCAGCAGGCGCGTTGCACCCATCTGCCAGAGGTGCTGATCAGACCTTTGTTCAAGCCCTTCGTGGAAGATGAGCTGGATCCTGTTTTTGGTGATCATCTCAAACTGCTGGCCGATCCTTCCGGAAAGAAGCGGTTGGGCGACTTTTTCGCTTCCACTGCGGATTTCGAACGAACCATCCTCGCTATTGGACCGGAAGGTGGCTGGACACCCTATGAACTGGATCGGCTTCAGGAGCGTGGTTTTCAACTCTTCGGCATGGGCCGACGTATTCTGCGGACCGATACCGCAACCGTTAGCCTGATCGCACTACTTGCTGAATATTCAATTCGGGACTATACTTATTAAATAGTGAACACGATGGGGCATCGATGGGGTTGGTGACTATTCTTTCCGTACTCGGACTCCATATAAATACGGGAATTCAGGGAGGATATTTAACTCTATCCTTGTCGCCTTGGCCTAATTCGATATATTTATATCGTATAGAGAGACTGTTGGATAAAACCCTTTGTCGAGAGGAGAGGATCCATGAGCGAGCTGATACTGACGATCAAGGAAATCTGCGCAAAATACGGCAACGACCGAGCACGGTTGATGGATATGGTGCGGGAGGTGCAAGAAACATTCGACCATGTCCCTCGCGAGGCATTCGACCTTATCGCAAAGGAGGCGAAGACGCATCGAGTTGAGGTGGAAAGTGTCGTTTCTTTCTATGCGTTCCTGTCCGACAAGAAGCAGGGAGAGGTCGTCATCCGGCTTTGCGATGATATTATTGACCGCTTTCAAGGGAGTAGCGAGGTGGGCGAGACGCTCTGCAAGGAGCTGAACATTGACTTCGGCGAAACCACTCAGGATGGATGCATCACGCTTGAGAAGACGCCGTGTATTGGTATGAGCGATCAGGCTCCGGCAATGATGGTTAACGACACCGTCGTTACCAACCTGACCCCGGATAAGATCCCTCATCTGGTAAAACAGCTACGAAAGAATCCCGATCCGAGGGCGCTGGTGACAGAAGTTGGCGACGGCAACAATGCCGACCCTCTGGTCATGCAAATGGTAAAAAACAATATTTGCGTGGCTGGAACCGTAATCCTTTCTGATTACCGCAAAGACAGCGGTCTGCGCAAGGCATTGACCCAAACCCCCGAAGAGGTAATCGAAGACGTCAAGGGTTCCGGGCTTCGCGGCCGCGGCGGGGCGGGATTTCTGACTGGTTTTAAATGGGAACTGACCCGGCAGGCAGCCGGAACCGAAAAGTTCGTCCTTTGCAATGCCGACGAAGGAGAGCCGGGCACGTTCAAGGACCGCGTGTTGCTGACCGAGCGTGCCGACCTGGTGCTGGAAGGCATGACGGTGGCGGCCTACGCCATCGGTGCAGAAACGGGTATTATCTATCTTCGCGGCGAATACGCCTATCTACGCGCATTCCTTGAGGACAAGATGAACCAGCGGCGCAGTGCCAACCTGCTCGGAAACAATATTCTCGACAAAGAAGGCTTTAATTTTGACGTCCGGATTCAGATGGGTGCCGGAGCATATGTGTGCGGCGAGGAAACCTCGCTCATCAGTTCGTGTGAAGGCACACGCGGCGATCCGACCGACCGCACGCCGTTCCCGGTGGTGAAAGGCTACATGGTTTCACCAACAGCCGTAAACAATGTAGAAAGCTACTGTTGCGCCGCGCGGATTATGGACAAAGGGCCGGGTTGGTTTTCCTCCCTCGGCACCGAACGCAGTGCAGGGACCAAGCTGCTCAGCGTCTGCGGCGATTGTGCGCGTCCGGGTATCTACGAAGTGGAGTTCGGTACCAAGCTGCGCGAAGTTCTTGACCTTGCAGGAGCGGAGGATGTGGCTTGTGTCTGCGTGGGCGGCCCCTCCGGACAGATGGTGGGTCCGGCCCAATTCGACCTGGGCATCAGCTACGAGGAACTCTCGACCGGCGGCTCGATGATGGTTTTCAGCAATCGGCGCGACATCCTCGAGGTAGCCGAAGCGTTCATGGAATTCTTCGTGGATGAAAGCTGTGGCTACTGCGTACCTTGCCGTGTCGGCAACGTGCTGTTGAAGAATCGACTGGAACGCGTTCGCAAGGGCGAGGGAGCACAGGGTGATCTCGACTATCTGCAACGCTTGGGCGAGAGCATCAAGTTCTCCAGCCGCTGCGGGCTGGGGCAGACCTCGCCCAATCCGATTCTCTCTACGTTGAAAAACTTTCGCCCCGTCTACAATGCCTTGGTCAAGGATGACAAAAGCGGGCTCAACAAGTCGTTCAACATCATGAAAGCCGTCGAGGAGGCCAGTGCCATCGCCGGCCGCCGTTCTGAAATTTTCCATGCCTAGGAGGAATATTATGAGCGATATGGTGAAAATTACGATCGATGGAAAAGAAATCGAAGCAACGGCCGGACAGACCATCATGGAAGCTGCGGATGCGGCGGGGATTTATATCCCTCGCCTCTGTTCCCATCCGGATTTGAAGCCGATCGGTAGCTGCCGTGTTTGTACGGTCATCTGCGACGGCCGCCCGCAGGCCGCCTGTGTCAAGCCGGTGATGGAGGGCATGGTAATCCAGAACGACACCCCCGAGCTGCTGCAGCATCGACGAAACATCATCGACATGATGTTTGTGGAGGGGAACCATTTCTGCATGTTCTGCGAAAAGAGCGGCAACTGCGAGCTGCAGGCGTTGGCCTACCGCTTCGGGATTACGGCCCCGCAATATCCTTTTCAATTTCCCGAGAAGGAGGTCGATGCCTCTCATCCGGATATCATGCTCGACCACAACCGCTGCATCATGTGTGCGCGCTGTGTGCGCGCATCGCAGGAGCTCGATGGAAAGAATGTGTTCCAGTCGATCGGTCGCGGGTTCAATAGAAAGATCGGTGTCAACGGCGAGAAGGCGCTCGGGGATACCGATATGGCAGTCATCGACAAGGCCGCAGAAATTTGTCCGGTCGGATGCATTATCAAGAAGCGCGTCGGTTTTGAAGTCCCGGTCGGACAGCGGCTGTACGACAAGGAACCGATCGGTTCCGATATCGAGGAGGTGCGGTCATGAGCAAACCCCGGGTTGCCACTACTTCACTGGCCGGCTGTTTCGGCTGCCATATGTCGTTGCTCGATATCGACGAGCGCATTCTCGAGCTGATCGAGCTGATCGACTTCGACCGCTCGCCGGTTGATGATTTCAAGCACATCACGCAACGCTGCGCCATCGGTTTGATTGAAGGCGGATGTTGCAACGAAGAAAACGTGCATGTACTGCACGAGTTCAGAGAAAACTGCGACATCCTGATTTCGTTCGGTGATTGCGCCACGATGGGCGGCATTCCCGCCATGCGGAATAATATTCCGCTGGGAGAATGCATCAATGAAGCCTATCTCGACGGTATAACCGTCTACAACCCCAAGGGCATCGTGCCGCAGGATCCGGAGATTCCGTTGCTTCTCGACAAGGTGTATCCCGCGCATGAAGTCGTGAAAATCGACTATTTCCTGCCCGGTTGCCCGCCATCGGCCGATACGCTGTGGGCGGCGCTCACCGCCTTGCTTACCGACCAGCCAGTCGAGCTTCCGTACGAACTGCTGAAATACGACTAGGAGATTTACGATGAGTACAAAGAAAATCACGATCGAGCCGGTAACACGCGTAGAAGGACATGGAAAAGTGACTATCCTGCTGGATGAAGCAGGTCAAGTCAGCCAGGCGCGGTTGCACATTGTCGAATTCCGCGGCTTCGAACGTTTCATCCAGGGGCGGCCGTATTGGGAAATTCCGGTTCTGGTTCAGCGTTTGTGCGGCATATGTCCGGTCAGTCACCACCTCGCCGCCGCCAAGGCGATGGATGGCATCGTGGGCGTGGATCAGTTGACGCCGACGGCGGAAAAAATGCGCCGCCTGATGCACTATGGACAAACCTTCCAGAGCCATGCATTGCACTTCTTCCATCTGGTGTCGCCCGATCTTCTTTTCGGGTTCGATGCGGACCCCGCTGAGCGCAATGTAATTGGCGTTGCAAAAAAGTTTCCGGATCTCGCGGTGCAGGGCGTGATGATGCGCAAGTATGGCCAGGAAATCATCAAGGCTACGGCCGGCAAGAAAATTCACGGAACGGGCGCCATCCCCGGTGGAATCAATAAGAATCTTTCGATCGGAGAGCGCGACGGTTTCCTGAAGGATATCGATCAGATGCTCGAATGGTGCCGGGCTTCGCTGAAGATTGCCAAGGATTACACGTTGGAGCATATCGATGAACTGGCTGATTTTAGCTCCTTCGATTCCAATCACGTCAGTCTGGTTCGCGAAGACGGGGCGATGGATCTTTATCATGGAAATCTGCGGGCGATTGACGCGAAAGCGGAGAAGATATTCGACCAGGTGGATTATCAGGAATATTTCAAGTATATCGCCGAAGAGGTGAAACCGTGGTCCTACATGAAATTTCCGTTCATTTCCTCGTTGGGGCCGGAAACCGGCTGGTACCGGGTGGGTCCGCTGTCGCGCATTAATGCCTGCGACTTTATCGACACCCCCGAAGCCGAAGCCGCACGAAAGGACTTCCTCTCCATTACCGGCGGCAAGCCGAATAACATGACCATGGCCTATCACTGGGCACGAATGATCGAACTGCTTCACGCCGGTGAAAAAATCCGAGAGCTACTGAACGATCCGGATCTGCAAGGCACGGATCTCGTTGTGAAGGGCGAGCGCCGGAGTGAATCGGTTGGGTTGATCGAGGCGCCGCGCGGTACACTGTTCCATCATTACAAGGTCGATGAAAACGATCAGGTAACGATGGCCAACCTGATTGTCGCGACGACCAACAACAATACGCCGATGAATCTGGCGGTGGAAGGGGTTGCCCGCAAATACCTCTCCGGTGCGGAAATCACCGAAGGCCTGCTTAACCGGGTCGAGGTGGCGATCCGCGCCTACGATCCATGTCTTTCCTGCGCCACCCACGCCATGGGCCAGATGCCGCTGATCATCGAACTTGAAGACGCCGAAGGAAATACCCTCGACCGGAGAGTGCGCGATTAGCATTCTAGTCATAGGATATGGAAATCCGGGTCGTCTGGACGATGGCCTGGGGCCTGCATTTGCCGAGCAGATTGAATCCCTCGGATTGCCGGACATGACTGTAGAATCCAACTATCAACTCAACATCGAAGATGCCGAGCTGATATCAAACTACGATGTCGTGATTTTTGCCGATGCATCCGTCGCCGCCGTCGAGCCGTTTGAATTTAAGCCGATGATCGCAAAGAATCCAGTCGTTGGATTTTCCAGTCACAGCATCAGCGCCGAATCGCTGCTCGGTCTTGCCGAGCAGTTGTTTGGGAAAAGACCCGTTGCATACGCCATGGCCATTCGGGGCTATGCGTTCGATGAATTTGGCGAACAGCTGTCTGAATCAGCTGAGGCTAATCTGGCCGTTGCAGAAGAATTTTTCCGGAAGTGGGTGGAAGCAATAGCACGTTAGCTCGTTCTGTGCCCTTGCATTCCGGTGATTCCTCGCTTGGCAGAGCCACCTGCCAAACGTCTTTCGACGCCAATCTCCTTTTCCGGAGAGCACTTCGTATTCATTCGCGATCGTACGTCGGTATGATTTTTAATGTTTAAATATGTAAACTATTGGACCGCCGCAGGCCATTGTCATTCCCCGCATCTTGCGTAGCATTTTCTCACGATGAATTTGGTTTGGAGTTGATGCTTAATCCATCGGCTAGTGCTTCAATGCAAGGTGAAATGGAAGGTCGCTATGGCGAAAATGTTCAATAGACCGAAGAAGGCAAACAAGGGTGCACCGAGCGGTCTTGTGATCAGCCTGATATTCCATGCGGCGGCGTTTTTTATTGCCGGTCTGTTCGTTATTTTCACGGTGGTCAACGCTCCGGAACCCGAGTTCGAAGCGCCTCCGCCGATAGAGCGCCCGAAGATGAAGCTCAAAAAACCAAAGGTGAAGGTCAAGAAAAGTTCCAACCCCAAGCCTTCGTCACGGATCGTGGCCAAGGTCAAAACCAAGCAGATGCCTGAGATCCAGCTTCCCGACCTGATGGGGACAGGCGAGGGGTTGCTCGGCGGAACCGGGATGGGCGGCGAATTCATGGATCTGCCCGAAGTCAAGGAGTTGACCATTTTCGGCACCGAGATGACCACGGGAAATGATCTGGTCGGCACCTTCTTCGACTTTAAGCGAACCAGTAGTGGCCTGAGCAAGCCTGTTAATATCGACCACTATGTACGTCCGTATATGATGGACGAAGTCATGCTCGATTTTCTGGAGAACGACTGGGATGTCTCGGTGTGGAATAAATATTATCATTCTCCGAAAAAGCTCTATGCCTCCACTATCTGCATCGGATGCACCGATTCCGTCGCAGCACCAGAAGCCTTCGGAGAAGATACCGAGGGATACGCGTGGGCGATTCTCTATCGCGGCAAGCTGGTTTATCCGGAGGATATCAAATTCCGGTTCAGAGGGGCTGGTGTACCTATTGCGGTGCGGGTAGATGGCAAGGTAGTGCTGATGTGCACCTTCCATTCCCAGGGAGCCGAGCAGTTTTATTATCCGATATGGAAATCGAGCGCGGGTGACACATTTACCTATGCGATGGGGAACAACAAACAGGAAATCGGAGACTGGATCGAGTTGAAAGGTGGGGAGCCCGTCGATATCGAGGTTCTCATTGCGGATTTGGAGGGCGGGGTGATTACCGCCATGCTGGGGGTTGAGGTCGAAGGAGAAGAGTATCCACGGAACCCCTACGGTGGCGGCCCCACCATTCCTGTTTTCAAGACAGACAACCTGACCCGTGCGCAGATCGATGCCCTCTATGTTGATGTCTTTCCCGGTGATGTTTGTCTAACCAACGGGCCGGTGTTCTGTGATTATGTGCCTAAGCCGATCATACTTGACGAATCGCCCGTAACGAATCGCCCGAAGGTGTTCTTGAAGGACGCGCTCAAGACTATGCGTGCATGGACTAGTTCCGAAGGGAAGACGCTCGAAGGGAAGTTGCTGATCGATGCCAATGATTACATCCTGCTGGAAAGCAATGATGGGCAAAAGAAGGTTCCGAAAACGCTATTGTCTGAAGACGATCTTAAGTTCCTGGACATGGCAACGCCGCCGCAGTTCAAGATCGAGTTTTCCAAGAGAAGCGAGCAAGTGGATATGACCCGGAAGGCCAATCCCAATGTGGGGATCATCGGTGCTTTGGCGGTCTTCAACTACACGTTTGGCGTCAAGATGAAATGCAGCGGAAAAATCGACTACGACCATCCGCTGACCGTCGAGTATTTTGCCATCGGAGGGGAAATCAACGGTGATGAGTATATCCTGCTGGACCGGAAATCCAGTATCATCACGCCGGGGGTCGCAAAAAAGTTTTCGTATGAGTTCCATGGCCGCCCGGTGCGGCTCAAAAAATATGCATACCGGGCCGGCTCTCCATTTCACGGAAGGCGGACGGACGGTTACCTGATCGTCGTGACTGATGAAGAGGACAGGATTGTTCAATACAAGACCTCGAACAAATTCCTGTTCGATAATCTGGACAAGCTAAAGAGGCTTCCGGTGAATGCTTTTTTCGATAAAAACGGTGACAGGGCCTATCCGACTCGTCCCACCGATGCCGACCGACCGTCATGGACCCTGATGTAAGCCCATTTGGTTTATGGGCGGTCTGTGCGCTCCATAAAAAGTTCTTGTACATGGGTGTTGGGATAGCGATGTAAGTTCAAAGCTTAATTAAGTATTGGTATATATCAATGCGTGGTGGTGGGCATATCCGTAGACATAGTTTCATTGATCTACCCATAACGATGTTTTGTATGGGTATGATACTTGGACTGCAAAATTTGCAGTCCGCCTGTTTCCAAGGAGAAGCGTGGTGAGTTCGGGGTCATTCAAAGGACCTGAAAAGGTTAACAAGTGGGCGCCGAACGGACTTGTTATCCGCCTGACATTCCATGCGAATGCATTTTTCATTGCATTCGGTATACGAGGTGATTCGCCGCGAGCGGATCCACCATGCCTGCCGGCTTCTCAAGGAAACCGGCACCACGCCTTCCGACTACCGCCGGGAATTCCGTTTTTTGAGCTGAGTATAAAATTCGCAAGTCAGCCGATATAATGCGTTAAATACGTATTCATATTTCCCGTATGTTCGTTAAGATGCATGCCGTTTTTTTAACAGAAGGAGAGCCATAGTGAATTTGAAAATAAAACCTGCTGAAGAGTGCCGTTACGATATTCTATCCTTGGGTGAAGTGATGCTTCGCCTTGATCCCGGTGAAGGGCGTATCCGTACGGCCCGCCAATTCCGCGCATGGGAAGGTGGAGGAGAATACAATGTGGCCCGTGGATTGCGTCGCTGCTTCGACCAGCGCGCGGCGGTCGTGACGGCGTTTGCCAAGAACGAAGTCGGCCTTCTGATGGAGGACTTCATTCTGCAGGGCGGGGTGGATACGTCGCTCATCCAGTGGGCGGATTATGACGGCATCGGGCGCACGGTCCGCAACGGCATGAACTTTACCGAACGCGGCTTCGGTATTCGTGGGGCCGTGGGTTGCTCGGATCGCGGTAACACGGCGGCCTCGCAGTTGAAGGCGGGCGATATCGATTGGGAATATATCTTCGGCACGCTCGGTGTGCGTTGGTTTCATACGGGCGGGATCTTTGCAGCGCTGTCCGAAACCACCGGCGAAGTGGTGATTGAAGCCGCCAAGACCGCTAAGAAGTACGGCACGATTGTTTCGTACGACCTGAATTACCGTCCTTCGCTCTGGAAGGGTTTCGGTGGTCTGGAAAAATGCCGGGAAATCAACCGCGAAATCGCTCAGTATGTCGATGTTATGATCGGCAATGAAGAGGACTTCACCGCCTGCCTCGGTTTCGAAGTGGAAGGTGCCGATGACAATTTGACCGACCTGGAAGTCGATGCCTTCAAAAAAATGATCGCTTCGGCCATCAAGGAGTTTCCAAACTTCAAAGCGACGGCAACCACCATGCGCGGTGTCAAGACGGCGACAGTCAACGACTGGGGTGCGATGTGCTGGGCGGACGGCGAATTCTATACATCGACGCATCGACCGGAACTGGAAATCATGGATCGCGTTGGTGGGGGGGACAGTTTTGCCTCCGGCTTTATTTACGGCATGATGATCCTGCAGGATCCGGCGAAAGCCATTGAATACGGCGCAGCGCACGGTGCCCTGGCCATGACCACTCCCGGCGACACCACTATGGCATCGCTTGCTGAAGTTGAAAAAATCGTCGCCGGTGCCGGCGCACGGGTAGACCGCTAAGGAGAAAAACCATGTTGAACGAACTGTTAAAACGGCCGGTGATTCCGGTGATTGTAATTGACGATGCCAACGATGCTGAACCGCTGGCTGAAGCCTTGCTAAAGGGCGGAATGGATGTGATTGAGGTGACGTGCCGTACGGCGGCAGCTCCCGAAGCGCTGGCGCGTATCAAGAAGTCGTTTCCGGAGATGCTGATTGGTGCCGGTACGGTCGTAACGCCCGAGCAGGCGCAGATGTGCATCGATACCGGAGTCAGCTTTGGTCTTGCGCCGGGATTGAATCCCGACACGGTCGCGTTCTTCCAGGAAAGCGACACACTTTTCATTCCCGGTGTAATGACGCCGTCGGAGATCGAAGCTGGACTGGGGCTGGGTTGCAAGCTGCTGAAATTTTTCCCGGCCGGTGCCGCGGGTGGGGTAAACATGCTCAAGAATCTGGGAGCTCCTTATGGACCGCTGGGAGTGCAATTCTGCCCGACCGGCGGGGTCAGCCTCGATAACATGCTCGACTATCTGTCGATGCCGATCGTCAGTGCGATCGGTGGATCGTGGCTGGCCACGAAACAGCAGATTGCCGACAAGCAGTGGGATGTGATTACTCAGCAGGTCAAGGATGCCTTGGCCAGAGCTGCCGATTGCCAGAAGTAGATTGCGTCGGGCTCATTCGAAGTTCGCCTTAAACGAGTCGAATGCATTCTTTAGATCGCCAAGTTCCTTTTGGAGCCTGGCGATTTCTATTTCCATGGCTTCGATACGGTCATCGGAGGAACCGGGGTGGGATTCGACCGCGGGGGCCGTTGCTGGTTCCTCAATATGCCCGGACGGGTCTCCGCCGAAGAGGTGGGCCCAGCGGCGTTCGCGCTTGCCGGGCTCGCGTGGCAGGTGGACGACAAATGGGCCTTCCGAGTGATTAGCCAGTCCCTGAAGAATCTCTTCCACTTCGCTGGCGTCGGCGAGTGGGTGTAGGCGTGCGGCATGGGCGCGGAGATCGCCGGGAGTCTGAGGGCCACGGATAAACAGTTCGCAGAGAATAGCCATCTTGGCGGGTGAAAAATTCCAGTGCGCGGCCATGTTGTGCCGGTACTTTAGGGACCGGCTTCCGGTCGAACTGACTTCCATGGCCAGTTTGTGGTCCATCCGCAGCTTGTCCAGTACGTGTTCGACGGTCAGTTCATCAAGTGCCATGACGGGATGGCGGTTTGATTTTTGGTTGCAGGCGTTTGTCAGGGCATTAAGCGTGAGCGGATAGTATTCCGGGGTTGCGATTTCCTTTTCGATTAGACAACCGAGTACGCGCTCTTCAATGGGATTCAGTTCCAGATCCATAGAATCTCCTCCAAGTATCATATCATATGATAGTCGCATGGATTGCTCTGAGGAACGTTTTTCTCGTTAGAGACCATCGATGGAAACCTTTTTTGCAGTCTTGTTGCGATATATCAATTCGTGTGGGCGTTGGGGAAAATAAATTCCATGCCCAAGGAAATATCCCTCTATTGAGCCATCTGCACGTTGACCTTGAAAAAGCCTTGGTTTTCTGCCGAGACGGCCGTCGATGTGTAGCTGTTCTGAGGGAAGGTAATACCCGTTTCCAGAGACGTGAACGCGCTACCTAGTTTGTCGTTCCATGTTATCGAGTATGTTCTTCCTTCCACGGCATTCCAGTTGATTACGACTTCGGAAGAAGGTTGGGTAACCGAATTCGTGACTGAAATCTGGAAAAAGGACGCACTGTTCGTTGGGATCGTGCCGGCAATATACTCGTCCAGATTGTTGTAGCCATCGGAGTCGGGGTCGTTGGTGGCGACACAACTGGCCGTGCTGGAAAAATACTGAGATTCCCATGAGTCGGGTATATTGTCTGCGTCGAAATCCACGACGACAGAACTCAAGTCCGAGTAGCTGAAGTTGGAAGGTGTTCCATTTCCATCCGACAAGCCGACAATCACGCTACTGCCGTAGTTTGCAGAGACGTTTATCCATGACATACGGATGGTTCCATCAAAAAATATTTCGCACTGGGCCGTGCATAGTTGATTTGTATCGTTGCTGAAATGAGGAACATCCAAGTATGTGATCACAAACCGGTCATCAAGTTCTTCAGATTTAACCTGGCCGCTGTCCCTGGTGTCCAGATCGGTGTAAAACAAGGAAATCCGTGCCTGGGAAAAATGGTTGCTGACTGATGCCGTCCACGTTGTGTCTATGGATTCGAATGTTAGGTAGCCGTTGCTCCCGATATATACGGTGTCATAGGTTGTGCCATATAATGAAACACTGGTGTTAATATTGACCGCAATTGAACCGTCGTCCGTTCCTGCCCATAAGAGCCCTGTGGCGTCCGTCGTGTCAACCGGAAGGTTGGTGATTCCCACTCCGCTTTCCGAGTAGAAATTCTCCGAACCATCTGGGGTGAATGTTAGCGAGACGCCATTCAAATCAAAGTTTCCACTAAAATACTGCGTATAGTAATTGGCAGAAATAGCGGTTGTGCAAAACAAGAAAATCTGCACCAGAACAACGATTAAACTTTTACAATTCATGTTTCCTGCTCCTAAGGTCGAGTATTCGATGGCTGTGTAATCGTATAGAATATTAACACAATCATCGTTATGTTGCATGAAATGACTGGCTTTATACAAGTTTTGTTTCCGATGGTTGTGTTTCATTCGAGATGTTTTAAGTGTCGTTGTGAAGGATCAGCATCCTCTCATATTTTTGATGTATCCCCACGTAGCGCGTCGACTCGAAGGGTCGCATACTTCGGTTTAGCGGAGAACGTGTGAGCCGTTGGGCAGTTCGCAATACTTAGCCATCACATGGATTGAACGGAATCTTGAGGTGTTGGCGGCCGATCCAAACAGTGTTTTATTCCTATTGTACTTGCTCCATACATACGGCCACCAGATTGCATTTGAACGAGAGATGGTTGATAGGGATGTCCGTATTATTTGTCATGCGAACTCATTGTGCATTGGATGATGCCAGGGTTTGATATTGTTGGGAAAAAGTGCGAAAAAGCAGGTTCATTGTACAAAAGGGTGAGTGGTTGGTTGCATCTCAGCTTTTTTCTTTGGCTTGTTAGCCCGAATCTACCGCTTGATCCATATGGTCATTCACAAGGTGGATATTTCGGTTGAACCGAGGAGAGAAAAGCACTTGTATCCACTGCATTCATAAATTTTACGAAAAGGATTGGAACCCGATGGATTTAATACGTGTAGCAGACGCTCTGGATGCTGAGCTGGTCTGGGGCCCCGCGGGGTGGGAGCAGATCAATATAGAAACGGTTTTTGCTTCGGACCTGATGAGCGATGTGCTGATGAGCGACCGCGATGAACTGCTGTTGATTACTTCGCTTTCCACCGAACAGTCGATTCGGTCGGCCAGCATTGTCGGTTCTGAAGCCGTGATGATTGCCAACGGAAAGACGGTGACAGCCGGTATGGTGGAGCTGGCACAGGATCAGGACATCGCTCTTTTTTGCACCCGTTTTCCAAAATACGAGTCCTGCGTAAAGCTGGGCCGGGTGCTGGGAACCTGATGGATGAGGCGCGCACAGAGCCGCTCCAGTCTTCGTTGCGGGTGCAGGAGTTGATCTATGGACTCCGGATCAGCGAAGTGATGACCAGTAAGGTTTTCGCTGTATCCCGTAACTGCACGATGCAGGACGTACGCATCATCATGAAGGAAAATTCGATCAGCGGTGTGCCGGTGGTGGATAGCAAGCGTGTCGTTGGTATTGTTACCATGAACGATCTTATGAATGCTCTGGAACAGGGGGCCATGGACGATTGTGTGACGCAGTGGATGGCGGGCGATGTGCAAACTCTGGCAGAGGATATGCCGCTCTCATTTGCCATCTCGGCATTTGGGAAATTCCCATTTCGTCAGTTTCCGATCGTGAACAAGAAAAACGAACTCGTGGGGATCATCACGTTCCGGAACATCAACCTGGCATTGATCCGGGAGCTTTCGCGCCAACTGCGCGAAATGGAAAACAAGCATGAAAATCCCGCGGATCCGGAATCGTTGGCTCTGGTGAAGGTTTATCAGTTGCATCGCTATGATTTTGAAAACGGCGGAAAGGCTTCGAGCGAAATCAAACGCTTCCTGAAGGAGCGCGGCATATCGTCCAAGCTGATCCGGCGGGTTGCTGTGGCCAGCTATGAGCTGGAAATCAATCTGGTTGCTCATTCGATCGGAGGGATGCTTGCTTTCGATATCAATGAACGCCGGGTGAAGATTTCGTCGCATGACCGGGGGCCGGGCATTGCGGACATTGACCAGGCCATGACGGAAGGCTATTCAACGGCGAATGAATGGATCCGTTCGCAGGGTTTCGGGGCAGGGATGGGATTGCCGAATGTTAATCGGGTTTCCGACGAGTTTGCCATCAAGTCCTCCGTTGGCATGGGAACCATGGTGCAGTCGATTATCTATTTGAACCGGGAGGATGAAGATGAAAATCAGTGATCTTGGAAGGCTGGAAGGCCTTGTTTGTCTACAAAACGACTATGATGACGCGGAGCTTTCGGGAGGCTATACCTCCGACCTGCTAAGCGACGTGATGGCCCATGCCGAGGAAGGAGCCGTATTGATCACGATCCAGGCGCATAAGAATACTATTGCAGTGGCCACATTGGCCGGCGTGGGTGCGATAGTTTTCTGCAACAACCGGCCGGTATCCGACGATGTGCTGGAATCGGCCCGTAAAGAGGGTATTGCGATTTTTCGTGCATCGGCCAACCAGTTCACGGTTTCTGCCGCAGTTGCCCAGCATCTCGGGAGTTGCCCCGCCTGCTAGGAGAAGTCGATGCACTATCGAGCGGATTTTCATATACACAGTTGCTTGTCGCCCTGTGCTTCGTTGGAAATGTCGCCGGCAGCAATTGTTCGCCAGGCCAAGGATGTGGGCTTGAATGCGATAGCGCTTACCGACCATAACGCGGCATTCAACCTGCCTGCATTTGCGTCCGTGTGCCAACGCCTCGATATGGATTGTCTTTATGGCCTGGAGGTCACGTCGGTCGAGGAGGCGCATATGCTTTGCCTCTTTGACGAGCTGGATGCGGCGCTTGAATTGGGCGAACGCGTGTATGCCAGCCTTCCCGATATCCGCAATCAACCAGACCGCTTTGGCGATCAACCGATTATTGACGAGCATGAGGAGATTCTTGGATTTGCCGAGAAATTTCTGATCAGTGCCTCGTCATATGATATTGGTTCGCTGCTGGACCAGGTGCATTCGCTGGGCGGCTTGTTTGCGCCGGCGCACATCGACCGGGCGGTGTTTGGCGTTATTGCCCAGTTGGGTTTTCTTCCAGAAGAGGATTTCGATGCGGTTGAACTGACGCCGCGTGGCCGCCGCACACTGGCCCAGAACTACCCGATTCTTCGGAATTCGGACTCACATCAGCTTTCAACCATAGGATCGGCTTGCAGTGAATTTGATCTCGACCGGCTCAGCGTGCGCAACCTGCGTGAGTGCCTACATGCCCAGCGCGATCGTATGCGTTGAGTTTTCTGTAGACACCGCTTTGGCCGCGGACTGCCGGATCCATTTTTTAAGCAGCAGCTGGGGGTAGGCGGGGGTGAAGTTGTAGGATAAAGCCAGATCGTCGAATGGTTGCTCCAAGTCTGGAAAACGATAGCTCAGCGCGACGCATAGGAGCGCCTTTTCCTGTGCGCTGATGTCGAGATTCCGGATGGCTTCCAGGGTTGTTGTTTCTTCTCCGGAAAGCATCTTTACGATCCTGTTGTAACTGCTCCGGCCAGCGTCAACCTCTCGGATGGCTTTTTCCATGTTTCGCTCGGCTATCTGGAGCTTGTTTTGGCTCATTGCCGCACAATAAAGCACCAGGTGTTCCCAGTAGGGATGGTCCCTCTTTTGTGAAATTAGGGCGTCAGCGTCTGCAATCTGATCGCGGTGCAGGAATTCCTCCAGTGCGGTATGGGGGTTGCCCATGTCGGCCATGCATTCCAGATAGTCGCTAATATTGCCGACTGCGTAGAATCGAATGGCATTAAGATGAAGCAGATCTTCGGGCCACTTTTCACCGATTCTGGAGATTTCTGTGGCTGCTTCCTTGTGATAGCCGGCGCACGTTAGGTAGAGCACGGTTCTGTCCGCGAGGCTTCGTGATTGTGACTGGATCCGGGTTTTCAGTGTGTCGGAGAGAAGCGAGTCATAGTCACGTAATGCAAGGAGTATGTTTTCGTTCAATTCCCTGAAGGCTCCGTTTTGAGGGGATCGTTGCATGGCTTGGGTAGAGAAGGGCAGGGCTTCTTTGAACTGGCCGCGGATATAATGATCGTGTGCAATGGCATAGAGTCCGAGTCCGCCCATGGCGTTGTTTTTATCCGCGTGTTCATAAAGCCGGTATGCGCTTTGGCGGTCTCTCACAACCCGGGCTAGCAGGTAGTAATTCGTTGCGTCGTCCGGGTTGCTGTTGCAGCGCAATGTGTATTCATGTTCCAAGTCATGCCGAGGGTGGTTGATCGTCATATAGTTCTGGTAGTAGAGGTGCCAGGGAAGCAGAGACGGCGCGGCGTCCATTCCTTTGCGCAGGAATGCAAGAATCTCGGAATCGTCGGCCCCTTTGAAGGCGACCTGCAAAAGCTCTGCGGACTCTTTCAGTGCCGGATTCATGCGCAGTGCGTGGCGGGCATATGCGGTGGCAGAATCTTCCTGCTCAAGTCGGAGCATCAATTTCACCATGGCCATATGGGATTCGGGACGATAGAGGCTTATGGATGGTATCCTCTTCGCCTTGGGTGAAATTTTATGCAGACCATGTTGAGGTTCTGATATCCCCGTGAAGAGGCGGATTCGGCCGGAGGATGAATAGGTGGTTTGGTTGTTTTTGTTATGGTCTGAAGATGCCGCTATCGCAAGCAAAGCCATGTTGTCTGGATTAATCACAAGCAGATGCTTTTCCAGCAGTTGCTTGATCAAGGGAATCGAGTACCGGAAGGATTGCGGAGGACTGTCTTCCATTTTTAATTCGTGTTCACCGAGCCTTAGTTTAATCTGTTTAGCATCACCGGGTTCGAGTTCATAGGTTTGATCGTCCAAGGCGAATCCATATTTTTGGAGTGAGCCGTTAACGATCCATGCCTTGTAGTTCTGCAATGATGAAACAGCCATGGTAATCATAACTATGGCAGCGGTTGCTGTGAGGGTAATAAGCGGCGTATAAGCGCGCAGGGGCGATTCTGGTTGAACCTTGAGTGCATCGAGATCTTTCGTTCCCTCCGAGGCTTCAAGCAAGCTTTGGCAATAGGCCAGTAGCTCTTCGGCTTGTTTACCTGCTCCAAGTACAATGGCCTTGCGGCAGTAATTCATGGCTTCCTGATATTCACTGAAGCGGCTCAGGCCCTGTGCGATGAGATGCTGGATCTGCATGTTGGTTTCGAAGCGCAGACCGTACGATTTTCGTACATCATGGAACCACGATTCCATATCGTAGACCATTAATGTATGCAAGGCATGTGCACAGTTTTGAGGGTTGTCGGGCTCGGAGGCAAATCCCTCCATCATGAGATCGAGGTTGCGTTGCCGCTCCTTTGCGTACTTGCGGGCAGAGGTGACTCCCCGGTTGCCACATTGCGGGCATTCGTCAACCATGCGAAATTTGCCAATCGGCAGGAGTGGAATATTTACCAGTTTTGCGAAACGAGTGGTGGAATAGGTACTAAGCATCGTCAGCCGATGACATGCATCACATCGGCAAAAATGGGTCGTTATGTCGGATTTTCCAATATATTCCGTCTCAAACAGCATTGCATTCCCCGTAGTCACTACCATTTGGTGAAACTTACAAAAAATAATGAGCCAAACTAGAGTAAGCAGATAGTGTGCAAACTATCTTGTATATGTACTAAAAAATGCAGCTTATATCCCGTTTAGATGGCTCGGGTGCTGTGGCTACGGACTGATTGTGGAGTTGAGTCGTTGTTATTTCTTTTTGTCTTTTACAAAGACGGATTGGGAAGAACCGTTTCGACGACGATCGATATCAAACAATCCGGTCGCCTCAAAGAGGAGCGTAAACGTACGGTATCCATAGCTGCGGGGGTCGAAATCGGGATATTGACGTTTAATCAAGCTGCCGCAGGCCGACAACAGTGCCCATCCATCTTCATCCGCATACTCATCGACGGCATTCCTAAGGGTCTTAACCAGTTTGGTGTCCTGACAGAGTTCGCGTTTGGATTTTCTTGATGTGTTCTTTGGCACATCTTTTTCGCTTTCGGGTTTTTCTTCGTCAGTTGCCTGAAGCACTTCGGTCAGGATAAAATCATCGCAGGCATTGCGGAATGCAACCGGCGTTTTACCTTCGCCAACTCCGAAAACATAAATCTGGGATTCTTTTAATCGGGAAGCCAGCTTGGTGAAATCGCTATCGCTCGTTACGAGTGCGAAAGCATCGAACTGGTCGGAGTAGAGCAGATCCATGGCGTCAATAATCATGGCGGCATCGGAGGAGTTCTTGCCCTGGGTATAGGAAAACTGCTGAACCGGGTTTATCGCCAGTTCGTTTAGCGGTTGTTTCCAGTTTTTCAGATGGTTGCTGCTCCAGTCGCCGTAGGCTTTTTTTACGATGATATGGCCGTGCTTGGACAGTTCGTTCAAGACGGCACCCATTACGCTGTGCTGAGCATTTTCGGCATCGATTAAAACGGCGATTTTTTTTGCGGCATCAATATCTTTCATTTCTGGCCTGGCCTTTCGTTGATTCGTCAGAAGCATACCGTCAGTTTCCCAATTTCGCAAGTGCGGTGGATTGCAAGTCGTTCGTGAAAATGCGATAACGCACACGTAGGAAGGAAGGTTTTAGCATGGCGAAAGAATTATTTATTCAGTGGGGCTTCCCTCAACAGGAAACATTTCTGATGGCGGGGCCGTGCAGTGCGGAAAGCGAAGAACAGGTTTTGACGATTGCCCGTGCGCTTGCGGGACAGGGGGTGGGCGTTATGCGTGCCGGTCTGTGGAAGCCCAGAACACGGCCCGGCAGTTTTGAAGGGGTTGGTTTGAAGGGGTTGGCCTGGCTGGATCGTGCACGTGCTGAAACTGGGTTGAAGGTCGGCACCGAAGTTGCGGAACCTTCCCACGTTGAAGCCTGTCTGGAATATGGTTTGGATATGCTGTGGATCGGTGCGCGAACCACAACCAATCCCTTTTCCGTGCAATCGATTGCCGATGCCTTGCGCGGAACGGATGTGCCGGTGCTGGTTAAGAATCCGATGAGCGAGGATGTCGGTTTGTGGATAGGGGCTTTGGAGCGCCTGGCCAATGCGGGGCTTTCAAAGCTGGGTGCAATTCATCGGGGTGTGGGATCTTCATTGGAGATGCGCTACCGCAATTCGCCTGCATGGAAAATGCCCATCGAGCTGATGCGGAGAATGCCGGAGCTTCCGGTGTTGTGTGATCCCAGCCATATTTGCGGCAGAGCCGACCTGATTGCGACGATTGCCCAGGAAGCCATGGATCTTCTTTTTGATGGATTGATGGTGGAGGTGCATTGCGATCCACCGCATGCGTTGTCCGATGCAGCTCAGCAACTCACCCCTGATGAATTTATACGAATGGTTGCTGGGCTGAATCTGCCCCATGCGGCGGGAGGTCGACCGGAATTCATGAAACTCATGAGTGAATTGCGCGAAAAAGTTGACGGTCTCGATAGTCATCTCTTGGAGGTCTTGCGCCAGCGCATGGATATCGTGAAGGAAATGGGAAGGTTGAAGTCGAATGAGAATATATCCACACTTCAGCCTGAAAGGTGGCAGACGATTCTTAATGACCGTATAGATAAAGGGAATCGCATGGGGTTTGAGGATGGCTTTGTAGAAAGCCTTATGCAACTTATTCATGCGGAGGCGATTCGCCAGCAGGAGGTCGGCAGGATCGGAACGGATATCTAGATAAGAATGAGTTTAGGTATGGTGTTGGGGGGGGGCAAAAAATGGAGTCTCAAACGACCTTGTTGGGTTTTTACAGCAATTGGAACTTTCATTACACGACCTGTCCTTATATAACTTGATTTTGAGAATAGCGTAGTTGTGGTTGAGATGCGATGGCAGGTTCTTCTGGATGGAGTAGGCCGTGTGTCGGAATCGGCGCAGAGGGCAAGGTTGCGACGAGGAATAAAGATTGACGCAGGTTGTGATTTCAGGCATCTCTGTAGCCAGACTATCTAGATGTGCACTGGGGAGTATACTACACAGTTTTAGGGAACGAGTTGAAGATGTTGACTAAAAAACTATGCCGATTTTCGGCAATTCGAACTTACTTGTTGGTATTCGGTATTTTGCTGGGACTTTCTGCGGCCTGCCTAGCTCAGGAAAGCGATGAGCCAACTCCCCCGGAAATTCTTGCTCAGGCGATGCAGATGCTGCGAACCGAGCAATACGATGAAGCTATCGATCTGCTCTATGTCTATCTGGATGCCGTAGAAAAATCCAAGATGAGACGCGTTTTGGAAATCGCCCAGGATACGCGTTATAAACTCGCCACCCTTCTTATTTCCAAGGACCGCAAAGGGGAAGCGATTGATGTATTGGAGACGTATGTTTCGTTGCAGCCGGCAAAGCACATCCGGAAAGCGCGAAAAATGTTGGTCGCGTGTTACTTTGATGAAGAGAAATACGCGGAGTGCCTGCCGGCCATTACCAATGCGCTCTACTACAACGAGCACCCAATTGTATACGAAGAGGAAAAGAAGAGCGCCTTTGATCGAGAGCGACAGGATGCTTTCCTGGATGAAGGTGAAAAGGAAGAACCTGATCTCCCGTATTCGGCGGACGAGCTTGAGATGCTCAATTTCACGATGGGCGAATGCTATTTTAATCTCGGCCAGATGGAGGCCTGTCTCGAACCCTTTACCTATGTAGTCGATCGCACGAAAAATGAGCAGCGGAAAGGCTACTCGATCATGCAGATGATCAATGCGTTGATCGAGATACAAGGCTTTGATCGAATCATAGACTGGGTTCCTGCCCTTTACAAAACTCCTGCCCGTTTTGATATCCGGGTAAATCTGGCGTTGCTGAGAGCGGCCGCGGCTCTGTTTGAAACGGGTGAGTATGACAGCGCGTTGCCTCTGTACCGCATGATTCTTCCGCGCGAAGAATTAATCGAGTATCAGGAAAAGAAAATCAAACAAATGCGTATAGACGCAGGGCTTCCACCTGAATTCGGGGAAGAGCTTACGTCTGATGAGGCGCTCTTGTTCGGCACAGCGGATGCAGAGCGTGAAATGGATGACTCTTCATCCGCTATGACACTGGCTGCAGGCGTGCGGCTTGTAGAGGATGATGAAAAACAAGAGAAGAAGATGGAGCAGCCGGCCGAGGTGCTTGAACTTCAAATGTTGCTCGAAACGCTCAAGGGCATGGCTCCGTACGAAGACTACGTTGATTTTCAGATGGCCCAGCTTTACAAAAACGTCGACCGCTACTGGGAAGCCATTAAGTTCTACGATACGGTTTACGCTGCGGAAGATGCCGGAGATATAGGCGAACGCTCCATATACGAGGCCGTCTCCGTTTTGATCAACAACCTTAGTCTACGCGAAGATGCGGAGAAACGGGCCTTCAGCTATCTGGAATCCCATCACACGGGAAGGTACCCCCGTTTGGTGGCTTATGTTCTTACCAGCTACTATCAGCGGAACAGGGCGTGGAAAGATGTAAAAAACATTCGCCCGTATATTGAACAAATTGAACGAACAAATGATGTTCTGCTGGTTAAGTACGATACGGAATTGTACTTCATGCAGGGGGTGGCTGACTTGATGCTTCAGCATTACTCCAATGCGGTCGAACGCTTCCAGTATGTCATGGATGAATTTCCAGATACGGATCAGGAAGCCAATAGCCTGTTCTGGTGTGGATTCTCCTACCTCTGTCTCGATCAACACGAAAAAGCCTACGACTGTTTCGAGCGCTATACCCGCGATTTCGCGAACCTTGACCCGGATAAATCGATGCTGGACGAAGCCTATTACCAAGGCGGCATCTGCCTTTTCGGTCTGGATCGGCTGGATGAAGCCAAGGATAGGTTCTCCTACGTCATCGATACCTATGGGACGAATTCCACGGTATATCCCGATTCCTGCAATATGCGCGGGGATATTCTGGGATCGTTGGGTGGGACCAATCTGGACTTGGCCATCCAGGACTATAAAAATTCTTTCGCCAATGCAACCAAGGCCACCCAGGCCACATACGCCACGTTCAAGATGTGTGACATCTTCAAGGCGGATGAACACTATTATGGTTTGGACTACGTACTGGAGGCCGTAAACCTTTATCTAGCGAAATGGGGGGACAGAGGGGCGGATATTGCCAAGGCCCTGTTCTGGCTAGGTCGTGCCGAGATTCAGCGAGGCAGGTACGAAGCCGCTGCGGAAAGCTATATGCAGGCCGTAATTGATTATGGCGGTGACCTGCGGCAGGACGGGGTTGATATGATGATTCCCGAACTGGTTAAGATCTGTACCGTATTCCTCAGTGAAGATCAGGCAGAAGTGATTAAAGAGCGGTTGCGTATCGCCATGGAATCCACCGATAATCAAGTGTTAAAACTCCGTCTGCGCGTCACGCTTGCCAAATTCGATGACAGCGTGGTTGAACTGGGCAAAAAACTACTCAAGGAGTTGCCAGATCTAAATAATGCATCACCGCCGGTATTGTCCGCTATTTGCGAAGCTTCATTTGAATTGAATGACTATTCCCGGTCTGCCGAACTACTCCGTACGTTTAAATACAAGTTTGAAGATTCGGACTACATGCGCTCCGCCTACAAATTACGCGCTTCCGGACAAATCATCAATGGTGACCTTGATGGGGCGCTGGAAACAGTGATCGCTGCACAAGAAGAGTACGGCACCGACCGTACGGTATCGTGGGCGCAGTTGATGAAGGCGCAAACCCTGCTTTCTCAATCCCAGTTGTTTAGTAGCGATGATCCGCTGACGCAGGACAAGCTTAAGGAGGCGGCCAAATTGCAGTTGCAGATGCAGCAGGGCAAGCTTCTGGCCATCAATGAGCAACTGACTCAGCTCCAGAACAAATCCGAGAAGATGGATGATTCGCGATTGCTGGCTGAGAAGGGCGAGCTTGATGAGAAAATCTCCAATCTACAGCGTGCTGTGGAAGGCAAGAGTGGGGAGACGAACGTCAGAGCGTTGCTGGCGCGCTGCACGCTTGATGAGGCCCGCGAGGAGAACAAGAATGTCATGAGTGTTCCAGAGTGGCGAGGCGAACCTTTTGCCCAGGCGACTTATCAGTTGGGTGAGGTCGAGGAAGAGGCTGGAAATCTTCTCGAGGCACACGGCTACTACCAGCGGGCGTATTTCCAGTATAAGGGGCTTGGCGAATGGTGTGCGAAGGGCTACCTCGCGGCAGCCAACGTCTTGAAGAAACTGTCCGAAGATCCGAGTCTGGATTCAGAGCAAAGAAGCGAATATGAAGACGCCAGAATCAGCACCCTTAAAGCAATGTTGCTCGACGAGTATGCAAATGAAAGCCCGCAGGCACAGGAGGCTCGTGATATCCTGGGTCCGACTGTAGTTGCAGGTATAGAGACGCTTATTGCTTCGGGGGTGGAAACCAATATTGAAGTGATTGTAGAAAGCAAGAAGGCGGACCCCGATAAAGTCGAGCCGTCGGATAAAAACACCAATTCGGCTACGGAAGGGAATGCGTAATGAAAAAGGTTCTTTCAATATTTTTCGTACTCGCTTCCATCACGCTTTTTGCTCAAGGGCAGGAGCAATCGGGCATTGCCGCAAAAATTACAGCCGCCAATGGCCGGCAATTTCCCGTTTTTTTGCAGGGCATGAAAGATGATGAAATTGTCTTTCAACTCTATAAGAGTACATCAAATAAGGCGGTTCCGGCGCATCTGATTACTAATGTTGAGTTTGTTGGTCGCTTTGATGCTGATGGTATTGAACAGTTTTTTAGTACGGGTGACTATCAGGGCATGATCGATAAAATGAATGCGGATTTAAAGCCCTCCTTTGATGACTACTGGCAGTATATGTCGATAGACAACAACCTGCAGGATATCTATACCATGCTCATGAAGGCTTATCTGAGGATGGGTAATGATGTCAAAGCGAGCGAGGCGGCTGCCATCCTGTTAAAGAACCCGGATGCCGGCGTCAAGGGGCAGGCCGAATCCATTGCAATAATAGCAGCTCTGGGCGAGGGCCGGGTTTCCGACGCGGAAGCTATGCTCGGTGAGATTAACTCTGCTCCTGGAAAACTCTATCTCGGTGCTTGTGTTGAAAGAGCAAAGGGGTTGCCCAAGCAGGCCATTCAGCTTATTACGCAGTTGATCGCAGAATATGGCAACGATCTGGACTGGATGCCTCAGGCCGAGCTGCTTAGTGCTCACCTATACGTGGATATGGGGATGACCAACTCTGCCATCAACACGGCGCGGCAGGTGAAGAATATCTATGCAAAATCGGACGTTGGCAATGAAGCTGCCAGATTCCAGGAAGAACTTGTTTTAGCGCAACAGAAAGCCGAAGAGGCGGCTAAAGCCAAGGCTGAAAAGGAAGAAGCCGATCGGGCTGCAGTCAAGGCACGGGCCGCCGAACGAGCCAAAGGATATGGATTCAATGTCGATACGGAGTCGGAAGAAGCGAATTCGGTCGATCAGGAAGACGGTGGGACAGCGGACGGATCAGCGACAGGGGATCAGGAGGGTACTGAGGAATCTGCACCCGCTCCAGATGCCTAGGGTTGATTTAAGTCAGGCTTTTATTTAACCAGGTAGTTGAATTAATCTGAATAAGTAAACGGAGGAAACAGGAATGAAGAAAAGAATCTTGATGATGATGCTGCTTTTCGCGGCAGGAGTGGTTCTGGCTCAGGATGGAGGTACATTGGCGGTCGCGGCAGATGAGCCGGTCGAGAAGATTAGCCTCTGGGGCTTGATTAAGACTGGTGGTTGGGCTATGTGGCCGTTGGGCGGTTTCTCATTCTTTATGGTTGCTCTTGTGATCCAGAACTTCATTGCCTTGCGTCCTAAAACCCTCCTGCATACGGAAATGATGCCCGAGTTGCTTGACTACATGCTCAACGACAAGGTCAAGACCTCTCTCATCTACTGCCGCAAGCATCCATCCATGTTCACGAACACGTTCGGTGCCGGACTGGAACGTTGCCTTGATGTGGAAGGCACATATGATTTTAGTAAAGTGAAGGAGTCTGTGGAAGAAGCATCCGTGGAACAGCTTTCCAAGCTCATGAAGCCTATCGATTATCTTTCGATCATTGGCGCCAGTGCTCCGATGCTTGGTCTCTTGGGTACGGTATCCGGTATGATCAAGGCCTTCCATACCATGGGTTCGCAGGGTATGGGTAATCCAGACCAGCTTGCCGCCAATATTGGTGAGGCGCTTATTACTACCGCGACAGGTCTGATCATCGCTATTCCGGCCATGTTCTTCTTTTTCTTCTTCAAGAAGGGATTTCAGAAGACCTTGGCGACGCTGGGTCGCAACGTGGGTTTCCTTTTTGATGCACTGGAAAGCGGCAAGACCCCGGCAGCTTACATGGATTTGGAAGCACTCGAGAAACTGGATCGCGATTAGTTTTCCGTACGGCCTTGCGAGGCATCCACGCTCTCAAGTATAGGATCTTATTATGAAACTGGAATCCAAAGAACTCGGAGATGAGATAGAGATTGATATGTCGCCTATGATCGACATGGTCTTCCTTCTCTTGATCTTCTTCATTGTTGCTTCCCAGATTATTGATGAAAAACCGAAGATTAACGTTCCTGCAGCGGCGGCAGCCTCCATTCCGGAAACGCTTGACAACCGGCTGATGATTACCGTGACGAAAGATGATGTGTTTTTCTTCCGGTTGCAGGAGGTTACGTTCGATGAGTTAACCATCAAGATTCAACAGGAGTTTGAAGCCAATTCTGATCTGCGTATCCTGATTCGCGCCGACGCAGAGGTGCCGTATAAGACCAATGAAAAAATCATGATGGCGTGCGCAGAAGTAGGTGCTGTTGATATAATCTTTTCCGCAGTTGAGGAGTAGGAGACCCATGGACCTTTCCAGTCAATATGAAGATGCAAAAATGGAACTGCAGATCGCTCCGTTGATCGACGTCGTGTTTCTTTTGCTGATTTACTTTATGGTAACGGCGCAGATTGTTCAGAAGGAAGGGGATATCCCCTTCATGTTGCCTGCCGACGTGCCGACGGTTGAAATGATTGACATCCCGGTTGAAGCGCGTATCCGCATCAACCCGGACGATTCCGTGATGCTTGAAGGCATGTCGTTCTCCTCATCAGATCGGAAGCTGGAGGGGTTGATCAACCAGATCGTTGGGCTTCGGAAAATGGCGGAAGCACAGCGGTCACCGTTCTTTGTTACGCTCGATCCGAATGAAGATACCCTGCACCGTCGGATTATCGACGTTATGGATGCATGCGCCGCGGCCAAGGTGAAGAACCTGACCTTTGCGAAGAAGGGATCCTAGTTTTACTTATCAGATTCGTTTCCGAAGAGGGCCGTGCTTTTTGCGCGGCCTTTTTTTCAGCTTTAAATTGTCGGAGCGGGATATATAATACATGGGTCATGTGAAGGAGAGGTATTAGCGGTAACGATCGTAATGAAAGGAGCTACGGTATGAAATTTGCGGAATATCAGGATGTCAAATTAAAGAATCAGATTGCACCTTTGATCGATGTGGTCTTTCTTCTGTTGATTTATTTCATGGTTACGGCAACCCTCATCAAGAAGGAAGGCGATATTTCCTTTTCAATTCCTGTTTCGGGAGCGCCTATGACTGATTGGCCGGTGGAAGCCTATATTCAGATAGCCAACGATGGTGCTGTAACTCTAGAAGGCATGCATTTCGACAGTTCCGATCGTGAATTACGCGACCTGGTGGGCCAAATTGCTTCGCTAAAGCAACTGGCCGATTCGCAGCAAACGGATTTCATCGTTACACTGGCTCCTTCGGATGACACGATGCATGGTCGTGTAATCGATGTCATGGATGCCTGCAGGGATGCCAAGGTCAGGCACTTGGCCTTTGCTCATAAAAATACATGAGGTGAACCATCGCAGTTTATGGGGCCGTGTGTTTTCGCACGGCCTTTTTGTTGGTTATGCTTCCAATGGTCCTTTTTTTACGTAAGATGCCTGATTCAATTTCAACACAGGAAAACCAATGAAGAAAACCAGGGTTGATCGCAAGTTCGCCGAGTTGGCAAAGCAGAAAAAAAAGGGGTTCATTGCCTATCTTTCAGCCGGGGATCCCAATCTGGCCGATACGGTCGACATTGTCCTGCGGTTGGAAGATGCTGGTGTGGACCTCGTGGAACTTGGCTTGCCTTTTTCAGATCCGTTGGCTGACGGGCGGGTAAACCAGGAGGCGGCCACCCGCGCGCTCGAAGCAGGCTCCACCTTTGACGGTGTTATGGAATGTGTCGCTAAAATCCGCGAACGCAGCCAGATTCCCATGATTTTCTATGCCTACATGAACCCATTGCTGTCGCGTGGATTCGAGCAATCCATGACCGCGGCCGCGCAGGCCGGAATTGATGGTTTTCTCCTGCTGGATCTGCCATTCGAGGAGGCCGGGCCATACAGGCAGTCGTTGAAGGATAATGAACTTAATGCCATTCAATTGGTAACACCAACGACGCCGGACGAGCGGATTGATAAAATCGTAAAGCGCGCAAGCGGCTTCATCTACTGTGTTTCACGCGAAGGTGTGACCGGAGTGCAGGATCATATTGCGGAAGGGGCGCAAGGCCTCGTGCAACGCATCAAAGATCGAAGCAGCCATCCGGTTGCGCTCGGTTTTGGTATCGGAACGCCGGAACAGGCGCGTGACGCTGCCATGCTGGCAGATGCGGTGGTCGTGGGGAGTGCCATCGTCAACCAATTCCACAACAATCCGCACACATCTGACGGCCGAGCCTCCGCCGCCGCCTTCGTCGCCGATATGGTTAAAGCCGTGAAGAGTGTATAGATCGAAATTTCAACGGAGCAGGGATATGGCAGGACGGTTTGCAGTCATTATGGCCGGAGGGAAAGGGGAGCGTTTTTGGCCCCTCAGCACATCCAAACGGCCCAAGCAACTGCTGGCACTGGTGGGTGACAAACCTTTGATTGCTCAGGCGGTCGAACGTCTGGACGGCTTGGTTCCTCCCGAAAATGTTTTTGTAGTCACCAATGCCGATCTCGTCGAGGCCACCCGGCAGGCCGCCCCGCTTATTCCTCCGGAAAATATCGTCGGCGAGCCGGTTGGACGCGATACCGCTGCGGCGGTTGCATGTGGCGGGGCACTCGTAAAAGCCCGCGATGAAAATGGAGTGTTTGCCGTTTTGACGGCCGATCAGGTCATGGGCGATCTCGATGTCTTTTCTTCCACGCTTAAGGGCGGCATGGATCTGGCCGAACAGAACGACATTCTCGTAACCATTGGCATCAAGCCGACTCATCCCGCAACAGGTTTCGGCTACATAGAATCGGGCGAAGCATTTGATACCGCAGAAGGGGTCGAATTCCGCAAAGCCGATCGTTTCGTCGAAAAACCAGATGAAACCACCGCTGCTGAATACCTTTCCACCGGAAAGTTCTATTGGAACTCTGGCATGTTCATTTGGTCCATTCCCTCACTGGAAAAGGCATTCGCGAATCATTGTGGGGAAATGTGCAGGCTGATGAATGAACTGACCGGCTATGCCGCAACCGGAAAGATCGTTGAAGGCATGGATGCGACCTATCCCTCGCTGGATAAAATTTCCATCGACTATGCGCTGATGGAAAAGGCCGACAATATTATCATGGCCTGCGGCACCTTTGCCTGGGATGATGTGGGTTCCTGGCCCGCGTTGGAAAGCCACTTTCCTCAGGATGAAGCGGGCAATACAAAAATTGGTTCCGTTGAATCGCTGGATGCTTCCGGCAATATCATTATGTCCGAGGGACACCTGACTGCCGTCATTGGCGTCAGTGATCTCGTGGTCGTTCAGGCCGAAGGAGTTACCTTAGTCTGCCCGAAGGACCGCGCGCAGGACATCAAGAAGATGGTCATCGCGCTCCGGGATAAAGGTGGCTACACCAAACTACTGTAGGTGCGGGCCGGTATGGGCCCGCTGTGCAGATTAGGCACTCAAAAGCTATTGCCAAACCTTGCTGGTTTGGTATCTTCCTCGTCTTTCCCGCTCATGCCGGAGTGGCGAAATTGGTAGACGCACGGGATTCAAAATCCCGCGACTTCGGTCATGTGGGTTCGAGTCCCACCTCCGGCACCAGCTTTACTTCTCCGATCCAAGCCCGAAACGCTGGTATTCCTCGATGGCGTAGCGGTCGGTACAGCCGGCGACATAGTCGCATGCCGTGCGCCACAGTCCTTCTTGTTCGATGCGGGCGCGGGCTTTTTGTCCCATGGTTTCGGGATGCTCGATGTAGTGGAGGAAGAGTTTGCGCATCATGCCCACCGATTCCCGCGTGGCGACGGCGACACCGTGGTGGAAGTAGAGGTTTTCGAACATGAAGGCTGAAAATTCGTCGAGTATCCGTTTCATGTCCGGGCTGAAGTCGACGACTCGCTGCGGTGCGGTCATGACCTCGCGGACGCTGTCAGGCTCCAGTTTATCCAGGGTTCCGAAGGCGTATTCGGTGACATCAAAAACCTGAAGTTCCAACATGCGGCGGATCGTGGCGCGCACGAACTGGTATTCGGAGAGGTTGGGATAGCGCTCTTGGGTGGCGGACGCCGCCATGCGCCAGAATTCCGTCGTTTCCAGTTGGGGCAACGTCACAATGCCGGCTTCGAGCCCGTCGTCGACATCGTGGGCATGATAGGTCATGTCGTCGGCGATGTCGGCGATCTGGGCTTCGATCGATTGGAGCGGGCCGATCGGATGGCCGTCCAGCGAGGCTCCTTCGATATGCGCTTCGTGCTTCAGCAAACCAGCGCGTACCTCCCAGCTCAGGTTCAAACCGCGGAAGCCGGGATAGGGCGATTCTATGACCTCGATGCACCGCAGGCTTTGCAGGTTGTGGTCGAATCCACCATGACCGGTCATCAGCGCGTCAAGGGCGTCTTCGCCGGCATGGCCAAACGGGCTGTGGCCGATGTCGTGCGCGAGGCAGATGCATTCGGTCAGGTCCTCGTTGGCTTTGAGGATGCGGGCCAGCGTACGGCCGACGGCCGACATTTCCATGGTATGGGTCAGGCGCGTGCGGTAGTGGTCGGCGGTGCCGTTCACGAAAACTTGCGTCTTGTATTCCAGCCGCCGGAAACAGCGGCTGTGGAAAATGCGGTCGCGGTCGCGCGCAAAGCACGAGCGCAGCGGATGCGGCGGTTCGTCGTGTTTGCGCCCGAAACTATTCGCGCTTTTGGTGGCAAAGGGGGCCAAATGGCTCTCTTCCGTCGATTCCCAGTCTTTTCTCGCATGCTTCATAGGGGATGGACTATAAGGTACGCCATTCACGAGATCAAACCGGAGAAGTTCGAATGTACGAAAAAACCCTTTCACGAAAGACGGTCTACGAAGGCCACATCATCAACGTGGATGTGCTGGATGTGGAGCTGGAAAACGGCAGGAAATCGATCCGCGAGATCGTGCAGCACGGCGTGGCCGTGGCGATCATTCCCCGGCTGGCCGATGGGCGCTTCGCCTTTATCCGACAGTTCCGCAAGCCGATGGAGCGGGTCTGCTTTGAAGTCTGTGCCGGCAATGTCGATCACGACGGCGAGCATGAGGCCGAAACCGCCATCCGCGAGCTGCAGGAGGAAACCGGCTACATCGCCGAATCGATGGAGTTGCTTGGGCCGATCTTCCCGAGCGTCGGCTACTGCACCGAACGCATCGACGTGTTCTACTGCGAGGTCACCGGCAAGGGCGAAACGTCGTTCGACGACGACGAGCGCATCGAAACCGTTATGGTCTCCGAGGCCGAGATGGACGAAATGATCCGCAACAACGAAATCGCCGATGCCAAGACCCTCGCCGCCTGGATGCTCTATAAATCCAAGAAAGTGAACGTGTAGGCACGAAGATTTAAACGTGCGTGAAAGTAACCCACCTTCAGCGCATATGTTCGGGAAAACAGCGATGCCCGAGCGAGAAACTGGTATAATTTGCCTGTAAAGATTCGGAATAAATGTCTCCCCGGTTTGTTGGGGAAATCGCCCAACTGCTTGATGGGCCATTATATATGGCACTTATAATGCTACGTTATGATCATTAACTGGGAGATAAATGATGAAAACACGCGAACAAGCTGAAGAAATGGGAGTTGTGGAGCAGGATATGGAATGTGTCGGATTCCACGAACTGCTGGACTGGCAGATTATTCAATATCGCCAATCGGTGGATGAATACCGCAAGGAGCTTTCCCGAGAGCAGCATCGTTGCGTATCCTGGCAGGAAGCTGAACAGGAATTTTCAAAAATGGGCCTGAAGGACATGGGAGAACAATGGCGCGTTGAATATTGTGGACTCGTTTGCCCCGAAAGAAATAAGTGCCTGCTTGCCATGCAGTTTCTCAATGCCCGCCATACTGAACCGATGTACAAGGCCGGCTGAATACATTGTTTCCACTCGATATAAAAGCGTCCCTATTTCCAAGTGGAGTTTCTTGGTTTCCAGATTTACTACCTGTCTCAGAGGTGTTGGAAAGTAGGCAGGTAATTTTTTGCCGAACGTTCCAAATCTATTAACGAAGGATGTTTATGCCGTAGTTCGTCGGCGGTCTCGTGTTCCTGATGGGAATTGACCTTGTATTTCTCACAATGCATGAAATAGGATTCCGCCCGTTGAAGAACTCGGTTATTGATAACGGAGAAAGGAAAAAAGATGACTAAACTACTGATCATGGTGGCGTGGCTTGTTGCTAGTGTTCTGTCCGTCAATGCTCTGGATCGAAGTCTACGGGTCTACATTTTAGACTACGAAGTCAAACGCCCCCGCATCCTCAGGACCATCATCATTGCGATGATCTGGTTAGCTGTCACTCTCGGCTGCCTTGTAGCAGTCGTCGGAGGAGAGCAGTAGAAGGGCGGGCTCGAAAGCATAGGCAGCTTTCTTGATATGGTCTGATGGATAGAGAACGATAAGCTGTCATAGGGCGTTCCGAGACTCGGGACGCCTTTTTATTTGTGGTTGCAGGAGCAGCGGTTTCGCGGCATGCACTATTCACATCAGCCGGATATTCCCATACAGCTTATGCGGCAAACGAATCCACCCCGTGTTCCTTGGAAACGGACTCGCTGTCACGATAGGATTCCAGAAAACTGATGAGAGCGTTCAACGCGGCATCCGCATCCTGGCCATCCGCTGCCAGCTCCAGCATTTGGCCATGGGTAACGCCTAGGATTAGAATCTCGAACAGGCTCCGTGCATCGGCACGATGATTATCGACGATAATCGTAATACTTGCATCGTACGCGCAAGCGATCCTTGCCATTTCGGCAGCAGGTCTCATGTGTAATCCAAGCCGGTTCTTTAGTTTTATCGTCCGATTCTTCCGTTTCATTTTCTGCACCTTTCTCCACACAGGATTCCATACCATATTGCATCGGTTTCGGCTTACGTGTTGCCCCGGATACAAGACTGATAAAATGTGCATGTCTTAGGCCAATAAGAATGAAATAACATGCATTTTATAAAAAATATAAAAACACTGCTGTTTTTTCTGAAAAATTCCTTTGGGCAGAATGGATTGCAGAGTGTTTGCCCCGTGTATAATTTCAGTATTGAGAATCTTTTGCCTCATTCCTGTCGTCCGGATGCGTTCGCACACCGTCTGGCGAGTGTCCCGGTTGCAGATGAGCGGTTCTGAGACGAAAGTTTAATGCGATACAAGTCCTCAACGGTAAGCTTAGTATCAACTTAGATTCAATACTTGCTCTCAAGTACGCTATCGCTGAACTGAAACGGCAAAGCTACGTGTCCCAATTCCTGCTCGGCAAGTCGGATAAACTTGTGGGGGGCTGCGATATTCTAGAGTTGTATGGACAGGAGTAGGATATGGATCTGCACGGTTGCTGGTTCATATTCATCCCCATCCATATTCTAGCGCCTTCGACGGCGTTTGCCTTGGACGCGGGGTTTGCCGGTTTTGAGATCGGGCTGGATTCGGGGCTTGCGTTGGCGGCGGGGCTGGGCGAGCTGATCGGCGAGGACAAAGTCGATGAATCCTCGGGCGGTGTCGACTTTGGCGAGCGCGACTTCCACTTTCTGTCCGATGGTAAACATGACTTTTCCTGAGCGCGTGCGCGCCTGGGTCATCTCTTCGTTGGCTTCAAGCCAGTCGGAGGTGATGGAGGCGAAGGTGACCATGCCGCGCTGGAGCGAGTCTGGCAGTTCAACGATCATGCCCTTGCCTTTGATGGAGACGATGTAGCCTTTGAAGGTGGCCGTCAGCGATGAATTCATCAGCTCGCTGTAATATTCGACGCGTTTCTTTTCGATGCTCTTCTTTTCCAGTTCGTCGGCCTTTTGTTCTGTTTCGGTGCAGTGGCGGGCAATCTCCTCGATCTGGTCGCCGGACATGCCGAATTCGGTTTCTTTTTCGACGGCCTTAAGCAGGCGGTGTACAAGGAGGTCGGGATAGCGGCGGATGGGTGAGGTGAAGTGTGTGTAGTCGTCGAACGCGAGGCCGAAGTGGCCGATCTGTTCGGCGGCATATTCCGCGCGTTTGAAGCTGCGTAGGATGGCGAGGTTGGCGGTGTATTCCACTGGAGTGCCGGCGGCCATGCGAATGGCCTCGTTGATCTCCTGCCGAGTCTGGGGAAGAGCGGGAATGCCTAGCGCCTGCAGCTCCATCCCCATGGAGGTCCACTGCTCTTCGTCGGGTTCGGCATGGATGCGGTAGATGGCGGGCTTCTCGGCGGCGATCAGGATTTCGGCGACGGCGCGGTTGGCTAAGAGCATGCAATCTTCGATCAGCTGATAAGCTTCTTTCGATTCCGAACGCGGCATCATTTTTTCGACCTTGCCCTTGTTGTTGAGCTTGATCTCGATTTCGGGGGTGTTGATTTCCACCGAGCCGTTGGAAACGCGCAGGGCACGGATCTTCTGCACCAGAGGCCAGAGGTTTTCCAATCGTTGCAATACATGCGCGGGAATGCCGTGGTCGGTTTTCCCATCGATAAATTTCTGCACCTGGGTATAGGTGAGCCGGGCCTTGGAATGAATCACCGAGGGGAACGATTCATAGCCGAGAATTTCGCCA
This sequence comes from Pontiella sp., assembly GCA_050290185.1. Taxonomy (GTDB): domain Bacteria; phylum Verrucomicrobiota; class Kiritimatiellia; order Kiritimatiellales; family Pontiellaceae; genus Pontiella. Next base: position 74,549 of record JBNKHE010000007.1, read on the forward strand.
TCTTCGCTGAGGTGCAGGTGGACCGAATGGGTCAGATGGTCGTTTTCGGGATTGAGGCTGCACACTTTGGTGGTCAGCTCGCGCGGAAGCATCATGACGGCGCGGTCGACGAGATAGATGCTATTGCCGCGGCGGTAGGCTTCCTTGTCGATCTTTGAGCCGGGAAGGACGTAGGTGGAGACGTCGGCGATATGAACGCCGAGTTCCCAGCCGCCGTCGGGATGCGGTTCGAGCGATACGGCGTCGTCGTAGTCCTTCGCGGTTTCGGGGTCGATCGTGAAGGTGACGGCGTTGCGCAGGTCGCGTCGGCCTTCCAGGCGTTCGGGGGTGACTTCGCCGGAGATATTCTCTGCTTCTGCGATGACTTCCGTCGGGAAGGCCTCCCGGATGCCTGCGTCGGCCAACAGCGAATCGATGTCGACGCCGGGCTGCGACATTTCGCCGAGGTCCTCGACAATGGTGCCCATGAGCGGGCGAAAGGGATCTTTCCAATCTTCCAGTTGAACGATCACCTTGTGATTTCCGGGAATATTCTTTGTGTCTTCGACACGGACATCCTGCCGGAAGCCGGGGGAATCGGGGATGACGTAGGAATAGTAGGGGGTGTGTTTAAGCAAGCCGACGGTACGGTCGGTGGCACGCTCAAGCACTCGTGCGACGCGCCCTTCGGCGCGGAGATCGGTCTGTCCTCGCCGTTCACGGCGCTGGGCAGCATATTCGGAGTGGAAGACTTCGATGGCGACCTTGTCGTTGGGCAGGGCGACGCCGGTGTTGCGGTCGGAGATGTAGATCTCGGACTCGCCCTCCTGGTCGGGGATGAAGATGGCGCCGCCTTTGGCCATCATCCGGATGGTGCCGACTATTTCGTTGCCGGATTGAGGAAGCCCCCAGCGGTTTTTACGCAGGCGTGTGATCTTGCCGGCGGCTTCGAGTTCGTAGAGTTCGTGACGGAAATCGGCCCGTTTCCCTTTGCTATCCACTTTTAATGCTTTGGCGAGCTCGTGCTGCTTCATGGGGTGATAGCCCGCGGATGACATAAATTGCAAAAGTTGGGACTCGAAGCTCATATAGGGTTCCTGTATTTAGTATGCATGAAAGTAGTGTTTCTTAGTAGTGAGATTGTACCATTCGCATCGACGGGTGGTCTAGGAGATGTTTGCGCGGCCTTGCCGAAGGTCCTGGCTAAGCAGGGTGTGGAAACAATCCGCATGATTCCGCTCTATCAGCAGATTGACCGCGAAAAGTTCAAATTGACGAAGTGCGACATTGAGTTGCATATCCCGTTGGGAAACGCCTGGTTTTATGGCACGGTCTGGCAGCAGAAGTTTGAGGGCGTCACCACCTATTTTATCCATAACGAAGAATTCTTCGAACGTTCTGGAATGTACGGCACCTTGGATCATGGCTACGCCGACAACTTTGAGCGGTTTCTGTTTTTCCAGAAAGCTGTCGTTCGACTGATCGATGAATGGAATATTCAGCCCGATATCGTGCATTGTAACGACTGGCAGACCGCGCTGATACCGATGTTGCTGTATCACGGTATCGACGGCCATTTTCGCAATGGCCAGGAGAGGACGCTCATGACCATCCATAATCTGGCCCATCATGGATGGGCCCCTGCGGAAAAATTCTACATGACGAATCTTCCGGATGCCTGTTATACGATGGAGACCCTCGAATTCTACGGCGAAATTAACATGCTCAAGGGCGGTCTGGTGGGGGCAACTGCCATCAATGCCGTAAGTCCTACTTATGCGGACGAGATCAAGACGCCCCAGTTTGGCTGCAGGCTGAACGGTGTGCTGTACCACCGTAGACATGTGTTGCACGGTATCCTGAACGGGATCGATTACAAGCGCTGGAATCCTGCGACGGACCAGTATATTTCTGCTCATTACTCGATCGATGATCTATCGGGAAAGATGATCTGCAAGAAAGACGTGCAAAAGGCCGCCGGATTTCAAGTGGACTCCAACGTGCCGTTACTGGGTATGATTACTCGCCTCGATCGGCAGAAGGGGATCGATATCATTGCCGACGCAATTGAAGATATTGTAGCGACCGGCGCTCAACTGGTGATTCTTGGCACCGGGGACAGCTATTACGAGGAGGCCTGTCGTGATTGGGCCGCGCGCTGGCCGATGCAGGTTTGTGCCTGGATCGAGTTTTCGCAAGCGCTGGCTCACCAGATTGAAGCCGGGGTTGATATTTTTCTCATGCCGTCTGAATTTGAGCCGTGCGGTCAGAACCAGATGTATAGCATGCGTTATGGCACCATTCCCTTGGTGCATGGCGTCGGTGGTCTGGAAGACTCGGTGGCCGATTATGCCGAGAAGGGTGGAACCGGCTTCAAGTTTCACGGGCATTCGCCTGAAATCTTCATGCAGTGTTTAGACCGGGCACTGAATGTGTATAGAGACGGCAGGAAATGGACCGCACTGAAGAAGCGGGCGATGAAGCAGGATTTCTCTGTCGTGCATATGGCGAAGGATTACATGGCACTGTATGAAGCGATTCTCTCAGGCAATGCAACGGTGGATTGATAAATGGTTTAAAACCACGGCAGAAGCCTCGCACCTTCGATCAGGGAAATGGGGCGAGAAACAGGCTGTCCGCTTCCTGAAATCCAGGCACTATAAAATCCTTGGTCAACGTGTGCGGGTCGGTCGGCACGATGAGATCGATGTCGTAACTGAGCATAAGGGCGTTCTGGTTTTCGTTGAGGTCAAGACGCGGAAAAACGAGACATACGGACGTCCGTTTTCGGCCGTGAACAACGACAAGCGCAAACGGCTGTCTCGCGCTGCGGTCGGCTATTTGAAAAAGCGAAACCTCAAGCCCTGTTTTATCCGCTTCGATGTGATCGAAGTCATCGGTGAGTCCGGTAGGGGGGAGCCGGAAATCCGCCACATCGAAAATGCCTTTCAGCTCGACGCGCACTACAAGCTGTGGTGGTAGCATCTTTTTATGGCATGAAGACAGGAGTGTTGGTCATTGGTTTGACCGTCAGTTCCACGTATTCATCTACCCCGCCTGTGATGGTAGGATAGAAGTTTGTGGTTGCGGGAGAGGTTATTTCAAACCGGTTTGTCGCGGTGTAGACACCAATCCCATACGGTTCAGGGCTGAGTGTGGAAAATGAAAAGCGACCTTCCGCATCCGTTGTTGAGTTGTATCCCGTCATTGGCAGCATGGCTTGATCAGAAAGTTTTCCAATTCCAACCAATACCCCTGCAAGCGGCGATCCGGTTTTCTGGTCAATAACCTTGCCGTTGAAGACCAGTCCTTTTTCGAGGGCATAGGTCTGATCAGATCCCGGCTCAACCTTTTCCTCGATCGGTTGCCACTCGTTTCCTGGATCTATTGATATGTAGTATTCAAGATCGGGGTGGGCATTAATGCCGCTGAATTTTATCGACCCGTTTGCATCGGTGAAATACCGGGGTCTTTGCGCGCTGAAACCGTGGCGCACCCCGTTTATCACGGCGAAGGCGGAAAAACGAACAGGTATGTCTGCCGCGGGGGATCCATCCGGCATGAATACCCTTCTTGTGACTGTCTCCAGAGAAACAGGTTCCAATGTTATTTCCTGAACAGGATTCTGCTCCGTTATAGTGACCGGATCGCTGATCAGCAGGGTATTTCCAGAGTGGGCAATGATTCGGTAGGTATAATCCAATGGTAGCGAGGTGTAGGAAAAACGTCCATTCTTTGGGCGTTTGGAGCCATACCCCAGCAGTTCCATCAATTCACGTTCTTTGCGGAAGGCCTCCTTTGCCGCCTTGGAATGATGTTCTTTCCCCTCCACGGGAGTTAGCGGCAAGATCGGTCGGATATCCAGTTTCATGTCATCCAGAGACTGCTCTCCGGAATCCAATAGGATGCCGGAAATTCCTCCTGCGGGCTTAAGCATATAACTCAGTTGATAGGGAGTATTTCCCGGTTCAATCAGCCGTTCGTGCGCGGCCTCATAGCCTTCGGATTCCGCTAGGTATCCAGCCAGTCCCTGACCCCGGCCAAGCATCACATAGATGGGGGCGGGAAACGAAGCGCGGCCAACGCCGTTTGAGATGTCGACCTGCATCTGGCTCCATCCGGAGCTTCCGCGATCACCCGCTTCTTTGCTCTGGTAGTACGCCGTGCAGTGCCCCTGGGCCTTGGGCAGGTTGTCGGGTGTGATGAAGGTGAATTCGATGGTTCGAGAACCGTTTTTCCAGACCGGCCGATCATCATCGATATTAATGGTCACCGTTTTTTCCGTGGCTGGATCGAACTCGAGGGTCACCTCTTTTTTTGTGCCATTTGGCTGAATGGTTATTTCGTCCCCTCGCAGCTCATAAAGTTCGAAGTACCCAACTCCATCCTTTATTTCAACAGGAGCCTTGTGGCCCTCGATCCATTGTCTTCCTCCGAACCACTTCCCGGCTTCGCCTTTGGTCGCATAGGTGTGATACGTCACGGCAAATTGGTTGTTATTCTCAACAGGTACCTTTTCGAGCCGCGAGAGGTCTCCGATGATCCGGCCCCTGATCATGACGCTTCTTTCCACCAGGGTGAGGTTTGTGACCTTGTTGGTGGCGAAAATGTCGTCTGCCAGCAGCCGGTTGTATCCATCGCCCTTTACAGAGAGGCCATACGCGATATCGTCTTCCAACGTGTCAATCTGCAGGGCTCCGTTTTCATCAGTCGTTCCCCACAGGATTCCCGGATCCCCATAGCGCATGTTTTTCGTTTGCCTTTTTTTGGAGCGCAGGAACACCTCTGCCCCGACAACCGGTTGTCCGGTTTTTCCGGAGATCACCTTGAATTCGTGCATCAGCCCATTCTTCAGCGTAATGACCAAGGGCCGGCTCTTTTCCAGCGTGAAGGCCTGATTTTCCAGCGGCTGGAAGCCTTTGGCCTTGATGCTTATTCTTACAGGATGCTGGGAACCATCTTCGATGGAAACCATCCCGTTCGCATCGGTGGTTTTCTTGACCGGGAAGCATAATCCCGTCCAACCGTTGCCGCCGGTCTCAACGGCATAAAACCATTGAATCTCCAGCGCAGGCAGCGGCTTCCCCTCCTCATTTACAATCTGGATCGATGAAGTAAATCCGCGTTTAAGCTCAATGTTTATGTTCTCGATATTGTGTCCATTGCGGGGATGAATGGTTTCCGAAAAAAACGGAGCATATCCGGGGACATATGAAGCAACACGTATATCCGGGCGGTTTTGCACTTCAACGCTGAACGAGAGATCATCATTGGCGCGTCCTCCGTATGAACTGGAATAGCTTTTGGATGAGACCACGGTTAAGTCAGGATGCTTTGGAATCACATCTCCTTCGGGGATAATGAATCGTCCGGATACGGTGATTTTTACCGGGTCTTCCCTGACAGCCTGAGGGGAGAGCTTCTCCTGGAAGTCTCTACTGTATAACTCCTGCAGTTTTTCAATGCGCTCCTTCGGGGTCATGATCCTGGCCACGGCATCGACCGTGGCATCGGCGGCTTTTGAAAGTGTGAAGAGCGAGAGTGCGGCCAGCAGGGTGATTGCGGAGAGGCGGGCCCAGCCTATTTTGATGCCGGGTTTGTAGCGGGGATGGATGATGCGTTTGATGCGGTCGACCGCCGAATCGGGCCGGTTGTCGCTAAAGTGGGCGGCCAGGGGTTCGAGTGGTGGTTGATTCAATGATGCTGTACGCGCAAACTCGTCGGTCAACGCCTTGGCATACTCGATACTGCATCCGGTGGTTTCGATGCTTTCCCGATCGCAGCACGCTTCGCGTTCGATTCGGATTTGCCGACTGATCCACCATACGGCCGGATTGAAGAACAGAACGGTTTCTATGAACAATTGTGCGAGATTCACGAGATAGTCCCACCGTCGGATATGCGTCAATTCGTGCGCGAGTATGGCTTCGATGTGTGCGGGGGGCAGGGTGGTCATCATGGACGCCGGAACCAGTAGCATTGGTTTTAAAAATCCGATTACCCCGGGTGTTGCCAACGTGGTGGTCGCCATCATGCTGATTTTTTGCCGGATACCCATGCGTTCGCAGAGGTTTCGGAAGGTTTCGGTCCATCGGGCGTCGGTAATTTGGATGGCTTTTCTGCGATGCCGGGCCGCTCCGCACAAGAGTGCAAACATACGCAGTAACATCAGTGCAATACCGGTTAGCCACAATATGATCAGCCCGTTGAGGTTGTTCTTTTGGGTCGGTGGACTGGTTATTTCAGGCCGATTGATGACGGAAACCGGTGATGACGGTTCGACCGAATAGGATGCGTTTGCCGATCGAGCTACCTTCGTGACTTTCTCTATGTGTGAAGTCACACCAGAGGCAGGGGGAGTACCGGCTGGTTCCTGCCGAAGAATGGAGAAGGTGACGAGCCAGCTGAACAGGATGAAAAAGAGTGCGGCGGTGCTGAGCCAATAACGCCAGCGACATTGTGCACTGGTTAGGAATTTCAACGCGAACATCAAGAGCGCGGAAACGACGATGCCCTGCCATAGCGAATGCAGTAGCGATTCTGCCAGGAGAGCAGCCGTCGGGGAGGCGATAAAGGTGTGGATGCTAGTCATTTGTTCTTCCCTTCATCGGCAATGGCTTCGTTGATGATTCTACGCATTTCGAGCAATTCATCGGAAGATGCGTTGCTGGATGCCAGATGCTGCACCAATCCGGAAAGCGAACCATCGAATGTGTTTTTAACAAATTGAAGGGCCAAGCTACCTAATACGGAGTCTTTTTCCCTGGTCGGCGAGTAGTGGTAGATTCCTCCGCACTTAACCCGTTGAAGAAATCCCTTTTTGTGCAGGCGTTGGACCACCGTCAGTATGGTGGTGCGCGCATAGCCCCTTTTTTCGACGAGAATTTCCGTGACCTCCGGTACGGTACATTCCTGCTTGTCCCAAATGATTTTCAGGACATCGAGTTCAAGTTGTCCCAACGATGATGTTTTCATGGTTTCTCCTCGAAATACTACAGTTGTAGTGTTTGATACTACGCGTGTAGTCTTCTGGCAACTGAGATCTTAAAAAAAATGCATAACTGCATGCATACGTTCCAGAGGGAAAGGCGTGTGGTTTAACTCCTAGGGCCTGGAGTTGCGGGAGAAATGGGCATGGCGCGCTTGAAATCGAGTGCGAGGCGGATGCGGACCTCCATCCCAGCCATGCATCTGCCTACGCTAGAGACCTTGCATTTATGCAGGGAGATACGATGCGGATAAAAGCTATCCGCATCGGCTGCACGCGATGTCTTCCATCTCGTTGAGTGAAGCGTAGCTTGGACTTTGGCGGAGACGGGGTAAATAATGGAGCCACGGGTTTGCCCGTGGGGCTCCATGTTCTTGGTTTCCTACATCGTCGGCTGAGCGGTTATTTCGCCGAAGTAAAGCTTTTCAAACTGATGGACGAGTTCATGAAGTTTTTCCACGTTGGCGTGATCGGTGGTCTGTTTGCACTTCATTGCATAGATCACCATTTCATGGAGTTTAGAGATTTTAAGGGCATAGTCGTCGCAACCAGGCTTAATGCGCTGCGCCATGAAATAGGCGGTCACGATTTCGCTGAATTCGTCGGCTTGCTTGTCTTTGATCATGACCCATCGAACGGTCTGGTTTTGGTTTTCATTGGCCTCGATTTTCGTCATGGCCTTCTCAATGACGGATATCTGTTCTTCCATCAGCGTGATCCGCATCGGATCGTCGTAGATCCCGCACGGCATCTGGCAATGTGCCCATACGGTTGTGGTGATGGCTGCAAACAGGACCGTAATAGTAATATATATGGCTGCTTTTTTCATGATGTACTCCTTCTGTTTATGGTTATCCTTACAGTGTGTTGAAGATGCGGTCCCCGGCATCACCGAGACCGGGAACGATGTAGGCATTTTTGTTGAGGCGCGAATCAATGGTGCAGCAAAAAATATCCACATCCGGGTGGGCCATGGATACCTTTTCAACGCCTTCAGGTGCCGCGATGATGCAAAGCAGGGAAATGGTTTGCGCTCCCCAGTCCTTAACCATGGCAATACCTTCGCTGGCCGACCCGCCGGTGGCCAGCATGGGATCCAGCACGAATGCGATTGGAGGCGGCGAATCGGAAAACTTGCGATAATATTCCACGGGCTGGTGCGTCGACTCGTCGCGGTAGAATCCCAGGTGCCAGACTTCGGCCTGTGGAATCATGTCCAGCACGGCATCGCACATGCCGAGGCCGGCCCGTAGTATGGGAACCAGCCCAAGCCGGCATTCGAGCTCGCTGCATTCCATGGTTTCAAGCGGGGTTTCAACAGTCCTGGAACGCAGAGGCAGAGAAGCTGTTGCTTCATAACCCAGCAACAGGCTGAGACGGCGGACTTGATCGCGGAAGAGCTGGGGCGGGGTATTTTTATCGCGCAGCGCAGCCAGATGATGGCTGACCAGCGGATGTTTGAGTTCTACAACCCGGCCCATGGCGGCTCCTTCCTATTTGGCGTATTCCACGCACCGGGTCTCGCGAATGACCGTGACCCGCACAGTTCCGGGGATCTTGACGGTATCCCCGATCTCTTTGGCAATGTTCTTGGCCAGTAGCGATGCACCGTGGTCGTTGAATTTGGTGGGTTCAACCATGATACGTATTTCCCGGCCCGCCTGTACGGCATAACTGCTCTTAACGCCGGCATACTGGCTGGCGATTTTTTCGATCTGTTCCAGTCGCTGGAGATAGAGGTCGGTGGTTTCGGCGCGGGCTCCCGGGCGGGCGGCGGTAATGGCATCGGCGGCATCGCAGAGTACGGCGTAAACGGTTTCGCGTTCCATATCCTCGTGATGCGAGCCGACGGCATTCCAAACCACGCGGTCTTCGCCGTATTTCCGCAGCAGGTTTGCTCCAAGAACAGCGTGGCCTCCTTCGGCCTCATGGTCGATGGCCTTGCCGATGTCATGGAAGATTCCAACGCGTTTGGCGATCTTGGGATCCAAACCCATTTCGCCTGCCATCAGGGCCATGATATGTGCCGCTTCCATGGAGTGGTCGAGCATGTTCTGTTTGTAGCTGGTGCGGAATTTAAGCTTGCCCAGCGTATGTACCAGCTCGGGGGCCACACCGGTGATCCCCAGTTTAAACAAGGCGTCCTCGCCTGCCTGCCGGGTCGTTTCATCGATCTCTTTCCTTACGTTGGCTACCGTTTCCTCGATGCGCGCGGGATGGATGCGGCCGTCTTCGATCAGGCGCTGGAGGGCTACACGGGCCACTTCTCGACGGATGGGATCGTAGCAGGAAAGAACCACCACTTCGGGCGTTTCATCGATGAGTACGTTGACGCCGGTTTCGGCCTCGAACGATTTAATATTGCGGCCTTCGCGGCCGATGATCCGCCCCTTGATGTCGTCGCTTTCAAGTGCAACGGCACTTGTGGTTAAATCGGAAACAGTTTCGGCGGCATAGCGTTGGATGGCGGTTGCAATGATTTCGCGTGCCTTTTTCTTCGCCTCTTCCTTTGCATCCTTCTGAATGTGGCGGACGAGAGCATTGGCTTCTCCCTGAAGCTCGCTTTCCATCCGTTTCATAATGGTTTTTCGGGCTTCATCCCTGGAGAGCTGTGCTGCTTGTTCCACGCAGTTTGTCTCTTCGGTTATGAGTTTGTCGAGGTCGCGTTGCTTCTCGTGGAGAACGGCCTTCTGGTCGCCAATCTCGGTCATGCGTCCAGAAAGTTCCAGTTCTTTGGAACTAAGCATTTCAAGCTTGCTCGTCAGATTTTTTTCGCGATCGACGACGCGTTTTTCGAGATCTAGAATTTCTCTGCGCTGGCTGGTATTTTCCTTTTCTGCTTTTTCGCGTGCTCTGAGTACAGCGTCCTTTGCTTGGATTTTGGCTTCGCGGCGGATCGCATCGGCTTCTCTGTTGACTTCGGCCAAAATGGCCTTGGCCTGTTTGCTTGCCGCTATGGCATTGGTTTTGGTGAGATAGGCATGGAAAAAGAATCCCAGCACCAAAAAACCAAGGCTAATAAGCAGTCCTTGTCCTGCATATAATTCTTCCACGGTTACCTCCTGTTTCATGTTAGGCCACGCCCCGTAGAAAACCCGATGCAATCAGACGGCACCATATGGGCGGCATGACCCCCTTATAATTGAATTCACAGCGTATACTGTGACACAGGAGTTTGTCTAATGTTCGTTTCGAACTTTAACGATTTTTGTCTGTGTGATCACAAAATCGACAGGAATGTCGTGAGAGTCGATGGGGATGTGTGGAAATAGCTGGAAATCGAAGGCGACCGCGGTGGAAATTCCAGAAAATCCGTGCAGCAGGCGGTCATAATATCCACCGCCGCGCCCGAGTCGGTTCCCTGCGGGATCAAATGCGACTCCCGGCACAATTATCAGATCCACACTCTCCACCGCCAGCAAGGAAGGCGATTCCGGTTCCAGAATGCCATAATTGCCCGTTATAAAGCGTGTTTCGGAACATATGCCGGCCAGCTCATAGTAATTACCTTCGGTATTGAACACCGGGATGCAGGTTTGTTTTTCCTGTTTCCAGCAAAGTTCGAACAGTGCATCCAGTTTCACCTCACCCTTAATGGCGTTATAGAGCGCAACCATTTTTGCCCTTTTAAACGCATCGAGTGTCTGAACCTTTTGGATGATCGCTTCGCTGGCGCGCATAATCCATTGAGGATCCAGCACGTCCCGTTTTCCAGCAATGTCTTTCCGTAGCTGGGTTTTTGAGGTCATTTTTTCTTCCTCAGCGAGTTCCAGTAATCGATCCGTTTACGGATCGTCTCTTCGTATCCTTGATCCGTTGGTTCGTAGTAAACCTTTTCGGTTGGTACATATTGCTGGTCGACGAAATGGCCTGCTCCATCATGGGCATATTTGTACTTCTCGCCGCCCTTATCGGGTTTTGGGCCGCTCTGGAGATATTTGGGGATGGGAAGGGTGCGTCCGTTTTCCACATCATCCAACGCTGTGTTGATCGCACGATAGGCGGCGTTGCTTTTGGGTGCGCACGCGAGATATGTCGTAGCCTGCGCTAGTGTAATGCGTGCTTCCGGCATGCCGATAAACTCCACCGCCTGCATCGCGGAGACGGCCAAGGTAATGCCGCGCGGATCAGCGTTGCCGATGTCTTCCGAGGCCAGAATGATAAGACGCCGGGCGATAAAGCGCGGATCCTCTCCGGCATAGAGCATTTTGGCCAGCCAGTAGACGGCGGCATTCGGGTCGGAACCCCGCACGCTCTTGATGAAGGCCGAGATTGTGTCGTAATGCTCATCTTCATCATGATCATAGACGACCGCCTTCTTTTGCACCGATTCCTCGATTTCATAGCGGGTGAGGTGAACGATGCCATCTTCTTGCGGGGGGGTGGTCAGTGCGGCAATCTCAAGGGCGTTCAAGGCGCGGCGCGCATCCCCTTCGCAGACGGCCGCCAGATGCCGTAATCCCTCTTCGGTTGATGTGACCATGCTGTTTAGGCCAATTTGCGCGGTCATGGCGCGTTGAAGTATTTCGAGGATGGCAGGTTCGGTAAGCGATTGGAGCTGGTAAATCTGTGAGCGGGAATTAAGCGGTGTATTGATGAAGAAGAACGGATTGTGGGTGGTCGCTCCGATCAGGATGATGTTGCCGTTTTCCACATAGGGAAGCAGGACATCCTGCTGTGATTTGTTGAAACGATGGATTTCATCGATAAACAGGATCGTATCCTGTCCATTCATCTTTTTCCAATGGGTGGCTCCTTCCAGAATTTTGCGGAGGATGGCGACGTTGGCCAGAACGCCGCTGGCGCGCTCGAATCTGCGGTTGGTCGTTTTTGCAATGACCTCTGCCAGCGTGGTCTTGCCGCAACCGGGTGGTCCATAGAGGATGATGCTTCCCAGACGGTCGGCTTCGATGGCGCGGCGAAGCAGTTTGCCATCGCCCAGGATATGTTCCTGTCCAACGATGTCCTCCAAACGCTGCGGTCTCATGCGTGCCGCCAGCGGGGCGGTGCCGGCTCCGGCTTTTAGTTCGGTCCTATCCGGTTTTTCATTAAAGAGATCCATGGAGGGAAGATAGCGCGGAAAAGGGTTTAGATGAACTGCGAATGATCGGAAATGCGTATGATTCTGCCAACCGGCACGAATCAAAAACAAGAAAACGAAGCTTTGGAAAAGGAACCCCGCAATGGCCGTCTGGTAGGCGTGCCTCTATCACCGTGGTAATAGATGTGGGAGCGAATCAAGCCAGTTCCCGGAACCCTCCCTTGTTCAAGGGCATGCGGTTGCCAGCCTGAAGCATAAGCTCCCTGATAAGTATCATTGGGTAGGAGGAAGAGCCTAAAGTCGCGTACCTCGCAGAGCATCATCCCTTTCCTAAGCTTCAATAAACATATAGCACATGGAGACGTTGGGTACGATGAAAAAATGGTTTTAGAAGCCATTTGTTCGAGTTGGAATTTGCTATTCGAACTGCGCAGGGATACCTTAATGTCATGGGAAGTTTGAAACAAACACTACTGAACAAAGATCATGCAGGATTGCAGTTTCTTAAGTATGTGATATGCGGTGGGTTGGCTTTTCTCGTCGACTACACCGTTTTTTATTTTTTGGCTATCCGGCTTTTCCCGGCGCTGACGCCGGATGACTTTGTTGCCCGGTTGCTTGGCCTGAAACTGGCCCCCATCTCCGAGGCGCTGCAGTTGCGAAACTATTGGATTTGCATCTCCACGGGTTTTGTTTTCTCTAATGTAGTAGCCTATGTCACGAATGTACTTTTTGTCTTCAAGGGCGGAAAGCACAAGGTTCACCATGAGGTGCTGTTGTTTTTTGGTATTTCTCTGGTTTCATTCCTTTTGAGCAGTCTGACCGGCGATCTGCTGATCCGGTTTTTTGAGGTGCAGACCAGCGTATCAAAGCTGGTGGCCATCGTATTCGCGATATTGATCAATTATTCCGGCCGGAAGTTTTTCATCTTTCACGGATAGAATGATCCTGGTCCATTTTCTTGTACACCCGCACATAATCTATCTCATAACGGGTCGGGAAATCCGTATGGGACGGGTCGCCCCCCATCTTTCCTCCGATAGCCAGGTTCAGCAGCAGGTATTGCGGTTGATGAAACGGGTTTTTCGGTCCCCATTGGTCATCAGGATTGACCGCCTGGGCAAGATCGATCGTATTCAGCAGGATCCCGTCGATGTAGAGTTTGATGGCATGCTCGTCCCAATCCATGCACCAGACGTGGAATTTTTGATCGAAGCCGGAGTCGTTGAAAGATGAGACCGGCTTTCTGGTGCTGTCCCATTCCGGAACGGAGCGCTGTCCCGTGCCCCAGCAGGCGTTGGCCAGAATATTTCCGTCATAGAACTCCATCAGGTCGATTTCACCATTATGCGGCCAATGACCATCGACCCCGAGAAACCAGATAGCAGGCCAAAGGCCCTTCTCGGTTTTTATGCGTGCCTTGATCTCAAAACGACCATATTTCCAGCTGTGCCGTCCTTTCGTGGTTAGACACGCCGAGGTGTATTCAATCGTTTTCCGGTTTCTCCGCCAGTCGGGGCTTCCTTTTTCATAACGTGGATTTGTTTTATGCTCCCTTAGTCCTTCAATGACGAGGAAGCCGTTTTCGCAAAAGGCATTATCGGATTGATACCACTGCAACTCTTCGTTTCGGACAAAGCCATGCTCATAAGTCCAGTTTATCGGATTCGGTTCGCCGCCATTTTCAAATTCATCGGCCCAAACCAGCTGGTAACCTTTTAAATCACCTCCGTCGGCAAAGCAGGAGGCCACCGCGGCCATGAGAGATGTTATCGTGAGTATTGTGCGGGCTTGCATGGCAATCCTGCCTGTTTTGTTGTGCTGGTAAACGTTTGTCGGACGATGGTGTTTAGCGGCGGTTCAGCCGCTCGATTTTATCGAGAATGTGTTTGGCGCAGGCCTCTTTGCCGATGCAGCCCCAGTATTCGAAATCCTCAGCATCCGTAGCGAGGAAGCTGAAGGTTCCGGTTGTTGCGCCTAGGGTTGACGGGCTGTTGAGAACGATTCCGTCGAGCTGCTTATCCTGTAGTTTCCGCCGGGCGTTTGTTTCGCCGTCGGAGGTCTGCAGTGCGAAGCCTATCGCGATCTGGTTCTGATGCTTTTGGCCTGAGAACGTTTTGGCGATGTCGGGGGTCGGCCGCAGGTGAAGAACTAATTCTTCCGCTGATTTGGGCATTTTTTCCGCATGTTTCGTCGCGGGCGTGTAATCGGCCACGGCGGCGGCAAAGATAATGGCATTGGTGTGGGGAAACAGGCCGGATGCCGCAGCAAGCATGTCATCGGCACTGACAACCTGATGGATCTTTCCGTTTCCATCCAGCCGGGGAAGATTTTCCGGGGAAACCGGTCCGCTCACAAACTCAACCGTGTATCCGCGTTGCACGGCTTCCTCCGCAATGGCTTTGCCCATCAAGCCACTGCTGGCATTTCCGATGAACCGCACAGGATCTATATATTCATGCGTTGGACCGGAAAGAATGAGGACCGTTTTTTTCACAGGGGCAAGCTTCCTTCGGAGAAAAGGTTTTTTTGCGCTAGAATACGGAGTTAAGGATGATCTGGGTGATAACCGTGGGTGTACTCATCCGTCCATATCCGCTTGTGCCGCATGCCAGCCGGCCTTTTTCAGGCCCGACCTGGTGCCATCCAAGTTTCAGCAGTTTGCGCGCGTTTTCCTCGACAATCGGTTGCTCCCACATCTGAACATTCATTGCCGGGCAAAAGATGCGTTTGCAATCGGACTTCAGTGAAAGTGCGCTGCAGCAGACTATGTCATCGCCAAAGCCATGTGCAATCTTCGCAATGGCATTAGCCGTGGCAGGAATCACGGCGAATGCATCGGCTTCGGTGGCAGGGTACAGATGGGGGTAGATCACATCGTTTCCGTCCGACGCGATATCGGGAAACATCGAGGTAATTACCTTTTGCTGTGTGATGGCAGCAAACGTGAGCGGTGCGACAAATTTCGTTGCCGATTCCGTCATGACAATTCGTACGTCGCAGTTGGCTTTTACCAATTGGCTCGCCACCTCAACCGTCTTGTAGGCGGCAATGCCCCCTGTTACGCCGATCAGTACTTTAGGTTTCATAGTCGCTACGCTCCTTTGGTTGTTGCGTTGCAGAAAGGCCGGTTTTCCACCGTTCAACCATTGTGGTGAACGACCAGAAACCGGGAAACCGGTTTATACTTCCATGATGTCTTTTTCCTTGGCCGCGAGCATGGTGTCCATTTTTTTGATGTGCTCGTCGGTGCTTTTCTGGATTTGATCCAGGGCGGCATCGCGTTCGTCCTCGGTGACATCGCCATTCTTTTGAAAAGATTTGATTTGATCGTTGGCGTCGCGACGGATGTTGCGGACGGCCACGCGTTGCTCCTCGGTAACGCGTCCCGCCATTTTAACCATATCTTTGCGGCGTTCTTCGGAAAGCTCCGGAATCGGAACGCGGATCAGGCGGCCATCATTCATCGGGGTGATACCTATATTGGCCGCAACGATGGCTTTTTCAATCAGGCCAAGCGAAGAAGGATCGAACGGACTGATCACAATCAGCCGTGGTTCGGGGGTGGAAATGTTGGCAATATCGCGCAGGCGGGTGGGAGTCCCGTAATAGTCCACGGTAATGGTATCCACCAGAGCCGGATTGGCCTTGCCCGTACGGAGTCCTGAGAGTTCCTGTTGCAGGAACTGCACGGTTTTATTCATCTTGTCTTCAGTTTCGAGTATTACATCGTCGATCATCTGTTTTCTCCCTGCCGTTAACCATGGGTGACGAGTGTGCCGGAATCCTTGCCGGCGAGCACTTCAACCATACCGTTTTTCTTGAAAAAGTCGAAGACTACAATAGGAATGTCGTTTTCCATGCACAACGAAAAAGCGGCAGCATCCATAATCTTTAGCTGCTTGGACAGTGCATCCTGATAGGAGATTTCCTCAAAACGCGTAGCTGAAGGATCCTTCACCGGATCAGCGGTGTAGATCCCATCAACCTTGGTCGCTTTCATGAGTACGTCGGCTTCGATCTCGGACGCACGTAAAGCCGCGGCGCTATCGGTTGTGAAATACGGATTGCCTGTGCCCGCGCCGAAGATAACCACACGACCTTTTTCCAGATGGCGTATGGCCTTGCGGCGGATGAAAGGCTCGGCGATGGCCGGCATCGAGATGGCGGTCATGACGCGGGTTTGGATGCCAGCGCCTTCCAATGCATTCTGTATGGCCAGTGAATTAATCACTGTGGCAAGCATGCCCATGTAGTCGCCCGTTGTGCGGTCGGTGCCTTTGCCGGCTCCGGCCAATCCCCGGAAAATATTCCCTCCGCCAACCACCACAGCAATTTCGGCACCCATATCGAGCATCTGCTTAAATTCGGCAGCAATTTTTTCCAGCAGTTCTGGGTCGTGATTGAGTCCTTTTTCCTTGTTCTGCAATGCTTCGCCGCTGATTTTTAACAGAATGCGTTTATACTTCATAAATTCCTTTCATGTGTTCAGGCCAAAAGATTAGAACATGCATGTGGCAGTGTAAATTTCCAATCGCCGGAATCTTGGATGGATGTGTAAGAAATGAAGCGTTTTTGTTTGTTGATGGGGGTGCTGGCCGGAGTCACGGCCGGAGTGGCTGTTCTTTGGTTTTCTCAAGGAAGAACCAGTGTTGCCCAACCTCCTGTCCGGGCGCTATGGATTACCCGTTTTGACTACGCGGAGCCCGCGGATGTTGGTCACATCATTTCGAACGTTGTTGCCGCCGGTTTTACCGATGTGTTTTTTCAGATCAGGGGCAACGGAACGGTATTTTACAATAGCCGCATAGAGCCTTGGGCCTATGAACTTTCCGGCGAAGATGTTTCCCTGCTGGGTACCGATCCCGGTTGGGATCCGTTACAGCTGGCGATCGATGAAGCAAAGGGGACGGGGCTCCGAATCCATGCCTATATCAATGTGCTTCCGGGCTGGAAGGGGCTATCGGATCCCCCGGCTGCTGCAAGGCAGCTCTGGACCGAGCATCCTGACTGGTTCATGGTGGATTCCATGGGGCAAAAGATGCTGCCGACTGCTGGTTGGTACTCGTTTGTCAATCCGGTGCTACCGGAGGTGCGCGAACATTTGTGCGACATCGTTCGGGAACTCTGCCGCTATAATATCGCCGGCGTTCACCTCGATTATATTCGCTACCCGCACGACTACCACATTGTGGCAGGACCACGTTATCCTGATGCGACGGAAGAGGAACTCATGCGCCACTCCGATTTTTCGTACGATCCGGCTTCAATCGGGGGGCTGGCAGCGGCATACGGTGCGGACGTCACCAAGGAGGACGTGACTGAATTCCGTTGTGATTCGGTGACCCGGGTTGTTCTCGACATATCCCGCACCCTGCAGGAGGAACGGCCGGGAAGCTGTTTGCTGAGCGCCAGCGTGATGGGGAATCCGGTGGAGGGTAAGCATTATGCCTATCAGGATTCCGGCGAGTGGATCCGCCACGGAGTGCTCGATTGGGCGGTGCAAATGAACTATGGAACCCGATCGTTCGAACGTTACTTAAAGGGTGTGAAAAAAGCCGGGGGGAGAAAAGGATTCCGAAATTCGGTTCTGGTCGGCATTAACTGCAAGAATGATATTGATGATCTCCTTGCACAAATAGAGCTGGTTGAAGAATCAGGGTGTCGGGGGCTGGCGTTGTTTTCCTACAGCTTTCTTTTCGACGAACATCATCAACCTACAGAAAAGGGCCGGATACTTCTTCCAAAGATCCGGCCCGCTTCAATGAATTGAATGGGTTACAGGCTGTCGGGGAGGGCAAGATCCTTCAGGCCTTGTTCCTGCTTTTCCATGGGTGCCGGTTGATCCGCGATCGGTACTTCTACTTCGTCCGATTTATTGTGTTCAGCAAGTTGTCTGGCCGTCTCAACGGCCTGTTCAACTTCCTGTTTAAGGGTCGCTTTCTTATTGGCATCGCTTTCGCGGTCCGCGGCATATTTGCAGGCGTTTGCGTAAGACATCCATGCCTGCAGGTTTTTAGGGGCCAGTTCCGTGGCGGTCTTGAGCGATGCCACCGCGCCCGTGAAATCCTTTAGCAACAACTGGCTGTTGCCCATGCCGATCCATGCGCCGGGAATCCGGGCATTGTTTTGGAGGAGCAGGGCAAAGATGTTTTCCGACTCCTTGGGCCGGTTGAAGGCCAGGAATATCTTGCCCGACCCAATCAGCTCACCCGGGTTTCCCGCCCTGCAGGAATCGGCATGCCGGGCATATTCAGCACGGGCATCTTCAAGTTTTTTCAACCCCGCCTGTTGTGCTTGCGTGTTGTTCAGGATCGTACGGTATTCCTCTTTGTCCAGCAACAGGATGGCCGTGGTTCCATCAAAATACGCCAACTTCCATACTCGCTGTGATAGCAACGTGACAATACCGCTCGCGGACGAGGGGTAGAGCGTATTGATGATGATGGCTTCAGGACGGTATTGATCCATGATGGCGTCGTACGCTTTGCGCCTGCCCATCATCATTCCGTTAAGATCCTCCAGCAACTGCTTGTCATAGCGTCCCGGTCGATAGTCGATGAAAATCTTGCGGCCGGGATACTTGAAGGCCAGATAGCCGCCGTCGGCCGCTAGGTTAATGGTTTTAGTGCCTTCGGGAAACGCGGGATCATTCATGATGGATTCGGCACCGCTGGGATAGAGTTCCTCCTGGATTCCCAGTCCAAAGTTGGATGCGCTGCCGGTTTTGACGTAGGCACAGTTGCTCGTTACGGGAATGAACGAAAGGACAAACAGCAGGATGAGTACAACACTGGTCGCAGGAATCAAATACTTGGACTGCGTGCCCATCATGTGTTCCAGGGAACTGTGGATATACTCACTGATGGCAGTAAGGCTGAGCACGATGAAAGGAAAGGCCATGACTGCAAACAGCATCGCCATTTTAGGAGAAGTCCAAACCAGGAACGCGCTGTAGATGGCCATTGCGGTCAAGGTGAGCGGAAGCCTTTTCTTCAAGGTGATCAGGCCGCCCGCACCGAGAATCATCACGAAGAGGATCAGGGGTTTGAGCACTGGAATCTGGAAATAGTCGATAAAGAGCGAAGACCAGTAGGATGGTGCTCCCGATTTGATGTTGGCAATAACCTGGCCGTGCAGTTTAAAGATCGATGGATTGATCGCCGTCACCGCGAACATGGAGACGGCTAGGATGGCATATACGCCGGCATCAATGCCCTGTTTTTTACGGGTACGAGCAGCCGCTCCCTTACTTTGCTGCGCAGTCTGAATGGCGGTCAGCGCAACAATCAGTGGTCCGTAGATGAACGATCCATGCATATTCGTCCACAGGATCTGGATGGGAATCAGGGCTCCGAACAAAATCGCCGGTTTCTTTATGGTGGTCACCATATACAGGGTGGCAGCGATGCAGAGCATCATAATCACCTGAGGCCCGACGTCCAGCGATTGGAACATCAGGTGTCCGACGATCAGCAGAGCAAAGCCCTGGCTGATGGGGCCTCCCCATTTCTTGGCTACCTGAAGCAGTAGGAGAAAGGTGCCCAGAAGACCGGCAATGTTAAGTAGGATGAGGAGGTTTGCGCCGCCGATATTCCATGCGGAGTAGGCGAGCTTGTCATAAAGCCATGTTGTGTTGACCGGATTGTCCGCCGTTACATATGAGAGCGGGGCATTGGTTCGTCCCTGGGCGAGGTGAGTCCAAATTTCCGGAGTGCTGATGGTTCGGAAGCCAATGGCGGCGATGAAAAGAAGCCCAAGTATTACGAGTAATGTCGGACCGAACTGCTTTTTGCTCATAACTTCTCCCTAGGTTGGTTCAGCAATGTATCAAGGTAGGATGAATCTCAATTGATTTGCAAGTGTGGGTTTTCCTGAAAATTAAAAGAGATCCAGCTGTGATATATCGGCTTTAAGCTTATGCGGACGCTTTTTAGCGATCTTGGGTTGGCCGGTCTCTCCAAGCTCGCCTTCCTCAAGGTTTTTGAGAATGTCGGATGCCCGTTGAATGACTTCGTCGGGAAGGCCGGCCAGCCGTGCCACCTGAATGCCGTAGCTTTTATCCGCCGCACCTGGAACAATCTTGCGCAGGAAAGTGATCGAGTGTCCCTTTTCCTTTACGAGCACACTGAAGTTCTGCACGTTGGGCAAGGTAAGTGCGAGATCGGTCAGTTCATGGTAGTGCGTGGCAAAGAGGGTCTTTGCCTTCATCGCCTCGTTCTTACAGAGGAACTCTGCCACCGACCACGCAATACTGATGCCGTCAAACGTACTGGTGCCGCGTCCGATTTCGTCGAGCACGATCAGGCTCTTCGGGGTGGCGTTGTTCAGGATGTTGGCGGTCTCCTGCATTTCAACCATAAAGGTCGAGCGTCCGCGTGCCAGGTCGTCGCTGGCACCGACGCGCGTGAACACTCGATCCACGATGCCGATCTCCGCCGAGGCCGCAGGAACAAAGCAACCCATATGGGCCATGATCGTGATCAGTGCCACCTGACGGATATAGGTTGACTTACCCGCCATATTGGGACCCGTAATGATGATCAGCTGGTGGGTTTCCCGGTCGAGTGAGGTGTCGTTGGGAACAAACCGTTCGGCATCGGGCATCTGCTCAACGACGGGATGGCGGCCGTCATGGATATTAACGCGGCCGTCGTCAGCCATGGCCGGACGTGCATAGTTGTTCGACAGCGCACGCTCGGCAAACGTGGCCAGCACATCGACCTGTGCGATTGCCATCGCATTGCGTTGGATGGTTTCCAGATGCTCGACCGCCTGCCGCCGGATTTCGGTAAAGATTTCCTGCTCCAGTCCTATGGAACGCTCCTGCGCGCCGAGGATCTTGTTTTCGTATTCCTTGAGTTCCGGCGTAATGAAGCGTTCGGCATTGACCAGCGTCTGCTTGCGGATGTAGTCCTCCGGCACGAGGTCGAGGTTGCTCTTACTCACCTCGATATAATATCCGAACACCTTGTTGTGCCGCACCTTCAGTGATTTGATGCCGGTACGTTCCATTTCCGATGCCTGATACTCAGCCAGCCACTTTCGACCGAGGGAGGCTGCGTCGCGCAATTCGTCGAGTTCGTTATGATAGCCTTGCCGGATAACGCCGCCGTCTTTCAAGTTGATCGGCGGCTCGTCTACGATGGCGGAATCGATGAGTGCTACCAATTCGGGCAGGGAGATAATCTGTTCGCCGAGTTGTTCTAGGATTGTTCCTTTGCCGGAAAGCAGGGCCTTGATCATGGGCATCTGTTCGAGCGAAACGCCCATGGCGCGCACGTCGCGCGGGTTTCCGCTCGTCGAGCCAATGCGCGAGATCAGCCGCTCGACATCCTTGATGTCGCCCAGTACATCACGCAGCGAGCGAAGGTAGGTCTGGTTATTCACCATCAGCTCCACCGCATTGTGCCGGGCCTGGATCTGCTCCAGATTATTAAGCGGCCGCAGCAGCCATTCACGTAGCAGGCGGCCGCCCATCGCCGTGCTGGTGGAATCGAGCACATGTAAAAGCGTCGCCTTGTAGGCTTGCCGGTTCATGTTGATCGGAGCCACCAGTTCCAGATTCGTTGCCGTGGTTTCGTCCATCAGCATGTAGTCGGATGGATTCTTTACGCGGATGTTGCGTACGTGCGACAGATTGCGCCGCAGCTCGGTCTTAACATAGTAGAGCACCGCGCCCGCCGCGCCGAGCGCAGAGGGCATTGCGGTGCAACCGAACCCTTCAAGCGAATGCAC
Source organism: Pontiella sp. (assembly GCA_050290185.1). Lineage (GTDB taxonomy): Bacteria > Verrucomicrobiota > Kiritimatiellia > Kiritimatiellales > Pontiellaceae > Pontiella. Next base: position 96,295 of record JBNKHE010000007.1, read on the forward strand.
ATCGAAATGGCGTTGCAGGAAATCGGTTGCCGAAGACGTTTCAAAGGTCCAGTCCTCACCGGCTGTGAGGAGCGTGTTGGTGATTTCAAGGCCCAGTTCGCTGAAGGCCGGATCGTTGAGCTGATCTTCAGCGACAATGCATTCCGCCGGCGCATAGCGCGACAGGTTCGCCTGTACATTCGCCACATCGTCGGTCTCCTCGATCCAGAATTCGCCGGTCGAAAGATCGAGCATCGCGAGTCCGAAGCATTCTTTGTGGCGGAACAGCCCGGTCAGGAAATTGTTCTGGTTTCCGTCGAGCTGGACCTCGTCAAGGATCGTGCCCGGAGTAACGATCCGCGTTACGTCTCGCTTGACCACGCCCTTGGCCGTGGCCGGATCTTCGACCTGCTCGCAGATGGCCACTTTTTTTCCGGCCCGTACAAGCCGTTCTAGATAGCCCGAAGCCGCATGGTAGGGGATGCCGCACATCGGTGTGTTGTGGCGTTTGGTCAGGGTGATATCCAGAATATCCGAGGCGGTTTTGGCATCGTCGAAAAACATTTCATAGAAGTCGCCGAGCCGGAAAAACAGGATGGTGTCCTCCGGCAGCTCGCGCCGAATCGACCGATACTGCGCCATCATGGGTGTTTCTTTCTTCTCTGCCATAGATCTCCCGAAAATCAAAGAAGCCCAGTTTATCCAGACCTCGAGATGAATCAATCATGAAAGCCCGCAGATGCACGCAGGTGGACACCGATATGCTGTTTAGATCGGATAAAGTCGGAAGGGATGGTTCGACGAGCCGTCCGTGCGTGGGTTCGGTACGTGGACTTGGCGTTTGTGTTGCGCTTTTTGCTAAAAACAGGACCCTCGTGAAGCGGTGCGGAGAGTGCTTTCTACCTTTTTGTGCCGGCTTTCGAGGTTTCGAAAACGGTGGAAGCAAGGGCGATCGTGGAGATGATGCCGATTATGGGATATTTCATATTTTGCTTGAGGGTTCATTTGCAACGGTCTGTTCAGCGTTCGATCAATCCGTCAACCAGATTGCCGGCTTCGCGTAACCATGCGGTTTCGGTGGCGCGCATTTTCTTGCGCTTGGCATCAGTGTCGTCTTCGGCACCGGAGAGATGGTCGAAGCCGTGGGCGATGTAGAGGGCCAGCTCGTAGTCGATGCCTTTATGGTCAGGGCCAACCTGCACGGCGCGGTCGACATTGATGATGAGGTCGCCGCTCCATGCGTCGTCTTCGCCGGGAACGGGGTCGTAGCGAAAACTGATTACGTCGGTGGGGCGGTTTTTGCCGAAATACTCGCGGTTGGTCTGCGTGATCGCTTCGTCATCGACGAGCACCACGCAAACCTCGCTCCATCGATCAGGCTTCATGATCGATTCGAGTTTTGTGCCGATCCAATCAGTCAGCTTTTGTAGTCGGCTGATCTGTATCGGATGATTGTGCTGATGGTTTTGGATGCTTGTTGTCATTGTCTTTGGGGTAGGGGATTCGGCCGTGGAGCATGTTGGACAGCGAGAAGATGAACGACTGCTTGACGACCTTGATTTCAGCCATGGTGAGATTGGCATAGTCCATCTGCCCATCACGGATCTTCATGGCGAAGATGTCGTCGAGCAGGTTGGAAATCTTTTGCGGCGTTGGTTTCTCGATGGAACGCGAGGCTGCCTCGGATGCGTCGGCGAGGGAGAGGATCGCCATTTCCGGGGAGACGGCGGGGGCGCCGCCATAGCGGAAGTCGCTGTCGTTGATCAGGTCGGCCATGTTGGCGGCGCTATCGCCCGCCTGAGTCTTGGCCTTGTGATAGAAGAAGGAGATCAGGCCGTTGCCGTGATGCTGTTCAATGGCATCGAGGATGGGCTGGGGCAGCTTGTGGCGTTTGGCCAATGTGAGGCCTTCCTTGACATGCGAGGAGATAACAAGGGCACTCATGTGCGGGGAGAGTTCGTCATGCGGGTTTTCCTTGTGCTGGATATTTTCGGTAAAGAATTCCGGTTTGGCCATTTTGCCGATGTCATGATAGTAGGCGCATACACGGATCAGTAGGGAGTTGGCCCCGATCGCTTCGGCTGCGTTTTGTGCCAGCGTGGCAACCATCAGCGAGTGGTGGTAGGTGCCGGGCGCCTGCATGGCCATCTTTTGGAGGAGTGGATGGCCCATGTCGGACAGTTCCAGCAGGGTAATGTCGGTGGTGATTTTAAACAGCTTTTCGAATATCGGGATCAATAGCAACGTCAGGACGGTCGAGAGCACACCGGAAAGAATGACGCAACCCAGTTGACCGGCCAGGCCGGTGATGGCTTGCTGGTTCATGAGCGCGAGCAGCAGCACATAGAGGATCTTGACGGCGCAGATCCACAGGCCTGCACGGAAGAGACTGGAACGGCGGTGGACATTGCGGGCCGTACAGGTTGCCGTTATGGACACCAGCATGCCCATGGCGAACACGAGGAACGATTGATCGAGCAGGACGGCGATGGCAAAACTGTTCCAGAAACCCAGGCAGATGGCTGCGCTTCCGCCGAGGAGAATGCCGGCCAGCAGCACGGCGAGTGCGTGCGGCACCAGAAAGGCCACGGTCGAGGGCGATAGCAGGGTTTGGTGGGATGCAAGATAGGATAGCAGGCTGGCCGTGCCCAGGGTGAGCAGGGACAGAATGATCATGAGAAGCAGCTTGTCGACCTTCCGGATCAACCGGCCGTTGCCGATACGCAGGATGACGACCGTGGCAATCAGCCCCACCAGCAGGAGGATGCCATTACCGAGAATTTCCAGAATCAGTTCGCTGATGTCGCGGCTTTCCTGGATTTTTTGAATGTGTTTCTGAAGCAGCAAGAGATTTTGCTCGTCCGCCCGGTCCCCTGCACGTACCAGAATGGTGCCAGCGGGGTAGAACTGCGTGATGGGCTTAGTGGCATCCGCAGCCATCTGTCGGAGGTCTTCCGTGGCCACCTTGTCATAGCTGAGGTTGTCCTCCACAACGGAGAAGAGCAGTTTGTCGAGCTGGTTCCGCTGGGTATCGTTTTCGATCCCGTCCGTAATGGTCCATACGGCTTGCCGGCGGGAATAGATATTCTTCAGGGATTCTTTTTTGGGAGAAGTATCGGGTTTTTCAATGATGGATATGGCGCGGTTCGGGTTTTCGGTTACAAAAGCTTCACGGGTCTCATCCGACATGATGCCGGTGGTCATGACCTGCTGAATACCGGCTACGATCCGTTCCTTGATTGGAATAATCGAGTCAGATGGAAACGCCTGGGCAAATGCCGCTGCATCACTGATGTCGGATCCCAGTAGCAGGTCGTTGAGGGAGGCGGCTTTAGCGGTTTTTTCGTTTTCCGGCGCATTAGCCAGCTGAACGAGCCGGTCGAAAACAACCTGGATTTTCTGCACGGCGCGTTTGCGTGGTGCGGGATTCATCTTGAAGATCAAGGGGAGGTTTTTGGCTTCCTGCTCCCGTGCGAGTTCCGTGTCGCGCAGGTTTTTACACGTAAAGTCAACCTGAGCCTCTACGGTCGTGGGAATCACCTGTCCTTCCTGATAGGTAACCTGGGGTACGATTCCGCGCCCGAAAAAGAGCCATGTTACGGAAAGCCACAGTACAATGCCCAGTCCGAGCGCCTGGTAGGGGATATCCTTCCGGCGCTTGACTTCGGTTTTGCGTTCGGCAATGCCCTTCTGCTTTTTTTTCAAAATCTTTGATTTCATGATGGTCTCCGTGTTGGCGGATCAAGTGGTCCGCTTTTCGCGGTAGGCTTCGATGACTTTCTGTACAAGGGGATGCCGTACCACGTCGCGTTCGGTGAGTTCGATGATTTCCAGTCCTTTGATATTTTCCAGGATGGAGCGAGCCTCGATCAATCCCGATGCTTTTCGGTCGGGCAGGTCAATCTGGGTCAGGTCACCGGTGATGGCGCATTTTGAATCGAAGCCCAGGCGGGTGAGGAACATGAGCATCTGTTGCGGTGTCGTATTCTGTGCTTCATCGAGGATGACAAAGGCATGATTGAGCGTGCGGCCGCGCATATAGGCCAACGGAGCCACTTCGATGATTCCGCGTTCGATATGGCTTTCGACCGTCTCGGCCGGAAGCATGTCGTAAAGGGCGTCGTAAAGCGGACGCAGGTACGGAGCCACCTTTTGCTGGAAATCCCCCGGAAGGAATCCGAGATTTTCTCCAGCTTCGATGGCGGGGCGGGTCAGGATGATTCGGCTGATCTCATCCTTCAAGAGGGAGGAGACCGCCATGGCCATAGCCAGGTAGGTCTTGCCGGTGCCCGCTGGGCCGATACCGAATGTGACGGTGTTATTCTGCATGGCATCCAGATAGATCTGCTGGCCGAGAGTCTTCGGGAAGACCGAAGGTTTTCGCTGGCTGACGTCGATCCGGATACTCGCCAGTTTTTCGAATACATTGTCTTCGCCTTCGCCGAAAGCTTCATAGGCATAGGTGGCGGCCTGGGCATCAAGCCGGCCGTGGTTGCGGGCCTTGCGCAAGTCTTCGATAAATCCGGCAATCCGTTCTGCGTTCTCGTTGGGTCCGTTGATGCCCACGGTGAGATCGCGCAATACCAACTCCAGGTCATGATCACGTTCCATTCGGTCGACCAAGACTCCCAGCACCGCCCCTACATCGCGGGCTTCGCTGGCATTGTCGAAATGGATAATCGTCGCGCTCATGGAAGAGAGTCCTTTTGAAAATGGCCGGAAAGCTGGCCGCTACTCGCCTGGCTGAATTCTCGCAGGCATGGAATCTGGTAATTCATTGCGTAGAGTTAATGGGTTTTTTAAGACGCCGTCAACAGGTATTCCCGCCGAACAAGCTTCTGAAAAACAGGCTTAATTTCGCGGACGGAATGGATTTGGTACGCGAAATGCTTCATGTCTGCCAATTCCGTCACACAGGAAAATTGAAGTAAACTAGAAGGATATTGGGAAAATGATAAAGAAAGATAATGTAAAGCTGTCCATTGCAGTCGGACTGATGGCCTTGTTCTGCATCACCAGCTGCGCTCCGGTTACGGTAACCAGTATGCCGCCGGGTGCGCGTGTCTATTATAAAGGCAACGATAAGCTGATCGGAACCACGCCGGTCAGGGTGAATCTGGTTGCCAATGACAAGGAGCTTGTTGTCCGTAAGGCGGGGTATTTTTCAAAGACCGTCGTCATCTCTCCAATCGATCCTGTAAACACCAATGTGGAACTGAACCGGCGTGACCGGGTGTTGATTCTCAGCAACCCGGATGGCGCCGATCTGTATGTAGAAGGCGAGGGGCGTGTTGGGTGCACTCCTTATAAGCTCGATTACGATAAACCGTATCGTACTTTCCAGGTCAAGGCCGCGGGATATGCCACACAGACCTTTACTGTTCCCGAAGACCCGGAAGAGCATGTGATGATCGACCTGAATCGCGATGACGCGGTGCAACTGGTCACACGGCCCAAGAATGCCGAAGTGTTGGACCTCACCGGCAACAACCTGGGGTCAACACCGCTGGCGGTTCCGGCCAGTGAAGAGCGCACCTATGAAATCCGCAAGGATGGCTACTATTCGCAGCAGGTGACCGTCGATGCCGACTCGGAAAGTCCCGTGGTTGTCGAGCTGGAGCGCGAACCCATCATCATCGTGAACAGTGAGCCGGAAGGGGCCTACATCGTATACCGTGGCGTTGCGCTCGGACAAACCCCGTTCAGGCAGTTGGTCAAGGAAGATATGGAAGTCCAGATCAAGGCCGACCGCTACTACACCAAGAACATTACGCTTGCGCCGGATTCGCCGCGCGCGATCAATGTTGAGCTCGAACCCATGCCCTACGTGACCATTCAGAGTAAGCCGGAAGGCGCGACACTCTATCTTTCGGGTGGGGTGGAGATGGTCGGTACAACGCCGGTCGAGGTTTTGATTGAAAAGGATACCGCCTTTGAAATGCACAAGGACGGCTATGATATCAAGCCGTTCATGCTATCGGCCGAATCCAGCAGCGAGGTGACTGTTCCCATGGTTAAGTCGATTGCTGCCATTGAGAAAACAATTCTCATAGACAGCGACCCCAGCGGGGCCGAAGTCTACCGTCCCGGTGGCGCAGAGCTGATCGGGAAGACCCCATTTAAACAGCGTGTCCGCGGTGAACGTACCTTCGAGCTGCATCTTGATGGCTACAAAACCAAGATCGTTACGGTCGCCACCGACTCTGCGGACAGCGTACTCTTTGCATTGGCTAGGGATGAATCGGCGAGGAATGTCACGGTCAGCGACCCCTTGTTGAATACCCCTTCATCCTTCTAGCCAATGCACTTATCTAATTCCCGAGCCCCGATTAGGGGCTTTTTTTGTTAAAACACATGTTGCAACTGTGTCTAAATAGGCGGTTTATAGATTATATTCGTAAAATTTTAGATCAAAAAAACTTTCCTTCGGGCCATGTTATGTGGATATTTCGAAATTTCCTGGGGTAACCAGGGTGTGAAAGTGCGAAACAGGTAGAATATTCGTTCTTTTTAGAAATCAGGGATGTTAAACCAAGGAGTAGACTCAGATGAGCAAAAAAATGGTAACCATTGATGGTAATACCGCTGCAGCGCACATTGCGTATGCATTTTCCGATGTTGCGGCCATCTATCCGATCACACCTTCTTCCAATATGGGGGAATATTCGGAAGAGTGGGCCAGTCAAGGCAAGAAAAACCTGTTCGACAAGACCGTCGACGTGGTTGAAATGCAGTCCGAAGCCGGTGCGGCCGGTGCGGTTCACGGCTCCTTGAGCGCCGGCGCACTCACCACCACCTTCACCGCTTCCCAGGGGCTTCTGCTGATGATCCCCAACATGTACAAGATTGCCGGCGAAATGCTCCCGACCGTCTTCCATGTTTCCGCCCGTTCGCTGGCGGCCCAGTCGCTCTCCATCTTCGGCGACCATTCCGACGTGATGTCCGTCCGCAATACCGGCTTCGCCATGACGTCGGCCAATTCCATCCAGGAAACGATGGACCTCGCCGTGGTGGCGCATCTGGCCACGCTGAAGGCGCAGGTTCCGTTCCTGAGCTTCTTCGACGGCTTCCGCACCTCCCACGAGCTGCAGAAGGTTGAACAGATCGGTTACGAAGACATAAAGGATCTGGTTGAACCGGAATACATCGAACGTTTCCGCAATCGCGCGCTGCGTCCGGAAAAGCCGTATTTGAAGGTTGCCGCGCAGAACCCGGATGTCTACTTCCAGGGTCGCGAAACCAGCAACAAATACTACGACGCGGTTCCCGAAATCGTGCAGGAATACATGGACAAGTTTGCCGCCAAGTTTGGCCGCAAATACAATCTGTTCGACTATGTCGGCGCAGCGGATGCCGAAAAGGTCGTCATTGCTATGGGTTCGGCCTGCGATACCATCGAGCAGACCATCGAGAAGCTCAACGCCAATGGCGAAAAGCTCGGTCTCGTCAAGGTTCGCCTCTATCGTCCGTTTTCCGCCAAGGCCTTTGCGTCCTGCATTCCGGAAACCGCCAAGAAGATCATCGTTCTCGACCGCACGAAGGAGCCGGGCGCCATCGGCGAGCCACTGTTCCTCGACGTGGTTACCGCGCTCGAAGGCAAGGGCTGCAAGATCATCGGCGGCCGCTACGGTCTTTCCTCCAAGGAATTCACGCCGAGCATGGTAAAAGCGATTTACGACCACATCGATAACGGAGCATGGCACGGCTTCACGGTCGGCATCAACGACGACGTGACGAACCTCTCCATTCCAGCCGGCCCCGAGTTGAACATTGAACCGGCCGACGTCAAGAGTTCCGTTTTCTGGGGCTTCGGTTCCGACGGCACGGTCGGCGCCTGCAAGAACACCATCAAGATTATCGGCGACAACACCGACATGACGGCGCAGGCCTACTTCGTCTACGACTCCAAGAAGTCAGGCGGGGTAACGGTGTCGCATCTGCGCTTCGGCGACAGTCCGGTCAACTATCCCTACCTCATTGACAATGCCGGCTACGTGGCCTGCCACAACGTCTCCTATATTGGCCGCTACAACATGCTCGGCGCGATCAAGGAAGGCGGAACGTTCGTGCTCAACTCCGAGATCCCGACCTCGGAAGTGTTCAACCACCTCACGAAGGAAGAGCAGCAGATCATCATCGACCGCAAGATCAACTTCTACAACGTGAACGCGCTGAAAATCGCGATGGAAGTCGGTCTGGGCGGACGCATCAACACGGTCATGCAGACGGTGTACTTCAAGCTCTCCGGCGTTCTGCCGGAAGATGAATCGATCCAGCTCATCAAGAACTACGTCAAGAAGACCTTCGAACGGAAGGGCATGGACATCGTGGAAATGAACTGGAAGGCGATCGACGCTTCCGCCGCGGCCATTGAAAAGGTCGAGGTTCCGGCTACGATCACCGAATCCTACGTACTTCCCGATCTGCTTCCTTCCGATGCCTGCGGTTTCATGAAGGGCGTAATCGAGCCGGTCATGATGATGAGAGGGGACGATGTTCCGGTTTCGAAGATGACGTTTGACGGCTCGCTGCCGACCGGCACCTCCAAGGTTGAAAAGCGTTGCATCGGTCCGCGCGTTCCGAAATGGCTGAGCGAAAACTGCATCCAGTGCAACCAGTGCGTCATGGCCTGCCCGCACGCGGTCATCCGCGCGAAGCAGATCGCCCCGGCCGAACTGGCCAGCGCCCCGGCCTCCTTCAATACCGTCAAGTCCAAGACCAAGAACGACAAGGAACTGGACTACAAGATCCAGGTCTACGTTGAAGACTGCACCGGCTGCGGGGTCTGCGTGGAAACCTGCCCGGCCAAGACCAAGGCCTTGGAATTCACCACCCTCGACGACGAAAAAGCAGCAGGAGAAGTGGACAACACCACCTTCTTCGACGCGCTGCCCGACAATGTTCTCGACGGCGTCAGCCCGACCACGGTCAAGGGACTGCAGTTCAAGAAGCCGTTGTTCGAGTTTTCCGGCGCTTGCGCAGGTTGCGGTGAAACCCCGTACGTCAAGCTGGTGACCCAGATCTGCGGCGAGCACATGGTTGTGGCCAACGCCACCGGTTGCTCCTCGATCTACGGCGGCACGTTCCCGACGATTCCGTACTGCAAGAGCAAGGAAGGGCGCGGACCTTCATGGGCGAACTCGCTGTTCGAAGACAATGCCGAATACGGCATGGGCTTCCGCCTCGCCATCGATAGCAACCGTGCGCTGCTCCGCCAGAATGTGGCCAAGCTGCTTGAACTCGGCACCACGGCCGACCTGACGGCTGCGCTGAACAAGGCGCTGGAAATCTGTGTCGACAATGTGCTCGGCGACGAAGCCGTTGCTGCACAGAATGCCGTGAAGATCCTGCTACCTTCCGCCCTGGCCGAGGCCTCTGCCGAAGTGGCCCCGGTTGTTCGCAAGGTGATCGAACTGCAGGACTACTTCGTCGACAAGGCCGTCTGGATCTTCGGTGGCGACGGCTGGGCCTACGACATCGGTTACGGCGGTCTCGACCACGTGGTGGCTTCCGGCAAGAACGTGAACATCATGGTGGTTGACACGGAAGTGTACTCCAATACGGGTGGTCAGGCTTCCAAGTCCACGCCGATCGGCGCCGTGGCCAAGTTTGCGACCGCCGGCATGCGTGCAGGCAAGAAGAACCTCGGCTTCATGTGCATGAGCTACGGCACAGTCTACGTGGCCCAGATATCCATGGGGGCGAACCGTATGCAGACGCAGAAGGCGATCCAGGAAGCTCTGGCCTACAACGGACCGTCCATCATCATCGCCTATGCGCCTTGCATTGCGCACGGCATCGATATGATGAAGACGCAGGCCATTGCCAAGAGCGCGGTGGAATGTGGTTACTGGCCGCTGTACCGCTTCAATCCGGAAGGCGAAGAAGGCAAGCGCTTCACATGGGAGGCCAAGGATCCGACCGGCGACTTCCAGGCCTTCATCCGCAACGAGCGCCGCTATTCGTCGTTGCTGAAGACGGCTCCGAAGGAGGCTGAAAGCCTCTTTGCCGCGGCTGAAAAGGATGCGGCAAAACGCTGGAAGTTCATGAAGCAGCTCGGTGAGCTGATGTAACCCAGCGGTTGCCTGAAACAAGAAAGCCCGTCCTTGCGACGGGCTTTTTTTGTTTAGGCTGCGAGCCGGGGGTTCTGTGCGGCACGCCGGCCAATGGCCTGCCGCAGTTTGAAGTGCGCGGTGGCATCCAGTTTCAGGAAAATGCGATGGTGCGACCGGATCTGCAAAACATAGACGGGACGTAGGGCACGCCGATGCGGGAGAAAGTGAATCCAGTTGAACAGGAGGAAGGTCGGTGGCGCTTCCGAGGGAGCGGCCAAACGCAGATAGTGGACCGCTGACAGATGTATGCGAAAGACTGGCGCAATCCCCAAGAGACGTCCGATGATCTCTTCTCCAGCAAGCTCATAGGAATAAAGAGAGCCGAAAGACAATGAAGAGAGGACATGCTTGCCGGCAATCTTAGCCGACATGGCGGCCGCCTAACGTAGATTTCATATCGATATGGGAGCCGCGGTCAAGTTTCATGAAAATCCGGGGTGAACGCTCATCGGCCTGCAACGTGTAAACCGGAGAGACCATCCTGTGCGAAGGGCTGAATTTGAACCAGTTGATCCGGTTTAGTTTGGTGACATCCTGGTCCTCGGCTTCGCGGAGATCCATGACCTTATTCAGCGGGATGGAGTTCAGGGTGATGAAGCGAAACAGCTTGGTGGTAAGCGATTCGGAAGTCAACTGATAGCTGACAAACAGCCCGACATCCATGTCCACCAGACTCAAGATCTTCTTTTTTGATTTCATCCTTTAAAATGTAGCACGGTATGTGCCACGAGGATTAAACGAGGTGAAAACGCTATATTTCGCGTTTTTCCGGCGTAATGCGCATGAAATCCCGTGCTGTCGTTCGCAGGGGTGAGAAAGCGTGTCAGCGATTTTTACGGGTAAAGGCCATCGGAAAGATGATATCGCTCAAGCAGCAGGGGATCCAGACGGCGATGAACAGAAAGAACGAGATCAAGACCCCTTCAACAAAGGAGAAGTGACCGGACTGGGCTCGCAGGATATGGAAAAGGGATGACGCGGTGCTAAGCAAAACATGTCCTCCATGCGGGAAATGCGTTTGGCTGGAGAAAAAGGCTGCTCCGATGCCCAGCAGGGCGGCCAGATTGATGATTACCGGCATTTCCACGATGCCGAGATGTACCTGGGCGTTCTCCATCCCGAGCATAAGTTCTGCCCAGTAGGGGACCAGGCAGTCGCTAAGGGTCGCGATTCCGATTGAGCCAAAATAGCCGACCAGTACGACGGCGAGCATGCCGGATTTGCTGTGGCGTGGGCGTCCGCGATAGTTTTTGTAGACGGCTGCGGTTACCAGCGCGCTCAGCACGACATGCAATGGATGGGTAAACTCGAACAGGGATTCCGCCCTTTCCGTATCGATGGCACTCGGAGCAATGCGCTGGAGCAGGAAAACAACGGCCACGCCGAGTGCGGCGCCAAGCAGCGTAAACGGTCCGTGATGCTTCAATTCTTTTAATATGGCGGATTTCATGCGCGGTCTTCTATCAGAGTACCCAGGGCATAGCAAGCGGGGCGGAACTAATTGTTGGGTATTGAACCTAGCGTTGTAAGTAATTCAGGAGGCGGGTTGGTGATTTTCAGCCGTTTGTTGCGGCCGGTCTCGCCGGAAAGGATTTCGATGGTTGACTTGGCAATCTTCCACTGCTTGGACAGGAACTTTACGAGGTAGGCATTGGCCTTGCCCTCCACCGGCGGGGCCTGGATACGCACTTTGAGTGCCTCGTCACCCATCACGCCTGCGATGCCATCCCGGGAAGCGCGCGGTACAATCCGCAAGGTGATAATGATGTTTCCGTCCTTTTCTTCAAACCATGCCATTGACTTCGCCTTCTTCGAAATTCGGGTTTTATTGCGCATTACGCTGAAATCGTCAAAACATAAGGTTGAATAGCCATCCCACAATCAGAATGCCGATGGAGGCGGTTGCAACAAATATAGCGATCAAGCGTGGCTTCATCACTTTGCGTAGCAACACCATTTCGGGGAATGAAAGCGCCGTGACGGCCATCATGAAGGCCAATGCAGTGCCGAGACCAACGCCTTTGCCAATCAGAGCCTCCGCAATCGGAATCGTGCCGAGTGCGTTGGAGTAGAGGGGTATGCCGCACAGAACGGCAATCACAACACTCAGCGGGTTGTTGGAACCGGCATACTTCGAAAGCATGTCTTCCGGCGCCCAGCCATGAATCGCCGCTCCGATGCCAATGCCGATCAGTAGATAGATCCAAATGCGCTTAAGAATGTCGGCCACATGTTCACCGGCATAGGCCAGCCGTTGCTGCTGCGTCATGTCGGGATGGAGTTTATTGAACGCTTCGCCACTGAAGACGGCGGCTTCCAGATGCGTCTCCGGCTTGAAACGGCCGATGATTATGCCGCTGACCACACCAATAAGAACGCCCATGGCGGCATAGGTGACCGCCACTTTCCATCCGAAAGAGGCCAGCAGGATGGCGAATGCCGCCTCGTTCACAATCGGAGAGGTCACCAGAAACGAGAAGGTGACGCCCAGCGGAATGCCCGCTTCCACAAAGCCGATAAAGATCGGGACCGATGAGCAGGAGCAGAACGGGGTAATGATGCCCAGCATCGAAGCCGCTACATGTGCGCCCGGACCGTGGATGCGTTCCAGCATCTTCTTGGTTTTCTGCGGTTGGAAATAGCTGCGCAGGTAGGAAATGACGAAGATCATCAGCGACAGCAGAATCAGGATCTTTACCGTATCGTACAAAAAGAAATGCACACTGCCGCCCAGTTGCGAATCCACCGTCAGGCCGAATGGGCCTTCAACGAGTTTTGTGATGAAATGATCCAACCATATGAACATAAGGTCTGGTTCCTAGATCGTATTATAGAGAAAGTAAAGACCGGCCAGGATAAGCAGGATGCCCAAGGCAAACTTGATGTGGCGGGCGGTTTTTGTTTCGCGGTTCCACGCCGAAAAATGCTGGGCCAGTTCAGTCGCGGTTCCGGCCGCGACCAGTACGGTGCAATGGCCGAGTGCGTACAATGCCAGCAGCAGAAAGCCAAAGACCGGATGGGTGGATGCGGAGGAAAATACCAGTGCCAGTACAGGAGCAAGGAAAGCAAACGTGCAGGGGCCCGAGGCCACGCCGAACAATAGTCCGAGCAATAGCGCTCCCGTCGCTCCTCTTCTTTTGACGTTCTCCTTGCGGGCGCCCATCCATGGAACCGAAACGACATCCATCAGATGCAGTCCGATGAGGATAAACACCGTGCTCATTAGATAGCCGCCGACCGCGCCGGCGTCGCCGGTCATGCGTCCTGCGAGCGTAGTGGCCACGCCGATGACGGCCATGGTGATTAGAATGCCGAACGCAAAAAGGGCGGAGAGCCCGGCGGCCAGTTTCGGGGTGTTCACCTTCTGGTCATTCACGTAAGCAATCAGCAGGGGAATGCTGGCCAGATGACAGGGGCTAAGGATAACGCTACAGATGCCCCAAACAAATGTGGCGGACAGCGCAAGTATGGGCGAGCCGGTCATGCCAGCGTTCAGGGATTGTAAAACATCAACCAGCATCCAGCGATACTCCCAGTTCAATAAACATGTGTTCAATCTCTTCGGTCGAAAAGAATCCCTGATGTCGGTAGAGCTCGTTGCCGTCCGCATCGAAAAAGATCTGTACCGGAATCAGTTCGACCCCGTATTCGTCGACAGCCTCCTCATGCTCCCAAACATCGATAAAATCAACTTGCAGCTTGCCGGCATGTTTTTTCCGGAGCTCCTCCAGTACTGGTTCCATCAGTGTACAGGCGGTGCATCCTTTGGAGCCCAGATCCAGCAGTCGCGGGATTCCGGTTATTTGAGCGGGGAGTGGCGTGCTGGTCTTTTCGGATTTTTTCAGCATAACCACACCTGCAATGGCAGCAATCACTAGGAAAAATATAATCAAGCGTTTCATTACAGTATACTCACTTTCGATAGATCTGCGTCAGTTCGTCGAGATCGGTGGCTTTGATTTTCTCCAGACGGATCCGGTCCTCCTCGATCTCCGGGGAATGTTCTACGGACTCAAAAACCCAGTTGAGGGTATTCCATGAATCGGAACTCCGGTCGGCGAGGCGGTAGTGCATCCATCGCCCCTCCTTGCGTCCTTCAACCAAGCCCGCATGTTTTAAAATGGATACATGTTTCGAAACCGTCGACGGGGCCAGTTTCAACAGTTCGATAATCCGGCACACACAGAGTTCTCCTCCGCGCAACGCCATTAGAATCCGCACCCGGTTCGGGTCGGCCAACGCTTTGGTCTTGGTCGTGAATGTCGCAATCATATTTTTATAATTCGTCAAATAACGAAATAAAGATATCAGGCGAATCCAGATTGGCCAATCTTATTCATGAAAAAGGAGTCGTGGGGATGGTTCCGGCTTTCCGTGAGCAGAGATCTTTTGTTTAATGCGGCTTTTACTATGAACGGAGTGGCAATGGGTAAAACTTTCAGCAAAGTGGCTGTTTTGATGGGCGGTGTTTCATCGGAACGTGAAATTTCATTGAAATCGGGCAAAGCGATTGCGCAGGGACTGCGCGAGGGTGGATATGAGGTGCGGGAAATAGACATAACCGCAAAGCAGTTTTCCATCCCTGCGGATATCGAGGCGGTTTTTGTGGCGTTGCATGGGCAGTTTGGCGAGGATGGAGAAATTCAACAGATCCTGTCCGAAAAAGGAATGCCCTTCACGGGCTCGGGGCCGGAATCCAGCCGGGTCTCCTTCGACAAGATTCTAACCCGCCGGCAACTGGAGAAAAACGGCATTCCGATACCCCGGGGCGAGGTGGTTAAGAAAGCTTCGGACCGGACTGTTCCCGTACCGCTGGTGGTGAAACCACCCCGCGAAGGATCAAGCGTAGGGTGCTATCTGGTTTTCGAGGAACATGCGTGGGAGTCGGCATTCGAGGGCGCGGTGCAGTATTCCGGGGAGGTGCTGGTGGAGGAATACATCCCGGGTCGCGAGCTGACGGTCGGGGTGGTGGAGTCGATATCGCACGAGCCTTCGGCATCCGCTGTAGCTGCAGCAGACCAGTCGGCGACCAGACTCGTGCTGCCGGTGGTGGAGATAAAGACGGTGTCGGAGTGGTATGACTTCGATGCAAAATATGTGACCGGCGATACGCAGTATGTTGTACCTGCCGAGCTGGATGACGAGACAACTGTGCGGTTGCAATCCATCGCCCTTGCGACATTCGACTGCCTGGGAGCCTCGGGCTTTGGCCGGGTCGATTTCAGGCTGTCTCCCGAAGGCAAACCCTATGTGCTGGAGCTGAATGCCATCCCCGGATTTACCGCCACAAGTCTGCTCCCTAAAGCCGCTCAGGCGCATGGAATCGGTTTTTCAGAGCTTTGTTGTCGAATCATGGAAATGGCTCACTTGTGAAAAAGTGCTGATATTAAAGGCTATTATCAATAATATAGCTTGCATTCAATACGTCACTTGATACAAAACGCTCCATCTTAACGAAGGGGCAAAATCATGATGACACCAATCAATATTCCGCATTCCAAGCCTAGAGGGAAGCGAGGCACCTATGTCTATCGCCGAAGTATTCCGAAGGAGCTGCGGGAGAGTGTTGGGCAATCTGAGTATGTGATTTCGCTGAAGACCTCCAATCCCGTTGAGGCTGCTCCTCTGGCCATTGCCTTGGATGAGGAGCATACAGCTCTCTTCAAGCGTCTTAAGAGGCAGCTGGCGGAAGGACGTAAACCTGTTGACCCATTAGCCGCCTTCAACGAGGTGCTAGCTCCCATGGTTCGCGATAGGGTAAACAGCTTTCTTAACGATGATGATTTCCTTGGCTGTTCAACCGAAGCCCTAGAAGAATACCACTGGCAGCTTCAACAATGCCATGACCGACTCTTCAATCTCCCTGAACTGGGTGACTGTCTATTGGATATCCATCTGGTTCATGAGGGGGCAACGATGACTCTCAAGGATTCCATGAGGCGTTTCTGTGGGTGGGTCGAGAGTATGCCCTATGGGACATCTATTCGGCTGTGGCGAAGAGTGCGCGGTCTGTTTGATGAAGCTACTAAAGCTCTAGGCGACGGGATCAAGGAGGAGTTGGAGAATGCATCTCCAGCCGGTTGGGAGCCTAGACAGTTGGTGGCCGCTGCCGCCGTCACGAAGAGAGATGACTCCAGAGGCCGAAGTTTGCGGGTAATCCTGAAGGAGTACCTTGGGTTAAACACCAAACGTGCTCCGAGTGCTATTCAAGGGATGACAAGCGACTTGGACTTATTCTTGGAGTTCTGTCAGAAGAGCGATATGGCCGTGACGGATGTGACGAAAGCAATGCTTACCGCCTTTCGGGATGACTGCCTAGTGAAGCTGCCAGCCCAAAGGCACAGGAAGAAGGAACTGAAGGGTAAGAGTCTCTCCGAATGTATTCGTATCACAGAGAAGGAAGGCTTTGCCAAGCTGACTCCTGTCACCATACATGGCCGCTTTAAGACCCTCAGGACGCTCCTAGAACACGCGAAGACCGAGGGTGATATCCAGAGGAACCCAGCGGCCAACATCAAGGCGGGGGAGCGTATGAAGGTCATTGCAGGGGGCGGCATGATGAATAAGAAGGCGTTCACCGCTGATGAGACAGAGGAAATGAAGAAGCTCATTGGGGATGAAAGCTTCAATATTTGGTTGGAGACCCCCGACTTTAAGTGGATTACGGCAATCGGCTATCACCAAGGCATGCGGTTAGGGGAAGTAACCCAGCTACAGAGCAAGGATGTTTACCTAGATCAAAGTAGTGGGGCGTATGTCATTTCGATTAATGATGATCACGAGAAAAAGAGTCTCAAGAAGCAATCCTCTAGGCGAATCATTCCGTTGCATCCTGAGCTACGCAAAATGGGGTTTCTTGAATACATCGATGCCAAGGGTATGCAGCCAGATGATTTCATCTGGTCTCAGAGTCTGAGCTGGGAGCCAAAGTGTAAATGGTATGGTAAGTATACTTCCACATACAGACGAAAGATTGCACCTGTGGCAGTACCTGATGCAGACCGGAGGAGGGAGCTTAAAGGATATCATTCGCTACGGCATTCGGCAATCTCTCGGATGCTGGCCAATGGGATTCCTGAAGATGAACGCAAAGGTATCGTAGGGCATAGTGCGGGGGATGTTCATGCTGGATATGCTGGGGGCATTACCGTTCAGCAGATGGCTAAATGGATGACCTATTAGGTATTGGCTACCAAGGCCGCTTGAAGCTTGAGTGGTTGCATAGGAAAATCTCGAAGATTAGTTGGTAGTTGCGCTGGCGACTCTTCATAGAAATAAGAGGCCCAATCTGAGGTTACCCCTCGGAGTGGGTCTTGCTGTTTCAACGCCTAGAGTGTTCTGTTTAGGATTGTTGGGGTCTTTTCTTTATGAGTTTCCGGAACTGAGGTTGCTTGTTCCTCCATGTGAACCAATACTCTACTCCAAGATAGAGCTCGTTCGTTCTGTCACAGATCTCAAAAAAATCCTTGTTATAAGATGCGTATTGCTTGTGTTTGTCGCTGGCTTTCTTCCACGCTGTTGGCAAACCATTATGATCGGCACAGAGCTCTGTGCTGGTTAAAATCAGAATGTTATTGTATGGGCGACCAGCAACACGATTCGCTCTCGCCTTGTTTACCAATGGTTTAATCAACTTAATCTCATCAGGGCTCAACTTATCTTTCATGGTTGAAAAAACGAGAGTACAGCGTGGAAACTCTCTACCTAAGCGACTCATGCGAGTGACATCTTTCTTTTCGAACAAGTTGAATGTTTTGCATTCTGCAAATATTACGATTTTCTTCGGGGCACCGTATCTTGATTCTTCGAAGAGAATCCCTAGGTCTGCTTCTAGGGGTTTTTGAGCTCCACCTTCTGATTTGCGAGCAGTAAAACTCATCATGGTAGTAGTAGCACCTTCAAAGACGCTTCTAAAAAACCTGAGTGACAGCAATACAGAGTAAGCACCTTGTGCGCTATTGGGTAAGCTAAACGGGCCGATCGTTCGGTAAGTCCATTTTAGAGCGTCAGGATCTCCTGATGGTATTTCATAGGAGTCCAGACATTTTGGACACATCAGTGTGTAATCAGCTTCTGTGATTGAGAACCAAGACCGTTGCTGGCAAGTTGGGCATTGACACTCTATCCCTAGTTGAAGCGCTCTACTATTTATTAACCCTTCGATAGTTCTGGTTCCGTCATCGTATAATCCTTCTTTATTGGCGATTTGTTTAATTCTATCGCGAAGTGCTTTCTTTTTTATGGTTTTCCCTTCGGAGTGCTCTGAAAGTAGCTTGATAACTCCCTTCGTAGCTAGAATGCCAATATACAACTCTCCTCCGAGTTGCTTCAGCATTTGGGTTGCGATTCGTCCGGCTGTAGAGAGCTCAATATCCCATCCCTTTGCCTTCATCCATGAAGAAAAAACAGTTGTAGGGTTTAGAATCGGAACATGGATGTTCCATCTCGGAAAATCAGCTAAGTAAACTAGACCTTTTTTCGATAAGCGCCACTTAGGGTAGAACAATGGGATATGCATAGTTCTCTCATCATCTGGAAGAACTTCTGCTACAAGTTCGGAGATGGAATAGATGCGTACTTTTACTTCATTCGCAAAATGGGGGCCTCCACTCTGAGGGTATTTGGTAGCAAAAGATGGCGCTAAAGTATCGACGGTGGCTCGGTCTCCTGATACGCGTATATCATAACGGTCTACATTATCGCTCTCAATGGTATAGCTTACATTCTCCTGCGACTCATTTTGCCATATATGCGGGTACCAAGGTTGAGTAAAAAACTTAGCGTCACTCTTCTGCTCTGCAATAACTGCTCTTATATCCGAGATAAATGAATCTAGTTGATCTTTGGAGATATGAGCACTTGGTATTATAGTTGCCGCACGAATATCTGCCGGATTATCGGGGTTCCGATATGTTTCTTCCGCCAAGAACTTAAACACTTGATCCAGTACGCTCTCGGTATCACTAACCTGAATCGGGATTGGTATTATGTTTCGCGCTGTCGCTCTGAGGTTTAAGTAATCGATGACATCTAGCGGCTGTGAAGCATCTAAGACGAATACACTTGAGTTGCCTAGGTGAAGATTTGTGGTTCGTACATCGCCGATGTAAAGAGAGGTCATTCTGCGATGAAATAAGTTCTGTGGATCAAGCAGGTCGAGAAAGTTGGTTAGTGAACAATCCACATCAACAAACTCTAGGGCGCTATACATTCCGCTCTTGGAATACAGTTCCTCAACTTCTTTACAGAGCGAGCCAAAGACAGAGGACAAAAAGAGTTTGTAAGGATGTCCGAAGGCTGGTGTTACTATTTTTGGGAGGTTACTGGGCTTAAATCGAAGCTCTTTTCTGTAATAATGGCGAAGTACCTCAAACGCACTAATACCATGAGAGATCGTTCCATCATTGCGAATGCTTGCGATGAGGTCTGAAGCATATATGACTTCCCTGTTTTTACATGAAGAATGTTCCTTATCGGTTTTGTGGAAGCAGACAATGAAGTCTGGATCATAGCTATCTATATAACCTTTAACAAGGTCTGCTGGCTTCGCATTCGATGCAAATCGTTTTTTCCAGCTGCTAGGAATCCTTCTCAATAAAGGTATTGTTGGATTATATTGTCCACCCCAAAGGAATGTATTGATTTCTATGGCCTTCAATAGTGATTTGGTGTCGTTGGGCCGAACCAGGAATGCGAGTCGTAATGGTCGAAGAGTTTGTTCAATATTGACATTGTCCATCGCATTCATCCTTCTTTAACCCATCAACAAGTAACCTATTTCATTTTTTGGTGCAATCATCTGAATGCCTATATGTGAAAGAAGCGAGTCCAAGTTTCCCCCGTGGGGGTATCGTTTCGATAGGGGTGG
Source organism: Pontiella sp. (assembly GCA_050290185.1). Classification (GTDB taxonomy): domain Bacteria; phylum Verrucomicrobiota; class Kiritimatiellia; order Kiritimatiellales; family Pontiellaceae; genus Pontiella. The sequence goes on from JBNKHE010000007.1 coordinate 116,257, forward strand.
GGGAGCTGAAAACACCCACTAATAGGATGGGGAGACAGAAGGTCATCCCATATGGTAAAGTTGTGCGGCTCGTTGCTTGGAGACTCCTAGTTGCTCTCCTATACGGGTAAAGCTCTGGCCTTCGGTCTCCACTATTGAAGAGGAAGACGCTCAGTCTCGGTATCATTCTGTATCAAATAGACCAATCAACAGCACAGGACTCGTTCTTCTTATTACGTTGTAGCCAAGCATATCAACACCGATTGCAAAACCGTACGTCGATCCTATTGTTCGACAGCATTGTGAGAGAATCCGAGTATTTACTGAGTCCCGCCCCAATCAAATCGACAAGCAACAGGGCTGACCTCGTGACTTCTCTTAGCTGCTTACTTTAGGAAGAAAGCGTCCTTCTGAACGTCCAGTTCAAAGAATCGGTTTATTGTGTCTAGAATAGGTGGCACCCATGCATGCTTCATCCCGCATATGAACCAGATTCTTAGGTCTGTATTCTGCCGCATGTATGGCGACACGAATATGCTGGCTGAGTTCAAGAGGCAGATCGAAGAGCAGAGCGAGGGCTTCGATGTGGAATACCCTGAGCCGCCTACCCAAGGCGGTCTCGATGTAAGTCAGGTGATGTATTCGCAGTACTTTTTTGCCTAGCCTGCATCACTAGTGTTACACCCTGTCAGAGAGGGTGTTGCGCTTATTCCCTCACTATAGGAAGAATGACGGGCAACTCTCCGTTTCTCTTCAAGCCACACCCGTGGCCACTCTCTTGCGTATCAGCCTCACCGCCTTCCATGGTTTTTGTTTCTCCTGTCCATGGTCGAGCGGTCGAGCATCGCTTTGGTTTTGCTGAGCTGCTTGGCTAACTTAGTGGGGAACCTATGGGCTATTGCCCGTACCCGCTCAAAGCCTCACTCAAAGATTTTCTCTCGATGCATCTCAAACCGCTGCAAATAGATAGGTACATATTTGTAGTGTTTGTGGTCGCTTCACGAGGCAGCAACTTGTTTGCCCATTCCCATTTTAATCAACCTAAGAAAGGAACCCAAAATGTTAAACACAAAAGAAGTATTCGACCTTGCAAGAGCACAGAAGTTAACCCTAACGGATGATCCGTTGGCAGTCGTAAATGCGTACCCAGATAGTCTCGGTGTTCAGCTTTTCGATTGGCTTTGGGGAGAACTCGTTGAGGAAGGCCGAACGACACGCAATAAGCCAAACTTTAAATGCACCCGAACGGGAAAGGACTTGCGCGGAGTTGAAGTTAAACGTCAAGCAATGGCCGCTGTGCTGCTAGACCTCCTGTATTATGATGTCGTGGCCATCTACGGTGACGAACATATGTACACGCGCAAAGTGGGGCTTCCTGATCGATTGTCAATCAGTGGAATAGCTGTTCCTTCATGGTATCGCTATTCATCACTTTTGGTTTGGCTTGAGGCTGAACTTAAGCACCGCAACCTGTTGACTGTTTCGCAGGGGTGGCCAACTTTTCAGAACGAGAAGAGCGGCTATAAGATCACAGGTAGGCCAAACCTTTGGGCTGCTGATGGGCGACTTCTGACACGACTTGAACTCGTGAAATCCTGTTCCAATCTCGCGGGGTTCTTCCCAGAGAAACGGCGGGACTGTATCGACCTGAAGCAAAACGGGGAGTCGGACTATTTACGAGCACCAGACCTCCTGATTCAAAAGAAGGATGAACTTGGTAAGGCTCAACCTTGGGCTGTATCCGGTAACTCTCTTGCTGATGAAACCCGAAGACGTTTACTCGCAGTCAATCGCTTCAATGTTGAACATGATTGGACGGCATACCGTGCGAATCTAAGTGATGCCTTGAGTATAAGCGACACTCTTCGGGAACGGTTACTGTTTGCTCAAAATATGGATGACAAGCAGAAGCGGAAAGCTCGTCGAAGAGCTGCCGCTGATATGCTCGGTGTAACACACGGAGGGGACATTGAGTTCCGCAAGACCGTTGAGGTGATGCCGAATGTCTTCTCCAATGTTGAAGTGCCGGTAGGTGTCTTATCAAAGCAGTCAGAGCCGATCTTCAAGAACATACCTGTTGACCGTCGAGGGAACACGATGCTTCTGGAGTACGAGCGGAAGCTGGTTGACCCATGGCACACCATGCGGATTGCTGGCAGTCGGTCGGAAGAGATGGCTATCGGTCGAATGTATTGGAGCATGTCGCATATTCAGAAAGCACTTCGATTTTCACTTCAGGTGAACGGAGAGTCGACAGTTGAATGGGACTTCAAAAATATGCATCCGAAAATCTTGTACGGTCGAGCCGGTATCAAAGAGGTAACCCATGACCTCTATGATTATGTGTGTGATGAAGTGGGGGACTCAGAGCTGGTCTTGAGGCCACTCGTTAAGGTGCTCTTCAATGCCATGATAAATGCTAAGACCCCCGATGAGGCATTTCGTGCCGCTAATCGGAGCATGTATAAGAATCCACACCAACCAAAGAAGCGGGATGTTTGGCTACCCATTGCGGAGAAAGTCAGAGGTCTAAACAATGGAGTTTACTCTTCGGATTTTCTGATGCCGATTATCCGAAAAGTTCATGCCCCCATTGCCGATTATTTCTGTACCGGTATTGGAGTAGAGCTTCAGGCTGTGGACGCTGAGATCGCTCTGAGGGTCATGGAAAGATGTACTCAAGATTACGGACAACCGGTTGTCGGTATTCACGATTCGTTCCGTGTCCAAGAGTCGGCTGAGAGTTCGCTCAGACAGGTGATGAGGGAAGTCTCGGAAGAGATTCTAGATGGGACGGTTCTGGAGATAACGAAGAGCTGACCGAAGAACCGCATTGCAGCTGGCAGTAAGGCTGGCTGCTAACTGCTTCCACTTATTGCCAGCTCTGCTGAGATGGGAAGATACCACGGAGAGTTGCAACCTCCTGTAGGTATCATTTCCTCCTGTCTCGCTTCGCTCCACTAGGATTGCACAGGTTATCCCTGCACATGTCGTAACATCTTAAACATTAATGAGAAAGGAGGGGTCGAGTATCCCGAACAATAAGGAGCAAAATGCAAAAATCAAACAGAAGAAACTTCACGCCTTCACCCGTAGCTGTAGCAATGGCTTCCCCCAAAGGTGGACTGAGCCGCGAGGAACAGATAAGGCGTGACCGTCTGGCCAACGCAAAGAAAGGATCGAATGAGGCCGTAAAGGTGAAGGCCAAAAGCCGTCGCTATGGGTTGACCCAGAAGGGGAATAGCTCCGGCATACCTTGTGTCGGTCTCGCTCGCTTCAACCCTAAGATGCTGAGTCGCCATACTCGGAAAAGCATTCTGCCCGCTCAGTTGGGGGTAGCTGCTGCATTGGGCCACCTACCAAGAGGAGATAAAACTCTCCCACTCCAAGCAATATGGCGACAACGTACACGAGCCGGTAGCGGCGACCGTGTAGCAAGGGGCTTGAAGCCAGCCAAGACGCGAGTAACAACGTGTCTCTTGGAAGCTGGCGTTTGGTCTGACACCGATAACGATGTCATTGCGGGGAAGTTCAAAGGATCTCACCTTGGATGCCAAGCGGCAGCGGATGGCTACTGCGAGAAACTCGGACAATGCCGCCTTTTGCTAGAGACCCTCGTGAGGCTTGGAGAGTTCTCTCAGCTACCCGATGCCAATCAGCGTCAAGATAAGCTACTGCATCTTCCTTCAAGTCGTACCTGTTGCGTAGGCTGGAAGCGGCTCCTGTACTGTCTGCTGCTGCCGACCAAATGCGCGGACTTCATGACTGACTCAGCGCGTAACCTTGTTGCTCAACTGGCTAGGAACGCTGGGCTAACCGTTGACCGCCATGGGAACTGCGAGGAGCCGAAACGATGAACACAACACAATCATGCAGCCGACTAAGCTTCAGAGAAAAAAGGGCAGTCCATACCGCCCGTGAGTGTATGGGGAAAGAAAGTAAATGATTAGACAGCTAAGCTTCACAGATGCTGTGAGGCGTGAGGCTCTTGCTAAAAGTAGACTTGAACGAGTCAACCAGAAGTTAGAAGCCATAGGGGATAATAAGTCCTCAACGATGAAGCGAGAGCTTCTGTCGAAGCGGGAACTGCTGCTGAAAAAGAAAGAAAGGCTTGAAGTGACCCTTCGAGATATTCAGCAGATGGTTGCTGCACACCAAACCAGAACCGGTAAGGAACTTCCATATGTTCGGCATTGTCAGTTGAAGGCTGAGGCTGATGCCAAGGAACAACTGAGAGTAGAGCTTGAGCATCTGAAAGCAACTGCAACAGAACTCCCTGAGGGTGGCAAGGTAGTCAATGACTCCGATGCCATTCTTCAAGGTGTGAGTCAAGAAGCGTTGGACGCTGGGTTGCTCCAGATTCAAGAAACTCTCAGTGGTTTACTTAGAGGGAAGCCTCTGGTTGAAGTCCCCTCAGATGTTAAGCGTACACCGCCCAAGCCAAAGCCCAAGGTATCACCTGTAGCTGCCCCGATGAATAAACCCACGGTTGCACCTGCTCTAGACCTGAGCGGTCTTGATGAACTCTTGGCGGAATGCGAGGCGTTGCCGTGAGACATCCAGAACATTCAAGGCACTACAGCCTAGAAGCAAGGCAGAAGCTGGATGCTATCTATCGGCGCATTGATCGAAACCAAATGATGAAGGAAGCAGAGCAGCTAAAGTATCCTGAAGGCCGTCTCCCCACGCCATGGCCTGAGCGGTATCAACGGCTGTATGATAAGTGGCTAGAGTTGGAGCATGAAGGCTTCGCGATACGACTCCATGAAAGTAGAAGATTCAATGATGAGCTTTCGTCCAAGTACTGCGAGAAACTCAGAAAGCTTCACTCCATCTGGCGGTACTTACCTGAAGATGATCCGCGAAAAGTTGCAACCCAAGCGGCCATCGAAAAGTTGGTGAATCATATCAATGGTCAGATGGAAGGCTTAGCCTATTTGTTTGTTCCTGAGCTGAAACCAACAAACCGCCTTTGCGGTGGAATCTCAGATTCAGCACTCAATGAGATAGCCAGCGACTATGTTTCGAAAGCAGGGTGCTAAGATGGATGAACCTAAGGCCACCACAAGCGACCGACTGAGTGCTCTATGCAATCAACTCCAGGGATTGCTCAAAGTCCGCCATGAGCTGCCTCATTTGACCGTCACACCGTCCGAGTTGGTTGATCATGAGTCAGGTATGGTTTGTCTGACTGTCACCTTCAAGGACGGCAAGAAGCTCCTCTCGGTTATCACTGGAGATGCAGACCTCAATGCAGAGGAAGGTGTCAACGATATGGTGACACTCCGAGCGGAAGCCCATCGCTGCCTATGTGGGTATCTCCAGTCTATGTGGGATATGTTGGTCGCCAACGAAGAGTTGCTTGTGGACTTTAACTCGAAGATCCGCACAAAGAGAACTCTTGGCGGCGGTGCGTAATCCCATCAAGAAACAAACAGTAGGTGAAGTGGCCTGCAACCCATCACATTTTATCCGTCGGTGAAATGACCGATACCCTAGACTCGACGGCAGAACTTGCCGCTCTTAACCGAACGTCCCTCAACACCTAAATCAGTAATCAAGACCCCGTTGTAGCTATGCATAAAGTATGGCGCGGGGTCTTGCTGGTTTACACCGATTGTATTTTGCAATCACAGGCTCTCTCCGCCTATGGAGAAGAAAGCATGTACGATGAAAAGTTACACTGACTACACCCCTGAAGAGTTGTCCGAACTCTCCAAAGACCCAGCTAGGTTTCAAGAGCTGGTTGCCGAGGCCAACGGCGAACTTGCAATGAAGCAGAACGCTCAGCAAGCCGAACAGGCAATCGCTCAGAACAAAGCCAATGCTGAACTTGAAGTCACCCAAGAGCGCGAACGCCAAGTTGAAGACCTCCAGCAGCATTTGGATGCTCAAGGCTACAACGCAAAAATGACCGGCAAAGGGTTGGTCTTGAATACAGCTCCAATGAACCCGCTTACGGGTCGGGCCTATGGCGACACAGGTGCAACCGTAGACGCTGGCTAGAAACCGAACCACAATCAAAACTATCAAAAGGAATAAACTAAATGAAAAACGAAGCAAACACCCAAGAGTTCACCCTGCCTAAGCAACTGAATATCACCACTACTGTTCCAACCTCACAGCTGCCTCTTCTTCGAGTTGAGACCGTCGAGGGAATGAGCATTGCGGCAAACGACAGGGTGAACCTGCCTTGGTTGGCGGCCAATCTGCACCTAATCACTGAAGCCCAGTGGGAGTTCATTAAGTGCGACCTGAAGAGCATCCTAATGGGAATCCTAATGGAGAACGTCAACGCGACGAAGCGGAACCAACGCATGGTCGAGACCGCCCAGAAGCAAGCAGACGCACGTAAGGCGGCTCAAGAGGAGTCCAACCTGTCTGACTTGAAGAAATACCTGTTGCCTTCCGAGGCCGCCATTATGGCTGCCACATGCGGGAACTCATCTTCCAAGGAAAAGAAGTTCATGGTGAACCTCTTCAAGGAGCTGGATATCATGAACCCAGACGGCTCGTGGAATGAACAGGGAATCTACATGCGAGAATGGGAGCTTGAGGCAAAACTTTTGGATCGTGAGCCTGTGAATCTCGTTGAAGTGCCGAAGTAATTAAACCATCTGTCTTCTAAGATAACCCCATAAACAGGGAGAGTGCCATTAAGGTGCTCTCTCTGTTTTTTTCGTTAGCGGGAGTCGAGTAGCGAGAAGGGGAGTTTGAAAAGATCCTTGGCGGTCATGTGGCTGTGAATCTCGTTCAGGTTCACAAGCAGTAGTATGACCTGCTAGCAAAGTTTGCTAGGGATGGCTTGAAGACCCACTTTCAGGGAAAACTCTGGGGTGGGATTGTGACTTGCCTTAACGGCTTCGTTATGAATAGATCTTTCATGTGAAAGAGGGTTCTAGTAAGAAAAAAACTTCGATTGACTGGAAAGGTGTATGGGCCGCCGTCGGGTTGCTGTTTGTTGCATCCTGCTTGTATTCATATACCCATGATACATTTGCCACACTGGGTGTGCTTATTTTTGCAGTTATAGTCATGGCGGCTAGAAAGAAATACAATGAATTGTTTGTTCTGATTTGCCTTTTCTCGTCCATATTTTTCTACATCATTGGTGCAGCACACATCGCAATCGTTATTGTGTGCATACTTCTCATTCAACAGTTCATTCGCACCATCAATAGAAAATTTAACTATGATGAAGTTTTTCCTTATTTTGGCATATTAACGATCCTTATTGGGTTTTATTCTGGAATCTATGCAAAGTACGGAATGCTGGAAAACGGAAAGCTGATTTACGATCAACCTAGCGCTACATATTTTAGTATCGTTACATGGACGACTCTTGGCTATGGGGATATCCAGCCGAGTGAAGAATCAAGAGGTTGGGCTGCAAGCGAAGCACTGTTAGGTTATATTTTCATGGCACTTGGCATCGCATTGTTTGCTCATGTAGTGAACTCTAGGCAACATTTGCGCTCAGAAATGGGGGCGATGAAGATTAGTGAGAACGAAGCACCCGCTTCACAATCGCATAATAACGGTGATAGAAATGACACTCGGTGAAATTACGATTATTTTTGCGGTTTTAGAAGTTCCAATCATGCTGTTGGGCAAGCTCGATTATTATCTTTCTGCGAGCGTAAAAGACAAAGTCGGTGATCTCTTACTAGCAGTAAATCAATCGGTTAAGCATGCATTGTCATGGAGGTTCTATTTTGTGTTGCTGTTTTTCAGCATGTTTTTTACGACGATTATTTTCGGTTTTATGGGTTTGGCAGATGTTTTCCTAAGTTCAGGAAGCTCCGAGACGATAGCGTTAAAATCAGCAGCGCCCATATTATTGGCTTTGGTTTTGAAAGTTATCTTTTGGGATTACTTAATGGCACTAAAGTCGGCGTGGCTTATGAAAGCATACCTATCAGTTGAGGTGGTCACGAAAGCAGACAAAGCTCAGCTTGTAATAAGTATTTTCACAGACCTTGCTTTAACTGCATTTCTAACAAGTATATTTATTAATTTCGGAGGGCTTCTTCAAGAGCATGCCTCTGATGTTGCAAGCTCAGAAGTTGTCCGCCCATTGTCACTGAAGCTATCTGAGTTCTTTGATGAGATTAAGTTTGCTATAATGAAATCTGTACAAAATGCTCATTATTTTTTGAATGGATCGCTGGCGTTCTATATCTGCTTTATGCTTGCTTGGCTCGGAAGAGATGAAAGCGGAATCACAGAATCAGGTCGAATTCGAACATCTCCATTTCAGACTATTTCTTTGATTCTGACGATATTGATAGTGGTGCTATTGGGTGCCTTTTATATGGCGGACAAGTAATTGACACGCTTATAAGTCAATGGTGTCTTCCTGTACGCCGTACCTTCGCCGACTTCCCTTTAATGACCGGAAGGAAGAGCTTGAAGAGGAACCCAATGATGAGTAGGGGGAGGAGCCAAGGGTGGGATAGGAAGAGGGATTCTAGGATTTGAGAGGTCATGACAGGGTGGTTTGATTCCCTCGCCGCAAATCAGCAGGAAGTAGTTTGTCGATTTCTTGTTCTGAAAACGTGAGTTCTTCGTTTACCTGTAATGCTGTCGTTGCGGCCTTATATGCCTTGCTGATAGTGCGGGGGCTTCCTTCATAAATATTTTTCAACTGCATTTGCAGAGCATCCCTTCTGTTAATTATTTCATCGGTGTTGATGACTCCGGCATTGATGTCAGTTAGAAGGGCTAAATAGCTTTCACGCACATCCCATAGGTCATTTGCTGCATCAGAGTGTTTTTGTGAAACTTGGCCGAGGTCACTTCCTTTGACGTAGGTGTTAAGTGCTAGCAACGCCGCAGAGATAAGACCTGTTATAATGCCGCATACTGGACTCTCTCCCAGCACGGTGGTAAATACGCCTGTGGTTGTTAATGCCGACAAGATAATCTGAATGATTTTGATGGTTGAGTTGCGTGAGAATACAATGTCAGCACACTTTTCTTGGGTTTTGTGGCTCCATGCAACTCGACCAAAGCATTCACGGATATGCGACTCAAGGATCTTAACTTGGGAATCGGACGCCATAAATCTCTCTCCATTTCTGCTTTGCTGACCATTCTTTATTTTTTGACTGATATTCGATTGCTTCAAGTGATTTATTATATGCAACTGTCGCTTTATATCTGAAGTTTGTAATGTTTGAAATCCACTGACCACTACCTATTGCAAACCACAAGGTTTTATCTGATGGCTCGTTCTTGAGATATTGAAAAAAATCTCGGCTCATCCAGTCATAGTACAGGTAAGATTGGTGTTTATTACTCCAGTTGGTAAGAAAACGGTAGGCGAGAGTATCGATTAGAAGACCATTAATCGGAACTGTGCAGTAATATTTCCATGCCCGAGCCATTCGGCATAGGTTTTTTAGGTTATAGTTGGTAAGAATGTTCCCGTTGTTGATGGCGTCTATTTCGGGAATCGGATTCGTGACCTTCCAGCTTCCACCATTATTTGAGTCTGCATGAGTGTATTTATTATCAGTACCTACTTTGAAAACAGGGAGTACCTCAAACTTCGTCTGGTCGGAAAAATCCACTGTAACTATCTGACCGTCCCCTTTAAGTGTGGTCGTTGGATATGTTTTGGCAATAGAGTTCTTTACAGCCTGAATCAATGCTGACTGGCCATTTCCAAGATAATCACTGTATTGGTGGTATGTTCGTAGTGGCATTTCAAATAGCATGTCAATATCACTTACCCACCCATTAGCAGTTCCGCGACCGTATGAACCCACGAATCTTCCTCCTGAGGTCGTGTCCATGTGCCAGAAATCAAGATTTAGGCGCTTACAAATAGCTAAATACCTATCTGAAATAGTCGACTTCATATTTGTGGAGATCTTTAGATCATCGCTAAAGTGCTTAAAATATTGCTCTTCACTCATTTCATCGACTCGTAATCATATTGAAAATATACTGCTAATAATGTACGAATCTATATTTGCACTTAATATTAGTATTTTCAAGATGGATGGGTAGTAGGACATGGAAAACTCACTCGATTTATTGACAGACGAACGGGAACTAACCAAGTTCATGGACAATCCTACGAGGGCAGTTGCTGAGGTCTTCATTGGGATCATGAAATCCGATAAGTGGTCTAAATATGAATCTGGATTTCGGTTGTTTGATTCTCTTCTCAAGAAACGGCTAATCCAGCAACTTGTTTCCGAGGTCGAACGGTATCAAGAAGCAGGCAAGGTCAAAATGGACTACATGGAGACCGACTATAACAGGATGGCCCTCAAGGAGGTCTTCAAGATTATCGATGAAGATCCCCCAGACGAAGAAAAGTTCAAGGCCATCAAGTCGCTGTTTCTTTGTAACATCGAAGGAAAGGCGACAGAGGGAGACCAGATGCTGACTTATCAGTATTTGCAGGTCGTGAACAAACTCTCTTCGGGCGAAATAATTCTGCTCAAGAGCATGTGGGAAGCCAAAGACTACTCTAAACGGAAAGATGGGGTCACTTACCAGTTCAAGGATGAGTTCAAACGAAACTGGTGTAACGCAATGGCGATTCAGGCGGGATTCTCCTCAAAGCACGGGACTTTGGTTGAACTTCACGCCAAGAAACTCCACGAACTCAGACTAATGGGAAAACTGCCAGAGCCAGTGCTTGATGGACACATCAATCCATCCGAGAACAACATGCTGACTCCTTTGGGGATTAATCTGTGTGAGTTCATCACAAAGTATGGGTAACAAAACTCCAGAGAAACCTTGGTCTTAAACCCAACAAGAAATGCTAGAGGCCATGGCAGACCCTAGATATTCGACTTGTGAATCATGCCGAAGAACAGTTCGAGACAGATTTAAATGCTCACCTTGGTTTGAGGTCGATATCCCCAAAAAACCTAAAGCCCATTTTCTTGACCATCTCAGGCATCTGAGCGGAGCCGCAAAGGGCTGAACATTCAAGTGCAAGACCGGTTTGGCTTGGAGATTTCTTGCTGAGGCGAAATTATTTTCATACCTCGACCTGATACAGCAATCAGTACATATTTCAAAATGTATCAAAATATCACCTTTTGTAAGGTTTTGCATTGCAGTGATTTAGTGTTTTGGTCGAAGGTGGGCGTTGAATCATGGGAATGGCTCATCTATAGTTTTCTCATTGATTCAGAGGTACACGAATGGCTGCTCGGAAGACGAAGAAATCACAATATAAACCGCAATATGTAAGGGCCAAAAAACGCAAGGGAGCGGATAAGGCCGTGGTTGCCCAAAGAAGCGTCGTGGTGCTTGTGGTTTTGTTGATTCTGGCCGCCCTCGCCATTGGAATCGGACTGGGATTCCGGTGGGTCGGCAAGAAGCTTTTTTCCGAAAACCCACGGTTTGAAATCCAGCATCTGGAAATCACCTGCGACGGAAAGTTGAGCGAAGAGAAAATCCGGGAATATACCGGGTTGCATGAAGGCATGAATCTTTTTGCCTTGTCGTTCGAGGAGATTCAGAACGAACTGGGCAAGGTGCCGATGGTTGAATCGGTCGAACTCGAGCGCAAGTTGCCCAGTACGCTTTCGGTTGTCGTCAAGGAGCGTGTTCCGGTTGCGCGGGTTCTGATCCATAACTACAAAACGCCGCGCCTCATGGATCGGTACGGTGTTGTCCTTCCTCCGCGTGTGAGTGCTAAACTGGCAACGCTTCCGCTCATTAAAGGACTCGATGACGAGGTCAGGGTGGGGGAGCGGACGGAAAACCGCGATGTGGATTGTGCTCTCGAAATCATCGGACTGTGCGAAAGCAACCAAAAGCTGCACCGGTTCGTGCCTCTGGATAGCCTTGATCTCAAATACGACGATTATATGGATATGCGCCTTGAAGGTGGGATCCGGGTGCGTATGCCCCGCTACCGGCTGGGCCCCAAACTGCAGGAACTGGCGGCGATTATTCAGATCTCCACGGAACAGGGGCGGCGGGTGAAAGAGGTCGATCTGACGCTGGAGACCGGCAAGGCCGTCACCACCTATTACTGATAACGGGAACTCAATGGCACTCCAGGCAACAGCAGTTTTAGAGATTGGCACCAGTACGGTGCGCGTCATGGTAGGCGAGATTCGCAATGACGGAGTGGTTTCCGTGGTGGGCATCGGTGAAGCCGATTCCCGCGGTATCCGCAAGGGGGAAATCATCAACCGCGATGATGCCATTACGTGTGTGCGCAAGGCGATCAAGACCGCCGAGAAAGATTGGCGCAAGAGTATCCATTCCGTGATTCTGATTACGTCGGGCGGACAGGCCGAATCGAAAAAAAGCACCGGTATTCATCGTGTGGTTGATCCCGCCGACAACCAGCTAACCGAAATCGATGGGCCCGATGTGGAAGATGTGATCGAGATTGCCCGGAAAGTCTCACTTCCCGACAACCGGATTCGCCTTCATACGCTGCAGCAGTATTTCCAGGTCGACGATACACTCAATGTAACCAGTCCGATCGGAATGGCGTGCGAGGAGCTTCGCATCGATATGCTGACGATCCACGGCAAGCGCAGTGCAGTGGACAACTTCCGCAAGCTCGTCGACGATGTGCCGATCTCCTGCACCGATGCCGCTTTCAGCGGCCTGTGCGCCTCGCTGGCGGTACTCTCCGAGGAACAGAAGAAAGCGGGCGTGCTCGTGGTCGATATCGGTGGCGGAACGACCGACTACGTGCTCTGCTACGACGGCTTTGTGTTGACTGCGGGTTCGTTTTCCGTTGGCGGGGACCACGTGACGAATGATATCTCGATCGGCTTGCAAATTCCTCTCACCCAGGCGGAATACATCAAAAAGAAAGATGGGTGCGCCCTGACAAATCTCATGGAGCGCGATCACAACATTTCCATCCCGGCCGCGACGCAGGGGTTCGGCGGGAAGATGGTTCGGGCCATCACCCTCAACACCATTATCAATGCACGCATGGAGGAAATCCTTACCCTGGTGAAAGATCAGGTTGATCGGGAGTGCCCGAACATTCCGCTGAGTGCGGGTGTTGTGCTGACCGGCGGCGGGTCCTTCCTGAATGGCGCGCGTGATCTGGGGCAAAAGGTATTCAACGTACCTTGCATGTATGGGAAACCTTTCGACGTACAGGGCCTGCCAACGGCAAAGGAGGGGCCGCTATACGCCTGCCATATCGGTGCCATCCGCTATGCTGCTTCGTTGCACACGGTGGAGGAGAAGCCTTCGATTGCCAGCCGGTTGATGAAAACATTGTGGGGGGCTTCCAATGAGTGATTCTGCCCAGACCGGAACCCGCCAGATCGCGGCGCCCCGAATCCTGGTGATGGGCGTGGGCAGCAGCGGAGCCCGTGCCGTAGCGGCCATGCATGGCCTGAACCCGGAGCTGTCGGCCGTTGTGGTCGATAGCGATGCCAAGGTCCTTCACGCCATGGATCCCGAGCGGGCCATCCAGGTTGGCGCCAGCATAACCCGTGGACTCAGTGCCGGCGGAGACGTGGAGCTGGGCCGCCAGTCCATTGAAAAGGATTCCTCGGGAATCCGGCAACGCTTGAGAAATGTCGATCTGCTGGTCGTGGTTGCCGGCCTGGGCGGCGGGATGGGATCCGGTGCGGTTCCGGTTATTACCCGTATTGCCCGCGAAGCCGGAACCCTTGTGCTCGCTCTGGTAGGGATGCCGTTTGCATTCGAGGGCAAGAAAATTGCCCGGGTGGCTGATGATGCGCTTAAGCGCATTCGCACCCATGCCGATGCCATTGTTCGTATTCCCAACGAACGGTTGCTGGATCGGGCGGACGCCGATCTGCCGGTTGAGCAGGCCTTTGCGCGGAGCCACCAGGTTATGATGGACGGTATTTGCTCTCTTTGGCGTCTGCTATCCAGAAACGGTGTATGCGGACTGGATTTTGCCTGCATACATACCATGCTCCGCAACTGCGACGGCTTATGCAACATGGTGGTGGTTGAAGGTTCCGGAGCCGACCGAGCCCAGGATGTTGCCGCGGCATTGTTGAAGCATCCTCTGCTGGGCAAGGGCAAGCTGCTGGGAAATGCCGCGGGTATTATCATCGGGATTACCGGCGGACACGATCTGCGGTTCGGAGAAATCGAAACCGTCATGAACCAAATACAGGAACGCCTCCCGGAGGAAGATATCTGGCTGAATTTTGGTATTCTGGTGGAGCCGGGGTTTGAGGGCCGGATATCGGTCGCGGCACTCGTGGCGGAGCAGTGGAAGGAGCCGCTGGTTGACAGTGCCGGGCGGCAAATGGGATTCCGCTTCCATCAAAAACGGATGCAGGAACAAGGCGAGCTGATGCTCGAAACCGTGGGCAAGGGGGAATTCGCCTACGTGGACCCCACCATTCACAACAACCAGGACCTCGATGTTCCCGCCTATATCCGCCGCGACATAAAGCTGCCAAGATAAGGGTGCGCGCTATTGCATGTAGAAATTGGTTGCCCGTTCGATGCCGATGGTCGTGTCCGGCCCATGTCCGGGAAAAACGCGGATGGCATCGGGGAGCTGTTTGAGCTTGTTCAGGGATTCCTTCATCTGGCGCGGATCACCGCCTGGAAGATCGGTCCGTCCGCATGAACCCTTGAACAGGGTGTCGCCTACAATCAGCATATCGTCTTCAGGGAGCAGAAGGCAACAGGAGCCAGGGGTATGACCCGGTGTTTCGATGCATTGGAGGTGAATGCCGCCCAGCTCCCAATCCTTTTGCTTTTCCAAGGGGAGAAAGCGTTCCGCATCCGGTCGCTGGGGAACGGCATAATAGGGCTCGATCTGGTTGCGTTGCTCGAAGGCCCAGACCCAGTCGTTGGAATGCATGGCGATAGGGGCGGGGTGGTCGGTGTGCAGTGCGGCCAGGGCATTGATGTGGTCGGCGTGGCCATGGGTGCATACGTAGGCCGCAACCTGTAATTCATTTTGCTCGATGGCCTCGATAATCAGCTCTGCATCATGCCCCGGATCGAAAACCAAGGCCTGAAGCGAGTCGTTCCAGACCAGATAGCATATTTCCTGAAAAGCGCCCGTAACGATCGGTTTAATATTCATGGCTTGCTGTAAGGCTAGTCGGCTTTTTCTGCTACATTGGCTTTTCGCGTGAATGCGCAGTCAATCACCATGTTTCCCTGCAGTTTTCCCGTGTTTTTGCCCATTGGTTTGATATTCAGTGTCCGGACATTGTATCGAACACCCTGTTGCTGAAGCTCCGTAAGGAATCCGACCATGGCATCCAGCTTACCCTGCCATGTACAGTTGATGCCCAGCTCAAACAAGTCACCCGTAGGTTTTTCCCCCAGGGGATTTGTTTTTGAAATCACCAGTTCGTAGCGATCTGCAATGCTGTTCACGATTTTCATCAGTTCGGGCGAGACGGACCGTTGCGAGGTGTCGAACACGCGCAAATCCTTTTCGAGATGCTGGAGTTCGTCGACCCAATTGTCCTGCATCCGGATCGCGGCTTGATGTCGCGCTATTTGTTCCTTGAGCTGCGTGATTTCCAGCTTTTTGGATTTCCATTCGCCGACCTTGCCGTTTACGCCAAGCCATGTTCCGCCCAAGACGACGCAGGCCATGGTGGCAATTCCAAGCATCAATTCCCGTTCGGTAATTTTCATTGGGCGTCCTCCTCGTCCGGCAACATGAGATTTACGGAAAAAACGGCTCGTTGTACGCCCTTTGTCTGCTTGTTGTCGATCCGTTGATCCTTGAGCCGAATAAAGAGCTCGGATGTGGTCAGGGCATCGAAAAATTCATATACGCTGTCGTCACTCTCGGCGGTTCCGCGCAGCGTAACCCCTTTGTTCTTGTTATATTTGTAGGTGACGAATTCAATATCCCCCGGCGGAAGCATACGTGTAACCTCGCGAAGACATTCGAGGGCGGAGTCCGAGCGGTCGGCGTAGCTGGTCAATGCTCTGAGCTTCTTTCTGTTTTCGATCGCTTTGTCCGCCTGGGGAGCAAGTGCAGCCTCTTTTTTCTGAACCTTCTTCAACGCGATTGCCCGGGTCTGGTAGACGGTGGTCAAGGTAATCAAAGCCGCCAGCCACACCACTCCGATGATCGCCGTACTGATCAGGAATTTTTTCTTTAGTTGTTTGAATTTCTGGAGGTCAACCCATTCCCGTGGGATCAGCTCGATGCGGATTTTCTTGTTCTGCGTCCGTTCGATGATTCCCTCGGAAAGGGGGGGCAGCAAGGTTAGGCGGTTTTGGCGGACTGCCAATCCCGTTCGGGCGCTCAAGGCCGAGATCGTGGTTTCCGCAATCTCGGAACGATTCCAGATTTCGATCGTCTCCGGTGCCTGAAGCTCGTGCTCTGCATCGAGCGTGGTCAACGTGTATCCAATTTCATCGGCGAGTTCGCCGGCCAGATTTCCACCGTCCTCTGGTACCGGCAGCGAACGGAAGGCCAGAGGGACGCCGTTGGACATCACGACCAGAGCGAAATCGATTCCATCGTCGACAATTACGATTTCACACCCGTCTCCTGCCAGGCGCTTTTCTTTTTCCAGCAGGTAAAGCCACCCCAGAATGCGCGCATCGATACTATGGATATGTATGCCTTTGTGAACAAATGTATCACCAATGGCATCGATACATTGATGTTTAACCGCAGCCATGAGCACGAGCGATTCGTTTTCTGTTTCACGCAGGATTTCATGGGATACGGCCAGCTGATCCAGTGGGAACGGGGAGACCTTGTCGATCTGGAAGTCCACCATGCTGGTAATCTCGTCCGGATCCTTGGTCGGGAACTCCATGGTGCGCATCAGCAGTTCCGACGTGCGAATCGATACGGTAAGGTCTCCTGCCAGCTTTTCCTCGATTTCATCGCCCAGTTGCAGGGCGGCTAGACCGGCATATCCTGCTGCGGAGTCCGCAACAGGGCAGGGAAGGCTGCTCTGTTCAACGATTTCATTGCCATCCTGTTTGATTTTCAGGGTGGTCCATTCAATGCCGTCCGGGATCAGGCATGCCGCTGTAATAGTCTTGTCGCGCATTCGCATTTTACTTAACCGGTCCTTCGTTCCAGTACACTACAACCGAACCCTTGTTCTTCAGCAGAAGGATACTTTCGATCCTGTATTTGCTTCCAAATGATTCGCCAATAGAAGTTACCTTTACAAAATTACTTTGCAATTTAAATTTGGACGCGTCGAGGCCGTCAAGATTGGTTAATCCGTCGTCCGAAGTGCCGGGAAGGCCATCGGGTCCGGCTCGCAAATCGACGATGTCCAAGATTTGCTCGTCAGTCAGTCCCGCAGCACGCATGGCCTCGACTGAGGCGGTATTCAAGTTGAGTCGTCCGTCTCCCCATACGGTTAGGAATTCGGCAATGCCGTAGATGGCGTCGCCGTCTTCGTCGGCCGGTTTTCCGTACAGGATGTCAGGCCCCCAGTTCTTGATCATTAACAGTTCCTCTACGCTGTCCAGCGGGCCGTTTTTGACGGGATATCCGCGGTCTTCGTAGAACGGGTCGTCCGATTCGGCGCCGCTGAGCCCGTGCAGGTCGTTTGCGTCTTTCCAATCCTCCATACAGTCTATCATGGCGTCCCATTCGGTGGAGGGCACGTTGGCCATTTCAAAAATATCAAGCCAGTCATCCCTGTTCAGACTGTTGACGTTCAATCGCCCTTCGGCAGATTCGATGGTGACCTCAAATCGGCCATTTCCAAGTTCGATTTCCGAGGTGGAGGGAAGTCCGCGCTGCACATAAAGGGCCGCCTGCATAAAGCCGTCCCGGTCTTCGTCCATGTCTTCGATCTCAAGCTCTTTGGCCTTGGATTGCTGGTCGAGAATGGCGCGGGCATATTCGATGCCGGAACGGGCCATGGCTTCGGCATGGAACCGCTTTTTCTTGTACGAGGCCAGCATGGCTTCCAGCTTGGATTCAAAAGAAAAGGCTCCGACAATAAATGCCAGAATGGTGATGACGCCAAGAACCGCCAGCAGGGCGACTCCCTCTTTATTCTTTTTACGTTGGATCCTGGTGCGGTTCATCATATTTCCGTTATTGACGGCGCTTATTATTGTTTTGTCCGGTCGTGGCCGGACTTTTCAATCGCTCGGCCACCGATTCAAACACGGGGATTTCAATCACGCGGGTAAAACGTATCGGCTCTTCGTCTTCATCGGGCGAGGTAACGTATAGATCAATGAGAATGCGCTCGGGTACCGAATTGTCGGATTCCCACTCCTCAGTCCACGTCTCCTGATCCTTATCCCAGAACTGAATTTCTAGACCGCTGATGGATCGGGAGATCAGTATGGGATCGACGGCATATTCATCTTCAAAATCGTTCGGGTTAGCAATGGCGGGCATGGGAAGCGCAAAGAGGGCGGGGTCCCCGTCATCATCGGGATCGATAAAGAGTTTCAGTCGGTGTGGTCCCTTGGCGTAGGGGGAATCCACCGGCATGAATGAGCTGCTGGCTGTCACAAAGCTTAGCGTGTCGGATGGGAGTCCATACGTGCTGTCCTTCTCCACGGTAAAGGCGTAGACCTTGCGGGCATTGAAAAAATAGATGGTGGAATCGAGGGCCGATACCAGCTGGCTCATGGCAAAGTCGCCATGCTTGATGCCGTCGGCCACTTCCGTGCCGCGTTTCCATCCCCGAATGGTTGCGCTGAAGACTTCGAAGGCGATGGACATGGCGATGACCAGAATCACGATGGCCACCATTACCTCAAGCATGCTGAAGCCGTCGCGTCTGCATCTTTCGGAATACAGATTATTTCGGTTCATGCTTTTCATAGCTGGCTTGTAACGACCTCGGCGTCGGGTGCATACCGATATCCCGTAATTTCCTCGAAGGCATCACGGCCGTGCTCAGCCCATTGCACTCGGGTAGTGACCAGAAACAGGCCGGGGCGTTCTTCCTGATCGACGATCTGGATATCCCTGTGCCAGCGATATCCGTCCATATCCTCAAACGTGCCGGACTCGGATGATTCGTCCATGTCGACGCTCTCAATGGGATTCTCCACGTCAACCCGCGCAATAAGTTCACGCGCCACTTCACGGCTCCGGGCGGTGCGGACGACGGACAGGCAACGGGACATGGCCATCAGCAGGGCGGATGCTCCAATGCTCAGAATCACCATGGCCAGCATTACTTCGATCAGGGTCAGGCCTGTTTTGGATGGATGAGTTCTTCTCATAAATAAAGTGATTGTTCCCATTCGGTCGGGTTAAATAAAGACAAACCTGCCCCGCTTTTTATTGCCGACGCAATTCATTGTTTTTATCCGGCGGCGCGGGAAGGAAGAATGAATGTTATCGGCGGTTTGCCTTTATGGCTCCAATTTGGCAACCTTTCTGCTTATTAACGGGGTTTATGACACGGATTGAAATCATGGCAGGATATTTATCTATGAACAGAATGGTTGGTGCGGTTTTACTCGTCTTTGCCGTTTCGGTTGCCGCCTGGGCCGGATCGACGTTCGAATGCAATTTCAATAATCTCGCCGAAGGGCAGATCGATGGACAGCCGGGTTGGGAGGTATTCGACAAGGTAAAGGATTCGTCGGCCTTATCGGTAGCCACCGAAGTAGGTACAACGGAAGCAACTCAGGACAAGGCCCTGATCGTAAAGTCGTCCAATGAGTCGATCCGGTGTATCACGGATGAACCCATACGTTGGCTGCGCAAGCAGACGGCTTCGGTCGAATTTGATTTCCGGGTGGTTGTTCCGAAAGGAAAGGTCGAAGAAAACCGCTCTGCAATGGTGCTGCTGTTGGGCAACTCGGTGCTGAATGAAAAAGCGAGCTGGATGGTGCATCTGGATGCAACCACCAATGGAACCTGGCAATTGATTGCCGCGCTTCCTGATGAGGCGTCGCAAAGCATACCGGTCGAGAAGCTTGCATTCACGGAGATGGAGTCAACGCTGGTTTCAGGCTGGCTTCACTGCATCGTGTCGGTAGAGAAACTTTCCGCGCCCGACTCATTCAGTTCCTCCGTCACCCTTCTCGATAGTGCCGGAGAAACCGTGGCTTCCTTGACGTGCTCGGACTCCAACAAGGACAAGGTCACCAAAGCCATGTGGAACCTGTCACGGCTACATGCTGGATTCATGGCTTCGAAGAATCTTCGCGGCCTGTCCTGCATCGACAATTTTCAGTTTACCACCGAGCCCTGACGTCCGGTTTGGCGCCGCGTACGCAACCAGCTCCTGAATTGCCTTGACTGGGAAAGCGAATTTCCAATCATAAGCACCTTTGTTTCAGGTGCAAACCATTGGAAAAGGAGTATTCCGTGTTTTCTGGAGGAACTTTTATCAAGGCAGCTATGGATCGGCGCGGCTATAAGCATCGCCGGACCGAAGACCAGTTCATCATTCGCGGCGAGTATGCCCGCAATCTGCAGTATGTGTATTCCAAGGAGACGCAGACCCGTGACGGGTTGGTGATCGATCTGGTCTATTTTGCAGCCGACATGCTGGGCGAAAAGCTTGTCATTGGTCTTTACCGCGAAAACCCGCAGATTGAAAACGGACTCTATGTCAACGCCTCCCGGTCGCTCAGCCTTGAACAATTCAACCGGGAAAACGTGGAGAAAGAACTCGATAAGCTGATTCCCCCGATCAAAGAACGTTTTAAATAAAGGAGAATATCATGAATTACGAAAAGCTGTTTGCCGACCGTATCGGTGGCTCCCAGTTCGGTAAATCGACCGAAATCTACAAGTTTGAAAAAATCAAGCGCGCCAAGGCCAAGGCCCGCGCCACCATGCCGGATCTTGAAATTCTTGATTTCGGCGTCGGCGAACCCGACCAGATGGCACCGGCCCCGATCCGCGAAGCATTGAAGGTTGAGGTCGATAAACCGGAAAACCGCGGTTATGCCGACAACGGCGTCGCCGAGTTCAAGGACGCGGCGGCCCAATACATGAAGGACTTTTTCGGAGTCGAGCTCGATCCATCCACGGAAATCAACCATAGCATCGGAACCAAGCCGGCGTTGGCCATGCTTCCGCTCGCCTTCGTCAATCCGGGCGATATCGTATTCCAGACGGTGCCGGGCTACCCGGTCATGGCCACGCATTCGAAATATCTCGGTGCCGAAGTGGTCGATATTCCGCTGCTGGAAGAAAACGCTTTCCTTCCGGATCTTTCCAAAATTGACCCGGCATTGGCCGAGCGCTGCAAGCTTTTCTATATCAACTATCCGAACAATCCTACGGGTGCGGTTGCTACGCCGGAGTTCTACGACGAGCTGATCGCCTTCGCGAAAAAGTACAACATTCTTGTCGTGCAGGACGCTCCCTATTCCACGCTGGTCTATGATGGCGAGCCAACCTCCATGCTCCAACGGCCCGGGGCAAAGGAGTGCACACTCGAATTACACTCCATGTCCAAGGCCTACAACATGACCGGATGGCGCCTTGCATTTTTCTGCGGGGCCGAATGGGCCGTCAACGCGCTGGCGACCATCAAGGACAACTGTGACAGCGGCCAGTTCAAGGCCATCCAGAAGGCCGCCTGCGCCGGCATCGCCGACCGGAGTCTGGCCGAGGGCATTCGCGACCACTACGAAAAGCGCCTTCGCCGCATGGTGGAAGTGCTTCAGGAAGCCGGGTTCGGTGCGAAAATGCCGGGCGGTACGTTCTTTATGTATCTGAAGGCGCCGAAAAGGGCGGGCGAAGTCGAATTCGCCAACGCCGAAGAAGCTTCGCTTTATCTCATCGAAAAATTCGGTATCTCAACGGTTCCGTGGGACAACACCGGCCCGTTCATTCGCTTCGGCGCGGTCTTTGAATCCGAAGGCGATGCCGATGACGAACGCGTACTCAACGAACTGGCAACGCGGCTGAAAAAAGCCGACCTTAAATTCTAAGGCGTTGAGGAACGCTTTGCCATAACGGTCGCCTGCATCCTGCAGGGGGCCGTTTTTTTTGTGCTCCAAACCCTGAAGTGGACAGCTGGTCATCCGGGTGTTAGTCTTCGTTCCGATCAGCGGGTAACGAGTGGAGACAGGACGTATGAGCGAAAACCAGCAGGAAATCATCGAACTGCGGCATTTGTGCATCGAGGATTATGTCGGGCTTAAAAATTCCGCAGACAAGGCCTATGAAAAAACAGGGCTGGGCACCTGGCATGAAAAGGAGATCCAAAAGCTTCTCGATATCTTTCCGGAAGGCCAGCTTTGCATTACGCTCAACGGTAAGGTGGTGGCAAGCGCACTTTCGCTTATCATCAACTACGATGATTTCGGCGATGACCACACCTACAATGAGATCCATGGAAACTACAGTTTCAAAACGCACGATTCCGACGGTGATGTGCTCTACGGGATCGATGTCTTTGTCCACCCAGAATATCGGGGTATGCGGCTGGGCCGAAGGCTCTACGAAGGACGCAAGGAGCTGTGTGAGAACCTCAATCTGCGAGCGATCATGGCGGGGGGACGCATACCAAACTACAAGATGCACGCCGATACGCTGACGCCGCGGCAATATATCGAAAAGGTCCAGGCCCGTGAAATCTATGATCCAACCCTGACCTTTCAGCTGGCCAACGGATTTCACGTGAAGAAGGTTCTGAAGAACTATCTCGAAGGCGATGTGCAGAGCCAGGAGTTTGCCACGCTGCTCGAGTGGAACAATATCTACTACCAGCCGCATCAAAAGGTACTCAACGTGGAACGCTCCGAAGTCCGCGTGGGGCTGGTGCAGTGGCAGATGCGCCCGTTCAGCGATATGGACAAACTGATGGAGCAGGCCGAGTATTTCGTCGATGCCGTGTCCGGGTACAATTCCGATTTCCTGCTGTTCCCTGAATTCTTCAACGCGCCCCTGATGGCGCCCTACAACCATCTGCCCGAAGCCAAGGCCATGCGTGAGCTGGCTGCCTTTGCAGAGCCGCTTCGAGATCGCTTTCTCGACCTCGCTGTTTCCTACAACGTAAACATTATCACCGGCAGCATGCCGGTGATTGAGGAAACGAGACTGCTTAATATTTCCTATCTTTGCCGCCGGGATGGTACCGTCGATTATGTCCACAAAATCCACCCAACACCTTCCGAGGTGGAGTCGTGGGGCATGGTAGGCGGCGATGAGATCAAGGTGCTTGATACCGACTGCGGTAAGATCGGGATCCTGATCTGTTATGATGTTGAATTCCCCGAGGTGTGCCGGCTGATGGCGGATGATGGCATGCGCATTCTGTTTGTTCCGTTTTGCACGGATACGCAAAACGGGTTCATGCGCGTGCGCCGCTGTGCGCAGGCCCGCGCCATCGAAAACGAATGCTACGTGGCAGTGGCCGGAGCGGTCGGCAACCTGCCGAATGTCAACAACATGGATATCCAGTACGCGCAGTCGGCCGTGTTTACGCCGTCCGATTTTTCCTTCCCTACCAACACGATCAAGACCGAGACCACACCCAATACCGAAATGGTGCTCATCGCCGATGTGGATCTCAACCTGCTGAAAGAACTGCATGCGCGCGGTAGCGTCCGCAATCTGAAGGATCGCCGCAGGGATCTCTATCGCGTGGTTCGCCGGAACGGTTCCTCCCGGTAACCTGCCTGTCCCATCATTTGTATGGATTACACCCTTTCAACCAGCGTGTGTTTTAATTACCGTCTGTTCCCATGAATTGGATGTTATCTCTTGAAAAGCGTTTCGGGTCGTGGGCCATTCCCAATCTGACTCTCTATCTGTTGCTCATGCAGGTTATAGGAGCGTTTCTGTTGCTGGGGCATTATGTCTCGGTAACCGATATGGTGCTGCATGGAAGTTCCGTGATCGACCGGGGGCAGTGGTGGCGTCTGGTTACCTTCATGATGTTGCCGAAAACGCTGAGCCCGTTGTGGCTCGTGTTCGCGTTCTACATTTTTTATCTCATGGGAACCGCCCTCGAGGCCCAATGGGGGGCGTTCCGGTTCAACCTGTTCATTCTGTGCGGCTATCTCTTGACCGTAGGTATGGCGTTTATCAATCCCGGAACGGTACTCAGCAATTTTTATTTTCTGGGTGTGGTGTTCATGGCCTTTGCGACTTTGTTTCCGAATTTTGAACTCCGCCTTTATTTCATCCTGCCCATCAAGGTGAAGTGGCTGGGCTGGCTGACTTTTGCGTTCTATATCATGACCTTGCTCCAATCGACCAAGGGCCCTGGCGGGATTGTGGTGGTCGGGAATAAGCTGGCTGTGGCAGCGGCCTTGGCAAACTATGCGCTTTTCTTCGGCAAGGATATGCTCCGCAACATGAACGCCGCCAAGCGCAGGAAGGCCTTTCATGCGAGAGCGACTGAGCTGAACGACCAGCCTCGGCACGTATGTACGGAGTGCGGGATTACCGACAAGAGCGATCCTGCCATGCTCTTCCGCTATTGCTCGACCTGCGGAAAATGTTTCTGCGAAAAGCATATTGAAACCCACGAACATTAAGCGGGTTCGGGACTTGGTTTTTTTAACCGTTCTTATTCTTTGATCACCGCCACTTTCTTGGATAGTTTTTAGCCAATTGATAAAGGAGAGTGTCATGAGCATCAATCAGGCTGTAGTTTTCACTAAACCGGTTCATCATTTGGGTATCGAGCTGGATTCGCAGCAACTTGACCAGCTCGTGCGGAACTATTTCGAGGGTCAGGGATTTTCCATCGTCTACAACCATCAGGTCACGGGTGCCGAGCTGGCTGAACGGGAGATCATCCGCCAGCACTATCTCATGTACAGCAAGGCCTCGTATGGTGATATCGACATTACGGTTGATGGGGAGGCTCTGTTCGCTGAATTGTTCGGTCGGGAGTGGGATGATGAGGTCGAAGGAGGCCGCATCATGGGCAATCCGCAACTGTTGGAAAACAAGGGGATCGATGCGCACCAGCTGTTCAATCTGTGGAACGCGGCCGATGTGAAAAAGGTTCAGGCCGGAGTGCTGATGGGTTGGCTGGATGCGTTGGAGTGCTATTGCATTAATGCCTTCTATCCAGCCATGGAAGCGAACTTCTACCATCCGGATACGCGCATGGACTACTATGTGATGGAGTTCGATCCCGTACAGGTATCGTGGGAACAATTCCGCAAGGATATTCTCGGTATTACCAATGCCGCCAAGGCCGCTCCGGAAAGTTTCCGTGGCCAGCTGTATGCAAAATATCCGGTCGAGTTTCCCGGTCGCGATAATTTCGTGCATGGCAGCGCCGGCCCGTTTGAAGGTATGATCGAACGCGTCATTCACGAACAGGATTTCGATCTGTCCACCAATCCAATCGGTCGCTATCTGGAAACCATTGGTGTTCCGCTTGAGCGCGTAAAAACTTGGAAGAACCGCCAGTCCATTGCCGACCTCGGCGCTCTGTTCGACGACACCGAAGAGAAGAATACCGCCGACATCTTTCCGTTTCTGGACGCCGTCGCGTGGTAGTCATTGAACGTCGTGGTTCGTGAGCGGTCTTTATTTTATCCAAACCCAAAGAAAGGAGCAGGAACGATGAAGAAAATAATGAGTATGGCGTTGGTTGCGTTGTTCGTGGTTGCAGTCAGCGGATGTTGCAGCATGAAAGGCAAAAAATGCTGCGCAAAGAGCGGCACATGCCCCATGCAACCTGCAGCCGAAAAAGCGGACATGTAATCCTGTCCGGGATTCAAAAAAAAGCCCCGTTCACCACGGGGCTTTTTTTTGTGTCCTGTTGGGGAGTGGGGATGTTATTCAGGGCGTATCATTTCGAAGCGGTCGCGGGTACGGCGCAGTACCAGTACGGCGAGGCCATGCGGCCGATGACGTGGAAATGGTCCGCGACGATGCGCCCGATCATACGGGTAGTATGATCTTGAAGATGGTTTCCTCATTGGGCTTGCTTGAGCATTCGAGGGTTCCTCCGATGGCGTTGACCATGCGGTGACATAGCGCCAGCCCGAGCCCCATACCCGTATGTTCCCTGGTCATGTAGTCTTCCGTCTGTGAGAAGATTTCCATCATTGTTTCGATTTGCTTCTCATCAAAGCCCGGTCCCTGGTCGATCACCGAAACCGTGATGGATCGTTCATGGCGGGACAGCAACTCGTCTAGAACCACCTGGACGCGTCCCTTTTGCGAAAACTTGATCGAGTTTTCAAGCAGCTTGCAAACGGCCAGCTTGAGATAGGGCCAATGGATTTCCAGGCAGGGACTGTGCGGAAAGAACGAATGGAATTCCAGTGCCAGTCCCTTCTTCCGTGCAGAGGGGCGACATTCCCCGACCAGCGCGGCCAGGTGATCCGCAATGCTGCAGGTTTCGGGTTTGATTTTTCCGGTTGCGCTGTTCGCATTCGTGTATTCGAGAATGTCGTTCACGATGCCGAGCAGGCAATGGCTGCTATCCATGATATCGTTTGTATATTCCAAGCGGGCCCCAGGATCGTTTTCTTCAGCCAGCAGTGCGGTAAAACCGTCGATAGCATTCAGCGGCGTGCGGAATTCGTGCGAAACCATCATGAGAAACTCGGACTTGGCCTTGGAGGCAACTTCCGCCGTTTCCTTTGCCTCCTTCAGTTCAAGGGCAGTACGGTTGCGCAATTGCTGCAGACGGATCAATCCTGTAATCAATGCGGTTTGCATGATGATGAAAAGTGCTCCGATGATCAGGAACATCCTGTAGCGGTTGATGCGGGTATCGGGTGCCCCGATGATAACCGCATCACTGATCAGCGGACTTTTGGTAAGGCCGTAATGTTTGAGTCCGCCGTAGTTGAAGATCTTTTGGCCGACTGCTTCGTAGACCGGAGGAATGTTCTCCACGGGAGTTCCGCTGATCACTTCCAGAACCATTTGTGCCGCCATGGCTCCCTGTTTCTGCCCGTCCTGAACAATCCCGCCCAGTGCACCGTATTCCACAAAGCGTTTGTTCAGGACAAAAACCGGCGGGCCGATACTACCGATCCGCTTAATCACATCGGCACCCGCACCCATGCGAATCTCATTGAAGGTCAGGCCGAAGTAAAAGATGATGGACGGGACGTTCCTGACGCCTTCCTTCACGCGTGAAATGACTTCATCAACCGATGTTCCTTGCGCCTGCCGGATAGTCACACAGTCCGTGTAGGGAAGTATGGACGGCAGACGGCAGACTTGTTCTTCGACCCTGTTGCCGCCTACATAATCCGTAATGCAGACAATCTGCCTGGCCTTGGGAAACAACTGATGGGCCAATTTCATTGCTTCGATGGGGTGGCCACCTTCCATCACGCCGGTTGATCCAGGACATTTCTCGAGAATCTCCGGCGACATGAAGTTAATTCCGCAGGTTACAACCGGTACATTCTTGAACAGCGTGTTTCTGTTTTGGGCCACAAAATCGAAGGCCGAATCGTCCGACGTCAACACGGCAGCAAGGGGCATGTTCCCGTATTTAAGTTCTAAGACGCGCTGCAGGGTGGGCTTATATTCCTTGAAGTCGCTCCGTTTGGCATCGAGGTATTCGGTGTGGAGTTCAACCTTGCCATCAAGCGTTTCAAGTATGCTGTCCGCCAGAGAATCGGACCAGGGATATCCCCGATGGTAGGAGTTGATGTAAAGAACTTTCGGCAGTTCCTTGGTCCTTGCCTGTTCTCCAAAGGAGGATGGAAGGATGGTCAGGGCAAGAAAGAGCGTTGCCAAGAGAATCTGGCAACGCTTTATCTTATCTGTGGGAATGTCCGTTATATGCATTACGGAATTGTTATTCGTTCTGAACCGTTCCGCTAGAAGTCGACGATGTTGGAGATGTAGGCTTCCAGCTCATCGATGGGCAGGCGAATCTGTTCCATGCTGTCGCGGTCGCGGATGGTTACGCAGTTGTCCTGTTCGATGGTTTCAAAGTCGACCGTCACGCACAGCGGGGTACCGATTTCATCCTGACGACGGTAGCGACGGCCGATGGCTCCGGTCTGGTCGTAGAATGTTTTCCAGCGCTTGGAGAGCTGGTTGTATACTTCGCGCGCTTTTTCCACCAGGGGTTCTTTGTTTTTCACAAGCGGAAGAACGGCCACCTTATACGGGGCAATGCACGGCGAGAACCGCAGAACGGTACGGGCTTCGTAGCCTTCCGGCGCGCGCTTGGCATCGACTTCCGCGGTAACGACTTCTCCGGTTTCTTTGTTGATCCATTCTTCGCGGTACGCTTCGCACAACAAGGCCAGGGCAATGCGGTCCACGCCGGCTGAAGGTTCGATGACGTGCGGAATGTAGGTTTCGTTCGTATCCGGATCGTGGTATTCGAGCTTTTTCCCGGCCGTGTTCTGGTGCTGAGTCAGATCGAAGTTGCCGCGTGCGGCGATACCTTCGAGTTCCTGCGTGCCGAAGGGGAAGTCGTACATAATGTCCGTGCAGGCCGAGGCATAGTGGGCGAGGGCGTCGCCTTCGTGGATGTCGCGGTGCATGCGGCCTTCCGGAAGCCCGACCTTTTCGTACCATTTCAGACGTTCGGCCACCCAGTATTCGTGCTGCTCGGCATCGGTTCCGGGTTTGATGAAGAATTCGAGTTCCATCTGTTCAAACTCGCGGGAGCGGAAGGTGTAGTTCCGCGGGTTGATTTCGTTCCGGAAGGCTTTTCCTATCTGCGCGATGCCGAAGGGCACCTTGTTGCGGACGGTGGAGCAGACATTGCCGAATTGGGCGAAGATGCCCTGTGCAGTCTCCGGACGGAGATACGCGACGTTGGAACTTTCTTCGACGGGGCCGACGTAGGTCTTGAACATCAGGTTGAATGCACGCGGTTCGGTCAGCGTACCCGGTTCGTTGGTGTCGGGACCGACCAGCTTGTTGTAGTGATCTAGCGGAATATCGAGCAGGGCCACTTCTTCGTAGTCGGCGGCATCGCCTTTGACGATTTTGGCCATCTTCTTTTCAGCGGGCGCCGGCGCGTTTTCGTGGAAGGCAAACATCAGGGCGTCGGCATCGGTCTTGTGCTTGAGCACGAAGATCTGGTCGGCGCGGTAGCGGCCTTTGGTTTCGCGGCAGTCGAGCATCGGATCCTTGAAGTTGCCGACATGGCCGGATGCTTCCCAGACGCGCGGATGCATGATGATGGCGCTGTCGAGGCCAACGATGTCCTCGCGCAGCTGGGTCATGGATTTCCACCAGCACGCCTTGATATTGCGCTTCATTTCAACGCCGAGCGGGCCGTAGTCCCAGAATCCGTTGATGCCGCCGTAGATTTCCGAGGTCTGGAAAATAAAACCACGCCGTTTGCAGAGACTGACAAGGGCGTCCATTGTTACTTCATAGTCGTTTGCTTTCATAAGACGGGCGAGAATGCCCAAGGCCGACAAACCGGTCAAGGATGAAGGGGCGAAATGATTACAGATTCGCGGGGTTTTAAACTGTGCATCCGGCCCGGCCATGGATAGGTTATCAGCGTATGAAGAACCAGCATTCCCGTAGAATAGTCCCGATATCGGCTGTAACGATCGTTGTAATAGCCATTCTGATAATGTTCGAGGCATTGGTCATCAGTGGTGCCGTGGAGACCAAGGCTTCGACCATCGCAAAAGTGGCTCCCTGGGCCTATGAGCCGTTTCTCAAGCTGGTTGGGGAGCATCCGGATTCGTACCGGAAACGGGGGGATGTGGACAGTCGCCGCGATACACAGCCGGAAGCATCCGCTATCGATATGGTGACCGGCTTAAGTGCGGAATCTCTGCTGGTCGAGACGAACGTTGTTCCTGATATCCAGGAATCCATGGATACAACCAACACTCCTGCAGAACCCTCCGCAACACCTCTGTCCGACCCGGAACCGGAGAAGGTGGTGCCGGTGGGTTGATCACACCTGCCAGTAGGCTAGAAACTCGATATTTCCGGCGGGGCCCTTGATGGGGGAGTCGCACAGGCCCACCCACCGAAAGCCCAGCTCTTCCGTGCCGAAGCGCTTTACCTTCTCGATCACTTCCTCGTGGATGGCCGGGTCGCGCACTACGCCGCCCTTGCCGACCTGATCTTTGCCCGCCTCGAACTGCGGTTTGATCAACGATACAATATGCCCGCCCGGTTTGAGCAGGTTCTTGAGTGGCGGGAGAATGTTGGTCAGCGAGATAAACGATGTATCAATGCTGCAGAAGTCGGCCTTTTCCGGTATGTCGGCTTCGGTGAGGTAGCGGGCATTGGTGTTTTCCATCACCACCACGCGCGGATCTGCGCGCAAGCGATAATGCAACTGGTTGGTTCCACAATCCACGGCATAGACTTTGTCGGCCCCGTGCTGAAGCATGAAGTCGGTAAAGCCGCCGGTGGACGATCCGATATCGAGGCAGACAGTCCCAGTGAGTTCGAATTGAAACTGTTTCCACGCGCCTTCGATTTTCAGGCCGCCGCGGCTGACATACTTCTCCGGTTCTTTGACGAAGAGCTTTGCGTCGTCGCGATACTGATGGCCCGGTTTCCCGGCAGGTTGGTCGTCCACGCGCACCTTGCCGGCCCGGATCAGGCGCTGTGCCTGTTCCCGGCTTTCGGCGAGCCCGTTCTGGACGAGCAGTTGATCTAATCTAATCTTAGCCATGCATAACGTTAACAGGCTTCATGCCTTGATTGCCAACTCTTCCTTTGAACGCTTGTTGTCCGGTGATGTTATATCGTTGTCTTAAGGCGTTTTAGGTGTAGGGGGAGGCGAAGATAGGACGGATGTCAAAAATAGGTGAGTGGGGGCCATGGATTGAATGCTGGACAGGCTAAGTTCGGGACAGGTCGGCTAGGGCGAGGCTGGCGGCCTTGCGTTCGGCTTCGCGTTTGCTTCCGGCGGATGCTTTCCATGACTGGTTGCAGGCTTTGACTTCAACCGTGAAGATGCGGTCGTGCTCGGGGCCGGCGGTCTCGACGGTATCGTATTCGGGGATGTCGAAGCCGTGACTCTGGGCATGTTCCTGCAAGGCGCCTTTGGGATTGCTCTTGGCCGGCGCAGATTGAAGATCTTCCAGCTCGGGTAGGAATACGGTCTTGAAAATTTTATTCACGGCACGTGCACCGCCGTCGATCCATGCGGCTCCAATGATAGCCTCGACGGCATCGGCCAGATTGGAGGCGCGCTTGGCCCCGCCGTTCATTTCTTCGCCCCGGCCGAGCCGAAGGAAATCGCTGATGCCGATATTCGCACCGATACGGGCGAGCGTGCGGTCCTGGGTGAGGCGACTGCGCAGCTTGCTCATGGCGCCTTCCCGGGCATCGGGTTTGGAATGGAACAGATGCTCCGCTGAAATAAGGCTGAGGACGGCGTCACCAAGATATTCGAGGCGCTGGTTGTCGTCATCGGCCTCGCTGTTTTCATAGCGGAAGGAGGGATGGGTGAGCGCAAGTTCCAGCAAGGCTTTCTTTTTGAAGCGGTAGCCGATGGCTTGTTCGAGTTTTCGGTAGGTTAACTTCATGATTAAGCCATGGACGCGCACGGATGGGCATCTGTGAGAATTTTGATTCTGTGTTTTTCAGTGTTCATCTGTGGCGGATATTAAAACGGTGCCGCGGTGCCGATCTTGGTGTTGATGGCGGCTTCGGCGATGGATCGTCCGTCGATGAGTTTAGGCTGAAGGCGCGGGCGCCAGTGACGGCGCCGGCTCTTGACGAGTATTTGGTGGCCCGGCAGGAATTCCAGCAAGGAGAAGATCCAGAGCAGGGGATAGGCGATTCCGGCCAGACCGTGGAGCCGGCGATACCGGTACAGCAGATCCTTTTCCGGATTCTTTTTGACCAGCCAGTAGTAGTCCTGTAGCAGGCGGGTCTGCACAAACTCGCCCAGGGTAGCGGCGGATTCCAGAAGCCCGTTGGAATAGGTAATGGTTTCGGGGACGTCGAAGCCGTCTTTAAGGATGTTGAAAAGCTCGTTGACCTTGTATCCGTTTCGGCGCTGTCCCTTGGCCATGGGGGAAATATCGAAAGCCCGCTGGAGCAGGGCAACCAGACTGAAGGGAACCCGCCGGGTTTCGGTGATGATGACCCATCCGTCATTTTTCAGTACGCGGTGGCATTCGTGCAGGAATTCATAATCGTTGTGAATACCCTTAAGCGCATCGACGATTACGACCCGGTCAAAAAGGCCATCCTCGAACGGGAGCTTGCCGTTGTCGATGAGGGTGATGGGGTCGTTCGTGGAAAACGTGAGCGAATCGCTGGCGGTCTTGTTGACCACGGCGGTTTTCCAGCTGCCGCCCAGCGTGCGCAGGCTGGTGCTGATGATGCCGTCCCCGGCACTGATTTCGAGGCATTGCAGGTTCATCGTTTTTCCCGCCAGCTCCGAGAGGCGATCCAGCTTGCGTCGCCGACGGATGGAACGGGTAAACAGCTTGTCCTGCCATATCCGTATTTCTTCATCTAGATTTATATTCGGATCGCTCATAGTTGCTGCGCAATATAGGAACGCATGCTCGGGTATTAAAGGTTAAAAAGAATGTAGTTCCGCCATAAAGGCGGTGCGGTTGGTGCGGCTGGGTTCGGTGAACTTGCTCCGCGTTCAAGGCATGCGGCTGCCCATCAGGCCGCTTTCCGTTACCTTCATCGGCTTCGCTGAAACCACCTGCCCCCGCAGGAACTCCTGCATGGGGAGTTCCACGGGAATGTAGTGCTCGGAATATCCGGTCGCGGTTCCTTCCTTGCACTGTTCAATCAGCACATCGATCTTTTTGCCAATGAATTGACGGTGATAGTCGTGCGCCAGCGATTCGCCGAGGGCATGCAACCGTTCACTGCGTTCGGTGGCGACGGCACCATTGATCTGCCGGGGCATCCTGGCAGCCATGGTCTTGGGGCGGGGGGAATAGGTAAAGATGTGCATCTGGGAAAAGCCGACTTTTTTACAGAAATCGTAGCTTTCTTCGAAATAGGTTTCGGTCTCGCCGGGGAATCCTACGATGACGTCAGTGGTGAAGGCTGGATTGTCGAGGGCGGCACGGGCGCGTTCAACCGCGTTGTAATACTCCTCCGAGGTATAACCGCGGCGCATGGCATGCAGCACGGCGTCGGAGCCCGACTGCAGGGAGAGATGCAGGTGCGGCATGATGCTGGGCGACGAGCTCCAAACTGCCAGCAGTTCATCGGTCAGTTCAGCGGGATGGAGGCTGGAAAGCCGGATTCTTCCGATATTGGGAATCCCTGCGAGGTGCCGGAGAAGCTCTGCCAGCGACGACCCGGATTCACGTCCGTAAAGACCGACGCTTACTCCGGTGACGACGATTTCCCTGTAGCCGGCTTCGGTCAGTACGGTAGCTTCGCGAACGGCATCTTCGATGGTTTTATCGCGCGGCTCCTTGCGGAGTTGGGGGATGATACAAAAGGAGCAACCGATATCGCAGCCATCCTGCACCTTCAGAAAGGCGCGGGTGTGGCCGACGAAACGGGAAATGGTGAAGGTGTCGGTAGTGATGCCGGCGGTGGATATCGTGTTGGGCATTGCCAGCGAATCGAGCTGTTCGGCAAGGCGTTGGAGCCAGTCTGATCCTGCAGGAATGCGGAAGACGGGGTCCTGGTCAACCTGGGTCAGCTCGTCGTTGGCGGCGCATCCGGTTACGATGATATGGGCGAGGGGATTGTCGCGCTGCATCCGTCGGATGGTCTGGCGCGATTTCTGGGCGGCTGCCGCCGTAACGCCGCAGGTGTGCACCACAATCAGGTCGGCATCGTCGGAATGCGACGTTTTTTCGAGGCCGTAGCGCTCTAGAAGCTGTTCGATCTGCTGGGCATCGTACTGGTTGACTTTGCAACCCAGGACGTTCACTAAATAGGTATGAAGCTTGTTACTAGCCATTGCTGTTGAGGTGTTTGGTTTAAAAGGGGGCTTGTCTTACGCGTTCGGACTTCACGAGGCAAGCGTAAATAAATTGCGAAACGATTGTGGGTCATTTAAACATGATTGATTCATGCGTTAAATCCAAACTGGACGAAATAACCCGGTTTGTGAAAACATGGGCATATTGTTCCGCCTGAAAATTTTAAGAGGAGATCCAATGAAACAGGAAGATGTATTAAAGTTATTTGAGGAGACAGGCGCTTTGCTGAATGGCCATTTCGAACTTCGTTCGGGCCTGCACAGCAATCGCTTTTTCCAGTGCGCGCTGGTATTGCAGTATCCACGTATTGCCGGCGAGCTTTGCGTGGCACTGGTGGAGAAAATGAAACAGGAACTGCAGGATCTTGAGGTCGATACGGTTATCGCGCCGGCGATGGGCGGCATTACGATCGGTCACGATGTTGCACGGGCGCTTGGCGTCCGCTTCATATTTGTTGAGAAAGAAGACAACGAGCTCAAGCTGCGGCGCTTCAAGATTCGTGACGGAGAGCGTTTTGTGGTGGCCGAAGATGTCGTGACCCGCGGAGGTCGCGTGCAGGAAACCATCGATATCGTTAAGGAAAACGGAGGTGTGGTGAAGGCCATCGGGATCCTGGTGAACCGCAGTGGCGGGAAAGCCGGTTTTGAGGCCCCGTTGGTGAGCCTGCTGGATATCGAGCCGGTCACGTACGATCCCTCCGATTGCCCGCTGTGCCGCGATGGGCTGGAACTGGTGCATCCGGGCAGTAAATAGCAAGCATGCAGTTCCGTGTTGAGGAGGGAGTTTCGCGTATGGCGGAGCCTACCTGAAGGCGGAACTACAAACCTGTTCAATCGCTTTGACTTGTCGGATAAAAGCCGGTAAGTTGCGAGGCTTGTTTTTTAGAAAATCTAGAGGAGGTTGCCGTGTCGCATCCGTTGGAACCGATTGTCGCTTTGCAGAAGAAAGATCGTAGACTTATTAAAATCATGCGGGAAATCCGCGACATCCCCCAGCGCAAGAATGACATCGAAGCGCAGCTGAGCGGGTCCAAGCAAAAGCTGGATATGGCGTTGGACAGCAAGAAACACACCGAGGCCGTACTTCGGGACGTCGAACTGGAGATCGAGTCCTGCAAGGAAAAGGTCACCAAGTACAAGAACCAGCAGATGGAGGCCAAGACCAACGACCAGTACCGTGCTTTCGTCAAAGAGATCGGAGTGGTCGAGGCCGAAATCAATCAGCTAGAGGACAAGGAACTCAAGCTGATGGAGGATCTCGAGCAGGGCAAGAAGATTGTGGCCGACTGCGAAGAGCGGCTGAATACGGAAAAGGCCGGGATTGCCGATGAACTTGGTGAGCTGGATGACCGCACCAAAGATCTGATGGAACGGCTGGAATCGCTCAAGGCGGATCGCGCCAAAGCCGCGGCACTCTGCGACAAGGCTCTGCTCCAGAAGTACACGCGCATTATGAACAACAAGCGCGATTTTGCGGTGGTCATGGTGGAATCCGGTGTTCATTGCGGTGGATGCCACATGAAACTTCCGCCTCAGGTGATCCACGATGCGCGCAATCCGACCAAGATTGTGGGTTGCAACTTCTGCGGGCGCATCGTCTACAATCCCGCATCGTAGATGCGGGTTGTTTTAAGTATTCGGTGTTCAGTCCCCGTGGGGAGATTAAGCTTAACACCTAAAACCTAACAATTTTTAGCAGTCAGGGTGTATCGGTCGCTCTTCGCCACGGTGGAGGGAGGAAAGTCCGGACTCCAAAGGGCAGGACGTTCCGTGGTTAACGCGGGAACCTCTGTGCGATATCGCAGGGGATGGAAAGTGCCACAGAAATTATACCGCCCCGGCTTGCCGGGGTAAGGGTGAAATGGTGGGGTAAGAGCCCACCGCCCCGAGGGCAACCGAGGGGGCAGGGTAAACCCCGTCCGGAGCAAGTTCAAATAGGCGGCGATGATGCGGCCCGCATCGCCAATAGTCGCGGGTTGAACGCATTAGATAAATGACCGACCCCGCAAGGGGAACAGAATCCGGCTTACCGCCCTGTCTGCTTTTTCTATTTTCAAAGTATAAACGCAACATAAACGCCTTGCGTCGATTGAATATATCAAATATACAAAATCGGCATGGCGCTGTTTAAGCAAAAGACCTCTGAAAACTGGTGGATTTCTGTCTATCGCAAGGGACAGCCGCGCAAGTATGTTCCCACGGGTACGCCGGATCGGGAAAAGGCGGAGGCGATTGAAAAGCTGGTGTTGTCATCGTATCGCGGCAATCTGGAGCGGGATCGGTTGATTGCGGCGCTCGATTCGCTGATGGGCTGGGATGCGGTTGATGGATTGCCGATTTCGGAACTGTGGTCGACGTATTTGAAGACGAAGCCCAGGGCGGGTGAGCATACGATCAACCAGCGCCGGCTTATCTGCGAGAAGCTTGTGGCCTACCTTGCGGATCATCATCCGGCTACCCTGATGCTGAACGAGGTAACCCCGCAGCATGCGCAGGCTTTTTCGGATTGGGTGTTGAATGAAAAGGGCGGGGCCGGAAAGACGCACAACAACCGCATGAGCAACATAGCCACGGTATTCGGTGCCATTGTGGTGCGGGCAAATCTTCGGAACAATCCTTTCGGGTTTCTCGAAAAGCTGGACGAATCGGACAGCCGGTCGGGCCGTCCGTTCTCGGCGGATGAACAACGCCGGATCTTCGAGCGGTGCGCGGTGGTAGGTAATGACTGGCTGGCGATCTGCACGCTTGCCAAATATTCCGGCCTTCGTTTGATCGACATGGCCTTTCTTGCATGGGATCAGGTGGAGGATGATGTGATCGATCTGACCCCATCAAAAACAAAGCGCCACGGAATAAAGGTGCGGATCCCGCTGCATCCAAACGTGCGCAAGGAACTTCGCCTGCTGGGCCGCAAGGGGGATTATGTTTTTCCGGTGCTGGCCGAGCGGTACAGCACAACGTCTCCGAAGTCGCAGTTCATGGAAGAGATCATCCGTCCGCTGGGGATCGATATGGATGGCGCGAAGGTTAGTTTCCATTGTTGGCGCCACACATTCAGAACGATGCTTGCGGCGGCCAAAGTTCCCCAAGAGGTTGCGATGAAGCTGGGCGGCTGGACCAACCAAAGCACGGCGGAAGTCTACAACCACGACTTTACCCAGCTTGAAGCGGCCATTGGCGGGTTGGAATAGGAAACTCGTTTAAGATCCTCTGCGGATTGATTCCAGGTAGCCGAAAACATTATCTATCGGTTCACCTGAGTCGACTTCGACGGCTTTTGCTATCCGATCTATTCTGAATGTTCGGACATCCATCCGGAGCATGCAGAATGCGCGGAGTAGGTTGGAGTTTGGATAGAAAGCAATGGTGTTGATTTCGCGGGATGTTTTTTCGCCATAGACGTCGGTGTAGTTGATCTGGATGTTTCGCTTTTTTACCTGGACCGGCGCTTCACGAATTTTTGATTCAGATTTTTTCTTTTCAAGCCGGTCCCTGATTCTGCTTTTTAGATTACGGAAAAACAGGATGGTTGAGACCAGTCCGATCAGCGCGAATAGAAGGATGATCCCTATCAGGATATTGATGAAAATGTCCATTAATACTCCGTCCATGATGTGACTTTTCCGTTCAGCGTGTGGATAAATCGCATGGTATTGCTGACGTGGCTGCCAGTGACGTAGACGGATCCGTAACTGTACTGCTTGGTAACACCCATGGAAGAAGTGTGCTCGGTGCAGTCTTTGGGTTTTCCCCATGTTGCATAGATTCCAAGTTCCGGCATTCCGACTGCCAGCTTTCCACTCAACAAGGCATCCGAGTATTTTTCCGGAATACCTTTTTCTTGAAGTGCGACAACATACATAACCTTTGTGCGTTCAATATCCGGCGTTGCCCCACCGGGCAATACTTTAAATTCGAGCGGGACGTGGCGGTACTGTGGGTGATTAAGCCAAAACAAATCTTCCGCCAGGTCATACGCATCGGATGTGCTAATCCATTCATTTAGCATTTTTTCCGGCATATTGGCGGCGGCAATGTTCTTAGAACCAAGTGCTTGAATTTCGGTTTTGCTGTAACCCTTTAACTCCAGCGCTTTTTGAAGGTGGTCTATAAAGCGCGGATCAACCTTGTTTATTTTGGTGATGCGCGGATAGCCGTAGACCGTGTAGGTGATGCCGCTGATTCCGTTTTTCAGGTGGTAGTAATCCGATGCGATTTTCCACCCGGGATTATGTTCAACCCAGCCGAAGTTATTGGCCTGCGATTCGTCGAAACCGATATTCGTTGCGCATCCGGTGAGCAGGATGGCGGTTGCGAGTGCTGCAATGACTTTCTTCATGTTGTTCCCCTGATTCTGATTTCTATTGATCGGCCACGAAGCCGAATTGCTCCAGTAGCTGAATGGCGAGCTTCTGCTGGGACGCGGTTGCCTTGGTGCGCAGGAAAATCGCGGCACGTTCATAAACATCCATGTAAGAAGCAGATTCTTCAGCAAGCCCTTTCATTCCGTTATTCGGAGCTATACTGTAACTGATTTGCAAAAGCTCCAGCAAAGAAATTCCTGCCAGTTCGGCAATCCTCTCGGCGTTTTCATCATCAATATCCTTCGCGGTGCCTGAGATCCACCGGCTAACGGTGGCATGCGAAACCCCTACAGCTTTGCCAAAGGTCCGGTGATTAAATTGCCTACCTGCTGAATCGGTGCGTGTGCGTACCATGTTGCCGATAAACTTCTGAAGTGCTGGTGTATTTTTCATAATCTCTCCCGGTTGGTGGCTACGCTTATACCTAATAAAAACAGGGGCTCAATGACAAATGGTTAAAAAAGTTAAAATAAAAACTTGCGGTACGCGGTGCGTACCACGTAAACCATAACTACCGAAAGGAAATAAATCATGAGCAAAGCCGACACCAAGAAAGCGCAGATCACCAAGCCGATTCTGCTTAAAGAAAAAAACGGCGAGGTAGCAGCGGTGCACGAAGCCGCCGAGATTCTGGGCATGACATCCGGAACGCTCGCCCGCATGGCCGTACATCTCGGGATGAACACCCCAGAGATGAAGAACCTCATCGAGAAGGCGAAACACGCCCACGCATAGGACTCTCAAAATGATTCTCCTGGTTAACAGCCAACAACACCCCGCGCGCGCCGGTCGGCAGAATAAATCCGGTTACCCCCTTGGCCGGTTGCCGGTCGGCGCGCGTTTTTTCCCCAGCACGAGGAAGTCATGAGCATTGAAGAAATCAAAGAGGCGGTTCGGACGGTTATCCGCGATGAGATGGTGATGGCTACGGTGGTTCCGGATTTTGCGGGATACGCCTATTTCAAGATTCGTTTTGGGATTGCCCAGCCGACGCTGAAGAAGCTGGCGGACAACGGGCATGTGCGCCGGAAGAAGGTCGGGGAGGCGGTACAGGCGCAGGCGCTCTACAAGGTGGCTGATGTTGAGGAGTGGTTCGAGTCGGACAAAGGGGTCGAGGCGTGAAAAACGAGGAACTAGGCACTGGGCAAGAGGCGCTAGTGGAGTCGGCTGGGGAACGTCTTTACAACCGGATGCGGGCCGAAACGAGGGGCGGCGTTCCGTGGGCGGAACTGCGTCCGGCGGTGCGTGACGCGATCGAGAAGCACGCCGCGCTTTCCGAGCGCGAGGGAAAGGCGGCGGCATGATGAATCTTTCGGTGTGGACGAAGACCAGGTTCCTTGAGCTGCCTTTTGGCAATCGGATCCGCGTCTCGGAGATCCTGCTTGCGGCGGTGCTGGGGCTTCTGGTGGGGGTGGTTTTCTGGGCGGCGGTTTTCGGGATGGCCTTTTCGGCGGAAGAGCTTTCACCACAGAGGGCACAGAGCAACGCAGAGGGGAATTGATATACCCACCAATGAGCGAGGGCAGCTGGTGCGCTGATGCCGCGCACCCCGCCCACGGGAACGGCCAACCGTGGGCGGAGTATTCAAGGGATGGTCGAAGAAAGGGAATGGGACATGGTGAACGATAAGATTCGTTGTTTGATGAGCGATCCGGAGCACTGCGACTTCGAAGAACTTCCGGATACGGGTGGGCGCCGGTGTTCGCTTGAACACGGCATGTGCCATCAACAGGAGCCGCACAGCAGAGGGAACGGTAAACCTGTTGATTACCACGCACGGAAGGCGGTGCAGCTGTGATCAACGAAGCAACCATTCAGGCAAACCGCGAATACATTATTATTCGCCTCAAGGAGATCAACCGCGTAGGGATGCCGGGTCTGATTCAGGAACTTGATGACCTTGGCTTTTTCCGTTCGCCGTGTTCCACCAAATACCACGGGGCCTACACGGGCGGTTTGGCCCAACACTCATTGGATGTGTTTGGCAAGTTCGTTGAGCTTACGAGCCTGTGCGGTGTGTTCGTGCCGGCTGATTCGGCGGTGATTGCGTGCATCCTTCACGATCTATGCAAAGCCGGTGCCTACGTTGGCAATGCCTATCCCTACACCTACCGCAAGGAACACCCCAATGGACACGCGGCGCTTTCGTTTCATCGGATTTCAAAGTTCATCGAACTGACCCCGCTCGAATCGGATTTGATCCGCTATCACATGGGTCTTTACGGCACCCACGCCCACAGCGTCCGCGGCGAGTACGGGGTCGATGAGTTCATGGCCGCACGGGAAAACCCGGCTGTAAAGCTGATGTGCTTTGCCGATGAGCTGGTGACGCTTCAGGAGAAGGCGACCGAAAAAGAGCACATCGAAAAATATGGATCCCTGCTTCCGGCGGAGATGGTTAACGGGCGGGAGGGATAGCCATGAAGGGGGAAACCACGAAAAACACGAAGGACACGAAAAAAGACCCGGCTTTCGTGATCAGGTTTGTTGATACCTCCGGCGCAACCCATGACCTGTATCGCAAGATTTTCAGAAGGCAAGGCTGATGCCGGATCGATCGAACATGCCAAAGACGGGGCGGTGCATCGTTTGTGAAACGGTGGGAGCGGTTGCCGGCACAAACGCCAACGGAAGGCCGCTTTGCCAAGGGTGCATCGACTACATGAACGGGGAACACCTGAAACGCACGGTTCCGAACAAGCGCGGGTATGGGATGAAGAAAGGGGAAGCAGCATGAGCACGAAGGAAATTATAGATAGGCCGCTATCAGAAAAAACGCTCAATCGGATTGAGAATGGAAAGGTTGAATTTTTGACGGTATGGCCAATATGCCAGCCTCTCGCGCCAAGGCACATCGCTTCCAAAAGACTAATGGATATAGTGACTGGCGGTGTGAAATGAGTCCACAAGCGGGATTTGGGTTTCTGGATGAATGGCGGACGGAATCAAAACCAGTTGCGAAAGATGGCGAGTTGGTGGTGGATCTGTTTTGCGGCGGCGGCGGGGCATCGGTCGGGATCGAGGAAGCGATCGGAACTGCGGTAGACATCGCAATTAACCACTCAAAAGATGCGATCTACTACCACGAGCGGAACCATCCGACCACGGAGCACTACACTACCGATGTCTTTGACGTGAATCCGCTGGGCGCAACGCGCGGTCGACCGGTGGGACTGCTTTGGCTTTCTCCGGACTGTACGCACTTTTCAAAGGCGAAGGGCAAAGCCCCGAAAAAGAAGAACATTCGTAGCTTGGCTACAGTGGGTCTTTGGTGGGCGCGCCTTGTTCGCCCGCGGGTGATCGTGCTGGAGAACGTCGAAGAGTTCATGACGTGGGGCCGGCTGGACAAGCGGACCAACCAGCCAGACAAACGCAAGAGCGGCGAATATTTCCACAAGTTCGTGCGCCGGCTGGAACAGCATGGCTACCAGGTTGAATGGCGTGTACGCAAAGCATGCGACCGAGGAGCCCCGACAATCCGCAAACGGTTCTATCTGGTTGCGCGGTGCGATGGTGAGCCGATTGTATGGACAAAGCAGACGCACGGCAAACGCCGCGGCCTGAAGCCATATCATACCGCTGCCGAGTGCATTGACTTCAGCAAGCCGGCGGTTTCCATCTTCGCCACAAAAGAAGAGTGCAAAGCGGCTGGAATCCGCGCGGTGCGCCCATTGGCGGACAACACCATGCAGCGGGTTGCTCGCGGGGTCTGGAAATACGTCATCGACAATCCGGATCCGTTTATCGTTCCGCCCGGGAAGATGCCCTTCATCACGGAGATGGCGAACGGTTCAAGCCAGCGCAACATGCCGGCGGATGAACCGCTTCGGACTGTATGCGCCCAGGTCAAGGGCGGTCACTTTGCCTTGGTAGATGCGCTCCTTGAAAAGCACGCGCCGGCGGAAGTTCAAAGCGCCTTCATTGCGAAGAACTATACCGGAGTGACCGGTACCGACCTACGCGCGCCGCTGGGGGCCGTCACCGGTATTGATCATCATTCATTGGTTGCCTGCCATCTGGAGCGGATGCACGGAACGGCGAAGGGCGATCCGATAACCGAGCCGATCGGGGCAATTCTGGCGGATGGGTTGCACCACGGGCTCGTGGCCTGCCATCTGGAACAGATGAACGGGGAAAGTACCGGGCTCTCTGTAAATGATCCAATCACGGCCATTACCGCCCAGGTGAACAAGCACGCTTTGGTTACCTCGCACCTGATGAAGTACCACAAGACGCAGGGCAATGAATCGCGGTGCCATGATCTGCGTGAGCCCATGCCGACGGTGGACGGAAGCAACCGGTTTGCCGAGGTCCGCGCGTTCCTCATCAAATACTATGGGCAGGGATGCGGGCAGATCATTGACGGCCCGATCGGCACCATTACCGCACAGGACCGCTTCGGGTTGGTTCTGGTGAAGGGAGAGCTTTACCGGATCGTGGATATCCTTCTGCGCATGCTCGATCCCGACGAGCTGCTGAAGTGCCAGTTCGGGCGCTTTGCCGACGGCTACCAGATTGACGGACTCACGAAAACCAAAGCGGTGAAGATGATTGGGAACAGCGTATGCCCGACCGAAGCCTATGACATCGTGAAGGCCAATTTTAAGCGGAAATCGGCGCGGCAGCTCCAGGCGGCAGAAGAGGCGGTGGCGGCGTGAGTAGGTATGCGCATTTGATCGGCAATCGGCACAACCCGAAAGGGAATCCCAATCCGGGAAACATGCGTCCATGCATTGTGCGCGATGGTGATGTTGAAACGCGATATCCGAGCGTTGCGGCGGTTGCGCGGGCTCTGGGAATGAAGCAGGAACAGGTGCATGGGATGCTTTCAGGGCGGTGCGGAAAGCGCAGCCGGTTCAAGGTTGAATATGCGGAAGGGGTGTAAGCGTGAAGCCATTGGATTTGATTCATGGGATTAATGTGCAGTGCGGTTGGTGCCCAACTTCACAGTTCATCGACACATCCGACCGAGACGTGGCGGAGCGTATTGCGAGGGAAAGTGGATGGCGGAATGTGCGGACCAATGATGAAGAGGGAACAGCGTGCCCTAGCTGTCGGCGTGAGAAGTCTGACGCTGGTGTCATCAAGGAGGTTTGCTAGTGACGCCGTACTACGAAGATTCGAGTTGTGTGATTTATCACGGGGATTGCCGGGAAGTACTGGCGTCTCTGGACCTGCAGGCGGACTTGGTGCTTACGGACCCGCCGTACAGCTCGGGCGGACTGACGCGGAGCGATCGGAACCAGAAGACCACGGCGAAATACCAGCTGACATCGAACGTTTCGTATCATCCGGAGTTTTCGGGCGACAACCGGGATCAGCGCTCGTTTCTGCTTTGGTGTGATTTGTGGATGCGTGACTGCCTGGCGAAGTCGAAGGCGGGCACGGTGCTGATATCGTTCACGGACTGGCGGCAGTTGCCGACGATGGTTGACGCGGTGCAGGTTGCCGGCTGGGTGTACCGCGGCATAAACGTCTGGGACAAGACGGAAAGCGCGCGCCCCCAGAAGGGGTGGTTCCGTGCGCAAGCGGAGTACATGGTACTTGCATCGGCGGGCCCGCTGGATGCCGATCCGACCGGACAGTGTGCGCCTGGTGTTTTTCGCCAGCGGGTGGTGCCGAATGAAAAACTGCACATGACGGCAAAGCCGGTTTCCCTCCTTTCCTCGATTATCCAGACCTCGCCGAAGTTCCAGCTCGTGGTGGATCCGTTCATGGGATCGGGCACCACGTTGCGCGCGGCTAAGGATCTGGGCCGGCGGGCGATCGGCATCGAGGCGGAAGAGTGCTTTTGCGAGATCGCGGCGCGGAGCCTGGAGCAGGAACAACTCGGGCTGGGGGTGTAATCATGTGCGATTGCTGGATGGAAAAGGGCGTTAAACGGGTTGGGCGGTGCCAGTACCGGTGCGCGGGGTGCGGCGCTGATATTTCGGACGTGTTCCTGATGGCGGCGGTTGCCGATGAGGCTTTTGCGGACGATCTAATTGAACGTGGGTCTTTCACCACAGAGGGCACAGAGGGCCACAGAGAAAGGGAACAGGCATGAGACGGGACATTATTACGGTTGATGATGAGGGCGGCAGGGAGGCTTTAACAGCGCCTTGCTTCGAGGTTCCGGAAGATCAGGCGATTATCAAGTCGCTGTTCGATGACCTGCTGGACACGGCGAAGTGGTGCGAGCAGCACCATACGATGGGATGCCTTGCGGTTTCGGCGAACCAGATAGGGGACCAGTACAACGCCTTTGTCATGAAGTTTGGCAGCGATTGGCTTTCGATCATGAATCCGATCGTTGTTTCGGCATCGGACCAGAAGCGCCCGAGTGCCGAGCGGTGCCTGAGTCTACCGAAGCGCCCGGCCATTACGCGCATGCGGCACAAGGTCATAAAGATCCAATGGACCGACCCGGCCACGGGACGGGAGATGAGCCGGAAGTTCCACGACCGCGATGCGCGGGTGGTACAGCATGAGATGGATCATGGCCGCGGTGTGTTGATTTAACCAATGGGATGAACAGGAAAGGGAAAAGCAATGAAGATAGATACTGGAAATGTGGAACTCGAAGGCGTCGCAGTCTTTTCGGATGGGTCCGGAACTGCGCTGGAAAATATAGAATGGGCGGAAAAGCACCTTACGAGGAGCGAAGAGGTGATTGCCACGCTGAAGCGCTTTATTGAGAAGCATCTGGAGACCTTGAAGGGGGTTTCTTGGTCAGTTGGGTA
The DNA here is from genome assembly GCA_050290185.1 of Pontiella sp. Classification (GTDB taxonomy): domain Bacteria; phylum Verrucomicrobiota; class Kiritimatiellia; order Kiritimatiellales; family Pontiellaceae; genus Pontiella. The sequence continues at coordinate 161,026 of JBNKHE010000007.1, forward strand.
TGGTGACGCAGAAATACTTCTTCGGCACGGTTCATATCTTGGAAAGCCCGCCTCTCCGAAGGATATCGCTCGGCTTTTCCCAAACGCCTGCTGGAAGCGCGAGCAGAAATCATACGACCGCGAGAATATCCATTATGTCGCTGAAGTTGATGGTGTGACGCTCCGCATTGAGTGCGCCGAGAAGGTTCCCAATCCTACCGCAAAAACCGGTAGGGTGGAGCTGTGAAGGCATTAACGATCAAACAGCCTTGGGCGTGGTGCATTGTTGCGGACGCGATACCGGACAACCTGAAAAAGGACGTTGAGAACCGTTCACGCCGGCTGGGTCATCGCGGCATGTTGGCGATCCATGCAGGCAAGTCATTCGATGATGAGGGCTATGACTTCATTAAACGTGAATTTCAGGACATCGAGCTTCCATCAAAGGATGAATTTCAAATGGGCGGAATAGTCGGCGTGGTGGACATGGTTGATTGCGTTGAGCAGTCGGAAAGCCGCTGGTTCTTCGGGCCGTTCGGCTATGTCTTCGAGGAAGCGGTGGAGATCGAATTAATTCCAATGACTGGGAAGCAGGGGCTTTTCGAGGTTGGTGAAATTAAAATTAAACGGAAGGGAACGGAACAAATGGCAGAAGAAAAAACAGTTGAAGAAGTCGAGCGCGGTGCATGCGGCAACAAGGGATGCAATTTCCATGATGATAATCTTCCGGAGAATTGCGGCGGAGCCAATTCGGCAGGTGATCCGGTTTTTTCTGATTGTGAAAAGTGGATGCTTTGCATCGATTCGCTGCCGAAGGCGGACGTTGTTTCGAAGACGGCGCGGAAGCTGCCGGTAAGGTTGAACGATGCCCAGATCGCCGAACGTGCGCGGGAAGCGGCGGATATTGTGCACAGTGCCCGCGAACTGGAAGAGAAGATTTCGGCGCTGAAAAAGAGTTACGGCGATACCATCAAGAGTCTACGTGTCCGGGCTGATGAACTGAGCGAGGAAATCCATTGCGGCGAGATCGAGCTAAACGTGGATTGCCTGATTCGCAAGACGTTCGACACCGGCCTTTATGAAGTGATCCGGCTGGATAACAACACGGTCATTGAATCCCGCCCTCTGAATCCCGATGAACTGCAGGCGGAACTGGATATGTGGCTGGGTCTGGATGAGACCGGCGAATTGATGGATATGGCGGAGGCCTTCATCCGGTCAACGAAGCGCGCGACTGCGAGCCATCTACAGCGCAAGTTTGGTCTGGGAGTGAACCAGGCTGAAACGTTGATTATCGAGCTGGCCCAGCGCGGTGTGCTTGGCCCTGCCGATGACAAGGGCGAGCGCGCGATTCTTGAAATCGAAGCAGAGGAACCGCCCGCCGATCCGGAGGAGGATGAAACCTTTCGCGCGGTGTTCGAGGCGCAGGTTCAGGATGCGATTGAGCTCATTCGCAAGTCGGGGCGTGTTTCCACGGCCATGGTACAGCGCGGCCTTAAGCTGGGTTATACGCGCGTCTGCAAGATTATGGATGAACTCGAAGACCGGAAGATCATCGGGCCGGTGAAGGATAATGCCCCGCGCGATATCCTCATCGAGGTTGAAGTGCCCGAGCTCGGAAACCCGTTTGAGCTGGTGAACGCCGCGGCATCGATCGTTGAGGCGCTTATGCAGCGCCGTGAAGAACTGAAGCAGCTCCCGGGCGATTATGAAGAGGCGATCGGTGCCTATAAGCTGGCGGTGCTTGAAGAGATGGAGAAAACGAAGGGCGAGCCACTTAATACTGCCCTTGATCTTGCCCGGAAAGTCGAAGCCGATGGCGGCGCCGCAATTGAGGTCAGCATGATGCTGGTTGCCGGCCTTGAAGTGAGCGAGGAAAAGCCCAAATCCGAGGAAGAGTGATGAGCACGGTTTTCGGAGTTTTAGGGGCGCTGGTATTGTCACTTATATTCATGGTTTGGTTACGCTGCATTGCTTGTTTCGTGGTTAAGGCAATGGTGCCTGAAATAAAAGAAGCTGAAAAACGGCGTATTCTTATCTCAATGTATCATGCCTCTTGGTGGTATTCGGAAAGTCCGGAGGCCATGCTGGCAATTCAGACGTTACGGGATCAGTTGGCGCGCGGTAATATCTACCACAACCAGTTGGATCCGCGCGAAGCATGGCGCAAGGCCATTGAAGAGCTGCCGAAAGCGCCATCCGAATTGGATCGGTTGCGGGAAATCGTAAAGCGCATGGATATGGCGGCTCCGGTTGCCGATGATTCGTGTGATGAACCGGGAATATCGCTTTCCGAGGCCTACCGCCGGCAGTTGATCGATGAAGGGCATCCGCTATTCACGGAAGGCGGTGCGGCATGAGCTACACGCCGATGGTTAGCGGGGCGAAGGTGGATCTTCTGAATCCCGCTCCTGAGTCTATCCGGCTGCTGGATATGTCGATCGGTCTGGGGCGGTTGCCGCGGTATCTTGGGCAATACGACGCACCGCACTACTCGGTTGCCGAGCATTGCGTGGTGATGGCGCTCCAGGCACCGCGAGAGGAGGCGATTTATCATCTGTTGCATGACGGCCACGAGTATGTGACCGGAGATATGCCGCACCCCATGAAACAGCTGTTCCCCGGCGTGGTCGAGATCGAGGAGCGGATCCAGTCCGCCATCTATAAAAGCATGAATCTGGATGAGCCGAGTACGGAGCTGAAGGAACGGATTCACCTCTTTGATATGCGGATGCGGTCAACCGAAAAGCTGTTGATTATCAACGATGATACCGAGTGGGACCATTCAGATCATGCGCCGCCATTCGACGTGAGGTTGCTGTGCTGGGACTCGGAAACCGCGGCCAGCAAATGGATGGCGCTCTTCGCGGATATCTATGCCGAATACATCCGCAACCGCCAAGCGGCGGCTTATAGGAATCTGGATGTTAGGACGGCGGAACAGCGCCGTCGGGATTCCGAGCAGCATTATCAAGGAAAGGTGCGGTAGGGATTTTCTCACACAGAGAGCACAGAGGCACGGAGATGGATCAGGAACCACTTAATAAGCAGAAGACACCTAATATTTGTACCGAGTGCATGGCGCGTGAGTTTTGCAGCAGGCGCGTGCTGGTGGAGGGGTTCCTTAAGGTTTGCAGTTATCGGATTCATAAAGACGAAGGCGGTGCGGAATGAAGCGGAACATGCACGAGAACAGTTTGGCGGCCTACGGTCAGGAGCGGGCGCATCTTAGCGATCGCGCCTTCCGGATTTACAAGCTGCTGGCTGAGCATCCGGAGCCGATGACCGATCGGCAGATTATGGAGACGCTGGGCTTTCATGAGCCGAATGCGGTACGGCCTCGAATTACCGAGCTGGTGAACAAGCATGGTCTGGTTTGCGAGGTGGGGAAGGTGTGCTGTCCGGTGACCGGCAAGGCGGTGCGGGAAGTTCAGGCGAAGGTGCATGTATTTCAGGAGGATGCGGCGGGGCAGGGTGCATTTAATTTTTAACCACAGAGGGCACAGAGATGAAGGTAGGAGATTTAGTAAGGCCTAAAAGTTTCGACCACCAGTTAGCCTCTGGTTGTTGCAGATATGATTTTGCTGTTGTTGTGAGAATGGAGCCCTTTGCCCTGGTATCCGAAAAAGCGGACATGCTTTGGATGTGTACGGTTAAGGCTGAAAACTTCGAGGTGTTTGGAACAGCAACGCCAGAAATGCTCAAAAGATGTATGGAGCGGATTTGATAAATGAGTACTAAGGCGGGGGCGTTACCACAAAACATCATCGATGCCATGCAACCGGCAGACCGCAAGCGGCTGGGCCTGAAGAGCACGGATGAACGTGACCAGGCGATCGAGGCCAAGGCGGAAGATGATATTCAGCGGGCGGTTGAGGCGTATTGCGTCCATCTGGGCTTCGAGAAGCTGATTGCGGAGAACATCCAGCGCGCCGAGGTGCGCCGTGGATATCCGCAGCGCGGGTGGCAATTCCACCTTTCCAAGCTGGGGGCGAAGAGGAATCCCACGCTTCCGGACATTACCCTTTTTGATTGCAAGACCGGGCGCTTCCTTTGGCTGGAGTTGAAGGCCAAGGGCGGTAAGGCGCGCCCGTTGCAGGCGGTATTGATTAAGTGCGGTTTCTGGCGCGTGTCCTACAGTGCCGAGGAGGCCTTCGGGATCGTGCAGGATTGGTTGGCAAATGGGTGATTTGTTTCCAGGGGCCGGATATTCACACGCTGACTTGGTGCTACGCGCTGAGAAGTGGCTTTATGCTTTCGGGTGCAACGTGGTTTTCCGCGAATTTGTCGCCTACACGCCGTCTGGAGAAATTCCAGACGCGATCGGGTGGAAAAGCGGCTTTTCAATACTGATTGAATGCAAAGCCAGCCGCTCGGATTTCCTAGCCGATAAAAAGAAGCTTTTCAGGAAATATCCAGAGCACGGAATCGGTAGCAGTCGCCTCTATATGTGCCCGCCAGACATAATCCAACCCGAAGACCTTCCGGAGGGCTGGGGTTTATTGTGGGTGCGTGGAAAGACGGTCGAGCGCGTGGTTGCGCCGAAGGGCAACACCTTCCACCGCTCACCACTGAAGCATTTTCAAGAACGCAGTATGCAGGGCGAGGTGGCTTTGTTGGTCTCCGCCGTTCGGCGGCTGAAGATACGCGGTCATTTAGATGAGATTTATGAACCCATGCCGTCAACGCATCGACCAGTTGAAAGATCGGCGGACTGGTTCATGAAAGGTAGCGGGATTTAGTTTGGCACAGTAGGTGCGCGTGCGCGCCCATTAAGAGAGCGGGAAGATATGGCGGATAATTATTTTCAGAAGACGGGACACGACATCCATTTGAAGAATCAGGTGTTCATGAATCTTCCCCTTGAGGCGCATGGCATGTATTCGAAGATGCGCTATTTCTACGGGCCCGAGTTGCGGGTGGACGGTACGTTCCCGCTGGGGGCGAAGCAGCGGGCTACGCTGGCCGATCTCCTTTTGTTCTTTGGTGATGGCACCAAGAAGCGCCGTGATGAGCTGAAATCCCATATGGATGGGTTGGTGCTGGCCGGCGTGGTGAAGCTATCTGGTAAATCGAACACGGTTGTTCTGTGCACCGCCCAGGATGAGCAGGAACTCGGGCGGAACCGTCAGACGTATGATAAGCGCGATCAGCGCGCGAAGGTGTTTTATGAGCGGGTGGAGCGTATTCGCCGCAGGATCGTTTCCTATGTTAAGGCGGACAATGGCTCGGACCTTGGGCGGTTTCGCAAGTGGGTATGTTGCGAGGTGGATTGCAAGGGCCGTACGGCAGACCGGATCATGCAGCGCCTTGTTGAGGATGGGGTGATCGAGTTTGATATAGAGCAGGGTGTTGTTTCTTTCCTTTCCCTCGATGGTACGCTCGCTACGCTCGCTCGCCCCCCTGTTGCTGGAGCTGGAAAAGCTGGATCTGGGCAAGACCAGTCCTCCGGACATGTCTTGCAGAACCAGAACCAGAAACCAGAACCAGAGAGAGAGAGGGGATATTCATCCCCCCAGCTGAAAGCTGGTCAGCTGGGGCGGGGTCCGAACGATTCTGGCGAATCGCCCGGAGCCTCCCCGCCTGGTGCTGGTAGGGGGGCGAGCGAGCGTAGCGAGGATAACGGCGGGCCGCCGGTCGATCCTTCGGAGTCAAGAGACTGGATGTATCAGCCAGGCGATGCCTACAGCGTTCCCGATCCCGTCCATGCCGCAATCATTTACCTGCGCACCAAGCCGGGATGGCAGGAACGTTCCGGCCAAGGGAAGAACGATGCGAGCTCAAGGCGCATCCTGTTAGCAAAGTGGACGGCGCTCAAAAATGAGATCGGGCCCGAGGCCGCGGACATGATGTGGCGCGATCATCTGCGCGATATTTTCGAGGATGGGTATGACAAGACGTGGAACAGCTTTATCAAGATATTCATTTCCCGTCTCAACAAGGCAATGCTTCACCTTCCGGGGGGTAGATGATGGATAATCATGACCGTGAATACCTGGACGCATGGGAAGACCTCACCCCGGCACAAATTAGGGAGATGAAGGCCGCCGGCATCACCGGCCCGCAACTGATGAGCTATACCACGTTGCGGCCTGAATGTACGCACGAAGCATCCGTTCCGCCGGCGGAGCCTTTCGCCAAACAGGTTGACGAGGAAAGAATTTATGAGGTGGTTCGCCGTTTGGTTGGCGAGCTGCTGGGGCAGACGAACCCGGCGCTTGCGCTTGAGTGCCTGAGTCTGGTGACGGGCATCGGGTACATGGGCAACTCGATGACCGAGATTGCCAAGCGGCATGGGGTAGGACGTGCGGCAGTTAGCAAGCGATGTGTTCAGCTGTGTGATGCCATCGGGATTGAACCTCCCAGGGCAATGAGATCGAAGAAAGCGAGGAAGAGTTATGGAGAGCGTGCACGAAATCAGCACAACAAACACGAGCATTGATATATCGCGCATGGGGATCCGGTTCTCCGGTGAGATATCATCGGAGCAATGGGAAGCGCTCGGGGTAAAGCTCAGTTCCGCCTCGCGCTCGCTCGGGTTCATGATCGGTGATTGGGTCAATGCGGCGGTTGATGGCATGGAAAGCGATGACCGGTTCGGCAAGGCGATTGAGATGACGGGGCTCGACTACAACACCATTCAACGCTTCTGCCGCGTCGCATCGTTGATCGAGATTGATAGCCGCATTGAATCGCTTTCATGGGAACACCACCGGATTGTCTCTACCCTTCCGCCGGTGGTGCGTGATGAGTGGCTGGCGTTGGCTGCAAAGCATGGCATGAGCAAACGCCGCCTTCAGCGCTCACTCAATGCTGGGCGCGTGGTCGATGTCGATGAGATGAAGGCGGCGCCATCGCAGAAGATTGAGACCGTGCATCCGTTTGTTAATCGCACGGTCGGATTGTTTGTGCGTTGGAAGAAAAGCGGATGGCTGAAGAAGCAGAGCCCCGACCAGCTCCAACGCTTGCGCGCCGATCTTGAGCCCGTCGTGGCGATATACAAGGAGCTTGGTGGCGATGTGTAAGGGCAAAAGGAATCTATTTGACGGATTTCCACCGCAGGTTCCGGACGCTTCATCACGCTGGAAACCCGAGAGTGGTATTTTTTCTGATGTTACATGTTTTTCGCGCGCAGGGGTCTTTCGCCACGCGTGCGCGCGCGAGGTGTAACCTGTTACGCGTTTTCATTTTTGGGTAGGTGATGGCAGGTCGAAAGCAACCAGCAGCTAGAAAGAAGACACCGGCGAAGAAAGCGCCGGCCCGAAAAACTGCGCGCAAAAAAGCACCGGCGAAGAAGGCTCCAGCCAAAAAAGCGGCGAAGAAAACCACCAGAAAAAAGACCGCGGCTTCAGCCAATCCAGAAGATCAACTAACATTCGAGCCAACCCTTGTTGCGCTGGCGAAATGCCTGGGCGTGACCCGCCAGACCATCGACCGATGGAAAAAAATCGAAGGCGCTCCGGAGCCCAGATCGGATGGGCGGCATTGCGTTGAAGAGTGGCGCAAGTTTATGTCAACTAAGGATTTGTCGGGCAAGTCACATGACCTAGAAAGCCTCCGAGCTCGGGATCTTCTGGCGAAGTGTGAAGAGCGTGAATTTAAAAACGCGGTGAAGCGCGGCGAGTATGTGAGCATCGAGGAAGTCCGGCTGGTTTGGGGGGAGTGCTGCGCCCAGGTAATCCAGCTTTTGGAAAAAGCGTTGATGGATGAACAGCCGCCAATTCTCGCCGGCATGGATGACCCGATCGAGATCCGGCAGAACAACGAGCGTGTTTTGACCGAGGCGCGCAGGATCCTTCACTCGGGCGAAGGGTTGACGCCATGACCGATCGGCGGAAGCTGTTCAACATCTTCCGCGAGGTTTGGCGGCCTCCGGAAAAGGATACCCCCTGGCGATGGGGGGAAAGAAATGTTTCGGACATTCCCTATTCGCCGATTCCCGGGCGCTTCCGCTCTGCGAACTCTCCGCACATCCGGGAACCGATGGAGGCCATGGCCGACCCGTCGGTGAAAGAGGTTGCGATTCTGGCACCGATCCAGTCCACGAAGTCACTCGGAGCGGAAATATTCTCGTGCTACCTGATTCCGAACATGCCGGGGCCAACGTTGTGGTTATGCGAAACCGATGACGATGCAAAAGACCATTCCGAGAGCCGCCTGCAGCCGCTTTACGAAAAGTGCGCGCCGGTGAAAGCCCTTTTCCCGGCGGACAAAAACAAGCGCCGTAACGCAACGATTCATTTCACTAATGGCATGACGCTCTGGATTCTCGGGGCCCACAACATCAAGAACCTGCAACGCCGCTCAATTCGCTGGGTGATTGGTGATGAGGTGTGGAACTGGCCGCAAGGGCACATGGCCGAAGCCGAAGCGCGCACCACGGCTTTCGGCTGGCTGGGAAAGTGCATCTGGTTGAGTCAGGCCGGCGTTGAAGATGATGAGTGGGACCAGAAATTCAAGAGCACCGACCAGCGGGAATTAACGTTTGAATGCCCAGAATGCGGAGAGCGGCAGGCCTATGAATGGAACCAGGTCGAATGGGATAAAACGTGCAAGGATGAAGAGGGGAACTACAACTTCGAAGTGCTGCGCGAATCCACGCGATACAAGTGCAAGGCCTGTGAAACGCTCATCGAGGATACGCCGGTAAACCGCCGGAAAATGGGGGAGTCCGGCAAGTTCATCACAACGAATCCGAACGCGGCAAAGGAGTTGGTTGGCTTCCATTGGAACGGGATCGCCACGATGAAGTGGGGGCGCATGGCCGAACTGTATATCCGGGCAAAGCTTTCAGCGAAGAAAGGCGATCTGAACCCGCTTGTTCAATTCTACCAGAAGCGCCTTGCCAGACCATGGGACGAAAACGCGGAAGACTTCGGGATTGATGTACCCACCGAAGCCTATGAGCTCTCCAAGTTCTGGGAAAAAGAGGGCTATCTCAACGCCAAGGGTCAGGTTGTCGAAGGCGGTGACGAAACCGCCCGGGTGCCGCTGAGGTTTCTCACGGTGGACTGCCAGACCGACCACTTCTGGCTTACAGTCCGGAGCTGGGCCCCGAACGGGCAATCGCGGCTGGTCTGGTATGAGCGCGTTTTAACCTGGGAGGATGTCGAAGAGACGCAGGTGAAATACAGCGTTCATCCGCAGATGGTCTTTGTCGATGCCGGACATAACCCATACGAGGTTTACAAACAGTGCGGAAAGCGCGGGTGGACGGCGTTGCGCGGTGACCAGCGCGAAGGGTTTATTCATACCCGCACCACGAAGGATGGCCGCCGGGAAAAGACCAGGCGCTTCTATTCCATGGCACAGGATCAGATGGCCGGCGGCGTTAAATGCCGGATGTTCTATTTTTCGGCCAACCGGATGCGGGACATCCTTCAGAGCCTCCGGCGGATCAAGCTCGGTGATGAGTTGATATGGCAGGTTCCGGATGATGCCGACAAGTCATATCGCCGGCAGCTGGAATCGGAACGCCGAACCAAGAAGCGCGGAAAGTGGATATGGGAACAGATCGGCAGACGCCCGAACCACTATTTCGACTGCGAGGTCATGAGCGTATGCGCGGCGGTCATGCTGAAGATCGTCGGGGAAGAGTCGGTTGACACCGCCGGTTCTGATGATGAGCGTGATACCTGATTACTATACCGGCTTCACACAGGTTGAGGTCGAAGAGATTCTGGCAGTCCAAAAAGCCGAGCTGAAGAAAACGCAGCAGGCCTACTCCGATGACGGCTCCAGCGTGAACAAGCGCCGCCTCGATGAAATCACTTTGATAATCAAGGGGTGTCAAAACGCCCTGATTAAGTTTGATCCGGACACCTACAAGCGCGGCGGGCGCAAGGTGATTAAATCCGGGTTCGATGGCTACCTGGAGAAATAGACGTGGCTGGGAGATTTAGCAATTTCATCGCAACCAAGTTTCCAAGGCTTGGGCGTGTATTGGGTTTTTCAGGCTATGAGTCGGCGAATACTTCCCGCGCACGGGGCTGGCTTCCGGGCGGATATCCGCGCGATGCAAAAGAGGAAATGACATCCTTTACGCGCCGCGAGCTGGTAAAAAAATCACGCTACCACCTAAAAAACTCCGGCTTTTATCGTGAGTACGTCGGCGATATGGAGATGTATTCCGTTGGTTCTGGCATGCGCCCGCAGGCCCAGACGGACAATCAGGAGTGGAACCGCAAAGCCGAGGAATATTTCAAGGATCGCTTTTGCTTCCGGGCCGATATCACAGGCCGTTTTTCATTTGCCGAATGCCAATCCCTTGTGTGCCGGGCGGTGGATTCAGATGGTGAATTATTCGTTGTAAAGGTTCGAGACCGATTCGGTAGACCGCGCATCCAGCTGATTGAGTCGCATCGGTGCCAAGACGACGGCACAATGGATACGACGGATGGTATCAAGTTCGACCAAGTCGGCGCTCCGGTTTACTACAACTTCCGGCAGGGCGATGATATGACCTATCGCAAGGTTCCGGCCAATGCGGTGATGCATGTCTTCGAGCCGGAATATATTTCCGCCGCGCGCAACGCCCCTCCACAGCAGCACAGCATGAATAACATGCAGGATGTTGCCGAACTGCTGGCCCTCGAAAAAGGTGCGGTTAAATCAATATCCGATATCGCCCACATCCTGAAGACCGAAGCCGGAGAGGTCGATGAGAGCGGTGATTACGTGGTCAAGGTTTCTGAGGATCAAGACGGCGATGGAGAACAAACAGATCCGGAATACATCCAAAAAATAACCGGACGTAAAACAGTAGCCATTAAGCCCGGGGAAGACCTGAAGCCATATGAAAGCAGCCGCCCAAGTCCGACCTTTGCCGGATTCTTGAACTACATCGACCGGGAATCCGCCGGCGGCGGCCTGCCGCCTGAATTTATTTCAGATCCTTCCAGAATCGGCGGTGCCGTTGTGCGCCTGGTGACGGCCAAGGCGCAGCGCCGGGTTGAAAAGCGACAGCAGGCCATCATCAACCGTATGCTCGTGCAATGCTGGGCCTACGTGATCGGCGATGCCATCGATCGCGGTGATCTGGAGCCGATGAAGGGATGGTACAAGGTTCGCTATGTCACGCCGAAAAAAATAACCGTGGATGCCGGCAGGGAAAACAAGGAAAACCGCGCCGACGTCGAGACCGGTCTGAAAACATTGGACGAGCATTTCAAGGAACTCGGACAAGATTTCGAGGAGCAGCTCGATATCAGGGCGCGCAATGCGCAGGCGATACTCAAAGCCGCTGAAAAATACGGCGTACCGGTCGAGATGCTTTACAACCCGTCAAAATATACCAGCTCCCAAGATATCCAAATCAGCACGCAGGGGGATTGACCATGAGATTCGCACGCATTCAAAACGCCGTTTACCGTCAGCCGTGGAACATTACCGGCGGCGGTTGGATGAGCATTCATGAGTTGCTGCAAAGCCGGCTTTCCTCCGAGTACCAGCAAGGCATGTTTTCCGACTGGGTGAACGAGCGTCCAGACATGGAAATCGATCAGAACGGGATCGCCCATATCCACGTTGTCGGCGTGCTGGGCAAGGGGTTGACCAATATCGAACGCAGTTGCGGTAACACCGGATATGAGCAAATCGAGGCCGAGTTCGAAGAGGCCGAAGAGCGCGGTGCGCGCGGGGTGTTGCTGTATGTAAATTCACCGGGCGGCGGCGCCATTGGGAACGCGGAAATCTCCGAGCGCGTTTCTGGATCCCCGCTTCCGGTTGTCACGTTCGTGGATGATCTTTGCGCATCGGCTGCCTACTCGATTGCGGCGGGAACGAACCACATCGTCTGCACGAAATCAGCCGAGGTCGGCAGCATCGGAACCATCATTGCTTTGGTCGATGTGTCTGGTGCGTGGGATCAGATGGGCATGAAGCCCGAGTTTATCACGCACACGGGCGGCGACCTGAAGGACGCCAGCTGGCCACCCAGCTTCACCGACGCGCACAAGGAATATTTCCAGCAAACGTGCGACGACTTCTTCGGCCTGTTCAAGGGCCATGTGCTGGCCCACCGCAATGTGGAGCCTTCCGCCATGCGCGGTCAGTGCTTTGTCGGCCAGCGGGCGAAGGATGCCAATCTGGTTGACACGATTGGAAATTATGAAACCGCGTATGCTGAAATTTTGAAGCGCGCAAAATAAACCAAGGAGTACAGTATGTTCAAGACACTCGACGAAGCCTGCGCAGCATACGAGGCGCTGAATGAAAAATTTGAATCGCTGCAAGGCGATCATACTGCCGCCCAGGCATTGGCCGAAGAAACCGAAAAGGCGAAGACCGAAGCCGAAGCCGCGCTGGTGACTTCCAAGGAAGCCCAGACCAAGGCCGAAGAAAAGCTTCAGAAGGAAACCGAGCGCGCAACCAAGCTCGAAGCCGACCTGAAGACCGCCCAGAAAGAAAACGATACGCTCAAGGCCGAAGCGAAGTCCGCCGAAGAGCGCGCCGCCGCAATGTGCGCCGCTGCCGGTGTAGACCCGATCAGCATCGATCCGGACAACAAAAGCGAAGGATCGCTAACCGAGCAGTACCAGGCCATCACCGATCCGGTCGAAAAAGCCAACTTCCTTGAGAAGCACAAGGCCGCACTCGTGAAGGAATCCAACAGCAAAAAGTAAAAAACCCTTAAGGAAACCAACCACTGAACAGAAAATTTAACCAGGAGATAAACCATGGCACTCGACGCAGGACTCGCAATTGATATCGTCTCGCAGGCAGCACTGAAGGCTTTCAATGCTACCATTCAGGCACTCAACTCCTTTTCGACCGACTTTTCCGCCGATGCGGTGAAGGTGGGCGAGAAGATTAAGTTTACCTGGACGCCCGCCGGCGCAACCGTGACGGACTACAATCCGGCCAATGGTTATGTGACTGAAGCACCTTCCCAGCTGCCGAAGGAACTGGCGATCGACAAGAACAAGTATGTTGGTTTCCACTACACCGACGATCAGCTGGCCACCATGACCCTGCTGAAGCTCGAAGAAATCGGCGCTCAGTATGGCGCGGCTCTGGCCGAAGCGGTTCTGGCCGATATCTGGGGAATCATCTTAGCCGCCAACTATGCGCAGGTCATCCCGGCCCCGATCATTGCCGCTGATTTCGACAGCGACGATGTGCTGGACATCGGCAAGCAGTGCACCGTTCTAAAGTGGCCCAAGGCCAACCGAAACATGATTCTGAACCCGGATTTCTATACCGCGCTCGCCAAAGATCCGGCGGTCAAAGATGCTTCCAAGTCTGGCGGCACAGAAGCCGTGCGCGAAGGGCGTGTTCCGAACCTGGGCACCTTCGCCAATATCTTCGAGTCCACGGTACTCGCAGAAAACGGCCAAAACCTCCAGGGCTTCGCGGTGAATACCGAAGCGATCGGTATTGCCTTCCGGGCGGTTACTCCGGACATGTCCGCTCAAAAGGTAATGGAGCACCGTGTTTACACCAACGAAAGCGGCATGACCATCTGCTTCAAGGAATGGTATGACCCGAACAAGAAGACAACCAAGCGCGTGCTGGAAGTCTACTACGGCAAGTGCGTAGGCAACCCGAACGGTATTGTCCGCATCGTTGATGCGTAATCGGTGATTTGAACCGAAACGAGGTTGAACCAATGGCAAAAACAATCGCAATCATCATAGCCACGGCCACCGACGGTACTTTGAGCATCGTCGGTGGGGCCGATGGCCTCATGTCGCGCAGCGACGCACGCACAAAGCTGCGCGAAATCGTAGGCGAAGATCTCGCCAAGGTTGAGCTCTTCGACTTGCGCCAGCCGTCCAAGCGCCGGAAGCTAAATCGTGCCACTGAGCCGGCTCCGCCGAATGAAGACACTCTGCCTACCTTCGACGAAATTGCCGAAAAACTCGCCTCGGGCGAAGTGGTGATTCCGGAGGATGGTCTGAAAAACGACGGTTCGCCCAAGGTAAAGGCCGTGAACGATTTGTTTGGCGTCAAGCTGGATGGCAAGGCGGTTGCTGAACTATGGGCGAAAGTCGAAGAGATGAAGAACCGCCCGCCGCAACCTCACGAAATCGCCGAAAAACTCGCCTCTGGCGAAGTGGTTATTCCGGAAGACGATATGGACGAAGACGGCGTTCCGTTCCTGGACTGGATCAATGAAAAGTTTGGCGTTGAAATTGACGAAACCGAACTTTCGGCGATCTGGGAAACGGTGCAGAAGATCAAGGCCGGATAGTAAACGCCATAATATTCCGTATCTTTAACAAAAAAATGAAATCCTAAATCAGGAGATTGAATCATGAAAAAAACAGCTGTATTTTTGATCGCGTGTGCGGTGGCCTGCATATCCTTTGGCGGAATCGAGGGGGCGGCGGCCAAGTTTGATCCGATTACTACCAACCTCACAACGCAGGTACTGAGCTTTTCCGGCGAGGTCATGCAGATTGGCGTTGAATCGGGGTCGACCAATGCCTTTGATCTGACCATCTCGGATTACTTTTCCGGAACCACCATCTACAGCGCAACCAACATCACGAGCACTTCGTTCAGTCTGGTTCCGCGGGTGGCCGCCACCGATACCGCCGGCAACACGGCAACCAATACGCTGGGCACAATTTATGTTCCGGCCTATGTCAAGTTGATCAGCGTGACCGCCGGTAATTCGACTACCACCAACGATACGGCGACCGTGAAAATGGTCATCAACAAATCACCGTAGCGCGATTTTTGAACCGGGCTTCCCTTCCCCGTTCATCATCCCGGCCCCGGTCCGCGTGCCACGCGGGCCGGGGTTTTTAATGCCGCCGCCCGCCGCCCGTAATATTTGACACCCAGGCAACAGTATGAGCTACGAAGACCAGACAGAAGGCTTCCAGACGTTGCTCGATGCGTCTGGCCGGCAACTGACATTCAAGGTGAACGATGATGATGTGCCGTTTACTGCCCTTGTGGCGCGCCAGGACAACGAGGCGCAGCCGTATGACCTCGATCCGGGCGAGTGCCAGACCGTAACGGTTTCGCTCTTCAAGAGCGTTTTCGACCCGCTCCCGACCATTGGAAGCTATTTCAAGGATGACGAAGGCGGGCGCTACCGCATCAAGGCACGGCGGCCAAACCCGGGTCGACCGGTTGTTAAGTTCGTGTGCGAATATTCGGGCGGTGAGTGATGTTGGATCAGGCAAAAATAGATACGCGCCATCTTGAGTCATTTAATAAAACGCTTCAGGAGTACTTAAAATGGAACGACCGGGAGCTAGGGCCATTGCTCCAAAATCGTGCGCAGCGCATGCGCTGGGAACTATATAAGATCTTTTCATCCATTGCGCCTACCGCAGACGAGGTTTCAGAGGAAGCAGTGCAGCGTGGTTACAAAACCAAACGCCGTATGGAGGGTGGGAGGCGTGTTAACTTTGAGCGGGAAATTAAAATACGCCGGAGTTCGGTTAAATACCTTTCAGTAGCATGGATGTTGCGCGATTGGCGCATGGCGAAAGAGGGACAAAACGTAAAACGTGACCAGATAAACCGTAGAAATCGGAAGATCGGCGAGGTGATAGACCGCACAGCAAAAGGAGTACGCCATCCATATGTCGAAATTACAAGCCTTCTTCGCGGTGCGGTTCGGATGAACGCAAAACGTGGGTTGATTACCAGAGCCCTAGCCAGACAAGAAGCCGACATGCGTGAGTATATCTACAAAAAACAAAAACAGAAGCAGGCCCAGACCATCGCCAAGCTCAACGCCTTCACAAAAGGAATTTCAGTATGAAACTCCATGAAGTAACCCCGACCGCCCAAGGCATCATCACCGCGGTGAACGAACTCAAGGACATTCCGCAGATTATCGGAATGAACAGCAAGGCGGAGCTGGAAGCGGCCATAGCCGATTTTGGACTTGCGCTGGTGTTTATCCAGGAAAGCGGCGATCCGATCGACCCCGGCGCGCCGGATCTTTTACTCGACAACATGCTGATTATTGCGGTGCTTGAAAATCCACAGACCAACCAAACCGGCATGACCGGGCTGGAAATCACCGGCCTGGTGTTGAAGTCGATCCACCAGCACGATTGGTCCGAACCGGGGCTCAAGAATGCGCTGGTGGTTGACAATCCGGCATACACAAAAGGTGAACTGGAAACCGGGCTGGAGTCCTATTTCTGCAATTTCAGAATAAAAACCATCGGATGAGGTAAATCATGGCGAACGATACGAAAAAAACAATTCTCGGAACCGGCGATTTTGCATTGATCATCGGCGCCGCCGCCGCGCCGGCAGACGAGGCGACCTATGATCTCGCCGCCAACGATTTCGGCAACGTTTCAAAAGTAGAATTTGCCAACGAATCGAACCTCGTTGAGCACATGGGCTGTTACAAGGGTCTGAAAATCCGCGACGATGCGACGATTACAGAGCTGAAGCACGGCTTCAAGATGACCTGCGACGAATTTACCGAGCAGGGTTTCCGCGGCATGTTCCTCGCCGGTGCCGGTGCCGATGATGCCACCGATCCGACCTACACCAAGTATCTACCCATTTCAGCCGCCAACACCCTGAAGGGGTATGGCCGATTGCGCATCCACAAAGCCGGCGAAGCGGATCCGCGCATCATTTGGAAAAACTTCGAGTGCATCGTCCGCGTATCCACCATGCCTAATTTTGATGGATCGACCCACGCTTCGTTCGACGTTGAAGTCAACGTTCTAGCCGACCTTGGCGAAGTGCTCGTTAAGAAAACCGCATAACCGGTGAGGTGAGCTGATGGCATCGCTTAACGAAATTTTCAACGGTGAAGTGGATAAGGCCGCGAAAAAGAAAGCGTCCCCACGTCCCGCACCGGACAAACAGAGAGAGGAAAAAAAGAATGAACCAGCAGGCAATAATTAACGGCGGAGAAGAAATCGAAATTTTTGTTTTCGATGGCGACACCGTAAAAACAGAAACCGTAAAAGTTCGACTGCTCAAAATCGCTGAGTTTGAGAGCTATCTGAAGAAGCTGGAAACCGAAACCGCGCTGGCTGAATTTCTGTGCGACAAGCCCGAAGGATGGGGCGCTACGCTGCTTCCAGACAGCATCATGGATATCCTGGACAAGGGCCAAGACCTAAATTTTACGACTGTCCGTCGTTATCTCCAACGGCGGGTAAATCTGACGGAAGACATGGCACCGGCAGCAAAGGCGGCTCTGGCGGCTCGGGATATAGTATTGCCGACCTCTGCGCCGACGGGGCAATAGTTTTAAAATGCGGGGTTCAGGAAGTCGCTAGCCGATGCTCTTTCCCCGAGTTGTTCTTGATCCTCCGCCGAGCTGAAAAACGCCGGTCGGAGGATTTGCAGATTATGGCAGCGGCGCAGCTCCGCGCGGCCTGTGCTCCATGGAGCGAGAAGGGCGCAAAGCTGGCGAGCGAGTTCATTCAATCGCTGGGCGGCGGTGGCGATGCGCAAGAGCCTGAAAGAAGCTCGGGCGAACTACTTCAGCTATTTGCCGAGGCCGGGATCCCGATCAAGGAGTTTGATTAGAGATGGCAGACAGCCGCGTCAGTGTGTTGATCGATATGCGCTCCAGGCTCAACGGCCTGAACGCGGCCTCTGCCGGCCTTGGCAACCTCATCAAAAAAGCCGCCGGATTCGCCGCGGCCTACGTTGGTGTGCGGCAGGCGATCCGTGGCAGCCGGGACATCATCAAGCTCGGTGCCGACCTCGACCACCTTTCAGGCCGTACAGGAATATCAGTCTCATCCCTAAATGTACTTCAACGAGCATTCGAAGATAATGGGGTGTCGGCAGATAAGCTAGGCATGGCTGTAAGCGGATTGCAGAAACGGATAGTAGATGCTTCTCGTGGTACTGGCGAAGGCATGATCGCTTTAGATATGCTCGGATTGAGCGTAAAAAAAATTATTGATCTTTCTCCTGAAGATCAGTTCTCAGAGATAGCATCTGCAATATCGTCAATTAAAGATCCTGCAAAACAAGCGGCGGCGGCTATGGGTCTTTTCGGTGACGCTGGAGCCGAGCTTTTGCCGATGTTCAAAAATGGCGGCGCGATCGACGACGCGCGCGCATCGCTCGGCAGCATGCCCGAGGTTCTGGAACGAAACGCCGAACAATTTGAACGCATCGATACGCTGGCCGGTAGGCTGAAGAATAAGTCAAGGCAGTTGTTCCTAGGGGTGGGCGACCAGATCGCCGACGAGCTGCTGGGACCACTGGAGACCATCAATACAATGGACTTCACGCAGGCCGGACAAAATATCGGTGCGTTCCTTAATCTGGCAATCGACGCCTTCCGGGACGGCACCTTCGGTGAATTTATTTCCCTCTCCATGGAGGCCGGTTTTGAAAAGGGCACGGCCACGGCCAAGGCGGCGCTCGATGCGCTGTTCGCATCCTTCGGCGAAGATGGGGAAATGTGGAAACATGCGCTTAATGGTGCGATGACCTTTGGGGTAGGTGCCGCTAAGTTCCTGCTTACCGTGTTCGAAACACCGATAACATATCTCTCGACCGGCTTCCGGTGGATTGGCGATCGTATTCTCGTGATGTTCGGGCACATCGGAAAGGCAATCAGTGGAATTTTCGAAGCACTAATAAACGGCATAATCCACGGCTTCGAAGTGGCGCTTAATTTCGTCATCGACAAGGTAAACGCTATCACTGAAGCCATGCCGTTCACCGATGGCACCCAGATCGAGCGTAAGAAACTTGATCGTGTTGATTTTTCGAATAATCCGGTTCGTGAGGCAAAAGGATGGCAAGAACTCTTTGACGAACAGAAAGCCGGAATATCGGAAACAAACGACCTGATTATCAACGGCCTGAACAAGAGCCTTGAGGAATCGCGCGAGATCATCGGAATCACAAACGATGAAAACGAAAGAGGTAAAAGCGCGCTTGAGAAGATTAATGATCTAATCGAGGAACAGAAACAAAAGCGCCTTGCAATTGTTGATGCGGCGAAAGCAACAGTAGCTACCGATACAGCTAATGCCGATACCGCTCCAAAGCGGCTTGAAGGAAAAAACTTCTACGAAAAATCATTCAACAACTATGCCGACATGGTTGATGGAGTTGGCGATTCAGGAGTAACTAAAATTCAGGCTGTAGACGCGGCATTGATGGATTTTTATACAAATGCCGGAACTGTTGCAGAACAGTTACACGAGCAAATAGGAAATATTTCAAGCGCTCTTACGACCAGCATTTCGGCAGGAATAGAGGGTCTGATTAACCGGACAAAGGATTGGGGTGATGCGCTCCGCGATATCGGATCCAGCATTGTAAGCAGCCTGATTAAGTCGTTTGCCGATATGGCCGCTTCATGGGTGATGACCCATGTCATAATGAAAGGCGTTTCGCTGGCGTGGTCTGCTTTTTCTGACATGATGCATGCAAAGGATGTTGCTACCACTACGGCTGCCGAATCCGCAAAGGGAGCTGCCGCCGCTCCGACAGCAACGCTAATATCAATATCAACGTTGGGTCTCGCCGCCGTAATTGGCGGTGCGGCCGTAATATCAGCACTGGCAACCGTTGCCGCAATGGGAGGCTTTTCAGAAGGGGGATATACCGGAGATGGCGGTAAATATGACCTCGCTGGAGTGGTTCATCGTGGTGAGTTCGTAATCCCGGCTGATGTTGTTTCCGGGCTGGGCGGTGCGAAGGGTGTAGAAGCGATGCTGGCCGCCAACGGAGCCGGCTCCGCCGCACCGGCCCCTGCTTCCGGAGGTAAGACAGATAACAGCCTGTTTATTCTAAATTCAGAAGCACAGCTAAGACGGATGATGAGTTCGCGCGATGGGACTAAGGCGCTTCTTGATTTTGGTCGGAAGCACTGGGGTCTTACATGAGTGCTGTAATCGTAAACGGACATGTCTTTTTTCACCAGGCGCAGGATTTTGGGCAATCGTGCAGCTATGGCCTGAAGCATGCCTGCGGACGGGCGGATAGCCTGGAAGGGAAGGAAGACAACGCCCGCTTTTCTGCCCGCCCGCGCCGCACCTACGAATACAGCATCCGCCCGCTTTCCCTTGCCAGCCGTCTCGCCGCCGAAACGGCCATTACCGAAGCGCTCGCACTGAAAGCCGCCGCCGTTCCGATCTGGGCAAAGGCGCGGTTCGACTTCACGCGCGACGCGCAGGACCGGTTTGTTTTCGACGGATCCCGGGATCTGCCGGCGGTTGGAAGTTACTGGATGTTGTCCAGCGGCACGGAATGGACCGCGGTGGTTATCGATGCCATTAACGGCCTTGCGGTCGACTGGACACAGGTTGATGGCGGAGACGGCACGCACGGCGGTGAATTAAGCCCGATCCTGTTTGGCGTCATTGACCCGCCGAAACAATCGACCGGCGGAGATCCTTCCAGTGTAAAAATCATGTTTACCGAGCGGGAGGGCTGACCAATGGCCTATCCCGTCTTCCCGTTCCGGATCGATTACACGAGCAACATTACGATCCGCTGGAAAAATGCCCAGCTTCCGCACGAAATTTCCCCGGCGCCGCTTGGATTTTCAGATGGGGTCCAGACAGCCCGCAAGCGCGCATTCGGGGTTTCGGCCAGGGTAAAAACCGGCGCGCATGTCGACATCCTAGAATCATTCTTTGCCGATATCGGTTGCGATCCGTTCTGGCTTCCGGATCTGCCGCGCGAAATATCATCCTTCCAGCAGATCAGCGATACCGTGCTTGAGGTTGATGGGTTCGACCTTACGGCATTCATGCAGAACCAGAACGCCTATTCGTTGATTTTACGGCCTCACGGGTCGGCGGATCCGGTCATCGCCGCCGTTCAGTCCGTTGAACGGGTTGGCGGTAAAGACCGCATCACCCTTGCCGCCGCGTATCCCGGGCTACCGACTCCGGATGAAGCGGAAATTTGTTTTTCATCGCTGGTGGTTATCGATTCGGATTCGGTCAAGTTTGATCCGGAAACCTCTACATTCTGGAGGGTATCATTCACGGCAATCGAGCAACCATTCGATCCGGAGCCAAGCCGTCAGATTTACTATTGCTACGCGTTCAGCTGCACCGACCATCTGGGCAACTCGCGGGTGCATCGGCACACGACCGATGCCGACAGCCGCAACATCGGGGCCGATGCCTATGAGCCGCACGACATCATGCACAGCGGCCTTGAGCATGGCCGGCTGACGTCCGACAACAAATGCACCATATCGCTGCGCGCGGTGCCGGGCGGGGTCTTTGCAACATGGAAGCCCCGGGCCATCGAGCCGCCAGTACTGGTCACCGTCTACAAAGTCGAGGTCGTCGCCGGAATCGATCAGGCCGCCGTGACGGAATTTTCCGGCGAATGCGCGCAAATCATGCGGCAAGGGGATTTGATCGAGGCCACGTTCCGTTCCAATGCGCTCAACCAAAAAATTCCAAATTTCTTGGTTTCAGTGCGCGACAACGCCGATCCGTGGGAAACACACGATCCGGAACTATTCACCGTCGACGCCGTGGTGCTGCTGGTCGAGTTCGACCGGATCTATTTGACCATTGCGGACGCCGCCAACGTCGACGAATTGCCCGGCGGTCATTTGGTGATCGAAACCGCCGGCCTCGCCGTGGTCCGCGATATCCTGTCGATCACATCCATCGGCGGCGATGGCTATGTGGCGCGCATAAACTACAGCATCGAGGGCGTCGGCGTTGGCGATCCATGCACCTGCTACTTTGGCTATGACGGCTCTCCGGAAACATACGTGCGTCTTTTCGGTAGCCTGGAAGGCTTTGGTGGACACCCGCGGCTCCCAGCCCAAAATCCGACGTTCAAGGCCATCAACGTGACAACATCCGGAGGCAAGAAATGACGTTCGAAGAAAGGATCGTGGAAAGCGCACGGCGGTGGATTGGGCTTCATGCCCCATTTGCCCCGCATGGCCGTTCCGAGCGCTATGGAATCGATTGTGTAAACCTTGCCCACGTCATCTACACCGAAGCTGGAATGAATCTTCCAGACCTTCCGCGCCGCTATTTCATGGACTCCAGCCGGCACCAGACCGACCAGACCGTCATGGATTGGATCGAATCAATCGGCTCTTTTCAGGAAATACCGCTGGCTGAAAGCTATCCGGTCGGCACCCTGCTTTGCGCCGACATCGGCCGATCGCCTTACCACGTTGCCATTGTGATCGACAACGCCCACGCCGTCCACAGCATCCGCCGCGCTGGGGTTTGCTGCGTGGCCTATGGAACCGAAATCAAAAAAATCACCCACGCATTCAAGCCAATCCAATGAGTTCTGGAACCAACAAGGAATATGTATCCGGTTACCCGCGGAAATTGGGGAACATCGATTTCGAGCGCGTGTCTACCAACCAGGAGGGTGTTGCCCTTCCGGTGGTTCAGGGGACGGCCCGGCTCGGAGTGACGTGGCTTGATGGCGCCAAAAACGTAAATGCCTATGCAGTTAAGGTAAAGGTCGGAAAAAGCAAGGAAACGGTAGGCTACAACTACTATGCCGATATGGCCGGCGTGATTTGTCTTGGCCCGGTCGACCGGCTGCTGGCGGTCTACTCGGCGGAAGAAACCATATGGTCGGGCGATTTGACCGACCCCGGCACGGGCTATGTCAACATCCAGACCACCGTCGGAAATGCGCGGTTCCGGTTTGGAACACCAAACCAGACCATTAGCGGCTATGTACTTGATCCGGCAAAACACCCCGGCTACCAGAACCAGGCGATCATCGAATTTAAACAAATGTTTTTTGGCCGCGATACCACCAACGCGCGGCAGATTGAAGTGCTGATAGTCCGTGCCGTGCCGGATGCGGACATGATCGATGATCGTTCCATCAATGCCGCCGCCGCGCTGCGCGAAGTGGTCTCAAATTCGTTGTGGGGGGCCGGGCAAAACCTACCGCTTTCCAATGTTCAAACGGTGCAGGATCAACTTGCGGAGGATGCCATTGGGATGTCGTTCAATTTGAACAGCATCGACGATGCGGAAAAAGTGGTTGAAGCGATCATTGATACATTCAACGGCGATCTTGTTTGGGAAAAAACAAGCGGGGAATACATCCTGAAGCAGGGATACCGCCCGCCGGCCAATACGGCAATACTCCCGGTTATCATGGCTGCCCAGTGCACATCCTTGCCAAAAACAAAAATAAAAGCCTACGTCGACCAGCCCGGCGAATTGCGGATGAACTACATCAACCGCGCCCGCAACTTCAACGACGCCCAGGTTCTGAAACGCTCGCAAGGGCATAGATTGCTGAACGGCATTCGAAAAACAACCACACTTGAGCGGCAGGAGATCGATAATACGGCGACGGCGCTGAAATTGCTCGCGCAGGCCATGGTTCAAATGTCGCTTCCGGCAGCCGAAGGTTCATTCGAAATTCGTGCGGTCGACGCGGAAACGGTCAACATCGCCGACTGGTTTTGGCTGGAGCTATGGACCGGGGCTGATTTGACCATGTGCCGGTGCACCAGCAAAAAGCAGGCAGATGCATTTTCCCGCGACGTTGCGATCGAATACGAAGCCGACTCCACGCGCTGGGCCTACACCGGCGCCGCCGGCGGCGCCGCATACACACCGCCGGATCTTCCGGAATACCTACCCGAAACACACATCTTCCAGCAGCTCATCGAGACGCCGCGCTTTATGTCGACCGGAATCGACCTGATTACCGCCGTTGGGCGCGCCCACAGCCTGATAGTCGGTTTCACGCCATACTTTGCCCTCGATGCCGACCCGACCTATTCAACCGCCTTGAAAATAGAAAATTCGGCGGTAAACCATTTCGGCCTGCCTGTTGAAGTGAAGAACGCAACCGGGACCGCAACGGATCTTGTGGTCACCCCGCTCAACAACGATGTGACGGAATACGAAAGCGTTGCCGCCGCCGCCCAGCAAGCCGGAGAGCTGCTGCTGTTCATCGGGGACGAAATAATCTCCTTGCGCGACCTGTTCATCAACGGAAATGATTTGGAGCTAGACAGTACGTTGCGCGGGTTCGGCGATACCAAGCCGAAAAACCATGCAGCAGGGGCGCAGGGAATCATCATTTACGCCGCCGAAGCCTTTAGGATCAACCCGGCTCCAGGTGAAACCACGAACCGGAACATCAAGCTCCCAGCCGAAACGCTGCTGGCGGTGCAGGATCTTGATGAAGTCGACCCGATCCCATGGGTATCCGAACTTCGGATAAATCGTCCGCTCAATATATCGGCGCTCACCATCGAAGGAGAAGTGTTGCCGAAACCGGCGCACCACTACAATTTGGCCGATTATGATCTGGTATCAACCCCGGCATGGAACGCCTCTGTTTCAATGACCGTGGCAAAACAGGACTGGTCGAGCCTGGGATTCATCTCGGCAAATTTCTACACAGCCGCCGACCTCTACACCCGCGTCCGTGCCTACGGAGCCGACGAAGTAACCTTGATCGGCGACACCAGCAGCGCAAACGCGACATTTTCCGTACCGCTTGCATCCGAAGGCCACGCAACCGGACATCTCGAAATAACCACCTATCACCCCGATACGCCAGAACTGGAAAGCCAAGTTGCTTTGCGGATCGACATAACCTTCGGAACGCCTGGCTACGCGGTAGACGCGAACGGCGACTTTGCAATCGATGGAAACGGCGATTACGCCACAGAATAGGAGAAAACCATGGCATACGACATCGGCCCGAACACATGGGCAAAAGTGAAAGCGTTCTTCGACCTGATAAGCGCTATTGCAGCTGGAAAAGTCACGCTCGGCGGAGCCTTGGATTTAACCACAGACCCGACCGGAGGCGATGGAGTTGGAAACCGCGACTACAACGATGCGCGCTACGCGACCGCAGCGCAAGGAGGTTTGGCGGATACGGCGCTGCAGCCCGCCGACGTTGGCACCGCCGCCGCCCAAGACGTCGGCTATTTCGCGACCGCAGCGCAGGGAGGTCTGGCCGATACAGCGCTGCAGCCCGCCGACGTCGGTACCGCAGCCGCTCAGGACGTCGGCGCTTTTGTGCCGACAGACGGCTCCGTCTCATCCATCACATTTTCGAACGGCGCAAAGCTGGAAATTTCCGGCAGCACACTGGTCATCACCGCCGCGCCCTAGTTGACACGTCCTGCCCAATAGGAGGCTATACCCATGAAAAATAGAAAATCACTTGTTGTCACACTGATTGCTTTGTTGTTCGCGCTGCCGTCATTTGCGGCCAGCCTTAACCAAATATTCAACACCAGCCCATCTCCCATCACCAACAACAACGATGGAGTCAGCCAGTTGATCAAAGTCAAAGGATCTTTGGCCGAAAACGACGTGCTCGTCTACGACGGCCTTGGAAACGTTGTTTCCGCCGGAGTCTCACCTACCAACTTGGTTGTTTCTAGCAACAGCTACACCAAGGCGGAATCAGACGCGCTTATTGCCACAAAAACCGATTCCGTTTCAAACGCGCTGTCTGTCGTGATCGGGTTTAAGCAAAACGCCAACACGGCCAACGCCAACAACGCCACGCTCGCACAGGGCGATTTGGCAGATTCCTCTATCCAGCCTTCCGACCTGCTTTATACGGCCCAACTTGATGGGTTGCAGCAACTGCTTACCTCGTCTGTTGGAACGAATGCAATTGCCACGTATGGTAAAAATGCCGAAATCATCAGTGTTAATTGCTTGGATTTCGATGGGACAAATTCATACGTGAAAATGCCATTCACCACGGATGTAGGAGCGTCCGACTTTTCATTCCACTGTACAATCAACCCGGATATTGTATCGGGCGCTGCCAAAACGATTTTTTCCCACGGAGAGGTATCAAGCAACAGCAGGAGTTGCTGGGTGGTATTAGCAAATGGCCTTTTATCCACTAGGCTTAGCGCCGACGGGACGGCACAAACTGAAGTTATTGGCGGGACCGCGGTGCCAACAAATACATGGACTTCGTTATCCGCATACAAGACTGGATCCAGCATATTCTACTATTACAACGGATCCCTTAATCTGGCGGGTACGACCGTATCGTCTCTTCGCAATTCTGGCGGCTACGCATACACAGGATCACGGTACTCAGGAACGGCGATGGACTACCCATTCAACGGAAAAATATCGGATGTACACCTCGATATTCTTCCAACAACGCTCGATGTATATCTCTATATTGGACAATCGAATTGCGAGGGTAATCCAGGGGAGTATGGAACACTGCCGACCATTTTGCAGGGGGAAAACTTCCCGTTCTTCGAAGCCTCAATAAACCATGGGACGCAAACCAAGCGCGGAACCTTTCTCAAGCCGTTCAATTCCACGCAATGGGGGGCTGAGCTTGTATTTGGACAGGTTATCACCCAGCGTGCACAAAAGCGCATTGCAATTGTAAAGGTATCTACTGGAGGTACTTCGCTGGCCGTTGATTGGCAGCCAGGGGGAGAGCAGTACACCCAACTAACAAACGCATGGGCAAATTTCGAGACTGACATGGCATCGGCTGGATATACGATTGGTGATGTGCGCGGGATTTGGATGCAAGGCGAGAAAGACGCCCAATCGAACTTGTGGGCGAATGCTTATGTCGAGAACTACGACAACATGAATGCAAGCTTCGAAAACGATACTGGCGTAGAACTGGTAAATACCACATTTTGCCGCATAAACGACGAGGGCAACCCCGGGTCGGACAGAGTACGCGCAGCATTGGTTGAGCTTGGCAACCGACCGGGAAATACATGGATAGATACGGACTCGATGCCGCGTCGTCCAGACGGCGTGCACCTTGACCCCGATGGGTTGCAAGCTCTTGGTACGGCCATCGGCAATGCCGTTGTTGTCAATGCGGCAAACAATGCAGATCCGGTTTTCTGGAATGTTTATTCAGAAGGATCATCGACCAATATTTACGACGTGTCCGGCAATACCAATACCGGCACCGCAGTCAGTGCATCATGGACAACATCCAGCGGAATCGAATCTTGGAACCACCTAAAAGGGTGGAGCATGAGAGGTGCAACGGATGCATATATACCGGCGTTATACAATCTTTCCGGAGACGCTTCTGGCGGTGCGCTACAGCACCTTGGCGGGTTTGTCCACAACGGGAGCGAGTGTGACTTAATACTCTGGGATGGGTCCACCAACACCTACGTCAACCTACTGGAGTCGTCGTCCTACGCCTCTAATAGCGACCCAACAAATCGGTACTCATCGGTTGGAACGGGCGGAAGAATAACGACATTTGCGGCATATACCAACAACCTTCCGGTTGCGTCGGATACCAGGCTGAAGGGCTTCTTGGAGTTGCAGAAGTGAGTAAATCAGCACGTGCTTGAAAGGGGGGTATAATGCCTGAACATGTTAAGGTAAGCGCAGTGAGTGCCGTGGTCGGCGTATTCATCACGTTCGGATCAATATTCATCGCCACCGGAAGCTACCGCCAAAAACTGGATGATACCTCCAAGGAAATTGTTCAGCACCGCGCGGATATAATTGCTTTGTATACCACGTCGAAGGGACTTGAGCACGACATCCAGGACATCAAGCAGATGCAGCAGGAATCCCGCGCGGACATAAAGACCCTGTTGATCAGAACAAAATGATTTCCGGCAATGGGGCCGGGATTAGTGGAGGTCAAAAAATGAAGAAAAAGTTTAGCATGCTGATGGTATTGGCCGTTCTTGCCCTGGTGATGGCGGCTATGCCGTCGTTCGCCCAGGACGCGGGTGCCGAGGCCGTTGCCAGTGCATCGGATGGCGGCCTCTTGGCGTGGTTGTCCCGGAACATGGGCGCGGTGTTCGGAATCGTAACGGCAACGCTCGGGGTTCTGGCGATGGTCTGCAAGCTGACACCATCGCCGAGGGACGACGCAATCGTCGCCAAAATCCTTGGCTGGCTCAACATGTTGCCGGTGAAAAGGCAGTAGCATGTTGAAGGCTGCTCTACTCGCATTGCAGGAGTGGCTGCACTGGCGGCGCGTCATGGCTGAGATCCAGGCGCGCCGCTTGGTTTTGACGGAGCTTGAGCGCGTCGAAAGGGAAATCGATGAAATCGAAGACGATATCGAAAAGCATCGCCGCAATGGCGATCATGCTGATGCTGACCGGTTGCTTCTCGCAATCTCGCGTAGAGCCTGTTTTGAGCGGGGGATACTTGACCTTGCGGAAGGGGCAGGTTTTCACCGCTCGGAAAGACTGCGTTTTGGTGGATCTGGAGATCGTGGAGCAGAAGGACGCGATAATCATCGATCTGATCCGGTCGCAACGGAAGCAGGAAGTGAAGCAGCTGGTTGAATGAAAGCAATTACACTGTTCATTTTAATGTCGATCACCGGATGTGCAACGCGCGTCACAACCTGCACATGGGGTCCGGATCCCGGGAAAAACATCCTCAAAAAAACCACGGTAAGCCATTCATGGTGGCTTGGTTTGCCAGCAATTGCACCGATGGATTCATCCGTTAAAGACGGAGAGTTCCAAGTCGAAACAAGAGCAATGAAAGTCCCGGACGGATGGTTCGGCGTCTACCGGGATCAAAACTGATTTAGCTGGGCTCCTCCTCTCTCCCGGCGGCCTCCCTTGCTTCGGCGAGGGAGGTTTTTTATTTCTCAGCATTGTATATAAACGAAATATAAACGGATATATATTGAATATACGAAATACAGCGCAAAAACACCATAAAACAGCGTTTTTGATCCGATTGTTTTAGGGTAAGAGCCCACCGCCCCAAGGGTAACCGAGGGGGCAGGGTAAACCCCGTCCGGAGCAAGATCAAATAGGGAATCGAGGAACGGCCCGTTCCGCAGGGGTTCCGGGTTGATCGCACTAGATAAATGATCGACTCCGCAAGGAGAACAGAATCCGGCTTACCGCCCTGACTGCTTTTATCCTTTTGGCAGCTTTTTTTGCTGGATCACTTCAAAGGCCAACCGCTCCAGAGCTTTGCCGTTGGGTAGATCCAGCTTGTTCTTGATATTGATGCGGTGGGTGTCGACCGTATTGCGGCTGATGTTGAGTTTTTCCCCGATGGTTATCGAGTCGTGACCTTCTCCCAACAGCTTGAAGATATCCATTTCGCGGTTGGACAGCGTGTCGAGCAGCGAATGTTTTCCCGACGTGCGACCGTTCATTTTCTTTTCGATCCGTTCCTGGATGTCGGGATGAAAGCAGAGGTTGCCGGCGAGTACGGAGCGGATGGCCTGCTTGAGCTCGGCGGGCGGCGTGGTCTTCATGACATAGCCGGTCGCCCCGGCCATTGCCGTCCGTTCCGCGAACAGACGCTCTTCGGACATCGTGTAGACCAGCATTTTAAGTTTTGGGTAGGTGGTATGGATGCGCTGGATCAGATAAGTCCCGTCCGAGTCGCCCAGGGATAGATCAATGAGGGCCAGATCCGGCACATCCGACTCGAGCAGCTCCATGGCTTCATTGGCCGAAAAGGCCATTCCAAGAATTTCCATATCGGGTTCGTTGGATAAGAGAATTTTCAACCCGTCATGAATGATAGGATGATCGTCGATGACCATAACCGAATGCTTGTTGTTGTTCATAATACCCCTATCTGAACTTCAATATTCAAGAATTTATTCTTTTTGGGAGGGGAAATGAAGAGATTTCTTGCGGAAACAAAGAGAAGCGACTGGTTTTACTTTGAGCAACAGCCGGATTTTTCCCGCTCGGGAAGCAGTCCTTTCACCAGGATGGCCACAAGTATGGCGACCCATAGGATTTGCAGGGGTCCATGGCATTCGCCCGCATGGCAAACCTGATCCATCACACCCAGCCTGGGGGTGAAAAAATTCATGGCAAAGCCAGCGGCCAGAGCGCACAACGACAATGTTGCGAGAAAGACGGCAAGTTGCTTGCGGCCAATGATCTGCCATAGCGTTGTCAGTGTTGCGGCGTTGGTTGCCGGGCCGGTTATGAGGAATACAAGCGCGGCTCCCGGTGATATGCCTGCCTTAATGAAGGCCAGTGCAATCGGAACGGATGCTGAGGAACAGACGTAAAGCGGGATGCCGATGCCGAGCATGAGCAGCATGGCAATCGGCGAATTACCAATGGTGTTGGTGAAAAAATTATCAGGAATGAGTCCGCTGAGGATTCCCGAAAGAATGATACCGATCACCACGGGCTTGGCAATGTCCCGCGGGAGGGAGATGAATCCGTAACTCAACATGCGCTGAATCATGGGCTTTTGATTAGGCTGGCAGCATTCTTCCTGGCACTCTTCAGTTGCTTCCTCCTCATTCGGCGATGCGGCAGTAACCGCTATGCCGCAAATGATGCCGGATAGAAACGCCACGGCTGCCCGGAAAATGGCGAATACCCATCCAAGCAGGGCATAAGTGATCATCAGACTATCGATCCCCGTCTGGGGGGTAGATGCCAGAAAGGAGGCGGTTGCGCCGCGGCTGGCACCGTGTTTGCGTAGCGAGGCCGCCAGCGGGATAACGCCGCAGGAGCAGATGGGCATAGGTACGCCAACAAGCGCGGCCTTGAACGATCCCATCCATCCTCCTCCACCAAGGTGCCTGCGGACGTAGTCCTTGGATATGAGTACGGAAAGCACGCCCGCCATCAGAAAGCCAAACAGGAGGTAGGGCGCCATGGCCAGCGTGACGCTCCAGATTTCATTCAGGACTTTTAACAGGACGTTCATGAGCAAGGATAGTCTCGATTGGATTAGATGGGCTCAAGGATTATTACGTTGAAATAGTTTTATCAGCCGATGTGAACCGGTTTGCCGAGATACACGGGTTTGCGGTGGATAATATAGAGGTCGAGTATGGTTTTTACCCGCGCCAGCTGTTCCCGCAGCTGGGTGCGAAACCCGGCTCGGCTCGATACATCCGCAGCGCAATATCCAATGGCGTCAATCTGCTTTCGTTTTGCAATGAATAGCGCTCGTTGTACATGGAATTGCTGTGAAATTATGGTGATCTGATCCTGACCAAACACCTTTCGGGCGCGCACTACAGAATCCATCGTACTGAATCCGGCATAATCGCAGATGATTTTTTCGGGAGGAATCCCAAGTTTCACCAGCGCGGCTTTCATGGCGCCGGCTTCATCATAGGTGGAAATATGGTTGTCTCCGCTGACCAGCAGATAGTCGACCTTACCCGCGTTGTACAGCTGGTATGCTGCGTGGATGCGATGCAGAAAGTAGAAGTTGAAGTATCCTCCGGCCAGGTGGCTGGAGCAACCCAGCACCAGGCCAACCTGGCGTTTTGGAATCGCGGACGACGAAGTATACACACGCTTCTCGGTGTCGAGCTGTATCCAGAATCGGGCCAGAGCGATCATCGCGAGTATAATGGCAACGCTTGCGAGCAACCATCTCATCAATGTTCTTTGTCTAATCCATCGGCTAAGCATTTTTGCATGCTAATGGATTCTGCGTGAAAATGAAGTTGTTTTGATAATTCGGTATTCATCTGTATATTACTCGGTCATGCAGCATTCCAAAACCATCAAGGATAAGCTGAAGGCCCTGCCGGATGAGCCGGGATGCTACCTCATGCGCGACCGCGACGGGAAAATTATCTATGTCGGCAAGGCGGCCTCACTGCGCAAGCGCGTACAAAGTTATTTCCGCGAGCACACCCGGCGCACGGCTCAGCCCAAGATCCGCAGTCTGATCAGCTCCATCGCCGATTTTGATATTATCGTGTTGAAAAGCGAGGCCGAGGCCGTTCTGACGGAAGGCAAGCTGATCAAGGAATACCGTCCGCACTACAACACGCTTTGGAAGGACGACAAACGCTTCGTGATGGTTCGGGTGGATGTGCAGCATCCTTTTCCTAAGATTGAAAAATGCCGGATCAAGAAGGATGACGGTGCGCAATATTTTGGTCCGTATACCTCCGGCCTGGCAGTCAAGGTGGCCATTGAGTTTCTGGAGCGGAATTTCGGGATACGGCGTTGCCGGCCCCGGGTGCCGGATGAAGACACCTACAAGCACTGCAGCAACGATATCATTGCCAACTGTTCCGCACCTTGTATCGGGAAGGTGAGCCGGGAGGAATACCGTACCCGTGTGGCGGAGGCTTGTGCATTTCTTCGCGGGGAGCGAATGGAGCTGTTGAAGAACCTGCGCGCGGAGATGGAGAAAGCCGCGGAAGAGCTCCGTTTCGAGGATGCCGCCGCTCTGCGCGATATGCTGTTGCACCTTCACAATGCCGTAAAGGAACGGGCCAAGGTCCGCAAAACGCCTAAAATGAAACAGGATGAAGCGCGGCAGGGTTTGCGGGAACTGCAGAAACAATTGAAGCTACCGGCAGAGCCGCGCGTCATCGAATGTTTCGATATCTCCAACATTTCGGGAACCAACTCGGTCGCCAGTATGGTCTGTGCAGTGGATGGCGTACCGTATCCCAACCGCTACCGCCGTTTCCGGATCAAAACGGTTGAGGGGGCAGATGATCCTCGGTCAATGGCTGAAGTCGTGCGGCGTCGCTACACGCGGTTGCTGCGCGAAAAAAAGGCATTGCCCGGGCTGGTGATGGTAGACGGCGGTATTACGCAGCTACGTGCGGCCAAGGCAGAGTTGATGGAGCTCGGCCTTGATCATCTACCCATCGTAGGTTTGGCCAAGCGCTATGAGGAGATCGTCTGGGATCATGAAAGCAATGCAGGGAATCTGCTGTTGCCGCGGCATTCCGCCGGATTGACGGTGGTCACGCGTTTGCGGGATGAAGCGCACCGGTTTGCCATATCCTACCACCGCGAACTGCGCCGCCAGCGTATTATGGAGTCGCGCCTTGACGAGATTCCCGGGATCGGTGCTTCAAAAAAGGACACCCTCTTGAAACACTTTGGCTCCATTGCACGTCTGAACCGCGCAACGATCGACGAGATTGCCGAGGCTCCCGGCATCGGGGTAAAAACGGCGGAATTGATCAGAGGTGAGCTCGATAAAAAAGGATCATGAATATGCAAGTACCGACCAAGCGATTTGGACGAACGGAAATACAGATGCCCGTGCTAACGTGCGGCGGCATGCGCTATCAGCAGGGATGGGATGATCTCGATCCTGGAAAAATCGACCCGAAGGGACAGGAAAATCTGGAAGCATGCATCCATCATGCACTCGGGCACGGCATTAACCACATCGAAACGGCTCGCGGCTATGGTCCCTCGGAGATGCAGCTGGGTTGGGTGCTTCCAAAAATCGATCGCGACACGTTGTTCGTTCAAACCAAGATCGGTGTAAAGGAAACGGCCAGGGAGTTTCTGGATGCCTTTGAGACGTCGATTAAATATCTGCAACTTG
This sequence comes from Pontiella sp., assembly GCA_050290185.1. Classification (GTDB taxonomy): domain Bacteria; phylum Verrucomicrobiota; class Kiritimatiellia; order Kiritimatiellales; family Pontiellaceae; genus Pontiella. The sequence continues at coordinate 194,178 of JBNKHE010000007.1, forward strand.
AATATGTGGATTTTCTGTCGATTCATGGAATAAATCTTCCTGAACACATCGATACGTGTCTGAAGAAAGGCGGGTGCCTGGATGCCATCCGCCAGCTTCAGAAAGAGGGGCGGGTGCGCTTCTGCGGTTTTTCCACCCATGCAGGGCCCGAAACGGTCGTGCCGGCCTGTGAGACGGGTGAGTTCGACTACGTGAATCTCCATTGGTATTACATCTATAACCAACTCCATTGGCCGATGGTCGAAACAGCGGCGAAACAGGACCTGGGGGTGTTTATTATCAGTCCGAATGACAAAGGCGGCATGCTGTATCATCCGACGGATAAAATGTCTAAGTTGTGTGCTCCGCTCACCCCGATGCAGTGGAACGACCTTTACTGTCTCGCACGCCCGCAAGTCCACACGCTCAGTATCGGTGCGGATAAACCCTCCGATTTCGACGAACATATCGAGGCTGTAACGCAGTACTGGGACAACCGCACCGAGCTGGCGGACCGCATTGAACGGCGCATCAATCAATCAATCGAAAGTGATCTGGGTCTGGAATGGGTTGGCCACTGGCACGTTGGCCTGCCGCACTATCCCGAAACCCCGGGCAATATTAATGTACGGGAGATTGTGCGCCTATGGACGTTCTTCCAAGGGCTCGACCTGCTCGAATTCGCGAAAATGCGCTATAACCTGCTCGGCAATGCCGATCACTGGTTTCCGGGGAACCAGGCCGCCAAGGTTGACTCGCATGACTGGTCCTGCCTCTCCGGTAGTCCCTTCGCCGACCGCATCCCCTCTATCCTGAAAGAAGCCCATGAACTTTTTCATGTCGACAAGGAAGCCAAGCGCCTAAGCGAATCGTAGGCATAAAAAAGCCTCGTTTCCATTCCGAAACGAGGCTTTTAAAATGGTGGTGGGGGATGGATTCGAACCATCGAACTCGTAGAGGGCAGATTTACAGTCTGCTGCGTTTGACCGCTTCGCTACCCCACCGTTTCCGATAAAGGAGCGACTAAGGTACCGAAATATTTTGGTTTGTCTACTATCAATTTCCGCAAAAAACCGATTTATTGGATTTCAGCATGAACATATCTAATACACACATCATCTGTTGCGGTTTTACGCCCTGTATCCAGCGCATTCTAGAATTTAAGCGAGTGGAAAAGGGGGAGGTGAACCGGGCGGGCAAGGTGACGCTTGGCATTGGCGGCAAAGGGGCGAATACGGCTCGCATGATCAGGCAACTCGGTCATGATACTCTACTGGTGGGGTTTGCCGGGGGTGCCAATGGGCATCTGCTGGAACAGATGCTCACTGCCGAAGGTGTCGCATTCCAACACGTGGAGGTCGAGGGGGAAACGCGGATCTGTCAGACGTTGGTGGAGTCAGGCCATCCGGATACGACCGAACTGGTCGAGGAGATGCCCGCGATTACCGCGGAAGATTGGGCGGGTATGCTCGAGCTATTTGGGTCCATGGAACTTCACGACCCGATCGTTTGCATATCAGGAAAGCTGCCCGCCGGTGCGCCTGTTGATGCCTACGGGCAGATTGCCGCTATGATAGGGGAGCAGGATGGACGGGTGATTATTGATGCGCCCGGCGATCCCTTGCTCTGTGCGTTGGAGCACAAGCCCTTTATGGTCAAGATCAATGATGTTGAGCTGATGCAGACCATTGGTGGCGAGGATTTGATCGATGCCTGTCGGAAGATTATCGGGAAGGGGGCATGGTCGGTTCTGGTGACCCGCGGAGCACGTACGGCATTCTATGTGGACGGGCTGCAGACGCTGGAAATCACGCCGCCAAAGATTATGGCCATCAATCCAGTAGGCAGTGGCGATGCCGTGACCGCCGGGATTGCGGTGGCTCTGGCCGATGGGTATGTCATGTCGGAGGCTCTTGTTCATGGCATGGCCTGTGGTGCGGCCAATGCCCTTAACCTGGTTTCAGGAATGCTGGTCCCAGCCGATGTGGAACGTCTTTCCGCTGAAGTCCAAATCCAAATAGTGAAGTAAAATATTACGACCCGGGTGATGGATCTTCGCTCAGGAGTACTTCATGTTATTGCAGATCGTCGGGGAACAGATCCCCCAGTTTTGGTTCCCGTCCGGGCGGAGTTCGCTTTGCGGTAGATCTGCGGGCATCCTGATCACACTGATTGATGAACTCCTGCGAGGACATAACCTGTGCGCCGGCGCTGGATACGGTCGCATGTTCGGCATGGTCGGAAGTAACAACCAGGATCTTTTCCGGTCGATCAAACCTGGAAACTAATCGTTCGATGATGGTATCGGCAGACAAGTTGCCCGGAGAAAAGAAGACTTCCAGATGCGGCGAGGTGAGCGCGTCGTCATTGCCGGCTTCGCGGCCATCGAAGACTATGGTCGTTTGCGGCGCCAGCCGGTGGGCTGTGTTCCCGATCATCCGAACCAGTCTATGTCGGGCGGCCATCAGGTCGGTGCGTAGCAGTTCCGCCAGATCATCGACTTGGTGCAGTACATTATAACCGTCGACTATGAGCCATTCGGTCTGCATTATTTTCTCCAGAGCTTTCGCTTCTTCCCTTCGATCAACTGCTCCATCCGGCGTTTAAAGTCATCTTTTGCTTCCAGGCCCTGTTCATAGATTTCCCAGGGCTTGTGGAAGTCGAGAATTTCCACGTCCACCAGGGGCGGCCGGATATAGATATCGACCGGGTGGTTGACTTGTTTTTCCATAGCCATGGCATCCATCATTACCTGATAGGTATGGAAGATGGCATCGCGTGGTGACGGGATCTTGCTGGGAGGCGTTGAATCCTGACCCATGATGTCCACGGCGATCCGCACGTCGCATTTCTCGTCGAGCAGGTCGTGCGGGACATTATTCACAAGGCCGCCATCTACAAGTACCCGCTCCCCATCAAGCACTGGAGTGAAAATGTAGGGCAACGCCATGCTGGCACGTACGGCGGGCAGCAGCTCGCCGGATTGGAGTACCACCTGTTCCTTCCGCCAGAAGTCTGTGGCAACCACCTTGAGGGGAATCTTGAGCTCCTCAAAGGTCGATACCTGCATTTGATCATAGAGGAACGATAACAGTTTTTCGCCCTTGAGCAGGCCCTGCGGTTTGAAACTGAAATGCGGGTCGAGCAACTCCAGAATCTTGAGCGAATCCTTTTGCCGGATGATATCTTTCAGTTTTGCGTGGGGCGGAACGATCAGCTTATGGAACATTTCGGCAATATTCTTTGCCGAGTGTCCCGATGCATAGAGTGCCCCCATAATGGCTCCGATGCTCGTACCCGTCATGCAATAGGGCTTTATGCCGAGTTCGTCGAAGACCTCAAGAATAGGCAGGTGCGCAAAACCTTTCGCGCCACCGCCGCCGAGTGCGAGTCCGATCTTTATCATGGATGAAGTATGCAAGGGAGCGATGCAGGGATAAAGCCTATTATTGGAAATGAGCCGGCCATCAAGGATTCCATGCGGCGTCGGCGAGAAATTCGGTAACGATGGCTTTGTAACTGGATAGGCGCTGGGCCTTTTTGAGCTTCTTGAATAATTGGTGGCCGTTGGAGATGTGCATGCTCTGATAGGTCCAGAATTCCTTCATTTTCCCCAGAACCGGCTGATCACCGTGAAGGACCGTTTCGTAGCGTGCCAGCAGGTCTTCATGAAAGGCGGCAATGCGGTTGATGGCATTCGGGATCCCGGGCTGGCCGCTCTTGATGACTTCGCACAGGAACGGGTTGGCAAGAAGCCCTCGTCCAAGCATAAAGCGGTCGATGGACGGGAAGCGTGCCTGGATCTGTTTGAAGGAAGAGAGGGTATGGATATCCCCGTTGTAGCAGACGGGCCGTTCCAATGCGGAACAGGCTTCGTCAAAGGCATCGAGATCGACCGTCCCGTCATACATTTGCTCCGCCGTACGTGGATGGATGATCACCTCGCTCAATGGATACTGATTCAATATCGGAATCAGATTCATCAGTTCCGATTTGTCCGCCACGCCAAGCCGCACCTTGACAGAAATGCGGCAGGGGCTTTCGCGGCAGGCCTTGTCGAGGACGGCCGCGACCATATCGGGATGGGCCAGGAGCCCGGAGCCGCGCCTCTTTTTTCGGATCGGTTTGTGCGGGCAGCCGAGGTTCCAGTTCACCTCGTCATATCCCAGATCGTGCAGCGCCTTGGTCATCTGTACGAAATCATCGGCTTTGTTGCCGATTAATTGCGGGATGAGCGGCAGTCCTGAATTGTTTTCCGGCAGTACATCCTTCAGCAGCTTGGGGTTAATCCGTTCGGCGCTGACAGTCGAAATGAACGGAGCCATTTCGATATCCAGTCCCTCAAAGTGGCGGATGAAGGCCTGGCGATAATGCATCGTTGTAATCCCGCGCATCGGAGCCAAGATCAATACTGGACTTGAAGTGCTCATTGTTTAGCCACGGAACAACACGGATGAACCCGGTAAAAATCGATGTTTATCCACGTTCATCCGTGGCCTGGTTCATGCGCGGGAGAGGTATTTGCGGTCGCGGGTGTCGACCTTGATGGTTTCGCCGGGTTCGATATATTCCGGAACCTGCACGATCAAGCCGGTAGTCAGCGTGGCCGGTTTGGTGCGCGAGGTGGCCGAGGCGCCTTTCATGGCGGGCGGGCATTCGACGATCTCCATATCGATCGTGTCGGGCATCTGGAGCGTCAGGATCTTTCCTTCGGAAACCAGTGCAATGATCCCTTCCATGTCCTCGATTAAAAAGGGCAGGCAGTCTTCAATATCTTCCTTTACCAGTTCAAACTGCTCGTAGGACGAGAGATCCATGAAGGCAAACCGATCGCCATCCTTATAGAGATATTGAACCTCGTTTTTATCGTACGTGGCGTCCTGGAGGGCATCGTCTGCCCGATAGGTTTTGTCGACCTTCTGCTTGGTGGAAACGTTGCGGAACCGGACCTTGTAGATGGTTCCTCCGCCGCGAGCCGTCGGCGATTGCTGGGTGATGTTTTCAATTACGTGCGGGGTGCCGTCGATGTCGATGACGGACGTCTTCTTCAAATCACATGCCTTGACCATAAAATCCTCCGGTTAAAAAGAAGGGCGCAATATCCCTGAACGAAATGGAATTTTCAAGCGATTTGGCGCGTGATGAGTGATGATTGAAACGAGGTTCTTCTAACGCCTCACGCCTTATTTATCATTGCGGCGGAGAACCCGGCGCCGAAGCCATTGTCAATATTGACGACGGTGATGTTGGGCGCGCAGGAGTTGAGCATGGTAAAGAGCGGGGCGAGCCCATTGAGGTGCGAGCCGTAGCCAACGGAGGTGGGCACCGCAATTACGGGGCAGGGAGCCAGTCCGCCAACGACAGACGGCAACGCGCCTTCCATTCCGGCTACGGCAACGATGCAACGGGCTTTTTGAATTTTTTCATTCTGTGCTAAAAGGCGGTGGATACCGGCCACACCGCAATCATAGAGACGTTCGACGTTTGCGCCGGAGATTGCGGCCGTTACAGCGGCTTCTTCGGCGACGGGAATGTCGGCAGTGCCGGCAGAAATCACCAAAACACTGCCTGTTTTTTCGCGATCTTCTTTTTCGAGTGTGATGGTGCGCCCAAGCTCGTTGTAGACCAGACGGCTATCCATTCCCTGCAGATGCGCAAACAGTTCGGGTTCGGCCCGGGTTAGAAGAATATTACCGTTGTGCTTTGCGAGCGATTGGAAGATTTTTTCAACCTGTTGGGAGGTCTTTCCCTGGCAGAAAACGACTTCGGGGTAGCCGGTGCGGAGGGCCCGGTGGTGATCCACTTTCGCAAAGCCCATATCTTCGAATGGCAGATGTTTAAGCGTTGCGAGGGTTTGTTCCAAATCCGTCTCGCCGCTCTTAAAGCGGGTCAGCAACTGCGTGATTCTATCTATTTCCATGGTGGCGTCCCCGGTAGCAAGGCTTTGAACTCACGGATTACTTGTTGTTGATATTCATCGGGAAAACCACCGGCCAGAAACATTCCATATGCTTCGTCCATAAACCGTTGCCAGCTTTCAATCTCATGCCCCGGATTGATTGGGAAAAAATTGCAGCCAATGGCCTGGGCGGTGGCCATGTCGCCGGGGGCATCGCCGATCATGAGGATGGCGTTGGCGGGATAGCGGTTGACTGCAGCCATCGTGAAATGATCGATCTTGCTGCCCAGCTCGGGGCCGGCGATAACGGAAACGTATTTCGCAAGATCATCACGGTACCAATCCTTGAGTAGGGCAACGGCCTGCGTCTGGGAGATTACAATGGCATCGGAGTTTTGCTGGATGCGCTTTAGCGCATCTTCGACGCCGTCAAACGCCGGCGGGTCGGACATGTTTTGGTCAATGTCGGCATTGAGCGAAACGCTCCATGTGTGGGCCTCTGCCAGGAGTTTGCTGCCGGTACGTTGAGCTTCGGCTTCAATGGTTGCATTGCTCAACGGGAGGCCGGAGTCGCAGTACGTTCGTAAATCCGTTGGATCGGGAAGGTCGGCGTTTTCGCGGGCTTCGGGCCAATCCTGGAGTAGCTCAAAGGTTTTGCAAAGCCCCAGGAAGCGGTTGAGTCCCCGATAGGTGGAGTAGAGATAGACAAACTCGGCTGCGGCGCGAACCTGGGGTTCGATGGCTTCAAGTTGCCAGTGCCGGATGATATGGGGGTGGAAGAAATCTTTTTGTTTTATCTCCATGGTGTCGAAAACGCAGCCATCGGAATCGATGCCCACGAATGTGTCGAATCGGGGGAGAAAGTTGATGAGGTCGTCTTTGGTAAATTCTGTCATAAATGGAATCCAATAGTTTGAAACAGTAGGTTGTGAAGGGATAGGGGGTCAAGCTTGGAGCCTTGAAACGGCAGATTTTGGTATTTTTTTATCGAAGCAATTCAGGGGGTTCGGTAAATTCCGCGACTATATTCATAAATCCGAATAAACGAATAGAGGTCTGTTATGAGCAAAATCCGTAAGGATCACGTATTTACTTCCGAGTCTGTTTCCGAGGGGCATCCCGATAAGGTGTGCGACCAGATTTCCGATGCTATTCTGGACGCCTGTCTGGCGAAGGATTCCGGAAGTCGTGTAGCGTGTGAAACATTGACCACAACCAATCTGGTGGTAAACGCCGGTGAAATTACCTGTTCCGGGTGGGAGAATATCGATCCCGAAGCCATCGCCCGCGAAGTTGTGCGCGATATCGGTTATGACCGCGAGGAGCTGGAGTTTTGCAGCGAAACGTTTGAATACATCAACCGTCTGCATGGACAGTCGCCCGACATTTCCCAGGGCGTGACCGAAGGTCAGGGGCTTTTCAATGAACAAGGAGCCGGCGACCAGGGCATGATGTTCGGCTATGCGAGCAATGATACCGACGAGCTGATGCCTGCGCCGATTGCCTTCAGCCACCGTCTGCTGGATGAGCTTCAGAAAATCCGCAAAGCGGGAACCATTCCCTATCTTCGCCCCGATTCAAAATCGCAGGTCTCGGTTCTGCACATCAACGGGAAACCGAAATCCATTGAAACCGTGGTGATTTCGCACCAGACCGATGATGTTGCGTTGGAACAGATCAGAAAGGATCTGATCGAGGTGTGCAAGGATGTGCTGGAGCCGACTGGTTTGCTCAAGTCGGATACGGAATTCTTTATCAACCCGACCGGAAAATTCGTGATCGGCGGGCCGCATGGCGATGCCGGTCTGACCGGCCGCAAGATTATCGTCGACAGCTATGGCGGTGTCGGGAGCCACGGTGGTGGTGCGTTCTCCGGCAAGGATCCCTCCAAGGTCGACCGTTCGGCCGCCTATTATTCCCGCTATGCCGCCAAGAATATTGTTGCGGCAGGTCTTGCGGAAAAGTGCGAAATCCAGGTGGCCTATGCCATCGGTGTCGCAAAGCCGCTCAGCATCAATATCGACACCTACGGCACCGGCAAGGTGGATGACCACCTGATTGAAAAGGTCATCAAGTCGGGTGAAATCTTCGACTTCCGTCCCCGTGCTCTGATTGAAGATCTGGGCCTGTTGACGCCCGCGGGCTGGAGCTATCGGGACTCTGCCGCCTATGGTCATTTTGGACGTTCCCGTTTCCCTTGGGAGAAGACGGATAGGATCGATGCATTGCGCAAGGCCGTCGGCCTTTAATTTGCCTGTCTATCGTTGAAGAGGTGCGCCATCCGCTTTTCCGGGTGGTGCATTTTTTGATAAGAGCCGTTGCAGTCCCTTCTTGAAGAACGCGGTACGGGCGCTATAGTGATTGTGCTTCTATCACGATTGGTTTGAACATGAGTAATAAGCGCAAACTCGAACAACTGGAAACCTATCTGCTTGCGGTTTTGGATGGTTCCCAAACCGGAAAATGGCCCAGCATCCTGCGCGCCCTGCTCAAAGGTCTTTCCCTGCTGTTCGCTGTCGTGGTGCAAGTCCGCCTTTGGCTTTACCATCATCGCATCCTGCGGCCCAGTACGCTGGGATGCCAGGTCATCAGTGTCGGAAACCTAACAGTGGGGGGGACTGGCAAAACTCCGGTGGTGGAAGTGTTTGCCAGAAACCTGCAGGAACAGGGGCGGAAAGTTGCCATTCTAAGCCGCGGCTACAAGAGTAAGGAGCTTCCGTTCCTTCAGAAGATGGTCCAACGCATCACGACGGGTAAAATCGAAGCTCCGCCACGTGTGGTTTCCGATGGAAAACGCCTGTTACTGGACTCGTGGACGGCGGGCGACGAGCCCTACATGCTTGCATCCAATCTTCCGAATGTTGCTGTAGTGGTCGACAAGGATCGTGTCAAAGCCGGTAAATATGCCATCAAGGAACTGGGCTGCGATACGCTTATCCTCGACGATGGTTTCCAGTATCTGAAACTGGGCAATCGCCTGGATATCGCATTGGTCGATTGCACGAATCCCTTTGGCGGAGGTCATCTGCTCCCGCGGGGCCTGCTGCGCGAGCCCATGCGCAATATCAAACGTGCCGGGTTTATTTTTATCACCAAGTGCCATAATGGCGGGGATAAGGAACTCAAGGAACAGTTGCGGCGGCTCAATCCCGTGGCCGAAATCTCGGAGTGCCGTCATGCGAATAAATATCTAAAGGATGTTTTTGGCGATAAGACCCATGAACTGGATATGTTGAAAGGGATGAAAATTGCCGCCGTTTCCGCCATTGCCGTTCCGGAAAGCTTTGAAAATGCGCTGCGCAACCTAGGGGCCGAAATTATCTATACCCGCCGTTTTGCCGACCATCACCGATTCTCCCAGCAGGAAATCATCAATACCATCAATTGGAGCATCAAACACGGAGCGCAGGCGATCCTGACCACCGAAAAGGATGCGGTGCGGTTCCCGTTTGTTGACCGGCGTGATATCCCGGTGCTGTTCATGCGGGTTGAGATTGAGATGCTGAGCGGGGAAGAAGAATTTATGGATTGGATTGCGCGCATCTGTTTCAAGTCCCCGCGCGAACGAAAAGCGCAGGAAAAGAAGAAGGCGGCTGATGATGCCAGCCGCCTTGCAGCAGAGGGAAAGGAGAAAGTAAAACCCTCTGCTTATGCACAAACTTGACTACTTAGACGGCACCCTTCGGAAGCCGTTCAATTAAAGACGAAAAAAACGCTCCTCCATTGCCGGGGAGCGTTTTTTTTTCTTCGTAGCGCAGGATAGTGCTATGCGTGGTAGTCCTGGATCGGACGGACATCCCAGTCGTTTGACTTGATGTAGCGGATGGCTTTTCCTGTTGCATGGGCACCCGATTCCGTCGTTACGATCGGAAGGCCGCGCAGGATGGCTTCGGAGCGGATCTTGATTTCATCCACCCGGGCCACCGGACCGCTGGGCGTGTTGACCAGCAACTGGACGCCGCTTTCCTTCATCAGGTCGATCACGTTCTTCCCATCTTCGGACAACTTATGCGTCAGCATAACTTCCAGACCGGCATTGTGCAGCGCCTGCGCCGTACCTTCGGTTGCGACCAGTTTAAAGCCAAGCTCGTTAAATTCCCGGCCGATTTCGACGATCCAGTCCTTGTCGCGGTCCTTGGCGCTGAGGAAGACGGTCCCTTCGGTCGGCAGTACCTGGCCGGCCGCTATTTCCGCTTTCCAGAAGGCTAGTTCAAAGGTGGTGTCGATTCCCATGACTTCGCCGGTGGATTTCATTTCCGGACCGAGGATCGGGTCGACGCCCGCAAAGCGGTTAAAGGGGAATACCGCTTCTTTGACGGCATACCATTCGATTTTTGGCTGGAACCCGACGAGGCCCAGTTCCTTGAGCGTCTTGCCCATCGATATCTGCGTTGCAATGTTTGCCAGAGGAACATTGGTGGCCTTGCTTACATAGGGAACGGTACGCGAGGCACGCGGATTGACTTCGATAATGTAGAACTCGTCGTCCTTGACGGCGAGCTGTGCGTTCATGAGTCCATGCACATTCAGTTCCAGTGCCATGGCCGAGCAGGCTTCTTTGATGCGGTTGACCATTTCATCGTTGAGCGAGTAGGGCGGGATCGAGCAGGCGCTATCGCCCGAATGGATGCCGGCTTCCTCAACGTGTTCCATAACACCGCCGATATAAACATCGGTTCCGTCGCAGACCAGATCAACATCTACTTCGATGGCGTGTTCGAGGAAGCGGTCAATCAGCACGGGATGTTCGGGGCTGGCGGCGAAGGCTGCGTTGACGAAGGGTTCCAGCTCCTCTTCCTCGTAGGCCACCATCATCGCGCGCCCGCCGAGAACGAAGGAGGGTCGGATCATGACCGGGAAGCCGATGCGTTCCGCAATAACCTCCGCCTGTTCGAGTGTTTTAGCGGTAGCACTTTCCGGCTGTTTGAGTTCAAGCTTGTCGAGCAGCTGGCGGAAAAGTTCGCGGTCTTCTGCCGCGGCGATGCTCTTCGGAGAAGTGCCGAGAATCGGGACGCCTGCTTCCAGCAGGCGATCCGCCAGATTGAGCGGGGTTTGGCCGCCCATCTGTACGATCATTCCGATCGGCTGTTCCGTCTCGTAAATGTTCATCACATCTTCAAAGGTCAGCGGTTCGAAATAGAGTTTGTCCGAAGTATCGTAGTCAGTCGAAACGGTTTCCGGGTTGGAGTTGACCATGATGGCTTCGTAGCCCATTTCCCGCAGGGCCTTGACGGTATGCACGCAGGAATAGTCGAACTCGATGCCCTGGCCGATCCGGTTCGGTCCCGAGCCCAGCACGATCACGCTTTGCTTATCGGTTTTCCGTGTTTCGTTGAGATCGGCATAGCAGGAATAGAAATATGGGGTGGAAGCTTCGAATTCGCCGGCGCAGGTGTCGACCAGACTGTAGACCGGGATGATGCCTAGCTGCTTGCGCAGCGCCCGGATATCGTTTCCTTTACATCCGCGCAGTGCGCCGATCTGCTCGTCGGAGAAACCGTTTTTCTTGGCTTTTTTGAGCAGGTCGTAATCCAGTTCAGCGGCATCGATAATTTCCTGTTCGATCTCAACGATCTGCAGAATGTTGTCGATGAACCATGGGTCGAGATGGGTCATGGACTGGATTTTTTCGATGGAATAACCCTTCTTGAGCGCTATCTTAATGGCAATCGTGCGCTCTGTGCAGGTGGTCTGCAGGTAATTGTCCAGTTTGGAGACGTCGACTTTGGCTTCCGCCTTCAGATCCAGTCCATCAACACCGATCTCCAACGAACGGAAGGCTTTTTGCAGCGACTCTTTGAAGTTGCGGCCGATCGCCATGGTTTCGCCGACCGACTTCATGCTGACGCCCAGCGTAGGGTTGGCGCTGGGGAACTTTTCAAACGTGAAGCGCGGGAGCTTGGTTACCACATAATCGATAGACGGCTCGAAACAGGCCGGAGTTTCCTTGGTGATATCGTTGGGCAACTCATCGAGGGTGTATCCGGCGGCGAGCTTGGCCGCGAGTTTCGCAATCGGGAAGCCGGTTGCTTTTGAGGCGAGGGCCGATGAACGCGATACGCGCGGATTCATTTCGATAATCGCCATGCGTCCGGTTTCCGGGTGGATGCAGAACTGCACATTGGAGCCGCCGGTTTCCACGCCGATCACGCGTAACACTTTGAGCGATGTATCGCGCATAATCTGGTATTCGCGGTCGGTCAGAGTCTGTGCCGGTGCGACGGTGATGCTGTCTCCGGTATGGATACCCATGGGGTCCATGTTTTCGATGGCGCAGATGATGACGGCGTTATCTTTTTTGTCGCGCATCACTTCCATCTCGAACTCTTTCCAGCCAAACACGGATTCTTCGAGCAGGACTTCCGTGGTTAGGCTGGCCTTAAGCCCCCCTTCCGCGACCTCCAGCAGCTCTTCCATATTATTGGCAATTCCGCCGCCGGTTCCGCCGAGAGTGAAGGACGGGCGTACAATAATCGGGAAGTCGAGTTCCTCTTCGGCGATGCGCCTGGCTTCGGCCAGATCATGAACTTCATAGCTGCGCAGGGTTTCGATGCCTGCTTCTGCCATGACTTCCTTGAACAGGTCACGCTCTTCACCGCGCATGATGGCGTCGTACTTGGCGCCAATCATTTCCACGCCATACTTTTCCAATACGCCCATTTCGACCAGCTTCATAGCCGTATTGAGTGCGGTTTGTCCGCCCAGGGTCGGAAGAATGGCGTCCGGCCGTTCCCGGATGATGATTTTTTCAACGGCCTCCGGAGTGATCGGCTCAATATAGGTATGGTCGGCCGTGGCAGGGTCGGTCATGATCGTTGCCGGATTGGAGTTGATCAGAGACACGATATAGCCTTCTTCGCGCAGCGCCTTGCAGGCTTGCGTTCCGGAATAGTCGAACTCGCAGGCTTGGCCGATCACGATCGGGCCGGAGCCGATGATTAGAATGTGGTGGATATCTTCTCTTTTTGGCATAATTGTTACCTCAACGGCTTAAATCATATTTCTCTCAGAGTCGCGGAGGGTGCAGAGGCAACTTGAAAAAGCTCTTCTCTGCGTACTCTGCGACTTTGCGAGGTAAACCCAGACATGTTTTAGTTTATTCCCATTCGATGGTGGACGGGGGTTTGGAGCTGATGTCGTAACAGACGCGGTTGACGCCGCGGACTTCGTTGATGATGCGATTTGAAATGGAATCCATGACGTCGTACGGCAGCTTGTACCAGTCGGCGGTCATGCCGTCGCGACTTTCGACGGCGCGGACGGCTACCACATTTTCGTAGGTGCGGTCGTCGCCCATGACGCCGACCGACTGGATCGGCAGCAACACGGCGAAGTATTGCCACACGTCGAGGTGGTTAGGCATCTTCATGATTTCTTCGCGCACGCGCAGATCAGCCTGCTGGAGGACTTCGATGCGTTCGGGGGTAATGTCGCCAATGATGCGGACGGCCAGACCGGGGCCTGGGAAGGGCTGGCGATCAACGACGTAGCTCGGCAGGCCGAGTTCGCGACCGACTTCGCGGACTTCGTCCTTGAATAGTTCGCGTAACGGTTCGATCAGTTTGAACTGGAGGTCGTCCGGCAAGCCGCCCACATTGTGATGGCTCTTGATGGTGGCAGACGGGCCGCCGATCGGAGAGACGGATTCGATGACGTCGGGGTAGAGCGTTCCCTGCCCAAGGTATTTGACCTTGTCGCTAAGGCCGCGCGCCTTTTCCGCAAAAACGTCGATGAAGGTGCTGCCGATGATCTTACGCTTCTTTTCCGGATCGGAAACGCCGGCAAGCTTGCTCAGGAAAAGATCGCCGGAATGGGCGACGATTAGGTCGATGCCGAAGGCTCGGCCGAAAAGATCTTCGATTTCCTCGGTTTCCCGGTAACGCATAAGACCGTTGTCTACATAGACGCAATGCAACCGTTTGCCGATGGCCTTATGGAGCAGGGCGGCCACTACGGAAGAGTCGACCCCTCCACTGAGGCCGAGCAGAACATGGTCGTCGCCAACGGTTTCCCTAATATGCTTTACGGTAACTTCGACGAATTTGGACATTTCCCAGTCGCCGGAGCATCCGCATATCTTGAAGGCGAAGTTCCACAGCATCTCCTTGCCTTGCGGGGTGTGGACGACTTCGGGGTGGAATTGCACACCGAAGATGTTGCGATCGAGATGCTGAATGGCCGCGAAGGGGCAGTTGTCGGATTCGGCAACGACCTCGAAGCCTTCCGGCATGGCTTCCACCTTGTCGCCGTGGCTCATCCATACCTGGATGTCGGGCGAGAGTCCTTTGAACAGGGGCGAGCTCTTGGTGATCTGCATCATGGCCTTGCCGTATTCGCGTTTCAGACCGGGCTTGACGGAGCCGCCGAGCGTCTGGGCCGTGAGCTGCATGCCGTAGCAGATGCCGAGGATTGGAATACCTAGATCAAACAGGGCGGGATCGCATTTGGGCGCATCTTCGTCCGGCACGCTGCATGGGCCGCCGGAAAGAATGATGCCTTTCGGGTTGCGCTTTTTCAGTTCTTCCGCCGCCGTGTCGAAGCGAATGATTTCACAGTAGACCTTCTGTTCGCGGATGCGTCGCGCAATCAGCTGGGTGACCTGCGAGCCGTAGTCGAGGATGGCAATCCATTCGGGATGGTTCATTATTTATATTCCTTCATTAAGTCGATGAATTCCTCGAAGAGGTAGAACGGGTCGTGCGGGCCGGGGGCCGCTTCTGGGTGGTACTGCACACAGAAGAGCGGCTGCTGCTTATGCTTGAGGCCGGCAACGGTATTGTCGTTGAGGTTGATATGCGTAATCTCGGCCACGTCCGTATTGACGGAGTCGGCATCGATGCAGAATCCGTGGTTATGCGAAGCGATTTCCACCTTGGTCGTACGTAGATCCTGAATCGGTTGGTTGCCGCCACGGTGTCCGAACTTGAGCTTATAGGATTTAGCGCCGAGCGCTAATCCGAGCATCTGATGGCCGAAGCAGATGCCGAACATGGGGCGCTTGGATTCAATAAGGTCGCCGACCAGTTTGGTGATGTTTGGCGCTCCGGCTGGATCGCCGGGACCATTGGAGACAAATATGCCGTCCGGCTTGGCAACGAGAATTTCCTCGGCAGGGGTCGTATTCGGATAAACCGTACATTCGCAACCGAGCTGGTCCAAAATGCGTAACTGGTTAAGTTTGATGCCGCAGTCGATGACGGCCACCTTGAGTGCGGCATCCGCTTTGCCGCCTTCAGGCCAGAGATACTTTTCGGCGATGGTGACTTCGGTGGAGAGGTCGCGGCCAACCAATCCATCCGAGGCCTTGGCTTTGGCAACCAGGCTCTCTTTATCAAGATCGTCGGTGGAAACCACGCACTTCATCGCCCCTTTGTCGCGGATGTGCAGGGTAATGGCGCGGGTGTCAACTTGATCCACGCCAATCTTGCCGTTTTCTTCGAGATACTCGGGCAATGATTTGGTTGCCCGCCAATTGCTGTAGATTCGTGAACATTCGCCCACGACAAGCCCCTCGGCGAAGATGCCGCGCGACTCGGCGTCCTCGTCATTGATGCCGTAGTTGCCGATCAACGGGTAGGTCATCGTGACGATCTGGCCGTGGTAGGAGGGGTCGGTCAGAATCTCCTGATAGCCGGTCATGGACGTGTTGAAAACCAGCTCTCCGTAGAACTCACCCGACCCTGCGAATGCCCGTCCTTCGAAGCAGGTACCATCCTCGAGTGCAATAATCGCTTTTTTCATAGTTTTTCCCATAAAATGACGTTCTTCCGAAAGCAGTTCTGTACAAAATTCGGGATATCATCCATGTCCGGTGCACCCCTTGCAATCATTTATGTGGGTGAAATGATGAAACGCCTTGTTTGCACCCGAATTTGTTGAAATATGGGTGCTGTACGAATTGGTCAAAGAGACGGATGCAACATTCATCGCGGTGCCAGCGGTATGGGGATATACCATATGCCGATACGAGCGATCACATTTTAGGTATAATAAATTATTGGTGTCCTTGACTCTGGAAAGTACTCGGTTAAATATAGATTGTTTTTTGTGTAAATTGATGTTTATCAAAGAAGGAGAAACGAGAATGGCTCAGAAAAAATATGTCTACTTCTACGGAGTTTCAAAGGAGCTCACAGAAGGCGATAGCAGTATGAAGGCAGTCCTTGGCGGCAAGGGTGCCAACCTGGCGGAAATGGCAAATGCAAATCTTCCGGTACCTCCCGGATTGACCATCTCCACCGAGGCTTGTGCCTACTATTCCAAAACCGGGGGGAAATATGCTCCGGAAATGGAACAACAGCTGACAGCGCAGCTCAAGAAGCTGGAAAAGAATATGGGCAAGAAGCTCGGCGACCCGAAGGATCCGCTGCTCGTGTCTGTCCGTTCCGGCGCCGCCGTCTCCATGCCCGGCATGATGGATACTGTTCTCAACCTTGGCCTGACCGACAAATCCGTACTCGGCTTCATCGAGCAATGCGGTAACGAGCGCACCGGCTGGGACTGCTACCGTCGCTTTATCGATATGTTCGGCGACGTGGTGATGGGGCCCTATACCGGTCTGACCCATCATGATTTCGAAGTTGAACTCGAAGCCATCAAGAAAAAGTACAAGGCCGCGGAAGACACGGATCTGACAGCAGAACAGCTGAAGGAACTGGTGGACATCTATAAAAAGGTCTACAAAAACAAGGTGAAAAAGCCGTTCCCGCAGGATCCGATGGAACAGCTTGACCTCTCCATCCGCGCCGTATTCGGCTCGTGGAACTCCGAGCGTGCCGAAAAATACCGTCAGATCAACAAGATCAACGGTCTGCTCGGCACCGCCGTGAATATCTGCACCATGGTCTTCGGGAACATGGGTGAAAAATCCGGCACAGGCGTTGCCTTTACCCGCGATGGCGGAACCGGACACAGTCAGCCAATGGGTGAATACCTGATCGATGCTCAGGGTGAAGATGTTGTGGCCGGCATTCGTACACCGAAACACCTTGATGATATGCCGAACGAGGAATCCACGGTCTGGGCGAAAGCCTATGCCGATCTGCAGAAGATCATGGCCCGTCTTGAGAAGCACTATAAATATCCGCAGGACGTGGAGTTTACGGTTCAGGAAGGCAAACTCTTCATGCTTCAGACCCGTAATGCCAAGCGTACTGGTTTGGCCGGCGTTCGCTGGGCGGTGGAAATGGCCACCGGCAAGGATGTCTTTACCGGCGAGAGCCAACCGAAGATTCTGACGCAGAAGGAAGCTCTCATGACGCTTACAGGCGACGATCTCGAACAGCTGTTGTTCCCGATCTTCGATATCGCTGCGGAAAAGAAGGCCAAGCAGATTACTTCCGGGTTGCCGGCTGGGCCGGGCGCTGCCGTGGGCAAGATCATGTTTGAGGCGGAAGATGCCGAGGCCGCCATTAAGAAAAATGCAGATGAAAAAATTATTCTGGTTCGGCATGAAACCAGCCCCGAAGATGTGGGCGGCATGTGGGCTGCGCAGGGGGTATTGACCTCTACCGGTGGCATGACTTCCCACGCGGCGGTTGTTGCCCGTGGCTGGGGTAAGTGCTGCATCTGTGGTGCGGGCTCCTTGAAGATCGACTATAAGAAGAAAGCGGTCACGATTGGAAACAAGGTCTACAAGCAGGGCGACTGGATCAGTCTGAACGGTTCCACCGGAGCGGTCTATGCCGGTCAGATCCCGACGCAGGTCAGCCCGGTGGTATCTGCCGTCGTCGACGGCAAGGCCGCGGCCAAGAAGGATCCGATCTTCAAAATGTATGAACAGGTCTCCAAGTGGTCCGACAGCAACCGTACCATTAATGTTCGCACTAATGCCGATACGCCGAGCGACTCCAAGGCCGCCCGTGCATTCGGTGCAGAAGGCATCGGCCTGTGCCGTACCGAGCACATGTTCTTCGAGGGCGACCGCATCTGGGCGATCCGCGAGTTCATTCTGGCCGAGGACGAAAAAGCTCGCAAGGGTGCATTGGCCAAGTTGCTGAAGCACCAGCAGAAGGACTTTGAAGGTATCTTCAAGGCGATGGATGGTCTTCCTGTAACAGTGCGTCTGCTCGATCCGCCGTTGCACGAATTCGTGCCGCACACCAAGAAGGACCAGCAGGAAATGGCCAAGCGTTTAGGCGTGCCGCTGAAAAAGGTTACGGATCGCGTACAGGAACTGCACGAGTTCAATCCGATGCTTGGGCATCGTGGCTGCCGCCTGTCGATCACCTATCCTGAACTCTGCGTCATGCAGACCCAGGCGATTATCGGAGCGGCCTGCAAGGTGGCCAAGGCCAAGAAAGCCGTCAAGGTGCTGCCGGAAATCATGATTCCGCTCATCGGAACCAAGGCCGAGCTGGACTTTCTCGAAAAGATTGTCCGCGAGCAGGCGGAGGCGGTCATTGAGAAGACCGGCGCCAAGGTTAAGTACATGGTGGGTACCATGATCGAGATTCCGCGTGCCGCCCTGACGGCCGACGAAATTGCCGAGACTGCCGAGTTCTTCAGCTTCGGCACCAACGATCTGACCCAGATGACCTTCGGTTACAGCCGCGACGACATCGGTTCGTTCCTGCCTGACTACCTGAATGAAAAGATTCTTCCGTCGGATCCCTTCCAGCACCTCGATCAGACCGGAGTGGGTCAGCTCGTTAAGCTGGGGGTAAAGCGCGGTCGCGAAACACGTCCGGATCTCAAGTGCGGGATCTGTGGTGAACATGGTGGTGACCCGGAAAGCGTGAAGTTCTGCGTCAAGGCGGGACTGAACTATGTGAGTTGCTCGCCGTACCGGGTGCCGATTGCCCGGCTTGCCGCAGCGCAGGCGGCTATCAAGGGCTAAGGCTCTTGCTGGCAACAAAAAAGCCCGTCTTCGTGACGGGCTTTTTTATTGTCGGCGTCCCGGAAATATTCGGAACCATGTATTTCATGGGTTACTCGGCATAGCCATTCGGATGGGCCTGATGCCAGTCCCAGGCGCTTTGCACGATCTCCTTCAGATCGGCATGCTTCGGATCCCAGCCGAGTACGGTTTTTGCCTTCGTTGCATCGGCCACCAGCGCCGTGCAGTCGCCCGGGCGGCGTGGCTGGCTTTCGGAGGGGATCGGGTGTCCGGTCACTTCCCGGCAGACATCGATGACTTCCTTGACGGTGTATCCGTCGCCATTGCCGAGGTTGAATGCACCGGAGATGCCGGGCTTAAGCGCCAGGATGTGCGCCTGGGCGAGATCCTTGATATGGATGTAGTCGCGCACGCAGGTGCCGTCGCGGGTTTCGTAGTCTTCACCAAAGATGAAGATCTTCTCGCGCTTGCCCTGGGCAACCTGCAGCAACAGCGGAATCAGGTGGCTTTCGGGGTTGTGGGCTTCGCCGTATTGCTCGGTCGCGCCGCAGGCGTTGAAGTAGCGTAGAAAGACGGAATCGATCCCATGGATTTTTTGTCCCCACGAGAAGATCTTTTCGCAGAGGTATTTTGATTCGCCGTAAACCGATTCCGGCTTCTGCGGCAGGGTTTCGTCCATCGGCATTCGGTCGGGCGTACCATAAGTGGCGCAGGTGGAGGAGAAGATCAGTTTCTTGCAGCCGGACTCGACCATGGCGCTCATCAGATTGAGCGAGCCGCTCACATTGTTCTCGAAGAAGGGCATCGGTTCCCTCATCGATTCGCCGACTTCGATGTACGCCGCAAAATGAATGACGGCATCGGGGCGTTCAGCGAGCAGGGCGCTTTTGATGTCTTCCTTGTAGCGGAGGTCGCCCTGCATGAATTTTGCGCGGGGATCGACGGCCGGTTGGTATCCGCGTTCCAGATTGTCGAATACGACCACATCATGCCCTTCATCGCAGAGCATCTGGGTGGTAACACTTCCGATATAGCCGGCTCCGCCGGCAACAAGTACTTTCATGATTCTCCTTTCGTGAGGCCTGAAACGTGAGCCGAGATATTCACGGTTCAATCGTCACTCGTCACGGATTATTTTACAATGGTTGCGCCGGCAGAAGGAATAATGACTTCCGCTGTGGGATGCAGACCCTGGGCTTTGCAGGTTTCAATGATTTTTTCGCAGATGGCGTTCGCATTTCTTTCGTGGACCAATGCGATGGCGCTTCCTCCCCAGCCGCCGCCGGACAGGCGGGCGCCAAGGGCGCCGGCTTCGCGGGCTGCTTCAACGACAATGTCGAGCTCTTCGCAGGAGTTTTCAAACGCCGTGCGCGAGGTTTCGTGCGAGTCGAAAAGGAATTGGCCGAATTGCTCCAGTTTACCTTCCTCCAGAAGCTTAACGCCCTCCTCAACGCGATGGATTTCGCCCACAACATGCGTAGCGCGTTGGGCGGCTTCCGGATCGAGCTGTCCCTTGAGCGCTTCGAAATCTTCAAATTTGATATCGCGCAGGGCCTTGACTTCGTAGTCGACCAGCTCATTCAGCTCGGCGGCGGCTTTTTCGCAGCTTTTACGGCGTGCGTTGTAGGGCGATTCCGCCAAGGCATGTTTGACGTGCGGGTTGATCATCAGGAAAACGACATCGGCGGGCAGCTTGACCGGAAAGGTTTCGAGCGTACGGAAGTCAGAGTGGATTAGGCCGTGATGGATGCCGAAGATGCTGGAAAACTGGTCGAGCAGGCCGCAGCTGCAACCGGCAAAATCGTGCTCCGCCTTTTGCCCGGCTTTCGCGATCTCGATCTTATCAACTTCCTTGCCGGTATAGGCCAGTACGGCGTAGGCGGTGGCCACCTCAAGAGCGGCCGAGCTGGAAAGTCCGGCGCCCATCGGTATGGAGCCGAGGAATGTGCAGTCGATTCCGTCCACTTCTACCCCATGTGCCCGGAGGAAAAAGATGACGCCCTTTACGTAGTTGGCCCACTGGAATTTCTTTTCCAGCGGTTCGTCGTTGGTAGGATCGAATTCTGCAGTGGCGGGGATATCCCCGGCCGTCAGGCGGACACCCGTTTTGTCCGATTTCGAAATGCAGAAGCAATGCCCCATGTTGATGGCGCACGAGAAAGTGGTGCCTTCGTTGTAGTCCGTGTGATTGCCCAGCACCTCGATACGTCCCGGTGCATAAGCGACCGTGGTGGGTTCCGTTCCATAGGTTTTTGTGTGGATGGCTATGGCTTCATTCACAACATTCTTGTCGTACATATCAGTCCCTCCCCGATAGATTTATTATGAGTGTTCTAATGTAGGGGATAGTGCTAGGTAAATCCATGGGTTAAACGCGCAAAGACATGGACAAACAGTGCAATAACTGCATTAATATCCATATGTTTAGTTTGATGCACTATAAAATAAGCCAAAAAGTATCCGATATTTTTGACCTGTATACGGAGCTGCACGATATCCGTATCTCGCTGTTCAGTCCGGAAGGGACTCTGGTTTACCCGGATGAGGTAGGAAGGCCTAATTGCCGGCATTGCACGATGTTGCGGGAAGACCTGCGCATGGATTCAAAATGCCGGGCGCTGGATCGGAAAATGATGGATGCCTCATTGAAGCGCCGTGGTATGGTTACCTATACCTGCCATGCAGGCATGCATGAGGCCGCTGCACCGATTTTTGTGGGAGAGGATTTGGTCGGTTATGTCATGCTTGGCCAGTTTCGGAGCGGGACCGCGCCGGAACGTTCTCCCTACGCGGACGAATGGGAACGCGCCCAGGGAAATACGGATCTGCAGGTGGCCTATGCTCAAACGGCCGTATTCCCGGAGCAAAAAATCGAGACCCTGTTGTCCATGTTTCAACACCTGTTGGAGTTTATTGTTGAAAGCCATCTGATCCGGCACAAGGACTATGATCTGCTCGGTCCTGTGATAAAGCGGATTCAACAGCAACCTGACGGGGAGTTTTCGTTGGATGAGGCTTCCCGCATGGTGGGAAGAAGTCCCTCTACGGTGACGCGCCTGTTCAAAAAGGTGACTGGATTGAGCTTTAAGCAATATCAAACGGAATATCGGATGCACCAGGCGGCAACGATGCTGAAAGCCATGCCGAACCGTCCGGTGGCTGAAATTGCGCGGGTACTTGGCTACGAAGATCCGCTCTACTTTTCGCGGGCTTTCAACCGTTATTACAAATGTTCGCCATCGATTTACCGGAAGGAACGTTGATTTCATAGCTGGAGAATCTATTAGGAATGGCTTGATCGAAGATGGGGGCCTTCTATAATCGCGCGCTTGTTAAATTAGGTGATTATTATGGGAAAAACACTGTTTGAAAAAATCTGGGACCGGCATGTTGCCAAGGAACTTTCCGGCGACGAAGTCCTGCTCTATATCGACCGGCACCTCGTTCATGAAGTAACGAGTCCTCAGGCATTTGAAGGCCTCCGTTTGCATAACCGAAAGGTGCGCCATCCTGAATTGACGTTTGCAACCACCGATCACAATGTCCCGACCGACAGCCGTACGGAAATTGTTGATCCGATTGCCAAGGCGCAGGTCGATGCGCTTCAACGGAATTGCGAAGAAAACGGCATCACATTTTACGGGATGGAATCCGACAAGCAGGGGGTTGTGCATATCATCGGCCCGGAGCAGGGGATCACACTGCCCGGCACCACTATCGTATGCGGCGATTCGCATACCGCGACGCACGGTGCTTTCGGGGCGATCGCATTCGGCATCGGCACATCGGAAGTCGAACACGTTCTGGCCACACAGACGCTTCGCCAGAAAAAGCCGAAGCAATATAAGGTCGAATTCAAAGGCAAGATTCCGCTTGGCGTAACGGCCAAAGATCTGGTGCTCGCACTGATTGGCGAAGTAGGAACTGCGGGCGGAACCGGTTGCGCCTTCGAATTTTGCGGGGAGGCGATTGAGGCCATCTCCATGGAAGGCCGCCTTACCATCTGCAATATGGCCATTGAGGCCGGTGCGCGTTCCGGTCTGATTGCCCCTGACCAGACGACCATTGATTACATTACGGCAGAGGATCGTCCCTTTGCTCCGAAGGATGAAGCCCTGGAGAAGGCCATTGAATACTGGAAGACCCTGTATTCGGACGAAGATGCCGTTTTTGATAAGACACTGGTTATCGATGTAGAGAAAATCGAACCTCAGGTTACCTGGGGGACCAGTCCCGGCATGGTGACCGGCGTTAACCAACGCGTACCCGAGCTGGATGCCGTTCCGGAATACAGTCCGGAAGATGTACGGTCTGCGCTCGACTATATGGGTTTGGAACCCGGCATGAAGATGACGGATATCAAGGTAGAAGCCGTATTTATCGGAAGCTGCACAAACGGCCGCATCGAAGACCTCCGCGAAGCCGCGAAGGTCATGGAAGGCAAGAAAGTGGCTGACGGCGTGCGTGTGCTGGTTGTGCCGGGCTCTGAGAAGGTGCGCTATCAAGCCGAGAAGGAACGTCTTGATCGCATCTTCCACGAAGCCGGGGCCGATTGGCGCTACGCCGGTTGCAGCATGTGTCTGGCCATGAATCCGGATAAACTGAAGATGAAGGAACGTTGTGCGTCAACCTCGAACCGTAACTTCGAGGGGCGGCAGGGCCGGGGCGGACGTACGCATCTGGTCAGCCCGGCCATGGCGGCGGCGGCGGCCATTGCCGGACACTTTGTAGATGTAAGGGAGCTTGGATAACGATGGAAAAATTTAAAACATTCACGGGCGTAGTGTGTGCCGTAGATCGTGCAAATATCGATACGGATGCATTGATCCCGAAGGAACATCTCAAATCGATCAAGCGTACCGGATTCGGTCCGGCGCTCTTTTCCGACTGGCGCTACAAGGATGACGGCTCGGATAATTCCGATTTCATTCTGAACCAGCCGAAAACCCAGGGGGCATCGGTGCTCGTGGGCCGCAATAACTTTGGGTGCGGTTCAAGCCGCGAGCATGCGGTATGGGCGGTGGCCCAGCAAGGGTTCAAGGTTGTGATTGCGCCGGCCGAGGGCGACATTCCGGCATTTGCCGATATTTTCAGAAACAACTGCGCGAAAAACGGCGTTTTGGCGATTCAGCTGACGAGTGGAGAGGTCGATCGGATCTTTGAATTGGCATCAGCCGATGAACCGCTTGAAGCGACCGTGGATCTTGAGCGTCAGAATGTTGCTTTCAAGCAATCCGGCGGCGATGTGGTTTTTTCTTTTGAAGTTGATCCGGCAGTGAAAGAAAAGCTGCTGCTTGGTTTGGATGATATTGCGGAGTCACTGCTCTACGAATCCGACATTGCAGACTTTGAGACACGGCATGACACGCAGTTGCTCAATGCCTAGGCTTTCCTTTTCTTGAAGGGATGGGTACAAGTAAGAGCTTCCGGTTTCCGGAAGCTTTTTTTGGTATGTGCGTATGAAAAATTATCTGACTGCATCTATTTCCGAGTCCGCCGTTCGGCACAATATTTCCATCCTCCGCAGCCAGATCGGTCCAGATGTTAAGCTATGTCCCGTGGTCAAGGATGATTGTTTCGGGCACGGAATGGACGTGCTCTATCCGGTGCTGGCCGAGCTGACCGATGGCTTTGCAGTGGCGGCTCCGCTGGAGGCTCTGGCCCTTCGGGCCAAGGGCTATCACGGATTTATCCTCTGTTTTCTGTCGGCTTATTTCGACGATTTCAAGGTGCAGGATGAACTCGTTTGGCAGGAAATTACGCAGACCGTGATGTCAAAATCCGCACTGGCCTCCATTGAAGCGGCGGCAAGGCGGGTCGGTAAAACGGCAAAGGTTCATCTGAAAGTGGATACAGGCATGGGGCGGCTGGGGGTTCCGGTCAAGCAGGCTCCGGATTTGATTGCGGCCATTCAGGCGTCCCCGCAAGTCGAGTTGTCCGGTATTTACACGCATTTCGCCACAGCCGATGAGCAGGACCGAACGGCGACGCAAAACCAGCTTGAACTCTTCAAGTCGATTCTTCCAGCGCGTGCGGGCCTGACGGTTCATACCGCAAATTCAGCGGCCACGATGGATTGGCCGGAAACTCATTTTGATATGGTTCGTCCGGGGATTGCAATCTATGGATGTCACCCTTCGGATCAACTGCGTAACCGGTTGGATTTAAAGCCTTGCATGTCGGTGAAGGCGAAGCTGATTGCTCTTAAGCATATGCTGGAAGGAAGCCGGAGCGGATATGGACTTACCCATCGATACCCGCGCGACAGCCGGGTGGGGATTGTTCCGATCGGCTATGGCGATGGATATTTCCGATGCCTTTCGGGGAAGGCCGTGGTGCGGATCAATGGGCAGGATGCGCCGGTTTGCGGTCGCGTTTCAATGGACCAGATGACGGTGGATGTTTCAGATATTGAAGAGGTTAATGTGGGGGATGAGGTTGAGGTGATTTCCGCCGATCCTTTCGCTCCAAATAATGTCGAAAACCTGGCGCGTCTGGCGGATACAATCCCTTATGAGATCACATGCCACCTCGGCCACAATATGCGCCATACGCTTGTGGACTAGGTGGATTCGATGTCGATGCCTTTTTTGTGGAAACGCTCTGCACAACGGGGACATATGCAGTGGCTGAATTCCATTTTGGTCTGCTCCTTGAGGTAGATATCCACATGCTGCCATACGCCATCCTTGTCCTGGATACTTTTGCAGGTGCTGCACAGGTTATGAATTCCCCCGAGTTCCTGAACATTGGCTAGCATGTTACGTAGACGCTCATTGGCGGACTCCAGTTCCGTTTCCTTCTTGCTTAGCTCTTTGCTGCTTCTTCTTAGATGTCCCAGCGATACCGCCGCCAAAATCTGCAGGGCGATATAGGCGGGCGAGGAAGCGAAGCTGGCATAGCTTGTCGAGACTGAAAACTGGTCATAAACCATGGTGGTCAGCGGAATAAGCAGCAGAGCGGTTCCCAGCCCCGGAACGACTCCGCAGAGCCATGCAACGACTCCAACCACGGCCGTTCCCATGATAAAGTAGGGTTCGCGGCTGGGGGCCACATAGCGCAGCAACAGCAGGTAAACTGCTATGACCGCAGCTGATACAATCGGTTTTAAGTACTTATGCATACTCTTTACCTAGGCTCTATTCATTTTTATGGATACTGTCCAGGTATTGCAAGACCCATGCCAGAATCGAGGCCGAACATTAGGTTCATGTTTTGCAAGGCGTTGCCAGCCTGACCCTTCATCAGGTTGTCGATATGCGATATCACGCGCAGCCGGTTGTTCCGTTCATCTACGTCAACCGTCAGGCTGCAGTAGTTGGTTCCCCGGATGTCGGCAATGCTGGCCGGTGTGCTGGCGTCTTGAATACGCACAAATTGGTTGTTCCGGTTGAATTCCCGGTACATCTCCAGCACTTCGTCCGCTTTCTGACCGTCCAGCGTAGCGTAAAGGCACGACATGATGCCCCGGCAGACCGGAACGACCTGTGCCGTGAAGGTGATTTGAACCGGGTCATCGCCCAGCAGCCCCAGTTCCTGTTCAATCTCGACCACGTGTTGGTGGCCGGCCAGCTTGTAGGCGTTCATATTATCGTAGCGGTTGGGATAGTGGAACGCCGGGTTGGGCTTCTTCCCGGCACCGGACACGCCGGTCTTGCAGTCGCAGATGATGCTTTTGGGATCAATAATGCCTGCCTCCACAGCTGGAGCCAGACCCATGATGCAGCTGACCGCAAAACAACCCGGATTTCCGACGATCGTCTGCTCCGTGGTGATATCATGCAGTTCGGGCAATCCATAGACGGTTTCATTCAGCAAGGCCGGTGCCTTGTGCTCGGGATCCCGTCCGATAAAGTTGGCATATTCCGCATAGCGTTCAACCGATCCAAACCGGAAATCACCGCTGTAGTCGATCACCTTTGCACCGTTGGATATTTCCGCTTCAGCGGTCTGCATGCCGACGCCATCGGGCGTGGAGAAGAAGACCACGTCGTAAGTCTCCTGGTTCTTGGGATCATCCGGAGAAACAATAACATCATCGCAGAAGCCTCTCAGGTGCGGAAAAACCTCGCTCATTTTCCGTCCGGTATCCGAAAGGCTTACCAGACAGCCGATTTCCGCTTCCGGGTGCCGCAGCAACAGTTCCGTAATTCCAACGCCGCCGTAGCCGCCGGCTCCAACAATCTTTGCCCTGATCATATCGCTTCTCCTCTAAAAAAGTCGGAAAAACCTAAACCAGCCCCGACCGCGAATCGACACTAATCTTGCGTTTTTGGTTTCATCGTTTCCCGCGTTCATGCGAGTTTTCCGGCATGAAAATTGGGATTCTTTCCGATACGCATGGGAATATTTCCGCTACGGCAAAGGCCGCTGCAGCTTTTCGTGAAGCCGGTGTAGATGCCGTCTTCCACTGCGGTGACATTGGCGGTATGGATGTATTGGCGGAGTTGGCCGGTGTTTTCGAACCACAGGGGATATCGGTGCATGCCGTCTTCGGAAATATTGATATCCATGCCAGCGACTGGAAGTTTTTCCCTTCTAACATCGGTGTTACCCTTCATGGGCGTTTTGGGGATGTCGCGTTCGGGGGTAAGCGCATCGCGTTGCTGCATGGCGATGATGCCCGCCGGTTCCGAAAAGTGGTTGCCGGTGGTGAATATGATCTGGTGCTTACCGGGCACAGCCATGAAGTGCATGATTTTGTTCAGGGCAGAAC
Source organism: Pontiella sp. (assembly GCA_050290185.1). Classification (GTDB taxonomy): domain Bacteria; phylum Verrucomicrobiota; class Kiritimatiellia; order Kiritimatiellales; family Pontiellaceae; genus Pontiella. Next base: position 221,610 of record JBNKHE010000007.1, read on the forward strand.
GCGGTGTCTGAATCCCGGGACTGCGGGGCGTGGAACGCCGAACACCGGAGCCGTGTTGGATCTGGAAAGCGGCGCATTCCAGGTGGTTTCCATCTAGCTTAAATCCGGAAAGGCATCGGCAACGGCGGAGCAGGTTATTTTTCCATTTCGCATGTTCAACGCTACGGAACGTCCGGCACTTTTGGCCAGAAATCCATCAAGGCCCAGCGCGGCCAGCTCGCGGCAATAGCTCAGCGTGGCGTTGCAGAGCGCGTGGCTGCTGGTGCGGCCCACTGCGCCGGGCATGTTGGCCACGCAATAGTGCACGACTTCATCAACCACGTAGACCGGGTCGCTGTGGGTGGTCGGCTTGCTGCTTTCGCAGCATCCGCCCTGATCGATGCAGACATCCACGATGACCGATCCACGTTTCATCCTTGAAAGCAGTTCGCGGGTGATCAGGCGGGGCGCCTTTGCTCCGGGGATCAGGATTGATCCAACCACGAGATCGGCATCGACGGCATATTGCTCAACGGCATGCGGTTCGCAGAAGATGGTCGTCACATTCGGCGGCATGATGTCGTCGAGCTGCCGGAGGCGATCAAGGCTGATATCCATGATGGTGACATTAGCGCCCAGCCCGGCTGCAACACGGGCCGCATTGGTTCCTACCACGCCGCCGCCAAGGATCAGCACGTTGGCAGGGGGGACGCCCGTAACGCCGCCGAGCAGGATGCCGCGTCCCATCATCGGGCGTTCCAGACATTTGGCCCCTTCCTGCACGGACATCTTTCCGGCGACCTCGCTCATGGGAGTGAGTAGGGGAAGGTGCCCGTTGCTATCGGCCAGGGTTTCATAGGCCACCGCCGAAATCCCGCTTTCAAGGCAGCCGGTTGTCAGCTCGCGTGAGCTGGAAAAATGGAAGTAGCAAAAGACGATCTGGTCTTTTTTCAGCTGCTTGATTTCTTCCGGCATGGGTTCTTTGACCTTGACGATCATTTCCGCGCGCTCGAAAATTTCGTCGGATGAGTCAACAATTTCCGCGCCTGCCTGCAGATAATCTCTGTCGTCGTATCCGCTGCCCAGACCGGCGTCCTTTTCGATCAGGACACGATGCCCATCCTGCACGAGCAGTTGTGCGCCGACGGGTAGCATGGCGATACGATATTCATCCTTCTTCACCTCGTGCGGTATACCGATGATCATGATCCGACCTCCCATTCCCGACTGCGTTCCACGGCGCGGAGCCATTGGACAAAGCGGTTTTCAGCCTCATCGGTGCTGATCTGCGGCTCGAAAACGCGGTCGATTTTGCGCAGGGCTGATAGTTCTTCCGTTCCCGTCCAGAACCCGACCGCAAGGCCCGCCAGCGCCGCCGCACCGAAGGCCGTGGTTTCTATCATTTTGGGGCGTTCGATCGGGATCTGCAAAAGATCCGACTGGATCTGCATCAGGAGGTTGTTGGCGCAGGCGCCGCCATCAACGCGAAGGGTATTCATTGGAGCTCCGGCATCCTTTTCCATGGCCCTCAATACTTCCAACGACTGGAAGCACATTGATTCCAGTGCTGCCCGGGCGATATGCGCCTTGTTGGAGCCGCGTGTCAGGCCGATGAGGGTACCACGGGCCTGCGGGTCCCAGTGCGGTGCGCCGAGCCCGGCGAACGCCGGCACGAAACAGACGCCTCCGGGATCGGGTACCTGCATCGCCAGGGCCTCGACTTCGGGGGCTGTCTGGATGATTCCAAGTTCGTCGCGCAACCATTGCACAACAGCTCCGCCTATGAAGACGCCCCCCTCGAGGGCATAGCTGGTTTTGTCGCCGATCTTCCATGCCAGTGTGCTCAACAGCTTGTTTTTTGATGTTGCCGGCTTGTTGCCGGTATTCATCAGCAGGAAGCACCCGGTTCCATACGTGTTCTTTGATGCGCCGGTATCAAAGCAGGACTGTCCGAACAGGGCGGCATGCTGATCACCGGCAATGCCGGAGATTTTGCATCCACATTCACAAAGGTATTTGTCCGCGCAACCATAGACTTCGCTCGATGATCGTACGTCCGGCATCATGCTCCGGGGAATGTCCAGCAGATCGAGCAGGGTATCGTCCCAGTCCAACCCATGGATGTTAAACAACAGGGTACGCGAAGCATTGGTTGCATCGGTGATGTGCTGTGCGCCATTCGTGAGCTTCCACATCAGCCACGAATCCATGGTGCCAAAGGCCAGCTCACCGCGATCGGCCTGCGTTCGTGCTCCATCGACATTGTCCAGCAGCCATTTGATCTTGGTGCCGGAAAAATACGGATCCAGATACAATCCGGTTTTCTCATTGAATGTGGTCTCCAGTCCATCGGCCTTTAACCGGGCACAGAGGTCTGCCGTGCGGCGATCCTGCCAGACTATGGCGTTATGGATGGGCTGGCCGGTTTTACGGTTCCACACCAGAGTGGTTTCCCGCTGGTTGGTGATCCCGATGGCAACAATGTTTTCGGAGTGGACTCCGGCATGGTGCATGGCCTTCCGGGCCGTGGCCTGCTGGGCTTTCCAGATTTCCTCCGGATCATGCTCCACCCAGCCGGGGTGCGGGTAGAATTGCTTGAACTCCTGCTGGGCAATGGAGCGTATGCTGCCGGCTTGATCGAAGAGGATCGCCCGGGAGCTCGTGGTACCTTGGTCGAGTGCCAGAACACATTTCATGCTTGTCAGTATAAATTCAAAGCCGGCGATTAGAAGTAAATTCCATCAACCACTGCATAGGAGGCCGGAGGCACCTCCCTTTCTATTTTCCGCGGAGAGAGTCGGTGATTTCCCGGACTTCCGGGGCCCGGAGGGCCAGGGCCATCAGGAGGTAGGTTGCTATACCGGCGGGGATGGCGGCGGCCACGACGGCGATCTGGGCAATTTTTGCGGGCAGGAAGTTCGTTAGACAAGGCGTGGCATAGCGTGCAACCAGCCAGGCAACCGCAGCCATGGCGAGGGCGCAAAGGAGAGACCGGACGAGGGTTTGGACGGTTTTCTTCCACTGGATGTTTTCGATGCGCCGGGCGAGAATATACCCGAGGGCAACCATGCCGGCAGCCTCGGCAAGTACGGTGGCGAGGGCCATGCCTGCATGTTTCCAGTAGAGCGGGAAGGTGAGGATAAAGGTGACGTTCATGATGAGGTTGAGCAGCACGACGTAGATGCCGATGCGGACGGGCGTTTTGGTGTCCTGCATGGCGTAGAAGGCCGGAACAAATACTTTGGCGGCGCTGAAGACGAGCAGGCCTGGTGCGTAGAAAATCAGGGCGCGGCTGCTAAGCATAGTCGACTGGGCATTGAAGCTTCCGTTCCATTCAAAGATGGCCTGCAGGATGTTCGGCGCAAGTACCAGCAATCCAAGGGCGGCGGGGGCCATGATGAAAATCAGATGGCGCATGGCCTGGGAAATGGTTTTGGCCATGGAGGCATGGTCGCCGTTGGCTGAATGGGAGGAGAAGGTGGGCAGCAGCACGGTGCCCATGGCGGTGGCGATGATGCCGAGGGGGAAGTAGACCATGCGTTCGCTGTAGAAAAGTGCGGCAGGGGCCCAGTCACCCACCCAGATGGCCAGGTAACCATCCAGCAAGACATTGATTTGGGTAATTCCGGCTCCCAGTGCCGCCGGCCCCATCAATAAAAAGATTTGACGGATGCGCGGGTCGTTCCATTTGCTCGCAAAGCGGAAGGGACATCCAAAGCGTTTGAGTGCGGGGAGCTGAACGCTCATTTGCAATACGCCCGCGAGCAGGACCGCCCATGCCAGTATGTGGACGCGATCGCTATCGTTTGTTCCGACCACCGGGAAGAGCCCGAGCATGGCGAAGATGAGCACGAGGTTGAGCAGGCAGGGCGCGAAGGCCGAGGTGGAAAAATGCTTGAACGAATTGAGTACCGCCATGAAGAGGGCGGCAAGGCAGATGAAGACGACGTAGGGGAACATGATCCTCGAAAGATCAAAGTTGGTCACCCATTTTTCCGACAGTCCCGGGATGTGCATGGCGAGGGAGAACAGGACCACGCCAAGGAGGGCGATGGCGGATAGAACGGCGGCGCACAAGGTTACGACTTTGCTGGCCATATCCCAGGCGGATCGATCCCCCTGTTTAGTGCGGGTTTCGATGAAAACGGGGATGAATGCGGCGGAGAGGGCGCCTTCTCCAAACAGCCTGCGGAACAGGTTGGGGATCTTGAAGGCCACAAAAAAGGCCGATGCCATGAGGGAGGTGCCGAAATAGTAGGCGATAATAATATCGCGCAACATGCCGAGCCCGCGGCTAAGCAGCGTAAAGCCGCCAACCACCCCGGTCGAGCGTATCACCGTTCCCTCTTTCAATCGGAGTCCCCTTGTTTTGTTTGCGTTGGAGCCGCAAAGCCACTAAATGTATGTCATTCAAAAGCGCAGATCAAAGCAGAACGGATTCGATTTATGACTCATCCAGGCATCATTTTAATGGGCGACGAAGATGCGATTAACGCCTCGTACGACGCCATGAGCCGCCAGCCGGTGGACTGGGACCTCAGCGAGAAGGAGGTTCCGGCCTATCGCAAATTCCAGACGACGCTGGCAGGGTCAGCCTCCATATCAGGCCCCGGCACGTTCATGGGGAAGGCGACGCGAACGATCACTTTCGAGCCGACGGATAACGAGGGATGGTGGCTCAACCGGATCGATCTTCCGAAGACGCTTCCGATCCGTGTGAGTATTGCCAATGTCTGGACGACGGGGCAGATCGTAAGCAACATTGTGCTGCGCAGCGGAAATCCGCACAACTATGTCCGCATGGTTGAGCATATTATTTCCCTGCGGATGGGCTTGGGGATCGACAATGTGATGATCAAGCTCGACTCGGGGGATCCGCCCCTGTTTGAGCAGGGCAGTCTTGATCTGGTCGAAGCATTCGACCAGTGCGGAATTGAAACCACGGACCGGCCGGTGAACTATGTGACGGTGAAGGAGCCGGTGACGGTGGGCGGCTCCTATGGGGATTTTGTTACACTTGCACCGCCTGACAATCTGGATGATCCGAAGCTTACCGTGGATTGCGCTGTGAATTTCAGTACGGCGATCGGGCAGCAGCGCATCATTTTTCCGGTATGTGAAGAACTTACCCGTATGGCGTCGGTTGCCCGGACGAACACGTCATACGGGAAGGTACTTTACTGCGCGACAATCGGAAGGCTGTTTGCCGATGTGCGCAATCTGGGCTACAACAAGACCAACGTCTCCATTGCCGGAAAGAAGAAATACAAAAACGAGCCGCGGCTCGAACACGAAGGCAAGGCTCTTGAGGCCGTATGGCATCGGGCTGTGCTAGATCTGCTGGCGGCGATTGCTCTGATTCACAACGGGATGTTCGTAGGGAAGATTACCTCCTACAAGGCCGGGCACCGGCTGGACTGCGATCTGGTCCGTCAGCTTTATCTGAATGAAATGCTGGTGCCGCTTGCAACCATGAGGAACCGGTAAGATGAAATCATATCGCAAAGAACTTTGGTTTGAGGCCCCTAAACGGCGGCAGATTATCCATATCACCCCCGACATTGACGAATGTCTTGAAGAGTCGGGTATCAAGGAAGGGCTCTGCCTGGTCAATGCGATGCATATCACCGCATCGGTTTTCATCAACGACAATGAAAGTGGCCTGCATTCCGATTTTGAGCGGTGGCTGGAGAAGCTGGCTCCGGAAAAGCCCTACGACCAATATGCCCACAACGGCTACGAAGACAACGCGGATGCCCATCTGAAGCGCACCATCATGGGGCGGGAAGTGGTGGTTGCGGTGACTGACGGGAAACTAGACCTTGGTCCATGGGAGCAGCTCTTCTATTTTGAGCTGGATGGGAAGCGGAAAAAACGGGTGCTCGTCAAAATTATCGGCGAGTAGAGATCAGAGTTCTTCTAGCACGAAGATGTAGCCTCCCGCGCGTTTTCGGAACTTCCCGGATGAGAGGTTTCCGTCATCGATGATCTTATCAATTTCCTTCATTTGCTCATCGCCCCAATTTGGCTGGTAAACGGAGACGCCGGCATAGGTGCCAAACTGCTGGAAATCCCAGTCCCAGCTTCCTCCGATAACGGTATCTTCAGTCCATGGAAACCCTGCCAGATATTCGGCCATGCCTAATGGCATTTGTCCGGGGGTTTTGTCCCTTGGATAGTCACCGTGATCGAATGAGTACTCGACAAAGGCATAGCCTGCGTTCTTGATTTCGCGTGCAAACCTTTTTGCGCGGGCATTATTCCCGGCATTGAGAACGGCGGGCACAGAAAGCGCAGCCAAAAGGCCTATAATCGAGACCGCAATCATGATCTCGACCAATGTGAATCCAATTTTATCAGAAATGCGCACGATGCCTCATATAAAGCATTAGAAGTGCCAATTCCTTCGCAAATCTTGAATTCGAGGACTCTTTTAAATGCACTCATGGCATAACCCCCGTTAAGAGGCCGTTTGTGGAGGGTAGGGGGCCTCTTCGACAGAGCTCGCATGAGTGGCGGGCGGTTCCTCCAGGTGCTTGCAGTTCCTGGGTTTTAACTTTTTTGAAAACATATTTGTGCTAGTGATCCGGGCTGTGCTGCAGCAATTCGTACAGTTGCCGGTAATAGCCGTCGCGGGCCATCAGTTCCTCATGCGTTCCCTGATCGACCAGTTCGCCGTGACGCATGACGAGGATGCGGTCCGCATGGCGGATGGTGGAAAGGCGGTGGGCGATGACGATACTTGTGCGGTTGGCCATCAGTTTGCCTAGCGCATCCTGAATGAGCATTTCCGTGCCGGTATCGACGCTGGCCGTAGCTTCGTCGAGTACGAAGAGAAGTTCAGGATTCTGTGCCAGCGTGCGGGCCATCACCAGCAGTTGCTTCTGGCCAAGCGAGAGTCCTTCGCCCCGTTCATTGAGGACGGTGTCGTAGCCGTCGTTCATTTCCTCAATGAAGGTGTGCGCGTTTACGGTTTTTGCCGCCCGGATAATGTCCTCCCGCTCGAGTCCGGGCGTCTGAAGCCCAATGTTGTCGGCCACGGAGGCGGTGAATATGAACGGATCCTGGAAAACATAGCCGAGCCGGCTGCGCAGGTCATTCTTGTCAAACCGTCGGACGTCGATGCCGTCAATCGTTACAGCACCTTTTTGCACATCGTAGAAACGGCCGATCAGGTTGATGATGGTACTTTTGCCCGCGCCGGTGGCTCCGACCACGGCTAGTACTTGTCCCGGTTCGACAGCGAACGAGAGATCCTTGATGACCCAATTATCCGTGGTATAGGCGAAGCTGACATGGTCGAAGGCGATGCATCCGGCAATTCGTTCCGGCGATTCAGGTTGCTCCGGGTCGGTGACTTCCTCTTCTGTATCGAGCAGTTTGAAAATACGCTCGGTGGAAGCCATGGCGATCTGGAAGGAACCCGCTTTGTCGGACAACGATCCGAGCGGATGGAAGAAGTTCCGGACGTAGGCCAGAAAGGCGATCAGCTTGCCGACGGTGATGACATCGGACCCGTTATTGATAGCAAAGCCGCCGATGCCCAGCGTGAGCAGTACCGCAAGGATCTGACTGCCTTCGATGGTGGGAAAGTAGAGGCTGAACCAGCGTACTTCGTCGAAATAGGCCGACTGCAGGTGGCTGTTTCGCTGGTCGAAATCTTCAACGGCGCTGGCCTCGCGGCTGAAGAGCTGGATGGTGCTCATTCCGGTAAGGTCTTCCTGAATCAGGGCGTTCAGGCGCGATTGCCGGTCCCGGATATCGCGGTTGGCGTTGCGCAATTTGACATTGATGAAATACATCAGTGCGAATAGGAGCGGGAGCGTTGAAAATATGGCGAGGGACAGTTTGGGGCTGAACCAGATCATATAGCCCATGATGCCGATGATCATGAAAATATCGGCCAGAGAGCCAACCACGCCTTCTGTCACGAAATGCTGGAGGCGTTCGATGTCGGAGGTAACGCGCGTCATTAGGGTTCCGATGGCAGTGCGGTCAAAATAGGCCTGGTGCATGCGCAGCACTTTGCCGAAGACGGATAGGCGCAGGTCGTAGATGATGCGCTGGCCGATCCATGCGGTCAGCATGGCCTGTACGTACCGGACCGAATGGCCGACGGCGGCGATGACAAGATACAGAATGCCCAGTCGCATCATCAGTGCCATGCGTCCGTCGACCGGTGTGGCGCCATCGAGCAGGCACTCGTCGGTGATACGTTGGAGCAGGACCGGCAGGAAGTTGATCGAAAGCGAGGTGAACATAATCAGCCCGAAGGCCAACAGCAGCGAACGCTTGTACGGGAGGGCAAAGGATAGCAGTCTTTTGGCCGGATTCATTGGTCGGCCTCCAGTTGTTGCTCCAGCTGTTGCATGGTGTTGAGTTCGGCGTAGTAGCCGGGTTGCCGGATCAGCTCATCATGGGTGCCGCGCTGGGTAATGCGTCCGTTTTCGATGACGACGATTTCGTCGGCATAGCGAAGGGTGGAGATACGATGGCTGACGAATAGCGTAGTGCGTTCGGCCATCACCGGCTGGAGTTTTTCCATGATCGCGGCTTCGGTCTGGGTATCGACCGCGGAGAGTACGTCATCTAGAATTAGGATATCCGGTCGGCGGGCTATGGCCCGGCTGATGGAGGTGCGCTGACGCTGGCCGCCGGAAAGGGTGACTCCGCGTTCGCCCAGCATGGTCTGATATTGTTCGGGGAAGCCCTGCACATCCTGATGCAGATGCGCAACCTCGGCCGCCCAGCCGACCGTGCTTATGTCGGCATCTTCGACCCCAAAGCCGATGTTGTGCTCCAGCGTCCGCGAAAAGAGTACCGGTTCCTGGGCTGCGTAGCCGATCATGCCGCGTAGTTCCGCCAGGGACACCTCGCGAAGATCCCTTCCGCCGATCCGTATGGTTCCCTGCGTAGGATCAACCAGGCGGGCGACCAGTGATGCAAGCAGTGTTTTCCCGCTGCCCGTCGGTCCGGTTATACCCAGTGTTATTCCCCGGGGAATATCGAGGTCGATGGACTCCAGTAGTTTTCTTCCATCGATCTCGAGATCCAGGTTTTCAAAGCGGATGGAGGAATCAACCGGAACAGGAAACGGTTCGGCATGGCTGTTGGCGGCAATGTTGGGTTCCTGGTCGAGGATGGCCTTGACCCGTATCCAGCTCACCTTGCCGCGCTGCAGCATGCTCATGACCCAGCTGAGGGAGAGCAGGGGCCATTGCATGTAGAGCAGGTATTGCCCGAATTGAGTCAGGGTGCCAACCGTCATTTCCCCGGCTATGATTTTTCGGCCACCTATGAAAAAAATGAGAATCGTGCCGAGCGCGAACCAGAAGGCCATGGAGGGAAATAGAAACTGCCGGGCGGCCTGCATCCGCATGGTTTTCCAGATGAGGCCTGAATTCAGGTCCGCGAACTCGGTATTCCGCCGTCGTTCCAGCGCAAAGCCCTTTATGCAGCGGATGCCGGAAAAAGTTTCCTGGCAAAAGTTTGAAACCTCGGAAACGCGTTCCTGAAGCTCCTGCTGATAGCGGCGCATGATGCGAATTATGATGAAAAAGAAGAAAACCATCGGGGTGAAGACCACGATCACCAATGCCGCCAAATGCGGTTCCGTGATGGTCATGACCACCGAGGCGAACACGATGGTCGTTATGGCCCGGGATATTTGAAGGAAGCCTTGACCGATGGAGTCGCGGATGATGTTGATGTCGGAAGAAAGCCGCGTCATCAAATCGCCCGTACGTTCGGATCGGTAATAGGTCTGGTCGAGCCTGGTGAGGTGTGCAAACGCGTCGCCGCGCAGGGCATATTCGATCTGGTGCGACATCTTCATCGGAACGCGCCGCAGCATGCGTGAAAAGATGATGGATACAACGCCGATACCGACGAAGAGCAAGAGATATTTCCATAGGTCTGCAGGGGAGAGCGACCCTTCGTTGAGGCCGTCGATGATCCAACGGATCACAACCGGCATAGCCAGATTGCATCCGACCGTCACCCAGGCGCATATCAGCGTAACGACAATGGTGAGACGGTGCGGGATGAAGTATTGGGCTAGTCTGGATTCTGGTTGCGCGATGTTGGATCTCCGTTGCGACTGCCAAAAGTATCGACTGAGTGCCGGATTGCAAGCCCGTTTCCTTGGCCAACTGCAGAGGCATGTTGTCGTCGGGTTCCGTTTGACTTTCCGGCAGTCGGACTCTATAAACGCGCACTTTTAGCCCGGATGTTGCACCAGAATGGTGCCACATTCTCCCTGTGGGCTTCGGTTCCTGCCCTTTTCAGGGCTTTCGCTCAGGACGAACCCTGAGCAAGGTGCGATAGCACCCGGGTCGAAGGGGTTGGCGATAGAGCACCGATTTATAAGGGCTGTTTCTGCAAGCGAGGAGTTACCGATGTTGAAACCGAAGAAAAAACGCACCACCTGCAAGGTATTGGAAGTACGTAAGCTGACTGAGTCGGCCGCGGTTCTTCGCTTTGAACGGGAAGGGCTTAAGTTCGATCCGGGACAGTACATCCGCGTCGGGATTGAAGGCGATGCGGAGATCCGGGACTATTCTGTTTATTCGGGGGCCGATGCCGAATATGTCGAAGTGCTGGTGCGCCGCGTTGAGGACGGCTTGGTGTCCAAGCAGCTGTGCGATCTCGAAGCCGGGGAGCGGGTCAGTGTGGGGGGGCCATACGGGCATTTCAAGCTGACTGAAGATATCCGCAAAGAATCGCTTCTGTTTGTTGCCACCGGAACCGGGATTTCTCCATTCCATAGCTTTGTCCATTCCTATCCGGAACTCAACTACCGCCTCATTCACGGAACCAGCAAAGCCGACGAGGCTTACGAAGCGGATGCTTACGACGGCAACTATTTCCACTGTGTTTCGCGCGAAGACGGCGGCGACTACAAAGGCCGTGTTACGGAATATCTCAAGACGCTGGAAATTACTCGCGATGCGCATGCGTTCCTGTGCGGTAATTGCGACATGATCTACGAGGCGTTCGATCTGTTGCAGGAAATGGGCCTTCCCACAGCGAACATACACACCGAAGTCTACTTTTAATTTTTGATTTCCGGTTTTTGATTTTCAGGGCTGCCACCGCTTTGGTTGGTCAGAGGCCCACGCCGGTTGATTTCCGCAACTCGGCAATTAAAAATCGGTAATGGAGCGAAGTGATATATGAAGTGCTGCGTCGTCACCTTGGGTTGCCAGATGAACCAGTCGGATTCCGAACGGATCCGCAGTGTTATCGAAGGCATGGGTTATGAAATGACTGAGATTGAGGAGGAAGCCTCCTTGATCGGTGTCGTCGCGTGTTCGGTCCGTCAAAAGGCGATCGATAAGGTCTACAGCAAAATCCAGAAATGGAATCAGTGGAAGAATGACCGTCCGCTCGTCACCTTTGTTTCCGGGTGCATTTTGCCGGCCGACGAGGTTAAGTTCCTGAAGCTGTTCGATCTTGTGTTCCGCATGAATGAACTGCCGGATCTGCCGAGCATGCTACAGCAATGTGGCGTTACCACCGAATACTCCACGCGCCACCAGCTCGACAGTCTTGAGCGGCAGGATGAGCGCACGGACTTCTGGCAGGTCGATCCGACCTACAGCTCTTCGTTCGAGGCCTATGTTCCGATCCAGAACGGGTGCGACAAGTTTTGCTCGTTCTGCGCCGTGCCCTATACCCGTGGCAGGGAAGTCTCGCGTGCCAGCGGGGATATTCTTGCCGAGGTACAACGGCTGGTTGATCAAGGGATCAAATCCATCACATTGCTGGGTCAGAACGTTAACTCCTACGGACTGGATAAAGAGGGCGCGGAAATCTCTTTTGCCAAGTTGTTGCGCAAGGTCGGCGAAATCGGCGAGGCCAGCGGTCGGCAATTCTGGGTTTACTTCACGTCGCCACATCCGCGCGACATGACCCGCGACGTTATCGAAGCGATTGCCGACTACGATTGCCTTGCCAAACAAATCCATCTTCCGGTGCAGAGCGGTGATGAAAAACTGCTGCGGCGCATGAACCGCAACCACAGCATCGAGGATTATCTCAAGATTGTTGACGACATCCGCGAGCTGTTGCCGACCGCCACTATTTTTACCGACATCATTGTGGGCTTCAGCGGGGAGACGGACGAACAGTTCGAAAATACGGCCGACCTGATGCTTAAGGTTGGTTATAATATGGCCTACGTCGCCAAGTATTCTCCGCGGGTCGGTGCCCGTTCGGCCCGTTGGGAGGACGACATCGAACCTCCGCAGAAAAGCGAACGTCTCGCCCGTCTGGCCGAGATTCTCAAGCGCACATCGTATGAACACAATTTATCCATGGTGGGGAAGACCTATCGTGTACTGGTTGATGGAAAAGACAAGCGGTTTGCGGGGGCGCTGACAGGGCGTACCGAAGGCAAGCTTCCGGTTCGTGTGCTGGATGCGTCCGAGGATTTGATCGGGACATTTCAGCATGTGGAAATAACCTCGGCCGCCGAACTTTCGCTTACGGGCACATTGGTCGGCGAATAAAAAAGGCGGTTCCGAAGAACCGCCTTTCGCAGTGATCGTTGCCGAGGTTATTTGATCATCGACTTGATCGAGGCTTCCGCCTGCGCCCAGTATTCCGCAGGATCCTTGCTAAATCCGTCATTTTCAGCAGAAAAGTAGGCGGCCTGTTCAATCATCGAATAGACCTGTTCCGCCGTGTACATGACCTTTTTTGCAGCGGACTTCTTCGCCGGAGCCTTCTTCGCCGGCGCTTTTTTAGCTACGGCTTTCTTGGCTGGAGCCTTCTTTGCAACGGCTTTTTTAGCCGGAGCCTTCTTTGCAACGGCTTTCTTGGCCGGAGCCTTTTTTGCCGGAGCTTTCTTTGCTGCAGTTTTTTTAGCTGCTGTCTTCTTGGCTGCCATTTTATTTTCTCCTGATTTTTATTTTTCCCACATTACTTCCAATGCAATGAAAGTTGTGTATCCAGTTGAGCGGAGCTTGTAAACAATTCCTTCAATAAAATTGCATTCATCTCTAATCAGGTTTTTTAATATCTGTACTTGCATTATTTAACACAAGTAAGGGGGCTGTATGGCGTTTCATGGCGATAAGAAAGAGGGAACCTGGATTCTGGCAAACGCGGAAAACCGTTTGAAGGACTGGCTGGTTCCCAAGGTGCCGAAGAAGGTCGAGACCTACCACCTTACACTGACCACGGTGCTGTGGTGCGCCCTGATCATTCTCTTCAGCTTCCTGGCGCGTTATCAGGTGCAGTGGCTCTGGGTGGTTTCGTTTGCGATCTTCGGCCAGTACATCACGGATCTGCTGGATGGCGAAGTGGGGCGCCGGCGCAATACGGGTCTCGTCAAGTGGGGGTACTACATGGACCACTTCCTCGACTATCTGTTTCTGTGTTCGATTATCATTGGCTACGGCTTGATGGTTGAGGATCAAAACAAATATCTGCTCTTCTATATCCTCGCCCTGTTCGGGGCGTTCATGGTGAATTCCTTCCTCTCCTTTGCGGCCACAGGTGCCTTCCGCATCAGCTACATGGGTATCGGTCCGACCGAAGTGCGCGCGATCTTTATTCTCATCAATACCTTCATCATTGTCTTTGCCGACAAGATTGAAATTGTGCGCGTGCTTCCCTACGTCCTGGCCGGAGCCACGTTTGCCTTGTTCGCAACCGTCTTCCAGACGCAGAAGCAATTGTGGAAGCTGGATATGGAGAATAAACGCAATGCTGAAAAATAAACGTCTCCTGCTCGTCCCGCTGTTGCTCGTTGTTCTGGCCATCGTGGTGCTGGGCATGCGCATTGCCTATCCCTATCACCGGTTGACGGCGTTTATCCTGCTGGGACTTGGCTGGATCCCGTTGATCGTGTCGTACCGGATCAACTACCGACTGTTGCACGTCCAGAAACGGATCATCAGGAAAAAAACCAAACCCTTCCTGCCGCATGCGGTGGTGGCGATTATTCTGCTCGTGGCGTTCTACGTGGCCGGGGTACTCGTTCCCGTCGAAAACAGCCCCTTGGCCGGCTTGTCGCCCGAAGAGCTGCGCGCGGAGATAACGGAAGATCTCGGCAGCTACATCATGCTGCGCAGAGCGGCCGATGATTTGGTCCGCGAATTCTCCGGGTCACATCTGCTGGAACGGCAGGTGGATAACCTGACGCAGGAAGAGCGCGCTAAAATACGATCCCTCTGGCGCGATGGTGTAATGGCGTTTCTTGAATTCGATTTGCTTAAGGAAAAATATCGCAGCTTCCATCAAATCGACTATGTCGCCGAACCGCAACTTCATGCCGATGCATTCATGCTGGCGTATATGGCCTATGTCACTCAATACAACGCCTGTCTTCAGATTGTCGGCATGGTGGACAACAGCGACTTTATGGAAACGCTTCTGAACGAAGAGGGGGAAGGCATTCCGGTGGACAGCTACTTTGTCATGAAGCAGCGACTGACCCATCCCAACGTCATGCTGCGCATGAACGCAGGCGCTGCCTATCGGGAATTGATCAAGAACGACGCGACCTTCGATGCCGGAATCATAGACGACTTCCTGCAGCGGAAAAACAACTTCTACCATACACTAGGGAAGCAGGCGGACATCTTCATCGAAAATCCGTTGGATCACCTGGAACGGGCGGCATTTGAAACCCTGCTTCCGGTACAGAAAAAAGTGGCCGTGCAAATGAGCTACATCCGCACGGCCCGCCGTGACTATCTCATTACCCCGGAAATACTGGCGAAATACCAGCCGAAGCTTCAGCCGGGAGATATCCTTATTCAGCGCCGCAACTGGCATATGACGAATATCGGCATCCCGGGCTTTTGGCCGCATGTGGCGTTGTATGTCGGTACGCCTTCCGAATTTGAAGCTTATTTTAGTGACCAGGAAAATGATCCGCTCGAAGCCATGCAGGCCCGCTATGCCGACGTGCTGAACGATTGGAAAGAAGCCGATGCCGACGGTTATCCGATCAGGGTGATTGAAGCGATTCGTCCCGGCGTGGTCTTCCAGTCGCTGGAGACGAGTGCCAGATGTGACTACCTCGGTGTCATTCGACCCAACCTTTCCAAGGCCGAAAAGTTCGAGGCCCTGATGGCGGCGTTTTCAAATTACGGAAAACCGTATGATCTCAATTTTGACTTTACGACCGATAACGAACTGGTCTGCTCCGAACTGGTCTACAAGGGCTACAAGGCCGCTGCGAACCTGCCGTTCGAACCGGACATCATCAACGGCCGCCTGCTGCTGCCTCCGAACCTTTTGGCGGAAGAGGCTGTAGAGCACATGGGTAAGGACGATGCTTTCAGTTTTGTCCTGTTTCTGGATGCCATCGAAAAAAGCAATACGGTGGTGGTTGGTGATGAGGCCGCGTTCAGGCACAGCTGGCAACGGCCCAAATGGGATGTGATGCAGAAGTAGTATTTGTTCCAGTACCAAGCTTTTCTTGCATTTATGGCAAGGGGGCCTGCTCTCCTAAAAGAGGAGGGAAGCTGTACGTACCGCACTGCTATCACTCTGTTTCGATCCGCCGGACTCGTCCTTGCCGGCCTGCTTGGCCAACCGGATACGTTTGACTCCGGAACTGCGAATGGGTCAAGCGGCTATGCGAGCGTTGTAAATGTTTCAGGAAACGGCCCCGGAGGGGCGGGCGATGGCAAACGCGCCTCAAGCATAGCGGGTGGTGATCGCATCCAATGCTTCGGGGCCGGCCGAGCCGGCCGATTCCACCCGGTTCCGCTACAGTTCCTCGATCGGAATCACAGCAAGTATTTCCCGCTCGGTTTTTCCGAGGCGGCCCGTTTCGATCCATTCTTCAATGGCGCCAAGTGCAGCCTGCGCATCGTTCATGCGTTCCTCGATTGCATCGTAATCAACCTTTTTTAAATCGTCGGAATTCCTGATTTCAACCAGATGCAAATCGCCCAAAGCATTGCGGCCAACATGGTGCAACAGCTGACCCAGCACCTGGGTCGCCAGACGTGCATCGTCATCCGGCAGGCGGGCGAGCAGCTGGTCGCAAAAATAGGCGTAGCAGATCGGCGGGCGGCCGTATTCGAGCGAACAGCCGCCCTGATCAAGCCAGCCATAGCGATCATCCAGATCCTTCGCGTCGAGCTCCTGCCGTTTCAGCAGGCGCGAGAGAAATGCGCTTTCGAGGGCCTCTTCGCAGATATCCACCCGGCAGCAGCAGGCCGTGCACATGCCGCACATATCGCTGCAGAGATCGGCCATCAGTTCCCGGACAGTGCTTTCGAGTTCAATATAGGGGTGAAGGAGTGATTCGATTGAGTTCATGCCGCGCATCCTATCTTGTTTAGACAAGGAATCAATATTATGGCGACCGAGATATTTCTTGTCATCACCTTGGGGTGGGGTAGGGTCGAATCTTTCCTGAGGAATCGGCTGCGGCAGATTGCAAGGGATCTTTTAAATCATTCTGAAGGTTTCGTAAATCGGAACGGAGGAGTCCATGGGAAAGCGTCTTGGTTTTGTCGGCCTTATAATCGAAGACCGCGCTAAAAACGCGGCAATTGTAAATACGCTGTTGTCCGAATTCGGCGATATCATTCTTGCCCGCACCGGGGTTCCGTGCCCCGAACGCAACTGTTCTGCCATCACACTCGTCATCGATGCCTCCACCGATCAGCTCGGTTCCCTGACCGGGAAACTCGGTCGCATCCAAGGCGTATCCGTTAAATCGATGCTGAGCAAAATTCAACAGGCTTGATTCCCGTCAAGGTTTGTTAACGGAACCCGAGTATTCTGTGGATCACATTATGGAAACGAGAACCGAAAAAGATTTTCTGGGCGAAAAGCAACTTTCAGCCAACGCGCCCTATGGAATACACACTGCCCGGGCTTTGGAAAATTTCCCCATTCCCGGAGATACCGTTTCGGCTGAGCTGATTGCTTCAGTGATTCTCGTGAAGAAGGCTTGCGCCCTCGCCAATAAGGAACTGGGATATCTATCTGCCGACAAGGCAGATGCCATCGTCGCCTCCTGCGATACGGTCGCCGATGTTCCATGCCCGTTGTCCGCCTTGCAGGGTGGGGCAGGCACCTCAACCAACATGTTCGTGAATGAACTCATTGCCCATCAGGCAGGTGAGGGAATTCATCCCATCGAAGATGTGAACCTGCATCAGTCCACCAACGATGTCTATCCGACGGCCGTAAAAGTGGCGGCCATCAGCGGCCTGCGTAAACTGGCTTCTGAAATAGAAACCTTGCAAGGGGTATTCCAGCGGCTTGAAAAAGAGTTTGCGCATATCCCCACGATCGGAAAAACCGAACTGGTGGATGCCGTTCCGTTGACGCTGGGAGCGGAGTTCGGAGCGTTTGCCGAGGCGTTTGCGCGCGACCGTTGGCGTACCTTCAAATGCGAAGAACGCTTGCGGGTCATCAACCTCGGAGGAACGGCCGTTGGAACCGGCCTGACGGCACCGCGCAGCTATATTTTTCTAGCTTCCGATAAGCTGCGCGAGGTGACTGGGTTCGGTCTCAGTCGCGGGGAAAACCTGATTGATCAAACCGCCAATGCCGATGCGTTCGTTGAAGTATCCGGCATTCTTAAAGCGAGTGCCACCAACCTGCTCAAGATTTGCGGCGATCTGCGGTTGCTGCACATGAACCGCCAGATCAAGTTGCCCGCCGTGCAGGCCGGATCCTCAATCATGCCAGGCAAGGTAAATCCCGTTATCCTGGAGAGTGTGATGCAGATCGCCATCAAGGTGCAGGCCAATGATTTTATAGTTGCCGAATGTGCATCCCGTGGCTCGTTGCAGATTAACGAGTTTATGCCGTTGCTCGCATCAGCCCTTTTGGAGTCGATGGAATTGCTGGGGACCGCCGCCAAGATGCTGTCCAGGCACGCCGGGGACATCAAGGCCGATGAAGTGGAGTGCGAACGTCAGTTTAACGCATCGCTTGAGATCGTGACCGCATTCCTTCCGAAGATTGGATATGACCGCGCCACAGAACTGGTCGAAACCTTCAAGAAAACGGGTAGAACAGATTTTAGAAACTATCTCGAAAATGAACTGGGTGTTGAGCTGGTTGAGCAAACGCTCGCACCGCAAAACCTAATGGCCCTGGGACACCGCTAATGCAAACCGCACCAAAAAGTCTACGACTGCACATCGCCTTGTTCGGCCGCACGAATGTCGGCAAATCGAGTTTTCTGAATCTGGTGGCGGGGCAGGATGTCTCGATTGTTTCGGAGCAGGCGGGCACCACGACGGATGTGGTCGAAAAAACGATGGAGCTGCTGCCGATCGGACCGGTGGTTTTTCTCGATACGGCCGGTCTCGATGACACGACTGCGCTAGGAGAAAAACGCGTTGGTCGCACCGAAAAGGTGTTTGATCGCGCCGATGTGATTCTGCTCTTGCACGAAGGCGACCGGATAACCGAGTTTGAACGGTCGGTTGAGGCCAAGGCCCATGCTAAAAAAATTCCTGTTGTTCATATTGCCAACAAGATTGATCAGATGGATAGGTCGGATAGGTCGGAACTGACCAATCTGAGCGTTAACTCGACCGACCTTGCATCCCGCGACAAAGTGCTGGCTTCGTTGAAGGCTGAAATCCTGCGCGTTTGTCCGGACGGGTTTATCAGTCCGCCACCGCTGATGGGCGATTTGGTAAAGCCGGGCGGGGTGGCCGTACTGGTGGTGCCGATCGATCTGCAGGCGCCGAAGGGCCGGCTGATCCTTCCGCAGGTTTCAACCATTCGCGATGCGTTAGACAACGATGCTGCAACGCTGGTTTGCAAGGAGCGTGAATATGCCCGCATGCTCTCCATACTGACGCAGCAACCGGACATCGCTATTTGTGATTCGCAAATGGTACTGAAGATGGTGGCCGATACCCCGCCCGATATACCATGCACGACCTTCTCGATCCTGTTTGCCCGGCTGAAAGGCGACTTGCGAAAGTTTGCCATCGGTGCGGCTGCGATCGAAAAACTGGAGCCGGGTGACAGGGTGCTGATTGCCGAGTCCTGCAGTCATCATGCATTGGAGGATGATATCGGCCGGGTGAAAATTCCGCGGTGGCTCCGGCAGTATGTGGGCATCGATCTGGAGATCGATGTTTGTGCCGGGCGGGATTTTCCGGATAACCTGTCGGACTACAAGCTCGCTGTGCAGTGCGGCGGATGCATGCAAAACCGCCGGGAAGTGCTTTCGCGCATTGAAAAATGCGAGGCGGCCGGGGTGCCGATCACGAATTACGGGCTTTGCATATCCCATACCCAGGGCGTGTTAAAAAGGGTCTTATCTCCATTCCCTGCCGCGCTGGATGCTTATGAAGAGGAAATGAAATGAAACGTGGATTGCCACAGATAGATGTCGATGGTTTGACGAGCTTTATCCCGGAAAATGAGATTTTTGGGTGGTTGGAAAAAACGAAGAATCCATCAGCGGAACGGGTGCGTGAAATTATACAGCGCTCGCTGGACAAAAACCGGCTTGAACCGGAGGAGATGGCAACGCTCATCAATGCCGATTCCCCGGAATTGGTAGAGGAAATTTTTGCGGGCGCCCGCGAACTGAAGAAACGTATTTACGGAAATCGCATCGTGCTGTTTGCACCGCTGTATGTTGGGAACGAATGCGTGAACAAGTGCGAGTATTGCGGCTTCCGCGTGGATAACACGGAGGTGCATCGTAAAACCCTGTTGAGCGAAGAGCTGGTTGCCGAGGTGGAGGCGCTGGAGGATCAGGGACACAAGCGGTTGATCATGGTTTATGGCGAGCACCCGAAATATGATGCGCAATACATCCACGACACGGTACAGGAAGTCTACAAGGTTAAAAAAGGACCGGGGGAAATCCGCCGTGTAAATATCAATGCGGCCCCGCTGGATGTGGATGGTTTCAAACTCGTCAAGGAGGCGGGAATCGGCACCTACCAGATCTTCCAGGAAACCTACCATCGCGAAACCTATGAACGGGTACATGCAGCAGGGCCAAAATCAAACTTTCTCTGGCGTCTGCACGGTCTGGACCGTGCGATGGCGGCAGGGATCGACGATCTCGGTATCGGGGCATTGCTCGGCCTGTCCGACTGGCGCTTCGAGACGATGGCATTGCTGTACCACACGATCCATCTGGAGGAGACATTCAATGTCGGTCCACACACGATCTCCTTTCCCCGCCTGGAGCCAGCGGTCGGTACGGATATCGATAAGATTACCGAAAAGTGGGCGGTTTCGGACTATGATTTCAAACGGCTCGTGGCCATTCTGCGTTTAGCCGTTCCCTATACCGGATTGATTCTTACCTGCCGCGAGACGACGGAATTGCGCAACGAAATGTTGTCGTTTGGTGTGAGCCAGATCGATGGCGGATCGAGCATCGGCGTGGGCTCCTATTCGGGTGATGATCAGGAGACGTTCAAAAAAAGCCAATTCCTGTTGGGCGATAACCGCAGTCTCGATGAGATTATCAGGGAACTGTGCGATGCCGGCTTTATTCCTTCGTTCTGCACGGGTTGCTACCGGAAGGGGCGGACCGGCGAGCATTTCATGGAATTTGCCATTCCGGGTTTTGTGAAACGGTTCTGCACGCCCAATGCAGTACTGACCTTTCTGGAATACCTCAACGACTATGCCTCGGGAGATACCTTGGAGGCCGGGCTACAGCAAATTGACCGCGAGTTATCCACGATGCCGGAAAGCAAGGCCAAGGAAGAGTTGAAGCAACGGATGGCGCAGGTGCGCGCCGGGGAACGCGATTTGTATTTTTAAATCTGATGGATGGGACGGATATGATCGATAAAATTTTGGCAAAGGCTAGGCGGAAAGAAGAGCTTTCGTTGGAGGAGATCACGGCGCTGCTGTCGGTCACGGACAAGGATGAACTGCAGGCGCTCTATGATTGCGCCTATTTCATCAAGGAACAGTATGTAGGCCGGATTGCCTACTTCCGCGGCATCATTGAATGCAGCAATATATGTATCAAGGATTGCTACTACTGTGGTATCCGGCGCAGCAATACGAACGTTGAACGCTTCCTGATGGATGAGGAAGAGATTTTCAAGGAAGCCTTATGGGCCTATGAGGCCGAGTACGGCTCCTGTGTCATCCAGTCCGGCGAACGGCAGGACGCGGAATACATCGCGATGATAGAGCGGGTTGTGGGCCGGATTTCAAATAAGACCAACGGCGAACTGGGCATAACACTTTCGCTCGGGGAGCAGAAAGAGGATACCTATCGGCGTTGGAAGGATGCCGGGGCGCACCGCTATCTCCTGCGCATTGAAACCACGAATCCGGACCTATATGCCCGTATCCATCCGGCCGATCATAGCATCGAAACGCGAATGGAATGCCTGGCGGCCTTGAGACGGTGTGGCTATCAGGTGGGGACCGGCGTTATGATGGGACTTCCCGGACAGTCCATGGAAGATCTGGCGCGGGACATTCTATTTCTGAAGCAGATAGATATCGATATGGTCGGCATGGGGCCGTATATCCCGCATTCCGATACGCCAATGGGGCTGGAAGTACCGCCCTATACCGATGAGCAGAAAAAGGATGCGCTGACACTCGGACTCAAAATGATTGCGGTGACACGCATCGTGCTGAAAGACATCAATATTGCTGCCGCAACGGCGTTGCAGGCGCTTGAATATACCGGTCGGGAGCAGGGGCTTCGGTGCGGAGCCAATGTCATCATGCCAAATGTGACCGAAACGAGCTATCGTTCAAGCTACCAGCTCTATGATAACAAGCCGTGCCTGGATGAAAACTCATCCATGTGCCGGGGGTGTCTGAGCGGCCGTATCAAGGGTATCGGGGAATCGATCGGTTTCAATGAGCGTGGAGATTCCCTGCACTTCAGGAAGCGGACGGCTGAGTAGGGGCTACTTGGCTTTTTCCCAGACAATGACGCCGGGGGGAGTCTCGGCTTCGTTTTCCTGATCCGAGGTCTGCTGTACTTCGCTCTCATCAGTTTGGGAGCGCTCTTTCGGTTCAAGAAGATGGTTGATTCCATCAATGGTAATACCGAGGAGAATGACGATCATGGCGTAGAGGTGGAGGGTCGACATCGTCTGCAACTCCATGAAACGGACAAAGCTGAGCGGCGTTAAGGCCATAACCAGAGCCATGCGGCTGAATGGAAAGCGTCTGGCCATGCCGCCCAGCATCAGGGCGATGGTGCAGCCCACCACCACCAGAGCCAATACAACAATGAGCCCGCTCAGGAACTCGCTGACCATTTCATCGCTGATCGAAAAATACATACTCGTTTTAAAACCGGGGTTTGTTCGTTTTACCGTTGAAAGAGGAGTCACGCTACCATTCCGCCAAACCCAATATCCAGCCTAAACCAACTCTCTGGTTTCAGCGCTTCCCAAGGGATTGAACATGCTGCATACTGGCACCCGTTTATTGGAGGATTTTGTGTGATTGTTTTGCTTCTGATTGTCGCGCTGGTACTTATGTTTGTTGTTTTGGTGGTTCAGCTGACCGGAAATGCCCGTCAGAATACGCGGCTGGATGAGTTCAATAGCCGTGTTGGAACGCTGACGGAACAGGGCGACACGCGCATCCAGCGCCTTGAAGACATCTTCAGGGGGCTGGAGAAGGATCTTCGCGCGGACGTCGAGGGGGTTCGACAGAAGGTCGATGAATCGCTCGAAAAGAACGCGCGCCAATTGGGGGAACGGGTCAAGGAGCTGATCGATACCAATGAAAGACGGCTGGGAGAGATCAGCGGGAAGGTCGAGGAACGTCTCGATAAGGGCTTTGAAAAAACCACCACGGTTTTTGCGGATGTGCTCAAGCGGTTGGCTTTGATTGATAAAGCCCAGGAAAAAATAGCCGAGCTTTCGGGCAATGTGGTTTCCCTGCAGGAGGTGCTGTCCGACAAACGCTCTCGCGGAGCCTTCGGCGAGGTTCAGCTCTCCGCCCTGATTTCCAATATGATGCCGGAAAACAGCTACTCGCTTCAGCATACCTTCGACAACGGCGTGCGCGCCGACTGCGTACTCTTTCTTCCAGAACCGACCGGGACGGTTTGCATCGACTCCAAATTCCCGCTCGAAAGCTATCAGCGCATGACGGATTCGACGTTGGGCGACGCCGACCGGAAAACCGCAGAACAGCAGTTCCGCCAGGACATCAAGAAGCACATCAAGGATATCTCATCCAAGTACATCATTCCCGGCCAAACCTCCGATGGCGCGGTGATGTTTATTCCGGCCGAGGCGGTCTTTGCCGAAATCCACGGCCACTATCCCGATCTGGTCGAAGAAGCTCAGAACGCCCGCGTCTGGCTGGCATCACCCACTACGATGATGGCGGTGCTGACCACCTCGCGTGCGGTGCTGAAAGATGCCGCTACACGTAAACAGATCCATATCATCCAGGAGCATTTGGTTGCCCTGTCGAAGGACTTCGGTCGCTTCCAGAATCGTATGGACAAGCTCGCCACGCATATCGGGCAGGCCCACAAGGATGTTGGCGACGTGCAGGTCTCCGCCAAAAAAATATCCTCCCGCTTCACCAAGATCGAGCAGGTGGAACTGGAGGGCGAAGGCTTCGATGAATTGGACAAACCGGATTCCTGATACATCCAAATGAAATGGTTTTCTCTAAATTGTAAAACCGCTGGTATGCGCAGCGGCCGCATTCTTGCGGACAAGCGTAGCGCAGTCCGCAAGAACGTTACGAGTGACCCGCTTGGGAATCAGACTCTGCCTTCAAAAACGGGCGTTGTCCAAGTAGGGGCTACTCGCTGGTTAGAATTTTTATTTTTCTTTTTTATATGCCGTACCAATCAAGGTAATTGCATTAGGAACTCCCTGACTCGCATATTCGCCATAGCCAGATCCTTGCTGTCCGATTTGCTCATGTTCAATAATCACAATGTCAGCATCCATTGATGCTGCTTTATTTCTTAATATATTCCTACAGCCAATGATATTGAGATCTGGCGAACGGAAATTGGAACCAAGTTTTGCGCTCACGGGACCGAGTTCCTCATAGTCATAAACGCTTTCGCCCTCAGGGAATGATTTTATCAACAAAACATCTTTTCCATCATCTGATAGTTGAACTGGTACAGAGGTACAACCAATCAAAATAATACTAATCAAAAACAATATACTCTTTCTCATATTTTTTTTCTTTCTATTCTGACGTTACGTGTGACCTGCGCGGGACTACCAACGTCAGGCATGAAAATTGTGCGTTTTACCGCGCAAGGTCCACGCGCTGGTTAGAGCTATATTTTTTTTAACCTGTTCCATCATATACTAATTTTGAATCCCAACTGATTTTACACTTATGGCAGATAAAGCGTTTTCCTTTCCCAGCTTCAGAATAATCCCAACTCTTTATCCATGAGTGGCATTGAGGACATATGCAACGTTTTGTCCTAAAGATTCCCCAAAGTATAAAAAGCAGTACTCCAGATGAAAAACCAACCATCGATACAGATTCAATGAAAGGGTTCTCTGTTCCTTCTTGATTAATATATCCAACAATCCCGCTCAGGACTGCTAGCATAAAGCATATGTCGACTCCCCAGATTGTTGTTCTCAGGTGTGTTGGATGTTCGCGATATTCCATGTTATTTCTGTGGCTCTAACGTTTGGTGTGAGCCGCGCGGGACATATGCGTTGGATATAAAAATTGTGCGATTTACCGCGTAAGCTCCACGCGCTGGTTGGGGATTTTTTTCTCTGTGTTTCTCGGTTCTCAATCAAACGTGATTTCCTCTGTGCGGAATCAAATTGAGTTCAGTTTCTACGGTGTTCGTGATTTGCCAGTTGAGTAGTCAGTGCTTTGCTTTCTCTTGGAACTTTGGGTTCATCTCCCAACTGAAATCTATCTTTATTGTTTTAACTCCCCAACGTTACGTGTGACCTGCGCGGGACTACCAACGTCAGGCATGAAAATTGTGCGTTTTACCGCGTAAGGTCCACGCGCTGTTTCGCTTCATTTGTTTGTATTAATCCGTTAGTCGAAACAGCTGAAGGCTCAATCGTGTCAATTCCACCCATATCCATATTCCTGATCCTGTACCCTTCGATTTCAAATAGCACCAAGAGAATTCCTACAACTATAACCACCATGTATACGCTTTTGTGTATTTTCATGAAATATTCCTCAAGCGAACGTTACGTGTGACCTGTGCGGGATATATGCGTTGGTTATGAAAACTGTGCGTTTTACCGCGTAAGGTCCACGCGCTGGTTGAACAATATTTATTCATCTTCCTTCTGCTGAATCCCTACTTTACTAACCAAATTTGAAATGGATGCAGCAGATCCAACGCTATCAACAGAAAATCTAAAGCTACTTAAAATTGGTTCTAAATCTAAAGCTGCATTCTTTTGCGAAATAACCGAAAGTCGGATAGTTAGTTTGTCTGCTAAGTCGTCTATGTCGACCTGTGCTACTGAATAATCAGTTCTATCACGACCAACCATAATCAATCCTTTGCTCCATGACGTCGAATAGATATAAGTTCCAGAATATCCAGCCCACTGTTTCGATTTTCCAAATAATTTTCCGGATCTTCTGTTAAATTCTCCCTCACTCATTATCAGCATTTCTAGTGTAGAAAGTAGCTTGGATTCTTCTCTTTCAATTGACCGATCCACTAATGATTTTTCCGGTAGTAATGGAGAGTTATGAATTTTATTATCTGCTTTTCGAGAGATTTTTTGATCAACCGGTGGTGATATTAAAATCTCAAAAGCTTCGCATGAACAATAAATGAAGTTCCCACTTTTAGATGATTTGAGCTGAATATTCTCCGGTGAAGAAAATGTTGCGTAACCAATATCATATAACCTCCTATCAACTGGAGTATTGTCAGTTATGGTTATCTGTTCAGGAATAACTTGTGTACGTTCATATTCACGTGAATTAGATTTTAGTTGCTTAAGTAGAGCTATGCGATCTATCGCTCGAGCAGAGAAGTGAGTACAAGTTGCGACAACCCCAATCCCAATGAATATTAGTAATATTTTTTTCATTTAGTGTTCAACATTCGGTGTGACCCGCCCGGGAATAAACCGTTAGGCATGAAAATTGTTCATTTTACCGCGTAAGGTCCACGCACTGGTTCGACTTAGTATCTTCTTTTGTCGATGACTATCAGGCAACTAATTGAGCCAAGAAATGGAAGTAGTAGGATTAGTAGAACCCAACATAGTTTTAATCCATCACTTAGACTGGATTCAGCTATTCGTACCAATGATGACAGAACTAATCTGATTAATATAAAAACTCCAACTACTGAGGCAATGATTCCCATTGGTAACCTAAGTGGTGTGCCAATCAGAAGGATCGTAAGCAGAATCACTATAAAAATTCCAAATATATCAAGTAACAGTAATGGCGAAATTCTCCTCATTTATTCTCCTTTAGTCGAATGCGGCGCTCACCAACTTTCGGGTGGACGGTAGCAGGCGGAGCCTGCGGACGGCCAGCCGGAATGTTGGTGCAGCGGCCTGGTTCTGCGGCAAGCGCAGCGTCCGCAGGAACAGGCTGCGGAACGAAGTGAG
>JBNKHE010000008.1:0-212646 GCA_050290185.1 Pontiella sp.
ACCGTCATGGCGCAAGTAAACAACCCAGATAAGACTTGGATCACGAACCTTCCCAAGATCGGCATCCGCCCGACCATCGATGGCCGCTACGGCGGGGTGCGCGAATCCCTTGAAGACCAGGTCATGAACATGGCCAAAAGCGCGGCCGAACTACTTTCCTCGTCGCTCAAATACCCGAATGGCGAGCCGGTCGAATGCGTGATTGCCGATAGCTGCATTGGCGGTGTGGCCGAAGCGGCCGCCTGCGCCGAAAAGTTTGATCGCGAAAACGTCGGCGTCTCCCTGACCGTTACGCCGTGCTGGTGCTATGGCTCCGAAACGATGGATATGGATCCGCTCCGTCCCAAGGCGGTTTGGGGCTTCAACGGCACGGAACGCCCGGGCGCCGTCTACCTCGCCGCCGTACTGGCCGCCCATGCGCAAAAAGGCCTGCCGGCCTTCGGCATCTACGGTCGCGACGTGCAGGATGCGGGCGATTTCTCCATCCCGGACGATGTGCGCGAGAAGCTGTTGCGCTTCGTCAAGGCCGGACTTTCCGTCGCGATGATGAAGGGCAAGTCCTACCTCTCCATGGGCGGTTGCTCCATGGGCATCGGCGGTTCGATCGTCGACCAGCCGTTCTTCGAGGACTATCTCGGCATGCGCGTCGAAGCGATCGACCTCACCGAATTCCACCGTCGCATCCGTGACGAAATCTTCGACCCCGCCGAGTATGAAAAGGCGCTGGCATGGGTGAAGGAAAACTGCACCGAAGGGCACGATCCAAATTCGCCCGAAACCACCCGTTCGCGCGAAAAGCTCGATGCCGAATGGAAAATGTCGGTCAAGATGGCGCTGATCACCCGCGACCTGATGTACGGCAACGAGAAGCTCGACGAGCTGGGCTACAAGGAAGAGGCCCGCGGGCACAACGCCATCGTCTCCGGCTTCCAGGGCCAACGCCACTGGACGGACACCTATGCCAACGGCGACTTCCTCGAAGCCATCTCCAACAGCTCCTTCGACTGGAACGGCATCCGCATGCCGCGCCTCGTGGCCACGGAAAACGATGCGCTCAACGGCGTCCCGATGATCTTCGGTCACCTGCTTACCAATACCGCGCAGGTCTTCGCCGACGTGCGCACCTACTGGAGCCCCGACGCAGTCAAGCGCGTGACGGGCTTCGAACTCGACGGCGTGGCGAAGGATGGACTCATCCACCTGATCAACTCCGGCTCCGCCGCACTCGACGGCTGCGGTCAGCAGACGAAGAATGGCGAGCCGGCGATGAAGCCCTTCTGGGAAATCTCGGAAGAAGAAGCCAATGCCTGCCTCGATGCCACGACATGGCATCCGTCCGTTACGGAATATTTCCCCGGCGGTGGCTGGTCCTCGAAGTTCGTGACCAAGGCCGGCATGCCGATCACCATGAGCCGCGTGAACCTCGTCAAGGGACTCGGACCGGTGTTGCAGATTGCGGAAGGCTGGACGGTTGAGCTGCCCGACGAAGTGCACAAGGTGCTAGACGACCGCACCAACTCCACCTGGCCGACCACGTGGTTCGCGCCGCGCCTGACCGGCAAGGGGGCATTCGCCGATACCTACACCGTCATGGCCAAATGGGGTGCCAACCACGGGGCCTTTAGCTACGGCCACATCGGTGCCGACTTGATTTCGCTGGCCGCCATGCTGCGCATTCCGGTCTTCATGCACAACGTCGATGAGGCCGACATCTTCCGTCCGGCGGCGTGGAACGCATTTGGTACCGACGGCCTCGAAGGTGCCGACTTCCGCGCCTGCGGAACATATGGTCCGATCTACAATTGATAATGATCAAGTAGACACGATCTATAGCGGGGTAAAGGTGGTAGGCATGGTCGCCATGCTTTCGGTATCGGGAACGGTGGTGAATGCCGCCGAAAAGGTGCATGGCGGCTGAAGTCGTGGCAGAAGAATAGTCTGGCTTGCAAGAGCCGTGCTGGAATGAAGGCTTCGGGATTGAAGCTGAAGCGTGAAGAGATGTCCTGGCGGGAGGACGCCAAGTTCGGCTTGTTCATTTACTGGGGCTTGTATTCCATTCCCGGCCTGCTCCAGTAATATCTTTATTGTTATTCCATGAAATAGCGCACACGGCAGGATTTTTACATCCCGCGGCTGGTGCGGTTAAATGGGTAACCGGAAAACGGTTGCCATTTGGCGGCGTTTTTGGTTTGTTGCGCGCCTTCGCTAGAAGCATTTTGTTTTTGGGGGGCTGTATAGCAGCATCGGCCGATAGGCCGGAGGCTGTGACTCCTTGGTACGATCTCGTTCAGTCAGGGATTGTAGTTTGAATTGCCGTCGTATTTCGTCGGCGAATTGAATAAAGGAGAGACGGATGAAGTATATTACCATCTATCATGCAAACCTGAACTATGCCTACCTGCCCGAGCGCCGGTACGAGTTCGTGATCCGCAACAGCTACGAATTGATCTTCGACACCTACCGGGAAAAGCTCCCGAACGACAAGTATGTGTTCGAGGCTTCCGGCTACACCATCGAGCAGATGGCCATCAAGACGCCGGACGTGCTGGAAAAGCTAAAAGCCGCCATCGCCAGCGGACAGTGCGAATTCATGGGCTCGCCCTATGCGCACCCGATGCTGCCGAACTTTCCCGAGGAAGACGGCCGCTGGGCGATCAAGTTTGCCAACGACATTTTCCAGAAATACCTCGGCATGGTACCGAAGAGCTTCTGGAATCCGGAATGCGGCTGGCGCAGCTATGTCAAGAATCAGGTCGCAGACAACGGCTACCGCAACCTGCTGCAGGAATTCGAGCAGTACAGCCGCTCCGTCGATGCCGACGGAAATCCGCTGCGTCCTGAAATCTATGATGTAGAGAAGATCGACAACTCGCAATTCTACAACTTTGACTTCAAGTATGATCTGCCGGGCACCGAAAAAGCATTGCACTTCCCCTTCAAGAACCTCGAAGGCATGGAGCCCGATACGCTGCGCGTCTTTCTGCGCACCGACCGTGTGGCTGTTTTCGGTGTGCGCTATTTCATGAGCCATCCCGGCCACTCGCTGGAAAACTATGTTGAGCTGATCAAGAAGTTTTCGGCGCAGAACCCCGGCGAAGAAGAAGGCGCGATGCTCATCTATGCTGACGACGCCGAATACGTGGGCACCAACGCCTGGTACAACCTGAAGTATTGCAACGATCCCGATGCAATTTTCGAAGCCATGCCCGACGCCGAGGAAAAGCTCGTTGCGATGGTCAATGCCGTCCGCGAGCTGGGCGAATTCACCACCTTCGACGATGCCTGCAACAACCTCCCGGCCATCGAAGACAAGATTACCTTCAACGACAACATGTCGTGGCACGGTGGACAGGCTTCCAACTGGTCCGGCACGCCGATGGCCCAGTTGCTCCGTCCGTGGCAGCAGCTGGTACGCGATAAGCTCAAGGACGTCGAAGGCGATCTTCCGCAGGAAATGTTGGAGCGTGTGTGGTTCCACCTCACCAACTCCTACAACTCCGATGGACAGTGGCCGCCCACGACCAAGGCATCGCCGCACTTCATCTTCCCGTTCAACTACAACTACAACTTCCAGAACCTGCTGACGGCCGAAATGCTGCTTGGCGGCGTCGACCGCTCGCAGCTCGACACCGATCCGGTCGCTACCATGAAAGCCATCTTCACGATGCAGCAGGATCTTGTGCTCGAAAAGGCCGACCAGTTGCTGGCCAGCGGAACGGAGCAGGAAAAGAAGGATGCTGCGTTCGCGAAGGATCTGATCTTCCGCTCGCGCGATACCTCGACGATTGCGCCGGAGGCCAAGGTCCTTTTCCCGGCGGAGTACGAAATCCGCGCCGAAGCGCTGATCAAGGCACGCCAGCTCGTAGGCGGCGTGGTCGTGGCCGGCGACAAGTAGTCAGGCAACTTCCGCGAAAAACAAAAACGCCGCATTGGTATCAATGCGGCGTTTTCTTTGCGCGTGGCTTTGCGCTCAAGAGGAAAATACGCTCAGATCCCATTCATCGCGCCAGGCGATTTTGACCGTTTCGCAGCCATCGGGCGTTTGATTGAATTCGATGGGTTGCCAGATATAGCGGCCGTCGATGGCGTTTTCCGGACACCAGCGGTCGGCCATGAAGATAAAGGCGTTGGGATTGCCTTCGACCGGAAGGACGTAGGTTCCCTGTCCGCCGAAGGTGAGATGTTCATCGGGCCCATCGCAGGGGTTGTCGCGTTCCATCCAGGGGCCGAAGATGGAGGTGGCCACGGCATAGCGTGCGGCGTTGGGCGCCCATCCCGTGCAGCCCGAGGCGATAAAGTGGTATTTCCCGTTGTGCTTGAAAACCGTCGGCGCTTCCATCCAGCGCGCCACGAAGGCCCGCGCATATTTCCCGGTGTGGTCCAGATAATCGTCCGTTAGTTCGGCGATATGGGTCGTACTGTTGCACTCGGAGGAATAGATGTGATAGGCCGTGCCGTCGTCATCCACGAACAGGGTCATGTCGCGCGACATCTGTCCTTCGATGTAGCCGCGTCCAAGCAGGTTCAAAGAGTCGGGGTGGTCGGGTAAGGCACCACCGCCAAAATAGGTTTCCATCACTTCCGGACGCACTGGTTCCTTGTGAAAATCCTCCACATTGATGGGCCAGACGCCTTTATTCGGGCGGAAGCTGCGGACGTATGTGTAGGGACCGGCCGGGGTGTCGCTGATGGCTGTACCGCACATGGCGGCGGAATAGCCTTTGCGCTTCAGTTCATGGTGGAACCACATCACAAACTTGCCGGTCTTGGCGTTGAAAATGACTTTCGGTCGTTCGATAATGCATCCAGCGGTCAAGGGATGATCTGGATTCTCATGGGTGACGGAAAGGGCGATGCCTTCGTCGGTCCAGTTGTACAGATCGATTGAGCTGTAGACATGGACGCCCACATGGGCCACGTTGCCAGCCTCGCCTTCGATCTTGTGTTCCCCGAACCAGTAGTAGATTCCTTTATGATGAAGAACGCCGCCGCCGTGGGCGTTGATGTGTACATCGTTGTTGTCGAGCCAAGGTTCATCAGGCGTGAATATGCTGTAGGAGTCCTGCATGTAACTTATTCCTTATATTCGGGGCAAATAAACACTAAATCCTATCAAGCGCCTCACTACCATGGAAACTACGTATGCAATACATGTTTCACAGTTAAACACAAACCGCTATGGATCTAATGCTTTAAATTTCTTCAGAGGATTTCTCCCCGTAAATTATGCTTTCGCGGCCTGCGGCTCACACGGGCTGGTTGTGGCAATACAATGCCGATCGCCTGACCAATGGGCAGTGCGTGGTATCCCGGGAGTTGGTGGAGCTACTTCATCAACCTGACTTCGTAGACGCCGCCGGCGACGGAGTTGGGTTCCGCCTCGAACTTGACGGTGAAGACGCCGTCGGCGGCTTTAGCGACCTCGGTTGGGATGGGGTAGTCGACGGTGAAGAACGAATCGCCGTGGGAGCCATCCAGTTTCTCTGTGGCTACGACTGAACCGTTGATAAGCACCTTGAAGTTGCGGTTGCGATCGGCGCCAAAATACATGACCCGCAGTTTCTTGGCCTCGCGTTTCTTGTCTTGGAGGATGTAGCTGAACCAGCCGGAGGCGTCGCGCCAGTGCCGGTTTCTGAAGGCTCCGATCTTCGAGTGATCACTATCGACAAAGTGATCCGATTCCGGTTGCTGTTCCCCGGCATAGACCATGTCGATCGTGGCGGCATCAAGGTGCTGTTTTTCTGCCTCTTCGGCAGCCATCCTGGATTCCATGGCCTGGATTTCCTCGGCCGTTTCAGTGCGCCAGTAAATGATATAGCGGGACTCGTGAAGCCGGAAGAAGGGAATCAACTGCAGGTTCTTGTAGAGCGGCGAAACCAAGTGATCGATGGAGAAGGTCAGCGGCTTTCCGGGAACCGGCTTAAGATCGTCGGTCAGTGTGGCGGGATTTCCCGCGATGACCGGCATTTCGCTCAGCGAGATCTTGTTGCCGGCCGCGACATGTCCGCCGCGACTGTCGTCTGCAAACAGGCCAGGTATGTCGTGGTCCGTTGTCTTTGCAGCCAGAACAATGGGGCCGTAGCGGAAGGAGTAGTAGTTTTTTCCGTCGGGCAGTTGCTCGGCCTCCAGATGCATGGGCATTTCCATCTCGACGGTGTCGCCTTTTTTCCATGTGCGCTTGAGGGCGATGTACTCGCCGGGCTTGGCATCAACGCTTTGTGCTTCGCCGTTGAGGGTGAGCTTGAGACTGCCTTCCTTGACCCACGCGGGGTAGCGCAGTTTCAAGGTGAAGTACGTCGGTTTGGCCGCATCGATACGGAACGTGGTTTTGGGTTCGTCGGGGAATTTGGTTTGCTGGGTCAGCACCACGCCCTTGTCCTGCCAGCGGACGGCGGAAGCAATGAAGAGGTTGACATACAGTTCGTCGTGGCTGTGGGCGTAGATCAAATCGCCATACTTGGCATGGTTTTCCAGCCCCGAGCCCACACAGCACCAGAAGCAGGTCTGGGGTTGCGAGTAGACGCGGTAATGGCCTGGTCGCATCGGCGTGAAATAGACGAAACCGCCCTTGTCTGGGTGCTGGGTCGAGAGGATGTGGTTGTAGAGCGCGCGCTCGAAGTATTCGATATAGCGGTCCTGCGGGTCGGACAGGAACAGCAGCCTGGTGAGCTTAAGCATATTGTAGGTGTTGCAGGTTTCCGGCCCCTGTTCGCTGTCGATCATTGAGTTGAAATCATTAACGGGGTGGAAATGTTCGCGCACGCTGTTGCCGCCGATGGATACTGAGCGTTTTTTGGTTACGTCCTCCCAGAAGAATGCGGCGGCATCGCTCCACGCCTTGTCACCGTCGAGATCGGCAATGCGCTTGTAGCCAATAACCTTGGGTATCTGTGTGTTGGCGTGCATGCCGGTCAGGATGTCCTTCTGTTGCATGAGCGGTTCGAGCAGGGATTTCTGCGAGAAGCGGCGGGCCAGCTTCATGTATTTGTTGTTGCCGGTAATGGCGGCGACATCGGCAAACACTTCATTGAGTCCGCCATGCTCGCTACGCAGCATGTCCTGGATCTGTGCATCGCTAAGATCCTCAGTAATGTCAATCATCCAGTCGGTCAGCTTGATCAACATCTTCTTTGCATCCCGGTTGCCTCCGTATAGATAGGCGTCGCGCAGGCCGGAAAAGGTCTTGTGGATGTTGTAGAGCGGGACCCAGCGTTCGTTCAGACCAAAGGCCCCCGCGCGGATGTTGCCGTTCTTGATCTCCTGCCACATTTTTTTGCCATCCGGAATGCCCCCGAGATAGCCGTCCCCGTTTTCCTGCTGTGCATGGTTTAGCTGGTCGATCATGTCGTCGAGCCGATCCTTGAAACGCTCGTCGCCAGTGGAGGCATACATCATGGACAGTGCCGAGAGATAATGTCCGCCAATGTGCCCGCAGAGTCCGCCTTCCTTGCCGTCGCTTTCCCAGTTGGGGTAGTACGCCTTCGTTGCATGCAGGCCGGCTTCGCGCAGGAACGGCGCCAGCAGGCGGTCCTCATCCATCTCAAGCATGTAATCCATGTCGACCTGTTCGGCCTGCTTGAACGGGCCATCGAGCAACCGCACGTCGGACAGGTCGAACGCTTCGAGTTTTTCGGGGGCCTGCGCGATGCACAGGACGGGAACCAGATAAAGCATTGATACCGCAAGTTTTTTATACATAGGACCTCTTTAAAAATATGGATTCTTCGCCGGATTCTGTCCGTAACGACCACAGAAATATACACGTCACATATATATGCGATATTATTTCATGATTCACGCCAAATTTTTCCGGTCGATGCGGTGGGGAAGTGGTCCGCAATCGAAAGGTTTCCTGTTTATGTTGGCGGAAACGAGGAACTTTTATCGCTTTGCTTAATAGCGGCAACTCTGTGCTGTAGTATCTTGATCTCAAGGTTTCTGGAACTCGGTCTTCCGAATACATGGTATTGAATATCAGGAAAAACAGTTTTTAAACAAAAGGAAATATGAAATCTCGCATAATACATACCGGAATTCTCGTGGTTGTTGCATTGTCTTTGACGACAACGACTCAAGCCGCCTTGAGCGTATCCAATGGCGATTTTGAGAGCAACCCTTCGCAATCCACCGATGTGAATGGGTGGTTCGATACCATCTCCGCCTCCCCGGCCAACTGGTGGGAAGCCACCTGGGCGGGGCCGAACAACTCTCCCAATGGTGGATCCGTACTTGGATTAAGCTACATGAATTCGACGCTGAACTGGGCCTACCAAAGCATCGGCATCAACGACACGGCCGTTACCAATCTCTCCATCCAGTATGATGTCGGATCTTTTACCGATGCCGGCGGTGCGCGGGATATCGGGTTGACCTTCTCGGTGTATGAATCCGATGGCTCCTTCGTTGGGGCCGATGATAGCGATATAGACGGCGCGGCAGGCGCTACACTGATCGATTCAATCACCGTCTATTCCGGCGCCCTCAGTGCCGGGCAGATGATCTCCAATCAGTCCGTCATGCTTGATTTGAGTTCGGCCGGTACCAATTCAGAACTGTTTCTGCGTATCCAGAACGAAGTGGGCAGTACGGGCGAACCGTGGGGCGCCGTTGACAACTTATCCTTCAACACCGGCACGAACACCTCGCCACCCGTGACCACCAACACGACGCCTTTCACGAACGTGCTGGTCGAGGCCGAGTCGTTCGGTCTCGACCGGGTCCGGTTGCTCGACAGCCGCTTCAAGGATATGCAGGAACTGCATCGCACCGGGTATCTGGCCTGGGTTGATCCCGATCGGCTTCTCAGTCCATTTCGTTATAACGCTGGTCTCAGTACGCTCGGTGCATCGGATCTCGGGGGATGGGAAAATTCGACGAACGGTTTCACGCGCGGCCACATGGCCGGCCACTATCTGTCGGCGGCTTCGAAAATGTATGCCTCCACGGGCGACACCAACTACCTGCCGAAGGTCCAGTACCTTGTCGCCGAGTTGAAAAAATGCCAGGATGCCTTGAGGGTTTCCGAAGAATCCTCCGGACGCCCCTACGGCTACCTCTCAGCCTTTCCGTCGTCCTGGTTCGATGGGCTGGAAACCAATCCGCACGGCTGGAACAATGTACCGTTCTACACCATCCATAAAATCATAGCCGGGCTGATTGATGCGTATAAATACTGCGGGAACGATCAGGCGTTGGACAGCGCCATCGACATGTCGGACTATCACAGTTGGCGCGTAAGCCGGCTCACGGATTCCCAGATCGAAGAAATGTTCCGGACGGATAACGGCAACTCGGAAGAGTGGGGCGGCATGAACGAGTCGCTTACCGAACTCTATCTGCTCTCCAATGCACGTGGCGACACGAACGCCACGCGGCATCTCGATTTTGCCAAGGTGTTCGACCGCGACTGGTTTATCAATCCACTGGAATCGAATACGGACCAGCTGAACGGCCTGCACGCCAATACCCACGTGCCGCAGGTAGTGGGTTTTGCCCATCTTGCCTCCGTGCTGAGCACAAACGATACCGAGCGCGCACGCCTCTACACGGCGGCCGGCAACTTCTGGAACATGGTCGTTAGTGATCATTCGTTCGTGTTGGGCGGAAACAGCTATGCCGAGCATTTCAGCACGCCCGGCAAGGAGACCGGCACCGGCGGTTCGGCGCTGTCCTGGAATACTGCGGAGACCTGCAACACCTACAATATGCTCAAGTTGACGGGGGAACTCATGCAGCATAACCCGAGCGCGGCCTATGCCGATTATTACGAACGTGCGCTCTACAACCACATCCTCGCCTCCATTTCGCCGGAAACCGGCATGGCCACCTATTTCGTGTCGATGGAGCCGGGACACTTCAAGACCTACGGGTTGCCCGAGGGTTCCTGTTGGTGCTGCACTGGTTCCGGGCTTGAGAATCCCGCCCAATATGGTCAATACATTTATCAGCACCGGGATGACACACTATGGGTAAATCTCTTCATCCCCTCTACGCTCGACTGGAGCGAACAGGGTATTCAACTGCAGATGGATACCTCGTTCCCGAACTCCGATCAGATCCAGCTTTCCCTGGGGTGTGCTTCCCCGGTTCATGCCAGCATCCGCCTCCGCATTCCGGACTGGATTGCTTCGTCCGCCACCGTCCAGGTGAATGGTGCGGTTCAAAGCGTCGCGGCTTCGGCCGGTAGTTACACGGAACTGGACCGAACATGGAACGACGGCGATATAATCACGTTGACCTTGCCCATGAACCTGCGCCTCGACCGATCCATGGACGATGCAACGCAGATCTCGATGTTCTACGGACCCGTCCTGCTGGCTGGCGATCTTGGAACGAACAACCTACCCGGAAACTTCCAGGAAACGAAGGATCAATGGGATTTCGAGAATGTATCCGATGTGGCCGCTCCTTCGCTGATGGCTTCCGATGCCGAGAATCTTTCTAGCTGGGTGCACTCAACGTCCACATCACTCGTTTTTACCGTCGATACGGCACTTGCCGGTGCAGCCTCCCGGGGAACTGTCTTGCTGAAACCGTTCTACGACACGCACCATACCCGCTATACCGTCTATTGGAATCTGATCGCGCCGGCGGCCTTTTCCTCCTGGAATGGCGGAGTTTCAAGAGCGTGGAGCGAATCCGGCAACTGGGATGCCGTTCCTTCGACCGACTATGGCCTGCGCTTTGCCGCTTCGGCGGGTGGAACCTTGCAGAATGATTATGCCTCGGGTACGGCGTTCAATGGACTGGATTTTCCGGCCGGGGGAGGGGCCTACACCCTGAATGGCAATGCGGTCGATTTGTTCGGCGACATCGTGAATGATTCCTCCCAAACGCAAGCCATCAACCTGCCCCTGGCCTTGCAGGACGGGTTGTCCTGGTACTTCGACGCGAACGGGGCCGATATTGAGCTGGGCGGTACGCTCTCCGGCTCAGGCGTGATCGTCAAGCACGGCGCAAATACGTTAAGCGTTCTTTCGAATGCTGCATTCAACGGATCGATCCATGTTGCCGAAGGAAACCTGCAAGTCGGTAACGGAGGCGCTTCCGGAAGCATTGGCTCGGTTCCCGTTACCCTGGCAACGAATACAACGCTGGTGCTCGACCGCTCGGACACGGTTGACTTCGAATCGGCCGTTGCCGGCGATGGCGTCTTCCGCAAGCGCGGTGGCGGTCCGATGAATCTGCTCTCCTCCATGGATGCCAAAAGGCTCGTGGTCGAAGGCGGTTCGGTTCAGATTGCCTCTGCCCCGAAACAGATTCTGGCCCATCGCTGGAGCTTCAACAACAGCCTGGCCGATTCTGTTGGCGGGGTCTCGGCCCAGCAGATCGATGTGGGTGCAAACAACACCACCCTGACCGCAAATTATATTGAGCTGGCCGGCGGAATCAAAAGCTCTTCCGACTACGTTCAGCTGGGTTCCGGTCTGCTTCCCAAGGATGGCACGCCGGTGACCATTGAGTTATGGGCCACTCAGACTGCCGTACAGCAATGGTCGCGCATTTTCGATGTAGGCAGTTCCACTGCGGATAACCTGTTCATGAGCTGGGATCGGGGTGGCAACATCTCGCAGGACCGTGTCGAGTGGAAGGATGCCTCCGCTGCCACGGCGGACGACACCTGTGCTCCCTACAGCCTGGGCACCGAATACCACATCGTTATGGTCATCGAACCGGGGGCCGGGGCCGGCGGCACTACCCGGGTGACATGGTATGCCGCTCCGTCCGCAACGGCCTCGCTTGGAGCGGCAAAGGATTCGTTTGAGACCGCCAATACATTGGCCGATCTGAACGATGTCAATTTTTGGCTGGGGCGCTCTGAATACAATGACAGTACCGCTTCCGCCCGTTACAACGAGGTTCGCCTTTGGGGCTATGCCCTCGGCTCCTCGACACTGGAACAGCTGCATGATCTGGGGCCGGATGATCTCGGTGGATTGGACAGCATCACCCTGACGGGTTCGCTGTCTTCTAATACCGAACTGGATGTGCGGGCCGGCGCGAGCTTCGATCTGTCAGGAACCTCTCTCCAGATATCATCCCTGTCCGGCTCTTCGAATGCGGTGTTGAACCTGGGTTCGGGTGGAAGTCTCGTGATTGGCTCCGGCGGAGATCCTGCAGCCGTGTTCGGCGGAACCGTGGGCGGAAGCGGCAGTGTCGAAGTCGATGGCACCCTCCGGTTGGTGGGCGACGCCTCGCTGCCGGCGGGCATTGCGCTGGTGAACAACGGATTGCTTGACATCATGACCTGGAGCGGGACGCTTCCCGTTGGATTCGTGAATAACGGCACGATCATCGATCGTAGCATGGTTCAGTGCGGCATGAATATGGCGACCTTCACGAATGTGGTGCTGCAGGCTCCCGGATATGAGGGCCACAACTATCAATTCCAGACGACCACCAATCTGGGCGGGGCCTGGAGTAACCTCGGTCCAAGCCAGGCGGGCAGTGGAGTTGATATTACCCATGAGGTCCCTTTGGACAGCGATACCACCTTTTTCAGGCTGCAGGTTCAGCCATGATGGGGTGCGGGTAGATCCGCCCGGTCAATATTGCGTTTCAAACACGAATAAGGGTTGTTTATGAGATGGAGGCGCGCTGTCCCTCCATGAAAAAAGTTCATGTCGCATCTGCGTGGAGTATTGGAAAGTTTACTCCGCTGGCGGTTAAGTATTCCCCGAAAATAGGATATGAACTTTTTATTTATCATCACAGCCATGCTGTGAATAAGGGCATCTCCATCGCAATCCAAATTTGTGGTCGTAAAATCCCGTGTGATCAGCGAGCATCCATACTGCTCGTATCTTTGGAATGAGGAAGGATCCACATGACAGTTAGAAAAGTAGTCCTTTGGTTTGTTGCCATGTTTTCGGTTGCAGGTGTTGCCCTTGCGGAGCTGAAACCGATTGATCCCGGAGCGTTTGACCGACCGGTTCGCGTCGCCTGCGTGGGCGATAGCATCACTTATGGAATGGGCACCCGGGGCGGGATGTCATACCCATCCCAGCTTCAGGGTCTGCTTGGCTCCGAATGGATGGTCGGCAATTTTGGCGTGAGCGGTCGCACCCTGCTGCGCAAGGGGGACAAACCGTGGTGGAACGAGCCGGCATATAAAAACGCACAGGACTTCGAACCTGATGTTGTCATCATCATGCTGGGCACCAACGACACCAAACCCGAAAACTGGAAGTATATCGCCGACTTCTCTCGCGACTACATCGATCTGGTCGATGTCTTTGCCAAGTTGTCGACCAAGCCGGTAATCTATGTCTGCCGGCCCTGCCCGGTTCCTGAGCCGGGCCACTGGGGCATCAACGAAGCCAATATCCAGGTTGAAATTCCACTGGTGGACAAGCTGGCGAAGAAAAAGGGGCTCGGCGTAATCGATATGCATGCAGCGCTGATCGATCATCCGGAACTGCTGCCGGACCGGGTCCATCCCAACAACGCCGGCGCGTTGCTTATGGCGAAGGCTGCCTACACCGCCTTGACTGGAAAGGCGGTTCCTCCGCGGGTGAACAGCTACTTTGCCGATCACATGGTACTCCAGCGCAATCGGGAGGTTCCGTTGTGGGGACCGGCCTCCGAGGGTGAAACCATCACCGTCAAGTTTGCCGGCCAGACGCTTTCAACCGTGGCCAAGGGCGGAACGTGGTCCATTGCGCTGCAGCCGATGAAGGCCAATGCCGAACCGCAGACCATGACCATCACGAATGGCGGGGGGGGAGTTCGTACGATCCGCGATGTGCTGGTGGGCGATGTGTGGGTGGCCAGCGGGCAGTCCAACATGGAGCGCGAGTTGGGGCCGCGCGGAGGGCAGAAGGACATCGTGGGATGGAAGGAAGCCGTGGCATTGGCCAACTATCCCTTGATCCGCCAGTACCAGATTCCCAGGAACACCTCCACGAAACCGCTGGACGATGGCCATGGATCCTGGTTGGTCTGCTCTCCGGAAACTGCGGCCGAATTCTGTGGAGTGGGATATTTTTTCATTCGAGACGTCTATGAATCGCAGCATATTCCGATGGCCATGATACATACCTCCTGGGGCGGCACGCCGGCCGAGGCTTGGACCAGTCTGGAAAAAGTGAAAACCGTACCGTCGTATGCCGACCTCGCGGAAACCGTGGAAAAACTGACCGTCGATCCGTCCATCCTAAAAGATATGCGGGAAATCTGGTTTGACGAGCACGATGCCGGCTCCGCCCGGCAATGGTGGACCGAAGAGACTACAACGAGTGGATGGAACGAGGTTGAAGTTCCGGCCTTCTTCGAAGCAATGGGTATTCATAACTTTGACGGCGTGGTCTGGTTCCGCAAGACGGTCGATCTGCCAGAGAGCGTGGCGGGTAAACCCGCTACGCTACACGTGGGCCAGATTGACGATAACGACAGGACCTGGGTAAACGGGCAGATGGTCGGCGAAACCGACGGCTGGACGAAAAAACGGTCGTATGCCGTTCCGGAAGGGGTGCTGCAGGCAGGACGAAACGTGATCGCCATCCGCGTACTCGATACCGGGAGCAAAGGCGGTTGGGCTTCCGGTCCCGAAGAGATGCAACTGGTGTTCGGGGAGGGCACGGAAACCGTTTCCCTATCCGGCACGTGGCAGGAACAGGTTGGTGCGAAGCTGACGCGGGGTGCTGAATTTTATGTTCGGGGACGCCTGAACCAAAACAGTCCATCGACGCTCTTCAACGCCATGATCAACCCGTTACTACCATTGCCGATCAAGGGCGTTATCTGGTATCAGGGTGAATCCAACAACGACCGTGCGGATGACTACGAGGATCTATTTGCGGCCATGGTCGAGGACTGGCGCGCACGCTGGAATGGCGGCGGCAATTTTCCATTTCTCTTTGTCCAGATTGCGCCGCATCAGGGAATGACTCCGGAGCTGCGCGAATCGCAACGGCTTGTCCTTGAGCGGGAGCCCAACATGGCCATGGTCGTTACGGTTGATGTCGGCGATGCCACCGATATCCATCCGGCCCGCAAGGCGCCGGTCGGCCATCGTCTGGCCCTTGCCGCCCGTGCGCTGGCCTATGGCGAAGCGGTCGAATATTCCGGTCCACTCTATAAGTCGGTGACGCTGGACGACGGTAGCCTGATCATCGACTTTACTCATGTGGGCAGTGGTTTGATGGCTAAAGATGGTGAGCTGAAGGGATTCGAGATGGCGGGACCCGATGGAACCTTCGTTCCAGCGAGGGCGAAAATCGATGGCGACCTCGTCGTGGTCTCAAGCGATCAGGTAACGGCTTCTGTCTCGGTCCGCTACGGCTGGTCCAATGTGCCCGATATCAATCTCTTCAATAAGGCGGGATTGCCTGCCTCGCCGTTCAAGGCATACATCCAATAATAAAAAAGGCCGCCACGTGGCGGCCTTTTTCGTCAACGAAACATGCCTTTAACCGATGGCGTCGGTGCCGGTTTCGTCGGTGCGGATGCGGATGCATTGCTCCAGCGGCATGACGAAGATCTTGCCGTCGCCGATGGTATCAGACTTAGCCGCCTTGACGATGGCGTGGACGGTGGCATCGACATACTCGTCGTTTACCGCGACCTCGAACCGCACCTTTTCGAGCAGGTTCACCGAATGGACCTGTCCGCGATAGTGTTCCGTATAGCCCATTTGCGTTCCGCAGCCGCGTACACGGCTAACGGTCATCTTGTGAACTTCGGCATGGAAGAGGGCTTCTTTCACGGCGTCGAGTTTTTCAGGCTGTACTACAGCGATAATCATTTTCATAACAAAAGTTCCTTTTGTTTCAGTGTTAAGTGGTTAGGTGTTAAGTTTTAAGTTGTTACATGATCGGGCATTACCGATGTCTCTTAACACTTAAAACCTAACACTTAAAACTCATCCTTACATCGCCTCTTCGGGATTGGCTTCGATGGAGTGCACGCTGAGGTCGGAACCG
Organism: Pontiella sp.; assembly: GCA_050290185.1. Classification (GTDB taxonomy): domain Bacteria; phylum Verrucomicrobiota; class Kiritimatiellia; order Kiritimatiellales; family Pontiellaceae; genus Pontiella. The sequence goes on from JBNKHE010000008.1 coordinate 15,924, forward strand.
CGCATTTCCTCATGCTGGTCGAGGCGGATCCCCACGGTCAGTTTGAGTGTGCCATAAACCAGTGTGCTGGCAACGAGGCAGATCACGATAATCACGGCGGTCACGATCAGCTGCGAAAAGAAGGAAACGCCGCCCACGCCACCAAGCGCCTGTTGGCCGAAGATGCCAGCGGCAATGCCGCCCCAGGCCCCGCAGATGCCGTGCAACGGCCAAACGCCGAGCACATCGTCGATCTGCCACTTTTCGGTTTCGACTTCGAACATGAAGACAAAGATGCCGCCGGCAATGGCGCCGACCACGAGCGCACTCATGGGGTGGTAGAGATCGGATCCGGCACAAACCGCAACCAGACCCGCCAGTGCGCCATTGTGTACGAAACCGGCGTCGTTCTTGGAGATAAACATCGCGGCAACGGTGCCGCCGACCATGGCCATCAGTGAATTGATTGCCACCAGCCCGGAGATGCCACTGATTTCACCGGCACTCATGACGTTGAAGCCAAACCAGCCAACGATCAGGATCCAGCTGCCAAGGGCCAGGAAGGGAATGGAGCTAACCTTGATCGACTGGGATTCGTAACGCTTCAAGCGCGCGCCCAGCAGGAGAATGGCGGGCAGAGCCAGCCAGCCGCCGACGGCATGGACCACCGCCGAGCCTGCAAAATCGTGAAACGGGAAACCAAAGGTGTTGGCTAGCCAACCATCGCTAGCGCCGAGGCAATGGCTGAATTTACCCCAGGTCATGCCTTCGATCAGCGGATAGACCAAACCAACAAAAATCGCGCCGGCAATGGAGTTGGTCCAGAACTTGGCGCGTTCCGCCACACCGCCTGAAATAATGGCGGGAATACAGGCGGCGAAGCCAAGGAAGAAGAAAAACTTTACATATTCAACGCCGTTGTCGCCCGCCATTTCCGATACGGGAACCAAAAAGGAAACGCCGCGGGCGATCGGATAGCCGATCAAAAAGTAAATGATGGTGGAAAAACCCCACTCGCAGATGATCTTGTTGAGCGCGTTCACCTGATTCTTGCGGCGCACCGATCCGACTTCCAGAAATGCAAAGCCTCCATGCATAGCCAGAATCATTACCGCTCCCATCAATAGGAACAGGGTGTTTGATGAACTCGTTAGATTTTCCGCGGGACTGGTTTCGCCCGAAGCCATCGCCGTTCCGGACAGGCACAAGCCTGCCAGGAAAGTGACCGTTGCGGCCACCTTCTTGTATTTTAGCATCCTCTATCTCCTGTTTGTTGCATCCTCTAACCGCAGCCGAACGGTCTTCTAACCGTAAAAAGCAGCGATTATACAAAACTAGACGTCTATGGCCTGCAGGAGATGTGCCATAAATATATAGTACACAATAAGTAATGTATTATAAATTCTTTGAGATAAGTGGCTTAAGAGGATATTGAAGAACAATAATGTATATTTTGGGCGCGACGTATATTACAAAATAGTAATTAAAATGGCCAATATAATTCATATATGTAATAAAAAAGGGCCGCTTTGAAGCGGCCCTTTTGGTTTGAATGCAGGCGGGCTTAAATTGCTTCGCCGCCGCGTTCCTTGTTGCTGATGCGGATGCACTCTTCCAGCGGAGTGATGAAGATCTTTCCATCACCCACCTTGCCGTTTTCGCCATGGCGGGCGGACTTAAGGATGGCATCGACCGTGATATCGACAAATTTCTCGTTGACGGCGATCTTCAGCTCAACCTTTGGTATGAGGTTGGGCACTACGACCTGTCCACGGTAGATTTCGGTACCTTCCTGACGCCCGTGGCCATCCACGCGGATAACGGTGATGCGGGTGATTTCGGCGGCGACGAGCGCTTCGCGCACCTCGTCGAGTTTGTCTTCCTGAATAATGGCTGTGATCAATTTCATGATGAAAGTTCCTTTTGTAACAGTGTTAGGCTTTAAGTGGTTAGGTGTTAAGTTTTCTGGAACAGGGTGCTTAACACCTAAACCTTAATACTTAAAACTCCCTTACGAGTTCAGGTTCAACATTCCATAGCCACGCTCGGAGTGGAGGCTGTGGTCCATGCCGGCTTTTTCAGCGTCTTCGCTGAGGCGGAACCCGAACAGCTTGTCGACAATGACAACCAGAATAAGGGTTACGACCGTTGAGTAGATGACGCTCGTCAGGCAACCCTCAACCTGTACCCAAAGCTGGTGGAGCACACTGCATTCGATGGTTCCAGGTCGTAGTACGAAGGTCAGGGCGATGGCGCCAAACAGGCCCGCCATGCCATGGATTCCAAATACGTCGAGGGTATCGTCGTAGCCGAGCTTGTTCTTCATTTCGATCGCCAGATAGCAGACGATCGAGGCCACGAGTCCAAGGATCAATGCTCCCCAGGGCTGCACGGCCCCGGCTGCAGGCGTAATCGCCACCAGCCCGGCCAATACACCGGAAACGAAACCAAGGGCGGTAACCTTCTTGTGAAGGATCGCTTCAAGGAGCATCCATGAAAGCGCCCCGGCTGCGGCGGCAACCTGAGTAACGGTGAGGGCTTGCGCGGTAACGAGGCCGCTATCGATGGACGAGCCGGCATTGAAGCCGAACCAACCCACCCAGAGGAGGCCGGCACCCATGAGAGTCATCACGAGGTTGTTCGGATGCATGGCGATTTTGGGATAACCGCGGCGGGCGCCCAGATATAGTGCGCAAACGAGAGCGGCCACGCCTGAGGAAATGTGAATCACGGTGCCGCCGGCAAAGTCGATGGCGCCCCGCTGGAACAGGAAGCCGTCCGAGGCCCAGACCCAGTGGCAAAGGGGGTTGTAGACCAGCAGGCTCCACAGCGCGATAAAGATTAAGTAACCACGGAACTTAACGCGTTCCGCAAACCCGCCGGCGATCAGGGCCGGGGTGATCATGGCGAACTTACCCTGGAACATGGCGAATACATATTCGGGGATGCCGGCGTCCATGATGTTGGTGTCGATTCCCTTAAGCAGGAAATAATCGGAGCTCCATCCGAACCATCCGCCCAGCACGTTGGGGCCGAAGCACATGGCATAGCCGCACACCATCCAAAGCACACCTACAACTGCCATGGCAGCAAAGCTGTGCATCATGGTGCCCAGCACGTTCTTGGTGCGGACGAGGCCGCCATAGAACATGGCCAGGCCCGGGATCATGAGTAGAACCAGGGCGGTGGAGGTTAACATCCAGGCCGTCGTGCCGGTATCGACTTCGGGGGATCCATCTCCTGCGAATGCTGTGCCTGATAAACACAGCAAAACAACAAAGACAGCTATAAAGGCTGCCCATTTTGATTTAAGCATCTCTCTCTCCTTTTGCTACATCCTCCGGCTCCACAGGGAACCAGCAAACAGTGAGCAAGCTCTTACGCAGAAGTTGTGCCACTTGGATGTGTGTATTTGTATAATGTTGTTAGTAAGGTGTTAAGGTAAATACAGGGTGGGTGGTTTAGTTCTGGTAAAACTAACAAATCCGACAGATGTGTCTCAATTAATACAATATTGTATTAACCATATCGTAGTCGGATCTTTTCTCAACATCCCTGTTGGTTACTGGAAAGATCCAGTCATGTCAGGCACCTATGGTTATATCGCGATGGAAGTCATGAGGGCATGCGCGGCGAGAAGCAAGGTGCAGGCCAGTAACTGCCGAAGGAGGAATCTACGCATTTTCATGACGGGTTTTCCGGTGCTGCATCCAATGCAGAATCGGGAGGACAAGGATGACAAGGAGGAGCAGACTGGGTTCGGGAGTTCCCATTTCCTTTTCAGAATCGAATTCGTCGAAGGCCAGGTTGGCGTTGCTCTTCAACGATTTGTCTTCGGCGTTTTTGAGTGCCTTTGATTGGGCAGCGCTTTCAACAACGAGGAACGCGGTGGAGGGAATCAGTACATTCAGTTCTCGTGCGGAAAGCAACAGGCTTCGGCGGAGATCTTCCTCGCGCTCGGGATGCAACTGGATCTGCCACCAATTCTGCCAAAGATCAATCACCTTGGCATAACGTGTTTCCGGGCCGATCTGCACATCGGCGGTGAAGGGCTGCAACCGGGCGCCGTCGTACCGCTCGACCAGATTCGCGGAATTGAAGATGGCGATGCCACCCCGATCGGCGGGAACGACGCGAATCTGCCCGCCACATTTGAATGGTATGGTTGCCTGTTTCTCAGGTTCCTCGGCAGACCATCCGCTGTCGGGAATGAGAGGAAGCCAATAGGCGGCCGAATCGAACCGTACGACGGGCTGTTCGGACGTGGTGGTAAACCATGGGACGTGCGTCAGCTGGGCATCGCCGGAATCCCAGTATTCGATCAGCGTTTTTTTCACATCCCACTCGGCGCAGTAGCCCGGTGTATTGGTTGAGCCGGAGAGTTCGGTCCTATCCATGATTCGCTGGGTGGCCGGCATTTTTTTCGTGCATTCGGACGGGATGCAGATGGCCTGGTTGTCCATTGGGGTAAGGACAGAAACCGTGGCGGGGTCGGTGCTGGGGAGTGCGACGGTTTGATCGCCAATTTTGATTTCAGGAGATGTGTGTGCGGGGTAGAGAAGCTTCAGTGCGCACTGCCTTTCTTGGTCCGCCGCGAACGGAAAGACGGAGAGGTGCAGTGTATTGGGGCCGGTGTAGACCAGCAGGCCGGGATCGCGGCGGGCCTGATCGCGGATCATGTGGTAGACCCAGAGGGCGGCGCGGCGGTCGGAGAGCCGTGCCGGAACCATTTCACCATCGATCTGCAGATCGTAGCCGGAAACAAAAACACCGTTGGGAAGAATGATGTCGGCCGCGTATTCGGACTGCCAGGCATCGCCGCTTTCAAGGGTCAGCAGCACCGTGGTTTCGGTTTCGGCATTTGCGGTTTCCGCAGAGCAATCGACTTCAGTCAGAATAACTTCCCGGGAAGGCCTCCTGTCATTGCGGCCGGAGGTCCTTGTAGATTCATCGGTAAAGAAGGAGTAGAAGGCAAATCCGTCGGAAAAGTTCACTTCGCCGGGTTCGCCGCCGAGCAGCAGCTGGTCGAGCTGCTCAATCTTTCGGTCGGGCAGGACCATGCCGCCGAAGACGATGCGGTTATACGTTTCGGAGAGGATCGGAATATACACCCCTTCCTTTGTGGCATGTAACCGTTTCAGTGCATAGGCGGCCACGCGTGGTGATGGCATCGGATCGGCGCTGTCTATGGGTGCGGCATAAACCCGGTCGAGCATGCCCGCGAAAACCTGTCGGTGCACCATGGCCCGTCCGACATAGCCCGCCGGTACCAGCAGGAACGCAGCGATAAAAGCGGTGGCGACGCGGGTGCGGCCGAAGCGTGCGGCGTTGGCCTTGAACTGGTCGATCAGCTGGCGCGTGTGCAGGATGAACAGAACGGTCGGGGTAAGAATGAGGAAGCCGGCGCCAACGGCGATCATGGCGAGCAGGGAGAATGGAAGAAAGGGCAGGAAGAGAAAGAAGAAGTAGCAGGTGAAGGGATAGGAAAATGCCACAGTCCAGCCATAGAGCGGATGGCGGGCCACGGTCGGATGGCATGCCAGAAGAAGGATGGTCGCGTTGGCCAGCGTGAGCGCATAGAACCCCCAATGCTGCAAGTCGGCGGGGAAGGGAAAGGCGCGGTTAAGGAGCAGACCGCAGACGGGCAGTACAAGGGCGAAGAGAATGGTTGCCACCAGCCGGAAGCGCAAGTGTCCGGAGATCCAGAGCAGCAGTTGCAGAAAGGTGAAGGCTGCGATCAAGGTGGCAACGATAAAGAGGCCTACGACGAAGGTTTCGGGGAGGTCCCAGCCCGGCGTCGACATGAAGATCAGATAGAGTGTGGTTGGAATGGCGACCAATAGGCCGAAGCTGGTGGATATGTTGATCCAGGTGCGCTGGAACAGCCGGGTATTGGCGAGGCAGATCAGGCTGTAGAACAAACCCGGCATGGCGCCGGCCAGTTGCAGCATGATGAACGGGCCGGACGGAACGATCCAGCTGTCAACCCCGTTGGGAAGGAGGTTTTCGAGGACGAAGAGGTACGATACCAAGCTGGCGGTTTGAAGCAGAAAAAAGGCAAGCATGATCCAACGCGGCAAATCACCGTTCGATCGCCGGCTCCAGACCAGTAGAAGAGCCGCCGTGCCGGCCAGTGCCAGCGGTATGACGAGATAGTGCGCATAAATCAGCGTGGCATGCTCCGCGATTTCCGTACGGATGATAAAGAGCGTGCGGGTACGGAACAGGGCCAGCAGCACCTGCGGCACCAGCATGGTGAGCAGAATCATCAGGGGCGATGCCTTGATGGCGGGATTGATTTTTTCGAAGAGTTTCATGGGTTGTCCGTTTTGGGTTGGGGTTTCGGAGTGATTACGTACATCAGAATGGCGGTGACGGAGAGGAAGCAGACGGTGCCGATGCCGATATGGACATACATCTGCAACCATCCCGGGAGGTGCCCGTTGCTGAAGCGGCGGAATTGCCAGGCCATGGCAATGCGGGCGGCGTTGGCAAAGAGGGTGATGAGATAGCTTGCCGGAAGAAGCATCAGCCATCGCCTGATTTTTCCTCTGCACCAATAGCCACCGCCCAGTCCGGCCAAAAAAGCAAAAAACCGGATGCCGCTGCAGGCCACGCTCACGATAACTTGCGGTGATGTAAAAATCCGGATGCTGCCGTCTTCCATGGCCGCCGGTGCGCCCAGAAAAAAGGCGGCCAGCCAGCCGGACGGAATCTGCAGTCCACGGGCAATTGCATCGATATTTCCAATCCAGGAGAGCAATAGCATCAGGCTTCCGGCGATGATGATGGGACGGTATTTATTCATGGCGTATTCCTCTTCGTAGCAGTTTCCCGATGACGGCGCATTCGAGGCCGAAGGGAAGGTAGCCGGCGTAGCCGAGGATCGGCATTTCAAAGAGCTGGAAGCGGTGGACACAGGGGATAGTGTAGATCCATTTGGCGAGACTGTATTCGTTCCACATTTCCCAGAAGAAACCGCAGATGAGTGCCGCCAGCGCGAAACGGAAGACGCGCCGCCAGTCGCCGTGTTCCAGCTCGGGAAAGAAGCCGGGACGATTGGCCAGCCGTTGCAGGGCGACGAGCAGCAACAACGGCGCGACCCAGAGCAAAGGATAGAGCTGGTTCGGGTAAAGGCCGATAAGCAGGAGCCCGGTCGAGGCTGCGACGAGGAGCAGCCTCACGCCGGTTTTGGAATGGCCTATTCGAATCGGGATGAAGCGGTCGAGACCCGCATGGTAGCGAGGATGGCTTGCCAGCCGTTCTTCGGTGGAGAGGACAGCGGGCAGTACGGTGGAGAAGGAAAGCGTGGCAGTGATGAAATACTGAATGGGTGAAAAGTGGCCGCATTCCACATAATACCAGTTTTGCACAAAGCGGTTGAGGTATTCGAAAAACCACCAGAATGCGGCGCTGAGAACGAACAGTCCGAGGAAGTAGCGGGTGTCGTGCGTCATCAGGCAGCGGCCGGTTCGGCGAAGGGTGAAGGCATTGATCGCGACAATATAGCAAATCCACAACGGTGTGAAGGTGTAGAGCTGGAACGGCGCGAACCATTTGAAGCGTGTCCATGCCAGCATCCAGAATACAAGTCCAAGCGCGAGTGCCAGCCAGCCCCACCAAGGGAAGGAGGGGGCGGATAGCCGTGCCGTCCGCGGCGCGCTCGGCGATCGCGTCCTACCCATTCGAAAAAGGAACGGAAGCACCACGCCGAGAATGACGAGGGCGAGGCCAATAAAGACCGGCCACGAAAACGGGGCGTGTTCGACATACTGCGTGCGCGGGGGGAATTCGAGATAGGCAGATACATTGTACCCCGCCATCCAGACCCCCGCCAGGGGCAGGCCGAGCAGCAGGGTGGCCAGCAATAAAGGTTCTATAATCCTTCTGATCATCGCTCATCCTCCTGGTTCCTGTCTGGTGATGTCGAATGCAGGAGTTGTGTTGCGGTGCGGTAGACCGTTTCATAAAAGTTTCCGTCGAAGGGATTGGGGCGCAGAAACTGGATTTCCAGATTGGGTGCTCCAATGAACGGGCGCAGGTTCCACGACAGCTGGGCACCGACGAAAAGGTTGCCTATCAGCCAGGCTGCCAGAATGCGGTGGGCGAGTGCACGGTTGGCGGTTCTGATCGTCAGGAAATGGTAGAGGCGTACGTTGGCGACTATTCCGGCCATGGCGATGATGGCGACATTCAGCAGCATGAACAGGCGGTGCCCCAAGGGATTGCCGCTCGAGAACGGCGGTGTGTTAAACAGGATGAACAAGGCAATGGGGGCCATGGCGGCCAGGATAAGCGCGGCTATGGTGTAGGACATCAGCTGGGTGAGCAGGGTTTGTCGGAATCCGATACCCGCACCCATCACCAGAGCCAGCATGCCGTTTAATCCGGTATTGCATAACGTGGTCAGGAAGATGAGCAACGGGAATTTGATGCCCACATAGACCGCCATGAGGGGCCCTCGCCACAGACCGATGGCGGCTCCGTAGATGCCGGTGCCGAGTGTAATGGTGAGCGCGCAGTGCAGGAGCCACCGCCATTCCGTGGTTTCGAGCCAGTCGGCGATGGCATCCGGCTCGCCGCGGCAAAGCGCGGATAGTCTGGCGGTGCGGATGGTCATTGACCGGCCCAATGCTCGATAAAAAACATTTTCTCGTTAAACTGGAGCGGCTCGAAGCTGCCGATCAACGGCCGCAGGGTCGTGCTCATCTGCAGCAGGACCAGCGCGAAAATAATGATCCACAAGCGCAGTGCACCCATGCTCCTCTTGTTCAAAAATTGAAATGCGCGATGCATCAACCGGAAGCCGAAGAAGAGGCCAATACCCCAGATGAGCAGATACAACACGCCCATGAAGGTGTATGACTCGGTCGCCTGAGAAAAGATCCATGCTACGGGAATAAAGCCGATAAAGAGAATGCCGGCAAGTGCCAGCCCCAGCAGCAGCATGCGGCAAGTTTGTCCAAAGTTTTGGGTTCCTCCGCATAGACACAGGAGAATGTAAAGACTGGGCAGGCAGATCAATCCGGCTGCCAGCGTGCCCAGAACCACCTTAAGGGGAACGGCCCACAGCTGGGCCCCGCCCGAATAGCTTCCCATCATCAGGCCGGTTGCGGAAAGGCTGGCCACCAGTAGCACCAGAAGTAAAAGGGGGACTTTCGCATCTCCTTGTTGCATGAGCTCGTAGATCGCCTGCGCGGGCCGTTTCAGTGTGGTATCGACTACCTGAAAGAAGCTCTTCGATTCCATCCGTTTGAATTGGGACTCGAATTGATCCGGTGTAAATTTTGATTGGGCGCGATTGGGGGGAGAGCTTTGCGATGCAAAGTCTCTGGGGGAGTCGGACTCATTCATGGTTGTATCCTTTCGGGCTAGGGGGTAATGCGTTTTCCAGAGCGGGATGTCCCGGTGGCCGTCCTGGATTTGGGCAGGGTGGCGCGGGTCTGTTTCATAATGTCGGCGAGGGCTTCGAGATAGTCGTTGAAACGGTCGAGCCCCTTGGCGGAAATGAAAACGGTGGTGCGCGGCTTGTCGTCGACAAACTTTTTCTCGATGCGAACCACCTTGCTCTCCTTGAGCACTTTCAGGTGGCGGTTCAGGTTGCCATCGGTGAGACTGCAATCGGTCTTCAGTTCGCTGAACGTTAATCCGCCGTTCGCTGCGCACAGCGCGGACATGATGGCGAGTCGGTTGGGCTCGTGAAATATTTTTTCCAATGCCTGGAATGGGTTGGGATCCTTACTCATGGTCAGCGTCCTCAATGGCCTTGATTTTATGGCGGTAGAAAATGGCTCCGCCGATCCATTCGCCGATCAGGAAGACCAGGCCCGCCAGCAGCGGGTTCATAAAGGTGGTGCCCGGCCATAGCAGGAAGAACGCACCGCAGGCGAGGTAGTAGAGCCCGAGGAATCCGTTCTCCCTGGGCAGAGCCTTTCGGCAGGTCGTATGCGCCAGGCCATAGAGGCACATCCACGAACCAAAGAGCAGGTCCGGGTGTCCTCTCAACAGCAGGGCTGCGCTGAGCACGGCCCCGACCGCCAGCGGAGGAATGGCATCAAAGGCCGGGCTTATTTCGGCAATCGTTCGCTTGCGCTCCGGCAACTGGATAAACCACAGGAGCAGTGCGCCATAGTTCAGCAATAGTGACGCCGCCAGAATACAACCCCATCCAACCCACTGGGCGGTAAAGTTGTCGCGGAAAAAGGACATGAGGGCGCATCCGAGCATGGCGACCGAACCGCCCAGCATCCGGGCGGTTCCTGAATAGCCTGTGAATTTCCGTTTTTCAAGGATCAGCGTTTGTAGTCGCCGAACCTGACCCAGTGCATCGTGAATGTGGTTTGCAATCATCGGTTCCAATCTCCAACGGACAAAAAGATAGACTAATAAAAAGTACTTTGCAATGCAAAGTATGGCGATTTAGCGGGTAGCCTTCATCGGAGCTCATGAATCGTATCCTTGCGGCGGCGTTGCTGGGGATCGGTCTGTAGGCGGTTTTGCTTTCCACGGATGCATCGGCGGATATTTTTTAGGAGAAAAACGGTTGATTTTTCGGAGGGTAACGATATGTTTCCCGTCTCTTTCGAATGGTGATTGTAGCTCAGTTGGTTAGAGCGCCTGAATGTGGCTCAGGAGGCCGCGGGTTCGAATCCCGTCTTTCACCCCAGTTTTAAAGCTTCTTCGCAAAACGCGGAGAAGCTTTTTTCATTCCGGGATGAGCACCCGCCGGCGGGATTGAAGGAGAGGCTCTTTGCCCCGCACCGGCCGCGTTTATTCACCGCTTTACACATCCTTCGTTCCGCAGAGGAACGTCCTCTTACCTTAGATCAGGTTTATAAACAGTCTGAGGGTTGAATATTGGTTCATGCCTCTATTTTCATCTTTTTCAAAGATCCTTTCAGCGACAGGCGTATCCACTGTGAAGAAGCAAGGGTTCCTTGCAGGACCGATGGAGGTATGCGTTATGAAAAAACGATCAGGAGCGGGAAGGGCCGCCAAAGGGGCTCCGAGCGGGCTTGTAATCAGTTTGATAATTCATGGGGGGATCATCGTGCTGGCGATCGGTCTAACGGTCTTCACCATTATCAAGCCACCTCCTACAGGTTTTATTCAGGCCCCGGTTCCCGAGCGGCCGGTTATGATCCGCAGGAAACCGCACGTCCGGATTGTCAGAAATCCCAAGCCGGAGGCCGCGGCGCGCTTGGTGGCCCATGTGCCGCAGGAACGCATGCCCCGGTTCCAGTTGCCGGATCTTCCCGGCACCGGGGATGGTAATCTGGGCGATGGCTTGCCGGATTGCACTCCGACTGTCATGCCGGATTTGCCGCAGACCGCTATTAGCGATACGCATACCCCCGACACCGGCAATAACCTGATCGTTACGTACTACAACCTGAACCGGAGGCGTAACGGTACCGCGCGAAACATCAGCCACGAGGAGTATTTCGAAGTTCTGCGCAATTATGTCAGTTCGGGTTGGGACATCTCGAAGTTTGCTCCGTACTACCGATCCCCGAACCAGCTGCGGGCCACAACGATTATGATTCCCATTACCTCGTCAATGCTGGGGCCGGCGGCATTCGGGGAGGATGTCAACGAGGGCTACTGCTGGGTGGTTCACTACCAGGGACAGTTGGTGCATAAAGATGGGCTTACGTTCCGCTTCTGGGGGGCCGCCGATGATGTGCTGACCGTGCGCGTGGACGGTAAGGTGGTGCTTGCCGCCAACTTTTCATGGGAGGGTGTGGACGCAAATACGATTGCCGGCGAGTGGGTCAGTCATGCTCCGAACAACCGGGTCTTCCGCCTGGCCAATCAAAAAATGGCGGGCGGCGACTGGATCACCCTGGAACCGGGAGTGCCCCTGGACATGGAGGCCATTGCCGGCGAAGGGCCGGGAGGGGAATTCCATGCCCAGCTGCTGGTTGAAGTGAAAGGCGAGGACTATCCCATCAATGATCGCGGTGCGCCGATCTTTCCGATCTTCGCCATGGAGCGGCCGACGTGGGCACTGCAGGATGCAATTCTGGAGAACCTGTTCGATGGCGAGGCCAATGTGACCAATCTTACGACCATTTTTAAGGATTATTGAGCCGTGGGAATGAAATTACAGATGACTGATTCAGGAGGTGCAGTATGAGAATATTACTCGGAGTGATGATGCTGGTCGTTCTTTGCGCTGGATCGGATGCGGAAATGCGGGAGTGGACCCTCAGATCCGGAGCAATCATACAGGGCGAGTATGAGACGGTTGCTATCGATAAGATCGTGCTTCGCGATGCAAACGGGAAACGGATATCCCTTTCCTTCTCCGAGGTTTCCGATGCGGATGCGGCCTATGTTGAACTCGAGAATCCTCCGGAGCTGTTGATCGACCTGCTTAAATCTGCTGATCAGATCTTTGTAAAGCCGTCACCGATATGGGTGGATAACAGCCCCGTGAACATACTGCGGTATACCTTTGGCGCGCGTGTCAGACAAAAAAACACGGCTGATTACACCCATGATCTGACCGTTGAAATCTATGCCGTGGCCCGGCAGGCCTATGATCCCGAAAAATACCATTTGGTTTTCAAGTGGAAGAGCGAGCCGTTCCGGCTGTCTATCGATAACAATCGCCGTTGCGAAATATATGCCACCCGGAATGTGGAGCTGGCGGAATTCCGGTTGTCCGGTGAATATCCACGTGGCCAGGAGTTTGCCGAAACCGTGCTCGTGGTGCGAGATGAGCGAGGTGAGGTCGTGGCCTGTAAGTCGACCAAGAACCGGTTTTCCGAAAACCTGGACCAACTCATAGCCCTGCCGGAAGGCGCCTGGTTTGATAAAACCTGTCGCAGGGTCCATCCCACCAGTCCCCGTCCGGTTTGGTTCGATTGAATCAACCTGAGGGTGGCGGCATAGACTCCTTCTGTCGTGAATCCGGTGGAGCCGAAGCGAGAAGCCGGCTGGAACGGGCTGTTGCCGCCTGTATTGCGTTCTGTACTGCCCATTGAATTTCATGACTTCTTGAAGGGTATTAATGCTTTTTTATCCATGAGGTTGCATGGAAGAGTTTTCCCTAGAGCAAAGAGTGTGATCTAAAAAACCTTGTAAATAAACGACTTGCGTAAATCGTCGGGATTTGCGTTAACTATCCGTTTTGCGTTTTACAAGGAGATTTTATTGCATGGCATTACGAGGTATTAGAGGAAGTATTTTTATAGTGGTTTTATTCACGTTGCAGGTTTTCGCTTCGGGAAGGATTTCGGATATACGGATCCGTGGGAGCGAGGTCGTCATGGACATTGAAACAACACCGGGGGTGTACTACCAAATGCAATGTTCCAGCAATCTTGTTGCGGGGACGTGGGAGGATGTCGGGACCATGTTTGCTGCCGTCTCGAACACGACAACCAAGGCATTCAGTCAGGATGTTAGCGTCTGCTATCTGCGCGTGATTGAAATGGATGCGACCGCCCCCGCCACGGAGCCACCTCCGCCCCCGCCGCCTCCTCCGCCGGCTCCCTAGGTGTTATCCCGTGGGATGCGAATGTGTTGCCACTAAGAGGAATTTTTGTGGCCCGAGGCCAGGCCGCACATCACATCGGCAGAGATGTCGAGGTCGGTATGGTCCGGCACATGATGCAGGATGTGGACGCTTTCATAGTGGAACATGCGCCTGTTATCCGGGCTGGAATCGGTTTCGGTGATAAACGTGATGTGGAAGTTGGGTGCTTTCTGCTCGGCTTTGCGCAGCGCTTCCGTGACATCGACCCGTATCGTTGCCCGATCGCCTTTGATCTCAGCGGCATCGTTGGGGATGGAGAAGGCCCCTGCATAGTTGGCGGTTTGTATCAGCTGCGCAATGCTGTCGCCCGCGATCTCCTCCAGGAAGATATGCGTGGTGAAGGTCTTTCCTTTTGGTAGAGGGATGCCTTCAATTTCCAGCACACCGTTCAAATCCTTGTCCGGGGCCAGAAACTCCATGGGGCCGTGTAATATTCGCTCAAGCATGGGTGATCTCCCTTTCGTTTCAACCGAGGTTTCTCATACCAAATTCCGTTCCACATGGCAGGCTCAATCGCCAGCCATTAACCGTCGATATCTGGAGAATCAAAAATCGACAAAACGGGGCAAGGCCATCACTCCGGCGGCAATCAGCAGCATTAACCATAGATGCGGTACGAAATAGGGGAAAATGCAGAGTATGATCCCGGAAATCAGTGCCATGGCGTGCATCTGTTTCCGTCCATACACGATATAGCCCATGCCGATGGCCCCAAGCAGCATACTGATCATGATATTCCACGAATCCATAGAGCTCTCCTTTGATTGAGCGGATTGATGGGGTTTCGGCCAAGGCATCATGGTTCCGCTCGAATATAGTGCAAGCATCCAGTCCTTGATTTCATTTGGTTTATCGACCTCGGATGCGTAAACTGTTTTTATTTTGGAGGTAGCATGAAAGAGGCCAAGTCCAAGCCGGAAAACCCACTGACAAGTCTGATGGTCAACATTGTCATCCCCGTCTGCATCCTCACCTTCCTTAGCAAGGAGAAGTATCTCGGCCCCGTCTGGGGGCTGGTGGTGGCGGTGGCTTTTCCCGTGACGCACGGCATCAAGACCTTGATCCGCGAACGCAAAGCCGATGTGCTGGCCATCATCGGATTGGTCAGTGTTTTGCTCACTGGCATTTTCGGGATCTTCAAGTTGCCGCCGGAATGGGTGGCCCGCAAGGAGGCCGCCATACCTCTCATCATCGGCCTGATCATTATCGGATCGCTGAAAACGCCGTTCCCATTGATCAAAAAACTGATGTTGACCGAGTCGCTGTTCGATGTGGAACGCCTGCATCAGGCGCTGCGCGAAAAGGGGAACGAGGAGCGCTTCGAAAAACGGCTGGTCGGCCTGACCTGGGGCTTTGCTTCGGCGATGTTCCTTTCGTCGATTCTCAGCTATATCCTCGCGAAGATCGTCTTAAAAAGCGACCCAAGCTCCGATGCGTATGCCGCCGAGCTTGGCAAAATGATGGGGTTGAGCAATACCGTGGTGCTTGTTCCGGTCATGGTGATTATGCTCTTCGTGTTCAATTCGCTGTTCAACACACTCACCAAACTGACCGGACTGGAACTCGACGACGTCCTCGC
The DNA here is from genome assembly GCA_050290185.1 of Pontiella sp. Taxonomy (GTDB): domain Bacteria; phylum Verrucomicrobiota; class Kiritimatiellia; order Kiritimatiellales; family Pontiellaceae; genus Pontiella. Next base: position 31,028 of record JBNKHE010000008.1, read on the forward strand.
TGCCCACCATCGACAGACGCCTGCGGTCGATCCCGAAGCTGACAGCGGGAACGCTGTCCCTCCATCGGATACCAATTCCCTCACCTGATTTCCCTTGGCGGCATTGCGCGCGGAATTTATTTCCTCTTCCCGAAAATCGCGTCGAGGGAAAGACTGCCGGCGCCGGTGAAGAAGAGCAGGGCGAAGGCGGTCAGATAGATCAGGGCCGGTTCCCTGGCTGCGCCGCCGCCCATGAACAGGGGATCGCCACCATGAATGATTACTGCTGCGACCGCCATGGTAAAGACCAGCGGCAGTACGGCGATACGGGTTGCCAATCCAAGCATTACCAAAGCGGAACAGACCACTTCGCAAAAAATCACGCTGACCATGCTGGCTTCGTTGCCGATGCCGAGCGGATCGGGGAAGGTGGCGGCCTTTTCGCTGAACGAGGTCAGCTTGGCCCAGCCGTGGCCAAACAGCATGAAGCCTCCGTAGAAAACCCGGAAGAGCAGCAGCCCGACCGAGGGAATAAATGCGCTTACCGGTGTTCCGAAGATCCATTTTTTCACAGGTCACCTCCTCGTGTCTTATTCTCGCAGAGCAATAACCCATTCCAGCAAAATGCACAACCCGCAATGATGAGCAGACCGAGTCCCGCGTAGGAGAGGGGGGCGATGAACGGCGCCGTATAGACCAGGTTGTGCAGTGTCTGCTCGCGGAAGAAGGTGTCGTTGAGGTGGAACAGCATGCCGACGACCTCGACCGGCCGCTTGTGATTGATAATCAGCGCCCCGGCCATCCGGTAGGTTCGTGGCCTCCGGTCGAGGCGTATTTGCATAGACGGGATCTTATTTTTCGCCTTTTCTAATGTCCTCCGGAAACGGATCCAGAGCTGGAAAACGGCTGAAAAAACCATCTGCCAATCCCTAATCGAAAACAGGACCGGATTTGGTTGATGCACAAGATCAACGGGTTACTACATCCAGATAATATATCGGAAAGATAATCGGAAAAATAGCAACCTGAAAAGATCTGGCGAGGGATTGTTCGACTCCAAAAAAATCAAAGAATTACATGGCTTAGTTGTTGCTACATAGTGAGTTGCGAAAGAGGTGATTTGTCACTTAACAATCAGTGTTTGATCTAATTGGAGCTTGTAGAGTTATGAAGTATTTTTTATTGGCCGGTGTTGCTGCCTGTTGTCTGACTTCGATGCAGGCTGTCGCTTCGGGGAAGATAATCGGGATGAAAACAACCAGTGAAAGTCTGGAGATCACCATAGAAACCACGGTTGGGGAAAGCTATCAGGTCCAATGCCGTTCATCGCTTGTGTCCGGGGATTGGAGTGATGTGGGAACAAACTTCGTGGCGGACGTCTCGACGACGCTATATTCCGTTGCAACCTCTGAAATGCACTGCTATCTGCGGGTTATCAGGATAAGCAATAACGAGCCCTCCGCCGTTCCTCCGCCCCCTCCGCCCCCTCCGCCCCCTCCGCCGCCCTCGAATATATAGGGCGTGGTCTGTCCGAGATCCGCCAGGTCTCCATAGCCTTGGTGTGGGTGGCTTTTTAGGTTCGGCACGGTCTTGGCCCGCACCCTACACCGAATGAAGAGCCTCTTTAACCACGGAATCCAGAATGACGATTCCTTTTGGCGTCAGGAGCCAAATCGAGGCTGCTGTATTGCACACAACCGTAATCCAGAATACAAAGCGGAACTTTTGCTTCTTCGTTTTGTGCCGCAGAGTTTGCTGCGCCACCAGCGCACCCGGCCATCCGCCCATCAAGGCGAGCAGATGCAGGTGGACTTCCGGTATTCGCCAACCCTCTTTACGGGCGGCTCGCTTATCGATTGCGTAGAAAATAAACGTCACGAGACTCGCAATGCAATAGACCGCAACAATCAGGAATGATCGCTTGATGATCCATCCGGAAACGCCGGTTGCCGCGAGAAATAAGCCGGCGATGGTGATTGCTCGAAGTACTGCTCCCGGGTTCTTCATCTTCACCGTTTACTCTCCAAAAAAAAGATTAATCAAGCGCACCATGAGTTACTGCCTTCGATAGCAAATAGGAAATGATGGTGCAGGGTCACGACGGCCTCCCGCCATACGCATGAAATCATATGACAGCCCTCTGTCCCGGGTCATGGCGTTGGGGAGATCCTATACGTTGATTTTATAATTGAGTCTAGCCTCGTCACCCGTAATGCCGCGAAATCCCCAGCAATGTGCGGGTTGTTCCTTAATGGTGATTTCAACATCAACGGGCGTGATGCCCACGTGCTTCTCGATTTGCTCGAACAGCATTTTAATCAGGGCCTTCTTCGTTTCCTTTTCACGACCCTCAATCATATTGATTTCAATGACGGTGTAGGCATCGCTGCGCCCGCCCGGATAATAGAAGTTTTCCTTCTCCATCGGGAAGAACCGGTGCGCCCGTTTGTCCTCCGGCATACCAAGGGCCGACTGCATGCAGTCATGGATGACATCGGACAATCGGGCTTTTATCGGATCCAGTTTTTCTTTGATGCCATAAACCAAAATCATGATTCATCTCCGGTGTATTGCTGTGGTTCGGTCAAGAGGAGTGAATAACATGCCTGAAAATCAGGGCCTGCTTCAATCACTCGGTTATGGAAAACTGGATGCAAAGCATCCTTTTTTCTGCATTTTGAGCAATTTCGGTCAGGACGAAGAATTTTCGCCGCGATAGGATATTTGCCGAATTGAGAAGGAATTGGCCGTGAATGATCTGACGTTAAAAAACTACGCGAAGCGTTTCGAGCGGGTGTTCGCTTATATCGAGCAACATTTGGACGAATCGTTGAGCGTTGAGGAATTGAGCAAGGTGGCGCATTTTTCGAAGTTCCATTTCCATCGGCAGTTTTCCCAATATGTCGGTCTTGGTGTGGCGGCCTACGTGCGCTTGCTGCGCCTTCGCAGAGCTTCCTACCGGCTGGCTTTCGGGTGCGAGCGGGTCATCGACATTGCCTTGGAGGCGGGGTTCGAGAGCCCGGAAGCGTTTTCCCGAGCCTTTCGTCAGGCCTTTGGCCAATCCCCATCTCAGTTCCGAACGTCACCCCAATGGCAGCCGTGGGCCGAGCGTGTTCGCCTGCCTCCAAGAGAAAGGAATAAGGAAATGAACGTAACGATTGTAGATTTCGCTGAAACCCAGATCGCGGTGCTTGAACACCGCGGCGCACCGACGCTGGTTAACGACTCGGTGCAGACATTTATCGAGTGGCGCCAAGCGAGCGGCCTGTCACCGGTCAAGACGAGCCGGACGTTCGGTGTTGTCTATGATGATCCTAAGACCACTCCGGCGGAGGAATTCCGTTTCGACATCTGCGGCGAGGTGGTCGGCCCTGTTCCGGATAACGAGCAGGGTGTGGGAAACGGGCTGATTCCTGGCGGCCGATGTGCGGTGGTGCGTCATTGCGGCAGCCACGAACGGCTCGTCGAAAGCATTTATCCGCTTTATCGTGAGTGGTTGCCGCAAAGCGGCGAGGAGTTGCGTGATTTCCCGCTTTTTTTCCACTACCTCAACCTGTTGCCGGATACGGCCGAGCATGAACTGCTGACCGACCTCTACCTGCCGCTGAAATAATTCGTCTACGGGGCGCGGTAGCATTCTTTTTATGCAGAAGATGTAGACGAGGCCGTGGGTTTCGGGATCGTCTATACCCCGGACATCCGGCCTTTATTATGCTGAGGGGTTTAACCGATTTCGAACGAACAAATCCCGAATATCCGTTGCAATGGAAGCCGGGGTTCGTCGCCCGTATACATGCGGGCCGTTTCAAACACGATCTCCATGCCGTGTCGTTTGGTGAGTTCCAGGGCGGCGGCATTTGGCTCTGGCACATCGAGATAAATGGAATCGGTTTCCTTCACCGTTGATATGAGTGCCTGGAAAAGCGACTCCGCCAACTCGGCGGAGTCCGCATAGAGCGGGCCTATCTTGTGGCCTTTCCGACAGGCGCGGATCACGCCGTAACCCGAGAGCCGGCCCGCGTCCATTATGCCCAATGCCGTACTGTTCGGCTGGCTGATCCATGCTTTCAGAAAGGCGTCGCGGGGCGCGGGGAAAAACGGCCGTTCGTAGGCGGCAAGGATTTCAAACGGCAGCGTCGACAGCTCGACGGTATCCGCCTTGGAGGAGGATTCCCCACCGCCTTTGCCTTCGTAGCGAACATTACGATAGGCCAGCTTGAAACCGGATTTTTTGTAATTTTCCTGCTGCTCGACGACGCCGTCCAATCCAATGTTCCGGCCCTCAAGCCGCTGGAGGGCTGCCTGGGCGATTTGGAGTCCAAAGCCTTGGCCGCGATAGGCGGGCTTGACGATGTAGAAACCAGCGAAGCCGAAGCGATCACCGTATCGGGTCGATGAAACCATGGCAACCGGTTCGCCGTCGAGCAACCCGATCAGAAAGCCGCCCGGGTCGGCCAGGTGATAGCATGCCGCATCGTGCAGTCCCGGATTCCAGCCCTCTTTTGCCGCCCATTCCACGGCAAGATCGATCTCCTCACGCGTCGCGGTTCGTATGATGTAATCCTTCATGAGATGCCTCCATCGTCGTGGACCAACTTTATGGTCAGGAGGCGGCAACGGGCAACCTGCTTTCAAAGATAATCGCAAAATCACTGAAACCCGGAACGGCTCATGCTATCAATGGGCCTGTTTCCTTCGGTGCCTCTGTTTAAAAGGGATGACGGGGATGCGACCGGAATTAGAGAGGATGTTTATGAGTACCAGAAGAGATATGGCGATCGCCCTGCTTGGACTACCGCTGGTGGCCAAGGCCGTGCTGCCGGAGACGAACGTTCCGTCGGTTTTGCAACCTGATCCGGAATTGAGCCCGGAGAAAAAAACAGAGAAGAAGCCGGTGCCGCCGCCCCGCAGTGTGCATGCGGCAAACATTATCAGCTACACGCTGTATGCCGAAGCCAGGGGAGAGTCGTTTGAGGGAATGATGGCGGTGGCCTCGGTGATCAAGACCCGCGCGACACGTTCAAAGATCTCGTTGGCCGAAGTTTGTCTGCAGGATAAGCAGTTTTCCTGTTGGAATGGATTGAAGGCCGTACCGGAGTTCTTCATTTCGGGAGAGAGGATTGAGCCCGACGACCTGCAAGCCCGCAGCAAATGCTTCGGCATCGCCTGGGTCCTGATGGTGAGCAAGAGGAAATGGGATCACCTGACCCACTTCTACAATCCCGACAAGGCCACGCCAGGCTGGGCCTACGATCTTCGGGGTGTCCGCACCATCGGCAAGCATGTCTTTGGCTATCTCGACTAGTGCTGGTCCGAGTCGGCTAACAGCCAACCCAAAGCTTCGTCCAGATTATTAAAGCCGCGCATCGGCTGGCCTCGACCTTGCGCAATGGTTTCGAAAAGAGCCTGCAGTTTTGTTGTGCCGATTGAACAAATAACCTTCTTTATCGGGCTCAATCCCGCGGAGGCATAGTTTCGAAGCAGGGGAGGTTTTCTGGAAGCCAGTTCTTGTGATCGCGCCAGTAGACGTTGATGCTGGGTGAAAATTCGAACTCGCTGTCGATGGTGCCGGCACGAAGGTAGAGCACGCCCGGCGTCACTTCGCCTCTGGCGAACAGCAGTGTACCGCAGTTTGTGCAGAAGTGGCGGTGGATGGGCTGGCCGCTGTCGCCGACGTCAGAATAGGAGCCGAGCGTTTCGCCGGCAACATTCAGGGGTTCGGGAATCCCGATGATGGCCGAGAACATGGAGCCACTGGTTTTCTTGCACGACTTGCAGTGGCAGTTCGCCATAAAGATCGGTTCGGCGGATGTGCTGTATTTAATGCTTCCGCATAGGCAGGAGCCGGTGATTTCTGGCATGGCGTTTTCCTTTCCGGATTGTGGATTTGTTGATTTCTGTCGGACCCCAATTTAGGTCTATACGTTGATTTTATAATCGAGTTTGGCTTCGTCGCCCGTAATGCCTCGGAATCCCCAGCAATGCGCCGGCTGTTCCTTAATGGTGATTTCAACATCAACGGGCGTGATGCCCACGTGTTTCTCGATTTGCTCGAACAGCATTTTAATCAGGGCCTTCTTCGTTTCCTTTTCACGACCCGCCATCATGTTGATTTCTATGATCGTGTAGGCGTCGCTGCGGCCGCCCGGATAGTAGAAATTTTCTGGATCCATCGGGAAAAACCGGTGTGCGCGCTTGTCTTCCGGCATGCCGAGAACCGATTGCATGCAACCGTGGATAACATCGGACAAACGGCCCTTGATCGGGTTCAGGGTTTCCTTGATTCCGTAAACTACAATCATCTTCATCCTCAGTTTGGTGGAAGGCCCGCTTCCAACCTTATCCATTCGCTCTGTGCTGTAAGGTATCAGGTTGGATTCTGGATTCCAGCCCGATCCTATGCGGATTCCATGAGCAAGGACGGGCTGCTCTTGTTCCCCGTGTTTTGAGCAATTTCGGTCAGGACGGGCACGCGCCGGCGGGATAGGATGTTTGCCGAATGGAGAAGGAATCGGCCGTGAATGATTTGACGTTGAAAAACTACGCGAAGCGCTTCGAACGCGTCTTCGCATATATCGAGCAACATTTGGACGAATCGTTGAGCGTCAAGGAATTGAGCCGGGTGGCCCATTTTCAAAGTTCAACTTCCATCGTCAGTTTTTTCCAGTATGTCGGGCTCGGTGTGGCGGCCTACGTGCCTACGGAGAGCCTCCTATCGGCTGGCTTTCGGTCGCGACCGGGTCATCGATATTGCCTTGGAGGCGGGCTTCGATAGTCCCGAAGCGTTTGCCCGCGCCTTTCGCCAGGCCTTCGGTCAATCCCTGATCGCGTTAGCAAAAGTTATTACGGGCTAATGCCAATAAGGGCTGGGGAAACCCAGCCCTTTGATCCTATCCCATCTGCGCGATGGTCTTTTCGAGACACTCTTCGAGCATTTCGGGGGTGGGCTCGGCGATGAACCCTTCCGACATGAGGTGTTCGGTGAGGGCTCGCGCTTCGTCGATGTCCTTTTTGGCCTTGGCGTAGACTTCGTCGCCGGACATTTCATGACGGGCAACGCCGTCTTCGATGGCTTGCAATGCCACGGCCTTTGCGACGGAGGGGAAGGTTTCGGTTTCGTCCATGAGCGGGCAGATGTAATCGGGGCTCAGTCCCTTCTTTTCGGCCACTTCGGCGATGGCGTAGGCGGCGGCGATGGCCATCTTATCGGTAATTTTCTTGGCTTTGACCAGCAGGGCGCCTTTGAGCAGGCCGGGGAAGCAGAGCGAGTTGTTGACCTGGTTCGGGAAGTCGCCACGGCCAGTGGCGACGATGTAGGCGCCGGCTTCCTTGGCGGAGTAGGGGTAGATTTCTGGAACCGGGTTGGCGCAGACAAAGACGATCGCCTTGTCGGCCATCTTTTCGATCCACTCCGGTTTGACGGTGTCGGGACCGGGTCTGGATAGGGCGATGAGTACATCGGCATCTTCCATGGCGGCTTCAATGGAGTTGATCTTGGTGGGATTGGTGCGCTGGCAAAGATCCCATTTCTTATAGAAGGCGGTGTCGGCCTCGATATCGGCTCGGTCGGTGTGCAGTCCGCCCTTGGAATCACACATGACCATTTTGGCCGGATCGGCGCCGGCCTGCAGGATCAGACTGGCAATGGTGGTGTTGGAGGCGCCGGCTCCGAGCATCGCGATGCGGACATCGTCGATCGGCTTTTCAGCCACCTTGAGGGCGTTGATGAGGCCGGCGAGGGTGACGCATCCGGTGCCCTGGGCATCGTCGTGCCAGACGGGGATATCGCACGCGTCGCGCAGGGTATCGAGCACTTCGAAGCAATTCGGCTGGGAGATGTCTTCCAGATTAACGCCGCCGACGCTCGGAGCGAGCATCTTGACAAAATCGATAATCTTTTTGGGATCGTGTTCACCCTGTTCATTGCGCGAGTCGATGCAGAGTGCAATGGAGTCCACGCCTCCGAGGTATTTCATGAGAAACGCTTTACCTTCCATTACGCCGAGGCCGCCGGAGGGGCCGCAGTCGCCATCGCCCAAAACGCGGGTGGAATCAGATACGACGGCAATGAGATTGCCGCGGTTGGAGAGCTCGAAAGAGGCATCGGGATTGTCGCGGATCGTAGTGGAAACTTTGGATACGCCGGGGGTGTACCAGACGTTGAACCAGTTGAATCCGTAGAGTCCGGCCTTCGGGATTGTCTGCATCTTGCCGCCGTAGAAGCGGTGCATGCTGTCGGATACCTCCTTGAGAAAAAGGGTTTTTGCCTTGGCGATTTGCTCTTTGGTAAAGTCGGCGGGGAACAGTTCGTCGATGTTTTCGAGTTTCAGATTATCGATCTTACCCATGGTGTTTTCTCCTTCGTTAGTTAAACGGGGCGATTATGCGCAGGCCGTCAGGCAAATCAATGCCGGAATCATAAATCTCCGTTTTGCGACTCAGTCCCAAAAAGAGCGTGCTGAGGTAATGAAAAAGGAATATGCGGCTTGATGTTCCGCCTTTCGAACATTAGAATTTTTTAATGGAGATGGGATTACTGTAGAGTTTATTCAGAAAAGCGAACAAACCGATTTTCAAATAGCTGAAAATGTTATAGGTATACTTTCCAATAGGTATTGGCAGGCGTATTTAGAAAAGGTGTACAGTATATGAGTATTAAGCAAACGGTGTTTTCATCGATCGGCCAGAAATTATTGTTGGCAACCTCCGGGCTGATCATGTTCCTCCTCTTTTTGATCCCCCACATGGGCGGGAATATTTTGTTTCTGTTCGGACCGGATCTCTTCAATTCCTACGCGGAGCACCTCCACAGTCTGGTGCCGGTTTTGATCACCATAGAGGTGTTGATGATCATTTCGATCACCATCCACATGGTCATGGGAATCAGAGTGGCATTCGCCAATGCGGCCGCACATGACAAGCGCCTTACGCAGCAATCCACACCGGAACGTTCGCTGGCCGCCCGGCTCATGCCGTATTCCGGCGGCATGATCTTTATTTTCATCGTCAAGCACCTGCTCGACTTCACCTTGCGTTCCAAGCCGGAAACGACGCTGCACGGGGAGCCGGTAATCAATGTCTACGGGATGTTGATCGACAAGTTTTCACATCCCGGCAATGTGATCTTCTATGTGCTGTTCATGATTGCGGTTGCCTTCCACCTGAGTCACGCGTTGCAAAGTGCAATGCAGACCTATGGTATTTACGTGCCGCGTGAAGGCAGCAAGGCCAAGCTGGTCAGCACCATTATTGCCATCGGCATGGCCTCCACCTTCGCCATCATTCCGATCATCGCTTATACCCGCTAATTTTAAACCGCAGAGGATCCCCCCATGGTTAAGCTCGACGCAAAAATTCCTGAAGGCCCAATGGCCGAAAAATGGACGAACCACAAATTCAAGGTCAAGCTGGTCAACCCGGCCAACAAACGGAAACACAAGGTCATCGTGGTCGGCACCGGTCTGGCCGGTGCATCTGCCGCCGCCACCATGGCCGAGCTCGGCTACGTGGTGCACAGCTTTACCTATTCCGACAGTCCGCGCCGTGCCCACTCGATTGCCGCGCAGGGTGGCATCAACGCCGCCAAGAACTATCCCAACGACGGCGACTCCATCCATCGCCTCTTCTATGACACCGTAAAGGGTGGTGACTTCCGTTCGCGCGAGGCCAACGTCCACCGGCTGGCCGAGGTCAGCAACCAGATCATCGACCATTGCGTGGCACAGGGCATTCCGTTTGCGCGCGAATACGGCGGCTACCTTGCCAACCGCTCCTTCGGCGGCGCGCAGGTTTCCCGAACCTTCTACGCCCGCGGCCAGACCGGCCAGCAACTGCTGATCGGTGCCTACGGTGCGCTCTCCAAGGAGATCAAGAAGGGCGGCGTCACGATCCATACCCGCTCCGAAGTGGTCGACATCGTTGTAATCGACGGACAGGCGCGCGGCATCATCGCCCGCAATCTTGTTACCGGCGAACTGACCCGCCACGAGGCCGATGCCGTTGTGCTCGCCACCGGCGGCTACAGCAACGTCTACTTCCTTTCCACCAACGCCATGAACTGCAACGCCAGTGCGGCGTGGCGCGCCTACAAGAAAGGGGCCTGCTTCGCCAACCCATGCTACACGCAGATCCACCCGACCTGTATCCCGGTACACGGCGAATACCAGTCGAAGCTCACGCTCATGTCCGAATCGCTCCGCAACGACGGCCGCATCTGGGTGCCGAAGAAGAAGGGTGACAAGCGTCCCGCCAACCAGATTCCCGAGGACGAGCGCGACTATTACCTCGAACGCAAATATCCCAGCTTCGGTAACCTCGTTCCGCGTGACCTCGCTTCGCGCAACGCCAAGCAGGTGTGCGACGAAGGTCGCGGCGTCGGCCCGACCGGACAGGCGGTCTATCTTGACTTTGCCGATGCCATTGCGCGTCTCGGCCGCGATAATATCGAAGCCAAATACGGCAACCTGTTCGAGATGTACAACCGTATTACCGACGAGGATCCCTACACGACACCGATGATGATCTTTCCCGCTGTGCACTACACGATGGGGGGGCTGTGGGTGGACTACAACCTGATGACTTCGTTGCCCGGCCTCTACGCCATTGGCGAAGTCAACTTCTCCGACCACGGCGCCAACCGCCTTGGCGCGAGCGCACTGATGCAGGGGCTGGCCGACGGCTATTTTGTGCTGCCCAACACCATCAACGACTATCTGGCCTCGAATAAGTTCGAGAAGGTTTCCACCGATCATGAGGCGTTTGCGGAAGCCGAAAAGACGGCGAAGGACAAACTTGATCGTCTGCTGGCCGTCAATGGCAACCGCACGGTCGACGACTTTCATAAGGAGCTGGGCCACCTGCTGTGGGAAAACTGCGGTATGGCGCGCAACGAAAAGGGGTTGAAGGAAGCCCTTGAAAAGATTCCGAAGATCCGCGAGGAGTTCTGGAAGAACGTCAACGTGCCCGGCTCGGCCGAGGATCTGAACCAGGCGCTGGAAAAGGCCAACCGCGTGGCCGATTTCATGGAGTTCGCCGAACTGCTGGTTCGCGATGCACTCGAGCGCGCCGAATCATGCGGCGGTCACTTCCGCGAGGAGAGCCAGACCGAGGAGGGCGAAGCCCTGCGCGACGATGAAAATTTCTGCTACACTGCAGCATGGGAGTTCAAGGGATTGGATCAGGAGCCGGAGCTGCACAAAGAAATGCTGGAGTTTGAAGAGGTCCACTTAACACAAAGGTCGTACAAATAATATTAACCACGAAACGCACGAAAGCCGAAATGCGGAAGACCGTTCATCGATTTCGTGGTTCTAAAAGGAAGTAGTCATGTCCGAGAAAATCAATCTAACGCTAAAAGTCTGGCGCCAGAACCGGGGCGAAGCCGGGCGCTTCGAAACCTATTCCGCAAACGGAATCGATAAAGACGCCTCGTTTCTCGAAATGCTCGATGTGGTCAATGACGAGCTCACGCTGGCCGGCACGGAGCCGATTGCCTTTGAGCATGACTGCCGTGAAGGCATCTGCGGATGCTGCGGCTCGCTGGTGAACGGCAAGACGCACGGCTCGCATGAACAAACCACGCTCTGCCAACTGCACATGCGCAAGTTCAAGGACGGAGAAACCGTAGTCATTGAGCCTTTCCGTGCAAAAGCGTTCCCGGTTATCAAGGATTTGATCATCGACCGGAGCGGACTCGACCAGATTATTGCCGAAGGCGGCTATATTTCCGTCAAGACGGGAAATGCACCGGAAGCTTCGACCACTCCGGTGAAAAAGGAACTGGCCGAAGCGGCGATGGATGCTGCCGAATGCATCGGATGCGGCGCCTGCGTAGCGGCCTGTCCGAACGGCGCGGCGATGCTCTTCACCGCGGCGAAGGTCAACCAGTACGCACTCCTGCCCCAAGGCCATCCCGAACGTATGCAGCGCGTTAAGAATATGGTCTCGAAAATGGACGAGCTGGGATTCGGCAACTGCTCGAACGAATACGAATGCGCGGTCGCATGCCCGAAGGGGATCAACGTCAGGAACATTGCCGCGCTCAACCGCGAGTTCATCAAGGCGAGTATAAAATGTGGAAGTGAAAAGTGAGATGTCAAACGTGAGGTGTGTCGGGTAATGCGTACTCCGTATTTCGCAGTCCTTTGAGCTTATACGCCGTACTCCTTAAGCAATGCGCTTCATCGGGAAAGGAACCCATGGCAGCAAGAAGGAAGAGGGAAACATTCTGGTCCGAGCCGATAAGCAAGGTGGATCTTCAAAAGGCGGCAGTGGTCGTTAGCGGGACGACCATTGTCGATGCCGTGAAAGAGATGAAATACAACCAGATCGGTTGTGTGATCATAACCGATGCAAATGGCAAGATGCTCGGAATATTGAGCAACGGCGACCTGATGCATGAATTTGTCGGCTCAACGCTGCCCGGCGACACGCCCGTCGACACCATCATGACCAAAGAGCCTTTCACGGGTACCCCGGAACTGACCGTGCAGGAAGCCCTGGAAATCTTCCACTCCCAGCCCTTTCGCCATATGCCCATTCTGAGTGGCGACCAAATCAAGGGAATCCTATCCATTCGTGGATTGATGACGTTCATTAGCGAGCACCTGCCTCTGGAAGTTATGAATCTTCCGCCGGACAGCAGTCTTATCGCAGCACGGACATCGGGGGAATAAGCCATGACAGAACCGAAAACCCATTTAATGGAAAAAGACTCGGTGGTGGTTCGCTTTGCCGGAGACTCCGGCGACGGCATGCAAACCGTTGGCGAGCTCTTTGCGGATGCCAGTGCCCTGTTGGGCGACGCGATTGTAACCTTCCCGGATTTTCCGTCGGAAATCCGTGCCCCATCGGGGTCTCTTCCGGGCGTCTCCGGCTTCCAGGTGCATTTCGGTTGCAAGTCGGTCATGACACCGGGCGACAAGGCGGATGCACTCATCGTAATGAATCCCGCCGCGCTGAAGGTCAACCTGCGCGAGCTGGAGCCGAAGGGATTGCTGATCGTAAACACCGGCGCATTCAATACCGCTAACCTGAAGAAAGCTTTGTACACCTCCAACCCGCTCGACGACCCGGCATTGGAGGATGAATACCGGGTGCTCAAGGTGGACATCAACGCATTGACGGCAGAGGCCCTCAAGGATCTTCCGCTCAACCCGTCGCTGCGTGCCCGTTGCAAAAACTTCTTCGCGTTGGGGATCACCTACTGGGTTTACTCCCGTCCGCTGGACATGACGCTGGAGTGGATCGAAACCAAGTGGCGGAAAACCCTGCCCCTGATGGCCGATGCCAACAGCATCGCGCTAAAGATCGGTTATATCGTCGGCGAAAACAAAGATCTCGATATTCCGCACTACAGCGTGAACAGGCGGGTGCTGGAGGATGGGATCTATCGCAAAATCACCGGCAACGAGGCGACTGCGCTGGGATTGATTGCCGCAGCGGAAAACAGCTTTCGCGATCTGGTGCTCGGCAGCTATCCGATCACCCCGGCGACGCCGATTCTTGAAACGCTGGCCAAGCACCGCAACTTCAACGTCAAGACCGTGCAGGCCGAGGACGAAATCGCGGCCATCGGCGTCGCGATCGGCGCTTCCTTTGCGGGCGCGCTTGGTGTGACGACCACCAGCGGGCCGGGATTGTGTCTGAAATCAGAAGCATTGGGTCTGGCCGTGATCACCGAACTTCCGCTGGTTGTTGTGAATGTACAGCGCGCCGGACCGAGTACGGGACTGCCGACGAAGACCGAGCAGGCGGACCTGCTGCAAACCTTCTACGGAAGAAACGGCGAATCGCCGGTGGCGATCATTGCCGCCGATTCTCCCGGAGATTGCTTCGACTGCGCCATCGAGGCGGCACGCATCGCCCTTCATTACCGCACGCCGGTGGTGATGCTGACCGATACCTATCTGGCTAATGGCTCCGAGCCGTGGAAGGTTCCGGATGTGACGGATATTCCCGATATTTCCGTTGAGCCGATCAAGCATGGCGAAAGCTATGCTCCGTACCAACGCAATTCCAAAACATTGGCGCGGCGTCTTGCCGTGCCCGGTCGACCCGGGTTCGAACATCGCATCGGCGGTCTGGAAAAAACAGAAGCCGGTGCCGTGAGCTACGATGCCGAAAACCACGACAAGATGTGCCGGCTCCGCGCGGAGAAGGTTCAACGGATCGCTGACAATATTCCCGAGGCCCAGGTTCTGGGTAAGGCAAAGGGCAAGGTGCTGGTCATCGGGTGGGGCAGCACGCGCGGCGCCATTACCATGGCCGTGGAGCGCCTGCAGACCGAAGGGGCGTCTGTGAGCTACACCCACCTGCGACATCTCAATCCGCTGCCAAAGAATCTCGGCGAATTGATGACGCAATTCGAACATGTGGTTGTGCCCGAGCTGAACCTTGGGCAACTGTCCCGCATTCTGCGCGCGGAATATCTGGTCGACGTTAAATCCATCAACAAGGTTCCTGGACGTATGTTCCAGATTTCCGATCTGGTGGCCGGGATTAGGGAGTATTTGTAAGGAGGGGCATCATGGAAGGTTTTAAGGAATATCTGACCCGCAAGGATTTTGTCTCTTCCTCCGAAGTGCGCTGGTGCCCCGGATGCGGCGATTATGCCATACTCAATGCCGTGCAGAACGTGCTGCCACGCCTCGGTCTTCCGAAGGAGAAGTACGTATTCGTTAGCGGCATCGGCTGCTCCAGCCGTTTCCCATACTATCTGGATACCTATGGCTTTCATTCGATCCATGGTCGCGCACCCACGATTGCCACCGGCGTCAAGGTGGCGAATCCGGAGCTTTCCGTCTGGGTGGTTACCGGCGATGGCGATGGACTCAGTATCGGCGGAAACCATCTTGTACATGCGTTGCGCCGCAACCTCGACATGAATATCCTCCTGCTCAACAACCGCATCTACGGATTGACCAAGGGGCAGTACAGTCCAACCTCGGAGATCGGAAAGATTACCAAGACCAGTCCGTACGGCGTGATCGACGAACCGATCAACCCGCTCCGTATCGCGCTGGCATCGGAGGCGACGTTTGTCGGGCGGGCGGTAGATACCGATCCGAAGCATATTGCCGAAGTCCTGGAAGCCGGTGCCGAACACAAAGGCACATCTTTCGTGGAAATCCTGCAAAGTTGCGTGATTTTCAACAAGAAGGCCTGGGCCGATATTTCCGACCGGTCCTGCCGCGAAGACCGTCTGCTCTATCTGGAACAGGGCAAGCCCCTCATTTTCGGGGAAAAGCGCAACAAGGGGATCATGCTGCGCGGCACTGACCCGATCGTGGTCACCCTCGGCGAACACGGCGTCACCAAGAAGGACTTGGTTGTGCATGATCGATATCGCGAAGATCCAGTATATGCTTCGATGCTGACCATGATGGACTATCCGGACTTTCCGCTGCCCGTTGGAATTTTCCGCGCCGTGAAAAAACCGGTCTACGAAGAGGAGCTTGAAAAGCAAATCAAGGAAGTCACCGTGCTTAAGGGCCGCCGTAATCTGCAGGCGCTGCTGCGCGGATCGGAGTATTGGACCGTTACAAACCACGGAAAATCGATCAAGCGTTCCTCCAGTATCAGTGCGCTGGCCAACGACGAATCGCAGGTCATGGACGAGCAGATTCACTCCGTGCTCAAATCCACTGACCCGTTGACCGCCAGCCTGAAAACCAAGGTTGGAAAGATATTCTACGACTACGATTACCAGCGCTCGAAAATGCTCTCGCCGCGCGACAGCATTTCGAAAGCCATCGCCAACTTCAAGGCGACGCGCATCGAATGTATTCTGGTAGGCGACGAGAAGCGGCTCTACGGCATCCTGTCTGAACGGGATATTATCCAGAACGTTGTGCTGACCTCAATTGACCGGGATCGACTTCCGATCTCGTCTATCATGCGCCCGATCTATGAAATCATGGACGAGTCGAATTCCATCGGCGATGTAATTAACATACTCTCCATCAGCGGACACCGGCATGTACCGATCCGGCTGAAGGACGGCGGTTTTGGATTGGTGACGATCCGGCAGATATTACGCTTTATCCACGACACCGTGGAACAGGTTGAAAAAAAGGAAACTAAAGATAAATGAAAATACATGAATACCAAGCCAAGGAGCTGTTGAAAGGGTTCGGAATCCCCATCCAGGATGGCGTAACCATCGAAGATCTGGCGCAGGCCGAAGCGGCCATCGACCAGGTTGCAAAGGAACATAACACGGAACAATTTGTCATCAAGGCCCAGGTGCATGCCGGCGGTCGTGGCAAGGGTGGCGGCGTAAAGTTTTCCCCCGACCGGGCCAGTGCGTTGGAGAACATCCAGAAGATTCTGGGCATGACGCTCATCACGCACCAGACCGGCGCGGAAGGGCGGCTGGTCAAGAAGGTTATGGTCAGCCAGGCGCTTGATATCGAGAAGGAGTTCTATGCGGCGATCACGCTCGACCGTTCCAAGGGAATGGATGTTTTCATGGTCTCTTCCGAAGGGGGCATGGAGATCGAGGAAGTCGCCAGGACCTCCCCCGAAAAGATCGTGAAGGAAGCGGTGGTTCCGGGATTCGGGCTACGTCCATTTCAGGCGCGCAACCTGACCATGGCATTGGGGCTCGAAGGACAAGCCGCCAAACAGGCGGTCGGCATGTTCCAGAAACTCTACAAGCTCTACCGGGAACTCGACTGCTCCATCGTGGAAATCAATCCGCTGGTGGTCACCGAACAGGGCGATCTGGTGGCGCTCGACGCCAAGATCAACTTTGACGACAATGCGCTCTACCTCCATCCAAATGTGGCTGAAATGCGCGACCTGGATGAAGAAGATCCTGCGGAAGTCGAGGCGGGCAAGTTCCATCTCAACTATATCAAGCTTGATGGAAACGTGGGCTGCATGGTCAACGGCGCGGGGCTGGCGATGTCGACGATGGACATCATCAAGCAGCGCGGCGGATCTCCCGCCAATTTTCTCGACGTCGGTGGCGGTGCAAACGTGGAAACCGTAAAGAACGGATTCCGGATCATTCTTTCCGACGAAAACGTAAAGGCGGTGCTGATCAATATCTTTGGTGGAATCGTCCGATGCGACCGCATCGCCAACGGCATTATCGAGGCGGTCAAGGAGCTGGATTTGAATGTTCCGGTGGTGGTCCGTTTAGCCGGCACGAATGCCGAGCTGGCGAAAGAACTGCTGGCCGGTTCCGGAGTATCGATTATATCCGCGGACTCCTTCGAGGACGCCGCAATCAAGGTAGTGGAAGCTGCGAGAAAATAGCTAACCACGAAACACACGAACCACACGAAACTTTCGTGCATGTTGGTGAATTCCGTGGCTCAACAAAGAAGGTTGAACGATGTCGATTTTAGTTAACAAGGATTCAAAGATTATTGTGCAGGGAATCACAGGCTCCGAAGGAAGCTTCCACGCCTCCCAATGTCTGGAATATGGCGGCAATGTTGTTGGCGGGGTTACCCCCGGCAAAGGCGGGCAGACTGCGCTTGAGGGGGCGGTTCCGGTTTTCAACAGCTGTGCCGAAGCACGCGCCGAAACCGGCGCAAACGTCTCGCTTATTTTCGTGCCTCCGCCGTTTGCTGCGGACGCCATTATGGAAGCGGCTGCGGCGGGGATCGAGCTGATCGTCTGCATTACGGAAGGCATTCCGGTGGCGCAGATGGTTGAGGTGAAGGCGTTCGTCGATAAGACCGGCTCGCGGTTCATCGGGCCCAACTGTCCGGGCATCCTGACACCGAACGAAGCGAAAGTCGGCATTATGCCCGGCTTCATTGCGAAGAAGGGAACGGTGGGTGTTATTTCCAAATCGGGAACATTGACCTACGAAGCCGTCGATCAGCTTTGCCAACAGGGGCTGGGACAGTCGACCTGCATCGGTATCGGAGGGGATCCCGTTATCGGCACGACGATGAAGGATTTGTTGAAGATGTTCGAAGCTGATCCGGAAACCGAAGCGATTGTGATGATTGGTGAAATCGGCGGTTCAATGGAAATCGAGGCCGCACAGTACGCGAAGGAGAATGTCACCAAGCCGGTCATCGGATTTATTGCCGGCCAAACCGCTCCGCCGGGTCGCCGAATGGGTCATGCCGGTGCGATTGTATCCGGGGCCGATGAATCGGCCGCCGCAAAAAAGAAATTAATGGCCGAGTGCGGCATATTGGTGGTCGAGTCCCCGGCTGATATCGGACGGACCGTTAAGAAATCTTTAAAGAGAATAGAAATTGGAGTTGAACTATGAGCAACAAAGCAACACTGGAGTATGAAGACAAAAAAATAGAGCTGGATGCTATCATAGGGACGGAAGGTGAAATCGGTCTGGATATCACGCAACTGCGAGCGCAGACGGGAATGATCACTCTCGATCCGGGCTACGGAAACACGGGGTCGTGCACATCGGACATCACGTTCATTAATGGAGAAAAGGGCATTCTGCGTCATCGCGGATACGCGATTGAGGAGCTTGCTGAAAAGTCGACCTTCATGGAAACCGCCTTTCTGGTGCTCTATGGCCACCTTCCAAGCGCCGCAGAGCTCGCGGCATTCGAAAAGGAAATTGCAAGCGAAGCCAGCTTGCACTATGGCATGAAAAGCCACTTCGAAGGTTTTCCGGACAATGCGCCGCCGATGGCTGTACTTTCGGCAATGCTTAATGTTCTTTCGTGCTATAACACCGATCTGCTTACCACCGCGACGGAAGGTCCGAAGTTCACCGTGCCGGCGTCAAAAATTATCTCCAAAGTACGTGCCATCGCGGCCTGGGCTTACCGTACATCGATCGGCAAACCGTTTATGCCACCGCGCCCGGACCTGAGCTATACCGGTAACTTTCTGCATATGCTGTTTTCCGAAACCTTCAATCCCTACGAGCCGCTTCCCGAAGTGGAACGCGCTATGGATCTGTTCTTCACCCTTCACGCCGATCATGAGCAAAACTGTTCGACCTCGACCGTGCGCATGGTAGGGAGCTCGCGCGCGAGTTTGTTCAGTTCCGTCGCTGCCGGCGTCGGCGCGCTGTGGGGGCCGCTGCATGGCGGAGCCAACTGCGAAGTGATCAAGATGCTGACGAATATCCACGAAAACGGCATCAAGCCAAGCGTCTTTGTCGAGCAGGCCAAGGACAAAAATTCCGACGTCAAGCTCATGGGTTTCGGGCATCGTGTATACAAGAGTTTTGATCCGCGCGCCAAGATTCTCAAGGGACAGGTAGATAACGTGCTCAAGGCTTTGAATATCGAAGATCCCTTGCTCGATATCGCCTACGAGCTCGAAGAGATGGCGCGAAGCGACAGCTACTTTATTGAGCGCAACCTGTATCCGAACGTCGACTTCTACAGCGGGATCCTGCTGCGGGCGGTCGGTATTCCAGTGGACATGTTCACCGTGCTCTTCGCCATTGGCCGCATGCCGGGCTGGATCGCCAACTGGCGGGAAATGCATGTACAAAGCCTGCGCATCAGTCGTCCGCGCCAGATCTACACCGGAGAAAACCTCCGTTCATACGTTCCCGTCGAAGAGCGGTAGACCGCGTTTTCGTCATGATCAAGGACGGCTCGTTGAGCCGTCCTTTTATCTTTCCGGAAGCCGCCGCTCAAAAATCGATTTGGCGGTTTTGTTGCCGACCACATAGATCAACAGCAAGATGAGCGGAATAGCCAGAATGTTCACGGAGATAATGTTGACGATGCCGATGCCGAAGTAGCAGACCACGGCAACCTTGTACGCCCATAAGGCGTAGCGGATCAGGCCGATGGCGAGGATGAGGTTAATCGTAGAAAGTGCCACCACCCCCCCTGTAGGCAGTGTGATTTCTGTCAGTGCCATGATGCCGATACCTGCCAGAATCAAATGCAGCATGGCTAGAAAGCGGATGTTGAGGGCGGCGCGCCGAACCTGCTTCTCTTTTTGAGTCAGGTCGGTTCGGGCCTTCTCCTGATCAATCCCGCAGACCGGGCAGATATCGGCTTCGGCCCGGGTGCGGCAACTCTTGCATTGCTTCATGAATCATCTCCTGCATTTAGGAGTAGGATAGAGGATTGCTGTTACAGGTGAAAGTCCACCGTCGGGTTTTAAAAGGCGAACGGACCGCCAAGGGGGAGGAGGCGGTCCGTTCTGTTGGGGTGGGTGTTTCTAGGAAAAATTCTTACAGTGCTGCCAGCGCAGCCTCATAGTTTGGTTCCTGGGTGATTTCGGGAACCTGTTCGGTATAGAGCACGTTGCCTGATTCATCAATCACCACAACCGCGCGGGATAAAAGTCCGGCCAGCGGTCCGTCTGCGATGGTTACGCCATAGCTGCTTCCAAATTCCGGATTGCGGAAAACGGAAACCGGTACGACGTTATCGAGGCCTTCGGCTCCGCAGAAACGTCCCAAAGCAAAAGGCAGATCAACCGATACGCAAAGAACGACGGTGTTGTCCAGTGAACTGGCTGCTTCGTTAAAGTGGCGGGTCGATGCGGCGCATACACCCGTATCGATACTTGGGAAAATATTGAGGACTACTTTTTTTCCGGCGAAATCGGCCAGCGCGCAACCGGAAAGGTCGGTTTTTACGCCTTCAAAGGCGGGTGCGTTACTACCTGCAGCCGGTAGTTCACCTACGGTGCTTACGGGGTTTCCTTTTAAAGTGATTGAAGCCATTGTTTCTCCTTTTGTGTTTACGAGCACATACGGTAAATGAATGCCATTTGTTAATCAAGTACAATATTTGTACTATTTAACCCTCGGGCTAATGACCTTGTTTCACCGGCCGTATATAGGGTTGACCGGATAGGGGGCTAGGCTCTAGTTTTAGTCTATACATAAAGCGATCTGATAATCGCCATAGGAGAGAGGTATGAAATTCATTCACACCATTACCATTTTAAGTCTAACTGTAGTTTTGACCGGTTGCGCGACCTCATCGAAGGTTCAGGACATGATCGATGCTTCGAATCAGGATTACCTGACTCAAATCAAGGAGCACGAAGGCTCGATTACGGTATTAAAGCAATCCGCTATGGCTGGATTGGAAAAGAGTTCGGAAAACGCCAAACAGCTCGATGAGCTGGTAAAACGGATGGATGCACTGGTCCGGAAAATGGTCGTTGTGCAGGATTTGGCTAATGCTTCCAAGGTCATGAGTGCGGCCAATACGGTCAAGGTGTCTGATCTCGAAGAGCGGGTTGCCACCCACGAGGAAGAGAATGCAAAAGTCATCGCGCAGATGACCGAGATCGACAAGCTTTATGAAGAGGTATTGATTCGTCAGTATCAGGCCATCGCCGAAAGTGCCAATGCGGCCATCGAATCCCTGAAGGAAGACGGATTCTCCGCTTCCACCAATGCGCCCGTGAAGCTTGATGAGCCCATAGAAATTGTTGCTCCCGATACGGCCACACCGACCAACGGGTCTGATCCGGCGCCGGGAGGAAAGACCGTGCCGATGGATTGACGCTCGTGAGTGATCAGCCTGTATCCACCCGCCCTGCCGTTGTAGAGCGGGTGTTTGTTTTTCTGGCTTGATGCCATTCGAATGCACTTTTAAGTTATGCCAAAGCAAAGGAACCGTTATGGATCAGCAAGCACGCACCGCCCATATCACGCGCAATACCAAAGAAACACAGATTGAGCTTTCGTTGGATATCGACGGCAAGGCCGAGTATGAGATTTCCACCGGGGTTCCCTTTTTCGACCACATGCTTGATCTACTCGCCAAACATGCACTGTTTGACCTAAGGATCAAGGCTTCCGGTGATATCGATGTGGATTATCATCATCTTGTTGAAGATGTCGGCATTGTGCTGGGTGAGGCACTGAATCAGGCGCTGGGTGACCGCAAGGGGATCAACCGCTACGGTTTCTGGGTCCTGCCGATGGATGAGGCGCAGGCACAGGCTGATGTCTGTCTTGATCTCGGCGGCCGGCCCTTCTTCGTCTATCACGTGGAACACGATCAGAAATATATCCGCGACTTCGATGTGACGATCATTAAACATTTTTGGCGCTCGTTTTGCGACTCGGCCAAAATGAACCTCCACATCGAACTGAAGTTTGGTGAAGACCTTCATCATTGTATTGAAGCCATCTTCAAGGCTGTTGCCCGCGCGTTGCGTGTTGCGTGCGATAGCGATCCGCGCGCCTTGGATCTGATTCCTTCCAGCAAGGGGCGCATCGGCGCCTAGCCCATGGATTTCCTTTCCCAGTTTTCTCTACTCGACCTTTTCTGGGTCGGACTGAGTTTATTTCTGATTGGTATGGGGAAGGGCGGTTTTCCTGTTGGCTCCATTGCGTTGCCTGTGTTGATTCTGGTTTGGCCCGCTCAGACGTATGCGGCGCGGCAGGCCGTGGGTTTTATGCTGCCGATGCTGTGCCTGATGGATTTGGTTGCCCTCACTTTCTATTGGCGCCACGTGCAATGGGGACGCCTGATCTATTTGATTCCGGCAACCTTGCTGGGGGTGGCGGTGGCGAGTTTCCTGTTTGTCTCGAACGAGGCGGCTGTAGCGGTATCGGATCAGGCGCTCAAAATTCTCATTGGCGTACTCGGGATTCTGTTTGTGGGCTACTTTGCCACGAAGACATGGATTCTTCGGCACATCCATGCCGCGGAACCGAATTGGACCAAGGGCGGGGCGTTCGGCTTTGCGGCCGGAATGACCTCCACGCTGGCGCATGCGGCTGGTCCGGTAATGCAGATGTATCTGCTGCCTCAGCAACTCGAAAAGAAAAAGTTTGCCGCAACCAGTTGTGCGTTTTTCTGGATGCTCAACCTCGTCAAGCTGCTGCCGTTTTCGCTGATGGGTCGAATCGAACCGGACAACCTAAAACTTGGTGTGTTGTTGTTGCCCGTGATTCCTCTGGGTGTTGCATGCGGGTGGTGGCTGACGCACCGGACGGAGCAGAAGCATTACACGCTGCTGATCTACACCGTGCTTCTGATTACATCTATCACCTTGATCTTCAAGGCGCTCTAATGGCTTAGTCATCGCCATACATTTGATTGGCCTGCAGCAACTGCCCTTCGATTAGGGATTGTATGGCCAGTCCGCTTTCACGCCATGCCGCCAGCTGTTCCGGGGTCAGGATCGCCTGCATGCGTTGATCCATCAGTTCTCCGACCGCCTTCACATCGGCGATATGCTTGCGGATGTTTTCCTGCGAGTACCGCTCGGCGCTGAGATCCCTGTTTTCGTTATCGTTAAGGTCCGTGGACCAGTTGTATTTTTCCCGCTCTTCGTACATGATGTTGAGCACTTCACGATACGAGTCTTCCGGAAGGGCATTTTCGCCCAGCATCTGGTCCATCTGCGAAAGCATCATGCGTTCACCGATGGTGTCTTCATAATATTTGAATTCCTCGAAGTCCTTGGAATCATTCAGGAACTGTTCCATTTCAGCGCGCATGGCGTCGTTGACTTCATAAACATGTTCCTGAAGCGCCTGTTTTTCTTCTTCGGTGAGGGTGCCCGATGTCATTTTTATGTGCGCGTCCACATTCGCCATCTGGCGATACATCAACAGGTCCATGAAATATTTAGTCTCATCGGCATTTAAACCCAGATACTCAATCATGTCGGCATACAGCGCTCCGATGGCTCCACGCTGACTGGCTTCGATCATCTTGTTGATGGTTGGGTTTTCCTCCATGGTCTTTGCCATATCGCGCATGATCCGGCTGGTTCCGTCCACGCTTCGATCCGGTTCCGGTTCAGGGGTTTCATCGATGGTTGCAGGTCCGTCCTCTCGGGCTGTCTGGTCCTGTCCAGCGGCCTGGTGGGCTTCGGTGGGCTGGTTCCCGGAATGCGATCCGGCTTCCATGTCCGCGATTTTCTTCGCCATTTGGGCTTTTTCCCGTTGCTGCAGCTGGAGAAAGACCGCGAGGGCCGCACAGACGATAACCAGAAGAATGATGGGCATTTTCCGTTTCATGATTCCCTCCCTTGGTTCGGTTGTGTCACTTGTGTATCAACCCGTTGACAAAAAAGTAATTACAACATTTACTACCCGTTGTAAAGGTTGGTGGAAAAAAGAGCTATATTCATGAAATGGGAGCGGACAGATCTGGGGCGGTTACCGGTAAAATCGTGGTGCGACCGGGTGGAACAAGGCGCATTGGATCAGGCGGCCAACCTAGCGAACCATCCTCGCGTGGTTGGTCACGTGGCGTTGATGCCGGACTGCCATGTGGGATACGGCATGCCGATCGGCGGGGTGGTTGCATGCGATAACGCCATTATTCCAAACGCGGTCGGTGTGGATATCGGTTGCGGCATGTGCGCGGTTCAGACCAGCGTCGAGGTTGACGCGATTTCCCGCAGTCAGATTCGAAAATGCATGGATGCAGTCCAGGAACGCATTCCGCTGGGCGAGGGCCATTGCCATCGCAGACCGCAGCAATGGGATCGGTTTAACGAATTACCGTCGTGGCTGGATGAACATGCCCGCGAACTGGCGTTCAGGAATCTCGGATCGCTTGGCGGCGGAAACCATTTTGTTGAATTGCAGGCCGGCGATGATGGAATGGTTTGGTTGATGCTCCACTCCGGCTCGCGGAACCTCGGCTACCGGATTGCCGAGCGTCATCATGGTATTGCATTGAAGCGCCATTCCGAGCTGGGCGACCTCGCGTATCTCGAGGTGGGCAGTAGTGAAGGGCAGGCCTATCTCCATGACATGAATGTTGCCTTGGCCTACGCGCAGGAAAACCGTGCACGCATGATGCAAGTGTTCAGGGAAGCACTATTCGTCACGTTTGGCGATGTACGGTTCACTAAGGAGATCAATATCCACCACAACTATGCCGCCAAGGAAGCGCATTTCGGGAGAACCGTGTGGGTGCATCGCAAGGGGGCGACATCGGCCAAGGAGGGGGAAGAGGGGATTATTCCCGGCAGCATGGGAACGCATTCGTACATCGTGCGAGGTTGCGGGAATCCGGAATCGTTTCAGTCCTGCGCACATGGCGCCGGCAGGAAGTTGGGGCGCATGGCGGCTTCGCGCACGTTGTTGCGGGAGGATTGCGACAAGGCGATGACGGGCATCGTTTTTTCCGGCTGGCATGCGTTTCGGGGCGGTGGACGGAAGATGAAGGGATTGCTTGATCTCAGTGAAGCACCGCAGGCCTACAAGGATATTGATGAGGTTGTTGGGGCTTCTTCGGATCTGGCTGTGCCGCTGGTTCGATTGCGTCCTTTAGGTGTGGTGAAGGGGTAATTGATTCCATGTTTTTCGTGTAATTTTTCTTTCCTCCCGTTTAGACTCCGCTTTTTGATTCAACGGAACGATGGCATGATTGGAATTATTGACTATGGAATGGGGAATCTTGGAAGCGTTTCCAACGCCTTCCGGTTTCTTGGACTTGATGCAAAGATTGTTTCACGAAAAAGTGAAATGGAGGATTGTCGTGCGGTACTGCTTCCGGGCGTCGGCGCATTTGGCGATTGCATGAGTCATCTGGTCGAGCACGATTTTGTCGAGGCGATCGGCACCTGGGTTCAGGCGGGCAAGCCTATGATGGGTATTTGTCTTGGACTGCAGGTCCTGTTCGACTCCAGCGAAGAGACGCCCGGCGTTCCGGGGCTTGGAATCTTTCCGGGAAGCGTGAAGCGCTTTGATCTTCCTAGGGAACTTAAGGTGCCCCAGATCGGCTGGAACCGGATCAATGAGGTTCAACCCGGGTGTCCTATGTTCGATGGAATCGACGATGGCTCGTTCTTCTATCTGGTGCACTCCTATTATGTTAGTCCTGAAAACGAGGCGGTCATTGCCGGCAGGACGGAATACGGGATCGATTACTGTTCGTGTGTCTGGAAGGACAATGTGTTTGCCACCCAGTTCCACCCGGAGAAGTCACAGGAAGCGGGGCTTCGCATGCTGCGGAATTTCCAGACCTGGGCCGCGGCGATGTAGGGTCGGCCAGCTGAGAAAGGCCTTGTTTTGGATATGTCCCGATCAGAAATGATGATAGGTTTTTCCCGTTTTCGGAATAGGATTTATGAGTCTGAAAAATAGAATATTGCTGATTATATTTGTCGCTTCGATCGCATCATCGGTCGTTACTGGTTGCTTTTTAGTCTACCTGCTCAAGCTTTCCGGGCAAATGGCGATCAGCTCCGAAGGGCACTCCATCGCGCTTGTTTTTGCGATTGCCGTTTATCTGCTTAGTGGTCTTTTCATTCTGATCCTGCTGAATGTGTTGCTCAGTAAAAATGTAGTTATTCCTGCGGTGGAGCGTAAGCTCATAGACAATGAAAGGGAGATGCTGACCCGGCAGCTACACCATTCTCAGAAGATGGAAGCGGTCGGGAAGCTGGCGGGCAGTATTGCGCACGATTTTAACAACCTGCTTACGATTATCGATGGCTACTCAAGTATGATCATTGCCAGTCCTGACTCGCCTGATGTCCAGCAGAATGCCGAGGAAGTCGTTGAGGCGGCCCGAAAAGCTTCATTTATTACGCGCAAACTGCTCAGCTTTAGTCAAAAGGAAAAAGCCGAGCCGGTGTTGCTCGATCTTAATACAACGCTACAGGATACGCATAAGATGTTAACCCGGCTGATCGGGGAAAAAATCGCGTTGGTCACCAAGGCCTATGATGAACCGGTCTATGCGAAGGCGGATCCGGTTCAGATCGGACAGGTGCTGATGAATCTTGCGGTGAATGCGCGGGACGCTATGCCGAATGGGGGACGTATCACCATCAAGATCGATTGCCTGGAGGTCGGTGACGGGGAGTGCGGTAAGCCTTCCAGTCTGTCGGCTGGTCGCTATGCGGAGATATCTGTACACGATACAGGGGTCGGCATGGATGAAGAACTTCTGGATCGGGTTTTTGAAGCATTCTTTACCACCAAGCAGGAAGGCAAAGGGTCGGGGCTGGGATTGTCGATTGTCAAAGGCATCATGAAGGGCAATAAAGGATTTGTTGATGTTCACAGCAAGCTAGGAAATGGAACCACGTTCCTGCTCTATCTGCCGGTTGTAGAACTTGAGGTTGCCGCGGATATGCTTGAAGAGGAAGCGGCGGCAGCCGTGGTGGATAAAGCGACTGTCGATGCGGATACTCCGGTTGAGCAAGAGACAAAAACCATTCTCCTGGCGGAGGATGATCCCATGATTCGGAATCTCGTACAGCAAACGCTGGAGGCAAAGGGGTATACGGTGTTGATTGCCGAAGATGGCTGGGAGGGAATCAAGATTGCACGTAACCACAAGGGGCGGATCGACCTGCTCTTTACCGATGTTGTCATGCCGGGAATGGGCGGTGCCGAGCTTGCCGTGGCGATGAATGAACTTTATATCGGCATCAAGGTGTTGTTCATGTCTGGCTATTCGCGCTCGCAACTCATTGATGAGGGCGTTGCTGAAGATGCGGCATTGATCGAGAAGCCCTTCTCGCCAGATAAAGTGGTGAGCATGGTCCGAAAACTACTGGCCAGCTAATGTTGGGATGGTTCTGTCGGCCTGTTTACCGGATGCCGGTACGACCATAACGTTGCATGGGGCATGGCGCATAACTGATTCGGATACGCTTCCGAGCAGGGCTTTATGAAGCATACCGTGTCCATGGGAGCCGAGGATTATGATATCGGCTTTCAGGTCGGTGGCCTTTTTGATAATAAGTTTGGCTGCATTTCCCTTTAGCAGGATGGCCCGCGCATCGATCCCTTCATTACGCAGGCCGGAAGAAATCGACAAGAGCTCGTCGTGTTCGCGTTTGAGCTCCTCTGCGCTAAGATCGCGGGCGACTTGAACATCTCCAGGTGTACTGATGAAGTCGGGCGAATAGTCTGCATATTGCGTAGTTTCGTAGATGACGGCATTAGTCTCGTCGGAGGCAATATGCACGATCCAAAGCTTCGCATTGAGAGTTTTTGCCAGCGAGGATGCCTGTTGCAATACGACGCCAGTGGTTTTGGAGAAGTCGATAGCGACTAAAAGCGTTTTCATTCTACCTCCTTTTCTCTTCCGGTATTCTAATACCTTATCCCTACATGGCAAGCTGGGCTTTTCCTGTTTCGGAAAGGATCGGAGGTTTAAAAATTGTTTTGAGAGAAGGGGATGCTATTTTTGCTAGGAATCAAGAGCGGGAAGCGTAATGAAGACCGTGGTGCCGCCTTCACTTGTTTCAATGTCCAGTTGGCCGTTATGGTCAATTACAGCCCGTTTGGCGATCGGCAGGCCGAGTCCAAGACCCCGGGCTTTGATGGTGCTGAACGGCGAGAAGACTTTGTCGCGCAACGAGGGGGAAACGCCGCTTCCGTTGTCGGTGATCATGATATATACGGCACTGCCATTTTGCGAGGAACGCCCCTTGACGGTTACATTGATCCGTGAGCCGGGTTTGTTTGAAAGGTTCTCCGCTGCATTTCTCAAGAGATGATAAATGCATTCCTCCAGCGAAGCCGCGTCACCGTTGACCTGCCGTCCCGTATCATCTGATGAAAGGTGAATCTTGAGGTTTTCGTGATCAAACTCGGATTGAATGCGTGTGACGGCAAATTCGATGGGTTTATGGACATCCAACGGTTGGAAGATCGGTTTTGGTGGATTGGCAAATTCATTGATCTTTTCGATGATGTGATTAAGTTTATCCACTTCGGCTGTAACCTGTTCGCTAAAGTCTGCCCGGAAATCAGGATCTTCATACCGGTCGGGCAGAAGTTGCGAAAAGGTCTTGATGGCAACCAGTGGATTGCGGATTTCGTGACTCATGCTTGAGGCCAACTCGTTCCAGAATGCTGCTCGTTCAAGTTGCTCTGCTTTTTCCTGAAGGAGTTTGGCGCCGGTTACATCGTGAAGCATCATCATGGCCCCGACGCAGGTGCCGTTATCCATCAACCTGCGGGTTTCCGCTGAAAGGGTCCGTTTCGTCCGCACATCGGTCCACTCGTTGGCGTCGCGAATTTCCCGGTCCTCGATTGTTCTGCGCAACATATCTGCTATGCGGCTTCCAACTTCTTCTGCCTTGCCGCCGATCACGTCCTCGGTTTCAGGGCTCAGGATGGTTCGTGCAGTGCTATTGAACCAGCGTATTATGGCATTTTCATCGCAGGCAATAATGCCAAAAGGAATGGAATGGAGAAGGGTTTCCGCCAGGGCTTTCTGCAGGGCGGTTTCTTCGTACTTGAGTGCTTTTTCGAGGGTGGTGGAGATATGGTCGGCCAGCGCCGTCATGTCTTCGAGATCGGCCACGTCGAAAGGGATTCCGGTAGAGCGCTGGCCAACAAAAATCCACCCCTTAATGGTGCCCGTTGCGTATAGGGGAATAATGATCTCGGCACCTAGCGAGTCGAGCATCCGTTTGAGCATGGAGCGCTCTTCGGGATCCAAAATGTTTTTCAGCGTGGATCGAGAAACTAGATGGGTATTCATCTCCATCCAGCGGATAAAGGGATCGTTTGAATGAATCCGCAGTTTTTCCGTTGCAGCAAGGCAGCGGGTGCCTGCCTGGTATATGTAGCATTCATCGGCTTCCGTGCATATGAATATGCCGGCGCGGGAGACGCGTGCTGTGGCTACAAGTCCATCGACCACACTGTCAAACAGCATCTCCAGATTGTCGACGTTGCGCTGCGCCTTTAAGAAGTTTTGGAGGGGGGCCGCAAACAGGGTGCGGGATTCCTGTTTGGGTTCAGAGAGTCGAGCGTTCAGCGTTGCCAGTTCTTGCGCCAGCACACTGTTTTTATTGCGTAGGGCAAGGCATTCGACCGCTTGTTTTAGCACAACGCGAAACTCACGGCTTCCTGGCTCCAGTGAGAGTGTGCAGAATGGATCCATCATTTCAGCCGCAAGCATGGGATCCGACCGGTCGACGCCCATGGGTATAATGATGGTTAGCGGCCTTTCATGTTTAAGTCCTGATATGACATCAAGACAATGGGGCGCGCGTAGGTCTGCCAAAAGAACCGTGTCGCCAAATTGCATGAACCGTTGCTCAAGTTCTTCTTGAGTGGATATGGGCTCTATGAAGGCTACATTTGATCCAAGACGGGGGAGCTTGTTTACAAGTTCGGTATCCCTGCTATATAGAATGCATGAAGGCAGTGAGGTCATGAGGCCTCCTGCTGGATAACCGGAAGGTATACATAGAAGGTAGAGCCGGCTCCCGTTTCACTCTCCACTTCGATAACGCCTCCATGATCCTGAATGATACCATGCGCGACCGATAGACCCATGCCGGTTCCTTCGCTCTTGCTGGTGAAGAACGGATCAAAAATCTTTTGGAGGCTTTCTCGTGGGATTCCGTGTCCGGTATCGCTGATTTGGACACGAATGCACGCTAGATTGACCCCATGGTTTGGATGCTCTCCAGTGGCAAACTGATATTTACAGTTAGAGGATCCCACTGTAATCGTGCCATCATTGCCGATGGCTTCTATGGCGTTTAGCATGAGGTTGATCAGGGCCTGGGACAAAAGCTTCGCGTCGCCTTGGATTTCGTCTACATCCGCATGGCATCTGTTGTTCATGCCGATGTTCTTTTGAATCATTTGCTCATGGGTGAGTTTGAGAATCTGGTCAATCGTATCGTGGAGTTTCATCGGCACAAGATGAGGTTTTGTAGGTTTGGAGAAGCTGAGCAACTCATTAACGATCCCGTCAATCCGTGACACTTCGTGCGCCACCAACTCAGAAAACTCCAGCCTGAAGTCCTCATCCGAATATCGGCTCGGCAACAACTGTGTAAAGGTTTTAATGGTCACCAGTGGATTCTTGATTTCGTGGGCCATGCCGGCGGCAAGCGTACCTACGCTGGAAAGCTGATCCGTACGCCGAACCTGCTCCTCCAGGCTTTTAAGTTCAGTCAGGTCTGTAAACACCAAGAGAGCCCCCATAGGCTTCTGATCATGACTCAGAAGAAAGGTTGTGCCCATTCTAATGCTCAGGCTTTTTTTCGCTTCATCCAGTTCGAACAGTCTGGCATCGACATTTCGCTGACCTTTCTCGCGTTTGAGCGCGTCTTCCAGCGAACGGGCAATCGCTTTTGGCAGCACATCGATATCCATACCGATGGCATCCTTATCCTGAATGCCGGTAATACGTTGTGCTTCATGATTGAACAAAGTTATTTTCCGCTCTGTATTAGCTAGAATCACACCGCTTACTAGTTGATCGAGCATGATCTCATTGCGTATCTTGCTGTCTTGGACTTCGGTATAAAGCTGGGCGTTTTCCAGTGCCACGGAGAATTGATTGCACAATAGCTGGAGGGCATCTTGCTCGGCGCTGTCATAGATACGACCATCAGTCTTTGGGCCGAGAAGCACTACGCCCGTTAATCCTTCTTTTGCGAATATCCCCGTGGCAACCTGAACATCATATTTGGTTAATGTATCTATGGCTTCCTGTATCTTAGCTGTAGGGCGTGTTCTTAGGAGACTATCTTTTGATATTGGTTCTTTTGACTTCTTAATCATTTCTATAACCGCATTACTGGGCTCGAATGTAATGGTATTTTCACATTGCTCGGTGCAGTAACGCAAAGAATACCCGAGGTCTGAATACGCAAGCATTCCTATGCGTTCCGTCCCGAGTGCTGTGACAAGCAGTCTTAGAAAATGATCCAGAATTGCATCAATGGTGGTGACAGATTGAAACATTTTGCTTGCCGCTCTCATGGTTGACGATACATCCATGGACTTTGAGGCAATCAGTTTTTCGGCTACTTTCTGCAGTCGCCCATGCGCGGGTGTCATTGAAAATGCAACCACTAGCGTTGCAATGATTTGAGCTGGGAGGTGCGAGTAAATCATGAATTGGCTGAGCAATAAGGACCCTAGGCTCCATGTAATTAAATAAACAATCACAAGGTATACAATAAGTAGTGCGTAGGCAATTGCCCTACGAATAATGGTTAGGATGCCCAGTATTTTATGGATGGCTATCCCATACCCGACGGTTGCGACAAGCGCTACAATGCTTAGCGCATTGGTAAATGGAACGTACTGTGATGTTCCGGCAATTAGGGGGATGAAAAGTCCGAGGACTGATCCTATCAAGAGCGCTATTGTTGCGCCCAATACTACAAATGAAAGCTCTGCTCGCTGGACCCCGTCCAAGGTCTTCATGTCGCGTTTGAAGGCGACAATGAGACTTATGCCGGACAGCAAAAAATAAAAGGCATATATGGAAAGTCCCGCTCCATATTTGGGCTCTGCTAATGCCATGTCGGATGAGACGTTATCAGGCATAACCGTTGTTTTTAAGAAAAACTCTGTAAAACACAATGCGGTTGTGAGTATGTTTATAATTAAATATCGGATTCCTATCCTGAGAATGGACGTAAAAGAGCACTGGGGACATTTAATGGAAAGCCGCAGGAGGTGACAGGAGGTCGGTATAATTGCTGCGAAGACGGAAGCCCATCGTATTGCCAGTGTTGCGGCTTCGGCGGTAGCCGCCTGGATTATGAACCATCCGGATAGTTGCCACAACGTCACGCATCCGGCAAAGACTAAGAAATACTGGTTGACTACTCGGCGCGTATTGGTGAAATAGACGACTATGCCGAGTATACTGGCGAACAAAAGCGTTCCAAGTATGGCGATCTCAACAATCAACATGTGTAATCAACTTTACTTATGATGAGTGAGCTATTTATGGCTCCGCTTCCATGGGAGTTTATTAGAAGCTTGCCTATTTCCGTATGCCTCGGCTCCTGCGATACGAAATCCAGATTGCAATCTGGATCAAGATTAACGAGGTTTGCCGTTGGCGGTACTACTTGATTGGCAATCGCCAGAGAACTTGCGATTACTTGATGGGCGCCTGCCGCCCCCAAGGGATTTCCGGTTGCTCCTTTGATTGAGGTTACGGGAACTGAATAAGCATGTTTTCCCAAAAGCTGCTCAATCAGTTTCGATTCTGCGGCATCAAGTATTTGGTCGCTGGGCCCGTGGGCAAAAACAACATCAATTTCACGAGGTAACAACCCGGAATTGGCTAGTGCCTTATTCATGCTCGAGAGTAAGCCATTGCCGGCGCCGTCATAGTTAAGATCTCGGGATGTTCCATGTCCAAGAATTTCAGCATACAAAGGAGCATTTCTGCTTTGGGCATGTTGCATGGATTCGAGGATGACAATCCCGCTGCCCTCGGCAAGTACTCCTCCGTCTCTGTTAATGTCAAAAGGGCGGCTTGCATGCATAGGGTCGTCGTTGTTCACGCTGACCATTCCGGCCGCGCAAAAACCGGCCATGGCTGACGGGACAATGGGAGCCTCGGTACCTCCGCAGATGCAAATGTCGGCTTTGCCTTCTTTAATTAACTTAGCTCCTGCGGCGATCGCATCAAGTCCGCTGACACAGGTATTGGAAATCGTGCTGATTTCCGTTTCTACTTCAAGCATGGCGCCTAGTAAACTGGACGCGGCTAAGTGAATGCATCCTTCTACCGCATATGGGACAAGTTTATTGGGGCCCATTTTGGCTACCCGGAGAATTTGGTTCTCAATGTGGTCAAACCCACCTAGGCTAATGCCTAGGATGATTGGTATAGGGGCCGCGCTTAGAAGGTCGGTATGCGCAATTCCCGCATCTACATTCGCATCGGCGGCAGCCCTCAAGCCCAATTGCACATTTCGACTCAGGCGCCTAGATTTTATGCGCCCATCCATATAGTCCTCGGGCACAAATCCAGTAACTTCTCCTGCAATTTTTGATTTAAAATCTGTTGCATCAAAAAGGGTAATCGGCCCGATGCCAGATTCTCCTGCAAGAAGGGAGTTCCAGAAGGCGTCTTTGCCGATGCCGTTGGCGGCTAGTACGCCGATGCCGGTAATCACAACCCTGTTTCTTCCGATCACGCGCTTTGCCCCCTGTGCCCTTATTCGATGCTGACTCGATGGAAAATGATGCCGCATAAGCGCTTCCGTCCGAGAGTCCTGTGCTATTTTGTCTCAATTAAATATCAATATATTGTATAGATCAAGAATTATCACACAACCTGTGGACAAAAACTGAGTGACAAATGGCATAACTGTTGCTATCAACTATCAGGTTAGATTTGACCAATTCAACTTAAGGGGCAGTATTATGAATAAACAAAGTTTTTACATCGTTTCCAGATCGGCAATATTTGGTGCGGCAGCGGCAGCGGCAGCGGCAATGGCAAGCACTGTAATGGCTGATGGCTACCGGAACCCGCCACCGACCGCTGAAGGCATAGGTAAATCCGGTGTGAATAGCGTATTTGTGGATGATGCGTCGGCGATTTCGTACAATCCCGCCAACCTCGCACTGCAAGGCAACAACTCATTGGTTGTTGCGGCAACCTGGGCCAAGACGGAGAATTCTTATTCCAATCCCTTGAATCCGGCGGGACGTGTGGATTCGAATGACGAATGGGTTTTATTGCCCAATCTCTATATTTCCATGCCTTCAAGTTTTGACGGTGTGGTTTTGGGGCTTGGCATAACAACGCCTTATGGTCAGGGAATCGATTGGACTCCCACGGATCAATACAATCCGTTCGCGCCTATATCGATCTACCAGGCTGAAATCAGTCTGATAAATATTAATCCAACGGTTGCGTTTAAGATGGGTGATAAAGTGTCTGTTGGGGTTGGCGCGGATATCTATTATTCCGAACTGGTGTTCAATGCTTTGACTGGCCTCGGCATAGGCGCTCCTCCGAATGGGAAGGCGAATGCAGAAGGCGATGACTTTGGGTATGGGGGAAATCTTGGCGTTACGTGGCAAATCGATGAACACCATCGGGCTATATTCACATACCGTAGCGAAGTGAAACTGGACTATGAAGGCGATTTGACGGCAACACCGGGCTCTTCGCTGACCAGCAGTAGCTTTGGTCTGGGCGTTACTTATCCCAACACGTTGGCTGCAGGATATGGTATTGAGCTGACGGAAGACATCCGCATTGAAGCCAATATCGAATGGCTTGAATGGTCTTCGACCAAGGTGCAGGTTGCCGATCTCGGAGCAAACGGAGCCCTGCCGCTGCCGCAAAACTGGGACGACACCTTTACCTTTGGGATTGGTGGTGATTGGAAGCTCGATGAAAATTGGGTGATCCGAGCAGGCTATGCCTTTATTGAGTCACCGATTCCGGACTCTACTATTTCACCGTTGCTCCCTGATTCCGACCGTCATGCTTTGAGTTTGGGGGCGGGCTATACTTCGGGGGGCCATACCGTGGATGTCGCCTATACGTTCAGTATTTACGATGATCGGGGCATGACGGCTTCAGGCACATATGACATTGATTCCGACTTGGTGGGTGTGACATATTCCTACTCGTTTTAACCGGAGGTAGGAACCGTGGAATCGAAACAGTTGCAAGGCACGATTTTAGTAATCGATGACGAGCGGGGACCGCGTGAAAGCCTGCGCATGGTACTCAAGTACGATTATGAAATGTTCCTCGCCGACCGCGTTGATGGCGGAGTGGAGCTGTTGCGCGAGCATCAACCGGACCTTGTGATTATGGATATCCGCATGCCGGAGAAAAGCGGTATTGAGGGGTTGCAGGAGATCCGCGAGATCGACCCGAACGTTTCCATTGTCATGCTTACCGGCTACGGGGATCTGGAAACCGCCCAGCAGGCCATCCGCTACGGGGCCAACGACTATCTCCAAAAACCTTTTGATGCCAATGAGATTCAGGAAGTCGTAAAGAAGTATGTCGATCGGAGCAAGCTCTACTCGCGCAAACGGCAGGCACAGGAAGAGCTTCAGAAGATGACCCAGTCGTTGGGTCGGGAAGTCGGGAAAACCAATAAGCTAACATCGTTGGGCGCAGCCTCGTCCGAGTTGGTTCATGATCTGCGTAATCCGCTCACCATCATTCGCGGCTATCTTGATCTGCTCAACTACGAGCTGAAGGAAAAACAGGAATCAACATCCGATGAAATGAACGAATATCTGGATCAGATCGAACGCAACGTCGAACGTTGCGCTGAGCTGGTCGAGTCATGGCGTTCGCTGGGCCGGTTTGATTTTTCCCAGTTGCAACGGCTCAATCTTCCAAAGCTGCTGAACGACTGTTTCCGCGATGCTGCGGCGCATTCCGATATCTCCTTTTCGCTGCAGGTGGAAGGAGGGGAAGAGCAGTATGAGATGCTGGGAGAGCGGTTGCAGATGCAGCGGGCTTTCCAGAATCTGATCGACAATGCCGTTGAAGCGGTTGCCCAGGTCTCTTCTCCGGGAATCACGATCTTGTTCTCCATGAATCATGCGGATATAACGGTCAAGGTAAAGGACAACGGATGCGGCGTTGATGCAAAAAATCTGAGATGGATTTTTGAACCGTTCGATAATATGGCCACAATTGAAAAGGGCGCCGGCCTCGGATTATTTATCACCAAAAAGGTGCTCGAAGAGCATCGTGGCACCTTGCAGTTTGAAAGCAAGGTGGGGGAAGGTTCCGTCGTTACGGTTCACGTTCCGCAGGCCCACACGGCCCTTGGATATTTTTCCAGTCCCGAATCTATGATCCAAGCCCGATGAACTCCCGATGAGTATTTCCGATTCTGTCTCTGCCGCAATCGCATCCTGGAAACAGGATCTTGGCGAGTCGGCCGTGATGACTGAATCCGGTCCGCTGGATGACTATACAAGCAGTGTTTGCGCATCATCACGTGAAGTCGTCGCTGTTCTTAAGCCCACTTCAATGGAGCAGGTTCAATGCATCGTTGCAAAGGCCAATGAACACAAGGTTCCGCTCTACCCCATCAGCTGCGGCAAGCAGTGGGGAATGGGGTCAAAATTGCCCGTGGAAGATGGCGCCGCCATTGTCGACCTTTCGGGAATGAACCGGATCATCGAAGTCAATCCCCGGTTCCATTACGCAGTCGTCGAACCGGGTGTGACGCAACGGCAACTGCTCGACTATATCAAAGAGCACCATTTTCCGCTTATGCTCAATGTAACGGGCTCCACATCCGATACCAGCCTGATCGGGAATGCGATGGATCGTGGTGTGGGCTACTTTGATTCCCGGGCACACGGAATTTCCGATATGCAGGTTGTTTTGGGAAATGGGAAAACCATCCAAACCGGATTCAGCCACTACGGGAATGCCAAAACAAAAAACCTGTACGCTCACGGTGTGGGACCTTCGCTTGATGGACTGTTTCCTCAGGGAAACTTTGGCATTGTAACCTCCGCGTGTATCGACCTTATGCCCAAACCCGATGAGCATATGTCGGTTATTTTAAAGATCGATGCAGAGGAGAAGCTTCCGGCGCTCATCAATACGCTGGTGTCGTTGCGATCGAGAGGTGTATTCGCAACGATAGCGCACATGGGAAATCGTGAGCGCTCGTACATCACATTGGCGCCGTTGCTTTATGAGCAACTGGTAAAATCCGGCGAACCAGAAGGAGAAGCCACTCGAACTAAGGCCGTGACCATGCTGGAAGACGGCGGCTTCGGACCATGGAGTGCGGCCATCGGCATCCTCGGAACCAAGGACCAGCTCAAGCTGGCAAAAAAAGAAATTCGCAAGGCGGTCAAAGGCTTTGCCTCGACGATGTTCCTGAATGACAATCTGATTGCCTGGGCAAAGGCCTTTGCCCAAAAGCTGACCTTCATTCCGGCGGTCAAGAACCAGCTCATGATGCTCAAGGCCATAGAACCCGTCTATGGATTTACGGCGGGCGAAGCCACCAATCAATCGCTAAAGGCTGTGTATTGGTCAGCCGGCGACTATGAACACCTAGACGCTTCCGATCCCGACCAGTCTGATAGCGGCCTGTTATTCTGCCTACCCATCATTCCTGCCGACGGTCAAGCTGTGAACGAAGTCGTCCGCGATACCCGCGATACTTTTTCCCGCCACGGTTTCGAGGCCGCGATTACTGTAAATCTAATGAGTACCAAGGCGATGGAAGGCGTTGTCAGTCTGGCATTCGATCGCCGCGATCCGGAGCAAACCCAACGGGCGCATACCTGCATTCAGGAGATGGAAGCGCGCTACATGACGCAGGGTTATCCTCCATACCGGGTTGGAATCAATTCCATGCACCATGTGGTTCGGGAAGACGATTCGTTCTGGCAAACCATCCGGGAACTCAAGACCGTGCTCGATCCGAATAATATCATTGCGCCCGGCCGTTACAACTTGGTGTAGGTTACAACGGGCCAAAGTGTGCAAAGAGCAGATCGTTTGCGCCCTGTTGTTGTGGACGGCTTGTAAGAGCGTTCTTCCGGAAGATTTATTCTTTGGTCTGGAGGGATATGGAGCGAGCACCTTTTTTCCCTCGGGCGAAATCAGCAGCTTCCAGCCGATTAACGGCAAGCCGCTATGAGTAAGTGAATTCCTTTATCACATGCCGGTTAACCCTGTTGGTCGCGTGCTGCACCTCAAGGATTTTAGCATCGATCGCTACCAGTTTACTTTCGGATAGTTGTGTGGTTTCTGTGGTGTCGAGTATGTGTCGGTCGATTTTTTCTATCATGTCGATACAAGCGCATAGCGCTTGTTTGAAGTTTGACCCCAGTGATAGGTCTTCGTGAGGTACATGCAGTTCGGCGGCAACTATGCATAGGGTGCGAAAGGCGCTTAGCATCAATTCCTTCGAACTCTCCCAGGCTTCTTCAGTATCAATCATCTTCCAATAGATATGTGTTGGCGTGGGTGCCATCCGTTTCTTTTTGTAGTGCAGAACCTCCATCAAGCACACCCTGATGGCGCATAAATGGGCATCCAGCAGATCCCCGTCAATACCCGGTTCCATAGGCGATTCGCTTGCGGCGTGGTCAGCTTGATCAACCTTGTTTCTCTTGAAAAATGTGAACATGCTTTCTCCCGTATGCTATGCGGTTGCTACCGATTAAAATACGTATACATAGTCCGCATTAAAAAACATAAATATTTAGTGGAAACAAGTAAAAACAGTATGGCAAATGTGGGTATTTTCGGGCTGTTGCTGAATCGTTGAATCTTTGTCGGAATGGATCTGACGGTTAACGCATGAATCCAAACAGGCGTCCTCGATCTTCCAGAAGAGTTGTGTTTGGCCGGTTCTGGGTTGAACGTGCCATTTCCAGTGTTTGCAGGCAGATTGCCTGTTCATCAATCAACAGGACTTAACGTATCGTAGTGGTTGTGCCCTGCCGGGAAAAGAACGGCGCTATGATTCCTGTTGCGCTGCCACATCAGAGGCACAGGTTGCAACAAGGTATGGAGACGGTTGATAGAAATGCGGATGCGACCGGCCATGGGATTGACCGACAGATATGCGTTGAGTTCCTCCTCGACCCAATCCTTGTGAGGGCGAACCATATGGAAAAGATCACTCCCATAAGTTTGCGGCATTTCATTCGCAAGGTTCGCTAGATGTTCTTCAATGGACAGATGCAGGACTAAGAGCGTTCAGCGGGAGTTGCCTGTACTGAACAGAGCGCTTTGTCACGGAGCTATGTTACGCAGAAACCGGTCGTTCGGCCACCCACTGGCGCATGGCATCCTTGGTTTTCTTCCAAGCCGCCGAATCATTGCGCTCTTTCACGAATTCGCGGAAGAGGTGGAAAAACATCTGTCGGAAGGTCTCGAGCAGGACCATGCGTTCCTGGAACTTGCCAACGCGGTCGAAGGTTTCGGTTTGCGGGAGCTTCAGGCTGCGGAAGACAAATTCGTCGGCGTCGAACGTAAAGGCCCAGGCCTCCTCGCCGCGCACGAACTGGAGTTTGGCCTTCTTGAGTTTCTTGCCGCTGAGCAGGGCGGTGCGGGCTTCGGCGCTGAGCATCGGCTCGCCCTTGCGCAGGGTGATTTCATGCGCTCCCTTTCCTTCCATCACGAATGTCAGTGGGCCCTCTACCATGAAGGCGATTTCCCCGACATCGGGAATTTGGGACAGTCCGCCGCGTTTTTCGGAACAGTACCACAGCCACATCAGAAATTCGCGCCCGGCGGTGCCGTCGACCATGCCGTCTTCGAGTTCGCCGGAAAAGCTGGCCGGGCCCCAGTTTTGCACATCGATACTTTCTGTTTTTGCGGCCATCGTTTCCGGATCGGCCACTTGTGCGGAACAGCCGGTTGTTTGCATTAGGGTAAGCGCGAAAGCATCGAGTTGCTTTTCGGACGTGGCCGAGGCGTAAATCATATGCGAGCGTTCATCGAACACAAAATCGATGCCCTTGAGCTGCGGCGGCATATCGGGTAGCAGGCGTTCCTTGACCTGTTTCTTGATTTCGGAGCGCGCCTGCTGGTTGAGGTATTGCTTGTCGTCCGCTTCCATGACCGCCATTTCTTCGACCGCGCATTCGGCAGCCAGCAGGGAGGACGGCACTGTTTTTTTTGCTTGTGTCAGGGTCAGACGGAGGTAGCCGCCCAGAAAGGCGCTTTCCTCGGTAATGTTGCGGTCGAGCAGGTGGCGTCCGGCCACCCAGCCGTGGACTTCCTCTTCAACCAGAGTGTTCAATGGCGGCAGCGCCGCGGCGGAAAACTTTTCGACATCTTCCGCTCCCAAATCCCGCGATGCGAAAAACATACGGAAGCTCAACGATCCCTTTTCAAATCCCATCTCAAAACCTCTTCTATCAAATTTATTTGGCCCTGGCAGCGACGCTGAGGGCGCAGAGTTTATAACGTGCACTTCTCCGCGATCTCTGCATCTCTGCGAGGAATGTCTTTTACCAAGTCATGGTAATTCCGGTGGAGACGGAGGTGGGGCGCGGCTTCAGGCCGGGTATGGCTTGGAAGTCGGATCCCCACAGGTTTTCCACCAGGAACGAAAGGCGCACATTCTTGGCGAAGCGGGGGTCGTAATGCAAGCCCAGGGATGCCTCGGCACCGAAGTCGTTGCTGGTACGCACCTTGTTTCCTGTCTGGTAGCGCAGGTTCTGGGAGCCGATCAGCTGAAGCTCCGGCGTAATCTGCCAGAAGCCGGCCAACGCCAGCAGATGTTCCGGATAATCGAGTTCATACAGTCCCGCATAGACGTCGTATTCATCCTTTGTGATCCACTGGTAGTACAGCTCGATCTTCAATTCATCCGAGGTCCGATAGTTCACTTTGGCGTTGATTCCCGAAACGTTCAGATGGCCGAGGTCAGTTGCCCTCCATGCCGTGTCGGCGACGGTTGTCTTCGTCCAGGCCGAAGCGTTTTCCAATCGGCGGTGGAAAGCCGCGGCTTTCCAGTCGAGCCGCGCCGAAAGAAACTGGTGAAGTCCCAGTTCGGTGTTTTTCGATCGTTGCAGGTTCAGTGCATTGTTGCCCGTGTGGTAGGGATCCGAGTAGTAGAGCGTTTGATAGTCCGGTTGCTGCACGGTTTCCGAATAGGAGGCGTAGAGCTTGATGTTGTCGGTGGCGAAGTAGTCGATGCCCGTTTGCGGGAGCCATTCGGTGGATTCGTCGGTTTGGAAGACGCTGTTCAGGCCGGCCTTGAAGGTAAAGCGCTCAAAGCGCGCCTCCGGCAGGATTAGGACCGAAGCGCGTGTACGGTCATGGTTGCCGATGTCGCCGTCTACCCGCTCGTGCTCAATATCGCTCCGCAGGTTCAATGCAATGTTTTGGATTTCCAGCGTACGGCCTTCGACGAAGGCCGTACCCAGATACGAATGGATACCGTTGTCAAAGGTTGCACTGGGAATGCGGTACTCATCGTCGAACGCCCGGAACGCAGTGCCGGCACGGAGATAGGATCCATCCAGTTCGCCGTATGTCGCGCCAAGGAACAGCAGCGTATCCTTTGTTTGCTCATCGGCATATACATTGGTGGGAATGCCGTAATAACCCTGAGCGCCGAAGTTCTTCTGCTGGTATCCCGCCAGCAGATCCAGCTGCCAGTCGTTGACGGACTGCTTGACATAGGCGCCGCCCGAATAGCGGTTGAGGCCGTTGGCGTCGTGGTCGATTTGCAACGCCTTTTCACCTTCAATGAAACCGCCGATACCGGAGTCGAATACCGACATGTCTGCCGAATAATGCTCCCGCGTGCCGATGCCTAGCGTGGTCTGCAGACGAGCCGCTTGCGGTATGGTGCGGTAGGCGGAGGTTCCGACAAGATAGCCTGATGCATTGTCTAGCCCATAGTGTGCGGCAGGATCGGAGAGCAAATAGGCGGGAATGGGAGCTTCGTTGTTGAAATGGGCGGAATAGGGAACCTTCAGGTTCAGGCCGTTCAGCGAGATTCCCGTGCCTGCATAGCTACTCCCCCGGATCGAAAGATCCTGCTGGGCCAATCCCTGCGAATTGACCAGAATCTCCGGCGATCCCGCGAATGCGAGTGCCGGGGCAATCAGTCCGATCAGCCCGATCCGTCTGATGTTCATCAGCAGAATTCCTCGATGGTTTGCTGGAGCGCATACACGGCGCCGCGGAGTTCGTCGTCGGTGATGACCAGCGGCGGCATCAGGTAGAACATGGTGCCGAGCGGCCGGAAGAGGTAGCCTTGTTCCTTGAGTGATTGCTTGATTTTAGCGATCAGAGGTTTGGTTTCCGGCTTGAGTTCAACCACGCCGATCATGCCGAGGAAGCGCAGTTCCTTGACGCATTCCAG
Organism: Pontiella sp.; assembly: GCA_050290185.1. GTDB lineage: Bacteria > Verrucomicrobiota > Kiritimatiellia > Kiritimatiellales > Pontiellaceae > Pontiella. The sequence goes on from JBNKHE010000008.1 coordinate 73,457, forward strand.
TTCCTCCATCGGCAACATCCATTGTCTCATTTTTTCGGCCATTTCTGCGGCGCGTTTAACCGTATCTTCGGCCTCGTAGATATCGAGGGCAGCAAGCGCGGCGGCGCATCCGATTGGGTGGCCGGCATAAGTGTTTCCGTGGTAGAAAGTGCAGTCTTTTTCGCCGTCGTCGGAAAAGGTGTTGTAGATTTCGTCTTTCACGATGCAGGCGCTCAGCGGCATGTAGCCCGCCGTCAAAGCCTTGCCGACGCAGACCATATCCGGATCGATGGAGGCATGGTTGAAGGCGAAGCGCTGGCCGGTGCGGCCGAAGCCCATCGCCACCTCATCGACGATGAGCAGGACGTCGTTGGCGGCGCAGCAGTCGGCCAGCTTTTTCAGATAGCCTGCCGAATAGATCTTCATGCCTGCGGAACCGAGGCAGAGCGGTTCGACGATCACGGCGGCGAGCTGGTCGGCATGCAGTTCAATTACCTGTTGGCTCGGAATGAATCCGTCGGGATCGTCTTTGGTCGGAATGGGGAAGGGCAGTTTGGCCGGATGCTTGACCGTTTTCTTGTAGGGCTCATGGAAGCCGTCGACAAAGCCAACGGAGAGGGCTCCGAGCGAGTCGCCGTGATAGCCCTGGTCCATGCCGATCAACCAGTTCTTTTCCGGCCGGCCCACGTTGTACCAATATTGCACCGCAATCTTCAGCGCGGCCTCCACGGCACTGCAGCCGTCGCTCGCGAAAACCGAATGGCGCTCCGGCGTCGGCATCAGTTGGGCCAGGCGGTCGGCCAGCTCCAGCACCTTCGGGTGGGTCATGCTGCCGGTGATGCTATGCTGCAAAACCGCAGCCTGCTCCTGGATGGCCTTAACCACCTTCGGGTGGCTATGGCCCAGTGCGGTGGCCCACCAGCTTGAAACGATGTCGACATACTGGTTTCCCTGGTCATCGAACAGATAAATGCCATCGCCCCGAACGATGTTCGGTAGTTCATTCTTTAATGCGGAAAACGGTGTATAGGGGTGGAATATCCTGTTTTGCATGAGCTCGATCCTTCTCTACGGAATAGCATTTCGGGAATCTATGCCATCTTGCGCACTTTGCCAAGCAATGCCGCAATGATGAAGGGAATGAAGCCGGCCACGATGCCGGGGGCGGCGCAGTAGATGACCGAGCCAACGCCGGATTTCGAGCAAACGATGAATACGGCCAGACCGGTGAGAATCATCAGCACTTCAACCCATTCGGAGGTTTTGCGTCCCATAACGTTCACGAGCAGCAACGCGACAAAGGCGGAACCAAGCATGGCCCAGGCATCCAGCACCAGATTGAAAATAGAATCGTTTCCGGTGATGGCGATCAGGGTGGCGAAGGCGACCACCAGCGCGGTTGTGAGCTTGCTGACCCATAGCGCCTTGATAGGCTGTTCCGTGAGGTCGTGCGTGACGGAGGCCGAGCAGGAGAGCACCAGCGAATCGGCCGTGGACATGGTGGCCGCAAAGAGCGCGGCGAGGATCAGTCCAATGAAGATTTTCCCGAAAACCGGAATCGAGCTGAACAGTTCGATGGTTACCTTGGGGAGTGCCAGCTCGGCGTCGAAGCCATCGAGAGGAATGTCGAGAATAAGCCGGGCGAGCATGCCCACGACGATGGTGCTGGCATAAAAGAAGGTGAACCAGCCATAGTAGTAATATCGCATGCGTTTGACGCTGTCCACGGAAGGGAGTGTCATGAAGCGCACCACGACATGGGGTTGGCCGATGATGGCAATCCCGCCGAAGAGCCAGCCCACGATGAACAGGATGATGCCTCCCGTACTGCGTTGCGGGAAGAGCGATAAATAGTGGGGATCGATCGCGGCAAGTTGTTCGCGCAAGACGCCCGGCCCGCCGGCGTGGTGGAGGCCCGTCAACATGAGCATGAGCATGCCGACCAGCATGACGATGGCTTGGGCGGCATCGGTCCATATGGACGCGCGGATTCCGCCGGCGGCGGAGTAGAACAAGACAATGATGGCGCCAATGATGATCCCCGCATTGGGATTCCAGTGCAGCAGTTCAACGGTGGCCTTGCTGCCCGCCTTCAACTGGGCGGCGGCATAGATGCCGAGAAAGACGACAATGAGAATGCTGGCCAGTGTGCGCGTGATGCGGTTGCGGTCGCCAAACCAGTTTGCCAGCAGGCTTCCGTATGAATTGAAGTTGAACTGTTCGGTACGTGCCTTGATCTTGCGCACCGTGAGCAGGGACATCATCAAATCCCCCACAATCCATCCCACCATGAGCCAGACCGACTCCAGTCCGTAGGCATAGGTGTAGCCGATCATGCCAATGAACATAAAACCGCTATTGTTGGTCGCGACGGCGGATAGACCAGCCAGCCAGGGGCTGATCGTGTTGCCAGCCATCAGATAGTCGTCGGTGGTCTTCTTGCTGTGCCGCATGGAGGCTCCGCCGATCGCGGCAAATGCCAGTAGGCAAAGCACAAAGCTAATGGTGATCATGGATGTTGCTCCTGGGCGGTCGCCTAAGCCTCGATGGGGTCCGCTTCGAGGTTATACGACCCGTCCGGATTGTGGACTTCCTTGCCATGCAGCGGCGGGTTGAATACGCAGGCCATCTTCATCTCCTCAAAGGCGCGGAGTATATGCTTGTCGTTTTCGTTGAGGATATAGACGGTTCCGGGCTCGATCGGGTGCTTTTTCCCGTCGCTGAGCGTTTCCACCTCGCCGCGTCCCGACATGCAGTAGACGGTTTCAAGGTGCCGCTTATAATGCAGCATGAAGTCCGCGCCCTTGTAGATGGTTGTGATGTGGAACGAGTAGCCCATGCCATCCTCTTTCAGCAACAGGCGGGTGCTTTCCCAGTTGCCGTCCGGGGAGACGATTCGCCGGTTGCTCTTTTCGGCGTTCTTCAACTGTCTAACGATCATGATTAATCCTTGTTGTTTTGCTGTGGTTCGGTGTCCACGGTGACGTCATCGAAATAGTCGCTCTCCTCGGGGATTTCGTCGAGGCGGCCGCAGACGGCCTTGACTGCGCTTTCGATAATGTCGATGCCTTTCTTTAGGTTCTCATCGGAGATGATCAGCGGACAAAGCAATTTGATCACCTGGTCATCCGCTCCGCTGGTTTCAATGATCAGTCCCTGCAGGTATGCGGCGTGGGTGATCTGGCCGGCAATATCGCCGTTTACGCAATTAATCCCTTGGAACATTCCGCGACCGCGCGTGGTGAAGTTTCCTTCACCATATTGCGCAACAATGCAATCCAGTCGTTGTTCGATGTATTCCCCCTTGCGACGAACCTCCTTCGCAAAGGTATCGTCGCTCCAGTATTCATCGAGCGCCGCCTTGGCCGTCACGAAGGCCATGTTGTTGCCGCGGAAGGTGCCGTTGTGCTCGCCGGGTTTCCATTGGTCGTATTGCGGGCGGATCAGCACCAGCGCAAAGGGCAGGCCGTATCCGCTGATGGATTTGGATATGGTAACAATGTCCGGTTCGATCCCTGCGGGCTCGAAGCTGAAGAAGGTGCCGGTTCTCCCGTTGCCCGCCTGGATGTCGTCGACAATCAGCAGCATGCCGTGCTTTTTACAGACGGCCTGCAGGCTCTGCAGCCATTCCATGCTGCAGACATTGATGCCGCCTTCGCCCTGCACGGTTTCCACAATGGCCGCGGCGGGTTTATCAATACCGCTGCTTGAATCTGACAGCATTTTGTCGAGGTATTCTATCGTATCAAGGTCTTCCCCGAGATAGCCGTCGTAGGGCATGCGAGAGCTGCCGGGCAACGAAACGCCGGCGGCCCCGCGGTGGTGGGAGTTCCCGGTGCAGGCCAGCGAGCCGAGGCTGACTCCATGGAAGCCGTTGGTGAAGGAGATGATGTTCGACCGGCCGGTATAGTTGCGTGCCGCTTTCAGCGCCGCCTCGACGGCGTTGGTGCCGGTTGGGCCGGTAAACATCACCATGTATTCCAGCTTGCGGGGGGCGAGAATCTTTTCCTGGAACGTTTCTAGAAACTCTCGCTTGGCTTCGGTGTGCAGGTCCAGACTGTGGGAAATGCCGTCGCGGGCAATATACTCCAGCAACTTTTCCTTAAGGATCGGGTTGTTGTGACCGTAGTTGAGCGATCCGGCGCCGGCCAGAAAGTCCAGATACTGGTTTCCTTCGTCGTCGTAGACATGCTCCCCCTGGGCCCGGTCGAAAATGCGGGGGAAATTACGGGCATAGCTTTGGACTTCGGATTCGATTTCTTCAAATATTTTCATGTGATCAACCTCTTTCGTTATGTGCAATGGGGCCGATGTGCCAGAGTTCTTCCGACTCATGCTGGCCGTTGAAGTGTTCGGACTTGTCAAAGCCTTGCAGGATTCGTGCTTCGGTCGACAACGTGTCGGCCAGCCGTTTGAATAGGGCCTGCGAGGCCGCATTGTCCGGAGTGATGGTGGTTTCTATAAAGTCGACGTTCTGGCAGGCCGGTTGTTTCAGCAAGGCCTGCAGCATTCGGATCGCCAATCCCTGCCCCCGCGCTTCCTCGGCCACGACGACCTGCCAGACGAACAAGGTGTCCGGCTTCGCCGGAAGCAGGTAGCCGGAAACAAAGCCGACCAGCTTGCCATCGGATTTGGCGCAGATGCAGGTATCCTGGAAGTGGGTGCATTGCAGTAGATTGCAGTACACGGAGTTGGGGTCCAATGGCGGACTTTTTTCTATAAGACGGTTCAATTCATAACCGTCACTCGACTTGGGTGATTCTATGGTAACTTCAGTTGTATGTCGCAAAACGCCTCTCTCGTTGTTGCGGTTAAGTCTTCTTGCGGTCCGGCGATAAACAGTCGTGTTGCAGTCCGGAATTTGGCATCCCTCATGTCCCGATGTGGAACTGCTGGGATGTATTTTGTTTTGCTAGTAAGAGGGGACAAACAAGCAGACATGCGGAGGCAATGCAAGGGATAGTCGGGTTTTTCTTGGCTAGATGGCCAGCTGGTTCACGATCTTTTCGATTGCTGCCGCGACGGGAATGGGGAGATCGGCATAGCGGGGATTGGGATCGGTTAATTGGGCGCAATAGGGGATGGTTCCAAGGATCGGAACCTTGCCGAACTGTTCAATCGTGGCGGCGTTATCCTCTTCGATGAAGCCAGGTTCGCCGGGTTCGTTGTCTACAAACACCACACCGCTGATTTCCAGATCGTCGGATCGCAAAGCACGGATCGAAAGCAATGTGTGGTTGATCGTTCCAAGTCCAGGACGAGCGGCGATAATGATCGGGAACTTGAGCGCCTGCATCAGGTCGAGTGTGGTTTCACGTCGGTTGAGCGGAACCATAATACCGCCGGCACCTTCCGCAATGATAAATTCGTATTCCGAGGCCAGTGTACGTGCGGCAATCACGATTTCGGCGATATCGATGTCGGTTCCCGCCAATTCTGCAGCGAGATGCGGCGAACAGGCCGGTTCGAATGTGTATGGCGCCATGTTGGTGTAGGTTTCGGTGTCGATCTTTAGCGACGCCATTGAAAGGGAGTAGTCGAGATCGGGGACCGTGAGCCGTGACGGTTGAGCCGTGATACCACTATTGCCTAATGCCTCTTGCCTATTGCCTGTTGCGGAAACGCCGCAACCTGTCTGCACCGGTTTGATGGGGGCAGCGTTGATGTTGCGGCGGCGGATTTCGGCAAGCAACAATGCGCTGAGTGCCGTTTTGCCAATGCCAGTGTCGGTTCCTGTAACAAATAGTCCTCTCATAATAGGCGCACTTTGCCCGAAAACTATTTGGTCAGCAAGAACGTAGCGCTTTCATAGGTGGCGTAAACGTCGTCGTCGGAGGTGTAGTTGTCCTGATAGTCCGCCACCAGTTGCGCGAGTTCGGTGCGGGAGAGCGGGGCATTGCCCGCGCTAACCTTGCCGCCGGTCACACCCTGTTCATGGATGGCTTTGAGAAAGGACGTGGCGTTGTCGTAGAGAATCTCCTCTTCGCTGTGCTTGCGGCGTTCCAGCTTGAATCCGGCCGCCTGAAGGCAGGCCTTGGTTTCCTCGTAGGTCGGCAGTGTAACCACCGGGGTTTTTTCAGGGGCAATCTCATTGCGCAGTTCGCGCAGCTCCTTGAGGGTACCTTTCAGCATCATGCCCAGTGCGAAAAAACCGCCGGGTTCGAGATTGGCATAGATGTTTTCGCAGGTGGCTTTGAGGTCGGTGGTCCAGTGCAGGGCGGCACTGGAAACGATCAGCGGATACTGATCTTTGGCGTGCCACGTCTGGGCATCGCCTACGACCCAGTTAATCTGCGGGAATCGGCGGAATTTGGCCTGGCTGTGCATAACCATTTTTTCCGCCAGATCGACTGCATCGATGAGAACATCCGGGAATCGGTCCGTAAGCAGGCGGGTCAGCTGGCCGGTCCCGGCGCCGAATTCCAGAATTTGTTCCGGATACATTTCCGGCAACATGGAGATTACCGATTGGGCCAGCGCCAACTGCGGGCGGGCATGGCGGTCGTAGGTTTCGGCCGCAGCTGAAAAACGTTTAGAAATCATGACATGCTTCCTCAATTCAGGCGCGGACATTGCGTCATTTGACCGGGCAATGCAACCATGGTTCGAGACGTTTTTACCTATTGCAGATGCCGGATAAAGAAGTTTTCGCGCAGGCGCGTCCCATACGGACCCATGCCCGCGCCATGTCCTGCGGAGGGGAAGACCATGAGCTCGAAATCCTTGTTGGCCTTGATGAGTTCATCGACGACTTGCATGGTCGAGGAGGGATCCACGTTGCTATCCATCGCGCCTACGGTGAGCAATAGCTTGCCACCGAGCTTGTGGGCGTCTTCCATGTTGGAGTTGCGGGCATAGCTCTCGTCGACCGGCCAGCCCATCCACTGCTCGTTCCACCAGATTTTGTCCATGCGGTTGTCGTGGCATCCGGAGTCGGCGGCCGCGGCCTTGTAGAAGTCGGCGTGGTCGATCACCGCCCGCATGGCGCTTTGGCCGCCGGCGGAGGTGCCATAGATGCCGACCCGGGTTAAATCCATCCACGGATATTTTTTTGCGGCGGCTTTCATCCAGGCAATACGATCCGGGAAGCCGGCATCCTTGAGGTTCTTCCAACAAACATCGTGGAATTCCTTGGATCTCCAGTTGGTACCCATGCCGTCGATCTGCACCACGATAAACCCGAGTTCGGCGAGACGCTGGACGTTGCGATACGGGCTGAATTCCTTTGGCACGAAAAAGTCCTGTGGGCCGGCATAGATGCTTTCCACAACCGGGTATTTTTTCTTGGGATCGAAATCCGAGGGGCGATAGATCACTCCGTAGATATCGGTTTCTCCATCACGCCCTTTTGCGCAAAAGGGTTCGGGAAGGTACGGGTGGATTTTCAATAGTGCGGAAGCATCCGCCTTTCCGAGAGGCATAACCTGCCTGCCGTCGGAAGCGCGGCGAAGCACATGTGCAGGCGGTTGATCGACCCGCGACCAGCTATCGACATAATAGTCGCCCTTGGGCGAGAAGCTGACGGAATGGGTGCCGTTGCCCTCTGTGAGCCATTTCAGGTTTGAGCCATCAAACGAGATGAGGCCGTAGTGAATATAGTAGGGGTCCTGTCCGGGATGGGTTCCGGCAGCGCGGAATAGGATTTCGCGTTTGTCCTCGTCGACTTGCTCAATGCTTCGGACAACCCATTCTCCGGAGGTGATCGGATTGATTTTTCCGGTTTTGCGGTCGACGAGATACAGGTGGTTCCAGCCGGAGCGTTCCGACATCCAGATGGCTTCGTCGGTATTGTCGAGATGGCGGACCATAAGCTTATTGGTCCAGTCGATGAAGGTTCGGCTCTTATCTTCAGCCAAAACGGCCATCTTTCCGCTCTTTGCCTGCACGGCGAGCAGGCGAGCGGTCTGGTGTCCGCGCTCGTTGTAGATAAAGAAAAAGCGCTTGCTGTCCGGTGCCCAGTGGAAGTCGTCGACGGACCAGGGATTGGGAAACAGCGTATCGTCGAGAGGAATGGGTTTCATGGTTTGCAGGTCGAACAGGCAGGGTTTGCGTATCGGTATCTGGTCGCCCGGTTTGAGGTAGGGGATCGATACGGTCCGCGGCTGGAGTTGCTCTTCGGGAGCGGCCTGGATCAGATCGATGTGCCGGTCGTTGACGGCTTTTTCGCGTATGACAATCAAATAACGTCCATCTGGCGACTCGATGGCTGGTTCGCAGTATTTCAATTCCGAACTTCCATCGGTGGTGAGTTGGGATTCCTTGCCGGTTTCGGGATTCTTGACGAACAGGTTGTCGTTTCGGAAATAGGATTCCCATTTTCCAGATGGCTTCCATTCCCGATTTTGCTCCTGTGCCTCAGGTGTTGCAGCCAGATAGGCGATCGCCGGTTCATCGCCGGCGACGAATGCGAGGTTGCCAGCAACCCATGCATGGCCTGCAAAAGTATGCTGCCGGTAACACTCGCCGGGTTTCAGGGTGTTGTAGGGCTGGTGAATGCCGGCGGAGTCGGCCCAGAATAGTTGGACGGATTGGTCGGTGTTGTTAATGAAGATGATGGCGGATACAGGCCCGTTTGCAACGCTTCGGACCGGTTCATTGCCTGGACGGGCTTTCAGGGCAAAAGGATCGTCTTCCGGTGCAACGTGGTCGATGTCGTTTCCGTTAATCCGCAGGGTCGAATGGTCGCTTCCTGCCGAAACGAGGCAGATAAAATCGCCGTTCCCGGCAATCGCAAAACGTTCGATCCGCGGCGATTCGTCTCCAACTTGTTTGGCGATGGCCTTAAAATTGATCATGGGCTTGGATTTTCCGGTGCCGGTATCGACCCGCAGGATCTGGTCGCCCCTTTGGATGTAGAGGGCGGTGTCGTCGGGCGCCCATGCGGGATGCATGTCAATCCCGCTGACACTTCCGTTCAGGCGCTGGGCCAAGGTCTCTGCCGATTTTCGGTCGGCGGACGCGGTATTCCCCATGGTAGACAGCATGAGCAATAGTAAAATTGATCTGAGTTGCGTAGTCATAGCCTATGAATGCGCCATTCACCCGATGGTTCGCAAGTAAAAGCAGAGGTTATTCTAGGGCTTGAATTTACCGATATACTTTACATTGGAGCACTTTCAGCGTATTGGTCATCACATGACCATGGACCTTGCCGGAGACGTTTTATGATCGAGAGAATAGCCGAACTGCTACACATTCCCTCTAACCTAGCTGTAAAACTGATCTATACCTTAAGCTGGATGCTGGTTTTGTTTGCGCTCAAATTCTTTACCGCCAAACTGGTCTGCCGGCAGGTTGACGATGACAAGCGGCGATATCATATCCGCCGGACGATTAGCTATGTTTATACCTTTATCGTCGTGATTGTGATCGGGTCGATCTGGTTTAAGGGCATTGCGTCACTAAGCACCTTTCTCGGTCTGGCCAGCGCCGGCCTGGCGGTGGCCATGCACGATACCATTGCCAACATGGCCGGCTTCTTTTTTATCGAGGCCCGCAAGCCCTTTCGTGTAGGTGATCGCATCCAGCTCGAAGATTTTAAAGGCGACGTCATCGATATCCGGCTCTTCCAGTTCAGCATCGTGGAAGTCGGAAACTGGGTCGATGCGGATCAAAGCACCGGTCGGATTGTTCACGTTCCCAACAGTCTGGTGCTGCGATCACCCCTCTCCAACTATCACATTGGCTTCGAGTATATCTGGAACGAGATCCCCATCCTGATCACCTTCGAAAGCAACTGGAAAAAGGCCAAGGAACTGCTGCTGGGAATCGGTCGCGAAAACGCGGAATACCTTTCGCAGGGCGCGCAGGCACAGATCCGCCACGCCGCCCAGAAATACCTCATCGTAGCCGGCAAGCTAACCCCCACGGTCTACACCTCCGTGAAGGATAGCGGCGTTATGCTAACCATTCGCTACCTCGTCGATCCGCGCCAGCGGCGCGGCACGGAGCAAAAGATCTGGGAAAACATTCTCGATGCCTTCGCCCAGGAACCGGATATCGATCTGGCCTACAACACGACCCGGTTTTATGTAACTTCCGGCGGTGAAATGAAGGACCCCGGAGGAACGGTCATCCAGGATGAAAAACATTCTTGAACGATATTGGTGTGATAACGCCGGCGTATGGGTTGCCGGCGCTTGCTGCCAGGGGGAAGTCAGGATCTTTAATCTGCAGGCCTGATTTTCGGTTTTTTTAACGGTTTATTAAATGTAAAACATTTTAAGTTGTATTATTAATACTTTTCGTTTGCTACTGTTCGGGTGATTTGTTAATCCCCACCAACTCAAGGAATTAGGTCTGATTATGGAGGAGCACATATACAAGCTGGTTGAAAAGTTTCCATTTGCTGTATATGAGTGTAAACGCTCGGAAAACGGGCAATTTGTCTTCACATACTGCAGCGAATCCATTGAGCAACTTTTGTTCGTCGACTCCGGGGAGCTGACCCCGGATGGTAATGTCGCATGGCGTCATGTCTGCCCGGAGTTTGTCGAATCCATACGTTCGGCATTTGAATCCTCGGCGAAATCACTCGTTCCCCTGGAAATCAAGTTCAAGGTTCGCACCCCCGAAGGCGTGCGCCTGTGGGTGCGCAGCAGGGGCTTTCCCAATCGGGAAGAGGATGGAAGTGTTGTCTGGAATGGTTTCATGGAGGATATTACGGGTTTGGTCCAGGAGGATGATGAGGCCAAGCGGAGAGACTCCCTGCTGCGGAATATCTTCGAAAACCTGCCGGACTCGATCTACTACAAGGATGCCAAAGGACGGATGATCGATGCCAACGAGGCCTGTTGCCTGCATCATAATACAACCAGAGGGGAAATCCGGGGGAAAACCGACCTGGATCTTTATCCGGGGCCAAGGGGAGAAGAAGCCCGGGAAAAGGAACAACGGTTGATGGCTGAGGGCGCCGTGCTTCGGTTGCAGGAAAGTTTCGATGAAGCCGATGGTCGCACTCTGTACTTGGATACGGTCAAGATCCCCTTGTTCAGCGAGTCCGGCCGCTTGCTCGGGTTGGCTGGCATCTCGCGCGATGTAACCGCTCAGGTGCTGGGGGAACAGGCGTTGGTTCGGGCCAAGCAGGAGAGCGAGCACCACGCCGCATTCATTCAGGCGATTTTCGACAATCTCGACGATCAGTTCTACTACAAGGATGCCCAGTCGCGTGTGATTGGCGGCAACAAGGCATGGGTCAGGTATTGCGGTGCAGCATCGTTGGATGAACTGATCGGTAAAACGGATTTGGAACTGCACCCCTTCCCCCTGGGAAAACAACTGTACGACGGTGAACAGGCCCTGATTGCTTCCGGCGAAAACATCCGAATGCGCGAATGCCACAAACAGGATGATGGCCGCGTCTGTTATGTTGAATCCATCAAGTGTCCGATGAGAAATGAAAATGGCGAGGTGATCGGGCTGGCCGGCATTTCCAGGGATATCACGGCACAGGTGGAAGATGAAAATGCGTTGGTCGAGGCGCGGCAGGCTGCTGAAGTCGCCAACGAGGCCAAAAGCATGTTCCTTGCGATGATGAGCCACGAAATAAGGACCCCGATGAACGGGGTCATTGGCGCGGCAAGCCTGCTTTCCGGCACGCCGCTTACCCCGTTGCAAAGCGAATTTGTCCACACCATCAACGTGAGCGGCGAAAACCTGCTGTGTCTTATCAATGATATTCTCGACTACTCGAAAATCGAAGCTGGAAAGATTGAGCTTGAACAGGTTCCTTTCAGCCTGCGCTCTTGCATTGAGGACTCGTTCGACCTCTTCGTCCGGTCCGCGATCAAGAAGAACCTGGAGCTGTTCCATTTCATCGATCCCGCCATTCCCGAAACCCTGGTTGGCGATCCGTCCCGCTTGCGGCAGGTCATCATCAACCTGGTGGGAAATGCGGTCAAATTCACCGAAACGGGGGAGGTTGGTCTTCGAGTGGTTCCGGTGGAAGGTCAATCGGATGGGGATAGGCAGCGCATAAGGATTTCCGTACGCGACACAGGCATCGGCATCCCGGACGATGCGAAGAAAAATCTTTTCCAGGCCTTTACCCAGGTTGAAGGATCCAGTACGCGCAAATATGAAGGAACCGGACTGGGCCTGACGATCAGCCGCCGGATGATCGAACTTATGGGCGGGCGGATTTGGTTCGAAAGCAAACACGGAGAAGGTAGCACATTCTTCTTCGAACTTGAGTTGCCGGTCTCACCGGAAAGTCCCGAATCCCTTAATCGTCCGGTTCACCCTGCGGTCCTGGTCGGCAAGCGCGCCCTGATTGTCGACGACAACGAAACAAATCGCTGGCTGCTGGTCGACCAACTGGCCCGGTGGTCGATTGATTCCAAATCGTTTTCTTCCCCGAAAGAGGCGTTGCGCCATCTGGGCGAGGGCCACGAGTACGATATTGCATTGCTTGATTTCAATATGCCGGAAATGGACGGACGGGAGTTGGCCTCGGCTATATGCGACCTCCAAGGAGAAGCACGCCTTCCGGTGGTTATCCTGAGTAGTTCGTGTGAAAACTATTCATCCGACTCCGCCATCGATGCATGGCTTTCCAAGCCCGTCAAGCAGGAGAAATTACGCGCTCAACTTCTCCATGTGTTTTCTGCCGCGCCCCGAATGGGCGAGGATGAGGTTGAATCATCAACCACGCGTGTACAGGTTCGTAAGGATTACGACCTTCGCATCCTCGTTGGCGAAGACAATGCCATTAACCGGCGCGTCGTGAAAATGATGTTGGAGCGGCTTGGCTATGGCAACGTAGTCGTTGTTCCAGATGGTGAGGATGCGGTGGCGGCCGCAACCGACATGCAGTTCGATGTGGTTCTCATGGATGTCCAGATGCCGGGCATGGACGGGCTGGAGGCAACCCGACAGATCAGGAACCATACGGGCAACAAGGAAATACCTTGGATTGTTGCGTTGACGGCAGGGGTTATGGAAAACGAGCGAAACACTGCATTCGCTGCCGGCATGAACGGATTCCTTCCCAAGCCACTGAGGGTGGAAATGCTTGAAGAAGTTCTGGATATGGTGCGGGAGAAATACCGAAAAGGCTAGCCTTGCAGAAACGACCGAATTTCCTTCATGACCGATTCGAAATGATGGGCCGGCAAGGCGTGTCCACCGTTTTCGAAGATCTTCAAGGTGCTATTCTGCAGATGCGCTTGCAGCCATTCACTCGCGCCGGAAGGGATGATGCGATCTCCGGCGCCGTGCAGCAACAAAACCGGAAGGTTGATTCCGGAAATCTTTTCCCGGAGATCCGACTGAAGCAGGTATTCGAGCCCCGCCACGAGGCCGGTCAAATCAAGCGACGCGTTTTTTCTCATCGCGGCGGCTTGGCGGCTTTCCCTGCGCGGGAAATGCACGTTCTTGAAGAATTCATCCAGCACGGATTCAGAATCTCGCTTGAGTTGGAGAATCATGCGCCGCAACACCTTTTCGTGTGTTCCGCATGGGTAGCCATCGGTGGAACAGAACTTGGCGGTCGATGAAATCAGAACCAGCTTTTTGCAAGATGCCGGCAATAGCTCCATCGCCAGTAACCCGCCCATTGAGCCGGTGACAATATAATCCGCCGCAGGAATTGTTCGGGTATTCAAGACTTCGCTGCCGGTGACCAGTTGAACATCAAAGACCTTTTCCATCGCCTCGCCCATCGGCTTGATGGCATCGATACCATGTGCCCATCCTGAAATAATGACTACGCTTTGTTTCATTTAAACACGAAGGCACGAAGATCACGAAGCGAGAGCTTCCTTTGTGCCCTTTGAGTCCTTTCTTTCTTAGTGTTTTATGGTCTCAAGAATTGCTTTGGCAGCGTGTTCGAGGTCGTCGATGTGGTGGGCGAGGGTGATGGAGATGCGCAGCCGGGCGGAGCCGGCGGGAACCGTCGGCGGCCGGATGGCGGTGGCAATGATGCCCTGTTCGCGCAACTTCTGCGAAACAGTCACAGCTTTTTCATTGTCGCCGATAACGACCGGAATGATCTGGCTTTGGCTTTGCAGGGTGTCGACTCCTGCTTCATGCAGCAACGACCGGAAATATTCGGCGTTGGCCTGCAGGACGTTTCCGAGATTCGGCGAGGCGTCCAGCACATCGAGTACGCCAAGGGCTGCACCGATGACCGCAGGTGGCGGGGCGGTAGTGTAGATAAAGGCGCGCGCGGAGTTGACCAGCAGCTTGCGCAGGTTTTCGGAGCAGGCCACGAAGCCGCCGAAGCCGGCCAGCGCCTTGCTCATGGTTCCCATCGAGACGGTGATGGAACTTTCCAGTCCGTGTTCGCGGATCAGTCCGGCACCGTTGGGTCCGAACGTGCCCGTGCCATGGGCTTCATCCACCATGCACATGGCGGCGTGTTTTTCCGCGAGCTCGGCGATTTCCTTTAAGGGAGCAATGTCGCCATCCATGCCGAAAACGGATTCGGTAATGATCAGTTTGCGACATTGGGTATCCGCATACTGTTCCAGCCGCTGTTCCAACGCCGCGGCATCGTTATGCGCAAAACGCACGAGCCTAGCTCCGCTCAGCCTGCAGGCATCGATCATGCTGGCATGGACGAGCTTGTCGGCAAAGATCAGGTCTTCTCGTCCGGCGAGTATGGGAATAGTGCCGGCGTTGGCCATGTAGCCCGTGCCAAACACGAGTGCGGACGGGTAGCCTTTTTTCTTGGCGAGACGTGCTTCCAGCTCTTCGTGGATCGGCAGCGTTCCCGTGACCAACCGCGAGGCCGTCGACCCGATGCCGTATTGATCCAGTGCTTCGCGGGCGCGATCCATCACGTGGCGGTGGTGCGATAGATCAAGATAGTCGTTGCTCGAAAAGTTGAGCACTTCCTTCCCGTTGATCACAATTTTCCCGCCCGCTTCGGGATAGACCCGTGCCGTCCGCTCGAGTCCCTGGGTTTTTGCCTCGTCCAGTATTGGTTGTATCCAGTCTTCACGCATAGTTGACACTTTCGCCAACTTGCGGAATTGGCGCAATCCCGAAAAGGGAATATAACTCGAAGGCATGATTAACCTAATGGCCCCTTGGATTCCCTATGTAGCTGTATTGATCGGCATGTATGTATTGCATAGTGCGTGGATTGCTATCCTGCTTTACCATGCAGGGATCGCCGCATTTCTATTTCTTCGCAAGCCAGCCGGCCTATGGATTCGAATGAGAACGGGCTTCAAAACGCCGCTGCTCATGCCTGGATTGCTCATCGGCGCACTGGCTGCGCCGGTCGTCTATTTCCTGTGGCCGTGGTTTTCGGTCTCGGATAATATCCTGCCGCAGTGGATGGCGTACTATGGCTTGAGCGGCTGGGCATGGCTGTTGCTCATTCCCTACTTTTCAATGATCCACCCGATTCTGGAAGAAGCGCTTTGGCGTGAAATTGCTCCGAAACGCTTTACCTGGTTCTGCCGCCAGGATCTGCTATTTGCGGGCTACCACGTGCTGGTGTTGCTGCAGCTCATGAAGACGCCGTGGCTCGTGCTGGTTTTTCCCATCCTGGCGGGGAGCTCTATATGGTGGCGCTGGTCCGTTGCGCGTTGCGGCGGTTACGGGGTGTCGCTCCTTACCCATGCCACGGCCGATGCAGGCGTCGTGATAGCCGTACTTTTACTGTTGCGGCATTATTCATGATCGGTTTTGACAACGGGTTGAATGCGACTAATGTAGTCCTGTTAAGGATAGGAGTTTTGCTATGAGAAAATCACCCAAAGAACTGATTCAACAAGCCAAGGGTCCATGTGGCTGCCTGGAGCTTGACGATCCCTTTATCGAATATGTCAACGGCGCGGATTATGTGAAGTTAAACGGCGAATACTCCGCCGAAGAACTGCATACCATTGCCCATTGGATGGAAGGGAAAGTAGAATAAAAAGTACGTGCCTTTAGACGGCTTCTGCGGACGGGCCGTCTAAAGGCACGTACTTTTTCAACGCCGGTTTAACGGAGGACGCTATGGAACTGGGACTGCGCGGAAAGGTAGCGATGGTGGCGGCATCGAGCAAGGGGCTGGGCTTTGGCATTGCCCGCGAACTGGCACGGGAGGGCGCGCTGGTCTCCATCGGAAGCCGAACGGAATCCGATATTTTTGACGCTGCCGCACTGCTGGCCGATGAGACGGAGACCGAGGTGCTTCCGAACGTGCTCGATGCCTCCGACCCTGATTCCATCAATCTGTGGCTGGACAACACGATCAATGCCTTTGGCGGCGTGGATATGTTGGTGGTCAATGCCGGCGGACCTCCGGCCGGGATTTTTGATGACTTTGACGATGACGACTGGCAGAACGCTTTTGAACTGACGCTCATGAGTGCTGTACGGATGATACGCGGCGTTTTGCCCTTTATGCGGACAGCTGGCGGCGGTTCGATCCTGACCATTACCTCCTGTTCGGTGAAAGAGCCGATCGATTTTCTACTGCTTTCCAATGTGATGCGCTCCGGCGTGACGAGCCTGGCCAAAAGCTTGTCTCAACAGCTTGCGCCGGAAAACATCCGCGTCAACAACCTGATGCCGGGGCGGATCAATACCGACCGCGTGCAGTCGCTCGATGCCATGAATGCCGAAAAGCGCGGCCTGGATATCGAGGATATCAAAGCGGCCAATGAACTGGGCATTCCGTTGCGCCGCTATGGCACCATCGAGGAGTTCGGGCGGCTCGGCGCCTTCCTGCTTTCCGATGCCGCCAGCTACATCACCGGCCAGACCATCGCCGTCGACGGAGGCTCCATCAAGACGGTCTGGTAGCCGCTAATTTAGACACGGTCTCGGTTTACTTCACCGCCGATGCTCTCTACTCTCTGCCGCTCATTTTCAACGAGGAAGAACAATGGACTGGAAAGCTTTGGCAAACCGAATTCTGGATGGTGGAGAACCGATCACGCGCGATGAGGCGTTGGCGGTGCTGAACTCGTCCGACGACGAGCTGCTCGACGTGCTGCAGGCGTCGTACCTGATCCGCAAGAACTTCTTCGGCAAGAAGGTCAGCCTGCATGTGCTGAAGAATGCCAAGAGCGGCGTCTGTCCCGAAGATTGCTCATTCTGCAGCCAGTCGAAAAGTTCCAGCGCGGATGTCGAGGAATACGAAATGCAGTCGGCCGATGAAATCGTGGCCGGCGCGCAGGATGCCGCCGACATGCAGGCCTTGCGCTACTGCGTTGTGACCAGCTCGCGCGCACCGTCCGAAAACGAGATGAAGACCATTACCGATGCCGCTTCGCGCATAAAGCAAGAATATCCCCAGCTCGAACTCTGCGCTTCCATGGGTTTTCTGACCGAGGACAAGGCGCGCCGCCTGAAGGAATCCGGCGTCGACCGCTTCAACCACAATCTCGAAACCTCGGCCAGCTTCTATCCTTCGATCTGCTCCACGCACCAGTACGAAGACCGCGTTGCGACGGCAAAAACCGTCAAGAAAGTCGGGTTGGATCTCTGTTGCGGCGGGCTGATCGGCATGGGCGAAGCCCTCGAAGACCGCGTGGATCTGGCGCTGGCGCTCAAGGAATTGAAGGCCGATTCCGCGCCGATCAACTTCCTCGACCCGCGCGAAGGCACCAAGCTCGAAGGATCCGCGCGCGTGACGCCCAACGATTGTCTGCGTACGCTCGCTATGTTCCGCTTCGTGCTGACCTATGCCGAAGTGCGTATCGCCGGTGGCCGCGAAACCTGTCTGCGCAATCTCCAGCCGCTCTCGCTCTATCCCGCCAACTCCATGTTCACCAACGGTTATCTGACCACCGGTGGACAGAACTTTGATGCGGATAAACGCATGATCGAAGATGCCGGTTTTGAAATCGGCCATCTGGTGAACGCGTAGAAACGTTCCTGGAGGGGCATCGGCCTCGATGCCCGAGAATGCGGGGACAGCGTCCCTCCATCCATTACCCCTTTTGGGTCTGTACGTTTAGCGGCGGATTGGATATAGTCTTTCGTTATTAAACCGAATTTCCGGGGTATAGAATGAATAAGACCACATCGCTTTTCCTGGCATGCTTGCTGTTGACCGGAGGGTGTGCAACCGCACAAAACGGTGAGCTGGAAAAGTCCATCAACCATGCGCTGCAAGTGGCCAGGAGCCAGAGCATCGACATGGCCAAAGCCTTGGAAGATCAGGACGAACGGTTGCCGAAAACCATCAATGGCAACGGCGATCTGGAAACCTGCGCATCGAGTTGGTGGGTCAGCGGCTTCTTTCCCGGCGTATTGTGGTATCTGTACGAGGAGTTTGAAACGGACCAACTGAAGGATTTTGCCGAAGAATACACGGACCGTGTGGAAGACCAGAAACGTACTACCGACAACCATGACGTTGGATTCATGATTTTCTGCAGCTTTGGCAACGGCTATCGCATCACCAAAGACAAGGAATATGCCAGGGTCATCAAGACGGCCTGCAAGTCGTTAAGCACACGCTTCGACTCTAGGATCGGTTGCATCCGGTCGTGGGATTATGCCGAGTGGAACAAGCAGTGGAAGTATCCGGTCATCATCGACAACATGATGAATCTGGAAATGCTGATGTGGGGCGGCAGGGAATTCCACAACAAGAAGTTTACCGATATTGCTATCAGCCACGCCGATACCACGCTCAAGAACCACTTTCGCGAGGATGGAAGTTCCTTCCACGTGGTTTCCTACGAGTCGGACGGTGCTGTGGAAAAAAAGAACACCTCGCAAGGCTATAGCGACGATTCGGCCTGGGCGCGCGGGCAGGGCTGGGGGCTCTACGGCTATACGATGATGTACCGTTTTACAAAGGATAAGAAATATCTCGACCAGGCCGTCAAGATTGCCGAGTTCATCACCAATCATCCGCGTCTGCCGGAAGATAAGATTCCCTATTGGGATTTCGATGCGCCCGATATTCCTGATACGTTGCGCGATGCCTCCGCCGGGGCGCTGATCTGTTCCGCGCTGCTGGAGTTGAGCCTGTATGTAGACGACGCCCATTCGAAGAAATACATGGCGGTCGCCGAAATGCAGCTCAAAACCCTCTGCTCGCCGGAGTATCTCGCGGAGCCCGGCACCAACGGGCATTTTATCCTCAAGCACAGCGTTGGACACATGCCCAACAGGACGGAGGTCGACGTCCCTCTGACCTACGCCGACTACTACTTCATGGAAGCGTTGACTCGCTACAAGAAGATCAAGGGGTTGAAATAACGTAGTTGGAGGGATGACCTCGGGGTCGTCCTTCGGCCGGAACGGAGCCCGGCCCTCCGGTTTAGGAAATATCCCGGATCTTCACCGGGCCGTAGGCGTTGAGTTTGCCGGGACTGGCGACGCCTGCGCTTAGGGACGTAAATTCGCCCACGAAGGGCTTGAGGTCATTTCGCGGTTCCAATCATAGGAAGCAACACGCTATAAGTGGTGGTATGAAACTTCAACAAAACCAGCTATATAAAAAGGGCGAAGACTACATCCGCATTGTGGAATTGGCGCGTCTCGCCGTGAGTTACAAAATAATGCAAAATCCGATGACTGGAGAGGGGACCACCCATCTTGTCACCAAGAAGGAGTTTTGCCGGCTCATCAAAGACGCCGAACTGCTCGACTACGAACCCTGAGCATGGGGTTGTTCAATGTTCTGAAGACAAAGCATCCCACTTCTGTCAGGTGGCCGGCCCCAGACTTGTGTCTGGAAATCCCGGGCCTCCGGCGATGACGATCTTTCCGGTAGGTATCGGATCCTTTGTCATGATCTTCTCCTCATCCCGGATGCGGTGGCCTTAGCTTGTAGGGAGGGAGCTGTCAACGACCTTCGCGCCGCGCGGCTCACGGATAGTCCTGGCGGGTGGCGCGGACGACGATATCGCTGATGTTCACGTTGGGCGGCTGGCTGATGACATAGTGCATCGCGTTGGCAATATCGTCGCAGGTTGGCAAGGGACCGAATTTTTCATGGAAGCTGTCGACCAGTCCGTCGCTGTAGTTGGCGCCGGCCTGGAACCCGCTGATCACGATGCCCGGCTGTATCAACGAGACGCGCACCCCTTTGGGGCCGACGTCTCGGCGCAAGCCTTCGGCCAGTGCATGAACGGCAAATTTTGTGGCCCCGTAGACCGCACTGAAGGGCGAAATATGTTTCCCGACCACCGATCCGACGATGACAATATCGGCCGCCGATTCCGGGAAGGCGGTCTTTTGGGTTTTCACCATATGTTGCGCCGCCTTTTGAATGAGCTGAAGCGTGCCGGTGACATTGATGTTCAGTAGATCCTGAAATTGCGATAGATCGGCATCTTTGACCGAGCCGCCGAGTCCGCGGCCGGCGTTGGCCACCACGATGTCGGCTTCATGGCCGAATCGGTCAATGGCGGTTTCGAAAAGCGAGTCCAGCACGGCCTCGTCCGAAGCATCGCCGGCCACGCCAACGAAGGTATCGCCGAGTTCCTGCTCAAGCGCCGACAGCTTTTCGGAGGTGCGTCCATTGCCGACCACGTTGATTCCGCCGGCTACAAATTTCCGCACTGTTGCCTCCCCGATGCCGGAGGTGGCTCCGGTAATGATCGCGATACGGTTTTTATTTGCAGTCATGATTCATTTTTCCTTTCTTGCAGTGGGCTGGAGTGATCACGCTTTGTCCAGTTTTTACGGGTAGGGGGTGGTTGGTGAATACCTGGACAAACAGGAGCCAGTAGAACGGGATCAGGACCAGGCCAAAAGGGCGACAGGGATGATGGCTGTATGTTTTCGGGTTGCTGTCACGATTGGTTTCCGAACCTGCTCAATTGTCGCCGAGCGCAGTCTCGATGGCTTTAATGAGTTCGGCATCATCCGGTTCCACGGCGGACCGGTAGCGGCCGATTAGGTCTCCGTTGCGGTTGAAGAGGAATTTCTCGAAGTTCCATTTAACCGGGCCTTGGTCGGAGAGGGGAATCGTATCGGATGTCAGGTATTGGTAAAGGGGAGAGGCGTTTTCTCCGTTGACATCAATCTTGCTGAACATCGGAAAATCCACGGAGAACGTTTTCTCGCAGAACGTCTTGATCTCGGCCTCCGATCCGGGCTCCTGCTGGCCGAATTGATTGCATGGGAAGCCCAGAACAACGAAGCCGCGCTCCTGATATTTTTCATAGACCTTTTGCAACTGCTCGTATTGCTTTGTGAAGCCACAGTGGCTCGCCACATTGACGACCAGTACGACCTTTCCCGTGTAGGAACCCAGTTCAACCGGTTTGCCATCAATCGACATGACGGTTCCCATCAGGGGCTTTGTTTCAATGTCCGCCGCCAGGACAGCTGTAGCGGTAATCATCAGGACTCCTATCCATGCAAATCGACTCATCGGGTTTCCTTTCGTTTGGGCTCCCTTTTGCGGAGATAGTACGGGGGTAAAGAAAGAATACAAGACGTAATCGGAGTGTAAGCGGGGGCGAATATAACGTTGTATCGGTGGGCTGCGGGAGGTTGATGCAGGCGAGTGCGAAAGCGCTGAAACTCTTACATTTCGCTCAATGCCGCCCGGCAGTCCAATTATTTAGTCATGCGCTGCAGATCCTCATGCACGTGATACAGCTCTTCATTCACTTTCTTCATGAAATTGCAAAGTGAACACGAACTCCCGAGATAAATACTCCCACATGAATTGCACTGGGAATAATTGTTTTTGTATTCGGGATGGGTATGTTTTTCGGGGGCATACTCCGGGTGGTTATGGTCTGTAGGCGCATATTCATTGTGGTCATGAGAAACAGAAGCATACTCGGAATGTTCATGATCCATGGGAGCGTACCCGGAATGTTCATGCACCATGGGAGCATAATTGGAATGTTCATGATCCAGAAGGGCATACTCGGAATGCCCATGGGCGAGGGCAGCGTACTCGGCGTGTTCGTGGTCTAAAAATGCATATTCAGAATGATTGTGATTTTGATCGGCTTTGATGCATGCAGGGCAGTGATCGCCCCTGTATAGAACCCTGCAAGAATCACATTCCTCAAATACAAGGGCATCTTTTGCATCGAAGGCCATTGCAGCTACATAGATAATAACGCCCCACATCAATAGGATGTTCACGAATATGGCAACTGTGGTTTTTCTGCTCATCGCTCTCCCCTTGTAATCAAGCGGGCCAAACTAGCCCTCATACTTTTAAAGATTAATCCTTCTGCTATATTAAGAGGGTAAGTATGAAAAACAAGAAGCAATTGGGGGCGAAGAACCGACGACTTGCTGCAGACAGAGGCTGGTAGAGCGACGGCAGAGAGAGCTGAGGGTTGTTTAGATTAATCGGCTGTGTTTGCTCTGCTGGCTCTGTGTGAGGAACATAGTACCATGCGGTGTAGATCGAAGGCGGGAGATTGTCGCATTTGCGGCGCATTTCCACGGTTTGGATTTCAAATCATCGGTCGGTCGTGCTAGTTTCTGTCCCGCTGTTGAAAACACAAAATGAAAAGCCGCTGAAGTATGAATATTGATCAGGTATACAAACAGGTTGTTGAAAAAATCCTCCGGGAGGGAAAGAAGAAAACCAACCGGACGGCCACGGATACCATTTCCGTCAGTGGCTGTATGATTGATTACGACATGGCCAACGGCTTTCCGTTGCTCACGACCAAAAAAATGGCGTGGAAGACCCTCCGGGTCGAACTGGAGGGATTCATCAAAGGCGTGACCGACAAATCGTGGTTTCAGGAGCGCGGTTGCAAAATCTGGAACGAGTGGTGCTCCCCGGCGAAGGTACCGTACGGCCATGACGAGGCTACGCTCAAAGCCATGGCAGAGGAACCAGACCTCGGCCCGATCTACGGTTTCCAGTGGCGCAACTTTAACGGTCGGTACGAATTCGGTGCCGAAAAATTTACCGGCGGGATTGATCAGCTGGCCCGTGCGATTGAAATCCTGAAGACCAATCCGGACAGCCGCCGCATCCTGGTGAATGCCTGGAATCCGCAGCAGCTCGACCAGATGGCGTTGGTTCCGTGCCACTATTCCTATCAGCTGCTCTGCAACGATGGCGTACTGGATTTGCTCTGGAACCAGCGGTCGTGCGATATCTTCCTTGGCATCCCCTTCAATATTGCATCGTACGCCCTGCTGCTGGAGCTGATTGCCAAGGAGTGCGGCATGAAAGCCGGCAAGCTGATTGGCTTCCTCGGCGATGCCCATATTTATGTAAACCATCGGGCGCAATTGGAAGAGCAGATGAAACGCGAGCCCTATGCGCCGCCGACGCTGAAGCTGGAAGGATATAAATCTATTTTTGAGTGGGAATGGAGTAATGCCACATTAGAAGGCTATGAATGCCATCCCTCCATTAAAGGCGAGGTGGCGGTTTAATGATTGCGATTGTTGCCCGGTCGGTAAACGGCATCATCGGAAAGGACGGCGGCTTGCCGTGGCGCTGCAAGGGCGATCTACAGTTTTTCAAGCGTACCACGATGGGGCGGAAAATTGTGGTTGGCCGCACCACCTTTGAAGGACTACCGCCGTTGAAAGGGCGTGAAATCTTTGTGCTGACCCGCAATCCGTCCGTACGTTTTGAGGGGGGCACCGCCGTTTCCAATCCCGTTGACGTTCCGGCCGATGCCATCGTATGCGGCGGCGCGGCGATTTATGACCTGATGATCCCGCAGTGCGACCGGTTGCTGGTGACTACGGTGAAACAAGAGGTCGAGGGCGATACCTTCTTCAATGCCCAATGGCTGGATGGATTCGAACCGGCGGAAACCCTCGAAGAGACCGCTGAATATTCGATTGTTTCCTACCGACGATCGGTCTGATCGGCGTGTAACGCGAGTGGGACAAAGAATAATCAACTGGGCAAAGCGTGCCACAGGTATTCGCTTAAAATGACGACCCGAGATGAAGTCGAGAGAGGCTCCGCATCTGCGGGCAACGAAGTGGCAAATAATAGAACGGGCACTTTTCCACGTCAGGCCGTCCGTTGGGGCGGCCTTTTTCTTTTC
The DNA here is from genome assembly GCA_050290185.1 of Pontiella sp. GTDB lineage: Bacteria > Verrucomicrobiota > Kiritimatiellia > Kiritimatiellales > Pontiellaceae > Pontiella. Next base: position 97,345 of record JBNKHE010000008.1, read on the forward strand.
CGCTTGATTGAAAGTGGATGAGAGCGGATTTTAAAGACATGTTACGCTGGCTTAAACTCTGGATCGTCCTGTTCCCTTTCTTCGCATGGGGCGCACTGGACTTGACGCCGGCCGAGAAGGCCTTTCTAAAAGAGCATCCAGTGCTGCGCTACAGTACGCTGCCGGATGCGCCGCCGCTGGAGTTCTGTAACGGACGAGGGGAATGTATCGGCCTGACCCATGATTATATGCGGAGGGTGGAAGAACAAACCGGACTGCGACTGGAGCATGTGCCGGCACAAACCCGCGCGGAAAAATTCGGAAACCTTCAATCGGGCCGCTGTGATTTTCTGCCGACCTTCTCCCCTTATGATGTGCCATCCGATGCGTTTTTGCAGGCGGACACCTATTTGGATTTCCCGCTGGTGGTTGCCACCCGGATGGATGTGCCGTACCTTAACAGTTTAAAGGCGCTGGCGGGGCATCGCGCAGGTCTCGTGGCCCGCATCGGCGTGCTGGAAAAATACAGGAATGATTTTCCGGGCGTGGAGTTTGTCCGCTGCTCGTCTGTCGGCGACGGCCTCCAGCGGCTGTCGCAGGGAGAGATTTTCGGTGTGATCGGTCCGCATCCGGTCGTGGCGCACCAGATTCAGGAGCTCTATCTCGGCAACCTGAAAATAACCGGAACGCTGGAAGAATCGCTGTCGCTTTGTGCACTGGTGCGTAAAGAACACGGACCGCTTCAGAGCATTCTGAACAAAGTATTCCGCTCCATCTCTTCGGAAGAAAAGGAGCGGATGCTGAACCACTGGTTCAGCATCCGTTTCGAGCAGGGATTCGATTACAGTCTGTTCTGGAAAATCATGAGCGGGACGGGCTTTTTGTTTGTGCTGATTATGGTCTGGTTAGGAACCGTGGTTCGCTATAACCGCAAGTTGAAGACTCTGAATGGCGAATTGGCGGATACACTGAGCGAGCGCGACCGGATTATGTCGATTATCAGCCACGACCTCCGTCAGCCGATGCACAGTTACGGTCGCTTCTTGGCTCTGCTTCAAAAAGGGGATGTTGATCCGGATTCAGAAGAGGGTCGACGGATTCTTATACAATCCCGACAGCGTGGCGAACTGGCCATTGAGTGTATGGAAAATCTGCTGGCGCGCCTGAGTGCAGGGCGGAGTGTGCGGCATCCGGTACTGCTCTCGCCCTCTCGCATTATCGAAGACTGCCGCGAACTGCTTTCTGCATCGCTCGAAAACAAAGAGCTAACGCTGGATAACCGCATCGATCCGGATATTCGTATTAAAGCCGACGAACAACGTCTGGCCGCTGTGCTGCGCAACCTGTTGAATAATGCCATCAAATTTTCAAATGCCGGCGCATTCATTGAGGCGGAAGCGGAGTCGCTTGACGGTGGGCTCCGCCTGAAAATCTGCGATCACGGCATCGGCATGGACGCGGAAACGGTTCGGCAAGTTCTTTCCGATGCGCCCACCGAAAGTAGGCGGGGGACCGGCGGGGAACGCGGCTCGGGAATGGGTCTTGGCCTTTGCCGGCAGTTTTTGAAAGCCGCCGGCTCGGAGCTGGAGATTAAAAGCGAACCGGAGAAAGGGACGTGCGTTTCGTTTGTTTTAAATGCGGAAGGAATATAGCCATCGGGTTTTATGGGCTCTGCGAGTCGGAAAAAATGGATGCGCGCCTGTCCTGCGTCTCTACACACTGCAAGCGAGCTGTTGAAGCTTTTTCATGGCCGCGCGGCTCAGTTCGATGGTGGTGTTTGAGTTTTTAAACCAAAGCACCCCTCCGCCGCTTTTTGTTTCCAGGCGGTCGATGAGGGTCATATTGATCAGGTGGCTGCGGCCCACACGGAAAAACAGATCTGGCGGCAGTTGCGACTCCCATGCGGCGAGTGTCTTTTTCAGCACAAACCGTTTGCCGTCGGCGCGGATCACATGCGTGTAGTTCTGATCGCTCTCCACAGCAACCAGATCGCTGACTCGCGTAAAATATTTCTGGTTGTTGGTGTTCAGCAGGATCAAGTCGTCCGCCTTCCGCGTTGCGGGCTCGGAGATCGTTGCTGTTGTATCGGTGTTGAGTCGTTCGAGGGCACTTTCGAGCCGCGCGCGGGTCAGCGGCTTCTGGATGTAGTCGAGCGCATTGATTTCAAATGCGCGTAGGGCGTAGGCTTCGTAGTTGGTGATAAAAATAATTTTTGGCGGGCTTTCAACCTGTTCAAGCAGATCAAAGCCGGTGCCGTCGGGCAACTCGATATCGAGAAAAACCAGTTCTGTTTCAGGGTGTTCTTTCAGTAGCGCCAGCCCCTCGGCGTAGCTCGCCGCTTCGCCCAGCAGGCTCAGGCCGCCGATCTCTTTCAGGAGGCCTCGCAGCTGAATCCGCCCGGCCTCTTCATCTTCAATCAGGATGCAGTTCATGGCATCAGCGTATAGCACACGGCGGCATGCTTTAAAAAGAGGTTTTCAATGTTCGGAAAAATGAAGCGGAATATTCGGAGGCGTTGGAAAATGCCGCTGATTATTTCGTCACCCAACAACGGCGGTTTCATCACCCCTTTGCCGCGATTTATAAATATGGAATAGAGTGTGCGGGTTTTGTTGCTACGTTTTTCTCAAAACAAGGAGATCACGTATGAAAAACAAACTCATTTTAAGTGTGGCGGTTTTGATCGCGGTTTTGCCGCTGACCAGTTCGGCGATTCTCATTACGCGCAGCTATAACAACAGCACGTTGGACAACGATGATCATTTGCAGGAAGACGCTTCGTCTTCACAGGCAACAATCGGTTCGTCCAGTGCAACTGTGGATACCGCCGGAAATTCCAGTGGAAACATGGGATACCGCTTTACTGGGCAGACCTCCGCCTACAAAGCGGGATATATAATTCAGACGATTGACGTGACGGCGACATGGACTGTTACGGCAGAAGACTGGGAGGAATACAGCATTACCATTTCACCGGAACTGCACGCCTATCTCAATATTTATGATTACTCAACGGATGAAACTGATGATATCGCGGCCTTTAGCGCCTTAAGCTCGGTCCTGCGGGTAAACGGCTCCATCGTTTCGGATACGCTGGACGGCTTGAGCGGTGCGGTACGAGCAACGGACGGACCTTTTACTTTGGACAACACCGACTCACAAACCCTGAGCGGTTATACGGGCAACAATGTTTTCAGCCTTCAGCTCACCACAACGGCCTTTGTGCGGGCCCATGACGGTGGAGGACTTTTTGATAATCCAACCGGAAATGCGGTGCTTTGGGGGCAGGACGGCACGTTGGATTTTGAACAGAACACGTCCCACAACGGGTTTGACGAATATCCCTCGTCCTCGGACCTTAATGCAGATGGAATTTTTGTGGATGCAGATGTGACGCTGACCGCTATCCCCGAACCAGCCACCCTCAGCTTGATCGGTCTTTTTGGAATTGGAGTTCTCGGTGCTCGTCGTATCTTCATGATGTGATTCCTAATGACGCGTGGTGGATCAGGCCGTCCAATTGGGCGGCTTTTTTGTTGTTTCGCCGGGTAGGGACAGGGCGGAGGTTCCGGTGGGCGGTAATCAAACAATCATTACAGAGGACACGGGGGTGCACAGGGGTATTTCCGCAGTGCGACCGGTTGCTGGTGACCACGGTGAAGTCACCCGTCGAGGGTGATACCTTCTTCAGCGGCCAGACGGTTTTAAGCCGGCGGAAATCATCGAGGAGACCGATGAATATTCGATCGTCTCCTACCGGAGATCGGTCTGATTTCCTGCCCCATCAGGTTTCAAAAGCCGCCCTTTCCGGGCGGGTCAAGGCGGTGCCATTCAGGGTTGACACCATGGGTGTTCAAGATAAATTTATACACTGACTCTTTATGTTCAATGCGAGAAGGATACGCTCGATGTAAGTGAGATGAATCGATTAGAAAAACTATAGGGGGGTAAGATGAAATTCATAATCGACTTGGGTGGTTACCCTTTAAAGAAATTGCTTTGCATTTCTCTGCTGGGGTGTGGGTTGTCAGTGAACGCGCAAGAGTCAGATGCTCTCGGGAAAAAGATCCCGATTCATAATTCTGTTGCGGTAATCAATGTGTCGAGCCGTACGGGGGATTCTGCCGGATCCGGATTCATAACTGAAATGGATGGGAAAAAGTACCTGATAACAAATCAACACGTAATTGACTGCATGGAGAGAATTGATGTCCGGACATCCTCGGGGACACGAATAATCCCAACGTCATTCGAGGTTTGTACGTCTATCGATCTTGTACGGATGGAAATAACCAACGACATCCCTCCATTAATTCTATCTCGAAATCCTCCGAACATGGATGATGCAGTCAGTGTATATGGAAACAGTGATGGCAGTGGGGTGATCACGAAAACCGATGGGAAAATCCTGGGTATTGGGCCAAACCGAATAGAGGTGGATGCTGAATTTATTCAAGGAAACAGTGGATGCCCGATTCTCAACAGCTCCAACGAGGTTGTCGGTGTGGCTACCTATGCATTATTGCATGATGATCCCGAAGAGTGGGTGTCGAAAGGAACCCGGTATCGGGAAATTCGGCGATTTGGTTTAACATTGGACCATTTAAGATGGACCGATATGCCTGCAGGATTGTTTTCCAAGCAAAGTGCATATCTATCCGATGCAAGCTATTCGGCCCTTACCTATGCGATTACCTACTGTTCATTCCGGATGTACCTTTCCCGCAAGCACGAGCCACGCAAACCTTCTCCAACGAGACAGGTACCGAAAACCAGGCGATATCGGGATAGCTACGGCCAATGGCAGACTGAGACCTATTATGTGACTGAGCCAAACCCAAACTACGATGCTGAGCTTGCTACCTGGGAAACGGCGCACAAAGAGTGGCTTGAGTACGAGAAAGAGAGGGAATCCAGGCAGGCGTTGTTTAGACTGGGGTGCCCGAACCAGTTCCCCTTTTTTGATAAGGAAACCCAAGAGAAATGCATAAACCACTATCGCACCGCAAGCGATGTATACAGGTCCGTCTCTCCGCACAGGGCTCACAAGGGAAGGATCGGTATAAATCTCGATGCAATCGATCGCCTGGAAGACATAAAAAAAGATATGGAATCCCAGCGGTTTAGCTCGAAATATCTGCGTGATAAAGCCGCCGAGATAGTGAGTCTCTGCCAGTATGTTTTGGATTTCCACGGAAAGCTTTAAGCGCTCCTCAACTGGCACGTTGCCATTCAGAACCGATTCCCTGGACAAGGCTATTGGTCGCTCCTTCCCGGGGTATCAGATGCAATTCCTGTTATGAACGATTTGCAGCGCATGGTTGACATTGGCCCCGGAAAGCGCATCAATGCGCATCACTTTTGAGAAAATGTGATCATCGGGAGTGATGCGCATGTCGACGTTTGAGGGAACAGGGATCAGGAATCTGAAGCTGCGGGGCGGTATCTACTACTGGCGGCAGCGGATTGGTGGCGTCCAATACTCTGAATCACTTCAGACCGGTAACCGTGAAGATGCATTGAAAAGGATGTCCGAAAAAGTGGACGCCGTGAAAAACGGGCAGGGGTTAAAGGAGAGAAAAATGACGAAAGCAAAAGAGACCAATAGCGAAGCCGCGGATAAGAGCAAGGGCTGGGTAACGTTCGATCCGAATCTGAAGATTTTGGACTGCACCGTGCGCGACGGCGGGCTTTGCAATCAGCATCAGTTTCCCGAAGGATTCTTTGGCGATATCTACAAGACGTGCGTGGCCGCTGGCATCGACTATATGGAAGTGGGCTACAAGGCGGATAAGGCCCTGTTTGCCGGCAAGGGTTTCGGCCCGTGGAAATATTGCGACGAGGATGATATCCGCCGCGAAGTGGGCGACAATGATACCGGTCTGAAGCTTTCCGTTATGGCCGATACCGGCCGGACCAATCCGTCCGATCTGCTTCCAAGAAGTGAAAGCGTGATCGATCTGGTTCGTGTGGCGACTTATATTCACCAGATTCCGGCGGCGTTGGAGCTGGTGAAGGATGCCAAGAACAAGGGCTACGAGGTCGCGCTCAATCTGATGGCGGTATCGACTGTGCCGGACTACGAGCTGGACAACGGGCTGGATGTTATTTCCGGAGTGGAGGAGATCGATTTTCTCTACGTGGTCGATAGCTTTGGCTCGCTCTACTACGAGCAGGTCGACGATCTGATCAAGCGCTACAAGGAAACCGGCAAGACGCTTGGTATCCATGCGCACAACAACCAGCAGCTGGCCTACGCCAACACCATCCATGCGGCGATCAACGGCGTGAAGCTGCTCGATACCACCATGATGGGCATGGGTCGTGGAGCGGGCAACTGCGCCACCGAGCTGTTGGTCGGTTTTCTCAAGAACCCGAAGTTCAACCTGCGTCCGATTCTCCAGTTCGTGCAGGACACCATGTTCCCGCTCAGCCAGCAGATCGACTGGGGCTACAGCATTCCCTACATGATCACCGGGCACTACAACGAGCATCCGCGCTCGGCCATTGCGCTGCGCGATGGGGATCGCAAGGATGATTATGTCGGCTTCTACGACGAAATCGCGAATCCGTGATGCAGTCGTTAGCCCGCGCTTTTCGGGGTTATTGATTGTAAGGCGATCTGGAATTAAGCTATAACCGCGATCTTGTTTTGAAAAGCCCTTTTAAAAAAGGGAAGAAAGAAGGAGTTTCAGTAATGAATATTTTGCATGTATGCGCGAACCCGAAGCCGACCGAAGAGTCGGTTTCCAAGCAGTTGGCCGCCGCCTTTTTCGGTAAACTGATCGAGTTGAAGCCGGACGCGGAACTGGTAAACGTCAACCTATACGATGAAAAGCCGCCGTTCTATTCCTACGAGCTGTACAAGGGTGCCTGGTATCCGGTTTTCGACGAATCCTACGAGCCCTCCAAGGTTGAGGAAATGGCCCTGAACTATGCCACCAAGCAGGCGGAAATGTTCAATGAAGCCGACGTACTTGTCCTCACCATGCCGATGTGGAACTTCAGCGTTCCTGCCATCATGAAGGCTTGGATGGACCAGGTCCTCACCCCCGGGTTGACATTCTCGATCAGCAAGGAAGACGGCATCAAGCCGTTGCACAAGGTGAAGAGCATTGTGCTGCTGGTTTCCTCGGGCGGCGTTTACAAGGAAGGCGACGAGCGAGATGCATTGAGCAGCCAGGTACGCGCTGCATTTGGTTTCATCGGTATCGATGATCTTGAAATCGTCTGGGCCGAAGGACAGAATCCACTCTTCTTCGATAACCACGAGGAAAACAAGGCCATCGCCATCGAGGCTGCTTCCGAGATTGCGGAGGATATTGCCGATATGGATCTGGCCGAGGCTGTTGCTGAATAAAGCCGATGGGCACATTCATAAAAATCTGCGGAATCTGCTCGGAGGGCGACCTTGGGCAGATTTCTGCATTAGGGCCCGATGCGGTCGGCTTCATCCAATGGCCGCAATCCAAGCGGTATGTCGACCCCAAAGCCGTTGGCCAGTGGGAAACCCCTGATAGCATCAAGCGCGTTGGCGTTTTTGTCAGCCCCACCGAAGCCGAGCTGGCCCACGCCGCCCAGCATGCCCGCCTTGATGTGCTTCAAGTGCATCGTGTTCCCGATAGCTGGGAGTTTGACCGGGAAATCTTCCAGGGACTTGAAGTTTGGCGGGCACTGAATCCGGACGAGCTCTATTTCGCGGATCACGGATTCCGGTTTGATCGCTATCTACTGGATTCCTACGATCCAATAACGGTCGGGGGAACCGGTCAAACCTGCGATTGGAGCAAGGCCCGCGACTTGGTGCGTGCGTCAGATACTCCAATTCTGCTGGCCGGAGGCCTGACGCCCGAAAATGTGGCCGAAGCCGTCCAGATCGTAAACCCGTGGGGCGTTGATGTCAGCTCCGGTGTGGAAATCGAGCCTGGTCTGAAGGATATCGCCAAGGTCGCATCCTTCATTTCCGCTGCGCGGGGTGCGGATCGGCAATCGGGATTCGTCAATCGGCAATGATGGTTACTCGCTTCGCTCCCAGTCTGACCGGCTATCTGCACTTGGGCCATGTGCTCCATATGCTCTACGTTTGGGGTGTCGCCCGCGCCAGGGATGGAAAGGTCGTCTGCCGAATCGAAGACCACGACCTTTCCCGCCGCCGTCCCGAATACGAAGCCGCCATTCTTGAAAACATGGAGTGGCTCGGCTTTGTGCCGGACGAGGGCTTGACCTTGTCCAACGCGACCGGCGTGTCGGAATTCCGCCAGAGCGACTGCGGCGACCACTATGTAAAAATGCTGGGCCTGCTGGAAAAGCAGGGGCTCGTCTACGGCTGTGAATGCACCCGCAAGCAGATTCTCGATGGGCAGGAGGACGCAGCTGATGAGTTGTGCTACACGGGAGCTTGTGCACAGAAGGGCCTCCCGCTTGACGGCAACACCGTCCGTTTTCGTGTTCCGGCCAGGGAGGTTGTATTCGAGGATTTGCGCCTCGGTACCCGCTGCCAAATTCCGAAGCGGCAGTGTGGCGACTTTTCCCTGCGCGACCGGCAAGGTCAGTGGACCTACCAGTTTGCCTGTGTGTGCGACGACATCCGGCACGGCGTTGATCTTGTTGTACGCGGAGAGGATATTCTTGCGAGTACCGCCCGCCAAAACCTATTGTTCGAAGCCTTGGAAGCAGTTGCGCCCAGCTATTTTCACCATCCCCTAATCTGCGACGAAAAGGGCGAGAAACTCAGCAAGCGCCAACGCTCCGAAAGCATATCCCAGCTCCGCGATGCCGGTATCTCCGCCGAGGAAATCATTGGCCGCGCCGCCGTCGCCGGAGGACTCATATCTGAAACCGGCCCATTACCATTGGCAAACGCGCTGAGCCTAATCACCGACAGGTTAGGGTGAATTGCCTTGAATTGAATGGGCTTCGATCACATTATTCCGCCTTTTACCGAGGATTTTGACGATGAAACCAACCCAGCCCGATAAACATGGTCATTTTGGAGCGTACGGCGGAATGTTTGTTCCGGAGACGCTGATGGAGCCGCTGAACGAATTGACGCGCGTCTATCATGCCGTGCGCAAGGATCCGGAATTCAAGAAGGAGCTCCAATACTATCTGCGCGAATATGTGGGTCGTCCGACGCCGCTCTATTTTGCCGAGCGCATGACGAAGCATCTGGGCACCGCAAAAATCTATCTGAAGCGCGAAGATCTCTGCCATACCGGCGCACACAAGATCAACAATTCCATGGGCCAGATCCTGCTGGCCAAGCGGATGGGCAAGAAACGTATCATTGCCGAAACCGGTGCCGGCCAGCACGGCGTGGCGACGGCGACCGTCTGCGCCATGTTCGGTATGGAATGCGTCATATACATGGGCAAGGTCGACATGGAGCGTCAGGCCCTGAACGTATTCCGGATGGAAAGTCTCGGTGCCACGGTGGTGCCGGTCACGGTCGGCCAGCAGACGCTGAAGGAAGCGGTAAACGAGGCCATGCGCGACTGGGTGACCAATATACGCAGCACGCACTATATTCTCGGTTCCGCGCTGGGATCGCATCCGTATCCGATGATGGTGCGCGATTTCCAGAGCGTGATCGGCATAGAGGCGCGCAAGCAGATCCTCAAGGCCGAAGGCCGACTTCCCTCTGCGTTGATTGCCTGTGTCGGCGGCGGCAGTAACTCAATCGGCCTGTTCCATCCCTTCATCAAGGATGAAGGCGTTCGCATGATCGGCGTCGAAGCCGGTGGTTTCGGAATCGAAGGCGGCATGCACGCGGCCCGCTTTGCCGAGGACAAGATTGGCATTCTGCAGGGCACCAAGACCTTTGTTTTGCAGGATGACGATGGCCAGATTGCACTGACGCATTCCATCAGCGCCGGCCTCGACTATGCGGCCGTCGGCCCCGAGCACAGCCTGCTGCGCGATCTGGGACGGGCGGAATATTCCTATGTCACCGACGAGGAAGCGGTGGATGGATTCGACAAGCTGTCGCAGTGGGAAGGCATTCTGCCGGCGCTCGAAAGCTCGCACGCGATTGCGTGGACGATCAAGAATGCGGCGCAATTCACTTCGGACGACTTGCTGATCGTCAATGTATCCGGGCGTGGCGACAAGGACGTCATGCAGCTAGCGGAATGGAAGCAGCAGCGTAGCAAAGGATAGTTTCCGATCCGGCGTGAATGGTAAAAAGGGGGCATGTGCCCCCTTTTTTATTTCATGGGGTTACGAGATATGGTTGCAGGCTTATTTTCTTCAATAAGAATTGTTTTGAGTTTCATTATTTACAGGAAAAAGTGCAATGTCTGCCGGTCGGGAAACGTTTACAGGAATGATATGATGAAAATAGGAAAGCACAGGATGAACGGCAAAAGCGGCCAGGTTATGCTGGAGTATGTTGTTGCCATCGGTGTTTTTCTCGCCCTTGTGGGGATATGCGCGGTATTGCTCTATGTTTTCCGTGCGTATGGCAACCGGGTGATTGATATCATTGCTGTTTCCTAAGCATTTCGGCGGACACAATCTTGGAACCCTAGGAGGAAGTAGATGAAGACGTTCCCAAAACGTAAGGCCGGTCAGGCCATGGTTGAGTATATCATTATTGTCGTCGTTATTGCGATTGCCGCTCTGGTGATCTTTGGCATGTTTGGCGACACGATCCAGAAAAAGCTGGGCGGAGCAGTCGACCAGCTAGAGGGCGATTCTTCCGGCAGCGATCAAGTGCAGTCGTCGAAGGGCTATCTTGAGGATCTGGGCGACGGCAATACGAAATAATAATCGAGGATGATCTGTGCCGTCTAGTTTCCAGCGCAAGCAAGGCTCCGCGATGGTGGAGTCCTGCCTCGTCATTGCCTTGCTATGCGTGGTGCTGTTCATGATGTTGCAGGTTTCGTATGTGGTCAGTTCTCGAAACATCATCAGCTATGCCAGCATTGCCGCCGCGCGGGCGGCTGCGGTGGGCTTGGATGAGGACATGGTCAAAACGGTCGTGCATTATGCCACCATTCCAACCGCTGGCCCTATGATTTTTCCTGATCCGAAGGTGTTCAGGAAATACCGGAATGAGGGCAATACCGTAGGATCGCAATGGGACTATGCCCTGTCCTCTTCTACGGAGCCCCGATCGGAGCGCGGCGAGTATGAGGTGGCCATGCGGACGGAATTCCACCGAAGGGATTATCCCTTGGCGGTGCTGGCCTATGAGAATTGGTCCCCGGAGGGGGAGGCGGAGGTCTATTCTGACTTCACCGATGACGACTATAACGAGGAGATTCTGGAGGTCACCGTTTCGCAGAAGCTTCCCTTGACGTATCCCTTTTCCCGCGTGTTTTGGGGGCACCTTCCCTTGGTTAAAGTCAGCCGCGGCGGGCGGACCGAGGAGTTTCCGTCCAAGCAGATCGATGCCACGTCCTATATCGAAAACCATGCTAGGTTTTATTTAAAAAGAAACTATTAAAGGAAACTCGATCCCACGGATCGGGAGCACACATCGTCCATGCATAAAAACCACCACCTGAAATCAGGACAGGCGATCATCTTTCTGATGGTTGTTGTTGTGATTGGGCTGTTTGTGGTGATCTGGAACTTTGATCTGCACCGGATCATCACCGCCAAGGTTCAGGTGCGCAATGCCGCAGATGCCGCGGCCATGGCCGGTGCGCGCTGGCAGGGCGTTACCTTGAATATGATCGGCGACCTGAATCTCATTCAGGCAGCCATCTTGACGGAAGCCTATGCCAACAACGATGATCTCCACGAATTCGAGGTGCCGCCCGAGGTTCTCGATTTGCACGATCTTCGTAACCGACTGTGTCTGTTTGGGCCGCTGGCGGCGTTTTCGGTTGCCCAGCAAGCCGCTTTTGACAACGGCGCATTCAATGATCCGGAACTCGCCGCCGACCTGCAGTGGTTGGCGGAGGAGTTTATGAAAATACACGGCTCTCCTTATAACAATCTATCCTATGAATATTACGGGGAACTTTTGGCGAATATCGTTGCTCATGGGGTTGCCGTCAGTTCCTACACGGTCCAGTTTCCGGATCATCCGCTGACGCAGGAAAAATTTTATACGGGCATTGCCTATGCGTTGGGCGGTGTGTGGTGTGGTCTGGAGAACTATGAATATGAGCTGGAGCACTATGAGGGTGTCGACAGCTGGTCTAAGCTGGATACAGAAATCGGTGTTTATCGCATGCTGGATCTCAAGCTGCGCGAATTTCGTACCATGGCCGCCGGAACGGAGGAAAATATCTGGCCTCCGCCTCGCCCGGGAACGGCTATGTTTGATAAGGATTGGCAGGAGTTTCTGGACTATGTCAGGGCCGACGAGCGGGGAATCTTTGCAAGCTTTCCGGGGTCTGACGCCAGTCTTTTACTAGAAAGCATGGTTCCCTATAATCCGACAGAAGATATCCAATGGCATGTTTTCAGCGGAGCATGGCTGCGCACGTGGCCTCAGCCGCGCGATGGAGAAGACGATCTGGAAGACGACAAGGATCAGGACCGGTTTCCCATCTGGGCGGAAGTTCAGGACAAGTATAACTATATAGGTGCCGAGACGGGCGTCGGCATCTCCATGCCGGTGCATCGAGGCATTCTGGCCACTTCATCCCGGGAAACCGTGGATCTGGAGTATCAGGCCAAGGCCAAGCCCTTTGGCTATTTTGAAGGCGCAGCCCAGGATTCGCCGCCCTATTATCTCGGCTTCGTTTTCCCGGTGTTCACGGATGTCCGACTCATTCATTCCGAGATCGGCGACAAGCAGGTTCCCACCGAATTTTTCCGGCATGTTCTTCGCCATCTGGATGCCTATCTGGAAGGCGGGCCGGACGCGCTCAATCCCACTTGCCATTATTGTCAACTGCTGAAGGCATGGGAAACGCTTGATCGGGAAGCGGGCCTCGAGTGGCTCGAAGACGCCGAGGATATGGATGACAATCCCTGCGATCCGGATGACGACGGTTCAGAATATGAAGGGCTGATAGGAGGGGCACGCCGTGGATCGTAAACACATGCTCCTTTGTCCCGGTCGAGCAAGACAGGCCCTTCGGCCCGCTTCCTCCTCCGCCACACGAAGTGAGGCGGGGTATAGCCGGCAGCAAATCGATAACGCAACAGCGGGACGATCAGGGCAGGCGATGGCGGAGCTGCTGGTCGGGCTGGTTTGCATCATGCTCCTCGTGGCTGGCTTGCAACAGGTTTCGATCCTTTCGCAAAAGGGATTTCTTGCGATGAACAACGCCCGTCATGCAATGGCTCTTCAGTACGCCGAAGATCCACCGACCCAATGGCCGCGGTTTAATTTTTCCAACCCAACCCAACCCGGTTCCGATGGGGAGCATTTAACGGCCGACGACCGGAAATCCGGGGGAGATGACACGTTCTATCAGGATAACAATGGCTATCTCGACATGGTCTTTGACGATAATCTGGAAGGGCATCTGCTCGAAGCGGGCCGGATAAGCCCCCATGTCGACCTGAAATACAGTGGCGGTGTGTTCAGCACGACTACGGCGCTCGATATGATGCATACCGCGGGGCATGAGTCGGCCGATACCGTTCTGTTCATGGATAAGGTGCTTGGCCGCGACCATATCCTTCTGAACCATGATTTATGGATGCCTAGATGGGATGCGATACCATGATGCGCGGTCAATCCTCCATATTGCTGATAGCATTGGTCGCCGTCCTCTTGCCGTGGGCGGCGAAAAGCCGGGTATTCCAGATCGTTGGCAATACGCGCGGTCGTTTGAATGTTGTCGGCCTGCCCTGGGAAGAGGCCTACACAACCACGATGAACGTCAACGGGCGTAAAAACGATGTGGTGGTTTATTCCGCGAACTATTCCGAGCCGGTTGCTGAGCAGTTGAAGGCCCAGTTTGAGCTGCAGGGTGCGACTGTGAAGATACGCAAGAGTCCGGATGGAGGGGCTATGGGGGTTGCCAAATGGGATGGCGGCGAAGCCCGCATTCTGGTGCTCGCGCCTGAAACCCCACCAAACCACCTGGTATTTTTGTTCTATCCTGAGGCGGAGGCTTCAAACAAACCGAAATCCCCGGTGCCGGAATATCCGCGCGGCCGCACCACGAACACGGTGTTCAGCGAGGAGACCAAGGCGTTTTGTAAAACGCTTACGACGGAGGATTCGGTCATGCAGGTGCAGCGTTTTTATGTTGATGCGTTGGCTCGCGAGGGCTGGACGCCGGTACTGCCGATGCGGCTTTCTGGAGGAATGACCTATTTCCACCGGAAGGAGCAAACCTGCTGCGTGCTGGCGAGCAGACATAATAACGGCGCGACAGTGGTGACGGTGCTTGTTAGGGATGTCGGGTTTTGATACCTATTGGGAATATTGCGAGGTCTGTATGAAGAATAAATTGATAATGATTGTGGCGCTGTTGATGGCTGCCTTGGCATTCTGGTTGAACTGGAGCTATCTGAAGAAGCAAAAGGAAGATTTGCTCAAGGGCCATAAGACCATCAGGGTAATTGCGGCCAAGCAGGATCTTCCGGCCATGACGGTCTTAACCATTGCAGACCTCGGAGAGATCGAAGTATTTGAATCCTCCGTCGGGCAAAATGTTTTTCGTCAGGAAGATCTCAGTTCGCTGCTGGGTAAAAAACTGATTTATCCCGTGCGCAAGCGTGACCCAATTCTGTGGACGCAGGTCGACATGCCCCGCCGGCGGGGAAGCGGTCTTTCCGCGGCCGTTGAAAAGGGGAAGCGCGCCTTGTCGCTGGCCATATCGGGAGCACAGGGCGTTGCCGGCATGGTTCAGCCCAACGATCACGTCGATATCATGGGTACCTTCACGTTCCCGTCGCCGACCAATCCCACGCAGGTTGAATCCGTCACCCTGATGCTGTTGCAGAATGTGACGGTGCTGGCCGCAGGCTCGCAGGTGGCGGGGCAGGCCGAAAACGGCCGGCGTTCCGGTGGGGGCTACAGCACCATCACCTTCTCGGTTAAGCCGATGGAGGCGGAGATCCTCGTCTTTGCCCAGCAGGCCCGCGGGCAGCTCTACCTGTCGCTTCGCAATCCGGACGACCGCAATGCCGAATCGGAAATTCCTTCCGTCAATTTCGACTATATTGAATCCATCCTCAAGCAGCTCAACGAGCAGCGTCAGCAGGAAATCCGCTCGGAGCCCCGATAAGTTCTATGTCATCCATACTCCAGATTCTAATCAACCACGATCAGCGTGATCTCCAGACCCTCGATGCCAACTACGGGGTGTACCTGATTGGCGCGGACGCCTCATGCCGCATCGTACTTGATGATGGCAGCGTAGAGGATGCCCATGCCGTCCTGACCCTGATGGAGGATGAATCCTATATCGAGGATCTGATGGGGACGGGCGTTTTCGTGGCGGGCGAACGGATCAAGACCCGGAGGCAGGTTTTCCCCGATGTCCCGATGCAGATCGGCAACTATACCCTCGTGTTCAAGCCGGCAGGCGATGCCGGCCAGAGTCTAGTGGAAGCTCCGAAGTCCGTGGAGGAGGTCTTTAAGCCGCAGGTGCAGGAGCGCCACGTATCGCGTACTCAGGCCGTCAAGCAGCAGATCCATACCGAGCTGGTGGATCGGCTGGATCTGAAGCGGTTGAGCATGAGCAAGTTTCAGGAAAGCGATCTGCAGAAGAAGATCCGCGCAACGCTCACGGAGATCATCGATGAAATCCGCTCGCGGCTGCCCGAGGGGATTGATCCGGACCGCCTGCTTAAGGAAATCTTTGATGAATCGGTCGGCCTCGGTCCGCTGGAAGACATGCTCGAGGATGAATCGATCACGGAAATCATGGTAAACGGTCCGAGCCAGGTTTATGTGGAGCGCTCCGGGCGGTTGGAACTGACCGACTGCACCTTTATCAGCGACACCTCGGTAAATTCGATCATTGAACGCATTGTATCTCCGATCGGACGGCGCATTGACGAAAGCCAGCCCTATGTAGATGCGCGTCTGGCTGATGGTTCCCGCGTGAACGCTATTATCCACCCGTTGTCGCTGGTGGGTCCATGCATCACGATCCGAAAGTTCTCCAAGGAGCCGTTCACGGTGAACGATCTCATCGGATTCGGGACGCTCAATGCCGAAATTGCCGAGTTTATGCGCGTCTGCGTGCTGCTGCGAAAAAACATTATTGTTTCGGGCGGTACGGGCTCCGGGAAGACCACACTGTTGAATGTTCTTTCGAGCTACCTGCCCAGCAGCGAGCGCATTCTGACCATCGAGGATGCCGCCGAACTGCGCCTTACGCAGCAGCATATTGTCCGGCTGGAAGCCCGGCCGGCCAACATCGAGGGACGCGGTGCCATCACAATCCGCGACCTCGTGCGCAATGCGTTACGCATGCGCCCCGACCGCATTGTGGTGGGCGAGTGCCGCGGAGCCGAAGCGCTCGACATGCTGCAAGCCATGAATACCGGCCACGAAGGGTCGCTAACGACCATCCATGCCAACACCCCGCGCGATGCTCTGGCCCGTCTTGAAACAATGGTGCTGATGTCCGGCATGGATCTGCCCATCCGCGCCATCCGCGAGCAAGTGGCCTCGGCCGTGCATCTGGTTTGCCAGATTGCCCGCTTCAGCGACGGCTCGCGCCGCGTCAGCCGGATTACCGAGGTTACGGGCATGGAGCGTGACATGATCACGATGCAGGATCTGTTTGAATACAAGCAGACGGGTGTCGATGAAAACGGTCGCGTGCAGGGATATCTGCGTCCGACCGGAACCGTGCCGACATTTGTTGAGGAAATTGGTGTTCGCGGCATAAACTTTGATCGCAATATTTTTGATCCAAGGAAGGGGCGTTAATTCGTGTTCTGGCTGGTTCCATCCCTGTTTGCCGTCTGTACCGCGATGCTTGTGTATGTATTGCTGGTGGCTTTGCGCGATGCGGAAGAGGAGCACGTCACCGAATACTCGGCCAACACGGCCCGACAGCTCGAAGATATGTTCCTGTTCATTCCGCCGGAGCAAATCCGCCGTCTGACCCATATTACGGCCCTCGTGGTCTTCCTGCTTTTGTTCATGGTGGCCGGTAGCATGATCTCGCTGACCGGCGTGATTCGGGGCGGTGCCGCCGGTGCGGTGGGTGCGGCGGTCGTCTATGTGCTGCCCCTCCTCATTCTGAAGATCATGAAACGCCGCCGGCTAGAGCAGTTCAACGCACAGCTGTCCGGCGCACTCAACGGGATGAGCAATGCACTCAAGGCCGGATTCAGCATTCAACAGGCCTTTGACACCGTAGTCAAAGAGGGGGAAATGCCCATTGCCCAGGAATTCGGCATGTTCCTGCAACAGTTGCGCGTGGGCGTGCAGTTTGAAGATGCGATGGATCAGATGGACAAACGGGTCGGCAGCGAGGACCTTACCCTGATGCTCCAGTCCATCGAGATCGCCCGGCAGACTGGCGGCAACCTGACCGAGGTGTTCGACCGCATCGACGAAACCATTCGCGAACGTCAGCGCATCGAAGGCAAGATCAAGTCCTTGACCGCGCAGGGCAGGATTCAGGGCCGCGTGGTAGGCGCCATGCCGTTCGTGCTGGGTGTGGTTTTGTATTTGCTCGATCCCGGCATGATGATGACCTTTTTCCGGTCGGTATGGGGCATCGGTGCCCTGTGCCTTATTCTTGTGATGGAAGTCCTGGGAGCGTATTTCATTCGGCGAATTGTGGATATCGACGTATAGCATGGACACATTTATTACATTTGGAATCAGCCTGATGCTTTGCCTTTCCGTGGGTGCGGTGGCCTGGATATTCACCGGCGCGGCGCGGGATGTCACCTATGTCACGCTGGCCGATGGACGCCGTCAGGAGCGGTATCTTCCGATCATTATCCGGGCCACCCTTCCGCTTTGCATCTTTGTGCCGCTGGCTTTCACGAATCTCGGTCTGTTCGAAGACAGCCGCGAACGCCTCAAACGAAAACTGGTTTCAGCGGGTTACGAAGGGTTGATCAAGCCGGGCGAAGTCATTGCCTTGCGGGTCATGGTACCGCTGGTGATGGGCGGTCTGATGTGCGGGCTGCTCTTTTTTGCGTTTCCCAGAATACCGGAAGCCATGGGCAAATGGTTGCAGGAACGGCAGTTCTTTCTCTATTTCTTTGTGTTCTTGTTTTTTGGGTTCTATCCCGACGCGTGGTTGAAGCATGCGGTCAAGATGCGGCATAGGAGCATCGAGCGCGCGCTGCCGTTCGTACTCGACCTGCTGACGTTGTCGGTCGAGTCCGGCCTCGACTTCATGAGCGGCATGAACCGCATCATCGCCCATCGCGACATCGATGCTCTGGGCGAAGAACTCATCCGGGTCTTCCGCGAAATCCAGGTAGGCCGGTCACGCAAGGAGGCCTTGCGGAACATGGCGATCCGGGTGAATCACTCGGATATCCGCGCGCTGTCCAGTGCGCTGATCCAGGCGGATGAACTGGGCACGGGCATCGGCCATGCTTTGCGAATCCAGGCCGATCAGGTGCGGACCAAGCGCTTCCAGCGTGCGGAAAAAATGGGCAACGAAGCCCCGGTCAAGTTGTTGTTTCCGCTGGTGGCTTTTATATTCCCGTCGGTACTTATTGTCCTGATGGGGCCGTTGATCCTGCAGGTTGTGATTCGCGGAGGATTTTAAATTGTTGAATTCCGGTTTTCGATTGACGGTTTACGGGAGGGCAACGCTTGTTACAAGGTAGCGTCGGCGTAGCCACCCGATAAATCAAAAGCCGAAAATCAAACATCGAACATAGGTAGAGCAATGTCTCATTTAATCATTGAACAGGGTAAAGAGGTCGGGAAGGAGATTTCGGTTCCGGCTTCAGGTATCAAGTTTGGCCGTTCGCCGGCAAACGATCTGGTGCTTGAGGATGAAGTACTGATGTTGTTTCAGGGACGTTTCTTCTTCAAGTCCGACGGAACGCTTTGGATTACCGACTTCAGTGTGGGTGAAAAATCGCATATCGGTGGTGTGCCGATTGATGAACAACAGTTGAAGGTGGGTGATCTGGTGGAGGTCGGCTCCACCGCCTTCCGCGTCATCAGTACTCGACAGGGCGAAGGCGCTGCTCCGGCGCCACTGCCGGTGGTCAAGGACGAGAAGATTGATCTCGGATTCAAGCCTGCGGCAAAGACGCATCGCGACAGTCCGGCAAAAAGCCACGAAAAGCATGCGTCCCCGATCTTTCGTATCCTGCAGGTGCTCGTGATCGTGCTTATTCTTCTGCTGGTTGTGGTGGGGGCCACGGAAGTCATGCGTTCCAAAAAAAGTTCCGGCAACGGGGTTCGGATGAAGGGGATATTCTTCAACTATGAATTTGTGCATGGCAGCGGCCGCAATATTTTCCGGTATACGGTGGATCTGACGCCGGATGGGGTGGTCACGCTCAGGGCAGACGATGTGCGCAGCCGCCAATTCAGCAAATCAGCTCAATTGTCTGCTGAAGAGCTGGCCACGCTCAAGCGCCGAATTGAAAACAGCGACTTCTTCAAGGTTACGTCCGATCACGTGGGCAAGACGTCTAACGATCAATATGACTTGTGTGACATTGCGCTGGGCTGCGACGGCCAATTCAATCATGTCCGGGTGCTTAATCGCGAAATTCCGGCCGATGTGCGGCAACTCAAGAATACGCTCGAGGACTATGCATTCGATGTGCTTGATGTTTCGCAGACGCTGCTGAAGGATGACAGCGAGCTGATTGAATTATCGAAGGAAGCCTATCGCGTTGCCGAAACCTTTTACCGTGAGCGCGCGACCAGCTATGACAATCTGGCCCAATGCATCAAGCACCTCCATGAATCGGTCAACTTTCTCGAAACCATCGAGCCGAAGCCGGAGCCTTACGGGAAAGCCACGGACCTGCTGGCGAAAGCCGTGGTTGAACAGAGTGAGCGTTACAAGGAATACATGTTCCTCGTCGACAAGGCCATGCGCATCTCCGAATGGGAAGTCGCCCGGCGCAATCTGCAGATCTGTTCGCAAATTATTTCGGACCGTTCGGATGTGCGTAATGAAATCATTTCCAAGAAAACGCTTGAGGTGGAGGACAAACTGAGATGAAGGCGGCCATGAAACAATCAAACAAGGAAAGCATGGCGACATTCAGCCGCTGGTTATGTGCCGCAATGGCCCTGCTACTGACCGCTTGCGGACCGGGCAAGGGGAGCGTTACCATTACCTCCACACCCACCGATGCCACCATTACGGTAAACGGAGTATCGAAGGGAACCACGCCGGCAACGCTGGAAGAGCTGCCACCTGGCCAATATGTGATCGAAGTGCAGAAAGAGGGATATGACACGGCGTACAAAACCGTGGCCCTGTTGGATAAGCAGAAGCTCAATATCGAGTTGGATCTGCCGCAGACCATGGGATTGCTGCTGGTAGATTCTGTTCCGCAAGGAGTCGATGTCCTGATGGATGGTGTGTCCAAAGGGAAGACCCCCTTGCTGCTCACCGAACTTGGATTTGGGAGCTATAAACTGGATTTTAAGTCACCCATTCACCTGCCGCTCACCATGCAGGCCGATCTGGTTGACCGGAAGCCCGTGCGGGTTTGCGCTGAACTGACTTCCAACACCGCCACGTTGGTTCTCGACTCCAAGCCCGCCGGTGCTGATGTACTCATCAACGGTGTAGTACGCGGAACCACACCCGTTACGCTGGATGATGTGGTGGTCGGGAAAGCCGATGTCAAAGTGGCCAAGGTCGGCTACAAACCGTATGCCCGCCAGATGGATCTGGAGGCTACCGGAAACTATGAAATTACCGCCGAGCTGGAGGCGTTGCCGTCAGGCCTGACAGTGGACACAAAACCGGCGGGTGCTGCCGTGACCATCGATGGCCAGCCCGTTGGAAGCTCACCGCTGACCGTCAATGTGGCGGACGGCTCCCGCGAGGTGAAAATCGTCCTCATGGGCTATGAAACCGTGAAGACCAACATGGTGCTCAAACCCAACGTGATTGAGCCGCTTGAGCTTGATCTCGTGAAGAACAGTGGCACGCTCGTGCTCGACACCGAGCCGGCGGATGTAAAGGTGTACATCAATGGCGAGCTGTATGCCACCACCGAGCCGAAGGGCGGAATGGATTCCATGTCGAAGCCGATTAATATTCTGCTTACAGCCGGCGTCGACCACACTATCCAGCTGGTGCACGGAGGGTATGCTGCAACCACCTTTACACTGCAGACTGAATTGGATCAGCTGGTTACCCGCCATGAAGCACTTAAAAGGATCTTTGTCCGCGACACGATGATCACCACCAAGACGGAGGTCATCAAATGCCGTTTGGAATACAAACTGCCCAACGGCAATATGTACTTCGAGCGGTTCCCGGGCGTCTACGATACCGTCAAGGCCGAAGACATTGTCGATGTCCAATCTCTCGGGCTCGACGACGAAAGCAACCGCGAAGCCCGCCGTTTGCTGGAGCTGAACAAGCAAGTCTCGCCGTAATGATCGGCTGATTATCCAAGTCACGAAAAGCCCGTACTTGCGCCGGCAAAGTGGGCTTATTCTTTTTCGGTCAATTGGTCGCCGGCATGAAGCTCTTTCAGAGCCCCTGCTGCGGTTTCCAGAACGCAATGGGTTTTGCGGGGAGCCCAGCCCAGCGCCCACGGACGAAGGTTTCTAGAAATCTTCAGCACGCACAGATCGACATCCAGAAAAGCGGCGTCGATGGGAAAGCGCATAAACCACATGTGGATGCTTCGGCAGGGACGGATCAGCAGACCGGTGTCGCTCGACAGGCTGTCCCTGCCGAGCAGGCCCCGCATACGGTCCGTGGCGGATTCCGCCGTGAGCAGCTTTTTCACTACGGCGTTACCGTTGGCCTGATTGATCAAAATGCGTGACATGACCTACAAAATCCTAAATTCTGGGACGTCATTCAAGTTTAAGGAACAACTATGGCACTCAAGAGCATGACAGGTTTTGGCGAGGGTTCGGCATCCGCTTCCGGTATCAAGGTGGTGGTTGAGCTTAGTTCCGTCAACCGCAAGCAACTCGACATCAACATTAATCTTCCCCGCAATCTGGTGACCCTCGATGCCCAGGTGCAGAACATGGTCCGCAGCGAGTTTTCCCGGGGACGTGTGTCGGGCATCGTCAAGGTCGATGCCACCAACGGGTTTGCCGGTACGGTCACCATCGATGACAAGCTGGCGGCGAAATATATTGAAGGATTGCGCAAAACCGCGGGCAAGCTGAAACTGGATGACGACCTCGGTGCGGAAACGATTGCCCGGTTGCCGGGCATCGTGACGGTGGATCAGGCCAATCTGGACGCCGATCACGTATCGGCCGTACTGGAAAAGGCGATGGGCGCCGCCTTGCGCGGGCTCGCCCGGATGCGGCTGGCCGAAGGCAAGGCGCTGGCTGCCGATTTCCGGGAACGCGTGGATTTGCTTGATGGCATGGTTACGTCTATCGGGCAGTTCGCTCCGAACGTGGTGGCCAGCTATCGCGACAAGTTGCACCAGCGCCTGCAGGAGGCCGGCCTTGAAAATTTGGCCGGGGACGAGCGGGTGATCAAGGAAGTGGCCTTGTTTGCCGACCGTTGCGATATCAGCGAAGAACTCACGCGTCTGAAAAGCCATCTGAAACAGGTCCGGCAACTGCTGCGGTCGTCCGAGCCGGTGGGGCGTACGCTCGACTTCCTGTGCCAGGAATTGTTCCGCGAAATCAACACCGTCGGCTCCAAGGCAAACGAGGTGGAGATTACGCGTCATGTCGTAGCCTTCAAAACGGAACTGGAGCGTATCCGTGAACAGGTCCAGAATATCGAATAGGGAAACGCCATGGCCAAGCATGATTTGATAGAAGAATCCCCCCTGGCGCCACGCCCGTCCCGTCCATTGTTGATTGTGGTATCGGCCCCGTCCGGAGCGGGAAAGAGTACGCTGTGCGACCGGCTGGTTGCCGAATTCCAGAAGATCGTCTATTCCGTCTCCTGCACCACCCGCAATCCGCGGGGCCAGGAAAAGGACGGTGTGCACTACTATTTCCTTTCCAAGAAGGAATTTAAAGCACGCGTGAAAAACGGGGAGTTTCTGGAGCACGCCAAGGTGCACGGCAACTTTTACGGCACGCTCGAAGACACGGTGCTGTTCGCGATGGAGGAGGGACGCCATGTCCTGCTCGATATCGACGTGCAGGGGGCGCAACAGATCCGCGATTCGCTTTTTCGACTCGATCCGCGCCATCCCATCCGCCGCGGCTTCATAGACATCTTCATCTCACCGCCTTCGTACGAGGAACTGGAGAGCCGGTTGCGCGGTCGCGCCACTGATAACGATCATGTCATCAAGAAGCGCCTCGAAAACGCCAAGGCCGAAATGGAGCACGCCTCCGAATACGGTCATCAGATCGTTAACGATGAGCTGGAAAAAGCCTACGCCGACCTTAAGACCATCATCCTCTCGGCGCTGGGGCTGGAGTAGCTTTGATCAAGGGTTAGTCCTTGTCTGAGATGCCGATCACCTGCCGGAATTCGATGGCTTCGGAGGCGAGCACCAGCGCCAGCTGTGGCATATCCTTGGTGCTTGCCATCAGGGTGCCGTAGTAGCGGCCATAGGCTTCGACCGTTTCTGTTGCGGCGGGCGGACGCATGCCGATCAAGACCAGGCCGGCCTCGGCGGAAGACAGCCGGATCACGTCATAGATGCTCGGCTGGTTTTGGACCAGGATCTCGGTTTCGGCCGGGATTCGCTGCTCTTTAATAAAGGTCTCCATCCGTTTTGTTGCATCTTCCCGCCCTTCTTCGGTGTCAACGATGGTCTTAATGACCAGCTTGGACTGCTTCCATAACGGGCTTTTTTGGATCAGGTAGGCCAGCGTCATGATCAGGCCTATGTTGTCTTCGTTGCCCCCCCACCAGACATCGATCGTTTCGGCCTCCTCGGGAGGGGGCTCGTCGTCTTCCTTCGTTTTGGCTTTCTCCGCTGAGGTTTCGCTCTCGGGTTCCCTCAGCAGAACCAAATTGCGGTTGGTACTGTAGATCAACTGGATCAGCTCGGCGAAATCGGCAAAGTCGGAGCGGTTTTCAGTGTCGCCCAGCAGGATGGTATTCGGGCTCAGCGGGCCATATCCATAGGCCCGCACCAGCGCCTTTGCGCCGGTCAGCATATCGGGGCAGGGGAAGATTTTCACCAAGGCATCGACTTCGCGTTTATTCAGGTATTCACGGATCGTGTCTTCCGTTGACTGGACCTTTTCCGCCGACCAATCCTCCACCGGCAGGATGCTGGCAACGGTCAGCGCGCTGCCATGCCGCGCGAGGGAGAAGGCCATTTCCACCAGATTCCAGCGCGACTTGGGCGATCTGCTCAGAACGAGAACATTGGGCCGCCAGGTGCGTTCGTCCGGCTTCAGTCGGCTCAGTCGTTGAATGGCGAACTGCGCCAGCAGGGTCAGGATTCCGTAGCGCATATCGCCCCAGTGCGCCTTCAGGTTCCGCCTTTTCACGAAATAGTAGACCGAGCTTGTCACGATCACCGCAACGATGGTGGCCCCCGCGTTGACCATCATCATCACGCTGAAGCAACCGACGGCTCCAAGCAGCGAGAAGGCGTAGTGCGCCTTGAACTTGGGGCGCCAGGAAGGGCTTTGGATCAGGCCTTCCAATCCGGCGGAAAGATTTACCAACCCGTAGGAGGTGAGGAAGAACATCGAGAGGATCGGGGCAATCATGTTGAGGTCCCCCAGCAGTACCGCCGCCAGCGCGACGAAAAACGCGATGGCCGTGGCAATGCGCGGATCGGCCTTGTCCTTGCCGAAGCCGCGGCCGATGAAGCGGGGGATAATGCCGTCGTTCGCCAGTGCCTGCAGGGTGCGCGGCGCGCCGAGCAAGGCGCCGAGGGCGCTCGAAAGCGACGCGGCGAACACGCCCGCAACGATCAGGAACCCCCAGCGCGCCACCGATCGCAGGGCATTCGGATTAAACAGCATGCTGGAGTCGGCCACGCTATGGCTCAGAAAGATTGGCAGGGCCATGTAGACGATGTATCCGGTGAGTACGGCACCCAGCGTACCCAACGGCAGTGCCCGGGCAGGGTTTTTCAAGTCGCCTGACATGGCCAGCCCGGCCTCGATCCCGGTGACGGCCGGGAAGAATACGGCGAAAACGGCCCAGAAGCCGGTGCCTTTAGGGATGAATACGTCGCCAACTACTTCCGATACGGGGCTACCCATGAAGTATGAACCCAGCGAAGCGATAATGGTGGCGAGGATGACAAACTGCACCTTCAAGGCCAGATCGGCGGAGATGTAGGCCAGAATCGTGAGCAGCACAAGCGTTGAAACCGCGATCACCTTGGCGGTCAGGAAGATCGGGAGGTAGGGGCCGAGGTTGCTTATCACCGCTTCCGTGAAACCGGCGATGTAGAAGGCGATGCCGAACGACTGCGCGAAAAAGAGCGGCAGGCCGATGGCCGCGCCGGACTCGATGCCGAGGGATCGCGAAATGATGAAGTAGGCCCCGCCGCCGCCGACCTTCATGTTCGTCGCCATCGCCGAGATCGACAGCCCGGTGAGGAAGGTGATCGAAGTGGCTATCGTGACAATCAGCAACGTGGCGGGCAGTCCGACACTACCGAGCACCCAGCCGAAGCGCAGATACATGACCACGCCCAGGATGGTGAGGACGCTGGGGGTGTAGACCCCCTTGAACGTGCCGAACGAGTAGCCTTTCTTTTCCGTTTCTTCGGCCATGAACGATTTCCTCTCCTTGGGAGATGACGGCTGGAGTCTCCCAGACCAGGAAACAAAAGGGAAGAAAACTTCCCGGCGCGGATGAGGGAACACCGATCCGCAGTGCGCCGGGCGGGCAACGCTCAATTCATCCGGGCCATGCCCATAATCTGCTGGAATTCGATGGGTTCGGCCGCAAGGACAAAGGCCAGCGGGGGCATGTCGTGAGTCGCCTGCATCAGGCTTTCGTAATAGTGGCTGTACGTCTCCATCGATTCGTCCCCGCCCGGGGGGCGCATGCCCATGAAAACCAGTCCGGCGTTGGCGGACGCGATGCGGATCATGTCATAGTAGCTGGGCTGATCCTTGATCAGCACTTCAGCGGTGGCGGGCAGGCGCTGGTCGTCGATGAAGTGCTCCAGCCGTTCGAGCGCGCCGGCGCGTTCGTCCTCGGTCTGGACAATGGTCTTGACGATGAGCTTGGACTGTTTCCAGATCGGACTCTTCTGGATCTGGTAGGCGAGCGTGAGAATCAGGCCTATATTGTTGGTGTCGCCACCCCACCAGACGTGGATTTCATCTTCATCGCTCAGGGGTTCAGCATCGGTGTCGCGGACCATGATCAGGTTTCGCTGTGTGCGGTAGACCAGCTTGATAAGCTCGGAAAATTCGGCGAAGTTTTCGCGGTTTTCCGTATCGCCGAGCATGATCGTGTTCGGCGTGAGCGGGCCGTAGCCGTAGGCGCGTACGAGGGCGGAAGCGCCGGAAAGCATATTGGGCGAGGGGAAGATCTTGACCATGGCATCGACTTCGCGCTTTTCGAGGTATTCGCGTAGCGAGTTTTCCATGCTTCGCACTTTTTCCGCCGACCAGTCTTCGACGGGGAGTACGCTGGCGACGGTGAGCGAGCTGCTGTGACGGGTGAGCGAAGAGGCCATTTCGACCAGATGCCAGCGTGATTTCGGCGATCCGCTCAGCGCCAGGATGTTGGGTCTCCATGTCCGTTCGTCGGGCTTAAGCTTGTTGAGGCGGTGGACGGCAAAACGGACGAGCAGGGTCAGGATGCCGTAGCGCATGTCGCTCCAATGGGCGTTCAGTCGTCGGCGCTTCACCAGATAGAAGACGATTGCGGTGATCAGTATCGCGATAATGGTTTGGCCCGCATCGATCATCAGCATGACGGCGAAGCATCCCGCCGAACCCAGCAGCGAGAAGCCATAATACACCTTGAACTTGGGACGCCACGACGGGCTTTCAATCAGTCCTTCGAGCCCGGCCGACAGGTTGAGCAGACCGTAGGAGAGCAGAAAGAACATGGAGAGGATCGGCGCGATGGCGTTAAGGTCACCCAGCAGCACGGCCGCCAGCGCCACGGCAAATGCAATGGCGGTGGCAATGCGCGGGTCGGCCTTGTCCTTGCCGAAGCCCTTGCCGATGAAAGGCGGGATGACACGGTCGTTGGCCAGTGCCTGCAGCATGCGCGGCGCCCCGAGCAAGGATCCGAGTGCACTGGAGAGCGAGGCGGCAAAGATGCCGGCGACAATCAGCCAGCCCCAGCGGGCAATGGATTGCATGATGTTGTAGTCGACCCGCAACAGATCAGGGTTCTTGACCTTGGCGGCGATGAACATGGGCAGCAGCATGTAGACGATGTAGCCGACGGCAATGGCGGCGAGCGTTCCGCGGGGTAGCGATTTGGCCGGATCCTTTAGGTCGCCCGACATGCCCAGTCCGGCTTCGATGCCGGTAACGGCGGGGAAGAAAACCGCGAAGACCACCCAGAACGACTTGGCTTCGGGGATGAAGGTGCCTTCGGGGATTCTCAGGATTCCCGCATCGCTGACGCCTAGGAAGAAGGAGACGAGCGAAGCGATGATGGTGGCCATGATGAAGAACTGCACCTTGAGCGCGAGGTCGGCGGAAATGTAGGCCAGCGCCGTCAAGGCCACGAGGGTTCCGGCCGAGATCAGTTTGCCGGTCATTGCGTGGGTGGCGGGATCCATGCCCATCAATGCCTGAACGGCTTCGGTGAAGCCGGCGATGTAGAAGGCGACCCCGAAGGAGCGTGCAAAGAAGAGCGGGATGCCAATAGCCACGCCGGCCTCGATCCCGAGGGAGCGGGAGATGATGTAGTAGGCACCACCGGTGCCCACTTTCATGTTGGTGGCCATCGCGGAGATGGACAGGCCGGTAAAGAAGGTGATCGAGGTGGCAAGCGTTACAATGATCAGGGTCTGGGCGATGCCGACATTGCCGACGACCCAGCCGAAGCGCAGGTACATGATGACGCCGAAAATCGTAAGCACGCTGGGCGTGAATACGCCCTTGAAGGTGCCGAAAGCGTATCCCTTCTGTTTCTCGATTCCATTCATTGGCGCTCTCCTGCAAGGTGGGTGGGCTTGAAAAATATTTAAGTATCGGTACGTTTATAACTGGCCATAATAGTGGTTTATGGCGACAATTTTTCCAGTCTAATCGCGTGGCAATATGGGTCGCGGTGCCGGATGGATGGGATATGACGGGCATGAAGAAAATCAGGTTGGCCATCACGACAGGGTGTCTTGCGGTTTTTCCGTGGGCAGCGGGGGATGAGCTTCTCGTCGGTGCCGGCTAAGGGGAACAGGTCGGGTTTGGCGAGTACTCGCAGAACAATACGATCGTCGATGTGCTTTATGATTTCTACCGCATCGATCAGGGGGAGTTTCAGCTTTCCTTCGGCGTCGGCCTTTCCTGGCTCTTGAACGATTTCGATCGTAAAGAGGTTTTGCTGGGCTGCATCTACCCGTCGTTCCGATACTATTTGACGGGAAGTGAATTCTTCACGACCTACGTCTTCGCCACGACGGGATTTTCGTACATGACGGACCCGTCGTTCGGCCACCAGATTCTCGGCGCTATTTTTCCTTCAACGATTTTATCGGGGCAGGAACCTATGTGGGGCGCGAACGGGTCTGGAGTATAAATGTTTGCTGGCGTCATATCTCCAATGGCGGCATTTTCAAACCCAACCGGGGCATCGATATCCCGCTGTGTGTGTTGATCGGATATCGGTTTTAAAAGGCCGGCTTCACCGGGGCCCGCAAGTGCACGCGTGCCCGGTCACCGGCTCCGATGGCGCGGGTAATGATCGACGCCGAGCCTGTGGAAAAGCCGATTGAGAGTGCCCCGACCATCATGACCACGGCAAAGGTAAAGCCCATGGCCGCCAGCTCTTCCGTGCCCAGCCGCGATACAAACCAGGTATCGGTCAGGTTAAACACCATGATGGCGAACATACCGCCGATGCTCGGCAGGGTCAGCCGGGCCAGGTGTGCGGGCACGCTTCCGCTGAGAAGCTTGCTCACTGTGGCCGCTGATCCTTCCGTCCCTTGAAGATCCGTGAAACATCGTCAAGGATCATCGTCAGCGCCGGAATGAGCAGCAGGGTGATGCCGGTGGCGAACAGAATGCCGAACCCCAGCGAGATCGCCATGGGGATCAGGAACTTGGCCTGGCGCGAGGTTTCAAAAATCATCGGCGTAAGCCCAAAGAAGGTGGTGAGCGTAGTCAGGATGATCGGGCGGAAACGCTGCACGCCGGCCGCGACGACGGCATCGTGCATGTTGGCCCCTTCGCGCCGGCGGCGGTTGGCGAAGTCGATAAACACGAGCGAGTCGTTGACCACGACCCCGGTGAGCGCTACCAAGCCAAAGAGGCTGATCAGGCTGAGGCTGTAGCCCAGGACCAGGTGACCTATGACCGCTCCGACGATGCCGAAGGGAATGCTGACCATGATGATCAATGGTTGGCCATAGCTCTTGAACGGGATGGCAAGGAGGACATAGATGAGCAACTGGGCAATCAGCAATCCGGCCAACAACCCGCCCACACTTTCCTTGCGATCCGCCTGCCGGCCTTCGAAGGAATAGGAGAGGCCGGGATATTTCTGCATGACCTCCGGCAGGATTTCGGTCTTCAACACCTCCAGCATCTGCGCCACCTGGTCGCGGGGTTTGACGTCGGAGGAGACGGTAATGACGCGTCGGCCGTTGCGGCGGGTAATGGAGGTGTAGGCCCGTCCGCGCTTGACCTCCACGACCTCGCGCAACGGCACTTCGGTTCCCGCCGGGGTGCGCACAATCATTTCCTCCAGACTGTGTTCGGTGTCGCGTTCCGATTCGGGTAGGCGGACCATCACCTTGATTTCGTTGCGCCCGCGTTGCTGGCGGATGGCCTCCGCGCCGTAGTAGGAGTTGCGCACCTGCCTCGCGATATCGCGGGAGGTCAGTCCAAGGCTGCGCCCGGCGGGCAGGATCGAAAAGTCGATCTGCGGCTTACCGGGGGTGAAGCCATCGTCGATATCCTTGACCATGGGAAAGTCCGCGAGCCGCGCCGCCACGTCTTTACTGGCCTGTTCGAGCACTTCCATACTGCGGTGCGACAGTTCCACCGTGAGGGCATCAGAACCGCCACCGGGGCCGCCGCTGTCGTCGCGGAAGCGAATGTTTTTCAGCCCGCCGATTTCGCCGGCAGCCTTGCGCCATTGATCCACGAATTCCTTGGTGGAGACGGGTCGGGTATCGGGATCTTCCAACTGGAAGGTTACCCGTCCAACGTGGCTTCCGCCCGGGCCGCCGCGCCCGCCAATCCCAATTTCAGATAGCACACCGACTCCCAGTTTCTTGCCGGTTCTCTTTTCGATGTCGGCGATGAGCTGGTTGCCGGCTGCGAGCACGCGGTCGTGCACGGCCTTGGTTTTTTCAACCGGTGCGCCGTAGGGGAGGGTAAAGCTACACATGGCCAGGTCGGATTCAACGCTGGGAAACATGTCGAAGCCCAGCCGTCCGCTCTTCACGTAGCCGATGGTGATGATCAGGATCACCAAGCCGATCGAGAGCGTGACGTAGCGGAGGTGGAGGGCCCGGTCTAGGAACGGACCGTAGATGTCGCTTACAAAGTGCCGGAACTTGCGGCTGAAGCGTTGCTGGAAACGGTGAACGACGTTGGACTGGTCCAGATCCTTTTGATGGGCCAGGTGGGCGGGCAGGATGAACAGCGCCTCGACCAGCGAAATGACGAAGGTGGTGCAGACCACCATGGGGATGTTGCGGAAAAACTTGCCCATCACGCCGGGGACGAAGTAGAGCGGCATGAAGGCCACGATGTTGGTCAGGATGCTGAAGGTCACCGGCATCGCGATCTCCCGTGCGCCCTTGATGGCCGCCTGCAGGAACGGCATACCGTCCTGATGGTAGTGGTAGATGTTTTCGCCGACCACGATGGCATCGTCAACCACGATACCAAGCGAGATCAGGAACGCAAACATGGTGATCATGTTCAGACTCACGTCCATGCTGTCCATGAACAGGAATGTGCCGAGGAAGGAGATGGGAATACCCAGCATGACCCAGAACGCGAGGCGCAGTTCAAGGAATAGTCCCAACAGGATGAATACAAGACAGAGCCCGAGTGCCCCGTTTTTCAGCAACAGACCCATGCGGCCGCGGAAATAGTCGGCGCGGTTGTCCCAGATGGTGAGCGAAACGCCATCGGGCATGGTGGCGCGCAGCTCGTCTAGAACCTCGCGGACCGAATCGTCGACCGAGACCGGGGTTTCCTTGCCAACGCGATAGGCGGTGAGTGTCAGGGCCGGCTTATCGTTGTAATAGGTAAACTTGTCGGATTCGTCGAAGCTGTCGCGGATCTCGGCAATATTCTCCAGTCGGAGCTGTGTTCCATCGGGAGCGGTGACGATTGGAATGCGGGCGAACTCGCGTCCCAGATCCCGCCGGTCCTTGACGCGCACGAGGATTTCACCACCCCGGGTTTTCATTCCGCCTCCCGGCAGTTCGACCGAGTTGCGGGAAACAATGTTGGCGACGTCCTGCAGTGTCATGTCAAGTTCGCGCAACTTGTCCTGCGGGATTTCAATGGCAATCTCGTAGCTGCGTACATTGGAAAACTCGACCTGGGTGATGCCATCGGATTGCAGCAACCGGTCGCGTACCTGTTCGGCCAGCTCGCGGAGGACGCCGTCGGGCACATCGGCCGAGACAATCACATCCAGCACGGCGCGTTTCAGGATGATGGTGCTGACGATCGGTTTTTCGGCTTCGAGCGGGAAGGTGCGGATGCGGTTGATTTCGTTGCGGACATCGTCGGTGACGCGGTTGACGTCGCGGCCTTCGAGCACCTCGATTTGAACACTACCCGAACCCTCGTTGGCCGTGGCCGTGACTTCCTTGACGCCATCGATGCCGCGTACGGCTTCCTCGACCACGAGTAGGATTCCTTGTTCGACCTCCTCCGGATTGGCACCGGGATAGGGCACCACCACGGAAACCATGTCCAACTGGGCTTCGGGCAGAAACTCCTGCTTAACCTTGGTGGCAGCAAAGAAACCGCCCACGATCAAAACCATCATAAGGATGTTGGCCGCAACGGAATTGCGCGCCATCCAGGCAATGGGGCCGCGTTTTGGTCCTTCAAGTTCCATGAAATTATTCCTCGTTGTTGGACGGGTTGACGGCCATGCCCTGGATGGGGGCGGTCAGCTCGGAAACAATCAGCTGGTCATCGTTCGCGATGCCATCGCGGATCAGAATCCGCTGTCCATCGCGCCAGAGTACCTGGACGTTCCGGATGTCAAGTGCCCCCTCAACCGTGGCGATCCAGATTTGTGAATTATTGTGCAGGGCCTCGCGCGGAATGCTGTACACATTTTCTATGGTCCGCCCATGGATTGCCGTCCGGACATATTCCCCGATCAGCAGCGGTTTCTTCTCGGCGTTTTCGGGCTTCAGACAGAGCGGATCGCGGACTTCCACCAGCAGGCGGGCCATGCGGCCTTTTTCTTCCAGATCGGCCAGTAGCCGGATTACCCGCCCTTCGCGTTCTGCGCCGGAGAAGGAGGTCACCTGGACGTTGCTTCCCGGAATATCGACCCATTCCAGCCGGTCGACCGGAATGGATACGATCACCCAATAGGCATCGGTGCCCGCCAGTGTGGCGAGCGCGTCCTGCTGCGAGGCCTGCGATCCGATATTAACGTTACGGTTCACGACCACCGCGTTGAATGGTGCCGTGACCGATGTCCGTTCGAGATCCAGTCGTGTATTTTCCAGCGTGGCTTCCGCCGCCTGGAGCGCGGCTTTGCTGGCGGCAAGGTGCGGCACGCGCAGGGCCAGTTCCTTTTCCTGCTCGGAGGCATCGTCTGTCTTAAACAGTTCCCATTCGCGTTTGGCGACATCCTGCCGGCCCAGCTCAAGCTTGTAGTTGAAGCGTGCCGTTTCCAGCGCGGATTCAGCAGTTGCCATGGCCAGCTTGTAGTCGAGCGGGTCGATCCTGACGGCCTCTTCGTCTTTGTTCAGGAAACCGCCGTCGATAAAGTTTGTGGAGATGGCAACGACCTCCCCGCTCACACGGGCGCGCAATACGATTTTTTCTGCAGGAACGACGGTTCCGGCAAGCGTGAGCACGACGGTTTCATCGTTGTTGACAAGCGGCATGGTCTCGACCAGTGCGGCGGTTTTCGCGGGGCGCTTCTTTTCCGCTTTGGGGGCGGTCACCACCAGAATAATGCAGATGCCGGAGGCGACGACCAGCAGGACGGCGCAGAGCAGGATGATGGATGATTTTCGCATAAGGGGTCTCCATTAGTTCGAGGTAAATTCACTGGGCCAGCTGCCGCCAAGCGCGCGGTATAGATTGATGCGGTATTGCAGCAGGTCGTATTGCGCCGCGACCCGGTTACGCTCAATGGCCTGCAGGGTATTGAGCTGAATAAGTACGGTGGTGTAATCAATCAGTCCGTTGCGGTAGCGGTTGATCGCTTCGTTGTAGGAAAGCTGTGCCGACTCCAGTTGCTGATCGAGTAGTTCGATATAGTTGTGCTGTTTCTGTTCGGAGGCCAAGGCGTTCTCTACTTCCTTGACGGCGTTGATTACCGTTGCGCGATAGACTGCGAGGCGCTCATCGACGATTGCGCGTGTACGCTCGACTTCGGCCTTGCGGCGCCCGCCTTCAAAGATGGGGCCCGTGACGCTGGCCGCCAAATTGGCAATCCAGTCATCGAACACGTTGCCGATGTCGATTCTGCTTCCGCCGTATGTTGCAGAGGCGGTCAGGCGAATGGCCGGCAGGCGATCCGCACGTGCGGCACTCACGCTCCAGTCGGCCGATTGCAGGGATAACCCCGCCTGGCGCACATCGGGACGGTTGGCGAGAATATCGGCGGGAATGCCGATCGCGGGGAGATCTCCAACGGCCGGAAGCTCGGATTCGGTGATATCCAGCGAATGCAAGTCGGTACGGCCGAGCAATGCCGCCAGCTCGTTGTTCAGCAGTTCTTCGTTTAGTTGGGCCAGCGGAATGGCCGATGCCGTCGCGGAAACCACTTGCCGTTGTTGATACACATCCAACGCGGAGGAGAGTGATTTGCGGAAGCGCAGTTCGGTCAGTTCGAGCGAGGATTTATTTGCTTCCAGCTGGCGGTCAAGAACCTCGAGCTTCAGCCGTTGGGAAAGGATGGCGCTCCAGCGCAGGGCGACTTGCGAGGACAGTGTGATCATGGCCGTGTCGACTTGTTCGCGTGATGCCTCGCGGTCGAGCGCAGCGGCTTCGGCCTTGGACTTCACGCGGCCCCAAAGATCAAGCTCGTAGGTTGCGTTGGCACCCAGGTTAAAGCTATTGAAGGAATCGGAGCCGGAATATAAGCCGGTGGAGGTCTGCTGTCTGGAGGTCGAAGCATTCGCGGTATAGTTGGCGGACGGGAGCCTCGAAGCGCCCGCCTGGGTTGCGATGGCGTCGGCCTGAGCCAGGCGAGCCCATGCCTGCTGGATCGTTGGACTGTTGGTCAGGGCCTCTTCGATAAGTGCGTTCAACTCCTCCGACTCGAAAGATTCCCACCACCGGTTGGTGGTGTCGGGCGTTTCGTCCGTATAGAGCGAGAATCGTTTGGGAAGGGCGGCGTTCAGGTCGCTGTGTTCCGGTGGAGAGAAGATTGCACACGAGGAAAGCAACAGGGCCAGGACGGGACTGATCTGACAGATCTGTCTCATGGGTGTATGTCCTTTTGGATTTCCTTTAATCCGCCCAGCGAGAAGGTCGCAATGTGGCGGGCCGTTCGTTCGATCTCTTCTTCGCTCATGGTATTGCAGCCCAGCACCCGTTCACGAAGAGGGCGGCTGAAATTGTAGAAGGCGCATTGGCCGATGATGCTGTGCATGCAAAGGCGAAGTTGCGTTTCGTCGATCGATGTTCCCAGCGAGGTGCGCAATGCGGCGGCAAGAAATTCACTCTGTGGTCTCAGCACCTCCTTGGCAATGCGGTCGAGTGCCAGCGTAGGCGCGGCCATTTCGCGGTAGAGCAGCTTGGCAAACAGCCCGGTTTCGTTTTCGCTGAAGACGCGGTGAAGTATGGCGATGGCATGACTGTAGAGATAATCGAAAAGAACGGGATTATCCGGAAGCCGGGCATCGACGGGGTAGGCCTGGTTGGTCAGCTCAAAGGCATGGTGCCAGACGGCATCGTAGAGGGTTTCCTTGTCGCCAAAATGATAGTTCACGGCAGCGATATTGGCTTCGGCAACTTCGCAGATTTCCGCCACGGTGGCGTCACGGTAGCCTTTTTCCGCAAACACGGCGCAGGCAGCACTCAAAAGACGGTTTTTGGTGGATTTGGGTTTGTTCATGAAATCAAATATCTATTTGAAATAGTCGTTTGTAAAGTGGAGTTTACATGCAAGATTGTCAACTGCATGAATTTAGCATTAAAAGCCCTGTATTTAATGCGTTTTTTAGAATGGCCAGCAGTTGTTAACAGGTTGTCAACAGTTCGGCATTTTCCCCTTGGAGCCCTTAAAACACGGAGGGACCACTGCGGGAGGCGTCTTCTGCTGGAAGAGGCGGGGTTCCCATGAGCATTCCGATTTTTTTTGCAATATCGGTGTTGTCGTAGAAACCGGAGAAGGAAGCTGCGCCGGCACCCTCGGCAAAAACCGGAACCGGGATGGCTGTATGGCTGGACGTGGACCATTGCACTCCGGCCACGTTGGCCAGAATATGGGTAATCGTGACGGTCAGCGGGTCGGTTCCGCCATAGGTCAGGTAGTCGACGTCGGTGGGGCCATCGAGATTGTAGCCGCTTGATCGGCTGTCGGTTTTAACCGCTCCCAGCGATGCGTCGTAGGCTTTTTCCAGCAACTCCTGCTGGTATCCGGACAGTTGCGCCCATTCGAGGCCGAAGCAGGATTGGATCAGGGCCTTCATGTCATTATCGATATTGCTGTCCTTCTGGTTTTTCCAGGGGTGGCCGCTACGATATTGCCTGAGGTCTTCGGCGATGAAACGGACTCCGGATTTGGTTTGTTTCCGCAGTTTGGAAAGATCGGTCTGGTAATGGTTGCCCCGGTACCCTAGGGCCAGCCCGCCGGTTTCATGATCGCCGGTTACGACAATGAGCGTTTCGTCCGGATGGTTTGCAAGAAAGTCGAGGGCCACGCCGATGGCATCGTCAAAGGCGATGGTTTCCCGCAGCGCAGTGGCAATATCGTTGGCGTGGCAGGCCCAGTCGATCTTGCCGCCTTCCACCAGCATGAAGAAGCCCTGGGGATCATTTTGCAGATAATCGATCGCGACCTGCGTGATTTCCGCGAGGGAAAAATCTTCCGGGGGCTGGTCGATGCTGAACGGCATGGCATCGCCGTCATAGGAGGTCGCCACCGAGCAGATCACCTTGCCGGCCTGCTTGTCCTTGAGTTGCAGGATTTCGGTTTTATCGGTGAGGATGGTGTAGCCGGCGTCGGAAAAGGCCTGCTTCAATACGATTTTCCCGGTGTTATTATCCTGGTCCAGCTTGGGAAAAAGGCCGCCGGCGAAAAAATCAAATCCGCTCAATGCGGCCTGATAGCCGATTTCGCAATAGCTGTTCCGGCTGTTCACATTGGCGTAGTATCCCGCCGGCGTGGCATGCGCAAGCGGCGCGCTGGAAACGATGCCGATAGCGCGACCTTGTTCCCTCGTCAGTTCGGCAATGCTTTTATAGGAGGTGTTGAGTTCGGTGTTGCGCCCGAGCGTGCCGGGTCGGGTTTTGGTGCCGCAGGCAAACGCGGTCGCGGCGGCAGCGGAGTCGGTGATGAAGCGCGTATCGGAAAAGGTTTCTGCCAGGCCCAGGACCGGCATTTGGGTCATATGCAACCGGTTGGCCGTTGCCAACAACGTTGCGGCGGAATCCTCGTTACCGGCCTTGAAGGCCTGAGCCGCTTCGATCTGGGCTGACGACATTCCGTCACCAAGAAAGAAGAAAACATACTTTGGGTGCTTGTTGACGGTCGCTTTACCGGCTGCTCCGGCGGGCGTATAGCCTTGCAGGAGCAGTGTAATGAAAATGACGCAGGCTGTAATGGGAGCTTGAATATGTTTCATGGCAATCGGTTCTCCTTGGAGTGGTTCGGTAACTATGCCGCAAGCGGTGTATGTGTCCAGTCAGGAATAACGGGAAAGGCAGGCTCATCCTCCATTGATTGCTGTTGATGCAGTTCTGGGTATAAAAATATCCAGTAGATCGGCACGGCAAATGCATCCCCATAGGTTCATGTTGGAGGTGCTATGAACTATTGGCTGGCAGGGGTTGGTTTATGGATCGCGGTGGCCGCCGGGGCGGCGACGATCGAGTCGTATGGACCGTTCGATATCTACTATTACGATGTGGGCGAGGTTTGGAATGGAGCGACCAACACACAGGCGTGGACTGCAACGCAACAGGCGGACATCCATTCGGCGATCGACGAGTGGGACCGCGTGATCAACAACGCGCCCGCGCGGCAGATCAATATGCATGTGATGTGGAACACCTTTGATGGAACGACGTTGGGAGGATCTTCCAGCTATCTACTCAGCGGCACGGATGGTGGAGGACAGCAAACCATTTGGACCGGAAGTGAGCTGGCCTGGCGCGAAGCCCATGATGCCGGGAACACATGGGATACCTTCATCCGCTACGATGTCGATGCCGCGGGGATGGCCTGGAACTTTGGTGAAGCCGGGCCCGGTGCAGGTGAGATCGATTTTCGTAGCGTGATCCTTCACGAAATCGGCCATTCGCTGGGATGGCTTACAAGCTACAACTCCACATCCGATGATTTTGGATATGGAGGTTACGGATTAACGAGCTATGAACGGTTTCTTGTCGATGGTTCCGGCAATGCTGCACTGAATGGCGGAACAGGAACGCCCGACAACTTCAACGAACTCGATGCTCCGGTCTTTTTCAGTGGATACAACGCTACCAACTTCTACGGGGGACTGGTACCCATCTATGCGCCAGGTAGCTATGAAGCAGGATCGAGCCTGTCGCATCTGGATGAAACCACGTTCGGCAATACGCTGATGACGCCTTACATCGCAAACGGGCAGTCGACCCGAAGCATTTCCGATCTCGAAATAGCCATGATGACGGACATGGGCTGGGATGTGATTCCCGAGCCGTCCACGCTGGTGATCCTGCTGATGAGCGGGGCAGGTTTTCTTGGTATCCGCCGCTTTTTCCTGATTTAGCTAAAACCAAGATTTCTATTTCAACGGACGCAGGATTCGGCGTAGATTCCGCCTCCTATGCATGGCACCGAAACAGAGAACCGTTCGTTTGGCGGCTACAAGGAATTGCTGAAGATCGCGTGGCCGCTGATCATCAGTACGGGCTCCTTTTCACTGCTGAACTTTTGCGACCGCATGTTCCTCGGCTGGTACAGTCCCGAGGCATTTCGCGCAGCCGTTCCGGCTGGTATTCTGTGCTTCACCATGCTGTGCGGATTCCTTGCACTGGCGGCCTATTCCAACACCTTCGTGGCGCAATACCACGGGGCACGCGAATACAAAAAGTGCTCGGTGGCCACCATGCAGGGGATATGGCTGGCCCTGCTGTCCTGGCCGATCATGCTGGTCCTCATTCCTCTGGGCATCTTCTTTCTGAAAATCAGCGGACACGGGCCTGTCGTATTTGAACAGGAACGCATCTATTTCATCATCCTCATGCTCGGCTCCATATCCCAGCCGGTCGGTGCCGCGATCAGCGGATTCTTCTCAGGACGCGGCGATACGCAGACGGTGATGTTGGCCAATGTGGTCGGCAATGTCGTCAACGTGGCGCTCGACTATGTTTTGGTCTTCGGCAAGCTGGGCTTTCCGGAAATGGGTATTGCAGGCGCGGCTGTTGCCTCGGTGATTGCCGGCTGGGTGAGTCCCGGGATCATGCTGGTGCTCTTCTTTTCAAAACGCATCGATCAGCAGTTTGCCACGCGCAAGGCATTGCGATGGGATATGGCCCAGATGAAGCGGATGGTTCGCTACGGCGGTCCTTCAGGTATTCATCTGTTTCTAGACCTGGCTTCGTTCTCCCTGTTTGTGCTCCTACTTGGCCGACAGGGTGAAGCGGCTTCCATTGCCAGCAACATGGCGCTGAGCATCAACCTGTTTGCGTTGATGCCGATGATCGGCCTTGGCATCGCCTCGTCCATCATGGTGGGGCAATACATGGGCGCCGACCGCCCCGATCTGGCGGAACGAACCGGTTGGATTGCCTTGAAGGCGGGCATGGTCTACACCATCCCGCTGGTTAGTTCCTTCGTGCTGTTTCCGCACTTCTACGTCAACCTCTTCGGGCAGCATGATGGGGTGGCTGCATCGGCCGAGGTTTTCGACATCTGCCGCCGCCTGTTGATCGTACTGGTGGCATGGGGCGTCATGGATGCCACGAACTTTATTATCAGCGGCGCGTTGAAAGGGGCGGGGGATACGCATTTCGTAATGTATTTCCATACCAGTCTGGCGTGGAGCTTCTTTGCGGTCGGCGAATTGGTGCTGGTGTTGGGGTTCCACGCGGGCCCGGTGGCGGCTTGGCTGTGGTGTCTGCTCTACATCATCATACTTGCGGTTGGCTTTTGCTGGCGCTTCAAGTCGGGGCGCTGGAAATCGATCGATATCCTCGAACGGCATACGCCGGTTGAAGACGCGCGCATACCGGTTGATCACTAAAAAAGGGCGGCCGAAGCCGCCCTTTTTACGCAGAGGCATTTTACTTACTTGCGATGCTTCTTTTCTTTCTTGCGCCCGTGATCTTTGTGTTCGTCGTGCTTGCTGATGTTGTTCATTTTGATGATGGCCCAGGTGGCGTCGCCGTCGTCGGCAACGGAGTGCTGGACGTTGACGAACAGGACATTCGGATTCTTTCCCACGTAGATTCCGGTGCCTTCGGCTTTCGGGTCGGTCAGGGATGCGAACAGGTTGACGCTGTCGGCCATGCCGTCGTTGTTGTGATCGCCTTCGGCAATCCAGATGTCGGACGGAACATTGTCTTCCACAATGATCAGCTTTCCATCCGCTGTTTTTGCCAGGTTGTCGGGATTGTCGAATCCGGTTTCGAACTCCTCGTCGCCGGGGCGGCCGATTTCAGTCGTTACGTTGAATCCGGGCTTTACGAAGTTGGATACTTCGAGCGTATGAAGATTGATGGCAATTACGCGGCCATCGAAGGTTTGGGAGCCGTCAACGTATATGCCTTCAGTGATCGCGGCATAGAGGGTATTGCCAATGATTTGAAGGTCTTCGGGACGGTTGTAGCCGGTGCCTCCGAAGTCGGTCCCGCTCTGGCGGGCGTTCGCCGAATCGATCGGGCCGACCCATTCTCCCTGGCCGGTTCCATCGCTGTTGCCGGTTACCTTCAGCGCGTACAGATTGCCGTCCGAAAGGTCGCCATATGTATCCGGCACGAACCGGTAGATATTGCCGCCGAAGCCTTCGCGCTGCCCGCGAAATTCATCGACCACGTACACCGATCCGTCGGGGCCGACTTCAATGCCTTCATGGGCCATGAGACCAACGGCCGGGCGCGCATATACGGTACCCGATGTCGGATCGTTTTTATCCAGTGCCAGCTCGAATACCTGTCCGTCAGCGATTTCTTCGTCGAAGAGAATCGTGCCCCAAGGGGTCCAGGTGATTCCATCCACTGCGTCCCATGAAGGATCCTGCGCGATGATTTTCGCTTTTCCCGTGCGCAGGTCGACCACGGAGATGGAGCCGCCTTCGGCCTGTCCGCGGACTTCATGGGTGGTGTAGAGGTAGCGACCGGCATGGTTTCCGGTTTCGTTGACGGTGTTCATGTCGTGCCAGTCGTCGCGTCCGCCATCGTAGATGTTGAGGTCGGATTCGTCCGCTACAGCCACCTGAATGAAACCTTCCGGAATCTGCCACGGTGCGGCGGGATTCCAGTTGGTGCTGTTTGCGGAATCGGTCAACGGTTCGAAACCAAGCGGTCCATTCTGCGGTGCGGCGTATGATGCAAGGGACCCGGCAACGGCGACTCCCAGCAAACAAGTCATCTGTTTCTTCATGATACAACTCCCATACTCGGAATTCTCAACCATGCAGCACCATGCCGCCTGGCGAATTCTTGTTGGGGATGAAGCTAGTGTTAGCAGGTTCGGATGAAATTAAGAGGGTGCTAGTTCGAGTAGAAGATTGTGTGAGATAATGCGGGTGGCTAATCCGCCTTTATCTGATGCAACGGCTGGACACGCTGGGGGATTCGGCATTATGAGGGAAAGCTGCACCCTTGTCTTGCGCCGGAGATCCGCTATCTTACGGTTTCCAACCGGGGTAGTATAGGCCGACAAACCAACATAGGAGGATGCTGTGGCTTCGATGAAATGGAAACAATGGGCGGTACTAACGGCGGCAACGGTCGCATGGCAGGGTGTGGTTCTTGGCGAGCAGTTCGCCTTGACCGGTGCGCGGGCGGCCGGAATGGGCGGGGCGAATGCGGCCTCGGTACGCGATGCAACGGCACAGTGGCAAAATCCGGCGGCGTTCGGATTCTTTGGATGTTCCGAATGGGCGACCAACGCGGTCGACAACAATGATCTGTCCGGGCAGGGCTTCAGCTGTGAACTGCTCGGTTTCGGTGCCGGATATACCATGACCGAAGATCTGGGCCGCTATCTCGATATCCTTTCCAATATCGATTTTGATACGTTCGATGCGGGAACCCTTTCGAACAATACACAAAATGTGGATTCGCTACTGACCATGGTGGGTATCGTCGGGAGCCTTGGCAGCGGCGATGCGCTCTATGCCGATGCCTCCGCCGGAACCTCGATCCAGACCGGTCATTTCGGAATCGGTGTTCGGATGTTTGGCGAAGCCGGTGCGTGGACTCTTCCGGATACCGGCAATCTGGGACTCGATGGCTACGCCAATCCTGCGGATCTGGTTGCTGAAATCGATGGTGCCGCAAGCAATGAAGGCTTCACATGGGACGGTTCCTATAATCTTTCATTGGATCAGCGGTCCCAGCTCGGAAGCGCGCTTGGGGTTTCGGCCAACAGCAGCACGATCCAGTACCTCGACGCCCATTTTGGCGACGTGTCGGCATCCGGGGATTTGACGGGCTCGGAAATCAATACGGCGATCGATTTGTTTGGCAACCTGATCGGTGGCGGCAGCATCGATACCAACCTGACAACGGTTGTGGGCCGCGGTTTTGCATTGGTTGAGATCCCGGTGAGCTATGGCTGGGCCCTGAATAAAAATCTATCGGTGGGGGCGACGGCCAAGCTGATGCAGGGCCGTGTACTGGGGACCAAGGTGTGGGTGTTTAACGACAATAATGACCAGGTGCTGGATGATATCTCCGACAACATGGAAAGTTCCATGAACGTCGGTCTGGATCTGGGCGTACTCTACCGCATCCCGAATTTTCAGTTCGCTTTTGTGGGGCACAATCTAAACCGTCCGACCTTCAGCGGTTTCACTGAAACCATCGACCTGGCTCTCAACGGCGGAGCAACGCAAGCCGAGACCATCCGGGTACCGGATGTGAAGGTTGATCCGCAGCTGACAGCCGGCGCGGCTTACATGCCGTCACGGCGCCTGACCCTCGAAGGCAATCTTGATCTGCTGAAAACCGGCACCGTACTTCCGGGCTATGACATCCAGCGGCTTTCGCTGGGCGGCGAGTTTGATGTATGGGTTTTGGCGTTGCGGGTTGGGGCATACCGGAATCTAGCGGCCTCATGGCAGGACTGGGTCGCCACCGCCGGCATTGGCGCCAACCTGGCCGGCGTGAAGGTCGATGTGGGCGGGGCCTATTCGCTCGGCAACAATGTGGAATACGACGGCAACGATATTCCTTCCGAAGCGCGCCTCTACGCCAGCATCGGAATGGATTTCTAGCGAATTGTTTCGCGCAAGGACGAAATAGCCAGAGGGGCTGGATTGTAGATGTGACGCCCTCGTCGCATTTCAAAGGATAGAGTGGGCGTACGTGCGGAACGCGACGAGGGCGTCGCGCCTACGTTTACAGCTTAAACCTCAATCACATGCCCCTTCATTTTCCGACGATGGGTGCGGGCGGTGTGGGGGCTGATGCCGAGGCATGTCGTGTGATGTGCTCCATGATCTCCTCAATCATGTGCATCTCCTCCATGGAAAAATCCCGAGCTCCTAGAACGGCTGCGCGCCAGGATCATGGAGGTGCCGGTTGCGCAAGGTTGCGCGCTGAAGCGCACGGCGATCATGCCGGACCATCTGCATGTTGCACTGCGGGGGAGTCCGGGGATGTCTCCGTTGGAGATTGGTGCCGGGCTGCAAGGTCGACTTTTCATGATGTTGTCCGTTTTAAAGGGCCGCGGTGACCGGTTCTTGTTTCGGTTTTTCTTCCTCCTTT
The DNA here is from genome assembly GCA_050290185.1 of Pontiella sp. Taxonomy (GTDB): domain Bacteria; phylum Verrucomicrobiota; class Kiritimatiellia; order Kiritimatiellales; family Pontiellaceae; genus Pontiella. Next base: position 140,699 of record JBNKHE010000008.1, read on the forward strand.
ATTTTGGTTGTTTTCAGCAATTCTTTGCATGTTATGCGGTTGCGAAATTGCTTGTTCCTGGTAAGCGATTTTTTTTTTGAAATCCGTTGAAATAGGCATTTTGAATATATATTTTCCGCCCCCTTTATCCGGAATTTGGTGCCGGTTTGCGGCATTTTGAGCGGGTGATGATACGAAAACAAGCGGAAACATAGACATAACAGTAAAGGTGATATGATGAAGGAAAGAACGGGTTTTCAGATTGGGTTGCTACTGGCCGCAGTGGTTGGAATGGTTGTTGGAACGGCATCGGCGACGCCGATTGTTGGTGGTTCTGAAATTCTGGATGCGGGGGGCGCGTTGCAATTGGAAACGTGGCTTGGTCAGGGGGCGATCTCGCTGACGAACATATTCACGAAAGAGGTAGGGAGCTCGTCGTTCGATTTTCATGACGCCTGCAATGGAAAGGGTGCCACGTTTTCAGTGATCGAGCTGATGGATGGAACGATTGTTGGCGGATACAACCCCCAGAGCTGGAATAGCAGCGACAGCTACAACATGACTCCGGACGACGCCGACCGGACCGCGTTTCTGTTCGATTTGACCGATGCGCACTACTTCGCGCAAAGATTGTCCTCTGAGTCGATGGGCCAGGGCGAGTACCAGACCTACAATTATAGTGGAGTTGGTCCCTCGTTTGGATCGGGAAGCGACCTGTACGTGGACTATAACCTGAATAATTGTGCGGTCAAAGTGGAGAACTGGATTGGCGATGGCGGCGGATATTCATACGCCTCGGATGGGGGAGTCTTTGTTCCGGGGGGATCGATAGCCAAGCTGGAAGTGTTTTCCGTGGCAGCCATTCCCGAACCGGCCACGCTGGGGCTGATCGGCCTTTTCGGCGGCGGTATTTTAGCCGTCCGCCGCATCTTCATGGCGTAGCTGTTTACGGATAGCGTTTTTGCAAAGGGCCTCGGGAATTTCCTGTGGCCTTTTTTTGTTTTCCTCTCCTCCTCGCTCCAGCAATTCCTCCACTGGCGCAAGGCCGGTGGGCGGTTTTTCGTGATGTAACGGTTTCAATGGGCGGCGGGTTTTCCCGCTGCCCTTTTTAATGTTGTTGCGGATTGCGGGCGAAGACGGAGCCGGCTAGGAGCAGGAGGGCGGCGAGCAGGCTGGTGACCAGGGCAATGGTGTAGCTTCCTATAAACTTCAGGACCGTGCTGAAAAAGGCGGGGCCAACGGCGCTGAAGACCACCATGAGCGACATGCACAGGCCACTGATGGCACCGAGGTGCTCGCGGCCATAGTAACGCGGCCAGGTTACGGCCATCAGGATGCCGAACAGTCCGTTCGAAATGCCGAAATTCACCATGATGAATCCAATCATCCATCCGGGTTTGAGATAGATCAGCCCTGTCATGTAGGCCGCCATGGCCGTGAGCATGGCTGTCAGGAACCAGCGTAGCTGTGTTCGGTCGCTCAGCCATCCGCCGATCAGGTTGATTGCTACTGAAATTAGTGCCGCGGGCGGCAGTAGCGCGAACCCCCTGGCACCCTCCATGCCGGCCTGTTCAAAAATGGATTCGATGTTGAAGGTAACTGCGGTAAGTACCAGTGCCTGTAGCGCCATGGTCAGCGAGAATGCCCAGAAAGCGATAGTGTGGCGGGCTTCGGCGAGGGTGAATTGGTGGTGGATCTCCGGTTTTGTTTCTTTCTCGGCCGGTAGTTCCTGTCCGTCGGGGATCAAGCCGCAGTCTTCGGGATTATCTCGGAAAAAGACCAGCAGTAATGGCGAGAACAGGGCGATCAGCAGGAGGCCCAGCAAGGTCCATGTGCCGGACCATCCGTGAAAACCGATTATTTTGCTGAATAGGGTGGGGGCATAGGAGAATCCGTACGCCACGGCCGCGCCCGTAATGCCGCTGATCAGGCCGCGCCGCCGGTCGAACCACTTCATGATCATGTTGCGCGATGTCATGGTCAGGATGCCTTGGCCGCTCAGCCGAAGCAGAAAAAAGAGTAGCGAGAACAGGCCAAATACCGCAAAACGCTCCGGAATCAGCAGGCTGATGACTGCGGCTATGCGTGCGCTTTGTCCCAGCAGAGCAAGGACGGTGCCGAGTGCAAGGCAGGAGCCGAAACCCATCCAGCGTGCGCCGATGCGGTCGAACAGTTTGCCGGCCGGCGTGAGCAGGAACGAGCTCGACAAGGTACCGATCATATAGGCGTTGGCTAGCTCGAGCCGGCTGATGCCCAGCGACTCCAGCAACGGCTCGATGAAGGCGGAAACGCCGGTGGTCTGTCCCGGGACGCTGAGCAGGATACCGATCACGCCCCATAGTAGAATCATCCAGCCGTAGAAGAATGGCCAGCGCGCGGGGTTGAACGGGATCTGTTCGAAAGGCTTCATGCAGCGTACAGGGTTTTTATAAACACGAAGGCACCAAGGTCTCGAAGAACAGAGGAACCTTGGTGCCCTTGATGTTTTGGTGTTTATCTATTTCTTCGCAACGGGCACGCGCTTGAATTTGCCGATCTTCGGCAGTTTGCCGACGATTGGAGCCGCATAGTCGATAAATGCCTGGGTCACGTTGTTGCCATCCTTGTTGATAAACTTGGCCGGCATATGCTGGGTTTCCTTGGCAACACTCTTGAGCGGAACGCGCTTGAACTCGACCGCATACTTCTTGCCCGGCTTGCGCTTGATGGCGATTGAGCCATCCTTGTTGCCGCTGATCGCTTCCTTTACGGCGGTGGCGCCCACGCCGAAGGCTTCCTTGGCGTCGGTTTCGGAAACGCATCCGGCGAAGGAGCGCTGAAGGTAGCCGAAGGTATCGGCGCGCACTCGGGTGATGCCGGTCTTGTTCTTGATCTCCTGCGAGAGGATATCGCCGAGCGCACCGGTGCCGCTGAGCTGTACGTTTCCGTGCGAGTCGACTTCCTTTGTGGCGGATGCTTTTGCAACGATCGGGGTGCCCTTGGCATCGGCAATGCCCTCGGAAACGGCGATCACACAACGGCCCAGTTTTTTATGGACGGCCTTCACGTCCTTGATGAAACGGCTCATGGCGAACGGGCGTTCCGGGAGATAGATCAGGTGCGGGCCATCTTCCTCGTCCTGGCGGGCGAGGGCGGAGGCGGCGGTCAGGAAGCCGGCGTGCCGGCCCATGATGACGTTGATCTTTACGCCGCCAAGCGCGACGTTGTCGAGGTTGTCGCCCATGAAGGCCTGGGCCACGAACTTGCCGGCGGAGCCGAAGCCGGGTGTGTGGTCGTTCTGGCGCAGGTCGTTGTCGATGGTCTTGCAGATGTGGAAGCAACGGAGCTGGTATTTGGACTTCTTGGCTTCTTCGTTGATGATGTGGGTCGTTTCGGCGGAATCGTTGCCGCCGATGTAGAAGAAGTAGCGGACATCGTATTTTTCCAGCACCTTGAAGATGGCGGCGCAATCGTCGGGTGTAGGTTTACGGCGTACGGAGCCGAGAGCGGAGGAGGGGGTGTTGGCCACGGCTTCGAGAGTCGACTTGGACTCCCGCTTCAAGTTGATCAAATCTTCGTTCAGAATGCCCTGAATGCCGTGAAGGGCGCCGTAGATATTCTTGATTTCCTTGTGCTTCTTCGCTTCGAGTACCGCACCGATCAGGCTCTGGTTGATCACGGCTGTGGGTCCGCCGCTCTGGGCGATGAGCATGTTTCCTTCAATCGTCTTGGTTGCTGCCATGGGTTCCTCCTGTTGTGAAAACTAAGGGATAAACCTGAGGGTTTTCGCGGGTTAAATCAAGTCCTCGGGGCGGTTAGATGCGATGATAAGAATTTAATAACCTTGGCTTGGCATCGAAAATGCGTACTGTGCCTACTCATTTTGAGTAAAAGGAGCGTTATCATGAAATGGTCTGTAAAATATTATGGTGTGACCGCGATGTTGCTATGGGTGCTTCCCATTCATGCGGACATTGTTGTTGATGGGGTCAACCATGGATTGAGCTACACCTTGACCGGAAAGGCCAATGCTGTGTCGATCGACTCCGGCGTGCTGACGATCGGAAACAAAGGCGCGGTAAACGGCGAATTCCAGGTTCTTGGCGGCGAGGTTTTCGTGGAGCCGGGTGCGGGCAATGTGAAGGGCTTGGTTTTGTCTGGTGGACAGCTTGTGGTCGCGGGAGGGAATATCCACCAACCTGTGGTTTATGCTGGCTCGCTAACCTTCGACGGAACAGCCAAGGTGGTGGGAAGCCTGTCGCTGCTAGGGGGCACCAGTACGGTGAAGAAGATGGACAAGCTTAACGGTGGCGTCGCCATGGACAACGATGCCGTGCTCTTCATGGAGGATCTTGATGTAAGCGGTGCAATGTCTATTCAAGGAGATGCAATCGCCTATTTTGCCGAGGGCTATCTGACAGACTCAACGATCAATCATGCGGGCAAGGTGGTGGATACGTCGAACGGATCGATTTCGGGGAGTGGAGGTCAACTCGACTTTTCGGTGGATTCCAGTGCCTCGCTTTATGTAGGCGTCATCCCCGAGCCGGCCTCGCTGGCTTTAATTCTTCTGCCTGGTGCCACGTTTCTGTTTTTCCGCCGTTTGAAGCGTTGAGTTCTGCGACCGTTGCGTTTTGCTTTTCCCTTTCATGACTTAAGCAAGCTTTATTTTTTTGGCAACAAAAATGCTTATTGATGAATAGGAGTATCTATGAAAAGAAAAGCAACTATTGGTCCGCTTAATCGGCAAAATGCGCATATCCAGGCCAAGCTCGCCGTTGTCTTGTTGTCGGTGATTCCGGTGCTTTCCTTTTTCTATCTCGGCTCCGGAATGTATGGCCCGGAAGGGGATAGGCTACGCGATTACGAAGTGGGGATTGTTTTTGCCTGTACGCTGATTGCCGCGCTTTCCGGATATCTGATCCTTCGAAAATATCCACAGAATATCATAAACCTGCGGCAATACGTTACGGAACTTGCCGAGGGTACGTTGCGGGAGCAAATCCAGCTTGATCAGACCGCTTGCAGCGACGATCTACTGTACATTGAAGAAGGGTTCAACACCATCCTCAAGGATATGCGGAACCGTCTCGGTTTGATCGAAGAAAAACTCAAGGTGGAAAAGCAGCTTCGTAAAGCGCTTGAACGGCAGCAACAGACGCTTGTACAGGCCGAACGCCACCGGGCCATGGTACAAAGCATCGGGGCCGCCTGTCATCATTTGGGCCAGCCGGCGACGGCACTGAGAATGCATCTTTTCATCTTGAAGGAACAGGTCCAGTCCCTCGAGGAGATGGAGGGCATTGAACAGAGCATCCACGATCTCGACCGAATCTGTGATATTCTCCAGCGACTCAGGGAGGTCTCCGAGTTCCGCACGGAGCCCTATATCTGTGGGGATGATCTCCCGGAGCACGAGATCCTGGCTATCTGAACCGGTGTGCCCGCGAAGGCCGGAATCTCGTTTTCTCCCGTAATTATTTGCAGGCAAACGGGGTTGACTGATCAATTCGATCCTATATAAATGCCCGTCTTGTTTCCCGTAAAACGGAATCCTGACCGAAGGATCATCGCCAAAGGAACAAATACCGCATGGTGCGGGGCGAGCGCCCGGATTCGAAAAATCCAAACGGGCGGCCGGTAAAGCCGGCTTAATTTGCAGGGATGCACGCGGGATATTGAAAGGAAAGCAATGAAATATACTGGACCGAAAATCAAGAAGGCGCGCCGTCTCGGCATCGCCCTTACCCCGAAATCCGAAAAATATCTGGAACGCCGCCCGAATGCTCCCGGTCAGCACGGCCCGAACCGTCGCCGCGGCAAGCAGTCCGACTACGGTCGCCAGCTGATGGAAAAGCAACGCCTTCGTTATCAGTACAACCTGAGCGAAAAACAGCTGCGCAATGTATACGCCAAGGCTGTCCGTAAGCCAGGCAACGCCGGTGAGGTGATGATGCAGATGCTTGAAAGCCGCCTTGATGTTGTTGTTCTGCGCGCCGGCATGGCCCGCACAATCTATCAGGCCCGCCAGATGGTTTCGCATGGCCATTACCGCGTAAACGGGCAGAAGGTTGATATTCCTTCTTACTCCCTGCGCATCGGCGACAAGATTACCGTTCGCGAAAAGTCCAAGGACCTCGACGCTTTCGTTCTGGCCCAGCAGGTTGCCAAGACACCTGAATACGTCACTGCGAACGATAAGGAACTTACGGCTGAACTGAACCGTCTTCCCGCTATGGAAGAAATTCCGGTTACCTGTGAAATCTCAAGCGTCGTCGAGTTCTACGCACGCTAATCCGTCTTCGCCTTCGGGCTGCGACGGACAAGTCGAAAAACCGTTCTCCATCGAGGGCGGTTTTTTTGTGGATGAGTGTTGTAGGGCAGGAACGGTCAACGACCTTCCAGCCGCCGTCGGGAGGGCGGTGGTGGACGGCGGGAAGGATTCGTTTCACTCAACCGCTCCCTCCCTACAACCACCCGCCGGTGGCTTGCAGAGGCGTTTGGGATCCGCGGAGCGAAACCCAAACCGCGATGGCTTGGGTGCGGGCATCGGCGGGAAGGGTCAACGTGGCGGAACAGGTGCTTCCTGACTTGTTCATCTTCCCGTTCACCAGCCCGAGCGCCACGAAACAATGTTCGAGGCTACGCCCGCGGTTTTCCCCGGCGGTTACCGAGCTGTCGAGTTTGCCGGAGAGCGGTGCGAGCCATGCGATATAATCACCGTTCGCTTTGATGGGGGAAAAAGTGATCGTGGCTTTATCGCCATCCAGCATCGCCTTCAACCTGCCGGTCTGATCGATGTGCCCGGAGGAGACCGGCTGACGTGCGGCAACGCCGTTCACCACGAAACAGGGTGTGTACGAAGTGCGGGCGTGCCATTGTTTTGTATAGCGTCGTTGTCGTGCGCTAAAAGTCGCTGACGAGTAGGGATCCTTCCACCCTAGATAGTCCCAGTAGTCGACATGGAAGGCGACCGGGACAAACTCCTTCCATAGCTTCTTTTTTTCCACGAGGGCATTCATCTTTCGGTCGGCCGGCGGGCAGCTGCTGCATCCTTCCGAGGTAAACAGTTCGATCAGATCCGTCCGCACGGGTCCGCTGGTGAACGTTTGGGCGCGGCTCATTGTGGGCGTTGCCAGCAGTGCGATCGTCAAGATAAGCATTCTTTTCATTAAAGGGCCTCCTTCAAGTCGATTGGGGTGGTCAATGATCTATTCGTTCAATCCATGCGGAATGTGACGAAAAAACACGACGGAACATCGTTTCCGGTATGGAGATGCATCCGAAACCCTTCTGGGCGTTGTTTTTCGGTTGCGATTCAGGCACATTGAAGAACATCGGAAAACCCTTTAGCTGAAAGCGAGGTTTTGCATATGACAACCATGGCGTTACTGGAATACCAGCGGGATGCAATCTGGGTGAAGGAATATCCGGTTCGTTTTGGCGGCATGGATATTCGGGCGCGTATGACGGTGGTGCGGCTTTCGAACGGGAACCTATGGCTTCACTCGCCATGCGCACTGGATGCCGAAACCATTGCGGCCATCGGGAAGCTGGGGCGCGTGGAATGCATCGTGGCGCCGGGCTCCTTTCATTTTTCGCATATTGAATCGGCACAACAGGCATTTCCGGAAGCGGAGACCTGGATCTGTCCGGAGGTCGAACTGAAAAAACCGGATATTGCTTTTGATTGGTTATTAGGTGACCGCCCGGACCCACGCTGGGCCGGGGATCTGGGCCAGATATTTGTGCGCGAAAATCGCATCATCTCTGAGGTGGCTTTTTTTCACAGAATGTCCCGTACGCTCATTCTGGTCGATTTGATCGAAAACGTAACCGACGACACTCCGGATGTGGATTGGCGACTGAAATTGTGGTGGAAAGCGGTGTTTCGAATGTGTAACCACCCGAAGCCGGCTCCGGAATACCAGTTGGGTTGGAAGGATAAAGCCGCAGCGCGAACATCTTTGGAACGGATCATGGAGTGGGATTTCGAGCGGATCATCCTCGCGCATGGTGATCTGGTTGAAACGAACGCAAAGTCTGTTGCGCAGTCGGCTTGGCGGAAGGTTTTAACGGGAACGAACCTTCCGCACGAATAACTTGAGCCGTTTTGCGGCAAACGGTATACAGAACGCTCATTTTTTTCATTCGGAGCGTGTTTATGAAAGTACCGGTCAGTTGGCTGAAGGAATATGTTGATTTTGAGGACACCATCGAGGGGTTGGCGGACAAGCTGACCTTTGCGGGGCTGGAGGTCGAGGCGATCGAAGCGATCGGCTCCGATTTTGCCGGCGTGGTGGTGGGCGAGGTGCTGGCTATCGAGCCGCATCCCGGTGCCGACAAGCTGCGTCTCTGCACCGTCAATTATGGCGCCGAAGAAACCATGCAGGTCGTTTGCGGTGCGCCGAACGTCGAGGTTGGCGGCAAGTATCCCTTCGCGCCGGTTGGTACGACACTCCCTTGCGGTATTACACTCAAGAAGGCCAAGATCCGCGGCGTACAATCCATGGGCATGCTTTGCGCCAAGGACGAGCTGGGGCTGGGCGAAGACCACTCCGGCCTGCTGGTGCTCGATGCCTCCCTCGAGCCGGGAACGCTGTTTGTTCAAGTGTGGGGCGAGCCGGAAACGGTCATCGAACTCGAGATTACCCCGAACCGTCCAGACTGCCTTTCCATGATCGGTGTCGCCCGCGAAATGGCAGTGCTCTACGGTTCCGAACTGAAGGTTCCCGCTTATGGGATTCTTGAAACCGAAGGCGATGTTAACGAAGAGATCTCCGTTGTTGTGGAGGACTCGGAAAAGTGTCCGCGCTACACGGCTCGTGTGCTGAAGGATGCCAAAATCGGCCCGTCACCGGAATGGATGCAGAAGCGCCTCGAAGCAGCCGGTCTGCGGCCGATCAACAACGTCGTGGATATCACCAACTATGTCATGCTCGAAACCGGTCATCCGCTGCACGCGTTCGATAAGAACCTGGTTGCTGGGAACCAGATCATTGTCCGTGCCGCCAAACCGGGTGAAAAAATGCATACACTCGACGATGTCGAGCGTACCTTGACCGACGAGATGCTTGTGATTGCCGACGCTGATAAGCCCTCCGCCATTGCCGGTGTGATGGGCGGCAATGTTAGCGAAATCAATGACGAGACGACGACCATTCTGCTCGAAGCTGCCGCCTTCGAAACCTCGTCCATTCGTCACACTGCCAAGAAGCTGGGATTGTCCACCGACTCTTCCTACCGCTTTCAGCGCGGCGTCAATGCCGACTCCGTCGAATGGGCAAGCCGCCGGGCGGCGGAGCTCATGTGCGAACTGGCCGGAGCCACGGTCTGCCATGGCATCGTGGACCTCTATCCGCACCGGAAGCCGCATCTTGAAATCCCGTTCAGCTGGTCGCGTATCGAAGGCATGATTGGCTCGGGCATATCCGCCGAGGAAATGAAGAAAATCTTTACGTCGTTGGAAATCGAAATTGAGCACGACAACGGTGAAACCGCGACTGCGTTCATCCCTAGTTTCCGCCTCGACCTCGAACGCGAAGTGGATCTCGTCGAGGAAATCGCCCGCATCCACGGCGTCGACAATGTGCCGGCCAAAATGCCGCTGGCCAAAGTGATTCCAACAGCCGACGACTCGCGGGTACGAGCAATTGGCGGACTGCGCAGCGGTCTGCAAGGGCTCGGTGTCAGCGAAATCATGAACTATACGTTGGTCAATCATCCCTTGCTCGACCTCTTCAACAAGGAAAACCGCGAAAGCCGCGAGGAGCTGCCGCATCCGATCAGCATGGACCAGTCGGTGATGCGCACCTCGCTGATTCCGCAACTGGTCGAAAGCCTTGGCCGCAACCATTCGCGCCAGATCAGCGAGGCCTGCTTCTACGAACTCGGCCGCGTCTTCAACCGCGTCGATGGCGCACCGGTCCAGACCGAAATGGTCTCGCTTGGCATGATGGGCCCGGTGGGCCGTTCACTGCTTGAAAAGCGCGCGCCGGTTTCCGATGAGGAAATGTTTGTCTGGATGAAGGGGCTGATTGAACAGTTGCTGGCGGCACAGAAGCTGGATAACGTTTCATTCAAAGCCGAAGACCGACCGGAATTCGAAAGCGGCACGGCCGTTTCCGTGTTAGTGGACGGCAATGTGGTCGGCTGCATGGGACTGGTGAACAAGACCGCGCGGGCCGAATGGCGTCTGAACGGACCGGTGGCGGCCGCCGAGCTGCAACTGGAAGCATTGCTGAAAAATGCATTTGTCATCACCAAGACCGAGGATTTGGCGCAGTTCCCATCCATGAGCCGCGATATCGCGCTGGTGGTCGATCAGTCGGTCAAGCACGAGGATGTGGTAACTTTTATCCAGAAAGCCAACCCCAAGGATCTCGAAAGTTTTGGCCTGTTCGACATCTATCAGGGCAAAGGCATCGAGCAAGGCAAGAAGAGCCTGGCGTATAACTTTGTCTACCGTTCCGGCAAGCAGACGCTGACCGACAAGAAGGTGAATAAAGTTCACCAAAAGCTGAGCGACTTCCTTTGCCAAAAGCTAGGGGCTTCCTTGCGCGAGGGCTAACCGCTTTACAAAACAAGGGCATTCGGTTATTCCTCTGAGCAAGGATTTTCATGAAAGCTGTCAGCATAGCCCTAGCCGTGGTTTCGGTTGCCGTTGCGTCAACCGCCTATGTCTTGCGGCGCTCCGCGCCGCAACCCGTAGCGCATCCCGTGCCGGTTGAGGTTCCGGTTGTGGCCGAACATCCCGTTTTTCCCGAACCCGTACCAACCAATGCGGTGAAGGTCAACGATGACGGGCCGGTTCAGTCTCTAGAGGATCGGGGGGATGCCATGCTGTTCGAGATCGATGCCCTTCAGAGCATGCCGTTTGACGAGCCCATCGTCCGGCCATTCGATTAAACATCGACGTCTGGTTGCAATACCGGTGCCGACGAGTGCGATGCTCAATCAGTCAAAATCGGCTGTTTAAGCTTGTTGTTGATCACGTGATCGCGCTTTTATCGGATCATGAAATACTTGATCACATCCGTTGCCATCCTTTTGTTGTTTCTCGCGACTCTACCTGTTTCGGCCCAGAAGCATGAAACCTTTGCTGAAAATCCCGGCAAGCGACAGGAGACCGTAAAAAAGACCCACGATAGGGCCCATCGCGAAAAGGAGCAGGCTCGGCAATGGGCGGAAGCCCACGGGATGTCGATGCGGGATGATAACGGAGTGCGGACCATGCAGCTTATGGGTATCCGGGGTAATCGGCATATCTGGTACACGACGGAAAACTATAACGCCGCGATTTCGACCGCCGCCAATCAGGTGCGCAATACTGCACCATTTAATGCCGACGGTTCAGGGCTGACGGTCGGGGTGTGGGATACGGGCTCGGTGATGACCAGCCATCAGGAGTTCGGTGGTCGCGTATCCAATATGGATAGTGTGGCCTCCTATTACCATTCAACCCACGTTGGCGGAACCATTGGCGCCGCCGGGGTTGCCCTTGGCCGGCAGGGTATGGCACCTGCTGTCAACATTGATTCCTACGACTGGAACGATGATATTGCTGAAATGAACGGTCGGGCAGCGGCATCGCCTGGCGAATCAGGAGCACTCTATCTGTCCAATCACTCCTATGGAACCATTTGTGGCTGGCACTACCTCAGTGATGGAAATAGCTGGTCGGGGAATGCCGGTTGGCACTGGCCCTACTGGTTGAATTGGGGGGCGGGTGAGGTTGACCCCTTGTATGGTCAATACGATTCAGGGGCCATGGATTATGATCAGGCCGTCTATGATGCACCGTATTTCCTGCCCTTTGTGGCAGCCGGCAACGACCGTAATGATGGTCCCTCGAATGGCGACACCGTCTATTATAATCAGGGATCATGGCAATCCGCAATCTACAACAGTTCGATGCATCCGCTAGCGGAGAAGTCGTATAAGGGCGGCTACGATACCATCAAGGGTGAGGCATGTGCCAAAAACATCATGACAGTTGGCGCAGTGAAGGATGCCGTGTCCGGTATCAACCGTTCACTGGACAACGCCGACATGACTTCCTTTAGCGGATGGGGACCTGCAGACGATGGCCGGATCAAGCCCGATATCGTGGCCAATGGATGGGATGTATGGTCGTGCGATGATGACAGCACCAATGATTATATCAACCTGTCGGGGACCAGTATGGCAACCCCCAATGCCTGTGGGTCGGCAGCCCTCCTGATTGATTACTACAACCAGCAGTTTCCCGGGCAGTATATGCGAGCCAGCACGCTTAAAGGGCTCATCATCCATACGGCGGATGATCTGGGGAACCCGGGGCCCGACTATGCGTATGGTTGGGGGTTGATGAACACAAAGGCTGCGGCCGAGTTGATCCAGGGCGTTGCAAACGGCCATGTCATGTCCATGACGGAGGACCATCTGGGCCGCAATGACAGCATGGACAACTGGGAGGTCTACAGCGATGGCTATGAACCATTGCGCATAACACTTTGCTGGACCGATCCCCCAGCTGCTGGACAGACGGATAACGATGTACGTCTGGCGATGTTGGTTAATGATCTCGATCTGACGGTTACCGGCCCGGATGGTCTTCATTATCCTTATTCTTTGGACTATACGAACCCAGCGTCCAACGCCACGGCAAGCGCGAAAAACAATGTCGACAATGTCGAGCAGGTCTATATCAATGCGCCCATCGCAGGGTTCTACACGATTACAGTGGATTACGATGGCTCGCTCATGGGGAGCACCCAGTGGTATTCGCTGCTGGTCAGTGGTGATATCTTTGACTCGGACGGCGATGGCCTGGCGGATGGTTGGGAATACACCTATTTCTCGAGTACCACCGGAGCCATTGCAACGGCCGATAGTGACGGCGACGGGCAGGATAATCTGTCTGAGTATATTTCGGGACACAATCCCCTGCTGACCGGTTCCCGGTTTGGTGTCTCGGAAATCATTCCGCCGCAGTCGGGCTATGAATCCCCCTTCATCCTTTCGTGGGATCCGGTTACGGGACGGGTGTACCGCGTCAGCTGGTCCACATCTATGGGCTACTCTACCTTTACGAATATTTCCGGCGACCTGCCATATCCGGCGAACAGCTACACGGATACGGTTGAGCGGGCCGGCCCGAATCAATTCTACAAGCTACAGGTACGGCTGGCGCCTTAGGCTTCTACTCCCCGGCTAGCATTCCAGGTCGGGAATTTCAGTAAACTCAACCGGACATTCCTCCAGCGATTCAAGAAAAAGGCGTCCATACCACTGGTTTTGCACACGGCTGTCGAGGATGGTAACCGTTCCGCTATCGCGTGAACTACGGATGAGGCGTCCCACACCCTGCCGAAACTTCAGCACGGCTTCGGGCAGGGAATATTCCTTGAATGGATTGCCTCCCTGCGCTTCGATGGTTTCGAACCGCGCCTGGATCAACGGATGGTCCGGCACGGCAAAGGGGAGGCGGGTGATGATGACATTGCTCAACGCATCGCCCTGCACATCGACCCCCATCCAGAAACGGTCGAGTCCGAACAGCACGCCGGCCTCGTGATTGCGGAATTTTTCAAGCATGCGCTGGGGCGGCATGCCGGTGCCCTGGACCAGAAACTCGAACCCGTCCAGCTCGAAGTCGAAACGCAGCTCATCGGCCACCTTTTTCATGAAGCGCGCGTTGGTAAAGAGCACAAAGGCGCGCCCGCGGCTTTCGCGCACGAGATGGCGAATGGCCGCGCTGGCTGCCTGCTCGAACTTCTCCGAGGAAGGGGGGGGCATATTGGCCGGAATCTGGATGCACATCTGCCGGGCATAGTCGAACGGCGAGCCGACGCGCAGTTCTGAGCAGTCCATGGCGCCCACCCGGTGGCGGAAGTATTCAAGGTTGTCGCCGACCGCCAGCGTGGCGCTGGTCATCACGACGCATGGAATTTCCTCGAACAGCATTTCGCGCAGGATCGGGCCGACATCGATAGGGGCCGAGTACAGGACCGGCACGCGCCGCCGTCCCTGGACTTCCGTCCAATAAACCTGTCCTTCCAGCGATTGCTTCAGAAAGGCCTCCACGGTATCGCGCAGTTCCAGACCCTTGTTTCGCAGGCTCTTGATTTCGGCCTGAATCCCGTCGTCTTCCGTGGTCTGTGTCAGGGTTTTCAGGTGTTCGCACAGGTTGGTGATCTTCAGTGGCAGGTCGGTTTCGATGGGTGGGGGGGCCAGTACGCGTTGCTGGGTCTTTTGCGGTCCGAGCTTGAAGTGGCTGCGTACCGCCTCGAAAAAGGCTTCGGCCGCCTCGCGGGTTTGGTCGGCCATGAAGGTGCCTTTTCCGTCCTTAAGCATCGCGCATAGACCGCGCCGTTTTTCGCCGTGGATGCGCCGGAGCCAGTATTCGATCATGTAGAGCGATAGGCGGATGCCGAGATGCGAAGAGGCGACCTGCTCCATCTGATGCGCCTCGTCGAAGACGACATAGCCGTAGGGCGGGAGCATCGCCGCACCTTCGGCGCGCAGGGCCAGCTCGGCAAAGAAGAGCGAATGGTTGACCACCAGCACCTGTGCGTCCTGCATCTGCTGGCGGGCAATCATGAAATAGCATTCCTTATAAAACGGGCAGCGCTTTCCGGTGCAGTTGCCGTGTTCGGCGCAAATCGAGCCCCATACATCGTGGTCGGGTTGCTCGGCCAGATTCTGATAGCTGCCATCGCCCAGTTGCCTGCTGCTGGCCAAGGCGTGGATATCGTCGAGCTGTCGCGCTTTCGTGTCGTCAAACAGGTCGCCGGATGCCCGGCGCGCGCGCTGGAGACGCAGCAGGCAGAGATAATTGGACCGGCCTTTGACCATTACGGCCTTGAAATCGAGGCCAAGCGTTTTGCGCACAAATGGGATGTCCTTGTCTATTAACTGTTCCTGGAGCGTGATCGTATAGGTAGCAATGACGCAACGGGTCTCGTGCTCCAATGCGGTCAGGATCTGGGGCACCAGATAGGCAAAGCTCTTGCCGACCCCGGTTCCCGCCTCCACGGCCAGATGATGCCCTATGCCGGCCGCGTCGGCTAAAGCTCGCGCCATGGTCTGCTGCTGCGGACGAAGCTCGAAATCGATTCCTCCTTCGATGC
Source organism: Pontiella sp. (assembly GCA_050290185.1). Classification (GTDB taxonomy): domain Bacteria; phylum Verrucomicrobiota; class Kiritimatiellia; order Kiritimatiellales; family Pontiellaceae; genus Pontiella. The sequence goes on from JBNKHE010000008.1 coordinate 155,770, forward strand.
AATGCTGCTCAAACAGGCCGCCCGGCTCAAAAAAGCGGTCCGTGGCATTGGCTGCCGTGGTAGCAGGCGTTGGATCTGGAAATATCATGGGTCGACTGTAGCTGAAGCCGGGAAGGTCTGGAATCGATTTAACGTGAATTCAATGCAAAATGTGCGTTACCCGAAACAGGAGTCAGATAGATGTCATCGGAAAAATAAGCGTCATAATCGATGATATTCAAGAAAACGCTGGCTAATCCGGATTGATCGGCGTAGAAAAGTCGGTGCATTTCGAACAATTAGCGTTTGTGTAAGGGTATATATGTTAAGAACGAAGGCCTTTTTAGTACTGGCAGGCATGGTTGCCGTTGCTTCCGCACAGCAAGGAACGACCATGGGAATCGTAGGCGTATCCCACGTTCAGGAACCCATGGGCTTTCACATTGCGGGTATGCAATACAACGCTGATTCGACCAACACACCTGCAACTATTTACGGCGACGCGCTTCCCCTGGGTTCCAGGATATATAAGTGGAATGGAGCAACTTACGTTTCATCTGAGTATCATGAGTATTTCGATTTCGATCTCTTAGCCAACGTCATAGGATGGGATACAGAATTCAGTATTGATAATGGCGAAGGCTATTGGGTCTCTGCTCCTAGCGCTGTGGATACCTTTCTTAATGGGAATGTTCCCGTCGACGATGCCATAACTAATTCTATCATGGCAGGATTTCAGATCTGCTCATATCCTTATCCAGTGGATTGTAGTATTACAAATTTGGGTTTTACGCCATCGTTGGGTGATAGGATATATGCCTGGAATGGAACCACTTACGTTTTGTCCGAGTATCACGAGTATTTTGATTTCGATCTCCTTTCCAACGTCATAGGATGGGACAACAAAGCGATTCAGGTCAGCGTTGGGCAGGGTTTCTGGTATATGTCGACCGTAGAAACGAACTGGGTTGTTTCGCGGCCTTTCAACTTGAACTAAACCCGTATTTATATTGATTGAGGTATGAATGATGAAGAAAACAACTGCATTTCTGGTTGCCGCGCTGGCGTCGAGCTCTGTTTTTGCGGATATAGACGTAGAGCTGAAAAACATTGATAGTTCCGGCAGTGTTTATAAATCTGGCGGCGGCACAATCGCTGTTAATCAGGCATACGTTCAGTTGGTTTGGTCACCGACAAATACGGCTCAGGCGAATATCACTGATTCCCAGTTGCTTGGAGCAGGCGAATATCTTCTGAATGAGGTGTATTCCAGCGCCGGGGCAGCAGGGCGTTTTCCAAGTCAAGGGATCCTCACATATACCGATGCCGATGTCGGGAATAACAATATTAATGCCGGGTTTTTCTTTGTACGAATCTATGACTACGATGCTGCTGTTATAAGTGAAGGAGACTTCTACCTGCAACAGTATGTACAAGGACCGACCCTGACTGAATACGATACCGCTCCAGCCCCGAGGCCGATAGCATACAATACAGATGGATCTCTTGGCGGTGCGCTTGATGACACTAACGTGGGCGGTGGCAATGTCGTGATTCCGGAACCGGCGGTGGCCAGTTTGATCGGCATCTTTGGCGTAGGGTTGCTGTTTGGACGCCGCATTTTCGGCAAGAACTGATTTCTTCCCGCACCAACGTGAAGCAGGCTCCGGTTGATCCGGAGCTTTTTTTTCTTAGCCGCCGATGATGCGGTGGGCAACGAGATGTTCGGCGAGGGATTCAATGGCGCGGGGAACGGTGGCTTCCCTGGCGATGACATCGGGCTGGAGGCCAAGGAGTTCCAGGGCGTCGGCCGTGGGTTTACCGATCACGACGATCGATTTTCCGGCGAGGGCATCTACCCCCCATTGGCCGACCAGCGATTCCACGCCGGAGGCACTGGCAAAGAATACAGCGTCGAACGGCGGAAGCTCTTCGTATTCAACCCGCACGTTGTCATAGATGACGGAGTCCTCGACTTCTGCACCGTTTTCCCTAAGGGCAATGGCGAGATCCGGTCCGGCCTTGTCGGAGCGGACGCGCAGGATCTTTTCGCCGGGCTTGATCACTTCGCTGGCCAGTGCAATGAGCGAGTCGGCGCTGAAACCGGCTTCGGGCTGGGCATCGACGCAGATGCCGTACTCCGCGAATTCGGCGGCGGTTCCGCGACCGCAGACCATGATTCTGGGGATCCTGCGGAAATCGATCTTCTGGTAGCGGACAATTTCCATGAAGGCGCGGACGGATGACGGCGAGGTGATCGCCAGCCAGTCGAATGACGCACATTGCAACGGCACATGGTGCCTGCATTTCAATTTGATCAGAGGAAACTGCACGGGCTGACCGCCAAAATCGCGAACGAGGTCGGCGGCCTTTTGCTGGATGGCATCGGAGCAGGAGAGCAGGATCCGCTTTCCCTGCAGTGCTCCGAGATCGGTCTTGTAGGCGTAGGCGGTGGTGTCGCCCACGATGATAAGTCCGGGTTGCTTAAGGCAGTGGGTTTTCGCCTGGTCTAAAAGTGCGCCCAGCGTGGTTTTGAAAATCCGTTCGTCTTCGCCGCCAGCATTGAAGACCAGGGCGGCGGGGGTGTCGGGCGAATGGCCGTCTTCCAGCATTTGACGGGTAACGGGTTCAATGGCTTTGATCGACATGTAGTAGATGACCGGCAGTTGATCTTTCATTTTGCCGTCGCAACGTGCCAGTCCGCCGCCGTGCATTCTTGGCGTGAGCGCCACAAAACCACGAGAAACATCGCGGCGGGTCAAGAGCATGCCGGTGCCGGTGGTTGCGGCCTGCAGGGCACTGATGCCTGGAATGACACGGAAAGGGATGCCGAGTTTTTCGAGTGCTTCGGTTTCTTCGGCCAAGCGGCCGAAAATACCGGGGTCGCCGCCCTTGAGGCGCACGACCTTTTTGCTTTGCCGTGCACATTCGCAAATAAGTTTGGTGGTTTCGTGCTGTTCTTTGCTATGGGCGCCGCATCGCTTGCCGACGTCGATGGCTTCGGCGTGAGGGGGAAGTTCATCCAGCAGGCTTTTATCAATGAGCGAGTCATAGAGGCAGGTGTCGCACTGCTGCAGCGCTCGCAGGGTGGCGATGGTGCAAAGTTCTTTGTTGCTGACGCCGGCGCCGGCAAATGTGACGGCGTGCGTGAAGAGACTGCGCAGTGCCATCATGCGTTCGTCGCCTTCGCGGAAGGTGATGGCCAGATAGCCCTGGGCTTCTGGAACTTCCAGCTCATCGAGAGGAATCCATTCGGTTACGCGTTCTTCAAGCCCCAGTCGCACGAGGGCCGCTCCGGCCATGACCATCACATCGAAATCGCCGGCATCGACCTGGGCAATCCGTTCTTCGATGTTGCCGCGGATGGTTTTTTGGATGCCGTGGGGGAATTTTTGGGTGCAGTAGGCTTCGCGCCGTTCGGAGCTGACGCCGATCACAGGATGGTCCGGCAAATCGGTCACCGCGTGGTTCGGAGCGAGAATCAGTGCGTCACGCGGTTCCTCGCGCCATGGCAACCAGAACCAGTCGATCCCCTCGGGCATAGGCGCGGGCAGATCCTTGGCACTGTGAACCGCAAAGTCGACTTCGCCGCGCAGCAGGGCATCGTCGAGTTCCTTGGTGAAAAAATTCGCCGGGCTGTTGCGCAGGTCGGTGGTGCGGTCGGTATCGCCCACGGACGTGATGGGCACCGACTCGAAAACGATGTCGTCGAGCATGCGCTCGATGCGGTTAAGGGCGGCACGCGACTGGGTCAGCGCCAGGCTACTCGGTCGAGTACCCGCCTTTAAAACTTTTGGTGATCTTTTCATATAGATCCTGATTGTCGGCAACGATGGCGCGGCTTTGCGCCAGGATTTCGGTCATATCAGCCAATTCGCGGCGGTACCAGTATTTGAGTCCGTCCAGGTCAACCACGGTAACATCGGACGAGAGGTCGTCCAGTTCGGGGTCGACATTGCGCGGCATGCCAAGGTCGATCACGGTTACCGGGCGTTCCTGATTGAAGAAGGGCTCATGCCCGAGGTGCAAAAGATGGCCCGGAGCATCCGCGGCACTGACGATAACGTCGGCATCCGTTATCTGGTTTTTCATGTCGTTAAAGGTGCAGAGTTCCACTTTTCCATTCCAGTCTGCGGGGACGTCGGGCCGGTTTACATGATAGCACCAGACAATCCGACCCACCTTGGGCAGCGCATCCTTGACGAGGCCCTTGCCGACCATGCCGGCTCCCAGCACCATCAGGGTGGTATTTTCGTGGATCTTGCCCTCGGCTTCAAGATAGCGCAGGGAGAGGTCTTCGATTTCGTAGCTGTGCAGCAGCGGAGCAACTTTGTTCTTGATGGCTTTTGATATGTACAGCGCCGTGGAGATCCACTCCTGAATCATATTGCTCGACCAGCCCCGCCCTTTGGATTGCTCGAGTGCTTCTTTCATTTGGGCTGTAATGTGGTTTTCGCCGGGGGTTTGCGAAAGCATGCCGGCCGTAACCAGGCAGAGGTGTTCGTAGGCGGCCTTGCCGGTTTTGAGGTAGTATTTGTCTTCCTTCAGGTTCGTAAAGCCCATGACGTGGCGCAGAATGCCGTTTTGCATGGTTTCTTCGGAGACCACCGCGATGACCTCGACGCGGTTGCAGGTGTTGAGAATCATGAATTCGTGAATGCCCCAAAGCTGCATGATCATGAAGCCGGCTCGTTCCAGGCGGTGTCCCGTAAGGTGAAAGGGTTCGCGCTCTTCGACGGTGAGGTGGTTGTGTGAGGTTCCCACAATGACGAGATGGGCCGATTCCATCATCTTCAGATGGCGCGACAGGCTGTTCTTGACCATCTTGGACTGACGACAGTCGTTGCCGCCGGAGGAGACGGAGACGGTCAGCTGGTTATGTCGGGTAATCGCCGGAGTGCTGAAATCGCTGTCGGCCCAGTTTCCGTCCACGCAGCAGCAAAGAACATGCTGTTCGCGGCAACATTCGAGTACATGGCGATTGACTCCGCGGCTATTGGTGGCTGCGTATACGAGTATTGCACCCTCGATATCGTGGTCCTCGAAGCGGCGGACCGTGTGGGTGACAAGACCCTGTTCGATCAATGTGCCGAGCTCGTCGCAGACGTCGGGACTGACCACGGCCACCTGTGCGCCCGCTTTTTGCAGTAGCTGAATCTTGCGCAGGGCGACTTTTCCGCCACCGACGACCAGGCAGGGGCGCCCTGCCAGAAACAGGTTGATGGGAATGCCATTATAGATTGGTTTTTCTTCGCTCATAGTCCAGTCGTTTGTTGGAAAGTAGACCAAAGCCAAAACGCTTTGGCTAGGTCTCATTTCTTAATAGACAGAAAGGCGAGAACGATAGTGTTCCCGTACAGGGGTGTAAAGCGGCGAACACCGCAAAACCTTTCGTTTTGATAGAAGTCAAGGTTGGCTCGAACATACGTGCCCCGTTCTCTAGATCTCGCGGTTAGCATTGGAACGAATAAAATGGTGAAAATGGGATCAAAACAGTAATAAAATATTGTAAGTAGTTTGTGGGCAATAATATGAGTATTTTATGTTAGACGAAATCCTATTTTGGGGAGGTGCCGGTTTCGTCCTTGAAATGTGGTTTTGCATGCATAGGGTGCGGCATTGGAAGAACTGCGTCTTTCAACTGGAGAGGGTGATATCGACCCTGCTTCAGCCGCGGAACCCAAATGAAGGGAATACATGAACGCAACAAGATCAAAACAAAAGATGACGGGCTCGCATCGGGCCGTACTCACAGGAGCAATGATTCTGTTCTTGATCGGGACAAACACCAGCTTTGCATATGACCGCTACAATGATGGGTGTGTTGATTGCCACGGTGCATTTAACGATTCGACTACCACAAAAGGATCCACTTTCGCCCTTGGGAATAAACACGACATGCACCGCTATACGATGGGTACGGATTGTGATCTATGCCATCTGAGTGGGGATCAAAAAAATCCATACATGTGGAAGTCGAATGGTACGGCTAACAATTCCGGATTAGGGTGCACGGGATGCCACGTGGGCAATGGTTTGCGCGCGCATCACGATGCAAATGGAGTGGTGGAATGTTATGATTGCCATGATCCCGCTGCATCGTCCGCAGAGAACGTTGATCCACCCTATTATGGAACGGTGGATACGTTCGCGAACAATGCGTGCAACGATATTTTGGCATCGAACACCAACGAAAACTGGACGGTTGGTGATTTTCTTGGGTTAGACAACGATGGCGATGGCCTTTACGACTTGGCGGATTATTCCTGCGGTCCATTGCGGTTGGTGGAAATTGTTCCCGAGGGCAACAACATACGTGTCCGCTGGGAAACAGCCGGTGGCCGCGCGGAGCGAATTCAGGCAACGTCGGTCCTTACCAATGGGTTTTCGAATATTGGGACAACCGTTACGATTCCTGGCGTTGGCATCGTGACCCAGGAAGTGGTTGAGGTAAGCGGTGCTGTAGACCCGGTGCGCTTCTATCGGATTCGTTCTATACCCTGATCACCGACATAGCCCGGAGATTGAAAGCGCCGTTGCGGTAGGCATGACCGTAGCGGCGTTTTTTTCTTTTCCGGCAAAAAAGCAAATTGGCATCCACCGAGGCATCCTGAAGCAGGACGTCGTATTGGTAGCCATATCTCCAAAATCAAGATCGGGTGTGAGGGTGCCGGGGGCGGCATACCATGCGGATTCGCCATCAAGGGCGATTTGGACACAGGTGTAACCGCCACTGTCTACCTTTTCCACCACGGTTCCAACGGATCCGGGCATCGGTTCCGCCCATGCCGTTCCAGGGAAAAGCAGCAGGGACGCAAAAAGAGACGGGATGATTCGTTTCGTTGCAGACATGGCGGTTTCCTTTTTCCTTCAGGGATTAAAAGTCCTACAGCATGCAGGTCCTGAAAAGCTTGAAGTCAAGGCCGGTTTCGGAAGTCACGCATGCTTCTCCGAGGCCTACTTACCGTTGGATTTCTTGTGCTTCTTGCGGCCGATCTGGCTTTCCTCGGGGGAGAGACGTTCACGATCTGGCCTCGTTTCATTGGGTCTTCCGTTGTGTTGCTGGTTTTATCAGTTAGACCAACTCTCTATAAACATGAGAAAAGTATGCTTTAAACGAAAAGATATAGGTGGAAATACATGAAGGTACTGTAACAAGAAATCAAAATAATATAAATGTATGTAAAATAAAAACTTACGCAATACTGATGGTAGATGTTGCGCTTTTATTGTGTGTGAGACCGTTGGGGTACGCACCGTTGGAAAGCGCTTTTCCGCCGCTCTTCGCATTTGTTTTTTCGGTTGTCGAGGTGGTGGCTGTAGAGAAATAAACCAAATACAAGGAGGTAAAAGTGAGATTCAAAAGCACCAATGGTATATGTGCGGCTTTGTGCGCACTGGTCTGCTTGGCCGCAGTTCCGGCCCTGGCCCAGTCCAATCACACTGCAAAGGTGGATTTTACCAAAATTGACCCCAATGCCGAATTCAAAGAAGGGCGGTTATTGGTGCGTTTCAGGCCAGGCAATGAAAAAGCCAGAGCCACACGCCAGAACAAAATGGCTGCGTTAGGCGGAAACATCAGTAAACAGTTTAAGTCGTTTCCTGATCTATGCGTTGTTGAATTGAATCCCGGTATGAATGTTAAAGCGGCGCTGAAATCGTTTAACGGGAGCTCCGAAGTTCTTTATGCCCAGCCTGATTATGCTTGTCAGGCATGCAACATTCCCAATGACCCGTTGCTCTCGTACCTGTGGGGCATGGACAATACCGGCCAAACCGGAGGCACACCCGACGCCGATATCGATGCACCGGAGGCCTGGGATATGTCCACCGGGGACGGCAGCGTCGTAGTGGCCGTCATTGACACAGGAGTGGACTACACCCATCCGGATTTGGATGACAATATGTGGGTCAACAGCGGTGAAATAGCCGATAACGGAGTGGACGACGACGGCAACGGCTACATAGATGACGTATACGGCTATGATTTCCGCAATGGCGACGCCGATCCAATGGACGACAATTCCTACTACGGAATTTACCATGGCACTCATTGTGCAGGCACTGTTGGTGCCGAAGGCAACAACGGCGAGGGCGTGGCCGGTGTTTGCTGGGATGTACGTATCATGGCTCTCAAATTTTTGAATTGGCAAGGAAGTGGTTGGAACTCCGACGCAATAGATTGTATCGACTATGCCATACAGAATGGAGCTAATGTGATAAGCGCCTCCTGGGGGGGGGGAGGATACAGCCAGGCGTTGAAAGACGCCATTGACGACGCAGGTGCGAACGGCATTGTGTTCGTCGTAGCCGCGGGCAACTCTTCTTTGAACGCCGATAGCATCCCGTTCTATCCTGCCTGCTATGACTCAGACAACATCATTTCCGTGATTAGCACCGACGACAACGATGCCCTGTCGTCGTTCTCCAACTATGGATTGCTCTCCACCGATTTGGGGGCGCCGGGAAGCGACATTTACAGTTGCGAGCCTGGTGGAGGATATCATTATCTCGATGGGACATCGATGGCAGCCCCCTGTGTTGCGGGGGCTTGTGCACTGTTGCTTTCCGTCAACCCCGACCTTTCCGTCGCTGAAATCAAACAGACTCTGATGGACACGGTTGATCCGACATTGACAGGCGTATGTGCCTCGGGCGGCCGACTCAACCTCGCCAGCGCAGTTGCTTTGAGTTCATTCAGCTACACCGTCAATCCGAACTACACCATCACCATCACCCAATACAACGGCGTTGGCGGCAACGTGGTCATTCCCAGCGAGATTGGTGGCCGTCCCGTGACCACCATTGGCGTTGGCGCGTTCGCAGATTGTTCCGGTCTGACGAGTGTGGATATCCCCGGCTCCGTTACGACCATTGACGATGGCGCGTTCGCTGGTTGTTCCGGTCTGATAGGCGTGGGCATACCCAGCTCTGTTACGACCATTGGCGATGGGGTGTTCTCAGGTTGTTCCGGTCTGACAAGCGTGGGCATACCCTACACTGTTACGAGCCTTGGCGATGGGGTGTTCGCAGGTTGTTCCGGTCTGACGAGCGTGGGTATACTCGGCCCCGTTACAACCATTGGCGACGGGACGTTCGCAGGTTGTTCCGGTCTGACGAGCGTGTATATGCCCGGTACCGTTACGAGCATTGGCTATGGGGCGTTCTCAGGTTGTTCTGCTCTGACGAGCGTGGATATTCCCGATGCCGTTACAACCCTTGGCAATGGGGCGTTCGCGGGTTGTTCTGCTCTGACGAGCGTGGTTATACCTGATAATGTTACCGTTATCGGTGATCAGGCGTTTGCTGGTTGTTCCGGTCTGACGAGTGTGGATATACCCGACGGTGTCACTACCATTGGCAGCGCTGCGTTCGGAAGTTGTTCTAGCCTGTCCGACATACTGATCGGTAGTGGGGTTGCCTCCATTGGTGATTATGCGTTCGCAGGTTGTTCCAGTCTGACGAATGCGGTATTTTCTGGAGATGCGCCTTCGTTGGGTTCGAACGTCTTTATCAGTGATAACTCCTGTACGGTTTACTATTATGCAGGTACGTCGGGCTGGGGGACCACGTTCGGTGGGCGTCCGACGGTTCAGTGGGCTAATCCCTCCCACTTCAATTATACCGTAGATTCGGGCAGCACCATTACCATCACCGGGTACACTGGTTCCGGAGGTCATGTGGTTATTCCCGGGTATATTGAAGGACTGCCCGTGAGCACCATTGGCGGTGGGGCGTTCTTTCAGTGTAGCAACCTGACGAGCGTGAACATACCCGGCAGTGTCACCATCATTGGCGGTGGGGCGTTCGCAAATTGTCCCAATCTAGCGAGCGTGGATATACCCAACAGCGTCACCTCCATTGGTGATGCGGCATTCGCAGGTGGTTCCAGTCTAACGAGCGTGCATATACCCGACGGCGTTACCGCTATTGCCGGTTCGACGTTCGTAGCTTGTTCCAGCCTGACGAGCGCGGATATTCCCGACAGTGTCACCACCATTGGTGATTATGCGTTCGCCGGTTGTTCCAGCCTGCACGACATAAATATCGGCAGTGGGGTTAACTCCATTGGTGATTATGGGTTCGCAAGTTGTTCCTCCCTGACGGCTGCGGTATTTTTGGGACATGAGCCTTCATCGGGTTCGAACGCCTTTATCGGTGCTAACTCCTGTACGGTTTACTATTATGCAGGTGCGTCGGGCTGGGGGGCCACGTTCGCTGGGCGTCCGACGGTGCCGTTGGATAATCCCTCTCTGTTCAACTACACAACAAACACGGACAACACCATTACCATCACCGGGTACATCGGTTCCGGAGGTGATGTGGTCATTTCCAGGTACATTGACGGCCTGCCCGTGAGCACCATTGGCGGTGGGGCGTTCTTTCAGTGTAGCAACCTGACGAGCGCGAACATACCCGGCAGTGTCACCATCATTGGCGCTGGAGCGTTTGCAAATTGTCCCAATCTAGCGAGCGTGGATGTGCCCAACAGCGTCACCTCCATTGGCAGCGCGGCGTTCGCAGGTTGTGGCAGTCTAATGAGCGTGCATATACCCGATGGCGTCACCGCCATTGCCGGTTCGACGTTCGTAGCTTGTTCCAGCCTGACGAGCGCGGATATTCCCGACAGTGTCACCACCATTGGTGATTACGCGTTCGCAGGTTGTTCCAGCCTGCCCGACATAATGATCGGCAGTGGGGTTAACTCCATTGGTGATTATGGGTTCGCAAGTTGTTCCTCCCTGACGGGTGCGGAATTTTTTGGGGATGCACCTGCATTGGGAGGTTCGAATGTCTTTATCGGGGCTAACTCCTGTACGGTTTACTATCATGCAGGTACGTCGGGCTGGGGGCCCGTATACGGTGGCCGTCCGACGCAAGAGCTTTAGTCATCCGGAGGCCTCCCTGGTGGAGGCCTGTTAGGCTGTTGATAAACCCCGTCGTTCGACGGGGTTTATCTTTTCCCGGATGGATGCAGTCTGTCACCGCCGGTCGGTTTTCCGAAGTGATGTAACCCGAGTGTACTGGGCTCCCGTCCGCGGATCACTCTTCCTCTGCCAGCGGGAACATTGATGGAGTCGAAGCCACGCTTGCTTCTCCGAAGCCTACTTGTCGTTGGATTTCTTGTGCTTCTTGCGGCCGACCTGGCTTTCCTCGGGGGAGAGCCTTTCTCGGTCGGCGGGGCTTTCGCGGCCGGTGAAAGCGGTCCACTTGACGGGATATTCCTCTGGATCGAACATCACGAAGTAGAAGTGCCAGATCACAATGGCGGCGCAGGCGAGAATGGCTTCGTAGTAGTGGATGGCCGTGCAGACATCGTAGAACCATTTCGGGAAGTGGGCGAGGGTCCACTCCTCGTAGGTCATGAGCGTGCCGGTAAGCACCATGACGATCGAACCCCAGACGAGCGCCCAGTATTCGGCCTTTTCGATGTAGCTGTAGTGTTCGAAGCGGGCGCGTTCCTTGCGCAGACCGAGGTAGAAACCGAACATCTGGAAGGCATGAACCACGTCCGACCAGCGCGGGGCAAGCTGTTTGATCTGCCAGCGACCGCGTTTGGTAAAGATGATGTAGCCGATGTGGTAGATGCTCAGGGCGATGAAGATGATGGCCATCAATTTGTGTCCATATCCGCGCCAATCGGTCTGGCCAACGAAGGGGCTGGCCCACCAGGCATCCGGATTCACCAGCGCGAAGCCGGTGTAGCCGAGCACAATGAAGGTGATGGCAAGAATGGCATGCTGGATACGCTCGCTGATGGTCATGCGGTGCGGTGCACCCTCTTCTTCGAGTTTATGAAGGTGCTCACGAATTTTTCTGAATAGATCAAATCCGTTATGCACCAGCATGCCGCCCAGTACGACGATGAACAACCAAACGTAAATAGTGCGGACGATGCCGGTGGCCTTGTGCTCGACTCCGGGCCGAGTGCCGGAATGAATCTGGCCGCGGGCCACCTGGTCCGTCACGCCGGCATGGCAGACACTGCAGGTTTTCTTCAGGTTGTTGGGGTTGATAGAGGAACGTGGGTCGCTGGAGGGTAGGATGTCGTGCTTTCCGTGACAGGAGGCGCAGTTGGCCGCCGTGAGGGAGCCGAGTCGCATGGAGAGACCGTGGTAGCTTTCCATGTAGGTTTCGACGGCAAATTCAGGCAATCGGTATTTGGTGACGATGCGTTCGGCTGCATGGCACTCTGCGCAGGTGGCCGATATGTGTGCGGCCGAGACTTTGGAGTCATCGGAGTCGGTCGATGAAATGGTATGTTCACCATGGCAGTCGGTACAGGTGGGCGCATCATGGACGCCTTCGCTCACGGCTATTCCATGCACGCTCCGCTGGTAGGTGTTGGCGATGTTTTCGTGGCATTTCCCGCAGGTGGTGGGAATGTTTTGCCAGTACAGTTTCGATTTTGAGTCGGTGGATTTCAGCAGGTTGTGCGAGCCGTGGCAGTCGGTACAAACGGGGGCGGTCGATCCATCATGCCGTCCCATGGCCAATCCATGGACGCTGTTTTCGTAACTGGAGATCGGTTCGAGCTGGTGAAGATTGAATTTCTTCATCTGCTCCACGTCGCCATGGCAACGGGCGCAGGTCGCTGCGATATTCTTCCGGTTGATGGTCGAGGCTTCATTTCTGGAGGAGATGATATAGTGCGAGTCGCCGTGGCAGTCCTTGCAGGTGGCCGCCTGATCGCGCCCTTTTCGCAAGGCGATGCCGTGGGAGCTTTGCAGGTAGATTTCCGATTCGATATCGTGGCATTCCGCACAGTCGACTTTTTTCAGCGGAGTGTCGTGCATGGGGTCTTCAATGTCGTCGTGGCAACTGGTGCATTCGTTGTCGGCATGGACGGATTGCCGGAAGCGTTCGCTGTCCACAGGACGGTCGGCATCGTCTTCTCCGTGGCATTCAAGGCAGTCGGCGTTGCTGATTTGTGCGCAGGTTGTGGAAACCGTTGAAAACAGTCCGATGGCGCAAAGCAGAAGAAGCAACGATGGGTAAGCTTTTTTCATAGTGTAAAGGTAGTTATAGGGCGACGCCAACGCAAATATAATCCGTACACATTGTGTGTGTATTTATCCCTGCGCGCCGAGCGCTAGTCTTCAAACAAAAAAAAAATAGCGGCGGATTTGATTCCGCCGCCATCGAGGTCAAAGGCATAAAACCTTATTTATAAACGAAAATCATCGAATAGATAATGCCGATGATCAGCGCGATTCCGATGGCCAGCGCGCACCAGGCAAAGAACGTGATGACCTTGACCTTGTGCTCCGGCATTGGATCGGCGAGACGCTCCTCCAGTTTTCCGGTGCGCACCATCTCTTCATATTCACCCGGCTTTTCATGCTTGAGATCTTCAAGAGGCATGCGGCCGGTGAAGATGACCTTGTCCATCGGGAACTTCTCTGGACGGAAGTGCGTGTTAAAGAAGTGGATGCTGAAGATGAACCCGGCGGCCAGCAATGCTTCATCGCTGTGGATAATAGTTGCCACATTGATGGCCCAGCCCGGCAGGAAGTGGGAGAAGAATACCGGGAACCAGAGGATGAGCCCGGACATACCGATGACAGCAATCCCCCAGAATACGGCGAGATAGTCAAATTTTTCCCAGTAGGTCCAGCGGCCGTATTGCGGGCGCGGGCCCTTGTGGAAATACCATTTGATGGTTTCGGCGAATTCCCGGAAGTCGCGCAGGGTTGGGAGCATGGTGTTCGGACCCAATAGCAATTCCTTCCAGGTTCCAAATTCGGTTTTCTTGCGGCGCGCCAGATCGTACAGATGAACAACGAAGATGACGACCATGACGAGCGCCGCGGAACGATGCAGTACACCTGTCACCGTGAACCCGCCGAGCGCCTTGGAAACGGCGACCGCCCAGGGCGTATAGGCAAATTTCAGCGTCATGCCGGTGGTGGCGAGCGTGAGGAAGCAGCAGATCATGGTGGCGTGCAGGATGCGGTAGAGGAAGGTGAACCGTACGTAGAGCTTCTCGCCCGGCGCGGGTTTGTGGGCCAGACGTTCGCGGCGGGCATGCAGCGAGCGCGGCAACCACAGCAGGGTATGGATTCCGAAGAAGGTAAAGGTGCCCACGAGCAGAGCGGTCATGGCCCAGAAACTCCAGAAGATCCAGGGATACTTTTGCGGATCGTGGTGGGTGGCGTGGGTCAGATAGCCGGCAAACTTGCGGGTGGCTCCCGGATGGCATTGCTGGCAGGTCTGTACGATGTTCTCATGGCTTAGCGAGGAGTGTGGATCGCTGATCGGCAGGATAGAGTGTGCGCCGTGGCAGTTATAGCACTTGGCGGCTTTGTCGAATCCAAGCTTGTTGGCCTTGCCGTGGAAGGTGTCAAAATAGGTTTTCGTGATTTCCTCGTGGCATTTGCCGCAACGGTCCATGATCACGAACTTGAAGTCGTCCATATCGGTGCGCTGGATGGTGTGGGCCGTATGGCAGTCGCTACAGACCGGAAGGCCGGCTTTATCCTCGGCAGATGCCTTGTCAATGGAGTGGATGCTGGCCGAGTATTGCTCATAAATGCCCTTGTGGCACTTGGCGCAGGTGGCCGCGATGTTTCCGCGGTTTACGCTCGAGTCGGGATTGGATGCAGGGAGTTCGCCATGGGCCGTATGGCAGCTCGTGCACATGGCCGTCACAGACAAGCCGCTTTCAAGCAGGCCCTTGCCGTGGATGCTTTGCACGTAGTTGTTGACGATTTCGTGTTCTTTCCCTTGGTAGCGCACGGCAGCCTGTCCATCTTCGCGATGGCACTGGGCGCACAGGGAGGGCACGCTGGTCGGGTACGTGGGCGAGGTGATATCGGTCTTGCCCAGTACGCCATGGGTTCCATGGCAATCCGTACAGACGGGCGCGTTTGGATTGTTTTCGGCATGGAGCTGACCGTGTGTGCTCTTCTGATACTGTTCCACCTGATCGTTGTGGCAAACCGCGCAGTCAACCTTTTCGGTGACCGTGTCGCAGGCGCGCTCGTGGCTGGGTGTGACGCCGGTATGGCACTGGGCGCAGGCCACTTCGTTGTGCATGGAATGATCCAGTTGATCGCCGGCCACATACATCGACCGTCCGTCTGCTGCTTTCAGGTCCTCATGACTGTGGCACATGAGGCAGTCGGCATTGGCGACTCCCTGTTCGTAGAAGACCTTGCGGGCCTTGTGCGGCTGGTGACATTCGACGCAGACCGGAACGGTTTCCGGTTGTTCTTCCCACCGCTGGCCGTTGATGATCTTGCGGTGCACCCTTTCGATTTCCGAGTGGCATTGCAGGCAGGTGGATACGACGTTGTTCTGAGCAATCGATGATTTTGGGTCGGTATGGGGGAGAATGTCGTGTGCCGTGTGGCAGGAAATGCAGGTGGCGCTGCCGCTCAGCCCTTTTTTGAACAGGCCTTCACCGTGGATGCTCAGGGAATAGTTTTCAAGGATGTGGTCTTCGGGAATGTCCCGCTGCTCCATAACCTCCGTGCCTTCGCTATGGCAGGAACCGCAGAGAAAGGGGATCTTGAGCGGGGATACCGAGGATTTTCGATCGTCCACCGGCAGGATATTGTGCGATCCGTGGCAGTTTTGGCAGCGCGGGGCCAGTGGATCGCCCTTGGCCAGAGCCTGTCCATGGATACTGGCGACGAAGGATTTTTCCTGATCGTCATGGCAGCTCAGGCAGTTGACGCGCTCCAGCGGGGTGTCGTGCGGAAGCTCCACGCCATCGAGATCCGTATGGCAATCAATACAATCCAGCCCGCCGTGAACCGAGTCATCGAAGACCACTTCATCGACATAAACCGGAACTTCAACGCCGTTGCGATCCATCGTCAACGAGTCGTCTTCGTGGCAGTCGAGACAGTCGCTGTTATCCGCGATGGCTCGTGGTGCAACGCTCATGGCAACTGTGCAACACAGCAATAGTGAAAAAGCCCGCCCTAAAATATTGAGTTTAGAAATCACACCCGTCCCCCCGGTTCCTGTATCCGTATTTCCATGATTCATCATGCGCCCCGTTGCATTTGAAGCAAACCTCCCGTTCATACGTGGCCTCGATATGGTTGTCTATATAATCTGAGATAATATTAAGAATTTATAATGTGTATAAATATAGAGGATAAAAATCCTTAACGTTTGCGGTTATTAGCTCCTGTACACGTCATGGTGGAGCACTTATGGAGCGGCTGAATTTGTGCTTCCGCAGCAAGCGTTCGTTGCATTTTGCAACGGGCAGCACGCGCTGTTCGTTGACGTGCAAACCGGAGGATGACCCGGAGGAAGCGTGGTTTGAATCGACGGATGTCCGGGAGGCAGGGTGGCTTGGACGGGGGGATGTCCGGCAGGGAGGTTGCCCGTCGTTGATTCCGCTCCGATCGTGTTGATGCCGTCGGCGAAATAGACGGTCTCGAAGGTACGGTCGAGTGTCTTGCTGTAGAAGTTTTTCATCGGCAGTCCGGGCGGTGCAACGACCTTTTCTCCCGCCTTGAATTCGCTGGCGGGAACGGCATACCAAACGTTGCTGCCTTCGATCGCAAGCTGGACGTATGTATAGGAGCCACTGTCTTCTGTGGAGACCACCGTTCCTATAGTCGGGGATGTTGCGTCTTCGGCTGCGGCATAGCCCGAAAAACCGGCTATGAGTGCAAGAATGATCCATTTTCGAAGGTCTGGCATGGGTATCTTTTCCTTTTTGCTACATCACGGGAACGCCGGTGTGGCATTCATCGCAACTGGTTTCTTTCCATTCCTCGTCGATATCCTCGGGATGTTTGAATTCCAGCCCGCCGGTATTGATGCTTGAAACATCGCGACCCGGTCCCTGTGCAATGATGGTGTGGCATAGATTGCAGTCGCGGGAGATGACCTGTCCCTGTTCGCTTTCGTGGTCGCCATTATGGCAGCGGAAGCAGCCGGGCGTGATCATATGGCCGATGTGGTCGGGGTATACCTGCCAGCTGACATTCATTTCCGGGAACATGTTTTGCCGGTAGATCTGCTGTATGGCATGAATGGCGTTGAGCACATTTTCGCCGCCCTCGGGGTAGGCTTCGGTTAAGGTTTCGTCGATCGTCTGGAGGGCTTCTCCCTCGGTTTCGTATTTCCCCGTGAGCACTTCGATTCCGTTGGCCTTGATTTCCGGTATGGAAGGATCAAGTCGGCCATTTGCCAGCGCATCGTTGAGCGCCCGTTCCGGCGAATGATACTGGTGGGTGGGGCGGTTGTGGCAGTCGATGCAGTCCATCGTGCGTATTTCCGCACTGGCGATCTGCTCGGGTGTCAGTTGCTTGCTCTTTTCCGAGGTCTGGAAAATCGTTTCATTGCCCTGGTCGTCAGTCATTCGCACCCATGGGATTTCGAGCCGTTTTTCATCGGCGGCAATATACTCGATTTTATTGTTTCCGGAAACGTGCCAGTGAATGCCCTGGGGTCGGCCGTGGGCCGGATCGCCGCCGCCCACCTTGAGTAGCATCTGGATAGTCCAGGGGCTGTTGTCCTCATCGGCACGGAAGTAGGTGCGCTTCAGTTCCTGGGCACCAAAGAACTTTTCAGGCCAGTGGCACTCGTAGCAGGTTTCCTTGGCCGGGCGCAGGTTATGCACCGGGGTTTCGATCGGCCGGTGGTACTTATCGAAAATGACGGAGTAGACCTGATATAACCCGTTGATCTTCGATTTTACGAAAAAGTCGGCGCCCGGGCCAATATGGCATTTCACGCAACCCGCATTCGCATGCGGTGAGTTTTGGTAGGCGGTGTATTCGGGCTTCATGACCTCGTGGCAGGTTTTTCCGCAGAACTCGACCGATTCCGTAAAATGATAGGCCCGGTAGCCGCCTACCACACTGAGGCAGATAAACATCAAGGTAACGATGACGATGATGGCAAAGTTGCGGAATTGATAGCCATCATTAAGGTTGATGATCGGCATTCGGGTCGGCTCTCCGTGTCCTTTTAATCTGCGCTTACGCTCAAAAATAACGCCAATAAGAATCAGGAGCAGGCCCGTGATGAGGAATATGGGAACCACCATATAGGTAAAGATGCCCGTGTAGGGGTTCTCGAAATGGGTTTGCATGTCGATCACGATCAGCGTGGTGCCGGTAATAAATCCGAATGCGGCCATCACAATACCAACAAGGCTGAGAATGTTGCGGACCAGGCTGTGTTTTGATGGGTTTCGTTTCATGGCTGTATCCTGCTGTAGTTTAATCGCTTCCTATTCCTAGGCGCCTTGAAAATGAGTTTGGTGAGCAGGATAGTCAAGTTAAATGTGGATATATGGGTATGTTTATAATGTATTGCAATTTAATATAGACGTCGAGATCCATAATATGCTTGTCTGTGCTCAGTCTGAGGAATAGAATTTAAACCGAGTTAAAGGGAAGAGCTTTATAATGATGTCGTTATCGCAAACTACAGGGCATGCAATTCGGGCCCTGGCCTGTCTGGCGGGGTGTGCAAATCCACCGGCAAACATCAAGGATGTAGCCTCGTGCGCCGGGGTTCCCTCGGCCTATCTGGCTAAAATCGTAAAGAAACTTAATGATGCCGGCATTGTTGCCTCCAAGCGTGGCAGTACGGGCGGGATATGGCTGGCACGGCCCGCCAAGCTGATCAGCCTGTACGAAGTGTCCTGTGCAGTGGAGGGGCCTGATTTTCTGAGTCCTTGCCTGTTCGGGCCGGAACCCTGTGGCAGTGAGCGCGAATGCCCCAATCATGAATTCTGGGTGAAAAACCGCGAAATGATCCGTAGGGAGCTGGAGCGTACCAAGCTTTCCGATGTGCTCGAATTCTATCGGGGCCGGGGCAGGCATCAAATGCCTGCGGAGTGAATCGGGTTCGAGAAGGTAGAGTGTGATCTTTCTGCAGGCCCCGTTTGTTTCCCTTTTTTTTTACAGGCGCTTCGCCTGATTCTTGCACGTTTTAACGCCGGCGAGGCTGTCGTCCTGAGATTGAATTTAAAGTAGACATCGGGATCTTTTTATCTGGATGTTGTGTGGCGGGTTTATTATTACTGACCTGATAACCATTATCAGCGGAAAACGTTGGAGCCATAAACCGGGAGCAGAAAATGAAAAAGTGGATAGTTTTCAGTAGTATCGGTCTTTCAATGATGTTTGTTTCATTCGCTTCGGGGCAGTCCGAAGACGTGTCCAAGCTGGTGGGTACCAAGAAATGCGCGATGTGCCACAAAAAGGATGATGGCGGAAACCAATATGGAAAGTGGATGGAAGCAAGCCACTCCAAGGCCTATGAAGTGCTCGCTTCCGACGAGGCCAAGGCGGTTGGCACCAAGCTGGGAATCGACAATCCGCAAACCAGCGGCGCGTGTCTGAAGTGCCATTCCACGGCCTATTACTTTACCGAAGAGCTCAAAAGCGACGCCGTTGCGGTCGAAGATGGCGTTTCCTGCGAGTCGTGCCATGGCCCCGGCGCCGACTATAAGAAAAAATCGATCATGCAAAACCACGACGATGCGGTGGCCAACGGAATGGTTGCCGACGCGAAGACGCGTTGTGTAGTCTGTCACAACGATACGGGCCCGACCTGGAATCCCGAGCGCTACACCTTGCCTGATGGCACAACCACCGGATTCGATCTGACTCAAGCCTACGAAAAGATCAAACACGAAAAGCCTGCGGCAGAATAGCGATCCAAGGGGCCGCGAATGGCCCTTTGGTACGCTGTGAAACATGGCTAAAAGCATCAGTATACTGTCAGAATGAAAGATCCTTTTGAAAAGCTAAAGAAGGCCTTCTTTGTCGCCGGCGTGAACTACCGTACGGCACCGGTCGAGGTTCGTGAGCGGATGGCGGTGGCGCATCCGGATCGTGAAGAGGTCAGTCGCTTGCTTCAGCTCAAGGCAGGGCTTTCCGAGGTAGTGGTGCTCTGGACCTGCAACCGGGTCGAAATCTATGGCGTGACTGCCCGGGGTGGCGAGGTTGATGTCGCTGCCATTTTCGAATGTATGGGAAGGGAAGCCCCAAGCCTGTCTTCTCATGTCTATTGTCTCTACGGGCAGGATGCGCTGACCCACCTGTTCAAGGTTTCCTGTGGTCTGGATTCCATGGTTTTGGGTGAAACCCAGATTACCGGACAGGTTCGCGATGCCTACGAAGCCGCCCGCAAGGTGACGCTGGCCGGAAAAATCCTCAACAGCGTATTCCAGAAAGCATTGCAGACGGCTAAGGCGGTCCGTACGCAGACGTCGCTCGGGCAGGGGGCCCGATCCGTTGGCGGTGCCGCAGTTGCCCATGCGCGCGAGGTTCTTGGTTCGGATGGTCTGGGTCGGCACAAGGTTTTGATGATCGGTGCGGGTGAAATGGCTGCCTGCTGCCTGCTCCACCTTCAGAAAAAAGGGGAATGCGAAGTGGTTGTGGCCAACCGTTCGCAGGATCGTGCACGGCGTTTGGCAGAAGAGTTCGAGGGAACGGCGATCCCTTTCCGTGAACGTTATGAGGCCATGGTAGATGCTGATGTGGTGATCAGTTCAACCGGCAGTACCTCAACGGTGATTCATCGTGCCGAATTGGAGCAGGTCATGCAGCTCCGCTCGCAGCGACCGCTGATGATTATCGATATTGCGGTGCCTCGCGACGTGGATCCCGATGTTGTGGAAGTGGGCGGGGTTCATCTTCACGATATCGATGCCTTGGAGTCCACGGTGCGGCAGACGCTGGGCCGTTGGGAAAAAGATCTGGAATTCTGCGAAGAAATCATGGCGCAGGAGATTGAAAATCTAAAGGAGCAGTTCCGCAGCCGGGCTGCCGCCCGCAAGCGGGCCCAGCAACAACAACGGTTACAGCAGGCGGGCTAGAGACAATTGGGACAGGTAGACAGTTAACTAAGCAGTGGCGATATCGCCATGGAGGGGAAATAAAATGAAAAGTAAACGGGTACAACTCATGGCAATCGCTGCAATGGCGATAGCCATGCTTGGGATTCACTGCGTTCAGGCGCAGGAGTTACGGATCGACACGCGGCCTCTTACGCCGGCCGAAATTAGCAATTATGGATTGCCTGGCACGACGCAAATCGCCAACGGCACCCATGTGGTGGGTCTCGGGCAACCAGTCTACCTCGACTTGCTGGCCGACGCTGGTACGGTAGTTACTCAGGTGGTCTGGACACTGAATGACGTGGTAGATGTAGACGGATATTCCGTCACCTCGTCCGCGACACTTACCAACAGCCCGCTCCCGATGTCCATGCCGACCTACGATTCCGTTGACCGGGTGGCTTTCGACCTTATCGACCGATCCATGATTGTTCCGGATGTCAAGGGTACCTATCAGATTTCGGTCCAGGCCTTTACCTCGAATGGTGTACTGAATGCCGATATCGAAGTGGTAGGCTCCGTGTTCATCGGTCAGGATTCAGCCGCCTGTTCGCTTTGTCATGCCAGCAAGCAGGAGCCATTCATGACCACGCTCCATTCCGTTGCCCTGAAGGACAATATCAACGATCCGAACGGCCATTTTCAGGCATTCTGCATCAAGTGCCACGCACTGGGATATGACACGACACCGGGTGCTGTCAATATGGGCTTTGACGATGTCGCCGACGATCTGGGATGGACCTTCCCTGCCGTATTGGGAACCAACAACTGGGATGATCTACCGGATGCGCTGAAACTGAAATCCAATGTACAGTGCGAAAACTGCCATGGTCCGGCCCAGGAACATCTGCGTTCCGGTGGCGATCCGAGCAAGATTGGCATCAGCATGAGTGCCGGTACCTGCGGGCAATGCCACGATGCGCCTTCGCATCATACCAAGAACTTTGAATGGGGAACTTCCGTTCACGGCCAGACTACAGTCGACCGTTCGGGTAGTTGCCGCAACTGCCACACGTCCGCCGGCTTTGTGGATGCGAACGATCCCGGCATGAATGAATACGGCGAAGAAGTCGCAGTTACAGCCACCTTCAAGGAAGGAATCACTTGCGCCGCATGCCATGATCCGCATGCGAAGGGCGGACAGATTCATCAGTTGCGTGACCTGCAAAGCGTCGAGCTCGAAAATGGTAGTGTCATCACCAATGGCGGAGCCGGCATCGTGTGCATGAGTTGTCATAAATCGCGTCGCGAGGCCGAGACCTATGTCTATGGCAATGCCAGCAAGCACTTTGGGCCGCACCATGGACCGCAGGGCGATATGATGGCTGGCGAAAATGCCGTTGAATATGGACAGGATATGCCCTCGTCCAAGCACTTGACCGTGGTTGAAGAGTCTTGTGCCGAGTGCCACATGCAGGAAATTCCTGCCGGTCTTCCGGCCTATGCTGCCGGCAAAGTGGGTGGGCACTCTTTCGCACTGGCCTACGAAGACGGTACCAATGCTCCGATCTATCTGGTTGACGCCTGCTCCAGTTGCCACGGCGAAATCGAAGACTTCAATTTCGGTGGCGAGGACTACGACCTCGATGGCGTGGTTGAAGGTGTACAGGAAGAAATCGAAGGTCTGTTGCATGATCTGGCGATGCTGCTGCCTCCGGTAGGTGATCCGGAAATCGGCCTGCATACCAGCACCGATGGCTACGACACGCTGCCGATCAAACGCGGGGTGTACAACTATCTGTTCGTTGAAGAAGACGGCAGCCATGGGGTGCATAACCCGAAGTATGCGGCCGCTATCCTGCGGGCCTCCATTGAAGACCTCAAGGGCGGTATCGATATCGACCATGACGGTCTGGTCGATGCATGGGAAATTGCCAACTTTGGTGATTTGACCAGCCAGTCCGGCATGGGCGACTACGATGGCGATGGCCTGACCAACGATCAGGAAGAAAATCTCGGAACCGATCCTCTGCTCGTTGACAGCGATGGTGACGGGATCTCCGACCTGGCCGAAGTTCAGGGCGGAAGCAACCCGCTGGATATCGACAGCGTTCCGACCAGCGATATGGTCATCCTGCCGGCGGCCGAAGTCGGCTACCTTCCGCAGGGTACGGGAACCGTGGTTCGTATCCAGTCTACCGATGCTCTCGGTGGTGGGTGGCAGGATCTCGGTCCGGCCCAGACCAATACCGGCAGTATGGTCTATGGTCTCGATTCCCTGCGGGGGACGACCAACCGCTTCTATCGCGCAATCGAGGAATAATGATAACGGGATCGGCCCATCAATGGGCCGATCCCTCTTTCCCTTGGAAGGGTGTAAATGAAGGATCTTTCCAGAATCAGCCTTAACGTGACCTTGCTCGGCGCAGGGCTTTTTTTATTTGGGGCTTCGGCCTTTGGCAAAGAGGCGGCGTCCCCGGCCTATTCGGGTTCGTTACGCGCCACATACGACTATCGCGGGATGGGCGATTACGAAGACCATGATGCCTATAGCTACTGGTATTTTCGTGGACGCGATCTTGGCGATGAGCTTGTGGATATCTATACCTCCGGCCGGTTTCACTCCGACCTGGATGGCACCACCTCTACCGCATACGATCCCTTCGGAAGTATAAGCGATGGCTCACAGGGTGATTTTCGGTTGCTTCAGTTTTATGTGGATATTCACAACCGCGAGCAGAGCATGGCCATGCGCTACGGTCGTCAGTATGTAGACATCGCGGATTATATTCAACTGGATGGCGCGCAGGTCATGCTGTTTGAAAAGCAGGCGATTGGCGGCCGGGTATTTATCGGTCAGCCGGCCAGTGACTATTCCGCGACAGACGGGGACGTCTTTTTGGGAGCATCTCTAGTCGGAAGACCATGGAGTGGCAATCAAAGCCGGGCCACCTATGCACGATATCGCGATGACAGCAAAGCTGTTGCGGATGATCATGTTTTTCTGAATATGAAACAAACCCTGGGGGACGAACTCAGGACGCACGCTTACCTTTCCGTCATGAATAATGATGTTCGCATGGGCGGGGCCGATCTGTTTTATGTCTCTATGTCGGATTATGTATTTGATGCGGTTTTGGGGGTTAAGCGCTGGGGGGATTACACTGCCGATACGCGGGCCTATTCTCCTTTGTCGGAAGCCTTGAACGGTCTGGAGCCCTACACTATGGGATACGGCCGCTTTACCGCGGAACTGTTGCCCTGGCTATATCTTTCTCCGGGGGCCACGCTCCGTGAACCCGACGACGAAAACTTTACCAACCGCCGTTTTGAGCGGTACGACCTCAGTTTCATTCTGGAGCCGACTGACGGGCTCAGTTCCACTGTTGCCCTGGAATACTGGGATGTGGACGACGACAGTGAATTTTTCGGTGTGAGTGGAGATATCCGCTACCGCTACCGGAAGCTCTGGGAGCTGTCGCTGGGGGCGGCCTACGTGGATTATACCTATCTGCAGTTAAGCGATCAGTCGGTGTTTAACAACGACGAAGCGATCCTTCCCGAACTTCCAATCAATCCGCAGGATGGTTCTCGCGTAGAGGCCTCCCCCAACGCGTTTACGTATTATCTGCGTGGACGGTGGAGCATCACCGAGAAAGCGGCGTTGCGGCTTTCGGGCGAACTTGAAGACGATAGCGACGAGGAAGATCTGAGCTATCGGATTCGCACATCATTTGAGGTACGGCTGTGAAAATGAATCGCATAATCCAGTTCACGACGATGGCTGTATTCCTTGTCCTGCTGTCCGGATGCAAGGAAGAAGAGAAATACCAGCTGCGCTTCAGTCACTATCTTCATGTAACCGAAAATGAAATGGGTTGCGATGAATGCCACGGTGAACCGGGACAACCCTCGTTCAGCGCCATTTCGCACGAAACCTGCCTCGACTGCCATGACGAGCCGGAGGCGGAAGAGATTGCCGCTGAAACCTGCGGAATGTGCCATCAGGAAAAACAGCTGGCTGTTTTTGCGCTGCCGGAAACCGAAGAAGCGGATGCCGCGTACGAGGTAGACAAAGTACCGGCCCGGAATATTTTCGTACACACTGAAGCCCTTGCAGGTCAATGCACGGACTGCCATGAATACTTGCTGGACGAAAATCTGGACGCTGTGCCTATGCTGGAGCGTAGCGATGTGCTGGCTATACGCCAGAAAGCCCATGCGTCGGGGCAGGAGTGTATCACTTGCCATGTAGATATGGATCCAGGGATTCCGCCGGCCAGTCATGATGTGGCATGGACCAAACGGCATGGCCGGTTTTCCATGCAGGATGATGCCTCGTGCAGCGTCTGCCATACACAGGACAGTTGCATGGATTGCCATAATGTCATGCAGCCGGTTTCGCATAACACCATGTTCCGGACGCGCACGCACGGTACGCTTGCCGCGTGGAACCGCGACAGCTGCCAGGTATGCCATGAAGAAGACTCGTGCACGTCATGTCATGCCATGACGCGGCCAAGATCGCACAATGCCCGCTGGGGTGCTGCGGGTTTCAAACCGACACACTGTATTGGCTGCCACGATACATCAACGCCGGGCGATGGTTGCGCAACCTGTCATGAGAATGGCAACGATGTCATGTTGCATGAACGCTACTGGGGAGGTGCTCCTATCAACCATAACCAACCGGGCATTGAAAACTGCTACATCTGCCACTGGACGCAAGCCCCGCAAGGGACTCTCTAGTCTAGGGAGAACTACAGTTTGCGAACGGTGCATCCGTCAGGCGCGATGTCGATTTCAAAGTCGATGATGCCTTCCGAACCGCGGATCGTGGCCTTGACGGGCTCGGTAACCGTAAGTGCGAATGCCAGCGTATTCAGTTCGGATGGCGAGCATTGAATAATGCCAAGACTGCCGGTCGCGTTGACGATACCTTCTGCGCTGGCCTCATTCGCTGCAGATGCGGGATGCAGAGATACGATTTTAGATGAAGAGTTTCCCGGTACACGCACAACGAGTGTGATGTCTTCGGGCAGGTTGAGGCCTTCACCCACATTGAATTCCAAATGAACGGCCAGTCCTGCAGAGGTTTGCTGTACTGTAGCTTCCTGCAAGAACAGCGTTTCAACCTCTTCTTTGACGGGGTTGACGGGGAGGGAGGTGCGGTTTGTGCGCATCGTTGAGAGCCGTTCCCGGGTCTCTTTCGATGAATCTCCGCTGTTTAAATCATTAATTTCCGCTTTGGCAGTGGTAAGTTCCTGCTGCAGTTTGCTGTTTTGAACGGTAAGCTGCTGCACGCGGTCAGTTGCTTCCGTATGATTGCGCCACAGCATCGCAATGGCGAGGAGCAGGATCACGGTGGGCGCCAGATAGAGTGCAACGATGAGAGGATTGCGGGGCCGGTTTGGAGAGGTTGATTTATTCATGATTTGAGTATGCGGTTCCAGTGTTCAAGGGTCAAGGTCATCATCGCGATCCCGGGCTCTTGTTGAGGCTTTTTTCCTTTTCTTACGGGATATTCAGGATCATATGGGTCGACATCAGCAGGCTCAAATCCTAGAGTACGCACCAATTACTAAAAACAGGGATTTGCTTATGAAACAGATTGTTATTGCCTCCTCACTTTTGGTTTTGATCGCCGGTTGCAAACGCTCGGAGCCAACGTCCTATGAAGTTCCGAAGGAGCCGGCTACGCCGGCTTCCCAGCAGGCGGCTCAGCCGTCGATGGGCTCCATGGGTTCCGATACGGATATGCAAATGGTACAGGCTGCGCATGCCTCCATGATGCAAAACACCGCTTCGCCGGCATTCACCGCCGATCTGCCCGAAGGTTGGGCGGAAGCTCCAGGTACCGGTATGCGTATGGTGAGTTACACGATCCCGGAAACCTCCATTGACTTCTACATGATTCCGCTTTCGATGGGCGATGTGCCGAGCAACGTCAACCGTTGGCGCGGTCAGGTGGACCTGCAGGACGCCTCCCCGGAGGAAATCGCAGGTCAGGTGGAAACCTTCCAGGTCGACTGCCACGCCGTTAACTACATTGAAATCTACAATGAAGAAGGCGGCAAGGGCATCATTGCCGCCATAGTCGATCTCGCTCCGAGCTACTGGTACTTCACGGCCAAGGGGTCTGTTGACGAACTGAAGTCCAACGCCGCCGATATCCGTAAAGTCATCGAAAGCATAAAAATCAAGTAGTCCCGGCGACGCTCGTTCGTCACGGAATCCGTGCGGAAACGGGGTTGTTTGCGGCTCGATTGCAACATTATGAAAAAAATCATCGATTTCTTCCTGTCGCTTAAGCTGACGGTGGCATTGCTGGCCCTCAGTATGGTGCTGGTGCTCGCCGGAACGCTGGCCCAGATCGACAAGGATATCTGGGCGGTCATGGAGCAGTATTTCCGCTGCTATATGGCTCAGATCGACCTGTTTGTCTTCTTCCCGCGTTCCTGGGACATTCCCCGCAATATATGGATTCCGTTCCCAGGCGGTTTTCTGATTGGCTTCCTGTTGACGGTCAACCTGCTGATGGTGCATTCCGCCAGTTTCAGGGTGGTGGCCAAGGGCAACCGTCGGCTCGCCGGGTTCTTGGTCCTGTT
This sequence comes from Pontiella sp., assembly GCA_050290185.1. GTDB lineage: Bacteria > Verrucomicrobiota > Kiritimatiellia > Kiritimatiellales > Pontiellaceae > Pontiella. The sequence goes on from JBNKHE010000008.1 coordinate 183,127, forward strand.
GCTGGGGATTCTGGTTGTGGTGGGCGTCATGTTCGGCTGGGGCACAACGGCGGTGGCGGCCACGGAAGACGATGCGTTTTGGCGCGTATTCCTGCGTCTTGGACGTGGAACATTGGCGGCCGTGGTCTTGTTCTGGGCCTGCCATTTGCTCTACTACAAACGCGCGGGCATGGTTTTGCTGCACGGTGGGATTCTGTTTCTGCTGATAGGCGAATTCATTACCGCCCAGTTTGCGGTGGAAGCCAACATGACCATCAAAGAGGGCGAAACGGTCAACTATATCGACCGCACCCAGCAACTTGAACTCTCCTTTACCGACACCTCGGATCCCCAGCATGACATAGTGACCGTGATCCCGCAGGAAAAACTAAAGGACGACGCTCTGATCCAGCCCGACACCCTACCTTTCGATATCAAGATTAATCACTACATGCTCAACTCGAACAATCCGCAACCCCTGACCAACGTGTCCGAGCGGCAGCGCAACAGTTACCCGAAATACGAAGGCTACGGATCCCGTCTCTATGTAGCCGAACAGCGCGAGGTCAGCGGAACCATGAGCGCCCGCAATGCGCCGGCAGTCGATGTGGAATTGTTTGACCGGCAGTCCGGTGCATCGCTGGGCCGCTACATCCTGAGTCTGTGGTTCTACCCCAACTTCGTCAACCAGGCATGGGATATGCCTACCCGGATCAAGGTTGATGGCAAGGAATATATCGTTTACTACCGTTTTGCGCGGGAATATCTGCGCTCCCCGAGCGGAAGTCCCTTTTCGATCACGCTGCTCGACTTTAATCATGAGAATTATGAAGGCACCCAGATGCCCAAGGATTTCTCCAGCCATATCCGGCTGGTCAATCCGGGGGATGATGTAGATCGAGAACTGCGTATCTGGATGAACAATCCCTTGCGCTATGCCCGCCGGACCTTCTATCAGTCCGGCTTTTTGCCTAATGACAGTGGAACCGTGCTGCAGGTGGTTCGCAACGATGTGTGGATGATTCCCTATCTCTCCTGCATGATCGTGTTCGTGGGCATGGTCGGACAGTTTTCCCAGTCGTTTAAACGCTATCTTCGGAGGGACGCCTGATGCGCCGCACCATTACCAACATGATCGTTGTTCTGTTTGCGCTCTGGTTCTTTGCGGCCGGAGTACGGCCCGCAAAGGAAGGCGCGTCCGACTTCCAGCTCAGCGCCTTCGCGCATTTGCCGGTAAAATACGATGGCCGCATAAAACCGATCGACACTCTGGCGCGCAACCTGTTGACGATTCTTTCCGGCAAGCAGTCGTTGAGCACCGATGACGGCGAGCGGCTGAGTGCGGTGGAATGGTTTCTCGACACGGTGTCCGGGCGGGAAGAAGCGTTCGACTACAAGGTCATCCGCATCGAAAACCTCGATGTGCTGTCCAGCCTTGGGCTGGAAGAGCGTCATGGGTTGCGCTACTCCTACCGCGAGCTGGCGCCGAGTCTCGGCAGGCTCAACATGGCCGCGCGGTCGGCCTATGCCAAGGACACCCGCGACCGCGACGTGTACGACCGGCAGATCGTCAAGCTGGCCAACAAGCTCTATACCTTTGACAACGTGCTATCTTCGTTCGAGGATCCGTCGACCTTTCCCAAGGACCAGCTGATGGCCACTGCGCAGCGCTATATGCAGCTGGAGGGCTACTCGCTTCCGCTCGTGATTCCGCCGCACGACGCCACGAAACGCTGGCGACCGCTCATGAGTTCATTGCTGGCCGGGCCCATGACGACGCCCGATCCGCTGGCCGTCAAGTTCGCTGCCATGCTGCACGATTACCGGGATGGAAGTACCGCCGGATTCAATCATAATCTGATGGATTACGGCACGGCTGTGAGCCGTGCCAATCCGGAAGTCTTTAGGAAGCTTGGCTTCGAAGTGTTCTACAACCGGCTCGGCGCCTTTATGAAATCGGCCGAACTTTACCTGCTCGTCTTTGTCCTCAGTTGTATCGGCTGGCTGTTCCGCAAGCAGGGCCTGCTGGATGCCGCCCGCACCCTGATGATCTTCGCCTTTATTCCGCACACGTTCGCCATCGTGGCCCGCGTTTTCCTCTCGGGCTATCCTCCGGTAACCAACCTCTACTCCTCCGCCATCTTCATCGGATGGGCGGCGGTAGCGGTCGGTATCCTGATGGAAACCGTCTTTCGCAAGAAGGCTGACGGTATCGGCAATCTGGTCGGCGGCATTGCCGGTTTCACCACCTTGCTTATTGCCCATTTTCTTGCAGGCGACGGCGACACCATGGAGCAGATGCGCGCTGTGCTTGATACCCGCTTCTGGCTGGCCACGCATGTGACCATAGTAACACTCGGTTATATGGCTACATTTGTCGCCGGTACCATCGGCATGTTCTATGTCTTTGCCGGACTGTTCACCCGGCGGCTCGACACCGAGACCGAAGACGGCATGTACCGCATGCTTTACGGGACCGTCTGTTTCGCGCTGCTCCTCAGTTTTGTTGGAACAGTGCTCGGGGGCCTGTGGGCCGACGATTCATGGGGGCGGTTCTGGGGCTGGGATCCCAAAGAAAACGGAGCGCTACTGATCGTGCTCTGGAACGCCATCATGCTCCATGCCCGCTACGGAAAAATGGTCAAGCACCGCGGTTTTGCCATCATGTCCATATTCGGCAACATCGTCACGGCCTGGTCGTGGTTTGGGGTCAACCAGCTCAACGTCGGTCTGCATTCCTATGGCTTTACGGACTCGGCCGGCTTTTGGTTGATGGTTTTCATCCTTTCTCAGATGGCCATTTGCATGGCATGCCTTATTCCGCCGCGGTTTTGGAGAAGCGGTGCCACCCAAGGCTAGATGTAAACAGGATTGCAAGGCCATTTCCTGAGCGGTCCTGCGTATCGGTAAAGATACGGTATTTCTCTGTTGCTCCTGCACTGAGTGCTACGAATAAACAGACCAATAGAACCCCGGGCCCAATCTTCATCGTATTTATCCCATCTATATCGACGCCTTATTAATTATGGGAAGAGTTATCCGATTTGAACCATCAACAAAGCTCCCTGACGGGGAAGGGTTGGATTGCAAAGGTTGTAGGGAAAAAGAGACATATAGACTCATGTATTGGTTGAAGGATTATAGTTGTTTATTTTGTGCCGTTATGGCACATGTGTAGGCATGAAACCGGGATTCTTTGATAAGCTGGTTGATCGGCTGGACCATTTGGACAAAGGTAGCCTTCAATCCTATTTCCTGCATTTGGCCAGGGAAAAGGGATTGATGGAGACCATCTTTCAGGCGCTGGAGGAGGGGATCATCGTGCTGGATCCCGACGCGCAGATCAGCTATGCGAACCGCGCCGCAGAACAGTTTCTCGGTTTCAAGCTCGAAACCGCCCTGGGAGTATCGATCCAGCGCTACCTCAAAGGGATCCACTGGGATCTGGTACTTGACCTCGACGAATACGAATGGAGCAAGCTGGTACGCCGGGAAATCGAGATCACCTATCCTCAGCACCGCTTCATGGAGTTCTACGTCGTTCCGCTGGCTGCCGTGGATGAAAAGGAGGAGGGGGCTGTCGTGATTTTTCGCGATGTCACCCGCGAACGGGAAAGTACCGCCGAGTCGATTGAATCCGAACGGTTGCACGCCCTGAGCCTGCTGGCCGCCGGTGTGGCGCATGAAATTGGAAACCCGCTCAACTCCATCAATATCCATTTGCAGCTGCTGGATCGGGAACTCGGCTTTATTGAAGATGAGCAGACCAGGAGTGATCTCCGTGAACTGGTCGATGTTTCACGTAAGGAAGTGGCCCGGCTGGATACCATCATTCGCCAGTTCCTCAAGGCGCTGCGCCCGTCGATGCCCGAGCGCAAGCCGCAACAGCTCTCCGGTTTGCTAGCCGAAACGCTGGATGTGATGAAACACGAGATCAAGGATCGGCGCATGCTGGTTGAAACCGATTTTCCGGATAGGATTCCGGCGGTGGCGGTGGATGAAACGCAAGTTAAACAGGTGTTTTTCAACGTCATTAAGAATGCTCTGCAGGCCATGGAGGACGGCGGCATACTGAAGGTCGAGACACAGCAGTCGGACCGGTTCGTAAGCGTGGTGGTCGAGGATAACGGGCCGGGCATCGATCCCGAGAAGATGGGCGCGATTTACGAACCGTACCATACTACCAAGGCCGAAGGCACAGGCCTTGGCATGATGATTGTCCAGCGCATTATGCGCGACCACGGCGGCGAGATCGAAATCAACTCCGGGCCGGGCAGGGGAACGAGGTTGATCCTTCGCTTCCCGCGCGAGGATGCCCGGATGAACCTTCTGGTCGCACCGGAAAAGGAGCATGAAAATGTCTAAACCCACGGTGTTAATTGTCGACGACGAAAAGAGTGCCCGTGATGGGCTGGTTCGGGCGTTGCGGCGCGACTACAACGTGCTGGCTGCGGAAAATGGCAATTCCGCCCTGGAGGTGCTTTCGGAGCGGAGCATTGATGTTCTGCTGAGCGATGTCCGTATGCCGGGGATGGATGGGATTGCGCTGATGCAGCGCGCGCTGGTGAACCACCCTGAACTCACCTGCATCATTCTGACGGCTTACGGTGATGTGGATATCGCGGTCGAGGCCATGAAGCAGGGGGCCACGGATTTCATGACCAAGCCGATTAACCTCGATAAGCTGGAGCTGGTGCTGGGTCGGGTACTGAAAGCCAAGAAGATCGAATTGGAAAACGAGCAGCTCAAGGTGCAGCTCGACAGCAAATACGGACTTGAAAACATTATTGGCCGCTCCGAGCCCATGCAGGAGGTATTCGATACCATCCGTCAGGTGGCTGCGTCGCGCGCAACCGTGTTGATTCAGGGTGAAAGCGGAACCGGCAAGGAGCTGGTGGCGAAGGCTATTCATCAGCTGAGCCCGCGCAGCAAGGGTCCGTTTGTGGCGGTACACTGCGCGGCACTTTCGGAGAATCTGCTGGAGAGTGAGCTGTTCGGCCATGAAAAGGGGGCCTTTACCGGTGCGATGGAGCGGCGCATCGGACGGTTCGAAAAAGCAGACGGCGGTTCGCTTTTCCTCGATGAAATCAGCGAGATCGACGCGGCGGTGCAGGTTAAGATCCTGCGGGCGCTGGAAGAACGGCAGATTGAGCGCGTGGGCGGAGATACGCCGGTTGATGTTGATACCCGCCTGATTGCGGCAACCAACCGGGACCTGAAGGAAATGGTGGCAAACGGCGATTTCCGCGAAGACTTGTTTTATCGTCTCTATGTGGTGGTCATAACCCTGCCTCCACTGCGCGAGCGGCAGGACGATGTTCTGTTGCTGCTTAGCCACTATCTGGCGGTTTTCAATCAGGAAAACGGCAAGCAGATCGAGGGATTCACTCCAGCTGCGTGTGACATGCTTTCGGCCTACGGTTGGCCGGGCAACATCCGTGAACTGCGCAATCTTGTGGAGCGGATGGTGGTGTTGGCTCGCGGCAAGGTGTTGGATGTGAAGGATATTCCCGCGCAAGTCCGGGACAGCATCGGAGGAGGGGAGGTGCGGGTTGATGCCGAGCTGACCGTCGATGAAATGGAAAAGCGGATGATTATCCAGGCCTTGGAGAAAACCGGAGGAAACCGGACCAAGGCCGCGGAAAAACTAGGGATCAGCCGCCGAACCCTGCACCGCAAGCTGAATCAGTATGGAGTCGGTTGATCCGCCAGGAAAAAACGAAGTCCCCAATGGTTGGCGGTGCCGGGTGGCATTGCGCGTTACGTTGATTCTTTGGGCAAGTCCTGTTTTACCCGTTCGGGTTAGAAGGCACCTCATTCCTGCTTGCCCGGAATATAATAACTGGGGCAGATGTAGTTAAACATGTTGGCGATGTGGCGGGCTCGTTTGAGCGTCTGCGCGTCTTCCGCTCGCAGCTTGGCACGATCATCGCCAAAGTCCGCGTCAAAATATTCATTAGCCGCCTGTTTCCGGTCGGCTTCGGTTTCAAACTGATCACGTATTTTCCGGAGCTCGCCGGCATCCAGCAAGATTCCTCCGCAACCATTTTTACATACATCAACTGTGAGGTTTCCAACCGTCATTGTTTCCAACTCATTACTATACGCCGGACAGTTCATTGTAGACTCCTTTTCTGCATGGTTAATGATATTGCTAACGATGACAGCCGCTGTTAAAGAAGGGCGTGAGGATATCCTAGAAAAGGAGACTGCAATGCTGAAGCGCGACGAAGTGATCTTGCTGTTTATCGATGTACAGGGCCGGCTGCACGAAGTCATGCACGACAAGAGTGTGCTCGACGCCAATCTGGAACGGTTGATCCGGTGTGCCCGGTTGCTGGAGGTTCCGATTCTGGCGACCGAGCAGATTCCCGAAAAACTTGGTCCGACGAATGAACCGTTCAAATCATTGATGGGCGACGCAAAAACGATCGCGAAGACCACGTTCAGTTGTTGCGGCGATCTGGTCTTCCTGACGGAGCTGCGGGCGCTCGGCAAGGAACAGGTAATCCTGACGGGTATCGAGGCTCACGTCTGTGTATATCAAACGGCGATGGATTTGCTGGAGGCCGGGTACGAAGTGTTTGTGGCGGCCGATGCGGTGTCGTCCAGAGCGGCAGAGAATAAAGAGCTGGCCCTGCAGGCCATGCGCGATGCCGGTGCAAGAATTCTGCCGACGGAAACCATGCTGTTTTCCCTGCTGAGAGATGCGGCCGATCCCCGTTTTAAGGAACTTCTCAAGCTGATCAAATAGCGCTATTCTTTCGTCGTTGAACGGAGGGAATCGCGATGAGTGATGAATTAACCAATAAACGTTGTGTGCCTTGCGAGGGTGATGTCCAGCCCTTGGCGCCCGAAGCCGCAGATGCCTTGATGAAGCAGTTGGATGGCTGGGTCCGCACGGGGAACGAAATTTCGAAGACCTACAGTTTCAAGAACTACTATCAAACCATGGCTTTTGTGAATGCAGCGGCCTATGTTTCGCATCAGGAAGATCATCATCCCGATATGTTGATCGGCTACAAGACCTGTGCTGTGACCTATACCACCCACGCGATCGGCGGCCTGTCGGAAAACGACTTTATCTGCGCCGCCAAACTCGATGCCCTAGTCAGTCGTGACTGAGGAGCCGGGAGAGAACTTCTTCTGGAGCGGTTTTCCGGGCCGCGGCAGCGTGTGCACTCTGCACGAGCGCTAAAGATAAAACCGTTTTGCGCAATGTATTCATGGTCATGATCTATCCATGGAAATTTCTGCGCGGCGATCGGTTTTCGAGTATACCTTGCGTCAACAGCTCTGTTCCCGCGGGGATCAGCCGATGATGTATTTTTCGAGGCGTTCTTCGTCGGCAAGGAATTCCGGGATAAGTTTTTTGCGGGCGGAGGCGCCGTGGGCATGGACGGATGCAGGGTCGCCGGTGATAAGCGGGTGCCAGTCGGGCAGGGGCTTTCCTTCATGCATCAGCCGATAGGCGCAGGTTTCGGGCATCCATGCGAAGTATTCGGGATGGTCGACCGATAGGTGGGCGCAGTCGGGAACCAGTTCGTGGCGGTTTGCATAGTTGGTGCAGCGGCAGGTATTGACATCGAGCAGGCGGCAGGCCACGCAGGTGTAGTGTATTTCTCCGGTTTTATCGTCTTCAAGCTTGTGTACGCAGCATTTGGCGCATCCATCGCAGAGGGATTCCCATTCGGCTTCGCTAAGCTCGTGCAGTTTTTTTGTTTTCCAGAATGGTTGCATGGCTACGAGGTGTATTTGTTGATCATATCGATCAGATCCTGCCGGCTGACCGGTTTGGAGATATAGTCATTCATGCCGATTTCAATACACTTGTCCTTATCTTCTTTCAGGGCATGGGCGGTGATGGCAATGATGGGAAGGTTGCAGTGGGGCTCACGCATTTCGCGAATGCGTGTAGTGGCTTCGAAGCCATCCATGACCGGCATCTGACAGTCCATGAGGACGACATCGTATCGTTTCTTGCGGATCTGCTGTATGGCATCCTGTCCGTTGTCCACGGTGTCAACGGCGCATCCGGCCTTTTGCAGGATGGCGATGGCGACCTTCTGGTTGACCTTGTTGTCTTCGACCAGAAGCACGGTGACGTTGGGTTTGGTGATGGTTTTGATGCGATCGGATTCGGCGGGCTTGATCGCTGCGGCATGGTTCGCTTGCGGCAGGGTGAGGTTGAAGAAGAACGTCGATCCCTGTCCTTTGGAGCTGATCAGTCCAATGGTTCCACCCATGAGTTCGATGAGTTGCTTGCATATCGCGAGACCGAGGCCGGTTCCGCCATACATGCGCTTTTTGGAGCCGTCGACCTGGATGAATTTTTCAAAGATGCTGGCCTGCTTTTCCTTGTCGATGCCGATGCCGGTATCGATGACCTGAAAGTAAAGTTCTGCGCCGTTAGCTCCCTTGGCATGGCATTCGATATTAAGCGATACCGCCCCTTTGTGGGTGAATTTAATGGCATTGCCGACCAGGTTGACCAGGACTTGTTCGATCAGCCCTTCATCGCCGATTACGTAGAGCGGAACGCTGTCCTGGCATTCGCAGGTGAAGCGAATGCCGTTCTGGCTGGCGGTCGGCTGGAACGTGTGTTGAAGGTTTTCGCACATAACGCGCAGGTCGATGACCGAGGTGTGTACATCCATCTGGCCGGCTTCGATTTTGGAGATATCCAGCACGTGGCTTATGATTTTGATCAGACCGGAGGAGGATTGCATGATGGTGTCGACGCAGTTCTTCTGTTCGGCGGTGAGCTCGGTGTCGCTGAGCAACTGCACCATGCCGAGAATGCCGTTGAGCGGAGTCCGGATTTCATGACTCATGTTGGCTAGGAATTCGCTTTTAGCCTGGCTGGATTTTTCCGCCATCTGGCGGGCGTTTTCCGCCAGTTCCTTGGCTTCCTCGGCCATCCATTTGGCCGTGACCATCTGCTCTTCGGCCTCCTTGCGCAGGCTGATGTCGCGGGCGTGGAGCTGCAGCATTTCGCGGCCGGAGATTTTATGCAGGTTGCCGGTCATTTCAATGGGGGTAACCGTGCCATCGGAGGCTTGGCTGAACCCTTCGCAGGCTTCCATTTTCCTGGAAAACCACAGATCCAGGTTGGATTTAACCTCGTCATGGTACTGTTCGGGAGCCAGATCGTAGATGGTCTTGGACAGTAGTTCCTGCTTGGCCATTTTTACCAGGTTGCAGGCCTCGGTGTTGGCCGTGGTGATGTGCCCGGCACGGTCCAGGACAAAGACGGCATCGGGGGAGTTTTCGAAGATGTCCCGCAGGCGGTTTTCGCTTTCCGCATAGAGCTGGGTCTGTTTTTCCACGGAGCGGTGCAGCTTGCGGTTCCAGAGGAAGCTGAACAATAGAATGGTTCCAACTATGCCGGAGACCGTGACGGTCGCGATGATGATGGTGCGTATCGGCAGTGGTTTCCTGGCGTATTCGGAGCCCAGCCATTTAGCCTGTATTTTCGAAAGGGTACCGCTCTCCTGAGCATTGGCCACCCCCTTGTTGAGGATATCCCGCAGGATGTTGTTCCCGTGGTTCACCGCCATGCATATCCGGGCGCTGAACAAGGGGTCCCCTTCTGGCTTAAGGTTACCTTTTCCACTCGAGTAGAGGTAGTGCTGTATAACCAATTCATTCCCGATAATCGCATCGACCGAACCATTTTCGACGAGTGCAACACCGTTCTGTGGGGTCGCAACAAATTTGATGCCGCATTGGATCTTTCTGCTGACCAATTCGTCCAGAATGCGGCTGGTACCCAGAATGGCGACATTGCCTTGTGAAAGGTCGTCGAAATCGGAAATATCGTTTCGGTCGGTTCGCACAAACAGGGCAACAGGGGCGTTCTTGGTGGGGGTGGTAAAGTCGAACTCGGCATCGCGCGCTTCGGAATAGGAGAGGCTCAGCAGGGCGTCGACCTCGTCTGAGCGAAGCCGGTTCATGGCATCTTCCAGCGGCATGGCTTCAAACCGGGCCTTGAATCCCAGTTCAGCAGCGATCCAGCGCACCAGCTCGACATCCATGCCGATGACCTGTTCCTTATTGACGAATGAAAAGGGCACAAAGGACGGTTGAACCGCAAAGACAATCTCTTTTTTCCCGGCAAGGAATTCCTCCTCGCGCGAGCTCAGCGGCAAGGCCCATGTTGAGAGGGCCAGGGCGGCAATGGTGCCGGTCAAGAGAATCCGTTGGATGGAAGATGTCATAAGATAAAATACTTCGGGCACTATAGGCCGCGATCTAGAATATGGTAAACAAAAACTACGGAGAATCCCTCTGGATGAACTAGAGCTTCCACGCAGATACCCTTTTGATTTATAGTAGCAGACAATATGCCGGAATTACGAAAAGTGGTGCATGTGATGCGCCGGTTTGTTCCTGAAAAATGGGGCGGTACCGAAAGCGTGGTTTTCCATGTTTCCCGGGCACTGGTGCGACAGGGGATTGACAGCCCGATCCATTGCACCGACATGTTTTCTTCGCCGGGGTTCGATGCGATGGATTCTGTAACCCTCTGCCGTCATCCGTACGTTTTGCCCTGGTTCGGGTTGTCCGAGGGGGCAAAACAGTCCTTGCGGTTGAAGGGGGGCAGCCCGTTGTCGTTTTCGCTGTTCAAGGGACTGTTGCTCGAACGAGGAGTCTCCATTATTCATACCCATGTGCAGCATCGGCTGGGGGGAATGGCCCGCACGGCTGCACGGCTCCGCGGGATTCCCTATGTCGTCAGCCTGCATGGTGGCTACTTTACTTTACCACAGGAACAGATCGACTCCATGTCCCGGCCCTTTGCCGGAAGGCTGGAGTGGGGGAAGGTGTTCGGCGCGCTTTTTGGATCCCGCCGGGTGTTGGAGGATTCGGACGGCATCATATGCGTCGGGCAGTCTGAATACGAAGCGGTTCGGCAACGGTTCCCCGGGAAACCGGTTTTCTGCGTATCAAACGGGGTGGATGTCCAACGCTTCGCCGATGCCGACGGGACATTGTTTCGGGAGACCTATGGATTCCATGGCCATGAAAAAATCGTTCTTTGCGTGTCCCGCATCGATAGTCAGAAAAACCAGTTGGGCCTGATTCGGGCCTTTGCCCGGTTTTCCGAAAGCCATCCCGACCATCGTCTGGTGCTGATTGGACCGGTTTCCGTGGAGGACTACCGCCGTGCAATCGCCGATGAAATCGAGCAGCGGTCTTTGCAGGAAAAGGTTCGGATTATTGATGGACTGGCACCTCACGACCCCTTGCTGCCATCGGCCTACAAGGCCGCCGAAATGTTTGTGTTGCCTTCCATTCATGAACCGTTCGGGATTGTCATCCTCGAAGCGTGGGCCGCCGGAGTCCCCGTTCTGGCCAGTCGCGTTGGCGGCATTCCCGGATTTTCCGTCGACCGCGAAACGGCCTTGCTGGTGGAGCCGGGGGCCGTCGATGAACTGGTTTCCGGTATGGATGAACTTGCGGCCGACACCGCCCTGTGCGCCGATCTTTCCCGACGGGCGTTGGAGGTGGTCAAGGCAGACTACGACTGGTCGGTGGTGGCGGTGCGGATGCAGGAAATCTATGAACAACTGATTCGCAGATCATGAACTTCGGTTATTTTGCTTATAAATTCTGGTGCATTACCGCGAAGTAACGCATATTTTCGGGCTCAATTCGGAATCAATAAAGGGGGCGGAATGCCACATAACGACATTAAGAAAAGTATCGGCGAACTGAAACGGGAGCTGGAACAATCGCCGGCGGAAACCGGCCAGTTCGAGGAAATGCTTGAACATGCCAGAAGCGGCATTGAGCGGTACACCCCGGATGCGATTCAGGAGCTGGTTCAGACTTTGCAGCGCGAGGCGGAGGAGTTCGAGGTGGAGCACCCCCGAATCACGGCGCTGATCAACCAGGTCATGACCTCGTTGAGCAATCTTGGCATTTAAAAAGAGGAACCCGATGATAAAGATATGTTGTATTGGTGCCGGATATGTGGGCGGACCTACCATGGCAATGATCGCCAGGAAATGTCCCGATGTTCAGGTTACGGTGGTCGATATCAATGCCGACCGCATTGCCGCGTGGCAGACCGACGAGCTGCCCATCTATGAGCCCGGCCTGCTTGAAGTCGTCAAGGAAGCACGTGGCCGCAATCTCTTTTTCTCCACGGAGGTCGATCAGGGTATCCGCGATGCCGACATTGTTTTCGTCAGTGTCAACACGCCCACGAAAACCTTTGGTGAAGGGGCGGGATGCGCCTCGGACCTGCAGTACTGGGAACTGTGTGCCCGCCGGATTAAGGAGGTTTCCACCTCCGACAAGATCATTGTTGAAAAGAGCACGTTGCCGGTGCGCACGGCCGAAGCGATGGAGCGCGTACTGCATGCCGGCGACAATCCAGTCCATTTTGAGGTTCTTTCTAATCCCGAATTCCTGGCCGAGGGAACCGCGATTGAAGATCTTGAATGTCCCGACCGCGTGCTGATCGGCGGCCATGAAACTCCTTCGGGCCAAAAGGCCCTGCAGACGCTGGTCGACATCTACGCCACCTGGATCCCGCGTGAGCGTGTTTTGACGACCAATGTCTGGTCAGCCGAACTGTCTAAACTCACAGCCAACGCATTTCTTGCGCAGCGCGTGAGTTCCATCAATGCCATCTCCGCGCTGTGTGAAGCCACCGAGGCGGATGTCGCGGAGGTTTCCCGTGCAATTGGCACCGACAGCCGTATCGGCCCCAAGTTCCTCAAGGCGAGTATTGGATTCGGCGGTTCGTGTTTTAAGAAGGACATCCTGAATCTGGTCTATCTGTGCGAGAGCTATGGGTTAAAGGAACCGGCTGATTACTGGCGACAGGTTGTTGCGATGAACGAATATCAGGAAACGCGTTTTGTGAAGACCATGCTGCACAGTATGTTCAATACCATCGCCAACAAACGTATTGCTGTTTTGGGATTCGCCTTCAAGGCGGATACCGGCGATACGCGCGAAAGCCCGGCGATCAAGGTCTGCCGCGAGCTGGCGGCCGAACGTGCCAGCATTGTGATTTCCGACCCGAAGGCGATGGAAAACGCCAAACTCGACCTGCCGGAGCTGGTGGATCAGATTGAATTCGAGGCGGATCCCTACAAGGCCACGGAAGGCGCCCATGCCGTGGCGGTCCTCACCGACTGGAAGCTCTACAAGGAACTCGACTACCAGCGCATCTTTGACGGCATGCAAAAGCCGGCCTTTCTTTTCGATGGCCGCAACATGCTCGACCATGATGCCTTGTTTGAAATGGGCTTCGAGGTGTATTCGATTGGCAAGGGACGCAAAACGCACCTGAAATAGGGTTTTGTGCTAATGCTTGCCGAGGGGGCTTCCGTGAGCGGGGGCCCTTTTTTTATGCGTCGGCTGCTGCGACGGTGATGAGGTTGCCCTCGAATCCGACCACTTGACCCGGTCGGATCTTGCACCGTTTACGCGTTTCCAGCTGACCGTCGACCGTGACGAGTCCTTGCGCCACGACTTCCTTGCCTTCGCCGCCGGACATGACGAGATTGGCCGCCTTGAGCAGGCTGCACAGTTCGATGTAATCACCTTTGATGCAGAATTCCATGGATTATTGTGAGGCCTCGCGTTTGAGTTTCTTAACCAGTTCGACGTGTTTGTAGGGGGCACGTCGACGGTGGTAGAGGGCATCGATTTTCAGGTCCAGCGTTTCCCAGTCCTCAGCGCTAGGCGGGGTGTCGTAGTCCCAGAACTCTTCGTCGGATCGCTTGAACTGCCACTTGATCTTATCGTGTCCCACGAAGGTGATGCGAACTTTGCGTTTAATGCGGTTTTCGAGTTTTTCAACCCATTCAATATCAGCTTTCAAAGCACGACTCCATTTTCAGTCATTGGAAAAATGCCAAGCCACTTCCAATGAGCGGCAGGGAGGCTGCTATTTTGGATAGAACCAGCGGCTGGCTGTGCCCCAAATCAGGCATACCCCGGCAATGATAATGCCGATCATGGGAAATACGATGCGTTGCTGGCGTATATGGACATCGACCTCCGCCTGATTGCCCAGCATGAAGTACAACACACCGGAAACTACCAGAGAGATAATCGCCACCCACCAGAGTAACGCGCTTGGATTAAAGGGACCTTTATTCGATTTCATACGTACTAGATATAAGACGCCTATATCGGTTTCTGTTCAAGGATAAAGGGGGAGTAAGTGGCCCTGATTTATCCACCCTTTTTTGCCGTCGTGTTCAACTTCCACCCAGCCCTTTGAATCCGTGCTGTTCTGCCTGACCAAAGCACCTTGCGGTATTTTGTAGTGGGCGGTTGCGCCTTCCATGGGAGCGAAAAGCGCTGTCGTTCCGGATTTTACCACGACCGCTTCCGGATGGGGGCGGAACTGCTTCCATTGCCACCAAGCCCCCAATGCAACCAGAAGAATAATGGCCGGGAGCAGGCTGAGTTTAAGCAGGGCAGGCCTGACCGTTCGCAGCCACAGGGCCAGCAGCATTAGAGCGCAAATGGTTAAATAACTCCCGCCGGCAATCCAGAGCCATTCCTTCTGGGATGCATTGGCCATCACACGCTCCGGCAATGAAGGCGAGGGTTCAACGGCGCCGGCGGCATTCAGTGCAAAATGCAGGTTGGCCAGGATGTCGGGATCCCGCGGGGCACCGTACCATGCCTTGCGGTAGTGCCAGATCGCATGGGGAAGGTCGCCCTGCTTGAATTGTGCATCCGCCAGATTGTAATGCACTTCAATATTGTTCACCCCGTTGCTTAGCATGCCTTCATACAGAAGGGCAGCTTCGGCGTAATGTCCCTGATCGTATGCGGTTTGCGCCTGGTCAAAGACATGATCCAAGGTGTCGGCGAATCCCAATGCCGGGAAAAGCATCATGAATAAAGCGAGGCGAAACGGTTTCATATTTTCATCCTTTCGCTTTTCTTCAGTAACTCACCCAGTTGATTTAGCACGTCGTTCATCTCCTCCCGTGAATGTTCTTTTCCGGATTGGATGCCATAGCGTCTTTGTTCAATCCTGCTGAACAGCTGTTCTATGGTTTCGTCCCAATCCGGGATGCGCTGCATAAGGATATCCAATGTAACCTGGCCGGGAGCGAGGTTGAGGCGGTGTCCGAAATATTCGGCCAAGGCATTCCATATGGCCTCGTAGAAGGCGGGAGCATCATTTTTCTTCATGGCGTTTTCCGCGAGCTTGATATTGTGCCGTGCGGCCTTGGGGGCTTTTTGCCGGCGCGCGCGCGCGACATCGCTTGCCAGATGGTCCCGGCGGCGAACGACCAGCCCGGCTATGGCCACGAGTAGGGCCGGCAGCGTCATTGCAATCCGGGACAACGGGGTTTGAAGGAATGTTGATTCGCCCATCGTATGCCATTTGGCCGGTCTGGATTTGAGATACGCGATATCGTGTCCGAGCACTTCGGTTTTCTGCTGGCCCGCGCCGGACATCGCGGTCAGCATCGTGGCCGACTGTTGCGCCGCCGCTTCGACGGTAATGGGAAACGGCCCTTGGGTGATGGTGCGAAAGTCGACGGTTTGGGTGTTGAAGTAGGTAAAGGAGATGGCCGGGACTTCCTTAATGGAATCCGATGTCGGAATCACCACCTGCTCAAAAAGGGCCTCGCCGGGATTTTCGGTTGGAACCGAGCGTGCCTCATACAGCTTGAGTCCCGGTTGCTCCTCAAGGTGCGGTGGCGTAATTTTTTCCAGGTTTCCGGTTCCGGTAATCTGCATCTTGAGCGTCACCGGTTCACCGGCCTTGAGCTGGGTCGGGCCCACGTCGACATCGAAGTTCATTTTTCCGACGCCGCCGGTGAAGGAGCTAGGCCGTCCCTCCAGAGGGATCGGTTGCACATCGACATTCAGGTGGTTGCAATCCAGTATAATCGGGCGTGTTTCCTGCCGTCCGAAAAAGTCTCCGAAGAACGGGTCGTCAAAGCCCCATGACCGGCGTTGCTGCCGGGGAACGACGACATTGAGCTGGACTTCGGGGGCGAACATGAACGGCCCGGCTGTCAGGGCCTTCGCCGTGGCATGCAAGGTGTACACATTGAAGATGGTTCCCTTGAGTTCCTCGCGTTTCTGCTGAGTGATATCCCAGTTCAGCTCTCCATCCATGCCGCTTTCCGGCAAGCCGCCGCGGATGCCGAAATTTCCATCCAGCTGCACGCCATCCCGCACATAGACCTTCAGGTCGAGGTTGAAGGGTTCATGGACGTAGGGTGCTGGATGATCGGTCGAAATCCGGGAAAACATGATTTCCGAGATCTTCTGGGCCTCGGCATCGTCCTTGGGTTTGATGACGCGCAGTTTGGCGGACAGGACTTTTTCCCCGCCCTTGTATTTTATCCGCACGGGTCCGATGGTGTAGTCGCCCACCTTGGTCGGCGTAACGAGGTAGGTGTGGGTAATGCTGGATGAGGATCGTCCATTAACAAAACTATATTGCGTTTGCGGTCCCCGGTAGTCGATTTTAAGGCCATCCACATCCGGGATGTCTGCGGCTTCGCCCTTGGTGTCGATAAACTCGATTTTTAAGACGGCTCGGTCAAGCAGGCTGATCAGCTCGGGCTCGAGCGTCATCTGGACATCGGCGGCAAATGCGCCGGTGGCCAGGAGCAGTCCAACGGCCCCCGCTGTGATGAATTTCAGGTTTCGGATTTCAAGTTTCAAGTTTCCGTCTCCTACCAATCCTTATCGACCTTAACCGGGCTTCCTGCCGGGCGCTGCAGCAGCAGGCGTTCGTTTTTCTCTTCCTGCTCCATGGCGTCTAGCAGTTGCTTCGCTTCATCAGCGCTCATTTGTTCCGCTCGCTGGTCTCCCTGCTGCTGGTTCTGCTGATTTTGTTGATCCTGATCCTGCTGGTTCTGCTGGTCGTCCTGCTTCTGCTGGTCGTCCTGCTTCTGCTGATCGTCCTGTTTTTGCTGGTCGTCTTGCTTCTGCTGATCGTCTTGCTTCTGCTGATCGTCTTGCTTCTGCTGATCGTCTTTCTTTTTCTGATCCTTGTCCTGCTGGTCTTGTTGCTGTTGTTTCTGTTGCTGCTGATCGATCAGTTCTTTCAGGCTTTGCAGTTTTGTATCATCTGGATACAGCGCAAGTCCGCGGACAACCAGATTGCTGGCCCCATTCGAATTACCTTGTATATACATGCTGGCTGCCGGATGGAAATATTCACTGTCCACGTTTGCGTTCGCAGCCGCAACCATGCTCAATCCCAAAAGGGCGATGGATGTAATGAATTTCATTGTGCAATATTCAGGTTGTTATCGTGTTGTAGAATTTCCCATATGTCGGAGTTTTTCTGGGTAGTCTCCTCATATTTCTTCTTCAAACCGGGTTTGATATCAAACGCATATTTGCGTGCATCCGATTCTACGGTTAACTGTTTTGCCGCCATGAGATACTGGTAATCCCTGATATACTGAAGCGCCGTCTCTAAATCCTGCTCCGTATCCTCGACCGCCTGTTTCAGCATCTGAAGCCGTGCTTCGACTTTCGGCAAATACTGTCTGGATTCTGCATTGCTTGGATCAATATCCGCGAGAATGTGTTCAAACTGCTTCTTGGCCTTCCGGTAGTCGGACTGGGCATCCTTGGCCTTGTATTGCGGCAACAACGATTCCGCTTCGTCGTAGTACCACTTGCCCAGATTGAATTCCAGTTGCAACCGCAACTGCCAGGCGCGCTCGTAGTTCTGCTTTGAGGGAAGATCATCCGGGGCCAGCTGGATCGCCTTTTCATACATGTCCATCGCCTTGAACGCGCATTCAATGGCCATGCCAATCTGCTCGTTGCCGGTCATGGTGGTCGTACGGGCCAGCAGGGCGTTGCCGCAGTTGAAATAGGCTTGTGCCTGTAATTCCAGATCGGTCGTACGCAGGGCTTCGGTATAGTGGTCTTCCGCCTGCTCGTACTCGCCCAGGCGGTAATAGGAGTTTCCGAGGTTGTAGTTGCCGATGCCGGGAAATTCCAACACGGTTTTTTCAAGGAGTGAAACCGCATTGGTGTACTCGCCTGCCTTGTAGGCCTTCAGCCCTTTGCGCATGGCCGAGTGCGGCGTGTCTTCGGCGTGGGCCGTTAGCGTGCCGCAGACGAAAATGACGATGAAAAAAACGTGCCGAGCCATTTTTGATGGTTGATCGCCGATGGACGAATGGGGGATCCCGGACTTCGTTGGCCTGCTTGCAGTAAGAGGCTGTTGCAGACCCGGCCATCTGAAATCAAAAAGCGAAAAACGGAAATGAAGGTTCATCGCTGGCCTCCTTTTTTCATCGGGCGGACGCATGCTTCAACGATAAGGAACAAGATGGATGCGGCCAAAAACCATTGGAAGCGCTCGGTCCAGGTTTTGGACATGCGTTCTTCGCGCTTTTCCCGCTGAAGCTGGGCCAACCCCTGCTCATAGATGCGCTCAAGCCCGAAATCGCCCGGGGCGGAGCGGACGTAGAAGCCTCCGGTTTCCATGGCGATACGTTCAAGGGTATCTTCGTTCAAGGCACTCTTGACGGCGTTGCCGTTCTTGTCCTTCACAAAGCCATCGGATGTCTGGATCAGTTCGCCCTCCTTTGTCCCGACCCCGATGGTGAACACGCGGATGCCCTCTTTCTTCAAACGCGGCACCAGGGAAAGGGGATCGCCGGTATGGCCCTCCCCGTCGGAAATCAGGATGATCACCTTATCCGCCTGACTCTCCTCCGATTTTTCGAAGCTCTCTATGGTCGTGTCCAATGCCTCATAGAGGTCGGTGCCGCCGACCGGGACAATGCCGGCGTACACATCGTCGAGCATCATCGTGAAGGCGGCATAGTCGACCGTTGCTGGGCACTGGAGGAAGGCATCGCCGGAAAAAGCTACGAGGCCGATCCGGTCGCCCCGGAGTTCCTTCAACAGGTCGCGTATGCCCCATTTGGCCTGCTGCAGCCGGTTGGGTTTGATGTCCTGCGCCAGCATGCTCTTGGAGGTGTCCAGCGCGACCAGGATGCTCAGCCCACGTTGCTGGACCTTTTCCCATTTGAACCCCCATTGAGGACGGGCGAGCGCGACGATGGCCAGGACCAGTGCGAGCAGGCGAAGCAGATTTTTCATGCGCTGTCGTTTGGGGGAATAGCCGGCGAGCATGGTCGACCACAATCCCTGCTCCGCAATCCGGGACAGCAGTACCCCGCGCCGGCGGATCAGCAGGCCGGTTACGGCCAGCAACGGGATCAGCGCCAGCAGCCACAACAGCATATCTGGATTATTCCATTTCATATTCTTTGACGAGTGAGCCGCGAGGCGTGACCATCTTCACGTTTCATGGCAACCTTCCCAACTTTGTTAATGCCAATACCTGTTCGAGTCCCAGCAACACAATGCCCGCAATGATCCATCCCATCGCGGTTTCTTCGTAGCGGGTGTAGCTTTCGACTTCGATTTCCGTTTTTTCAAGCTGGTCGATCTGTGCATAGACAGCCTCCAGCGTCTTGAGATCGCGTGCCCGGAAGAATTGCCCGCCGGTTGTGTTCGCGATTTTTTTCAACGATGCTTCGTCCACCTGATTACGCTGAAGCATGAAGCCCGCGCCCGCTCCGCCGGCTCCGATCGTGTATATTTTTACGCCGAGAGCTTCCGCGGCGGTGGCCGCGTTGTCCGGAGAAAGGGTTCCCCAGTTATTGGCGCCGTCGGTGAGCATAATGATGATCTTGCTTTTGGCTTCGCTATCACGCAAACGGTTGACGGCCGATGCAATACCGTCGCCGATCGCGGTACGGCGGCCGTCGAGCATGCCGGTGTGCAACCCTTCCATGCGTTTCACCAACCAACCGTGGTCGAGGGTCAGGGGCGCAACCGCATAGGGGAGCGAGGCAAAGCCCACCATGCCGATGCGGTCGTCCGGGCGTTTTTCCAGAAAACGTTTGATCACATCCTTCGATGCCTCAAGGCGGCTGATGCGACGGTTGAATTCCACAAAGTCGCGCGTATCCATCGACTCCGACAAGTCGAGCAGGAGGATCATGTCGACGGCTTCCGTTCGAATCCGGCTGTTCGATAGTCCGCGTTGCGGACGGGCGAGTGCCACCACCCAGCAGACGAGCCCCAGCGCAAAGCAAAGGGGGATCAGCGGCTGCAGGCGCATCCGCCAGGTTTTCGGCAATCCCTGCAAGGCCTCCGTGTTGCTGAACTGCATCGATTGTTTTTGCATGACGCCATAGCGCAGCCAAACCAGTACTGGAACCAGTAGCAGCAACAACAATAGGATGGGGTGGGCAAAGTGCATCACGGATTTTCAATTCCAGGTTTTTGATTTTCGATTTGCGGAACGGCTTCGTCGACGATTCTGGTTTCCTGAACAAATTGTTTGGTGGTGTCAAAGGCGGTTTCCATGGTGTTGCGGTCGGGGTGGCCTTTGGCAAATTTGACCATATCGGCCTGGCGCATGAATTCCTGAAGGATGTTGCGCTGTGTGCCGTTGAGTTCGGGCGACCGGCTCATTTCCTCCACGATCTCCTCCGTGGTTTCGTCTGGGGCATTGAGGTGGAACCGCCCTTCCAGATAGGTGCGGAGGATCAGCGAGAGTTCCGTATAGAACGGCTCGCACTCATCCTTCTCCAGCAGCGCTTTGTTTTTCAGGGCCTGCAACGCATTCAGGGCGATCACGTCCGGAGGTACGGGCGGGGTTGCCGGGATCAGTATTTCTCTGTTCCGCCAAAGCTTGGAGACAATCAGCCCGACCAGAAAAGCAACGAAGGCCGATCCCAATACAATCCAGATCCACCGCGGAATCCGGCCCGGCAGTTTCCGGCTCGGCTTGATGTCTGCGATCTCGGAGGAGGCATCGGCCGGCAGGGAGGATTCGATATGTAATACGATGGACGGGAAGTTGGTGGTAAACACCTGTTCGCCGACCGTGCAGGTGATGGCGTTGGTGGAAACCGTGTAGTCGCCAAGCCGGAACGAAGTGAGCGAATAGCGGGATTCGGATTGTGCCAGACCATCTTCGCGCGGAATCTGTTCCCAATCCCGCCGGAGCACGACGATGTCTTTTTCCTTCCCGATTTCGGGAAGTTCCAGCGTGCCGTTGGTCGGGTAGTAGGCGGTCACGACCAGTTCAACGGGATCGCCCACCATGATGGTCTCGCGATCGATGGCATATTCCACCGTCAACCGGTCCTGCGGATAGGGTTTGGCCTCTTCCTTTTTGCAACCGAAAAGCAGGAATGGAGCGAGCCACACAATTGCGACCAAGCGGAAGGAATTGCCTCGGATGAACGCGGATTTCAAGATTCTGGAGCTGTGTGTTTCGGTGTTCATCAGGGGCTGACTATCTCCGTTGTGCACGTTGGCGGAAGAATTTGATGAATTCCTTGTCGTAGGGTTCGCCGGCAAAGAGTCGTATGGTATCGATGCCGGCCTTGCGGTGCAGGTCATCGATATTGTTTGCCCGGCGGGTTTGTTCGAGAGCGAGATGTTCGCGAACATGGCGGCTGGATGTGTCGACGAGAATCTGTTCGCCGGTTTCGGCATCGTGCCAGTGCACCAGCCCGGCATCCGGCCATGCGACTTCGCGCTTATCGCCGATGACGACACTGATCAAGTCGTGTCGGCGGGCGGTGACTTTCAGCAACCGTTCGTATTCATCGTTGAAGATAAAGTCGCTGATGAGGAAGGTCACATTCTTGCGGGAGCTGACATGGTTGAGGTAGTCGAGCGCCGGCACGATCTTCGTGCCTTTTCCCTGCGGCTGATGCGAAAGCATTTCACGGACGAGCCGGAGTACGTGGCGGGTTCCCTTTTTCGGCGGAATGTACTTTTCAACCTCTTCGGAAAAGAGGATCAGTCCAATCCGGTCGTTATTGCGGATGGCGGAAAAGGCGAGCACCGCCGCGACTTCCGCCGCGAGGTCGCGCTTCATTTGGGTGCCGCTGCCAAACAGGTTCGATGCGCTAACGTCGACGACGAGCATCACCGTCATTTCGCGCTCTTCGACAAACTTCTTGATGTGCGGCAGGCCGGTGCGGGCGGTTACGTTCCAGTCGATGAAGCGGATGTCGTCGCCGGGTACATATTCGCGCACCTCGTCGAACTCCATGCCACGCCCCTTGAAGGTGGAATGGTATTGCCCCGCAAACACGTCGTTGACGGCGTGCTTGGTGGTGATCTGGATCCGGCGGACCTTCTTCAGTAGCTCTTTGTGATCTAGTGTACTCATGTTTTATTAACCGCGAAAGAACGCAGAGACCGCAAAACGGAAACGGCTTTTATCTTTGCGTTCCTTCGCGGTGAATCTCTACGGGACGGGGATTTCGGAGAGGATTTTTTCGATCAAATCTTCACTGGTTAGTTCCTCTGCTTCCGCTTCGTAGGAGACGATGATGCGGTGGCGGAGTACGTCGGGCGCGATGGATTTGACGTCCTGCGGCGTGACGTAGCCGCGGCCCTGCATGAAGGCGTGGGCGCGCGCACCCATGGTCAGGAAGATCGTCGCCCGCGGCGAGGCGCCGTATTGCAGGTAGTCCTTGATATCAAGGTTGTACTTTGCGGGTTCGCGGGTAGCGAAAACGATCGAGAGGATGTAGTCCTTGATTTTTTCGTCGATGTAGATCTCGTCGACAATTTCGCGCGCCTTGATGATTTCGTCTGGATGCAGTACAGGATTGATCGGAATCTCGGTGACGGAATGCGCCATGCGGTCAAGAATGCGGCGTTCTTCTTCTATGGTGGGATAGCCGACCTTGAGTTTGAGCATGAAGCGGTCGACCTGCGCCTCGGGCAGGGGATAGGTACCTTCCTGCTCGATCGGGTTTTCGGTGGCCATCACGAGGAAGGGGCGCGGTAGCTTGAAGGTTTCATCGCCGATCGTGACCTGCTTTTCCTGCATGGCTTCGAGCAAGGCGCTCTGTACCTTGGCGGGGGCGCGGTTGATTTCGTCGGCCAGAATCACATTGGCGAAAACGGGTCCCTTCTTAATGACGAACGCGCCGTCTTTCTGGTTATAGATCAGGGTGCCGATGAGGTCGGCGGGAAGCAGGTCGGGGGTAAACTGGATGCGTTGGAACGAGGTGTCGAGCGCCTGGGCGAGGGTGTTGATCGTCAGGGTCTTGGCCAGACCCGGGACGCCTTCGAGCAGGACATGGCCGTTGGACAGCATACCGATAATCAACCGGTCGATGAGATAGTCCTGGCCGACAATGACTTTTCCAATTTCCGTTTTCAGGGTAGGGATGAAGGCGCTCTGCTCACGTACCTTTTGATTGATCACTTCAATTCCTGCCATCGAGATACCTCCTTGTTAAAATTGATGAGCTTTATGACCTGCCAATTTTAGGTGTGTTCAAAATTCATGCATTTTTTTGTCGGAGGGCTTCGTACAAAACGATGGCCGCGCAATTAGACAGATTCAGAGAGCGAACATGATCGAGTTGGATGGGGATGTTGCAGACGTCTTGTGGATAGCATTCGAGTAGCTTGTCCGGCAATCCAACCGTTTCATTGCCGAAGATCAGATAGTCGCCCGGCTGATATTCCACATCGAAAAAATTCTGCGGTCCGCCGGTGCTGAAGAAGAATTTCCGACCGTCGGGGTTTTGCCGAAGGAATGCATCGAAGTCAGGCCAGGTATGCAGGCGGACCGATTCCCAGTAGTCGAGCCCGGCGCGGCGCAGCTGTTTTTCGGACAGGTCGAAACCCAACGGTTCAACGAGGTGCAGGATGGTTCCGGTTGCGGCGCACAGCCGCGAAATATTGCCCGTATTCGGTGGAATCGACGGTTCCACCAGTACGATATTGAACGGAAGCTCCGGCCATTTAAAATCCAGCTCCAGGCGCTTCCGGGATGAGTGTTTCATCTGCTCGTTCTTCTTCATGGGCCACAGAGTAATCGCGCCGCCCGTGCGTGTGAACAGAAAATGCGCTAGAATCCGGCGGTGAACGAGGCAAAGATGCCGATGCTCGCGAGATCGGATTGTCCGCCGACGTCGCTGAAGTCAACATCGGACCAGGTGCCGCGGACGCCAAATCCCAGCATGCCGGCATCCGCTACCCGGAACTCAATGCCGGCGCGTGCATAAACCCCGAGCCCCATGGAGGATTCCGTGTAGACCTCGTTGTCGGTGTTGTCGCTGAACTCCTTGTCCGTTCGGTAGCTGACATACATAATCAGGGGTCCGCCTCCGGCGTAGAGCCGCACATTACGGTCGGGGTCGAGATAGAGGTTGGCGTAGGCGCCTCCGGCCAGATCGAACATCCACAGGGAGGTGGATAGGTTGACATATAGGCCGCCCCCTCCGATATAAAGGTAGTTGAGTTTGTCTGCCCGGAAACCCAGTAGAAGCGAGGACTCCAGTCCACATTGGAGGCGGTCGCCAAGAGGCCGGGTGTACCAGGCTCCACCGAGCTGCGGCAGGGTGGAGAGGTTTGCTTTTCGAGGCGTTGCACTGTCATCGATCCGAAACTTGAGATGGTCGAAGCGGGTGGCTCCGAGGAGCGCCTGTGCATTGTAATCCTCGCTCCACGTATCGTAGGTGCAGGAGCTCGCCCGTGTCGAAGCGCAAACCAGTCCGGCTGCCATAATGAGCAGTGCGACAGGATTCGGTTTCATGGTTATCCTCCGGATGAATCTGTAGTATAGGACGTTTATCGGAGAATTCAAACCGCGAAAAGTCAGCTCTTGATCGGGCGGTAGCGGATGCGGTGGGGTTGCCAGTTGTCCCCCTTCTGTTGGCGCATGAACTCCTTGAAGGATTCATAGTTACCCTCGTGCCAGAGCACGTCGTCACCCTCGAAGGCAAGAATGTGCGTGGCAACGCGGTCGAGGAACCAGCGGTCATGGCTGATCACCACGGCGCAGCCACCAAAGTCCATCAGGCCTTCTTCCAGCGAGCGGAGGGTGGCGACGTCGAGATCGTTGGTCGGTTCGTCAAGCAGCAGCAGGTTGCCGCCGCGGCGCAGCAGTTTGGCGAGGTGGACGCGGTTGCGTTCGCCGCCGGAGAGTACGCCTACTTTCTTTTGCTGTTCGGAACCTTTGAAATTGAAGCGGGCGCAGTAGGCGCGGCTGTTCATGTCGCGGCCGCCGACTTCAATGGTTTCTTCGCCGCCGGAGATTTCCTCATAGATGGTTTTGTCGGGATCGAGGTCATCACGTAGCTGGTCGACGTAGGAGATGTCGACGCTGTCCCCCAGTTCAATGGCGCCGGAGGTCGGCGTTTCCTGCCCGGTAATCATTTTGAAGAGCGTGGTCTTGCCGGCGCCGTTTCCTCCGATAATACCGACGATGCCGCCGGGCGGAAGATCAAAGTTCACGCCGTCGAACAGGAGCCGGTCACCAAAGGCTTTTGCAACGTCGCGGGCGACAACGACCTTGTTCCCAAGACGTTTTCCATGGGGGATCTGAATCGCGAGGTTGTCTTCGGCGGTATCGAATTCCTGCGAGGCCAGTTCCTCGTAGCGCTTGATGCGGGCCTTGTTCTTGGTGAGCCGGCTGGAGGCATTCATGCGCACCCACTCAAGCTCCTGCTTGAGCAGCTTCTTGCGGGAGGCATTGAGTTTCTGGGTCTGTTCGGCGATGAGTTGTTTTTGTTCGAGCCACGCTTCGTAGTTTCCTTTGTAGGGGAAGGTGCGGCCGGCATCGAGTTCGAGAATCCATTCGGTGACGTTGGAAAGGAAGTAGCGGTCGTGCGTTACAACGATCAGCGTGCCGGTGAAGCGCTTGAGATGCTCCTCCAGCCAGCCGACCGATTCCGCATCGAGGTGGTTGGTCGGCTCGTCGAGCAGCAGGACAGCGGGATTTTGAAGTAACAGCCGGCAGAGCGCCACGCGGCGTTTTTCGCCGCCGGAAAGGACGTCGACATTCTGGTCGCTTTCCGGCAGACGCAGGGCGTCCATGGCCATCTCGACATGTCGGTCGAGCTCCCACAGGTTGTTGGCGTCGATCTCGTCCTGCAGCTTGGCGACCTCGTTGTTGAGCTTGTCGGATTCCTCGTCGGAAATATCGCCGCCGAGCAGTTCCCAGATTTCGTCGTAGCGGTCGAGCTTGGCCTGTTGCGCGGCGACGCCTTCCATCACCACTTCCATCACCGTTTTTCCGGGCGAGAGCTGGGGCTCCTGCTCGAGGTAGCCGATCTTCGTGTTTTTGGCGATGATGCATTGGCCCATGAACTCTTCATCCAGGCCGGCCATGATGCGCAGCAGGCTGGATTTTCCCGAACCGTTTCCGCCGATCACGCCGATGCGCGCGCCGAAAAAGAAGGACAGGTTGACGTCTTCCAGAATGGTTTTTGCCCCATGCTGCTTGGTGAGGTTTTCGAGGGTGTATACATATTCGCCGGCCATGGAGATCTCCTGCGCTGCTCCGCAGCAATTTTCGAATGTTGGTTTTGGATTTTTGAAATGCGGGTCTGCGACCGCTTCTGCGTTTTAGTCGGGCGCAGGTTTTACCCGGTTGCGGTGCAAAGCGCAAGCCGGGTTTAATCGGTAGCGATGTAAAGAGGGGCGGTCGGAGCTTCTACCGTCCAAACAATTTGCTGGGACTCTCTTCGGTTTTTATTTTTTTTATGGGGTGCGCCTGTTTTTTTTGCTCCGCAGGTTGCTGCAATTGCTGGGGAGCGGATTTTTTCAATTGATAAGGAAGTGCAGGGCTGGGATACCAGCGCCCCTTTTTATCTTTCTTAAAGGTGACTTCCATCGAGCCGGACTGGTTGTTCTCGGTGTAACCGATATAGAACGTGATCGGTGCCTCGTTATCGGTTAAGGGGTCGGTCGTTGATATTCCGGTGACCTTCGCCTCACGATACCGCCTGCAGAACACCAGTTGGGCCCGCTCCGTGTTCGGGCGAACCTTAAGGATAAGCGGTTCGGCTTCGAGGTTGTTTTGTTTAATCAAGGCCGTATACAGCGGGGACCTGGACAGGGCTTCCCCGGCATCCACACGGGTTTGAACCGCGGTCATGAGCGGCTGGTAGGCCCGGGGGTCAGCCCGGTCGGAAAGGATCTCGGCAGCGGCTTCCGCGATGGGGGTATTGGTCGAGGTGATAGCGGCAATCAGGGGTAATAATGCCGCCGGCCCCGCTTCTTTCAGTTGGAGGATGGCCTGCTCCCGGCAGGCATCCTGGCTCAGAAGCTTGATCAATTCGGGGATGTCGGCCCGTTCCGGCCCTGCGTCGGAGGAAAGCAGGATGGCTTGGGGATCCCGGGGGGGCGGGAAGCTCGGATTGAGTGCTGAGACCGCAGCATATAGATCGAGCAGGGGAGAAGGGCTGCCAATCCAGTCCGAACGCGCAGTCATCCATTGTTGTGCCTCGGTCGAAGCCACCCGGCTTGCTGCGGCATTGACATCGTCAAGTGCGGGCTCGCCAATCCAGTCCAGCGCCTGCATTGCGGCTTCCCGGATATCATCCACATCCAGCGACGCCGCTTCGATCAGCGTGGGAATAACGTCGTCTTCGGTGGCCAGGGACTCGAGGGGGGCCGTCTTTGTCGTGGGATCATCATCCAATGATGAGCAAGCAAGCTGGAACCAAACCAGCCCGCTGCCTTTGCGCGGGACGGAACTGAGGCCGCGCAGAAGTTGTATAGAGGTCTTCCGGATCTCCAGATTGGCGCTCCGCAGCCCTTTGATCATGGCCGGGACGGCGGGCTCGCCGATCCGGATCAGGCCGTTTCTGGCTTCGTCGCGCAGACGGTCGTCCTGATCCTCCACTCGGTCGACCAGCGCATTCAGGGCCGTGGTCCCTCCGATGTGGGCCAGCGCTTTGCAGGCGGCCAGCCGGATGGCTTCGTCCGGATCGTCAAGAGCTTCCACCAGGATATCGGCCGAGGCCTCCGCCTTCAGTGTCCCGAGCGCCTTGGCCGCCTTGAGGCGGGCCTCCTGATTGTCCAGCTTGAACGCGGCGATCAATGGAGTGATGGTGTCTGGAGTGCCGATGGCGGCCAGGGCATCGATGGCGGCCAGCTTGACGCTCTCCTCCGGATCGTTCAGGCAGGCCGCAAGGGCATCAGCCGCGGACTCGGCCTTCAGGGTCCCCAATGATTCGGCGGCTGCCTGCCGGACTTCAAACTTGGGGTCGGCCAAGGCGCTTATAAGTTTTCCCGCATCTCCCTTGGATTCCCATTTGGAAACATCCTCAACCGTTCGACTGCAACCTGCGACGCCCATCATGATACTTAGTAGGGCAATACATCCTGCGATATTCCTCTTCATGGCATATTCTCCACTCGGCATTTCATTTGAGCGCACCCAGAGTGCGTAGACAAAAATGTTAGATGGAAAAGGTACGAACCCACGACGTTTAATTCAAGGTTGTTTCTCTTGGCCTGCTTCGCTGGGCGATTGAATAGCTCTGGCTATTCAGCCGATCGGAATCCGTTTCCGATGGAGGGTGCCACGTGTGTAAGCCGGGCTGAGTATTCGGCAATCTTTACCCAGTAGATAATCCAGCACACAAAGCCAGCCAGAGTGGCAAGTACACCCAGATATGGAACGATGGAGCAGGCATTGAGGATGCACATAGCCATGCCGATGGATTTTCCGGGTTCGGGTTCAACCGTTTCTCCACATTCGGCAAATTCCCTGGCCAGCGAATTGGACATCCCGTTGACGATAAAAAAGTGCCAGATAATGTTGAAGAGCGGAATCAGCATCAGCCAGACCAGTCCGGGTTGCATGGAGCGGTTTTCCGGTCTGCACCGGCCGAGGGCCTTCTGCAGCGAATGGCTCGTTCGAAATGACTGGTTCCATATCCCTATCTCCATTTCATGTACATGCTTTGCATACTTCTCAAGTAAGTCGGGAAGTTCAAGGCCAAAGCGCGGTGGCTCCATCTAAAACCATGGTTCTGGGCATTGATCTTGTCTATGGAACTGAAAGGAGCGGTGATATGGGATTCAACATAACCGTTCCATAGAAAAGCCGTTTGCCAGTGTCCGGATCGTACGGCGGCAGCAGACGAAGCGGTCTTGCATACGCAAAACCGTTAAACGGTCGGGGCCGGACTGATTGAACTTTTAGATGGTGCGGATTGACGTTTGAACACTTTTCCTGTTCCCTGCGTCTGTTCTGATACATGGGGATGACTGGTTTCGACGGGTAGGTTGAAGCTTCAGTGGCGTGTCGAGGTTGGTCTCCAGGCCTCGTAAAAAGGAGCCCAAAAAACATAAATGCTGACGAAAGTTACGCACTAGCGGCATAGTTCCGCTACGTCTCTACTCCGAAGTCTGCTAGGGGATAGAGGCGACGACAGCAGGCTAAGGCTTCAACCGGGAATCCGGGTTGCGGCTCGAAAACCATAACAGGATCCTAGCGACCAAAGTGGCCTTGTCGGGCGGCAGCGGAGGCGGCGAATCTATTAATGTCCGACTACACACGTAGAAGCTGCTGTGACTCTTATTCGGACGGGGGTTCGATTCCCCCCATCTCCACCATTCGACTCACTTCGTTCGCTCATGGCGGGCCACGCGAGTCGAATGGGCTCTGCTGAGCTTGTCGAAGCATGTCCTGAGTAAAGGAGCGCTAGCGACTGTATCGAAGGGCATTCCGGATCAAGGTCAACGTTGGACAATTCCCTTGTC
>JBNKHE010000009.1:0-199030 GCA_050290185.1 Pontiella sp.
TCCCTGTGGGCAGCCACAGCTATTGCAGCACCCAGAATCGAATGCGAGGAGCCGAAGTATGATTTTGGGACGGTGATCGGGCGGAATCAGATCTCGCACGAATTCATCATCTGGAACCGGGGCGACGAGCCGCTGGTGATCTCGAAGATCAAGAACTGCTGCGGCACGAAAAGTAAGATCGATCCCATGACTATTCCGCCCGGCTCCAACGCCGTCTGCACAACGGTATTCACCACCAAGAACCGCTATGGCGAGCAGGACAAGCAGATCCTGCTGATCACCAACGACAAGAAACACCTTTACTATGATCTGCGGATGACCGGCACGTTGCTCAAGCCCATCGAGTTCAGTCCCCGCCTGGTTCGGTTGGGTGACCTCATGCCCGACGGTACCATTTCGGAAACCATCACCGCCACCAACCTGCTGGACAAGGCCGTGACGCTGGATTCGGTATCTACGACCGTAAAAGGGCTGGAAGCCGTGATTCTGGAGTCCACGGCCCGAAGTTGGAAGGTTCAGCTTAGGAGGGAATCAATAGTCGCCATCGGCCAGTTGAACGGCCAGATGCATCTCAATTTCTCAACCGGTACGGTGGATGTTCCAGTAATCGGTACCGTCAAGCCCATCATCCAGGCGACGCCCGACAAGATTCAGCTTTCCGCAGGTTCATCTAAGGAAGTGGAGCGTCTGGTCATGCTTCGCAGTGGCGATGGACGGCCTTTCGAAATCCTCTCTTCCAGGCTGGAAAATGCCGACGGATCGGTTGAAACCAAAAAACTGACTGATGGCAAATGGCAGGTGAAGCTATTGATCCAGCCAGCATCCATCAAGCCGGACGCCTCGATCGTTATCAAAACATCTGTCGCGTTCCAGGATTTTATAGTCATTGCACTTTCTAGATAACTAGCCGATCAAAACATTCACAATCCATCAAGCCGAAGGTGGAAAATTGGCAACAAATCCAATCGTAAAAGCCACCAAGACGATCGGCATCAACATGTCGGTTAAAATGGCTAATGAGCTAGAGAAGCGGGCCACTTCCATGCACCTGTCCTCCAGCACTCCGCAAAGATTATACTTCAACAGTGTAGTGATTCCGGAAACAACTGAAAGTTTCAGGAAGGCTAGCGGCTACGACTAAGGTGCTTTGTAATGGGGTGCGGGTCGAGATGAGATACGAAGGTAGGGATCCTTGTGTCGCTGCATGGTGGAGTTGCCTACGCGGTGACGGATGTACATCATGGTCAGCATGTACAACAAAGACTTTTGCGGAAATGTTTTTGTTCTTAGGCGTTCTAGTCTTTGAGGAGTGATCCCGACCCCTTTTGGGTCCCATCCGCGATGAGGTGGGGTGAGTGGATAGTTCCTCTCAGGAGTCTCTCGTACATATACTGTCCTAATCCCCTAATGCGGCGTATCGAGACGTAAGTTAGTAAGAAATACTATTAAGCTAGCTTGGTATCTTACCAAGGGTTGTTCTTGCTGGATGAAGGGAACCCGCATATCGTCTAAAGCTGGTAATGCGCATATTGTGCGCACTATGGCAGTTGGTTGTGCGGAGTGAGGTTTCTCTGGAGTGGTGGTATTGATGGGGATCACGGATTATCACGCAAAATACTATGCTCATGAGCTGACGAAACGGTGTCCATCGGACAGCGTGGAAAAGTTTACGGCAGCATTGATGGATTCGCAGGTTGATCTCAAGCCCCACCAGGTGGATGCCGCTCTATTCGCCTTCCGCTCGCCGCTTTCCAAGGGAGCCATTCTGGCCGACGAGGTTGGACTCGGCAAAACCATCGAGGCGGGCATTGTGCTTTCCCAGAAATGGGCGGAGCGGAAGCGGAAGATATTGGTCATTGCCCCTTCCAGTCTTCGGATGCAGTGGGGCCAGGAGCTGGCTGATAAATTTTACCTTCCCTCCACCGTTCTGGATTCAAAGCTATTCAAGCAGTCCATAAAGGAAGGGTCGCTCAATCCTTTCGACACCGACGATATCGTCATCTGTTCCTACTGTTTTGCCCGTAACAAGGCCGTTGAAGTGGCCAGCGTAAACTGGGACTTGGTGGTGATCGATGAGGCCCACCGCCTCCGTAATGTCTACAAACCCGGCAACGTGATCGCCAACGAGCTTAAGAAATGTCTGGCTCATGCCCCGAAGATGTTGCTAACAGCCACTCCGCTGCAAAACTCGTTGATGGAACTGTATGGGCTGGTCAGCTTTATTGACGAATATTCGTTCGGCGACCAGAAGAGCTTTCGTTCCCAGTTTGCCCGTATCACCTCTGGAAGCGTCTATGCCGACCTGCGGGAACGGCTGAAACCTATCTGCAAACGTACCCTGCGCCGTCAGGTGCTGGAATACATCAACTACACCGCTCGTATCGCCCATACGCAGCACTTTGAGCCGACACCTGATGAACATGTTCTCTACGAGCTGGTATCGGAATATCTTCGTCGAGAGGATCTACAGGCATTGCCGAAAGGTCAGCGCAACCTGATGGTATTGGTCATGCGCAAGCTGCTGGCCTCTTCCACATTCGCCATTGCAGGCGCATTGCTTTCCTTGGCGAACCGGCTCAAAGCTCGGTTGAAAGCGGATGTGAAGTTTATTCCTCCCGTTGATCCAGACCTGGCTTATGAATTTGAATCCCTGCCAGAAGTGGCCGATGAATGGGGCATTGATCCCGATCAATTAGAAGAGCGACTTAGCGAAGAAGACCGGGAAGCCATCAGCATGGAGATCGCGGAGCTGGAGTCGTTCTATGAACTGGCTGTCAGTATCAGGGAGAATGCGAAGGGAACGGCCCTGCTGGATGGATTGCGAGTCGGGTTTGAAATGACCTCCGCCAACGGGGGCGAACCCAAAGCATTGGTCTTCACCGAGTCCAGGCGGACCCAAAACTATTTAGCCGAATTGCTGGCCGATAATGGCTATGCCGGGCAAGTCGTATTGTTCAACGGCTCCAATAACGATGAGAAGTCCCAATCCATTTACCGTGATTGGAAAATCCGGCACGAAGGTAGCGACCGGGCATCCGGCGTACGTGCTGCCGACACCCGTGCCGCCATCGTCGATTATTTTCGTGATGAAGCCCAGATCATGATTGCTACCGAAGCGGCGGCCGAGGGCATCAATCTTCAGTTTTGTTCCCAGGTCGTGAACTACGACCTTCCGTGGAATCCCCAACGAATCGAACAGCGCATTGGCCGTTGTCACCGCTATGGACAGAAACACGACGTGGTCGTGGTCAACTTCTTGAATACCAAGAATGCGGCTGATCAGCGAGTGTATGAGTTGCTTGACCAAAAGTTCCGGCTTTTTAGCGGGGTGTTTGGAGCGAGTGACGAGGTGCTTGGCAGCATCGAGTCCGGTGTGGACTTTGAAAAACGGATTGTTGAAATCTATCAGACCTGCCGACACCCCGATGAGATCAAAGCTTCGTTCGACGCCTTGCAGGCCGAGATGGGCGACTCCATAGACGGCACCATGCGGGAAACCCGGCAAAAGCTGCTGGAGAATTTCGATACCGAGGTTGCCGAGAAGCTTAACGTCTATGAAAAAGAGAGCCTGGCCTTCCTCAGCAAGTATGAATCGCTGCTCTGGAACCTCACCCGTCACGAACTGGATGGCCTGGCTGAATTTGATGAAGAACGCCTTGGGTTCAGGCACGAGACGGGGAATTACTTTTTAAAACCACAGAATTGCCGCTTCGCTGCTGGCCATAAGCCAGCCTCACCTGAGGTGTCACTGAATGCACGGAACGAGGAGCATTGGCATCACTACCGATTGCAGCACCCGCTCGCACTGGAGATTATCCAAACCGCCAAAGATCGGGATCTGCCGGAAGCTGTCATTCGGTTCGACTACAGCGGATCGGGAAAGAATATTTCCATCCTCGAACCTTTGGTGGGAAAACAAGGCGTCCTGACTGTTCAGAAGCTCTCTGTCCAGGCTTTGGAAACCGAGGACTATCTCTTGTTTGCTGGAATAACCGATAGCGGAGTGGTGCTGGATCAGGATCAGTGCCGACGCTTGTTCGATCTGCCGGGCGAAGTGCAGGATTTAACCACCGAGGGCACAAAGGGCACGAAGGCTATCCTTGAGCAAAGGAAGAAGCAGGTATTGGTTGAGATCTCGGAGCGGAACGCTGTGTTCTTTGACGAAGAGATGGAGAAGCTGGAAAAGTGGGCGGATGACATCAAAAAGAGTCTGGAAATCAGGCTCAAGCAACTGGATGTAGACATCAAGACGCTCAAGACGGAATCCCGGAAGATGGCTGACCTACAGCGCAAGGTTGCCGCCCAGCGGAAAGTCAAGGAGTTGGAGAAAAAGCGGGCCGAACTGCGCCGCAATCTATTCGAAGAACAGGATCAGATTGATCAGCGGAAAGATGATCTGCTGGAAACCATTGAGGCTAGAATGTCGCAGCTGGTTGTTGACGAGGATGTGATGCGGATCGGGTGGGAAATAGTGTGAGGATGTTTGGGAATCAGATGGAATATGGAGGCAAACTATGAAGCTGAAAGATGTGAAGATCTACAAATACAAGTGCATCGAAAATGAACAGGCTTTTCAAGTCGAAGACGATGTCACCGTTCTTGTTGGTATGAATGAATCGGGAAAGACATCGGTACTTGAAGTAATTGCCAAAACGAACTACTTCCAGCCCGAAGACGGGAAATTCAAATTCAGCAGAACACACGACTATCCTCGGATGGAAAAGAAACAGTTAGACAAATCTGGAAAGATTCCCAACGCAGTCGCTTGCACATATGCTTTGGACGATTCCGACAAGGAAACTCTAGCCGCCGAGCTGGGGGAGGGAGTGTTTGCTGGAGAGTCGGTGACAGTAACAACCAATTATGACAACAAGATCAGCTGGGGTCCTGTGAATGTGGATAGAAAGCTGTTCATCGAAAACAAAACTGACGCAGCAGGCATAAAAAGCAATACACTCACGGACAAATTGTTGGGGGTTAAAACCGTCGAGCAATTAGATAGCGTAGTTGCAGAGTACACAGATGGGGTTAAGCGTGCGGGATTGGAATCTTTGCGTCCTTACTATGAAAACGAGTGGTCATGGGAATGCCCTATTCATGAATATGTTGCTCGACGAATTCTAAAGCCTGCTTTACCAAAATTCCTTTACTACGATGAGTACTACGCCCTTCCTTCAAGAATCAGTATTAACGATCTCGAAAAGGACGAACTGGATGCGGATGAGCTTAAAACAGCGAAAGCATTGTTTGAATTGGCAGACATCAATGTGGAAGAAATAATCAACTCCGATGACTTTGAAGATTTTGTTGCAGAGCTAGAAGCTACCGAGGCGATTATCACGAAGGAACTGTTCGAATATTGGACCACAAATAGAAATTTGGATATTGTTTTCAAAATTGACAAGCGCATTGAAACTGATGCGAGAAACAACCAACGCATTGCCGAACATGTGCTCGATATTCGTGTCAAAAACAGAAGAACCAATGTGTCCCTTCCGCTTAGGAACCGTAGCAAAGGATTTAACTGGTTTTTCTCATTCCTCGTATGGTTTTTAAAAGTACAGGAAGACCGGGACTCCAACTATGTTCTTTTATTGGACGAGCCGGGACTGAATCTCCATGCCTCAGCCCAAGCTGATCTGCTCCGATTTATCAATGACCTTTCCAGTCAGTATCAAATCATCTACACGACCCATTCTCCGTTTATGGTTAAACCAGACCAATTGGAAAAGGTCAGAACTGTGCTTGAATCAGAAACGGGAACGCAAATATCGGACAGCCTCCATGAGAAAGATCCGAAGACGCTTTTCCCTCTTCAGGCCGCCTTAGGTTACAACATTGCCCAGAACCTCTTTATTTCGACTAATAACCTGCTAGTGGAAGGAATCTCCGATCTTGTTTACTTACAGGTCATGTCATCGGTTTTGGAGTCTGTTGGCCGAACTGGATTAGTTGATAATGTTACGATTGTCCCAACGGGAGGCTTGGAGAAGGTTGCCACATTCATCTCTCTGTTACGGGGTAACGAGCTCAACATAGCATGCTTGCTAGATAGCTTCTCCGATCAAAAAGGGAAGCAAAAGCTCGACAACATGATTAGGAGTAAGTTGATCAAGGAGCAACAGATTAGGTTTGCTCATGAATTCGTTGATGGACTGAACCGTGCGGATATTGAAGATTTCTTCAATCCAGATGAATACATCAAAATGTTCAAAGCAACGTTCCCTGAACATGCAAATGTAACCGTCGCCGAGCAGGGTGAGGAGCAACAACCCATTATTAGCAGGATCAACAACGCAATCGGTCAGACTAGGTTTAATCATTATCGACCTGCAAACTGGCTCGCCAAAGAAGGGGTGACGGCAGACTTTTTCGCACCAGAAACGCTAGAAGTATTCGAAAATGTATTCAAAGAGATCAATGTCCTCTTTGCTGAATAAAAGCGAAGGAACCTGTGAAATAATGAGCACTAAACAAAACCAGCACATTGAAGACTATCTCGATGCCTATCGCAAAATGGATGACGTTGATTTTGCGGTCATGATTACGGGGTCATGGGGGTGTGGCAAGACTCATTTCATCGAGGATTATCTGAAACGGAAGTGCACGCCTAAGAGCGAAAAAAAATACATCTACATTAGTCTAAATGGGATATCCAATGCTGCCGATATAGACATGGCCTTGTTTCAAGCTGCGCACCCGATCTTGGGATCAAAAGTAGCTGTGATGGCAGGCAAGATTGTCAAAGCTTCAGTACGCACTGGGTTCAAGATAAATCTCGATGTTGATGGCAATGGAAAAAACGACGCAACAGGAAATGTAGGAATCCCTCTCGATGACTTTAAGCTGAAGACAAAAGGCAAGTTCCTTGTGTTTGATGACCTGGAAAGATGCCTACTCAAGCCTGAGGAGGTCCTCGGCTACATCAATTCCTTTGTCGAAAACAAGGAGGCTAAAGTTATTGTAGTTGGCGATGAAACCCAAATCGGAACACCTAAAGGCGATCAGAAGAAAGTGGGTTCTGCTTCTGTAGAGCAGAAGGCAAAAAAGAAAAAAGAGCCTTCAGAAAAGTACTGGGTGATTAAGGAAAAAGTAGTTGGTAAGACATTTAAGCTGACGGAAAACATCGAAGAGGTCCTTCCTGCTTTGATCACTAAAAAAGCCTATCCTCTGACACATGTGTTGATTCTTAATAATCGGACCGCTGTAATCAGTGTGTTTAAGCGGGTGAATGATGAGCTGCAAGACCGCCATAACTATCGTGCACTTAAGCATGCATTCCGAGACTTTGAGTATTTCTATTCGCATTTAGACGAAAAGCACCAGGAGCATAGAGGCTTCATTAATGATCTGTTGGGCATTTTCATTGCATTTGCATATGAACTACAACTCAAGACCATTACCACGGACGATATCCAGACGTTGAATATACCGACACACCTGTTTTCAAGGAAAGAGGTTAAGGATGATACACCTTTGGACCTGTTTGTTGGAAGGCATGGAATCAGCAGGCTTAACCAGATTCTTCCTGTAGACATCTGGTGTACGATTTTGAAAAATGAACCGCTAGATAAAGAAGCTCTGTTTGAGATTATTTCATCCACTGAATACTTCCGTAAAGAAGCAGAACTGCCTGCTTGGAAAAAGTTGCAAGGCTGGTGGTTGTTGCAAGATGATGTTTGCGCCGAAGCCATTAAAAGCGTTCGCAAAGAGCTAGAGGAGTACACATATAAAACTCCTCTGATGATCCTCCATGTATTTGGGGTCATGATGGAGTTGGCAGCCTCAAACATGATTGAAGAATCCAAGGACGATATTCTACAGACAGGCATCAACTATTTGGGTGCACTGCTCAAAGAGGGAAGCCTTGAGCTTCCGGACCGTAAATTTGATTATGATCTGATGGATGGATTCATGGCGAATAGATTCGCAGGCCATCAAAATGCAGAATTCAAGGAGTTACATGAAAAGGTGGCTAGTAGCCTGAGGCTCGCCAGAGTTGAAGATCAAAAGTCTAAGGTTCCTGAGATACTTGAAACTCTCAAAAGAGATCCGGATGAATTTCGACAAAATATTGGCTTCGAGGGGGAATGGTTCAATGAGCCAGTCCTATCTCTGATATCTCCCAATGAGTTCTATTCGGCCTTGAGACAAACTTCTAACCATGGAGTTCTGTTTGTCGAGGATGGCTTAAAGCGGAGGTA
Source organism: Pontiella sp. (assembly GCA_050290185.1). Classification (GTDB taxonomy): domain Bacteria; phylum Verrucomicrobiota; class Kiritimatiellia; order Kiritimatiellales; family Pontiellaceae; genus Pontiella. Next base: position 8,205 of record JBNKHE010000009.1, read on the forward strand.
CGAGTTCATCAATACTTTCCCAGGGCTGGTCGTTGAATTGGATTTCCTAAAAAAGCTTCGTGAGTTGGTTGATGAGGATCTTGGGAAACGGGAAGGACTAAAGACGCCTTCATCAAATGCATTTGAACGATTGCGAGCTATGCTAACTAGACTGATTAAGCTTATAGAGCAGAATGAAATTAATACAGCGGCCTCGGATGATGCAGATGAAATTGCGGAGTAAGGCAGGAATATGAGCAAGAAACAAAAGCTGGAGCTGACGTGGATTGGGAAGGATGAGCAGGCGGTGCTGGAGCCCCGCATTCTGATCGAGGACCCGGAAAAGAGCTATGGCGACCCCCATTCCGAAAACATGCTGATCCACGGCGACAACCTGCTTGCCCTGAAAGCCCTCGAACAAAAGTTTGCAGGTAAGGTGAAGTGCATCTATATCGACCCGCCATTTAATACAGGGCAGGCATTCGATAATTACGATGATGGCCTCGAACATTCATTGTGGTTGAGCCTAATGAGAAATCGTGCAATTCACTTAAAGAATCTATTGAGTGAGGATGGATCTCTATTTGTTCATATCGATGATAATGAAATCGGGTACCTCATCGTCTTATTGGATGAAATCTTTGGTCGTGGGAACCGAATCTCAATAGTCACCTTCAAGCAAGGCTCTGCTACAGGTCATAAAGCAATCAATCCTGGGGTGGTTACTACAACGAATTATATTCTTCTGTATGCGAAGAACAAATCACTTTGGTCGCCACACAGGGTGTTTACAGCAAGAGGACGTGATGAGCGATACTCCCAGTTCATAGATAATTACGATGATAAATATGAGAACTGGAGTTTGATTCCCTTAAGTCAGGCCGTTGCAAAATCTCTAGGGATTGAGCCACGGGCGTTAAAAAGAACACTAGGGACAACATATGATAGCGTTTTTGATGAGTTCGTTTTGCAAAATGCACATCGCGTGATTCAGTTAGCCCGTCCAGATTATAATTCTGTTGGACAAAATGTACGGGACACGATTGATGTCTCAAACCAGGAACCTGATAGAGTTTTTCTACTCAAGAGAGAAAATCATTCAGATATGTTTTTCATAGGAGGTCGGAGGCTTCTTTTTTACAAGAATAAGCTGAAGAAGATCGATGGCCAGCTAGTTGCCGGAGAACCTTTGACAAATCTGTGGCACGACTTGCTTTCTAATAACCTACATAAAGAGGGTGGCGTTAAATTCCCAAAGAGTAAGAAGCCAGAGGCTTTAATTAAGCGTGTGCTTGAGTTGGCGACAAACAAAGGAGATCTGGTACTGGATTCATTTTTAGGCTCTGGGACAACCGTCGCGGTTGCTCACAAGATGGGACGTAAATGGATTGGCGTGGAACTGGGCGAACACTGTGATTCCCATTGCCTTCCTAGATTACGTGTGGTGTGCGATGGCTCAGATCAAGATGGGGCATCTAAAGCAGTGAGTTGGAAAGGCGGCGGCGGCTTCAAATATTATGATCTTGCGCCGAGCCTGTTGAAACAGGACAAGCACGGAAACTATGTGATTTCGGAGGAGTACAACGCCGACATGCTGGCGGCGGCGATGGCGCGGCAGGAGGGCTTTACCTACCAACCGCATCAGGAGCTGTATTGGAAGCAGGGCTATTCCACTGAGCAGGATTTCATCTTTACCACCACCGGCCATGTAACGGCCACGATGCTCGACACCATTGCCGAGGAGATGGCCGAGGGCGAACACCTGCTGATCTGCTGCAAGAAATTCGACACGGCGTGTACGAACCGTCACCCGAACATCCAGGTCAAAAAGATTCCGGCGATGCTGATGGGCCGCTGCGAATTCGCCAAAGAGGACTACAGCCTCAACATCGTCAACCTGACCGATGCCGAAAACGCCCCCGAATTTGTGCCGGAAGGCCCTGGAGATGTGGGGAAGAAGTCGGATGGCGGAGGGCAGAAGTCGGCATCCCGTAAGCGCGGGAATAAGAATCCTCAGCAAGGGGAACTGTTTTAGCCACAAGATGCATAAGAGTTGGAGAAGAATACCGTGAGCGATAAACCATTTGAAGTTACCAGCGATTGGGTTCAACGGCTACTGAAAGCCCCCGAGTTTGAGCAGCAGGATTTTAAACGGGCTGGCGCAGTAAAAAGCGTTTTGAAAACAGCGTGCGCCATGGCGAACGGTGATGGTGGACTCATTATTTTCGGAGTGGATGATCCGAAGAACGGTGCGAGCGAGGATCGATTACTTGGCATTGAGGAAAATCCTGAAGCATTGGGCGAGGTTAAGCGTGGGTTTTACGATGAGATCGAACCCCCATTGGATGCCCCGGAGACCAAATACCCGGAGTTTATGGAGGTTCCGATCAAGAAGTCATCGGGTGAGATCATAACGGTTTTCCTGATCAGAATAAGCAAAAGCAATAGTGTCCATTCGTACAACAATGCGACCTATGTCCGTTCCGGGAGCCAGAGCAGGCAGATTAATGCACAGCAAATTCATAAGCTTTGTCTGCGCCGAGGTGTGGATTCTGTTGTGAATCAACCGGTCGATATTCCCGTCGAATTGCTGGAGACGGAATGGTGGCGGCAATATGCCCGACAGCGGGAGCTGACCCGGGATGCGGCGGATGCCATGAAGCACTTGGGGCTGCTTGTTAACGATGGTGCTGAATGGAAGCCGACGATGGCTGCAGTTCTACTATTTGCAGAGGAGCCTAATGGTTTGTTGGGCAGGAAGTGCTCCATTCGCATCTTCCACTATCACGGACATGAAATTGAATATGATTCCGATACCAACTTGGTTCGTCCGCCAGTCACCGTCAGTGGACCGCTTTTAAAACAAATCCGTTTGGCAGTTGAGGTCGTTTCCAGAGAACTGAATTCCGGTGTGCAGAGAACAAAGGATGGCTTCGATTTAAAGCAGCAGTATCCTGAGAAAGTGATCCAGGAGGCCATTACCAACGCTGTGCTTCATCGTGACTACAGTACTCCAGGAGACATACATGTGCGCATCTTTACCAATCGTGTGGAGGTCGAAAGCCCAGGATCTTTCCCGGGGGCAGTGACATCAGGGAACATCGGAGAAGTCGGCAGTCATCCGCGGAATCCAAAACTTACTGACCATATCCGGGAATTTCCTGTTCCTCCAAACCTGGATGCCGGCGAAGGGGTGCGGATGATGCGTTCGACCATGGATCGTCTGGGATTGTATCCTCCAGTTTTTCAGGAGGAGTCTAAGCAGCGTAAAGAGGTCGTGCTGGTCCGCATTTCCAACGAGGCTAAACTTTCCGAGTGGGAGTTGGTTAAGGATTATCTAAATGAACATGATTCGATAGGAAACAAGGAACTGCGCACCATCCTTAATCTGGCAACCTCGGAAAGCCATAAGGGCTCCCGGCTTTTTAAAGAGTGGGTTGATTCCGGACTTTTAAAGATTGCAAACCCGAAAGAGGGAACTCGAAATCGACGATATGTTTTAGCGACCAAACCTGAGTTGTTTGCAGGATCCCTTGCAATCAATGAAGGAGATAGTCTTATGTCTATCATTGGCAAAGGGTTATTCAGCACGTTGCTTGCACTGGATACTGCGAGGAGAAATGAAGGGCAGTAGAAAATATAGCGATTTAGAGGTTCTTGGATTGCTTGCAAACTTGCCTGCAAGCAATCCTGTTAAATTTTATAAACCCTACAATGCGAAGTAGATGAGTTGTTGGTTTCTTGCGGGAGTGGGTTTTTTGGTTAATCAGCCGACAGGTGGAATACAAGAACAAGAACCCAGATAAAAAGACAGGCGATATATGGACATTTTCAGGGATCATAAGGTGCAAATGCAGGATCCGGAATCAGGTGGGTAAAATGAGACATAGAAACCCAGATCTCATTTTTTGAATGTAAACTTTAGATATAAATAGCTGTAGCTCATTTTTAGGATCCGAAACTGAGGTATGAAAAATGAGCGTTAATTTTGGGAATGGGGAAGAAGATTTATGAATACCAAAGCAAACTATGTCCGTAGCCGGTTGAGTCTCCGGAAACCCCAGGCCGAGAGTCTGGAGATCCTTCAGGAATTGACCGATGTACTGGAGTTGAAGAAGAATCCAGACTTGGCTGCCGAGCTGGCCAAGGTTCAGGCGCGTTACCCCATCTGCGCCGACTTCGAGCGCGATTTCATATCGATCTGCTTTGCGCTGGCAACCGGTGTGGGGAAAACCCGTCTGATGGGCGCGTTTATTTCCTATCTTTACCTTGAAAAGGGAATCAGGAATTTCTTCGTAATGGCCCCGAACCTGACGGTCTACGACAAACTGATCACCGATTTTTCGCAGCCAACGCATCCAAAGTATGTTTTCAGGGGGATCGCGGAATTTGTGACCAAACCACCGTTGGTCATTACCGGGGATTCATACACCAAGCATGAAAGTACCCGGCAGGATGACATGTACACATCCATCCGAATCAACGTATTCAATATCTCCAAGCTGAACTCGGAAACCCGTGGCGGCAAGGAACCCCGGATTAAACGATTGCAGGAGTGTCTGGGTGATTCCTACTTCAACCATCTGGCCAGTCTGGACGACTTGGTGCTGCTGATGGATGAAAGCCATCATTACCGGGCCGACCGGGGCATGGCGGTGATCAATGAACTGAATCCGATTCTGGGGCTGGAGTTGACCGCTACTCCCCAGGTAGAGCGGGGGCAAAACAGCATCAAGTTCAAGAACGTGGTCTATGAATACTCGCTGGCCAGGGCGATCCGGGATGGGTATGTCAAAGAACCCGCAGTGGCAACCCGTAAGGAATTCAACCCTGATGGCTACACTCCTGAGGAGTTGGATCGAATCAAGCTGGAGGATGGGGTACGTATCCACGAGCATACCCGCAATCAGTTGGACATCTTTGCCAGGGACAATAAAGCCGATTTGGTGAAGCCATTCGTTCTCGTGGTGGCCAAGGATACGGAGCATGCTTCCCAATTGATGTCCTTGATCCAGTCTACGCGATTCTTTGAGGGACGCTATGCTGACAAGGTAATGGAGATCCATTCCAACCAGACCGGTTCGGAAAAGGAAGAAAACGTGCAGCATTTGCTGTCGTTGGAAGATCCCAAGAGCCGCATCGAGATCGTGATTCACGTCAACATGCTGAAGGAAGGCTGGGACGTGACGAATCTCTACACCATCATTCCGTTGCGTACTGCGGCTTCCATGACGCTTCGGGAGCAGACGATTGGCCGTGGTCTTCGGTTGCCCTACGGAAAACGTACCGGTGTCAAACAGGTGGATCTACTGACCATCATTGCCCATGACAAGTTCCAACAGATTGTGGATGCAGCAAATGACCCGAACTCTCTGATCCGGAAGGAGAATATCATCGAGATCGATCCCGATGCCCTGCTCCATAAGAAGGAGGTCGTTACAGCGGTTTCGATTTTGGAGGAGGAGATTCAGGAAGAACGTAAAAAGGTCGAACAGATTGAGTCTAAGGAGGAGCGGCAACAGGCCACCTTCAAACTCGATGCCAAGGCGGCCATTTTGGAGGTTCTTCCGGAAATCGGAAAGACGGCGTCGAGTACGTCCGATCTGCTGACCGATGAGGTTAAGAAACGTGTTGTGGCTAAAGTACGGGAGAGGGTGCAATCCGACCCTCAACAGAACCTGTTTGCTGCCGAAATTGTAAAGGAGGCCGAAGCCCGATATCTGGATGATGCCAGGGATTTCATTGCCCGCATCATTGAGATTCCGAGAATCATGATTGTCCAGAAAGGTGAGGTGGTTTCAGGCTTCAACGATTTCGAGCTGGATACCTCCGCCCTGAATTTTCAGCCGGTTTCGGAGGAAATATACCGGCGGTCATTACAGAGTAACGAAGTGGACCACATTACCGGGAGCGGAGGAATAGAGCAGGATCGTTTGGACAATGTGCTGGTTAATGAGTTGCTCAACCAGCCAGAGGTTGATTACGACGATCAGGCCGATCTTCTCTTCAAGCTTACCGGTCAGGTGATCAGTCACTTAGGGTCATATCTCGATGAAAAAGAAATGCAGAACGTTATCGTGTATCACAAAAGAGCCATTGCAGATCAGATCTACTCCCAGATGATGCAGCACTTCTTTATCGAGGAACCGGAGTACGAGGATACAAAGGTCTATCCCTTCGTTCAGATTGAGTCTCATAACTTTGAAAAGCTGACGGATGACCGCATTCACGATTTCAAGGAGACTATCAATCCTACCTCGTCCATCCCGTCCAAGGTGTTCGTCGGTTTCCAGAAAGCCTGTCACCTGAAGTACAAGTTCGACTCCAAGACGGAAAAGGATTTTTCCATGCTCCTGGAAGAAGACGGACAAGTGTTGAAATGGATGCGCCCCGCAAGAAACCAGTTCACAATTCTCTATGCGCGAAATACGAAGCGGTATGAACCGGACTTCGTGGTGGAAACAGAGTCGGTCATCTTCATGGTGGAAACCAAAAGCCAGCGGGACATGGGAACAGAGGATGTGGCGAAGAAGACCGAGGCGGCTTTGACCTACTGCTCCAACGCAACCACATTCACGACATCCAATGGCGGGAAGCCATGGAAATATCTGCTGATTCCGCATGACGCAGTTATGCACAACATGAGTTTTGATGGCCTGGCATCCAAGTACGAGGTGCGTGGCTAATGCCTACTGTTTTTGAAGCTGATGTTAAAATCAAAACTCTTGTGAGTAGCCATAACGGTTAATAAGGAGCACCGCATGAGCGCATTGGATGGGGCGGTAGTAGTTTTAGAACAGGCCGGAAAGCCTTTGCATTATAGGGAGATTACCGAGCGCATGGTTAAGTTCGGTATTTGGAGCACCAAGGGAAAAACACCCGAAGCGACCGTCAACGCGCAACTGGCCGTGGACATCAAAAAGAGCGGCAAGGCCTCCCGATTCATGCGCTTCGGGCGTGGGATCTTCGGTCTCAATACTGATCGCGCAGAAGTCTCGCCGGCCAAAGAATGCCGCTCTGAGAACCAAGTCTTGTACATTGCCAAGGCCGGTACCTGCTCGTTTACAGATGCCGCCGAGCGCATCCTCAACGGTGCCGGCGGCCAGCCCATGCATTACCGCGACATTACCCGGCACGCCCTTGACCACAAGCTGCTCAATACCCAGGGTAAGACCCCCGAGGCCACGATGTATGCCCAGGTGCTGACGGAAACCCGCCGTCGCAAGCTACGGGGCGAGCAACCTCGCTTCATGATGCTCGGCAAAGGCATGGTGGCACTCAGCCGCTGGGAGGCGCAAGGTGTGGCCTATCAGGTGGAGCAATCCAACCGTAAGGCGCGCGCCGAACTGCTGAAACGGATCAAGACCATGCCGCCCGCGGATTTCGAGGAACTGGTAGGCGAACTGCTAGCCGCCATCGGCTTCGATGAAGTGGAGGTTACCTCCCGTTCCAAGGATGGAGGCATCGATGTCCGCGGTAGACTGGTTGTCGGCGATGTGATCCGCACCCGCTTGGCGGTTCAGGTTAAACGCTGGAAGAACAACGTACAGGCTCCCGTCATCCAGCAGGTACGTGGTAGCTTGGGGGCCCACGAACAGGGGCTGATCATCACTACCAGCGATTTTAGTAAAGGTGCCCGCAATGAGGCTGAGCGATCCGATGCTACTCCCGTCGGTCTAATGGCAGGTGAGCAGCTGGTCGGCCTATTGGTCGAGAATGAGATCGGCGTTAAACGAACTCCTCTTAACCTCATAGAGATTGCTGACGGCTCCTCGATGGAGAATAAGCAGCTGTAGGGCTGATTAAATGAAAGAAATTGACCTCCAGATTGGTTTTTCTACAGGAATGCAGCTCGATGTGTCGAAGCTGTATGCGCCCCCTCCTGCTGGTCAGAATCAGGTATTACTCGGCGCTATGAATGTACAGGAGCTTCGTGAAGAAATTGAGATAGCTCGGCGGAACGGAGCTCAAGTTGTTTGGGCAGCGCTTGAGGTCGAACAGGCCATGGAGCACATCATTTCGGATCACATGTTTTTCCCCATGGGAATTATGCCACCGCGTGATTTCTTCAATAGGCACATCCTGACCAGCAGTTTCTTTGGTTTTGCGCCCAAAAAGGAACTCGTCCGGGAGATAGTTAATAAACGTGGCCTTTTGGACGCTAAGGAAAAGAATACTTTGCCCGGCCATTTAAAGAAGGTAATGGACAGGCGCAACGCTTTCGCTCATGGGAAGATCACTGGCATGCAGGATCAAGGGTGCTTTTTAGAGTACTTTTCAGGGGGCCAGAAAGAGGTCTTGCTCACAGATAAATTCTGGGAGGAGCTGACCACTGCCTTCCTAGGAGCCAAAGCGCTCCTTAAAAAGGCTCGCTCAGAGTTACTCAAGCAATATGTTGCGTCTGTATCAGTTCCGGCGGCTTTTGATTCGGGGGCGGGCATCTGAACGCCGTCTGCTTAGAAATCCATCAATTGATCCCACTCGCTACCCAATGCTTGTTGGATGCGGGAGGCCGTTGTAATTAGAATGTTCGTCTGACCTGCCTCGATCTTTTGAATGGTGCGGATATTCAAATCCGCCAGCTCGGCCAGCTTTTCCTGAGTGATTCCCTTCTCATTGCGCAGTCGGCGGATATTGCCGCCAAAGGTTTTGAGCTGATTTTTAACCGCTAGTTTCATTACGGCGCACTATGCCGCAATGAATCCTTTGACAGTACGGCACAACAGGGCGTAAGATTTCTCCGTTTCAACAAAGCGATCTCTGGGAAGGCCATGTTAACGCGAAAGCAGTATCATCACCTGTTTATAAGCAAGCCTGCTACGGCATTGTATTTGTCGCGGGGGCGGCGAAAACCAATTCGTCAGCGTCCTCCCGGGAAACTCGGTCCACCATCATATGAGCCGTGGGATATAGTTATGACTTATGGGCGCCCGTACTATCCCCTTGGGAAAATATTAATTCCTCTTTGCCGGGATCATCGTACGATGATTTATGAGCGCCAAGCCCGTTTGCTTGTAGAGCTAGGCATTCCAGAGAGGGTTGTTCTGGCTTATCAGGAAGTCTTGCTCCTTTATCTAGAAAATATAGCCATTACTCGCGTCGTGAAATTATTTGGGATTTCAGCGCTTCGCAAAGCTCTTCCAGAAATCCAGACACGCAATGAAGCTGTTACTTTAATGACTCGTGCGCACAGCCTGACGGCAAATGAAGGCCAGCTTCTACAAACAATCCTTCCCAACAGAATCCCGATACTGCCGGTAGATGAAGTGCAAGAGACATGGAAAGAAGCTTTAGCCTCCATGGAGAACGAAGCTTATCAGCAGTTTGTGAGAAACCAGGAGCCCCGGCATGGCTGATTTCTTAAATCCTCTGGTTCTCGTATCCGTGGTCGCCTTGGTCATAGGGATCGGATTCCTCGCGGAATGGTTAGAGAGGAAAAAAGAGCTCTATCAGATTTCGCGACAACTCCAAAATGGCGAGCCTACCTGTGGAACTTGCGCGAAACGGTGCACCAAGCTATGTCTCCATGGGGTAGGGTTGACTGCAAAAATGAGACCCGCCTGCGAACAATTCGATTTATCGCCCCAGTATATTCACATCGGAGAAGCCAAAGGGTTCTTCTACACATACAGCCTTCGTGTTTTGGCCATCATCGCAACGATAGGGGCATTGGCATGGGGATGTTTTTTCTGAATACAAACCTGATCGACTCTGCGATAAAATCTTTACTATTACCCATAGCTTAGAATCATTGGATAATGGTTGGTGGATTGGTTGGTTTTTGGTCGCTGAATTTCTCAAAGTTCGTGATGTTTCAGGCGATGCTTGAAAAATGGGTGGAAACTCGCGATAAGTGCAAAAATAAAGGCCGGAACGTGTGTTCCGGCCTCTAAAATTGGTAGCGGGGCTCGGATTTGAACCGAGGACCTTCAGGTTATGAGCCTGACGAGCTACCGGGCTGCTCTACCCCGCAGTCATTTCTCGTTAAGAGGTGGGCGAAGATATAGGATTCGCTTTGGGTTGCAAGGGGGAAATTGCAATTTTTTTTGTTTGAGGTTTGGGGGGGTGGGGTTTCTTGACGGGACCGGGTTGGTTGGGTAGCTTTTCTTTCGATTTTGCTTAGGGGACGAATTATGCAGGGTATTCAAATCATGCCTTCGATTCTGGCGGCGGACTTTGGTCATTTGGCCGAGGGGTGCCGTCGCGCGGAAGCGGCTGGAGCGGACCAGATCCATGTGGATGTGATGGATGGCGTATTCGTGCCAAATATCAGCTTCGGGCCTGGTGTGGTGAAGATGGCCGCCGCGAATGTCGAGGTTCCGCGGAATGTGCATTTGATGGTGACGCATCCGCAGGATCACATCCTGGCGTTTGCGGATGCGGGGTCGGATACGATTTTGATCCATATCGAGGCGAAATGCGATGTGCCTGAAACATTGGCGGCGATACGCGCCTTGGGCAAACGTGCAGGCATTACCCTGAATCCCGAAACGCCGGTTGAGAGCATTTTCGAATGTTTGGAAAACCGCTGGGTGGACGAAGTGCTGGTGATGTCGGTCCATCCGGGCTTCGGCGGCCAGAAATATCTTTCCCATGTGGAGGAGAAGGTCTCAGCCATCCGGCGCAAGGCCGACTGGGTCGATATTTCGATCGACGGCGGCATTGATGATAAAACGGTTGGTCCGGCTGCGGCGCACGGCGTAAACCTTTTCGTGGCCGGTTCCTATCTGTTTAGGCAGGATGACATGACGGCGGCCATTGCGGGCTTGCGGGAAACCGCGAAAGCTGAATATTGCAAACAGCTGTAGCCCCCGGACATGCCGTTCCTCCGTGCTCCCTGTCCCTCTGTGTGAGAACAATAGATCGCGCCCGCTTCGCTTGAGGCCGCTGAGCTGGCAGAGGATCCCATTCGGTGTTTGGCCTGGGTTGAAATTATTTTTTCCAGACGGTCAGGTCGCTCGGGGCGGGTTCGGTTTTGAAGGCGCGGCTGGCGAGCCAGGCGATACCGAAGCATAGGGCGAACGAGAAGGGGATGTAGTAGATCTCATGGACGTTTGTCGCCTTCTGCAACCACACGCTGAACAGGATCGATGCTGTTGCGCCGATCAGCCATCCCTTGAAGTTTCCCCGGCGCGTCAAGGTGCCCAGCAGGAAAAGGGCGAGTACCGGCGCGCTGAAGGTGCCCATGAAGGTGAGGAAGGCCTTCAGGATGCTGTCGAGCGATGAGACATAGAAGGCGATGGCTGTTGCCGCTACGCCGAGGGCAACGGTCAAGATGCGGGCCATGGAAACGTCCGTGAAGCGCGATCCGTGAGGCGTGATGTTAAAATCCTTGATCAATACCGTCGCGATGGAGTTGATGCCGGAGTCCATGCTGGACATGGCGGCGGCAAAGACGGCGGTGATGACCAGACCCGAGATGCCCTGGGGCAGGTAGTGGATGATGTAGTAGGGCATGACTTTTTCGCCGGCGATCCCGCTGGGTAGTTCCGTATGTTGGAAGAAGGCGAAGAGCCCGAGGCCGATGAACAGCAAAAGCCCGATCACGAGGAAGTCGGTGCAGGCGTTGAAGGCGACCGATTTGACTGTCTTGCGCAGCGATCCGGTCGCCATGAGCCGCTGGACGGATACCTGGTCGGTGCCGTAGTCCTGCATCAGCTGCAGGAAATAGGAGATGGCGACGGCTGGGCCGGTAAGGGCAAACAGGTTCGGTCTCCACTCGGCAATGTGCAACCGTCCGGTTTCCTTGGCTACGGCCATGATGTGGCCGGCCCCACCATCGACTCCGTGGATCAGGCTGGCGGCCATCCAGACCGCGCCGCCAATCAGGATGATGAATTGGATGACGTCGGTCCAGACGACGGCCGCGAGCCCTCCCATCGCGGTGTAGGCGGTGGCGAGGATGCCCATCGTGCAGATGCAGCCCCAAAGCGGTATGTCCGTGGCAATGGACATGGCGAGCGCCGGGGCGTAGATCACCGTGCCGAGCCAGCCGAGACGCGCCAGTACAAACAGGCCGGCCACACTCCGGTGCGCGCCCTGCCCAAAGCGTTGGTTGATGTATTCGTAGGAGGTGGTTACGCCGAGCCGGTGGTAGATGGGGTAGAAGATCAGCAAAATGAACGGGGCGACGACGGGGCTGATGATGCAGACCAGGATCATGGCGATGTTGCTGGCGTAGGCCGTGCCGGGAATGACGAGATAGGTCACGGCGCTGGTGAGCGAGGCATACATGCTCATGGCGACGGCCAGCCAGGGGAGTTTACGGCCGGCGAGAAAGAACATTTCGGCATTGTTCTGCTTGCGGGAAAAGAATGCGCCAATGCCGAGCATGGCTGCCAGATAGAGGACGAGAATGATATAATTCAGGAGGCCGAAGGTGCTCATCGCCATGCGGTCAGAGGTAGAGGGTTTCGTTCTCGCTGACAATGTCGTTCAGAGCGATGTAGAGAATGTGTTCCAGCTCTTTGTCGGTGAGGGATATGGGATTGCCCTTCATGCTGCTGGCCTTCCTGCTCTTTTCAATGATGGCCGGGAAGTCGTCCTCGGTAACCCCGAATGCTTCCAGTCCGGGAACTTTGAGGTGCACGCAGGTTTCTTCCAGCCAGTCAACGCCGGCTTTGAGGGTCGCATTGGAACTGTTGGTGATAATCCGAACCACCTCCAGGTATTTTCCTAATGCGGGGCCACTGGCATCGCGTTCCTGAAGGGCCTGAATGTTGGCCACGCATGCTCCCGGGAGCAGTGCGGCGCACACCATGCCGTGCGGGGCCTTGAACATGCCGCCGATCGGTCCGGCAAAACCGTGTACGGCACCCAGACCGGCGTTAGCCAGGGCCAACCCGCCGAGCAGGCTGCCCAGGGCCATGTCGGTGCGGGCGCCAAGGTCATCTCCATGGGTATAGGCGCGATGGAGGGAGCGGGAAACATATTTCAGTCCTTCGCGGCAGATACCATCGGTTAGCGGATTGGCTTTAGCGGAAACAAAGGCTTCGAGTAGTTGGGTGAAGGCATCGAGCCCCGTACTGGCCGTGACCGCCGGCGGCATGGAGCAGGTGAGCTCGGGGTCAACCAGGGCCACGGTGGGCAGCATGTTCGGATGTCGCATGCTGACCTTAACCTTGTATTCGGGGGCGAGCAGCACCGCGTTGCGCGTGACTTCGGCACCGGTGCCGGCCGTGGTGGGAATCGCGATGCACGGGGCCGGATCATTCGTCAGCGGTTCTCCTTTTCCAATGACTTCAAGATAGTCCATCAAGTTGCGCGTGTTGGTCAGCAGCGCCGCAATGGCTTTCCCGGCATCGATGACACTCCCGCCGCCGAAGGCGACCACAAAGTCGCATTTCTGATCGCGGGCCTGTGCTGCGATAGTGGCGATGCGGTCGGTGGTCGGTTCTTCGGTAATGCTGAATGCAGCGGGATTTGTACCGCTGTTTTTGAGGGCTTGAAAAACCGGGGTAATCCGTTCGGCGTTGGAGCCGGTTACCAGGGCGGCGCGGCTTCCCATGGTTTTTGCGAGAGCCGGAAGCTCCCGCAGCTGTCCGGGGCCGAAGATAATGCGCTGGGCTGTGGCAAATTCAAAATTCATCGGGACGACTCCGCAGGTTGGATCGAAAGCTTAGCGGGGAGAGGGGACATGTCCAGAATGATTTTAGCAATATGCCCGTCGGTCAGGTTCCTTCAAAAAGGATGAAAAGACCGCTTTCAAAAATAATGCGAAACAGGCAGAGTATTCGTCTAATTGCGATTTTGGCTTGGAATGGTTTGTATAAAGTAAAACGAGGACGACTGTACTATGAAGGATAAGAAGGAATTCTACACGCTGTTGGCCGAACTGGATGGGCAGCCCTACAACGAGTACCGGCAGATGGTTGGCGATTTCGATTTCGCCCGCTATGTGATCAAATGCAACAAGATTGATTTTGGTGCGGAAGAAGGCCTCGGTCCGGTATTCACGATCCGCGTGCCGCAGACGATTGCGGAAATCCCTGACTATCTGTTCGACAGCCCCGTGCGCCGCACGGCCATGGAGGATCTTCTACTTCGCCGCCTGTCGTCCAACATCTCGCGCATTGCCAATTTCGATCACAACGGAATTGCCCGCCGCAATGTTCTCGTATCTTCGCCGGGCCAGGTCATCCTGCCGCGCAACGCGCTGCTGCTGACCAAGGAATATATCGAAGTACGGGTGAAAATTATTCTGCCGGTTCAGAATGTCGTGGTTGATGGCGGAACCGAACTTGCGATTGACGGCGAAATGGCCCAGCAGATTTTCTTCGAAGACCTTCCGGAAGTGGTCAGCAACAGCATGTTGTACTGCAACATTGACACGGACGAAGCGGATGAATATGTGAACAACATGGAAGATGCCGACCGCCTTCGCCAGTATCTCGGTGCCAGTGGTCAGGTCGCCTTTGCGGCCGAAGGTTCGATGGTTGCGCGTGTCGGCGGGGAGGATGAGCCCGATTATGAACGGCTTGAGCCGCTCGAGATCGATGATTCCTTGATTGAGGAAGTCGAAGTGCCGCACGCCGGAAGCATCCGCGGTGTAGGTATCCCCAACGGGTTGACGCTGATTCTCGGCGAGTCCAATGGAGGGCGAGTTGATCTGATGGATGCCTTTGCGCAGGGTATCTACAACCATATTCCCGGCGATGGCCGCGAGAAGGTGGTAACCGTTGCCGACGCCGTTAACATCCGCGCCGAAGTCGGCCGTTCCATCCAGCAGGTCGATATTTCCGCTTTTGCCAAGGAGCTGGGCGATGGAGGGAATCCTTCTTCCTATTCATCCAAGTCCGCCGGCTCCTTTACCTCCCAGGCCGCATCGACCGTCGAAGCACTGGAAGCCGGAGCCCGCGTGCTGCTGTATGATGAACACTCCTCTTCCTCCACGTTCCTTTCTTCCGATACGCGTGTAACTTCGCTGCTTGGCAAGTCTGCGCGCAATACGCTGGCTGCCCGCGCGCGCCAGATGGTGGACGAGCTGGGGATCTCCATGATCGTGGCCGGCAGCAGCCTGGTGGCCGAGTTCATTCCGATTGCTGACAAGATCCTCAAGGTGGAAAACTTCAAGGTGTCGGATATCACCGAAGAAGCCAAGGCGCTGGACATCGTTCCGTCTTCCGTGGTGGATGACACGGTCAACCTGTCCTCCATGCTGAGCCGTTCACGTTGGGTCATGCCTAGTTCGATCGATCCGAGCATCGGCCGCGAAGACATTGTTATCGATGCCGACGGGGCGGACTTCCTGCAGTTTGGCCGTTCCATTGTCGATCTTGGTGCCGTCAAGCAGATCAACGACGGCGATCAGGCGCTGGCGATCGGCTACGTGCTCTACTATTCGAAGCTTCGTTACATGGATGAAGGGTATCCGCTGCGCGAAATCCTCGATCTGGTCGACCGCGACCTGTCGAACGAAGGACTTAATGCTCTGTCGCGCGATGTCCGCGGCGACCTGGCCCGTCCGCGCCGCTACGAAGTGGCTGCCGCGCTCAACCGTCTGCCGGCCTTCCGCGTCTCGCATGTAACGGAATAGGTATGAGGCTGGTTATCCAGCGCGTAAAGCAGGCCTCGGTGACCGTTGATGGGGAGTGCATCTCCGCGATTGGTCCGGGCCTGCTGGTTCTAGCCGGGGTGTCGCACAGCGACACCCCTTTTGATGCCCGCTATCTGGCCAAAAAAACCGTCCAGTTGCGCATTTTTGAAGATGATGCCGGGAAAATGAACCGGTCGGTGCAGGATGTGTGCGGTGAAGTGCTGGCGGTCAGCCAGTTCACCCTGTATGGCGACTGTAGCAAGGGGAACCGTCCAGGTTTCATTGACGCCGCCCGGCCTGGACTGGGAGAAACCCTGTTCAACGAATATGTGGCTGCGTTGGAGTCGCTGGGCTTTTCGCCTGGGACGGGAAGGTTTGGCGCAGACATGAAGGTGGAGCTGCTCAATGACGGCCCTGTCACCATCCTGATCGAAAGCACCGGGCGGACCGGGGTGTAGCGCCTTCGGAATCGGCTCAGATTGCTACGGATAAATCTTCTGCATTCGCGGGAATTCGTGTTTATTTCCAGTTGGACTTTACGAGGTAATTTATGGCTAAGCAGAAAACCACCGTGGGAACCATTGATAACGAAGTGCTGGCCTTTACGGCCGGGCGTGACGTGGAACTTGATCACGCGCTGATCACGGTCGATTGTATCGGTACCGCGGCCCATGTCACCATGCTTTCGAAAATGCCGGTCGAGCCGAAACTCATTACCGCAGAGGAGTGCAGGCAGGTCATCGACGGCCTGGTCGAGATTATCGGACTGGCCCAAAAAGGGAAGTTCAAGATCGAATTGGCCGATCAGGATGTTCACCTTGCGGTGGAGCGTACACTGACCGGAAAACTGGGCGATCTGGGCAAGAAAATCCACACCTGCCGGAGTCGTAACGATCAGGTGGCGGTCGATTTGCGCCTTTATGCAAAAGAGCAGCTGCTGGCGACGCTGGAAGAAGCCGCTGCACTGGCGGCAGCGCTGATCGAATTTGGCCGGCAGCATGAAGGCGTTCCCATGGTTGGGCGCACCCATATGCAGCCCGGCATGCCTTCGAGTGTGGGTCTCTGGGCAACCGCCCACGCTGAGAGTCTGCTGGATGATTGTGTTATCCTGTTTGATGCCTATGATCTGAATGATCAATGCCCGTTGGGTTCGGCTGCAAGTTATGGTGTGCCGTTGCCGATTGATCGCTACCTGACCTCAGATCTGCTCGGTTTCAGCCGCCCGACGCATAATGTGCTCTATGCCAATAACGGCCGCGGCAAGATGGAATCGGTTGTGCTGGGGGCTATGTGCCAGGTCATGCTGACGCTCTCTCGCCTTGCACAGGACTTCATGTTGTTCACCATGCCGGAGTTCGACTATTTCAAGTTGCCCGCCGAATTCTGCACTGGCAGTTCGATCATGCCGCAGAAGCAGAATCCAGATGTCTGCGAGCTGGTGCGGGCCAAGGCGTCGCGGGTGAAGGCGGCCGAACTGGGCGTGTACGACCTGATCAAAGGTTCGCCGACCGGCTATAACCGGGACCTGCAGGAGGCCAAGGAACTTTTCATGGAAGGAGTTTCCACCACGCGTTCCTGCCTGCGCATCATGGCCCCGATGGTTCAATCGACGACCGTTAATGAACAAAAGCTGATCGATGGATTTTCGCCGGACGTATTCGCTACCGACCGTGCACTGGAACTGGTGGGCGAGGGGATGCCATTCCGCGATGCCTATCATTACGTGAAGGAAAATCTGCAGGAACTGGAAAGCATTGATCCGCGGGAAGCGATCCGGCTCAAGACACACCTCGGCGCGCCACTCGGTCTCGACTGGGACTATTTCACGGGACGTACGGACGCCGTTGTTGAAGCGGTCGGCGATGAAAAGGCAGGGTTCAATGAAGCCGTTGCAAAGTTGCTGGAAGTAGAATATCCGCTGGCGTGAGTCGTGACGGTTAATGCGAGATTGTAACGCATAACGTCATGCTCGGAAGGGAGGTTGCTCGTGGTTTATCGAGAGGACATACAAATCGAGACCTCCGGTCATCGTGATATGCATGAGATCACCAAGCGGGTGGAGGCCATTGCGGTCCGTTCCGGAATGAAAAACGGGATTGTGCATGTGTTCAATGAGGGTAGCACCGGGATCATCGGCACCATCGAATATGAGCCGGGGTTGGAGCGCGATCTTCCCGAAATGCTGGACCGTTTAATTCCTCCGAGTCTCGAGTATGGCCATGAACGCCAGTGGAACGATGGCAACGGCCATTCACACCTTCAGGCCAGTGTGATGGCTCCGGGGATCACTGTGCCGTTTTCCGGGGGGGAGCTTGTACTCGGTGCCTGGCAGCAGATTTTTCATTTAGAGGCCGACATCAAACCGAGAGATCGCAGGATTGTGGTTACGGTCATAGGGGAGTAGTGCATACTGCGCATTTCATATTGTTCAAGGGTGCGCGCTTCTAGCCATCACAAGCAATAAGTAATAGGCACTACGCAATAAACCTGATGAAAATCTTCATTTCCATTCTTTTTTGGGCAGGCGTCATTTTTCTGGTGGATGGATCGCTGGGACTTGTATTTGAGGAAAAGTGGCAAAAGTTGGCCCGTGGGGTGGATATCCGCCGGTTGGCTCTCATTGAAATCGGGCTGGCGATGGGGCTTCTGGTTGTTCATTATTTATCTCTCTAAGAAGCGGTTGGGGGATAATTATTGCCAAGGGCCGGAAGACGATGAAATCCGCCATGAATCTCCGATTTGCCTGCTTGACTTCTAACCCCCTGCTTTCTATGGTCTTCCGCTCTTTTGGACTTGGGATAGAAACGGAGGCGGTTGTTTTTGCCTCTTTTTTACTTTTTTCGTTGCCCGATAGTGTAATGGAAGCACATGTGACTTTGACTCATAGGGTCCTGGTTCGAACCCAGGTCGGGCAACCATCGGTTTAGTATATGAAGATTATATCAGGAACAGGACATCGGGCTTTGGCGGAGCAGATTGCTGCAATCGCGAAGGTGGAGCTGTGTGATGTGAACATCACGCGGTTCCCGGATGGTGAAATATTCGTTAAGATTGTCGAGAATGTCCGCGGCGATGATCTCTTTATTGTGCAGTCGGTTTCGGTCAATCCGAACGAATACCTGATGGAACTCCTGATCATGATCGACGCCGCCAAGCGCGCGTCGGCCGACCGCATCACGGCCGTACTGCCGTACTATGGGTATGCACGCCAGGACCGCAAAGACCAGCCACGTGTGCCAATTACCGCCAAGCTGGTGGCAAACCTGCTTGTGGCTGCGGGGGCCGACCGTATTCTTTGCGTCGATCTTCATGCCCAGCAGATCCAGGGATTTTTCGACATCCCGGTGGATCATCTTTATGCCGCACCCGTGATCGTAAAATATCTGCGCGACCTTGAGCTGGATAATCTGGTGGTGGTTTCGCCGGATGCCGGCGGCCTGAAGATGGCGGATGCCTATTCCAAGTTACTCGACGCCGGCATTGCCGTGGTGGGCAAGCAGCGTAAAAGTGCCGAGGATGTGGTCGCCAATCATCTCGTGGGCGATGTCGAAGGCTGCAATACCTTGCTGGTGGATGACATGACCTCAACCGCCGGCACCTTGACCGCTGCGGCCAAGCTTCTGCAAAAAGCCGGTGCCAAGTCGATTCGCGCTGCGGTGAGCCACTCGCTGCTGACCCAGAAGGGGATTGATCGGCTGATCGACTCGCCGATCGATGAACTGGTTACCACCAATACCGTCCCTCAGCGGGAGTGGGATGATTTCAACGTTACGGAATTGTCGGTGGCCGATATTCTGGCCGAGGCGATTTGCCGCATTCACAACGACCAATCCGTCAGCTCGCTGTTCAGGATTTGATAATTAGGAGAGAATCAATGGAAGATATAAAACTGATTGCTAAGAAGCGGGAGCTGGAAGGTTCCAGCAACTCTCGCCGCATGCGCGCGACCGGCAACCTGCCGGGTGTGGTTTACGGTTCCGAAAAGGCACCGGTTTCGATCGAAGTCAATCTTCATGATTTCGAGCAGATCCTGCATCACCACTCCAGTGAAAGCATGCTGATTGATATCGATCTGGAAGGCGAAGGATCGATTTCTGTTCTTGTAAAGGATGTTCAGCACCATCCGGTGTCCAGCGAACTGCTGCATGTTGATCTGATGCGTGTTGAAGCCAACAAGCCGATTCAGGTGGATGTTGCGCTCGAACTGGTTGGCGATGCGGCAGGCGTTAAAGCCGGCGGCATTCTGGATCACACCATGCACTCGATCACGGTTGAATGTTTGCCCGCAGATCTGGTTGAAGAATTTGATATCGACGTCTCCAATTTGGAGATCGGCCAGTCGCTGCATGTTTCCGATTTGAACCTCGGCAGCAAGTACAAGATTCTGGTCGACGGAGAGGCCATCGTTGCCGGTGTATCCGGACCGCAGGCCGAAGAGGAAGAGGCTGAGGAAGGCGCAGCTTCTACCGAGCCGGAAGTAATCGGCGAAAAGACGGACGAAGCGTCCGAGTAGTTTTTACCCATCCTTTCCGGGAGGCATGTCGTGAAGCTGGTCGTTGGACTGGGAAACCCCGGAAAGGAATATGAGTTCACCCGCCACAATATTGGATTCCTGGTGGTGGATGAAGTCGCCCGTCGCCAAGGGGTTGAATTCCGGAAAATGTTCTGGTTTCCCGCGCGGCAGGCTTTATGCCGGGTTGGCGGGGAGGAGGTTCGGCTGATCAAGCCGACCACCTATATGAACCGCAGCGGTAAGGCGGTGTGGGGCGCCATGAAGAAATGGCGCGTTGCCTCCGCGGATACCGTGGTGGTCTACGACGATGTCGATTTGGAGTTAGGCGGCATCCGGGTGCGGGCCAAAGGATCGGGCGGCAGCCACAACGGCATGAAGTCGGTGCTGGAATGGTTGCAGACCAAAGCCTTCCCCCGCGTGCGGGTCGGAATCGGGCCGAAGCCGGAAGGCGAGGACATGATTGGCTTTGTGCTCGGCGAATTTGCCGAGGAAGAGCATTTGAAGTTGGAAAAGGTTGTAGAGCGGGCCGCCGATGCGGTAGAAAGCATCTTTTCCATCGGTACTGAGCGAACCATGAACGCGTTCAATCAGTCGATGACAGGATAAGAAGGAGAAAACCATTGAATACGTTGTACGAAGGACTGTTCATTTTTCCGGAGTCGCTGGACGAGGAAGGTCTCGATCAGGCGATTGCGCGTGTGAAAGAAGAACTGGAAAAGCTGGGGGGCGCCATTGAAAGCACCACCCGCATGGGTAAGAAGATGTTTGCCCGTCCGCTGAAGAAACAAAAAGCCGGACTGTATGTGGTGATGATGTTCAATCTGGAAGGCAGCAAGGTCGATGCCTTCAAGGCGCGGTTGAAGTTGTCTACCAACGTTTTCCGTCACCAGTTTGTTGAAGCCAGTGGCGTGGAGGCCGCGCAGGAGGCATAACATGGCTAGCTATAACCGGGTCCTGTTGATGGGCAATCTGACTCGCAATCCGGAAATCCGGTATACGCCGTCAGGAACGGCTGTTGCCGATTTGGGATTGGCCATCAACGAAAACTTCAAAAACAAGGCGGGCGAGACAGTTGAGCAGACCTGCTTTGTGGATGTGGTGGTGTGGGGACGCCAGGCGGAAACGTCGGCGGAATACCTGCACAAGGGATCTCCGGTTTTTGTGGAAGGCCGCCTTCAACTGGATCAATGGGAAAATCAGCAGGGGGAAAAGCGAAGCAAGTTGCGCGTGCGCGCCGATCGGGTTCAATTTCTCGGCAGTCCCGGCAAGGGAACCGAGTTTGCCGATGGCCCGGGCAATTCCGCCCCTCAGCAGCCTCCCGTTGAAGATGATGACGATGTACCGTTTTAGAGAAAGGATATAATTATGGCTCGTAGAGAAAGAGACGACTATAAGCGCGACCCCGAACTCCTGCGTGGATTGACGGATGTCGATTACAAGGATGCGGAACTTCTGAAGAAATTCATGACTGACCGCGGCAAGATTCTGCCGCGCCGCCTGACGGGTGCAAATGCCCAGCAGCAACGCAAGATCAAGAGCGCCATCCGCCGTGCGCGGGTGATGGGGCTGGTCCGTTAAGGGATAAAGGAGATCGCAATGGCTATTGAAGTTTTATTGATGGATCAGGTTGAAGGTCTAGGCATTGAAGGGGACATCGTTAAAGTGGCCTCTGGATATGCCCGTAACTACCTCTTCCCGAAGGGATATGCAACCGAAGTGACCGAGGGCAAGAAGCGCCAGATCGAGAAGAAGCGTCTCGAGCGTCTGACCCAGCTCGAAAAAGAAAAGAGTGCGGCCGAGGAGCTTTCCAAAAAGATTGAAGGCATCGAATGTACGATTGCCGCAAAGATTGGCGAAAACGGTAACATGTTTGGTTCCGTTGGCCTGCCGCAGATTCTTGAAAAGCTGCAGGAACAGGGTCTCGAGATCGAACGCTCGAAGATCGTGCTCGCGGCTCCTCTTCATGAGCTGGGCGTTTTCGATGTGGCCATCAAACTACATCCCGAAGTCACCAGCACACTCAAGGTTTGGATCGTAGAAGATAAATGATCCCCGGGGATTCAGGATCGGGACTACGGATACCCCCGCACAGCGAGGAAGCCGAGCGGGGGGTTCTGGGGTCTATTCTTCTGGATCCCGCCAGTGCTATTGACAAATGCCTAGCCAAGCGTCTGGGTAGCGATTCGTTTTACGATCGCCGCCACCAGGCGCTTTTCGAGCATATGGTGGATATGAGCCAGGCCAATGTGCCCATGGACGCCATCACTATTGCCGAATGGCTCAAGAACAAGAATGCGCTCGAAAAGGTTGGCGGATACGACTACCTCGTCCAACTGCAGGATAGCACCTTGGTGCCGGCACATGTTGAGTTCTACTGCGACATCGTGCAGGAAAAGAAGCTCTATCGGCTTCTGATTGAAAAATCATCCGAAACCATCGATTCCGCCTATAAAGGCGAAGATGAAGCGGCCCTGTTGCTGAGCGAAGCCGAATCAACATTTTTCGAGCTCAGTACCCGCGGTGCTGAAAAAATTCCCGATTGGAAGGATTCCGTAAAGGAAGCCTTCACCGATATCGAAAACATCAATCCCAACGAGATCGTGACCGGTGTCACAACCGGATATATCGGGCTCAACGAACGGTTGTCCGGTTTGCAGAAAACCGACATGGTTGTTCTCGCGGCGCGTCCGGCCATGGGGAAAACCTCGCTGGCGATGAATATTGCCGAAAACGCGGCTCTGGGACTCCATGCTCCGGATGGAAAAGGGGTCCCGGTAGGGATTTTCAGTCTGGAAATGTCGCGCGAACAGCTGGTTAAACGTATGTTATTCAGCAATGCGCGTCTGGGAGCCCACAAGCTCAGGGGGCGGAGGCTGACGCAGAGTGAACACGGTCAGCTCATGGCCGCCGCTGACCGCTTGCAGAAAGCCAACATCTATATCGACGATACACCCGGTCTCGAGGCCGTCGAACTGCGCTCCCGCGCCCGGCGCATGAAGAGCCGCTACGGCATTGAGCTCATCGTCATCGACTACCTGCAATTGATGAACTACACCAAATTTGCCAAGGATGGCCGCCAACGGGAAACCATGGCCATTTCCGGCGCGGTAAAGGCCATGGCCAAAGAGCTGGACGTGCCGGTCATTGTGCTCAGCCAGTTGAGCCGTGCAACGGAAGGCCGTGGTGACAATGTCCCCAAGCTTTCCGACCTGCGCGACTCGGGAGCGATCGAGCAGGATGCGGACGTCGTCCTACTGCTGTATCGCCCAAGTTATTATGCCAAAGGCGACGACCGTAATACGGATAATCTGGCGGTGGTCGATGTCGCCAAATACCGCCATGGCTCAACGGGCGAGGTGCGGATGAACTTTATTCGGGACTATACCCGGTTTGAAGACCGCGTTGAACGCGATGACGACTTTTCACCTACAGATGATTCCTGATATACCTTTGAAACCTTCCCTATGAAAAAAGTTACCATCATTTTATTAATTGCCATGAGCGCCGTTGCGGCATTTTCCGAAACCATTAAGGATATCCGCATTGTCAATCAGGCAGGCGAGTCCTATGACATCAGTTCGGTGCTCGCGTTTACCTCGTTCCAGGTGGGACAGCAGGTGCCGGACCGGGAAACGATTTTGGATTCCATTGCCAATGATGTGAACCGGATGCGCGATTCCGGACGCTATTCCTACGTCAAGGCGCACATGGAAGTGGAAGCGGATGGCGTGGTGCTGATCTACACCGTATCCGCCAAGCAGCGCCTGCAGCGTATCAAGATTCTCGGTGCGGACCGCATGAGCAACCGCAGGGTGCTGCAGAAGTCCGAACTCGTGATTGGACAGTTTGCCGACGACTCTACTTTTGAGCAGGCCGCAGCCAAGATCAAGGAAGCCTATGCAGATTTCTGGCATCCCGATGCCAAGGTGGAATGGACTGCCGATGTGGATGAAGATCTCGGAACGGTCGATGTCTCCTATACGATCCACGAGGGGCGAAAACTGGGCGTCAAGCATATTGTGTTCGAAGGGAACAACTTTATCGATGACGGCAAGCTGCAGCGCTTGATGGAGCAGAAGGAAAAACACTGGTACTCCTTTGTTACCCGTTCGGGGCAATACAAGGAAGAGGCTACCGATCTGGACGTGTTCAGCATCAAGTCGTTCTACATGAATAATGGTTTTCTCGATGTGCAGGTATCGGACCCGGTACTGGATGATTCGGATTCCAGGAACGCCCGATTGCTCTACACCATTGACGAAGGGCAACGCTACCGGATTGGAACGGTGAGTCTGTCCGGCATGGAATCCTTTTCCGAGGAAGTGCTGCTCCGAACCATCCGTCTGCGGTCTGGCAACATTGCCTCGTACGAAAACATTAATGCGGCAAGCGAAGGTCTTCGTGCCTACTACGGAAACCGCGGCTATGTCCGTGTGGGAATCCGCCCTGAATTCAACGCCCATGCCGATCAGGGCATAGTCGATATCGAATATGTCATCTCCGAAGGAACCGTCGGGTATATCAATAAGATCAACATCACGGGGAACGAGCGGACTGCGGATGAGGTTATCCGCCGGGAACTGGTCGTCTATCCCGGTGAAAAATACAATCGCAGCCGAGTCAAGGCTTCGGAAAACAAACTGCGGAACCTCCGCTACTTTGACATCGTCACCATTAATCCGGAACCGACCGAAGAAAGCGGAAAATACGATCTCAATGTGCAGGTCAACGAGCAGCCGACCGGCCGGTTTGCTGCAGGGGTGGGTTTTTCCAGTGTCGACTCGCTGGTTGGCTATGCCGAGCTGTCCCAGGGGAATTTCAGCTACAGGACCTGGCCGCCCGTCGGCGATGGGCAGAAGTTCAAGATCCGCGCCCAGCTGGGCACCAAGCGCAATGACCTCGACATCTCGTTCATTGAACCGTGGTTCATGGACCGCAAGCTTTCGTTCGGCGTGGATCTGTACCATCGCGAAGCGCGCTACTATTCAAGCGTGTATGATCAGCGGACGGATGGTTTCCGGCTGTCGCTGGGCAAGCCACTGTCGCGTTTCTCGCGGGGAAGCCTGGCCTATTCGCTGGAGCGTTTCGATGTGTACAATGTGGACACCGGTTCGCCGATTATTCAGGAAGAAGCGGGCAGGCGCACCAAGAGCGCGCTTGAATATACCTGGCTGTTTGACAGTCGCGACAATTACTTTAATCCAACGCGCGGCAACAAGACCTCGATTTCTCCCTATGCGTCCGGCGGTGCGCTGGGTGCGCAGACCGATATCTACGGCCTTCGCGTACGCTCCGCCCAGTATTGGCCTTTGATCGGCGGCATGGTGCTCAATCTCCGCGGGGAAGCCGAGTCGGTTGAAGCCTATGGCGACAGCAAGGATTCCGGTGCGAGCTATGGGGATGGGGTGCCGCTGTTTGATCGGCTTTTCCTCGGGGGGTCCTACACGTTGCGTGGATTCGAGTACCGCGATGTGGGTCCGCACCCGGGGAACGATCCCATCGGAGGCAACAGTTCGGCATTTGCAACGGCGGAGCTGACCCATCCCATCTGGCAAAAAATTCGCGGTGCGGTTTTTTATGACTGGGGCTTTGTGAACGTCGACTCCTGGGATTTCGATCCCTCAAAATATTCCGACGACTGGGGTATCGGACTCCGCTTCGATTTGCCGGGATTTCCGCTTCACCTCGACTATGCGTGGCCGATTTCCTACGACGCTACCTACCAGACGGGCGACGGACGCTTTAATTTCCTGATCGGCCACACGTTCTAGATTGAGGATTGATCCGTGACGTGATTGACGGATGCCGTGCCAGGAAAGACCATTCTCACGTCTCAGTTCTCCCCAATCGCCACCTTTACGACCACTTTGTGGATGGGACCGTCGCCAATGAGCGGAAGATGGGCGTCGGTTGGAAGGAAGACCGCAAAGGATCCAGGAGGCACGCGTACAATGCTTTCCGGTTCGCCCTCGAAGAACTCCAGGTCTTTGGTTGCGTCATAGGGAACCGCATTCACCAAACCTGCCGACGGTCTCCATCCCATCAACTCTTCGCCGCTGATTACGTACTGGATATCGAGATACTTGCGGTGGCCTTCCAGTTGACCGTCGGAAACCTTGCGCCCTTGGGCCCGGTCGACGATGGCATAAACCCGGTCTCCCGATATTTCATATTTCCCGTCCGGAAGCTCCGCCAGCCCCGGCTGATCCAGAAAGCCGAAGGCTTCCGAACATCCCACTTTCAGTCCCGCATACCGTGCCGCATTCGCTAATGTATCCAATATCATCTTTTCCCTCCCTGGATTAAAATCCGAATCCCATCTGGCCGGCCTTTTGGTCGTCCAGCTTTTCGTCTGAACCAAGTAATGCAATAAACTGCTCTTCCGTTAGTACGGTCACACCCAGTTTCTCAGCCTTCTCCAGCTTCGAACCCGCGCTCTCGCCCGCCACGAGATAACTTGTATTTTTTGAAACGCTGGAACTAACCTTTCCCCCGCGCGCCCGGATTTTTTCTCCAGCTTCGTCGCGCGTCATGGATTCCATTGATCCGGTCAGGACGAAGGTTAGGCCTTTCAGCTCATGGCTGCCCGTTTGCTCTTCCTGCTTGCAGTTTACGCCGGCTTCGCGCAATTGCTCAATGACGGCGAGGGCATCGGGGTTCTTGAAATAATCCGCCACAGAGCGTGCGACGATGGGGCCGATATCGCGAATGCTTTCGAGTTGTCCGGTGCCGGACGCCAGCAGGGCGTCGAGATTCTTGAACTCGTTGGCCAGCAGAATTGCTGCTCCTTTGCCGACGTGGCGGATGCCGAGCCCGAACAGCACCCGTTCAAAGGGACGTTGTTTGCTCTCTTCGATGCCCTTGATCAAATTATCGGCTGACTTCTCTCCCATACGTTCCAGTCCGAGTACCTCGGCTTTTGTAAGCGAATAAAGTTCGGCCGGGTTTTTGATCAGCCCGCTGTCCACCAGCTGCTCCACCAGCGATTCCCCGAGTCCGTTGATATCCATCGCCCCGCGCGATGCAAAGTGGGTCAGCCAGTTTTTTACCTGGGCCGGGCACTGCAGGTTAATGCAGCGCAAGGCGACTTCACCCTCGCGCTTCTCTACCTCGCCACTGCAGACCGGGCAGGCGGTCGGCATGGAAAAATCCTGCTCGGCTCCGGTGCGTTTTTCGGTGACCACCTTCACAACGGCGGGAATGATTTCTCCGGCCTTTTCGATGACGACCCGGTCGCCGACTTTGATGTCCTTGCGCCGGATTTCGTCCTCGTTGTGGAGGGTGGCTCGTTTGACCGTGGTGCCGGCCAATTGTACGGGCTCCAATTCGGCTACCGGTGTGAGTACGCCGGTGCGTCCAACCTGGATGGAAATGGCGTGCAACGTGGTTTCAGCCTGTTGGGGCTCATACTTGTAGGCCACCGCCCATCGCGGGCTTTTGGCTGTGTAGCCCAGCGGTTCATACAGGTTCCGTTCATTGACCTTGATCACGCCACCGTCCATTTCGAACGGGAATGCGTGCCGCATGTTTTCGAGTTCATCCAATCTATCGAGAATGCCCTGGATGGTGTCGTTCAGCCAGTAGTTGGGTGTAATTCGCAGGCCATATGAAGACAAGGTCAGCAGCATCTGTTCATGGGTGTCAAAGGAAATGCCGTCCAGTTCGCCGGTGGCGTAAAAGATGGCGTCGAGCGGGCGCTTTGCGACTTCGCGCGGATCCAGCAATTTCAGCGATCCGGCGCAGGCGTTGCGCGGATTGGCGAAAGGTTCCTGACCGGCTTCCTGTCGCTGTTCATTCAGTTTGGCGAAGCCCTTGGTGTCCATGTAGATTTCGCCGCGCACTTCCAGTACGGCGGGCGGCATCAGGTCGGATAGACGAAGGGGAATGGAATTGATCGTTCGGACATTGGCGGTCACATCGTCTCCCGTGGTCCCGTCGCCTCGCGTCACGGCCTGCACCAGCTCGCCGTTTTCATAACGCAACGCAATGGCCACGCCGTCGATCTTGGGTTCTAGGATGTAGGTGAAGGATTCCTCCGGAATCAACTTTTGGATGCGACGGTCGAACTCAACCAACTCCTCTTTCGAGTAGGTATTGGAAAGGCTCATCATTGGGCGCGAGTGCCGCACATTCTCAAAATGATCGAGCGGAGCACCGCCGACGCGCTGGGTGGGAGAGGTGGGGCTTTGAAGTTCAGGATGCCTTTGCTCCAGCTCTTCGAGGGTGGCGAGCAGGTTGTCGTATTCGCGGTCGGTGATCTCGGGTTTCGCGTCGATGTAGTAGAGACGGTTGTGCCGCTCGATCTCTGTTCGCAGTTCCTCGATGCGCTGTTTTGCGTGTGCTTGGTCAGTCATGCCGGCAAATTTACCGAATGTGGGAAACAGGGTCAATCCAGAGCGAGTGGTGCGATTATGCGGAGAGGCGGCCTGGACGTAGCCGGATCTCCTTGGTTAACGGGTCTCTGCCGAGGTGTTGGACATCGTAAAGACGGCTTGCTCTTTAGAGAATTCACGGCCCTCGGATCTGCGTCCTTGCAGGCAGACCAAAAACGTGATGCTAAGGGTCGCCAGGGCATGCGTGATGGTTGGCTAATATCGGAAAGGATTTTACTACCTGAACGGCACACACAGGAACAAGTACTTCAAGAAAAATATTATTGATAAATAACAGTATACACAAATACACCTATTATATATAACGATAACAAGTATTAATGTATTTCATTAGGGTTAAGGGGTTTGTGGTTACATTGTTCTTCGTTTTGGAGATTGGTGTAAGTTGGGAATATTCTTGTGAGAAGAGCTTCGGCTCCTAATAGGATAAGGGGAGTGCATATGCATGGCCTTTGCATGCCGGAATTTACAATCTTGGCGGATCACAGTTTGTCTGGCGATCTGGTTGGAAATGAGGAAGTGGACTATTTTGACTTCGGGAATCGACTTGGACCTATTCTTGATGTGTTGAGGCATAAAGAAACCAGGATGCCGCTTTCCATGGCCGTTTACGGGGGTGTAGGTACGGGAAAAAGTACGGCATTGAATTGGCTGGCCGGACAGATCGAGTTGTGGAATGAAATCCCGGTAGCCGAGCGAGGGGGGCATCCCCTGGTTGTTCCGATTCGCTTCTCGGCCCGCAAATGCCCGACCCCGGCCTTCGTTCCGAAAATGATCCTATCAGAGCTGCTCATCCAAAGCCTGCTCTATATGGATGACCAGGTTACTCAGCATCGCATCGATCGTATGAAAGGAATGGCAATTAATTGCTCAAGTTCGCTTGGAAAAGATTTCCTGAAGAGGCTGGAGTGTCTGGCCCGGCGCTGGGGCGTGTTTGAGACCCTTCGGGCAATCATCACGGATCACTCCTCTTCCGTCGCGAACGAAGTTGCCTGTTTCGATAGCTGCCATGCGCTGTTGAACGATTCGATATCGCAATATGCCAACGCTGTCCGAATGATCGTGTTCATCGATGATCTGGATCATGTTGCGCCCGATGTGATGATGGCCGTGTTTGAGGCTATCGACGTGCATTTGGGCAGTGAGCACGTCGGATTCGTTGCCGCGCTCGACCCGAATATTGCCAGGATCATGATTAAGAATCATTTTTCCCAGCACGAATTCAGCGAGATGCAATGCCGACATTACCTGAGTAAGATCTTCCATGTTGAATGTGATATCGAGCCTACCAATCAACAGATTCATGACTATTACGACGCACAGTATAAACTGCTGGACGGTCGATGCGGTGAGCGCCTGTCCCAATATGTAGGCCCCGAGCATAAAGCGCATATTGATGCGGCGCTTCTTCATTTGTCGTCGGGCAACCCTAGGAAAATCAAAGTCTTGCTAAACAGTGCATTGATGAAAGGGTCTGCCGGGGTGCGGTCTGCAAGATCAGATGAAGGTTTGGATGGTGCTGAATCCTTATTGTTTGTTCAGAATATACAGGCATATCTGCTCCAGCGCTGGCTCTCCTTTTTTTCGGTAGGGGGAGGTGCTATCCATCGCGAGGATGTGATGAATTGGTTTGAGTTCCTGTCGTCCGAGGCGCAATCCCCCTCGGCAGACTTTAATTGGGTGCAGAAGCAGGAAAGCGTGGATGAAAAATTCCGGAATGTGCCATCGGGGATGGGATTTCATATGATTCATGAATGGGTCTGGAATTTGTTGAAAATCCCCTTTTCAAAAACCATCGCGAGCCTCTGCTCCGACGACGGTTTGATTGTGGAGCCTGTTCCGGAGGATTCGCCTATGCCCATGAGCGAAGGACTGAAAACGCTCTCAAGCGGATTCGTGGATTGCCTTGCCGCCGCCTTGGAAAAGGCAGCACCCGAACTGTCGGATGAAGATGCCTTGAAGGTGACGGATCTCGTCCTGACCGGACACCGGTTTACGGAACAGGATACGGCATTTTTGAGCAAACTGGAAAATCTTCGCCGCCTTGATTTACACAACAGCTCAATAGGGCATCTTGATCCGTTGGCCGGACTGGGCCAGCTGAAGAGTCTGAATCTGACTTGCACGCCCATTGAGGATATCGATCCGCTTGCCTCGCTTACAGGACTGGAAGTGCTGGATCTCTCCTTCACTAACATCAAGAACTTATCTCCATTGAAGCAATGCGAGGAACTCTGCGGCCTGGTGTTGTTCGGTTCTGCGGTGGAGGACATTGAGCCGTTAAGAGGACTGGAAAAACTTGCTCGTCTCAATCTTTCGCGCACCCAAATAACCGATGACCAGATGGATGTGCTTGGATCCCTACCCGCACTAAGTACATTGTTCATTCGCGAAACCAAGGTTTCCAGACAACGGGTTGCCGCGCTCAACAAGATCTTCGATTTCAACCTCAAGATTGAACAATAGGCACACCTTTTCGCCGGATCCAGCGTGCTGGTATACGATTTTTTCTCCCGCGGCCTGCCAGAGTCTGAAGAGTGATTTATTCATGAAATCCACCCATTTTTTATGGTGTTAATCGCAAGCGATCATCTATGGTCCGTAGCTCACTTTTAGATGTATGTAGTTGATCGTTGCGGGAGAATAAAATGGCATATAAGTTTTTGGAAGAAGTCGAATTAGTGGGATTGTCGAACGATTGGAGCCGCCTGACGGAAGAGCAGCAGGAATTGATCAACAGGCTGGTTGAAAACGGCCAGCAACACCTGTTTGACGGGTGGGACGGGCCGGGATCGGCTGATGCTGAAAAGGACGCTTTTCTGGATTCTCTCGCGAAGATCGACAGCAATTATCCCGGCGGTCTGGTCGGCTACATTACGAATAGCCGCAAACTGCTGGCGGAGGCCAAGGCCGGATCAAACCCGTTCGAGGGCCTGACTCCGGAAAAGCCGGACACCGTGGATCTGACTGAATTCACTGCCGAATTTGAAAAATATGAAGCCATCGGCGTATCGCATTTCGACAAGGTGGGTATTGTGCTGGTGGCTGGCGGGCTGGGTGAACGTTTGGGCTACAATGGGATCAAACTCGACATCGCCGTCGAAGTTCTGGAATCAACGTCCTACCTCAAACATTATGCCGACAATCTACTGGCGATGCAGGCGCGTTCGGAAAGCAAGCGTCCGGTGCCGTTTGTCATCATGGTATCCCAGGACACCGGCCCGAAAACCATCCAATCTCTGGAGGCCAACAACTATTTCGGTTTGGATCGGTCCCAGGTGCATATTCTCCAGCAGGAACTGGTTCCGGCCATTGCCGACAACGACGGCAAGCTGGCGCTGGACGAAAAATACAAACTGATCCTCAAGCCGCACGGCCATGGCGATATCCACATGCTGCTGCATACCAGCGGCCTCGCGGCCAGGCTGCAGGCAGACGGCATCGAGTACCTGATGTTTATTCAGGATACCAATGGCCCGAGCTTTAACACGCTTCCTTCTGCGATTGGGGTATCGGTTGAAAAGGGATACGACTTCAACTCGCTCGCGATCAACCGGGTGCCAGGCGAAGCCGTCGGGGGGCTGGCGAAGCTCGTTGGCCAAGGCAAGGAGTTCACGCTGAACGTGGAATATAATCAGCTCGACCCGCTGTTGCGCGCCACGATCAGTCCCGAGGGCGATGTGGCCGACGAGCACGGATTCTCCATGTTCCCCGGAAACTGCAACACCCTGGTGATCCGGATCGCCTCGTACGTCCGTATTCTCGAGGAGTCGCAGGGCATCATTGCCGAGTTTGTTAATCCCAAGTATACCGACGAAACGAAGTCGGGCTTCAAAAAGCCGACCCGACTCGAAACCATGATGCAGGATCTACCAAAACTTTTCGGGGAGTCCGAAAAAGTGGGCGTAACGATCTTTAGCCGCATGTGGAGTTTCTCGCCCAACAAAAATAATATTGCCGATGCGGCGGCGAAGATCGCTTCCGGGGGGCCGGCCGATGCCAGCGCCACCGCCGAGAACGATTTCTATGCGGCCGGTCGCGCAAGGCTTGAGGTGGCGGGAATGAACGTGGATGAAGCTCGTCAGGAAATGATTCTCGGAGTGCCGTTCACGCTGGGTCCGAAAGTGATCCTGCGCCCGTCCTTTGCCATGACCCTTGATGAAGGGTGCGACAAGGTGAATGGCGGCTCGATTTCCGGCGAAGCCACTCTGATTGTCGACGGCGAGGATATCGAACTGGATGGCGTCGAACTGTCCGGATCATCCGCGCTGGTGGTGAAGGCCTGCGAGGGCGCGAAGGTCACGGTTCGGGGCAAATTCAGAAATGCCGGCTTCGAGCTGGTCAGGCTGACGGATGCCGAACGTTCCGCCGAAAGCGATGTGCCGGAATACCTCAAGATTCGGGGCTATAAATTCGAAAACCGCGGCGCGGCCATTTACGAATTCAACGAGCCGGGTGAATACGTCGTCGAAGAGTAGGTTTTGGAGTGAGGAGGCAAGCGAAGTGCGACATCGCTTAAAAAGCGGCGTGGCCTTCTAGTTTCCTCCGCACTCCAGGATGAACTACCCGTAGCCGTCGGATTGGAGCTTGTCGAGATAGTCGTCGGGGTTGATTTCTTCCGGTATGGCGTATCCGGGTGCTTCCCCGGACATTTCCCGGTTCAGCTTTTCGCGTTTGATCCAGAACTGGGGCTGCTGCTCGGCGAGGGCGATGCTCTTGACGTGCTTGGAGATGCGCCAGAAGTTGGAGAGATAGTCGTTGAAGATCATACCGGCAATCGGGGTGACGGCCTTTTCTTCGAGCCGCTGCAGGTGTGCCTGCTGGACGGTCATGGCGGTTGCGCAGAACTCTTCGCGCAACTGCAGGATTTCCTTGGCCATCTCCTGGAAATGTGCGGTTTCGGGATCGAGCGACGCGATCACCTTGGCCAGTAGTTTGCCCACAGCCTGATGGACGGCCAGCCAATCCTCGACGGCTTCGGGGACAAACCTTGCGGCGGGCAAGGCACGCTGACGTTGCGCGATGGTTCCAAGGTTGGCGACATGGTCACCGACGCGTTCAATATCCGACATACACCGGTCAATGTGCTCGATCAGGATCGCCTGCCGCTTGGACAGATAATGGCGTGTGAGCTTCGCGATATAGACACGCATGGATGCCTTGATGGCATTCACACTTTGCTCGTTGATTCTTATTAGCCGTTCGCGGCGGGCCTCGTGCCGGATGAACTCCTCGGCGGCCAGGTAGAGGCTGTGGGCGCAGATACGTGCGGTGCGCTGCAGCTCGCGCAGGCAGGCGAAGATCGCTTGTTCGGGGCGGGCGAGCAGTTGGTCGTCGAGGAAGGTGGGTTCCGGCTGTGCGGTGCGCGAGGGAACGAGCTTCGTGGCGATTTTGGCCAGGAGCGGAGCGAGTGGGAGCAACAGGAAGGCGAAGACGATCATTTTGATGGTGTCGGCGTTGGCGGCCTGTCGGATCAGGTCGCCGGAGGTATAGTGGATGTATTTGAAGAACAGTGGTGCCGCAATGATGCCCAGCGTGGAGCTGACCAGGTTGAACAGCAGATGAACGATGGCGGCCCGGCGGGCATCGATGGTCGTGCCGATGCTGCCAAGCAAACCGGTAACGCAGGTGCCGATGTTGGCGCCGAGAATGATGGGGTACATCCCTTCGAATTCGGTGATGGCTCCGGCGGAGATCATGGCGAATCCCATGCCGATGACCGCGCCGCTGCTTTGCACGACCCCCGTTATGAGTGCCGCCGCGAGTGTGCCGGTGATGAGTCCGCTGACCGTACTTCCGTTGATGTGGGCAAGCCACGGTTCGAAGTCTTCGCGGAAGGGCCGGATGGCATCGCTCATGATGGACATGCCCAGGAAGAGCAGTCCGAAGCCCAGGAGCGCCAGCCCGCCGTTCTTGATCTTGCTGTTCCTGACAGCCAGATGGAGGATAAGACCGAGGAAGATGGCGTGGAGACTGTAGTCGCTCAGTTTCAGCGAAATCAGCTGCATGGAAAGCGTGGTGCCGATGTTGGCGCCGAGGATCGGGCCGACCGATTGGAGCAGGGTCATGAGGCCGGCATTGATGAAGCCGATATAGAGCACGACGGAGGCGCTGCTTTGGATCAGGGTGCCGACCATCGTTCCCATGCCGAGACCGACGAGACGATTGTGGGTGGCCTTGCCTAGCAGGCTGCGCATCCCGCTGCCCACGGCGGCGGACAGGCCGTCCCCCATGACCCGCATGCCATAGATGAAGAGCGCCAGACCGCCCAACAGCCAGAAGATCAATTCAGTAAGTGTATCCGGTGCGTTCATACCTGTCTCTTGCTTCAGGTTACGTTACATGTCCGGGCCGCATCATGTCAAAGCGATGGGCTCCCTTGGGAAGAGGCAATCGGCACTGGCTTGTGGGGGCAGGACATTCCGTTGGGGCCGGTCAGGGTTGTTCGAAATAGACAACCCCTTGGCGGGGGCAGACAGTTACAATATATTTTTCGAGCATTCGGCGTCCGGCGCGGGGGAATAGGTCCTGTGCGGCCAGCACTTCAGTGGGTACTTTGATAAATACCACTTCCCCCAGTTCAACCTGCTCTGTGACCGGTTCGCGAGTATCGCCGCGCGCAAAGGCATAGTCGCCGGCAAAGTCGAGTACGATGGGCACAGGCTTTCCGAAAACAGAGCCCTGTACGGCGAGGCAGTCCCGGCATACGGTGGAGACTCCGACCTGACCCATCAACCGCTTCTCGTCGGGGGTATAGGGTGTGCTGGAGGAAAAACGGACGATCCCGTCGCGCAGGTTGAACTGGATGTATTGGAACTGCCGCAGATTGTCGTACCCGAGTACCGCATCCACTCGCGGGACCGTACTGCTGTACACCACCGGTTTCATTGTTCCTTTGGCCATGCGAATATAGAAGGGGGTATTGTTCAGGGTTAGATCATCAATCTGGAGGAGGGGAATGATTCCCGCAAAGGCATTGGCGCCTTCGGTACTGGCGGTGCCGAGATAGGTAACGACCTGGCCTTTATATTTGAGGAACGTGAGGGCATTCTTTGCCGCACAGGAATACTGCATCCATGACGCATTGGAGGCGGTATCCAACAGCACGGTCATGCGTTTGCGGCGCGATTCTCCTTGCAGTTCTATGATCGGCAAGCCACCGGGCTTGAAGGTCCGGGAGGCCGACTGGTTGGCTTCGAGCAATGTGGCTCCGAAATAGGGCATGCCGTTGCCATAGGGAAACGAAAGCGAGTATCCGAGTTCCTCCAGCGGACGGGCTTTGGCCACCAATGCGTGTTGTTCCCGGTTGCCCAGAAACGATTCGTATTCCGTGCGGTCGCCGGTGGAGGTGCACCCTGCGGCCAATGCCGTTAACAGTAGGATTGTAGACGTTGGAATCAACTTCATGGTGTTTTCCCCTATTTTATATGATAAGCGATCATCATGGGTTTTCTGGGTTGCTTGGTCAAATCTTGAATAAGCTCCATGGCTCATCAAATATTTCTGTAGGGTCGGTTTAATTAAAAGAAAAGCCGACGGAATGCCGTTTTCTTTCTTTTTTTGGATGGATGTCTGCGCATATATGATAATTTCCGGCGTTTCCAAATGAATTTATGCATATGAAATAATGCCCGATAGGGATGGAGAGATCGTGTTATGAAGATCCGGACTGTTGTTTTTGGTATGGTGTATGTGCTGTCGGTTGTCGCTGGACGGGCTGACTACCTGATCGACTTTGGTAATTATGTTGAAAACATAGTCACCGATACGAGTTACGGGGCGAACGATGTGTTCATCGGAATCAATACCTCCACGAACGGGTTAAGGGTCTATAGTGGAAAAAGCGCGTTGGCCAACGCCTTGGTTGTGGGATATGCTTCAGGTTCCACAGGAAATTTTGTGGATCTTCGAGACGATTCCAGTCTGTTTTTGTCGGACCGGCTGTGTGTGGGGTACGATTCTTCCGGCAATACGCTGACCACTTCCGATGGAGCCTCGGTGCGTTCGAGTGGTTCGGGATTCGTCGGGTTCTTTGAACAGGCCGAAAACAACACCGTGGAGATCCGGGGGGCTGAGTCATCCTGGTTTCTGGGGGGGGATCTGTATGTTGGTTTGAACGGCAATGATAATAATCTCCGGATCGCCGACGGCGCTTTGCTTGTTACGGGCGGCTCGCTCATTATTGGGGACGGAAAAACAGCGGACAACAACACGATGACGGTTTCGAACGCCGGTTCATATGTCGAATACGACGTGTTTGTCGGCAGCGTAGGCGAAGGAAACCAGTTGCGTCTCGTGGATGGATCCACGCTCGATTCATTAAACGGTTTCGTGGGAGTAACCAACCTTGCAGACGACAACCTGATCTATGTTTCGGGGGGATCCACATGGACAAACTATGGCGGTCTTTACATCGGCAACGTGGATAATACGGGGAACGGTATTACAGTCACCAATGGGGGGGGCATTGTCACATATGATGGGCTGCAGATCGATGGAACCGGCAACACATTCAATCTGGAGCGCGGGGGATCGTTGACGGTGCAGACTAATTTTGATGCATCCATTACCGGATTCAATTTTAACGAAGGCGGCGCGCTGTATGTCGGAGGGATGCTTACTGGGGCCACGAGCGAAATTGAGGGTGAACGCACTTTGGGCTTGGTTGGTTTCAATGGATGGTGGAATCAGGCTGGCAGCAACGTCGTTGTAGGCGGAGCGTCTTCCGGTAATACACTTGATGTCTCGGATGGGGGATGGGTCGATGCGGGTGCGGTGTCCGTGGGATCAGGCAATGCCGTAACCGGTAATACCGTATCCGTAACGGGCGACGGCGCCGTACTGAACATCGAAGGATCGCTGGCCGTGGGAACGGTCTCCAATGCGGACAATCTGGTTGAGGTCTCATCCGGTGGAACGATTCTGCTGGGCGGCAATCTGATTATGGGCGGATCAAACAATACCTTCAATCTCGGCGACGGCGGATGGTTGGTGGCCAGCAACGGCTTAGATGCTTCGGCTCAGGGATTCAATTTCCTTGCCGGCGGTACGCTGGAATCGATGGGAACACTCTCCGGTCTGGATGGCTCCATCGAAGATCGCCGGGCGGTTCTGCTGTCCGGCAGCAATGCCGTGTGGAATCTGGGAACAAACCTGCTCCAGGTGGGTTCTGCTTCATCTTCTAATGTATTGTATGTGACCGATGGGGCCTATCTGGCCAGCGGAGACGCAATAATTGGGAGCACGGGCGCAACCGGAAGCTGGGTCTATGTGGCCGGTCCGGGATCGGTCTGGACCAACGCCGGCGACCTGTCCATGGAGGGATACTACAATGACCTGCTCATTGAAAATGGCGGGTATGTGGCGGTGGGCCAATCGCTCTCCGTTAAGAATGAGTCCGCTATTTCATTTGCTTCCGGCGGGCATGCGACAGCATCCAACTACTTTCAGGATGCTACTTCTATTTTTGCATTCGAAAACATTACCAACTCGACCGCCGTTCCGGCGTTGCTTGTGGTGGACGATGCGGCCGAATTCGAGGGAGGAGCGACGCTGGAATATACCGGAACTATCAGTGGTCTGGAGCGGGGAATCACATTCACCAACCATCTGGTTAATGCGGGAACACTGGTTGTGGATGGAGTAACGAACGCTACGGGAACCGATCTGGATGCCTTGAACATTGCCGGCCTTGGATCGTTGCTCTCCATAGATCTGGTTTCGGAAAACGACGATTTGATTGCCCTCATCACCCGGCTGCGGTTGGCTGATAGCGCCGGCTTTTCCGCCGGCACCGACATGGCTGGTGTGAGCGAGGAAATTGACCAGATGGCTGATGGCGGCGACCCGCGCTCAGAAAACATGCTGAACACGCTTTCGCAACTTAATGCAGCCAAGCAGAACTCCGAGTTGTCCCAGCTCTACGATCGTCATGCACCTTCCTATGCCCATGCAAAGGGTATGATTGATGGCTTCAAGCAGGTTCGCCAGCGCGGAGTCGTTCCCGGTGCCATGCTTCCCCGTGGCGCGTTTGGACCTCATTTCTACAGTACGCAAGTTCAGGGATGGATCAAGGGATACGGTAGCTGGGGGCAGCGCGACGGTGCTTCCGCTTTCCCGGGCTATGATCAATCCACCTATGGCGTTGCTTTGGGTGTGGACAAGAGCTATGGCGACCTGCTGGCCGGTGTGGCGGGCGGCATGGCCACCACGGACATCAGCCAGGATGACGGTGATAGTAGCGATGCTCAGACGGGATACGGTCTCGTCTATGCCTCCTGGGGCACACTATCCTGGTTTGGCGACCTGAACTTTGGATATGGCCGCAGCTTGATCAATGACCGTTCGGGTACTTCCTTTAAGACCACCGCCGAATACAATGCCGACCAGCTCGGTTTCTATGCAGGCGGCGGCAAGGAGATGGTGTTCATGGAAGACCGGCTCTTCATTACGCCTTCGGCGGCCCTGTCGGGTTCATACTATATGCAGGAAAGCTATGTTGAAAGTTCAACAATGGCCCTGCCTCGGCGGGTTGATGAATTCGACTACCTCAGCCTTCAATCTGAAGTGGGGCTCAAGGCCAGCTATACGCATGCGCTGAAGCGGTCGGTTCTCGAGCCGGAGGGACATGTCAACTGGATGCACGAGTTCAATGCCGACGAGGAACGCATTGGCTATTCGCTTGTCGGAGGCACGGGAAGCTACAGCTTTGGCGTGGCGGCCCCGGTTGAGGATATCTACGAAGTCGGATTGGGACTGGGCTGGTGGCTGCACGGTCAGCAGAACGTCTATCAGTGGTCGGTTGGGTTGGATGGCCGCTTTGGTGATGGCTATACGGAAACCACCGCCAGCCTGCGCTTACTCAGCCAGTTCTAAACCTTGTTGTCTAGCGGTACCGTTCGTAATCGCAGGGCATTGGTGATTACGGAGACGGAGCTGCTGCTCATGGCCGCGTTCGCCGGTGTGGCCATGGTGTTAAATGACGTCCACGAACGCACCCGTCTCCTCGTCGCGACAGACGCTTTCAAGCTTGGCGATCTTGGAGCAGGTTTACTGGTAGCGGCGGAGGATGTGCCAGCGGTCCATCTCGAAATCGGAGAGGTTGCCGACCATGGTGCCCTGGCCGAGGCCGACCATGCGGTTGCGGGTGTCCTTGCCGAACAGCCAGACGACCATCTCAACAATCGTATCGGGAACACCCATATTATCCCTGTTATCACCTGTAGAAGCTATAGAGGTGCATTGCATTAAGTCAAAGCGGGGAACGTTACAACTGCACGTATGTTCCATTGGTTTTTGTTGTCTTTTGTCCGATGGCCGATATGCTCCGAAAGATCTAGCCGGGCGGGCAAACTGAAACTGAGGTGGAGCATGAAGAAAAGTTGTCTATTCATAATCGTTTGTGCCGTGGCAACGGCGCTGTATGCGGATCAACAGGTAGTCGACACGAAGGTTTACCGGCAGGAGGGGTCCTCGCTGCGGATCCTGGGCGGTTCGGTGGATTTGCCGTCTACCGGCATCTGGGTGACGGAACAGGACTCTAGCGAAGTCTATTTTGTACCTCCCGACGAGGCGGGGGATCAGCTTACCGGAAGACGCATGGGCGAAGTCCAGCTGCAGGAGCAGATCAATAGGGCTCAACGCGTGTTGTCCCAACTAAGCTGGCAATGCGGCAACTATGCCCATGAACACGGCAATACCGGACCGGCTTCGATTGACGACATGGATGCCAATACATGCAGTTATTTGATAACGAGGTTCAACATGATGCCATGGGACGAGGTTGACGGGCTCGTTGATCTATCCGGCCCTTATTATTATCTGGTTCCCCGTGTGCCGTTTGAATTCAAGAATCAGGACCAGTATTCGCGAGCGACCAATCATGTTGTCTTGGCATTTGAGCTAAGGCCGTACATTGGCGATGGGAAGCATTGGGTCTGCTATGCCGACGGAACGTGTCGACGGGAGGAAATCAATCTGGAACTGGTGGCGGAACAAGGACAGGAGATCCGGCCCGTATTCACGGAAAGACCGCAGTTTGGCAACCAACCGGCAACGTTTACCTATTCCATTCTCGCAACAAAACCCGAAGGAGCCGAGCTGGGAACGGAAACCGTTTCGCTCAAGAACATCTATACGGGGGAGCGGATGGCTGTTGCCTGGGATCTGCAAACGGCGAACCTCGATGACAAAAAACTTCTGGAACAACTACGGGAATACCAACTGGACGAATGGTGGTGCTATCTGCAGGTGTCGGATTCTCCGGCTCTGCAGACTTGGACCGCGTTGGTCGACAACGACGACTCCGGGATGCAAGGCAATCAGCGCCGCGGGGAAAGTACATCGATGTTCGGAGTAATGGGGGGGTATGCAGCGGTTCGGGAAACCTTGCAGATGCAGTTGATCGGTTCCATTAACAAAGTCGAGGAACGAACCGTGCCGATCGGTTCGGTGACCGGGGTGGAGGTAAAGTCGCATCCGTACGGCGAGATGCTGGGAGACCGGCAGGGCGGATCGCTCGCCTTGGCCAATCTAGCCCCAAAAGACCACTTGTTCGTCTATCTGGCCAAGCCGGAATCCATGCTGGCCATGCTGGGCTCCGGTGCCGACTTTGCGTCGGAATTGGGAAGCGCGATTACCGGCAACAGCATCAAGTATTATCTCAAGGCACGCTATCTAAAACGGTTGGGCATGGACGAGGAATGGCTGGAACGCCTTCTTGAATGCGGTGGCGTAAAGGAGTGCGCGTTGTTTGCGCCCGACATGTTCTTCATCGATGGCACCGACATCACCGTAGTTTCGCGCATGTCCAATGCACGGTTGATCATACCCCTGTTGAAAGTCCTCGGCATACCCTCTCTGTCGGACCAAAAAATTGCCGAATTTGAAAACAAGGAAGGATACAAAACCTACTGGACCATACGCGACGACCTGCTGTTGCTAGGCACCAGCGAAAAGGAACTTCAGCTCGTACTGGATCTGCACGCCAATGGCGGCGAAGGCAGCCTTGGGAAGAGCTCCGAATTCCGCTACATGTTGACCCGGTTGCCGGCCAGTGATATGACGCGTTGCTATGCCTATTGTTCGGATCCCTTCATCCGCCGCCTGGTCGGTCCGGCAACGAAAATCGGACAGTTGCGCCGGGTTGATGTCATCAACAAGCTGACATTGCTGACTTCAGGTGCATTGCTGGCCATGCAAGATGGTTTCGGCAAGGTGCAGTCGGTGGAAACCCTAAAACAACATGGATACCTTCCGGCGACGTTCGAGGCGGGGAATGAGTATTCTCTTGATGCCAATCTGGTCGCCCATTCGAAGACCTATGGAACACTGGCCAATCTGGCACCCATTGGAAGCGTGCCGGTTGAAATGGTGACCAAACACGAAGCGGAAACCTACGGAAATTATGTCCGGAACTATTCCCGCTTCTGGCGCCAGTTTTTCGATCCCATCGCATTCCGGCTGGACGATACGTCCGACGGTTCGCTGGAGGCTGGCGTGTATATCCTTCCGCTGATCGACAGTTCGATCTACGGCGGATTGCGGCAATTTGTCATGACGCAGGAAGATGGCTTTCCGATGAAGACGCCGGTTTTTTCTCCCGATCCGGTTCTGCGGTTTTCAATCAACTTGAAGGAAGAAGCATGGCAGGGTATTGCCGAAAGTATGTCGGAAATGCTGACCCATTATGTGATGGTTGATCCGGCCATTCTCGATGATCTTGGATCCAGCATTCACTTGAACATCAACGATGGCGATCCCGTGGTGGCTTTGGGAAGCGGTGATATCCTGGGTGCATTCGGCGGCATGGCGAGTGGCATGAATGAAGATATGGTTATGATTCCGCTAGTTCTTTCGGTACTGACCCGACCCAGCACCATTGCCATTGAAACCAGCGATCCGGAGAAGACCACCATGTACCTGCGCAATGCTGCGGATTCGGTTTCCGACAGGCGTTGGTGGGGAGAAGACATCCGGTCTGAAATCTACCAGATCGACGGGCGCGATTCCTGGGTTTGCCTGTTCGACATCATGGGCATGGTGCAGCTGCGCTATGGGCTCGAAGTCAAGGATGGGTTTCTCTTGATCCGTAATATCCCATGGTCCAGCAAGGACCGGATTGCAAAGGTTGAAACCGCCGAACTAAACGGCATGGGGCTGAAGGTTTGGCCGAGCACATGCAACCTTCAATTGCCGGGACTGTTCTCTACTGCAGCGGAAAAGGAGCGTATGGCCACGTTGCAAGGCATGGGCTTCCTCTATCCGCTGGTCGCCAGTGGCTATACCTCCCTCGACACGGCCTTCGACCAGTACATGAACCTGTTTGGCTTTACACCCGCCCGGGCTTCCGGTGATCAGTGGACGTGGACCAATGCAACCATCGAAAGCTCGCGCTATGGCTCCGTTTTCCAGAAACGGCAACCCGCCTACACGGGCGATAACAATTTCGGATTGATGGATGCTATTCAGGATCTGGCGTTGCAGATGCAGTTTGAGGAAACCGGCCTGCGTGCCACGATCAAGTGGAAAACCCGCCCAGAGTAGTTATCTAACCTTCCATTCCTTCAGGGCGCAGTAGAGCACCGGCACGACGAAGATGCTGATGAGGACAACGAGCATACCGCCGAAGGAGGGGATGGCCATCGGTACCATGACGTCGCTGCCACGACCGGTGGAGGTGAGCACCGGAATCAATGCGAGGATGGTGGTGGCCGACGTCATTAGGCACGGGCGTACGCGGCGTTCGGCGGCCACCAGCGTGGCCTCCCGGATTTCGTCGCGGGTTTTGGGGTCGCTTTCGCGGAAGACCTGGTCGAGGTAGGTCGACTGGATCACGCCGTTGTCGGAGGCAATGCCGAAGAGGGCGAG
The DNA here is from genome assembly GCA_050290185.1 of Pontiella sp. Taxonomy (GTDB): domain Bacteria; phylum Verrucomicrobiota; class Kiritimatiellia; order Kiritimatiellales; family Pontiellaceae; genus Pontiella. Next base: position 51,493 of record JBNKHE010000009.1, read on the forward strand.
GAATCCGACCCAGACGGCAACGCTCAGGTTGATGGGATGCACCTGGAACAGGTCGCGCATCTCCATGCCGAACACACTGAAGTTCAGGAACCACGGTTGGCCGTAGAGCCAGATCAAAATAAACCCGCCGCTCCAAGCCACGAAGATGCCGGAGAAAACCAGTAGGGTGGTCGGTACCGACTTGAACTGGAAGTAGATGATCATGAAGATCACAAACAGAGCCAGTGGCAGGATCAGCCGCAGGGTTGCGGCGGCACGCTGCTGGTTTTCATAGCTGCCGGCAAACTTGTAGCTGACACCGCGCGGAAGGTTGAACTCGTCGCTGTCGATCTTGGACTGAAGGTAGGCTTGGCACTGTTCAGCAACGTCCACTTCGGCATAGCCGTCCTTCTTGTCGAAGACGACATAGCCGACCAGGAAAGTATCCTCGCTTTTGATCACCTGCGGGCCGCGCACATATTTGATTTCGGCGAGCTGCGTGATTGGGATCTGCTGTCCGTTCATGCCTGGAACGAGAATCTTATCGAGCGCCTCGATGTTGTCGCGCAGCTCGCGGCTGTAGCGCACGCGCACGGGGAAACGTTCGCGGCCTTCGACGGTGGTGGTCACCTGGCGGCCGCCGATGGCGATTTCGATGGTGTCCTGAAACTTGCGGATCGGAATTCCGTAGCGGGCGATGGCTTCGCGATTGGGCACGATTTCCAGGTAGGGTTTGCCGACGATGCGGTCGGCCACCACGGCGGCGGCTTGGACGGACGGCACCTGCTTGAGATATTTTTCGATCTGCAGTCCAACCTGCTCGATGGTTTCCAGATCCGGGCCTGTAACCTTCACGCCCATGGGGGCGCGCATGCCGCTCTGGAGCATCACGATGCGCGCGGCGATGGGCTGGAGTTTCGGTGCGGAGGTGGTGCCCGGCATTTTTCCCGCCTTGACGATCTCGTTCCAGATGTCGTCGGGTGTATGAATGTCCTCGCGCCATTGCCGGAAGGGCCTTCCGCGCCGGTCGGGAATCAGTTCGCCGTTTTCATCGCGGACAAATTCGCCGTTTTCATATTTGAAGTTGATGCGCCGTCCATTCTTGTCGGTCTTGTATTCCGGTTTGTAGTTGATGACCGTTTCGAACATCGAGATGGGCGCGGGATCGAGCGGGGTATCGGCCCGGCCGAGCTTGCCGACAACCGACTTGATTTCGGGAATGGTCTGGAAGGCCATGTCCTGCTTTTCGAGAATGTCGAGCGATTCGCCGATGGAGGCGTGCGTCATGGTGGTCGGCATCCAGAGGAACGAACCCTCGTCGAGTGGTGGCATGAATTCCTTGCCGAGCCGGTTCCAGGCTAGTCCGCCCCCAACGATCAAGACCACTGGAAGCATGAGGAACAACAGCTTGTGGGCTAGGCACCAGCGCAGCATGCGTACATAGAAGCGCTGGAACAGCGCAAAGAATCCGAGCAGTCCGCCAATGATGGTGGCCACAAAGATAAAGTTGAGTATGAAACCACGTTCCGGTCCGAGCGGTTCCCAGTAGTGGGTCAGCAGGATACCCACCAGCAGGACGGTGAGACCGATTGGCCAATGTTTCAAGAGGGTAGGGGCGACTGTCCCCAGCCGTCCGCGGCGTTCTGGGACAGAACGCCCTACCTTTTGCGGCGGCGCGCTCGGCGATCGCGCCCTACCACGAAAGAAGGTGTAGGCCATGATGGGCAGGATGGTGAGCGCAATCACGATGGAGGCGATCAGGGCGAAGGTCTTGGTGTAGGCCAGTGGCTTGAAAAGCTTGCCTTCGGCTCCGATCATGGTGAAGACGGGCAGGAAGCTGACGACGGTGGTCAGCACGGCGGTCAAAACCGCGCTGCCGACTTCGGATGCGGCACGGTGCACGGTTTCGAGCTTGGATTCATCCGCAGAGGATTTACCCAGATGCCTGAGCACGTTTTCACAGACGACGATGCCCATGTCGACGATGGTGCCGATGGCGATGACGATGCCGGAGAGCGCTACGATGTTGGCCTGGACCTTGAACAACTTCATGCCGATGAAACAGAGCAGCACGGCCAGCGGGAGCATGGAGCTGATGACCAGTCCGCTACGCAGATGCATCACCATAACCAGCACGACGATAATCGTGACGAGGATTTCCAGTGCGATGGATTTATTGAGGGTGCCTAGGGTTTCGTAGATCAGGCCGGTGCGGTCGTAGAAGGGAACCACCGTGATCTGGCTGACGGTGCCGTCGGCAAGCGTCTTCTTCGGCAGGGCTTCCTTGGTTTCGGCGATCTTCTTTTTGACATTGTTGATGACCTCGAGCGGGTTGGCGCCGTAGCGGGCCACTACCACGCCGCCTACCGCTGGAGCGCCGCCCTTGTCGAGCGCACCGCGCCGGGTTGCGGGGCCAATCGTGACGTTGGCCACATGCTTTACGAGCACCGGCACATTGTCGGCATTAACCTTGATGACGCTGTTCTCGATATCCTCGATCTTCTTGATGAAGCCGATGCCGCGAATGAAATATTCAACATGGTTGACCTCGATGCTCTTGGCGCCGACATCGATGTTGGCCGCCTGGACCGCCTGGTAGACCTGCTCGATGTTTACGCCGTAGGCGCGCATGGCGTCGGGATCGACATCGATCTGGTATTCGCGGACGTAGCCGCCGATGGAACCGACTTCGGCCACACCGTCGGCGGAGAGCAGCCAGTAGCGCGCATACCAATCCTGGATGGTGCGCAGCTCTTCGGGATCCCAGCCGCCGGCGGGGCTGCCGTCGGGATCGCGCCCTTCCAGCGTGTACCAGAAAACCTGCCCGAGTGCGGTGGCATCGGGCCCGAGGGTGGGCTTGACGCCTGGGGGAAGGGTGCCGGGAGGCAGGCTGTTGAGCTTTTCGAGCACGCGGGTGCGCGAGTCGTAGAAGTCGGCCTTTTCCTTGAAGATGATGTAGATGGATGAAAAGCCGAACATGGAATAGCTACGGATGGTTTTCACGTCCGGAATGCCGAGTAGCTGGACGGTGAGCGGGTAGCCGATCTGGTCTTCCACATCCTGCGGGGAACGGCCCATCCATTGGGTAAAGACAATCTGCTGGTTTTCGCCGATGTCCGGGATGGCATCCACCGGGACCGGATGGCGCTCGATGCTGCCGAGCTTCCAGTCAAACGGCGCAACCAGCAAGCCCGTAAGGATGATCGCCACCGTGATCAACACCACAACCAGCCGGTTGTGCAGGCAGAAACCGATCAGTCGGCCAACAAGCGATTGTTGTTCGGGGGTCATGGTTCAACCTTTTCCGGTTCGATTCCCTCGGCACGCATTTGGTTGAGATATTCTTCGGGATCGGCAAGAAAGGTTTCTTCGCAACCGCCACAGCAAAAATAGATGCGCATGCCGTTGTAGTCGGTGAACTCGTTCTTGTCGATTGCACCGCCCATGACCGGGCAATGGGTTTGGGGTTTCATGGCCATTGGCGCGTTTTCACTCGGCATGGACATCATGCTCGGCTTGGCTTGGATCTGCAGCTCGGCATCGAGCTTGAAGTTGCCGCGCGTGACGACACGCTCGCCTTCGGTCAATCCCTCTCCCACGACATAGAAGTCGCCCATGCGTGCGCCGAGACGAACTTCCCTTCCTTCGAAGGTTGGCTTTTCCGCATCGGGTTTTTCGACGTAGACGACCGCGCGTTTGCCGGTTTTAAGCGCGGCGGTGACCGGGATCAGCAACGGTGCGTTTTCTGGGGTTTCATTGACGTAGCCAAGCGACTCGGCGGTGACCAGCGGCATGCCGCAAATGTCGCAGGTTCCGGGGCCGTCCTTGACGATTTCCGGGTGCATCGGGCTGATCCACTTTCCTGCGAGATCGGGGTTCATTACGCGTCCACCGGCGGCGATCCTGGGGCGTGCCACGGCGCGGACAAACATGCCGGGTTTCAATTTGCCGTTGGCGTTGTCGACAATCACGCGCACCTTGGCGGTACGGGTGGCGGAATTGATGATCGGGTCGATGAAGGTAATGGTGCCTTTGAAGGTTTCACCGGAATAGGTCTCGGTCGTGAACTCGACGGCACTGCCATAGCGCAGTCCGTTTAGATCGCTCTCATAGGCATCGAGCTGGACCCATACCTTGGAGAGGTCGGCGATGGTGTAGATCTTCGTTCCGGTCTGGACATACATGCCTTCCTGCGCGTTCTTGTGGATGACGATTCCGGAAGCGGGGGAGTAGATGGTCATGTGGTCGCTGGGCGTTCTGCGTTTTTCGATGTCCGCGACCTGCTCCTGCGTGAAACCCCAGAGGCGGAGTTTTTCGCGGGCGGCCTCGATGGTTTGTTGCGCGGTTTCTGTCAAGGTGGTGCTTTGGCTGTTCTTGAGGTTGGTTTGAGTCTGGACGGCCTGCAGCAGTTCCTCCTGGGCGGTGAGCAGCTCGGGACTGTACAGCTCGGCCAGATGTTCGCCCTTCTTGACGGGGATGCCGGTGTAGTCGACAAACAACCGGTCGATACGGCCGGGCACCCAGGCGGAAATGTAGGAGACGCGGGTTTCGTCATAGTCCACCTTGCCGACCATGCGGACTTCGGAGGCGGCGAACTGGCGACGCACCTTGGTGGTTTCGATTTCCATCAGCTTGGCGGCGTAGGGGCTGATGCGGATTTCACGTTCGCCGAGGTCATCGCCCCCGGGCTCGAGCGGGATTAGGGGCATGTTGCAGATCGGGCAGAGGCCGGGCTCGGGCAGTTTGATCTGCGGATGCATCGAGCAGGTCCAGAGGGTGGTTTGCGGTTTGGAGTTTTTGGATTGAGGTTGTGGGGAAGAGGACGTGAAGCAGCCGCGCAGAATGAAACCGATGGCTAGGGCGACGACAATAGGCAGGACGATTTTAACACGTTTCATGGCTGTTCCTTTTCGTTCGGGACGAGGTTGGAAAGATTGCTGTCTGCTGGCGCAATCACGTCTACCTTCAAGAAATCGATTCCAGTGAGTTTGCCGAGTTCCGCTCGGGCAATCAGGTGGTCGGCGAGGGCGCGCTCATGGGCCAGCTCGAATTCGAGCAGCATGCGTTCGGCGTCGATGAGGTTGATGAACTCCATTTTGCCGGCTTCGTAGCCCTGGCGATTGACCTCTAGCGACTGGTTAGCCTTGGGAATCAGACTCTCCTTGTAGAGGTTGATCTTGCGGTCGGCGTTCCGCAGCTTGAAAAGGGCTTGCTGCAATTCTGCTTCAAGGGTCTGTGCCCGGTTTTCCAGCATCAAGCGGGCTGCGTTTTTCAGGTTGGCGGCGGATGCGATGCGGGCATGGTTTTTGCCGAACCAGACCGGCAGGCTGATGCCAAAGGTGCCGATGACTGGATTTTTGCCGCTGTCAGCGACCGGGCCGGAAGTCTCGCCGGTGTCTATGTACATCACACCTAGGGTGAAGTCGGGGAGTCGCTGTCGTTTGGCGAGCAACAGCTGGTGGTTGCCTTGCTCAACCTTGAAGGCCAATTCCAGTAGCTCCGGGCTGGTGTGGGCGACGTTTTTCTCCAGGCGGGAGGGATCGACCGCCCGATAGGGCAGGGTCGATGAAATGGGAAGCGGGGCATTTGCTGGACGGTTGAGCAGGGCGTTCAGTTTTGCATCACGAGGATGCTGCATATCCTTCAAGGAATTGAGTTTATCTTCGAGCCGTCCGAGTTCGACCTGGGCCTGCAGGACGGATGCCATCGATGCGCCGGCCGAATAGCGCGTGCGGGCAACCTGTTCCAGATCCTGGATCAGCTGGATGCGGTCCTGGGTAATTTCTATGCCGCGATGAAGGTAGTGCAGCTCGGCGTAGGCTTGTGCAATGGAGAACTGCAGGTTGAGTTTTTCGCGCTGATAGCGTTGTTGGGCGCCGTCGGCCATGTCGGAAGCGATGGACTTCATGGCGGAGAGCTTACCAAAGCCGGGGAATTTCTGTTGCAGCCCGAAGCTTTGTTCCTGGGGCCCCACCTTGGTTTCGACCGACTCGAAATAATAGCCGTAGGTCAGCATGGGATCGGGCAGGGCTTTCTGCACGGTGATGTTGTATACGGCTCCCTGCCACTGGTGGTAGGCGGCCTGCAGCTGCGGGTTGTTTTCCAAGCCGTAATCCAGTGCGGCCTGCAAGGTCAGGTTGGTGCCGAAAGGATCGGCGGCCGCTTGCCGGGCAAGGAAGACACCAAGGCACAAAGCCAGTGCCGATGCTCTGGTGTTCTTCGTGAACTTCGTGCCTTGGTGTTTCATTTAGCTGTCCTGCTTTGGTGTTTCTTTAGGAGCGGGAGCCTTTTCAAGCGCAATGCCTTGGGCTTTCATTTTCTTGATGTACTTGTCCGGATCGGCCTTGATCTTGCCGATGCAGCCGGCGCAGCAGACATAGATGCGGTATCCTTTCACATCCACGTACATGTTCTTGTTGATCTTGTTGCCCGTCATGACGGGGCAGTTGGTCTGCTTCTTCCCCTGCGCCTGTTCAGGCGCAGCCTGCTTGTCTTCGGCGTATGATGCCATGCCGATCGTCACCGCGGCGATCAGCATCAGGGTTGCTATGCTTTTTTTCTTCATGGTGTCTCCTTTTATTTCTCCATCCGTTTAACGACGGTCATGATTTCATCGAGCTTTTCCGCAACATCGGCTTCGTTTTTGGATTCCAGCGCGGCAGCGACGCAATGCTTGAGGTGCTTTTCGAGAATGGTCTTGTTGACGGATTGCAGGGCGGCGCGGGCGGCCTGGATCTGGGTGATGATGTCGATGCAGTATTCGCCGTCGTCGATCATCCGTTTCACCGCCCTGATTTGGCCTTCGATACGTGAAAGCCGCGTAATGTTCTCCGAATGCGTGGTGGTATGACCCTTCATGGTTTTCTCCCTCGTTCAAAGGCATGGATACCCCTGCAGGGTATAATGTTCAAATAAAAATGACAAATACGATCACAATACTTGGTGCTGGAGTAAAAAAAGGCCCCGGACACTCTGAGGAGCGTCCGGGGCCTGCGGATTGGGCAGGGAAACATCTACATCCCGTTGATCACCACGTTGGCTGGTTTCAGCCCTTCCGCCGTTGCGCGGAGGGTGATCGGTCCGGCGGCGTTCGCGCGAACGATGCAGAGCGCAAGACCGTTGAAGGCCTTGCGTTCGGACGATTGGAATACGGTGAGGTCGGTTGCATCACCGTTGTCGGTGGCGACGATTTCGCCGGGGCCTTCGATCGTGAACTTAATGTTGTACATGGCAACTGGCATCATGCGTCCTTTTTCATCCTGAACCGTCAGGGTGATGAAGGAGAGATCCTTTCCATCGGTCATGATGCTTGAGCGATCGGCCTTCAGCGCGAGCCTTGCCGCCGGTCCGGCGGTTTGCACGGAGTCTTCCGCCCATTTCCTGCCGTCCTTGTAGGCGACGACCTTGAGTTCGCCGGGTTCATAGATGACGTCGTCCCAGCGCAGGCGGTATTCAAATTTGCCCTTTTTCTTTCGTCCGAGCGATTTCCTGTTGAGGAACAGCTCGGCTTCATCGCCGGAAGTGTAGACGTGAACGGGCGTAACCTGTCCAACGCGATCCGGCCAGTTCCAGTGGGGCAGGATATGCGCCATGGGCAGATCCGGCCGCCAGCGGGCCTGGTAGATGTAGAAGCGGTCCTTCCTGAAGCCGGCGAGGTCGACGATGCCGAAATAGGAGCTGCGGGACGGCACCTTGATTTTGCCGATGGCTTCGAGTTCGGAGCGCGCTTTTTCCTTTTCCTCTTCCGTGTGGAAGTTGCTGAGGACGGTCATGTCGGCGTTAAACGGGGTGGGTTCGCCGAGATAGTCGAAGCCGGTCCAGACAAATTCGCCTGCGACGTAGAGGAACTCGTCCTGAGCCTTGAACTCCCAGTCCGGCGGCTGGGCCCAGCGCGGGGCATAGAGGTCGTAGGAACTCATCTGAAAGCCGATCTTGCCGCCGTCCTTGTTGTCGTCGACCGGGAAGAGGTATTCTCCGCGGGAACTGATGCACGAGGAGGTTTCGCTGCCGAAGAGCGGCTGGTCGGGATTGTTCTTGTGGAACTTTTCATAGAGCATCGGTTTGTAGTTGTAGCCGAAGATATCGATGGTTTTGTTATAGCCGTTTTCTCCGGATTGCGGTCGGTCGTTTCCGGTAGTGACGGGTCGGGTCGGATCTTCATTGTGGGCGATGGCGCTGAGGTGCTCGGATATATGGAAGCGCTTGGGATCGCCCTGTTCACCGATTTCGTTTCCGGTGCTCCAGGCAAAGATGCAGGGATGGTTGCGGTCGCGCCGGATCATGGCGCGCAGATCAGCCTCGGACCAATCCTTGAACAGCAGGCCATAGCCGTTCTTTTTCTTTGGATAGGTCCAGGTGTCGGTTAGCTCGTCCAGCACGAGCAGGCCCATGCGGTCGCACAGGTCGAGGAATTCCGGCGCGGGCGGGTTGTGGCTGGTACGGATGGCGTTGACGCCCATTTCCTTCATGATTTCAAGTTGCCGCTCCGAGGCCCGGACATTGTAGGCCGCTCCCAGCGCGCCGAGGTCATGGTGCAGGCAGACGCCCTTGAGCTCGACGACTTGACCGTTCAGCAGAAAACCCTTATCGGCATCAAATTCCATGGTCCGGATACCAAAAGGTGTTTCGTGTCGTTCGACAATTTTACCGTCCTGCTGAATGGAAGTGACAGCCACGTACCTGTTGGGGGATTCCGTATCCCAAAGCGCCGGACGATCAATGCGAAATTCCGTGACATAGTTTTCTGCGCCGTTCGGTGAAAGCTTCATGCTAATCGGCTCGGAGGTTGCAACCGGTTTATCCATATCCGATTCGATGAAGATCTGTGTAGCGATACGAGCACTGGCTACGGTTTCGGTTTGGTTAAGTATGGTTGATTGAAGGTGGATGTCGGCGCTGGTCGAAGAAACCTTCGGCGTGATGATATACGTGCTCCACTGCGCGACGTGGACCGGTGCGGTCTTGATGAGCCAGACGTTGCGGTAGATGCCGCCGCCGGGGTACCAGCGCGACGACTCTTCAGGGTTGTCGAGGCGGATGGCGAGGGTGTTTTTCTTTCCGGTTTCAAGGTAGGGGGTGAGGTCGAGCTGCCATGTGGTATATCCGTAGGGCCAGCCACCGACGAGTTTCCCATTGCACCATACGGTTGCGTAGGACATGGCCCCGTCCACTTGAAGGAAGATGCGTTTTGCATCGTCGGTTTCCGGCAGGTCGAAGGATTTGCGATACCACGCCACGCCGAACCAGGGCAGCTTGGCGGTTTCTCCCGGCAGATTGATGTCGAAGGGGCCTTCGATGCCCCAATCGTGCGGCAGGTCGAGCTGGCGCCATCCAGAGTCGTCAAAGTCCACTTGAGTTACGGTGGCGGCTTCTCCCGGTGCGGCTCCCTCGGGCCGGTTGGCCGAAGTCGATGTGACAAAGCCGTTGGCGGAGGGAAGCAGCCAAGGTTTCAGCTGTTTGTAGGTGAGATCCCCGTCCGTTCCTGCTGGATCGTTTTTCTGGAAACGCCAGTTTTTGGTGAAAAGAATTTTTTCACGGGGCGGTGGCGTTGCGGCAGAGCATGTTTCGTTTTCCATTGTTTCCTCCGCTATGCTGGATTGGGTTGCAAGGCCGACAGTCAGCAGCATTGTTATCCGAAGTGCAAAATAAATGTGTTTCATCAGTATCTCCTGATTCTGAAGTGTGATCCTAACTTCCCGGAGGTGAATGAGACCATTACTCTATAACAACGCTCCAATCAAATGCATTGATAAACAGGAACGCTGCGAAGCATAGTGTCCGGAAGGCGGTAATAGTGCCGGAGGCACGGTCCAAGCGGTAAGAAATTGGACGCGAGGGAAGCAAAGAAGTTTTTTCCATGATTTCAATGCATGACTGCGATGCGCATGTACGTTATGGATAGAGGTCTTAAGGGGAAAGCATATGAATAGAATGGGTCAGTGCCGGATTGGGAGATCTTTGATCACAGGGGTTGTTGTGTGTGCCTTCCTTGCCATCACGACATGGTCCGCCGAACAGTACCGCACGTTTACCAATACGCAGGCCCGTTCGTTTGAGGGGGAACTCAAGGCTTTTAATGCCATCGAGGAAACGGTGAGCATCCAGCGCGCCGATGGTAGAACAGGGAAGATGCCGCTGGCTGTATTTTCAGAGCAGGACCGGAAATATATCCGTAATTGGGGATGTACCAATGACTTTATGACCGGGATCAAGGTTGCGGCATTCCTCGAGGCCTATTCCGTGTCAGCCGAGGAAACGGACTTCGACGATGTCACCAAACAGGTCAAGGATTTCCGCTTTAACGTGCAATTGAAAAATCAATCGACCACGGCGTTTGGAAAAATCAACGTGGAATACTGCCTCTTCTACCGGCAGGGGGAACGGGATGGTTCGACCATCCAATACGACGAAGGAATCTGCCATAGCGAAATCAACGTCGAATCCCTGGCATCGGCTGACTTGGCGGATCTCGAAACGAAGTATGTCCGTCTTTATTCCGCCGCCGGCCAACAAACCCTGTTTGGTTCACTGGAGCTGTCCGATGCCGAGGTACGGGGGCTCTGGCTGCGCATGAAAATGAAGCTTCCGTCGGGCGAGGAGCTGATTCGGGAATACCGGACGGCTGAAGACGATTTCTGGAAGTGGAGTGACTATTCGATCGGTGCGGGTCTGAACAAGGGCGACTCCGGGACGGGATACTACTTTGTCCCGTAGGAGCGGTCGGGCCGTCATGGCCTCATATTGCAGGGTTTATGGATTTGTATCGGCTTGGGAGAACAGGTAAAAACGGGCTCTTGTTTTTGGCGGGGAGCCGCCTGCTATCAGTTAATGGTTAATGGGTAAATGTGTTCCGTGAACCTCTAATTAACGAATAACTAATCGCGATAACTACAAAACGGAGTTTTGTTGATGAGGATTCTTTCGGGCATTCAGCCTTCGGGCAAACTGCATATTGGAAACTATTTCGGGATGATGAAGCCGGCGATCGAACTGCAGGAGCAGGGCGATGCCTACCTCTTCATCGCCAACTACCATGCCATGACCACGGTGCAGGATGCGGCTGCGCTTAGGCAGATGACGACCGACGTAGCGCTGGACTTTCTGGCGTGTGGAATCGATCCGGAAAAAACGGCGTTTTATCGTCAGAGCGACGTGCCCGAAGTGCACGAACTGGCCTGGATGCTGTCGACCCTCTGCCCAATGGGGTTGCTGGAACGATGCCATTCCTACAAGGACAAGATTGCCAAGGGAATTGCGGCCTCGCACGGCCTGTTTGCTTATCCGGTGCTGATGGCGGCCGATATTCTTGCCGTCAACTCCAATGTCGTGCCCGTTGGCCGCGACCAGAAGCAGCACGTCGAGGTGACGCGCGATCTGGCGATACGCTTCAACAATGCGTATGGCGAAGTTTTCACCATTCCTGAACCATCGATCCGCGAGCAAGTGGCTGTGGTGCCGGGTATCGACGGGCAGAAAATGTCGAAGTCGTACAACAATACCATCGAGATTTTCAGCGAGGGTAAGCCACTGAAAAAGCAGGTGATGAAGATCATGACCGACAGCAAGGAACTGGAAGATCCGAAAGATCCGGACACCTGCAACGTCTTTGCGCTCTACAAGCTTTTCGGAACGGAAGAAGAGGTGGTCGATCTGGCGGATCGCTACCGCGCCGGCGGCATGGGTTATGGTCATGCCAAGACCGAGTTGCTCGGTAAGATCAACGAGCATTTCGGCCCCATGCGCGAACGCCGCGCCGAATTGGCCAACGATATGGATTATGTGGAAGATGTGCTGCACCAGGGTGCGGAAAAGGCGCGGATACTTGCGCGGGAAATCCTTCAAAGGGCCCGTCAGGCAGTCGGCTTGGAGTAGGGATGCCTGCGACCGGGTGTCGGGCAAAATGATTATCCATGCTGGAGCGGCAATTCTTTTATGCCTGATCATCTTGTCATCCCAATCAACTGAATGTGAATGGATGTGAATAGCCAAATGGATTTGATTAAAGACGACTACAAGGTCTCGCTCGAAGTGTTCGAGGGGCCGCTGGATCTGCTTTTGTACCTGATCAAGAAGGACGAAGTGGATATCTACGACATTCCGATCGGGCGCATTACCGACCAGTACATGGAATATCTACAGCTAATGAAGGTCCTCGACCTGAACATTGCCGGCGATTTTATCGTGATGTCTGCGACGCTGATGCTGATCAAGAGCCGCATGCTGCTTCCGGTGGAGGAGCGCAAGGAGATGGACGAGGAGGACGAGGAGGATCCCCGCTGGGATCTGGTCCGGCAGTTGGTGGAATACAAGAAGTTCAAGGATGCCGCCGACCACCTCGAAGAGCTTGAAATGCATATGGAAAATGTGTTCGGTCGCGAGAGCGAGCACGTCGAATTGGGAGCGCCGCCGGATGTTGACCTTCGGGACGCGAGCATCTTCGACCTGATTTCATCGTTAAACGAGGCGTTGGGCCGGGTCAAGGAAGAGGACCTTCAGGAAATCTTTGCCGAGGAATACACCGTCTCGCAAAAAGTGACCTATATTGTCGAGAACCTGAAAATTGCCAAGCGGCTGAGCGTCACCGACCTTTTCACAGGCATGGTTTCCCGTCAGGAGATTGTCTGTACTTTCCTTGCGGTGCTTGAACTGATAAAACTGAACCGCATTGCCGCGGTGCAGGGCGATCATTTCGGCGAAATCGTGGTGGAGCCGCGCGAGCCGGAGCCGGAGCAGATGGCCGTGGATGAGCCGGGCGAACCGGAGCCGGTGGAAGATCAGTTGTTTTAGGACGGAGCACGAACATGAGCGAAAGCACGGTAGATGTACTTCCAGAACTGAAGCAGATTGTGGGGGCATTGCTGTTCGCGGCCAAAGAGCCGCTGACCGTGAAGCGCATCCGCAAGGCGATGATTGAAACCGGTAATGGATTTTCCGGCCCCTACGAACAGTATGCCAAAGCAACGGATACGCAAATCGAGGGAGCGATCGAGCAGTTGCAGGAGGATCTGGATAAGGCCAAGCTGGGGCTCAACGTTGCGCTTGTGGCGGGGGCCTACCGCCTTCAGAACGACGCTTCCTGCGGACCTTTTGTCCGTGCCTTGCTCGAAAAAAACCAGGTGATGCGGCTTTCCAAGCCGGCCCTTGAAACCCTGGCGATCGTGGCCTACCGCCAGCCGTGTCTGCGCTCGGAGATCGAGGAGGTGCGCGGGGTGTCGGTTGATGCCGTTTTGCGCAAGCTCATTGATATGCAGCTGGTACGCGTGGTGCGCCGCAGCGAGCTTCCGGGCCGCCCGTGGCTGTTTGGAACAACCCAGAAGTTCCTTGAGCATTTCGGTATCAACCAGATCGAGGATCTGCCCGGCAGTCAGGAACTGAAGCGAGCCATGCCGGTGAATGAAAAAAAGAAGAGCACTGAAACCTTCCCGAAAATGGAGGAGGAACTCAGCGAAAAAGCCGGTGACGACGGAGAGGCCGAAGCATCTGTTGCCGCGCTTGACGAGGAGATCCAGGGTAGTGAAAAGCCTGTGGAGGATGAGGAAAAAAATGAATCTTGACGACCTGAGAAACCAGATCGACTCGCTCGACTCTGAAATTGTCCGCCTGTTGAACGAGCGCATCAATGTGGTGCTTGAAATCGGCGAGGAAAAAAAGAAAAACGGCGCGGAAATCTATGTGCCGTCGCGTGAGCGACAGGTCTTTGAAAAAATCAAGAGCCTGAACGCCGGTCCGCTTCCGGAAGAGTCCGCCCACGCCATCTACCGCGAAATCATGTCGGCTGCGCTGGCACTGGAAACCGAAATGAAGATTGCCTATCTCGGTCCGGAGGCCACCTTCACGCATCAGGCGGCGCGCGGCAAGTTCGGGGCCAGCGTCGAGTATCTGCCCGCCAGCACCATCAGCGAAGTGTTTGACCGGGTGCAAAACCGCACGGCCGATTATGGTGTCGTGCCGATCGAAAACTCCACCGAAGGCGCCGTAACGCATACCTTCGACCTGTTTGCCACGACGCCGCTCAAGATTTGCGCCGAAATCTATCTCCCCATCTCGCAGACCCTACTGTCGAAATATCCGAGAGATGAAATCACGAAAATCTACAGTAAAGATGTTGCTTTTGGTCAGTGCCGCGGCTGGTTGCGGACCAATATGCCAAACGCCCAGCAGGAGGCGGTCGACAGCACGGCCCACGCCGTGCAACTGGCGCTGGAAAATCCTGGTACCGCCGCCATCGCCAGCTCCATGGCGTCCGACATGTACGATATCGAAGTCCTCGCCACGAACATTCAGGATATTCAGGGCAATACGACCCGATTCCTGGTCATTGGCCAGAAATACGGACCGGCCACAGGCAACGACAAAACCTCAATCGTCTTCGGCGTAAAGCACAAGGTTGGCGCGCTCTACGACGCACTTTCCGTCTTCAAGGCCGACAACATCAACATGACCAAGATCGAATCGCGCCCCAGCAAGAACAAGGCATGGGAATATTATTTCTTCGTAGACATCGACGGTCACGCCAGCGACGAAAAAGTAGCTCGCGCGCTAGAAGACCTGCAAGAGCATTGTACCGTCATGACCATCCTTGGCTCCTATCCCAAGGCCGAACTGTAATCCGGTTTCTTTGGCATGACGACCTCTCTTGATCCCCGCGAAATGGAACTGCTGCGGGAGGTGGTATCGCTCCCGACCGCGCCGTTCCATGAGAAACGGGTGCAGGCGTATATCCGGGCCTGGGCGGAGTCCAACGGAATCGATTGTACGCAGGATCCGGATGGCAACATCCTGCTGTGCTACCCGGGCAAGGGCCGCCGGCCAAAAAAACCGTGGGTGTTGCAGGCCCACATGGACCATCCTGGATTCTCTTTCATCAAGCGGCGCGGCCGCATTGCCCAGGCCTGGTTCCGGGGCGGTGTGCTCAAGGACTATTTCGCGGGCTCCCGCATGTGCTTCCATCCCGAAGGCCATGACGCGGTTCGCGGAACCGTACGCTCCGTCCGGCGCGACAAGGAAACCGGGTTTCTGCGTTGCCGGATTGAACTGGATCAGAACGCCGACCTCGAGGAGGGCACGCTTGGGATGTGGGACCTTCCGTGCTGGCGCAAGCGCGGCGACATGCTGTCGCTTCGGGTTGCCGACGATTTGTGCGGCGCGGCGAGCATACTGTTGACGCTGGCGCGTTTAAAGCGCGCGGGTTCCGGACGAACAACGTATGGGCTGTTGACCCGTGCTGAAGAAGTCGGTTTTGTCGGGGCTATTTCCGCGGCCAAGCATGGGCTGGTTGATCCGGCCTGGCCGGTGTTGGGCATCGAAATGTCCAAGGAGCAACCCAATGCCAGGCTGGGTGGCGGGGCTGTAATTCGCGTTGGCGACGCACTGACGGTCTTTGACCCGGCTCTGACCGCGCTCATGCGGCAGACCGCCCGTGACTTGGAAAAGAATAAGCGGACATCGCACCTGAAGTATGTCTCTTCGCTCATGCCCGGCGGCAGTACCGAATCCACGGGACTGGCCCAAATGGGGTATCAAACGTGTGCCGTCTGCCTGCCGCTCGGAAACTACCACAACATGGGTGGAAACTCGATCGCGCCCGAAAAAATCAATCTGCGGGATTTCGAAGCCCTTCTGGCATTGCTGGCCGAAGTGGCGCAGCGCGATCCGGATTCCGCCTGTGGCGGCGGATTGAAACAGCGCCTGCTGGAAAATCACCGCAAGTGCTCGTCCTTGCTGTGATCCCGCTTAGGATAGTCGAAGTCCAACAGTGTGGCGGGACAGGTACCGGCATTTTTCCAGGAATCTGTTATTAGCTCAAGGGTGGCCACGCCGCAGGTTGGCATGCCTCCGATCCGTTCCCCGGATAGCAAGTCGGCTAGCCAGCTCATGGAAGGGTTGTGGCCGACAAGCATCGCTGAATCGAACCGGTCCGACACATTATGGATAATGTTCATCAGGGTCTCAGGGGCAGCTTCGTAGATGCGATCGTTGAACAGTACTGATTCCATCGCTACGCAGATTTCAGTGGCCAGCCGTTCGGCCGTTTGGCGGGCGCGCATGGCGGGGCTGCTGATAATGATATCAGGAGAGAGGGACCGCTTTCGTAGCTGGCATCCCATCTCCGGTGCATCGCGCAGTCCACGCTTGTTGAGCGGGCGGTCGAAGTCGGAGAGGTGGTTGTGCCAATCCGAGTTGGCGTGGCGCACGAGATAGAGCGTTTTAGCCATTCAATGCTCCGAAAGAGTATGGCAGCAGCTCGCCGAGAGTGATTGTTTCGCATCCATTGGCGTTGGCTACATAAACGGGTAAGTCGGCGGAACAGAATTCTGCCAGCACCTGACGGCAGGCTCCACAGGGAACGGGAGTCGGTTCGCCGGAGGCGGCAATGGCGATCGCCTTGAAGGTCGTTTGACCTGTAGCAACGGCGGAAAAAACCGCGGTACGTTCGGCGCAGTTGGTCAGGCCGTAGGAGGCGTTTTCCACGTTGCAGCCGGTGAAGACGGTTCCATCTTCGCACAGCAGGGCCGCTCCAACCTTGTAGTTGGAGTAGGGCGCATGCGCATGGTCCAGCGCCTTGCGGGCGGCGTCAACCAGTTCAGCGGGATTCATGGGCCAGCTCCTCCAGGAAGGTTTCGATGGTTTTTTTCATGCGGGGCATGGTTTTGGCGGCCGTTTCGTTAACATCCTCGTGGGTGAGTTTCGTCGGGCTGATGCCCGCCGCCCAGTTGCAGATGCAGGAGAGACCGGCCACGCGCATGCCGAGTGCGTTGGCCACGATGGCTTCGGGGACCGTTGACATGCCGACGGCATCGGCGCCCATGGCGGCGAACATCTTGATTTCCGCGGGGGTTTCGAAGGTGGGGCCCGTGGTGGCAATGTAGGTGCCGGTGGCGTCGGCCCCGGCATTCATGAGTTTATGCCATAGTTCTTTGGTGTAGACTTCCGACTGGTCGGGGAAGCGGGTGCCAAGATTGGAGTTGTGAGGACCGATCAGCGGGTTGGATCCGAGCATGTTGATGTGGTCTTCAATCGCCATGAGCGACCCCGGCGGCAGGTTGGTGCTGATGCCTCCGGCGGCATTGGTCAGCAGGATGGTATCGGCGCCGAACGCATGCAACAGGTAGACGGGTAAAATAACCGGGGTCCAACCCGCCCCTTCGTACCAGTGGCGCCGGCCTTGGAAGATAAACAGTTCCATGCCGCCGATGGCTACGAGGCGAATCTTGCCGGCGTGTCCCATGACGCCGGTGATTCCAAGTCCAGGAATGTCGGCATAAGGGATTTCAGGGCCTTCGAAGTTTGCCGCGGCTTCACCCCAGCCGGAACCGAGAACAAGGCCGCATAGGGGGGTGGCATCCGGCCAGGCCTGCTTTAGGAAGGCGACGGCCTTGTCGAGGACGGACTGGTTGATTTGTATATCCATGCCCAAAGCTTAGTTGGCCAGCGGATGCGAATCAACATCTAGTCGGGTTTAATGGGTGGTGTTGCTTCCCAACATCATGATAGCGGCGACGAGGACCAGTACGACCACGATGGCGCGCAGGAACAGCTCCGGCATTTTCACGGAAAGTTTACTCCCATAATAGACCCCGGACAGCGATCCCACCGCCATGATGATGGCGGTGGTGTAATCCTGTGCCCCGCGGGTCCCATAGATCAGCGCGGTAATCATGGTAAGGATGAAGGCGATGAATATAGCCGTGCCGACCGTGCGCGAGGTAGCCAGATCGAAAAGGATGATCAGGAGAGGCACAATCAGCACGCCGCCGCCAATGGAGGTGGCGCCAATAAGTCCGCCGCAAATGGCGCCCAGCAGGATGCACAGTTCGATGCGAACCACCTTTTTTTCCTGGATGTGTTCGGCAAGTTCTCGTTCCTTTTCGACCACTTTCGGCCGGGCCCGGGTAATCATGTTGAACACCATCATGAACACAGAGAAGAAGACGACACCGACGATGAAGCGCATCAGGACGCGTTTGAAATGGAGATCCTCTCCCTGGCTGCTGACCCATATCGCCGTGATGATATTGGCCGGTACAGCCCCTATGAGAAAACGTGTGGAGATGCTCCAGTCGATGGTTTTCAGTTTGCAGTGATGTATTGTGGCCGTGATCTTGGTCAGGAACGCGTACAGTGTGGTGGTTCCGACTGCGGTGATCGGATCAATGCGCAGGATCAGGGTCAGCGCCGGCAGGACCAGTACACCTCCCCCGACGCCGGTCAGCCCGATGCAAAACCCGATGACCGTGCCGAGCATAAGACGCAGGACTATTTCCGTTATGGATAGGTCGAAGATTTCCATTTATTCATCCCAAAAGGAAAGGAGAGTAGCGGTCAAACGGAGGCTGTGCCAATCCTATTGTGATGCCAGTCGAGCGATGTTGAGCAGGACTGTGCAGACCGTCAGGTATTCCCTGATATCCACGTATTCCTCCAACTGGTGGAACTTGTGCGAGCCTGTTCCGAGGGTGACGGTTGGCAGCCCTTTTTCGTTGAAGTTATTGGCGTCGAGCCCGGCATCCATCACCAGCGGGTTGGGTTTCAGTCCCGCGCCTTCGACGGCTTTTCCGGCGATCTTTACGCAGGTTTCCGATTTGTTCAATCGGAACGCATTGTAGTCGCTGACGGTGGAGAATTTGACCGAGCCAGATTTGCCGGCATCGTTGATCACCGACTTGGCAGCCCACTCAAAACTGGTTTTATGGATCCTGATGATCTGCTTCAGAAACGCAGGGCTGTGGCTGCGGCATTCGCCGGTCATCATGACCCGATCCATGACCTGGTTGTTGGCTTCGCCTCCGTGCATGGTGCCTAGGTTGGATGTGCCCTTGCGATTGCCTTTCTGGATACGGCCGAAATATCCTTGTTCGGAAATGCGGGCCAACGCCTTTGAGGCAATCAAACCGGCGGAAATTCCTTTTTCCGGCTCCAATCCCGCATGGACGGATAGGCCTTTTATTTCGGCCTGCCAGCGCACGGCGCTCATTGCACCGATCACCAGTTCGTTGGGGAATTGTCCGTCGAGATTGAAGCCCATCACGGGATTGCCGAGATCCTTGAAACGCACCATGCGCGAGCCATGCAGACCATTTTCTTCGGCGATTGGAAAAAGCAAGGTGATCGGCGGGTGGGGGATTTTGTTTTTCAGGAGGGTTTCAACCATGGTGACGATCGCCGCGCAGCCGGAGCGGTCGTCGCCGCCGAGGCCGGTCTTCCCTTTTGGTACCACGCGGTTGCCCTTCACGACCGGAACTGCTCCTTTGCAAAGCGGCACTGTGTCCATGTGCGCCGAAAACATAATGCGCGGTGCCGTCTTGACCGTTCCCGGCAGTTGGACGATCAGGTTGCCCGTTTCATAGCCTTCGCCCAAACGCGCTTGCGCATCGTCGGTCTTGATCCACGCCTTTTTGCAGCCGGCGGCAACGAGTTTTTGCGTGATGGCTTCGGCGACTTTTGATTCCCGTCCGGTCGGGCCTTCTACGGAAAGCAGATCAAGCAAGTGGGTAAGTGCGCGGTCTTTGTTAACCAGTGATGATTTCATAAACGAGTTCTTTCGGTTCGTTGGGTTCTCCCGATGCTTCGAAGGCGTGAACTCTTTTGGGTGAAAGTGTCATGCCATCGTATTGCTTCTCAATAATCCACGGGGAATGCATGCTAACGAGGATACGCATTGTGCCGGAGGAATGGCAACGTCAATTCGCCGCTTACAAGCTTGTGGAACCTTAAATTCCAGCCCGCCTCCGGTCGGGAGCTGCTGAGCGGGTAGCGCCGTGTGTTGAGTTTCTGATCCGGTGCATAAGAAGTGTTTGTCGACCATGGCATTCAAAATGCTCTTATGTACATTTACGGATCTGATGCGAGTGAGTTCAGGCCGGAGACGCGGACTGCATTTAGCGGGAGCTGGCTTTAGTGTGAAGGAGATCTATGGGCGATAAGGATCAATTTTCAGCCGAGCTGCAAGAGCTGCGCGAGCGCGCCGAATGGCGGTTAACGCCAAACGGCAAGCGGGATATCGAGCGGATGTCGATCGAGGATATCGCGAAAGTCCTTCATGAACTGGAAACGCGCCAGATTGAACTGGCGCTGCAGAATAAAGAATTGCAGCGGACCCATGGCCAGCTAATTGAGACGAGCGATCAGTACACCCATCTCCCCGAGCAAAAGCAGGCGGAGAAGGCGCTGCGGGAGAGCAAGTCCTTCCTTCGTGGCTTGATCAACGCGATCCCCGACCCGGTTTTGTTGAAAGATCCGGAGGGGGTCTTTCTGGCCTGCAATTCGGCGTTCGCGCACCTGTATGGTGTAAAAGAAACAGAGGTTTGCGGTAAGACCGATTACGATTTTGTTGACAAGGACGCGGCGGACTTTTTCCGCGCCAACGACCGTAAGGCCATTGCGGTCGGTGCCAGCATAAACGAAGAGCACCTGATCTTTACAGATGGCAGCTACGAGGGCGACTATGAAGTCCTCAAGTCCCCGATGCGGGATCTGGAAGGTAATCTCATTGGGGTGCTGGGCATCGCCCGCGACATCACCGACCGCAAGCGTGCGGAAGCGATGGCCCAGGAGAGCGAGAGCCGCTTGCGGGAAGCTCAGAGGATGGCACAACTGGGAAGCTGGAAATGGGATATCAAGACCGGTGATGTCGAATGGTCCGATGAATTATTCAACATCTTCCATCTCGACCCTAAAGAGTTTACCCCGAAAATCGATTCCATCCTGGCGTTGTCTCCCTGGCCCGAAGATCATGAGCGTAACAATGAGTTGATCAAACGCGCGACGGAAAACCATGAACAGGGGTCATACGAACAGAGGTTCCTTCTTCCGGATAAGAGCATTGGTTATTACTTCTCAACATTCCGGGGAATCTATGACGACGACGGGGCTCTCGTTTCCATGATTGGAACCGCACAGGACATCACCGAGCGCAAGCGGGCGGAACAGGCGCTGCGGGAGAGCGAGGAAAGGTATCGGGAGCTTTTCGAAAGCTCCCGCGATGCCATCATGACCATTGCGCCCCCTTCCTGGAAGTTCACGTCAGCAAATGCTTCCGCCGTGAAGATGTTCAGGGCTCAGAATGAGGCGGATCTTATGACCTATGGGCCGTTGGAATTATCGCCCGAAAAGCAGCCGGACGGGCGCGCGTCCAGCGATATGGCCCCGGGAATTCTCGAAACAGCCATGCGCGAAGGTTCCGTCTTTTTCGAGTGGAACCAACGACGCATCGACGGCGAAGAATTTTCCGCCACCGTGCTTCTCAGCAGGGTGGGTTCCGGAGAAGGGGCGTTCCTTCAGGCAACCGTCCGCGACGTCACCGAGCGCAAGCAGGCGGAGGCTGCGGTTGCCCAGGAACAGAAACGGCTCAAGTTTATTTTCGAGGCCCTGCCCGTTGGCATATGCTTGAATCGGATCCATGGCGATGGGAGCGTATTCCACTTGATCAATGAGGCCCACCTGCAGATTGCCGGCATCCGGCGCGAAGAGGACGAGCCGGAGATCTGGAGGCAGATCACTCATCCCGACGACCGCGACCAGCGGCAGTTTTTTTTAAAGCAGATGGACGAGGGGGAAATAAGTTCTTTCTCGATGGATAAGCGCTATGTCCATCCGGATGGACGGAATATATGGGTCGAGTTTACTGCACAGCGGCGAAAACTGGACAACGGAGGCTACGAGGATTTATGTACTGTGGTGGACATCACCGAGCGCAAGCGTGCTGAGGCGCTGGTACGGGCGAGCGAGAGCCGGCTGCGGGATGCTCAGAGGATTAGTCACCTAGGCGATTGGGAACTCGACCTCGAGACCGCAATGTTTACCTTTTCGGAGGAGATGAACCGTCTCTGCGAGCGCGATCCCATGGCCGGACCGTGCCCGCTTGCGGAAGCCATGGAGCTGTTTTTCGAGCAGGATGCCGTTGCCGCGCGCCAGTATATGCAGCGTGCGGTCGAAACGGGGGAAGGCTGGGAGCATGAACACCGCGCTTGCCTGCCCAGTGGTAGAGAAGCCTGGTTCCGTGGCACCGGCAAGGCCGTCAAAGACAACTCGGGCAAGGTGGTCAGGCTTCAGGGTACCTCGCAGGACATCACCGAGCGCAAGGAAGCGGAGGCGGAACGGCAGCGACTGGAAAGGCAGTTGCGCGAGGGGCAGCGGCTGGCCTCGATCGGTGTGCTGGCCGGCGGGATCGGGCACGAATTCAACAATATCCTGCAAACCATTACGGGCTATTGCGAGATTATGCTCATGGAAATAGAGGCCCAATCCACTCATCGCCAGACTATCCTCGAAATCGAGGCGGCGGCCAGCCATGCCGGGGAACTGACCCGGGAGTTGCTGGCCTTCAGCCGGCAAGGGTCGTTGGAGTGCGAGGTGGTGGATCTCAGTGGGGTACTCCGCGACGGCGAATCCCTGCTGCTGCAGGCGCTGGATGAAACCACCCACCTGAAACTGGAGCTGGATCCTCAGCTGAAGCCGGTTTTTGCTGACGCCGCTCATATCCGGGAGGTGGTCATGAATCTGGTCGCCAATGCCCGCGATGCCATGTCGGACGGAGGGACCGTGACCCTTTCCACGATGAACCGGACGATCACCGAAGAGGATCTTCCCGGACTGTCCAACGCCAAGGCGGGCTCGTTTGCTTGCTTCTCCGTGGCGGATACCGGTTGCGGGATGAACAGAGAACAGTTGGCGCATATGTTTGATCCGTTTTACACCACCAAGCCGGTGGGCAAGGGATCCGGGCTGGGGCTCGCCACCGTCTATGGTATTGTGCAGGAACACAACGGATGGGTGTCGGTCGCCAGCGAGCCCGGCCAGGGATCTGTATTCACGGTCTTCCTGCCGGTCCTAAGCGGGGACATCGGGGATGGCCTTCCAGAGGCCAAGGGCCTGACCCAGCGGAAAATCCTGCTGGTGACGGCCGACGTTATGACCGGCGAGATTCTTCAGGGGCTGGGATATGCGGTGACCCTGGTTGAAACCGCTCAGGCAGCCGAAGACGTCTTTGCCCGGAAGAACGGGGCGTTCGATCTGCTCTTTATGGATGTGATGCTGCCCGACGGCAACGGGATTGATCTGGCCGACGCCTTGCTCGAACGAAGCCCTGGATTACCGGTACTGCTCTTCTGTGATTGTACCGATAAAGCAGTCAACAACGGGCGGATCACCACAAGTGGGTATCGCTACATAAAAAAGCCGTTCAGCCTGAATCATCTCATGGATGCTTTCGAGCAAGGCTTCAAGGCAGGATAAAACGAACTATTGAACGGTTAGAGCCACGGATGTTCTGTCAGAGCATGGATTAAGTCGAAGCCGCTATGGTTTCCAAAACGAGCGGCGGTGCTTCTACGGGCTGATCCACGATTTTAAAAGCGGTTTTCATTGCGTGCAACAGCTCGGTTTCATTTTCATGGCCGTTCGAGTGGATAAGGCAGAGCGGTTCTCCTGCTTCGACGGATTCGCCGATCTTTTTCAGGTCCGACAGGCCGACTGCGGGATCGATGGAATCGGTGATTTGAGCGCGTCCGGCGCCGAGCAGCAGGCAGGCACGGCCGATGACCTCGGCGTCGGCCTTGGAGATAAAACCGGATTTCGGGGCGGGCAGGGGAGTTTGTTTTTCTGCCGGCGGGAGGTCGGTATCGGAATCGCCGCCATGGCAGGTGACCATTTGTTTGAATTTCTCCAATGCCGTTCCGTCTTCCAGATGTGTGGTTGGATCCGTGATCCCTCCTTCGAGGTCATGGACCTCGGCGACACCTAGCATCCGTTTTGCGAGTTCGATGGTGAGTCCCTGTGAATCGGCGGGTCCGTTACCTTTGAGAATATCCAGCGATTCGCGCACTTCGAGCGCGTTGCCGACGGCTCGTCCGAGCGGCTGGTTCATGTCGGTAATGAGTGCCACGACTTTTTTGCCCATGGCCGTGCCGGTGTCTATCAGCGCTCGGGCCAGTTTGCGCGCGTCGTTGATATTCTTCATGAAGGCGCCGGATCCGCATTTGACGTCGAGCACGAGCGCGTCGATGCCTTCGGCCAGCTTTTTTGACATGATGCTGGAGACGATCAGCGGGATGGAGGGGACGGTGGCGGTGACGTCGCGCAGGGCGTAGAGCTTTTTATCGGCGGGGGCGATTTCGGCGGTTTGGCCGATCATGGAACAACCACAGGTTTCCAATGTTTTAAAAAATTCGGATTCGGAGAGTCCGGTGCGGTAGCCGGGGATTGCTTCAAGCTTGTCGAGCGTGCCGCCGGTGATGCCAAGGCCGCGGCCGGAAATCATCGGAACAACAGCGCCGCAGGCGGCGACGAGCGGGGCCAGAGGGATGGATATCTTGTCGCCGATACCGCCGGTGGAATGTTTGTCGACCTTGGCACCCGGAATGCTACTAGGATTAATGACTTTGCCGGATTCCATCATAGCCAGGGTGAGATCGGCGGTTTCACGGGCGGTCATGCCCTTGAAATAGATGGCCATGGCAAGGGCCGCCATCTGGTAGTCGGGAATGGCCCCGGTGGTATAGCCGGCGATAAAGGCGCGGATTTCTTCGGGGGCAAGTTCAGCGCCGTCGCGTTTTTTCTCGATGATCCATTGGGGAAGCATGGCGGCAAGATACGCGGGACGACGGATTTATGGCAATGTCAAAAGCCAATGTTGAATTTTGGACGGGTTCCTGATATATCTGTGTCGTTTATGTCGGGATCGGAAAAACATACGCAGGTTTTTGCTTTATGAAGAAAATGTCGTTCAGGCTCTTTGGTCTTCCGGCCGCGGGAACCCTTGCCCTAGGGTATCTGATCATAGGTATAATCTGGATTTCCTGGTCCGACAAGGCTCTCCGCGGTTTGGTGCCCGATCCCTATCTGCAGGATGTTTTCCAGACGTATAAGGGGTGGTTCTATGTTTTTGCCACAGCTCTGCTTCTCTATGTTGCCTTGAAGCGTGTTTTTGGTCGTGTTCGTAAGGCCCAGGAGCAAAAGGCGGAGAGCGAAGAGCGTTTCCGCATACTGTTTGAACAAGCTGAAGACGGGATAATGTTGATCGGACTTAATGCCTGTATCATCGACTGCAATCCGGCCATCTGCCGGATATTCGGAGTCGCTTCCAAAGCGGATGTGATCGGCCGTTCCGTATTGGATTTTTCTCCTGAGCGACAGAAAGGTGGTCGCCTTTCGGTGGATATTGTTGCGGAACTGACCGACGCGTTTGGGGCGGGGAAGCCGCAGCGGTTCTATTGGCAGCATGTTCAACCTTCCGGAGCCGCGGTTGATGTAGAGGTATCTGTTAGCGTGATGAAGATGGGCGGGGGAACCCAGCTTCAAGCCATTGTCAGGGATATTACCGAACTTACGCAGGCTCAGGATGAGGTGGCCCGGGAACGGCATAGGCTTAAGTTCATTTTCGACTCTTTGCCTATCGGCATCTGTTTGAACCGGATGCATCCCGACGGGAGGGAAACCCGCCTGATCAACGATGCCCACCTGCGCATGGCCGGTATTCACCGCGAGCAGGACGAGCCAACGACCTGGTTCAATATCAGCCATCCCGACGACCGCAGTCGGCATCGGGCTCTTACCGAACAGATCGAAAAGGGGGAGATCAACCGGTTCACGATGGATAAACGCTATGTCCGGACGGACGGACAAATTGTTTGGGTCATGTTTTGCCTGCAACGGCGGAAAATGGATGATGGCGGTTTCGAGGATTTGACCGCCGTAGTGGACATTACCGAGCGTAAGCATACGGAAAAATTATTGTTCAGGCGGGAGCAGGAGTTCCGCGCCCTGGTGGAAAACTCGCAGTATCTTATTGCCCGCTATAATCGAGACTGCCAGCGCATTTACGTCAACCCCGCGTATTTGGAAATGGCCCAGATGCCCCGGGATCAATGGATTGGCACCGCTCCCGAATTCCGTTCGCCGCTGTCGCCGGCCGATGCGGCGGTGCTTCAGGGGATATTACACCGGGTACTGGATGGCGGGGCTCCGGAATCCGTTGACCTTCCCGTAACGAAGGGGGATAACTCGAAGTGCTGGTACCATATTCATGTCGTTCCAGAGCATGGTCCGGAAGGCGGAGTGGAGAGTGCTCTGCTGACGGCCCACGACATTACCGAGCGCAAGCGGGCCGAAGAAAGGCTGATGGAGAGTGAGGCGCGCTTCCGCGGTCTGGTGACTCAGGCCGGAGATGCATTCTTCCTGCATGACCGCAAAGGTCGGATTCTAGACGTGAACCCGAACGCCTGCAGTAGTCTGGGCTACACGCGTGAAGAACTGCTCTCTATGACCGTGTCAGATATCGATG
This sequence comes from Pontiella sp., assembly GCA_050290185.1. Taxonomy (GTDB): domain Bacteria; phylum Verrucomicrobiota; class Kiritimatiellia; order Kiritimatiellales; family Pontiellaceae; genus Pontiella. Next base: position 77,750 of record JBNKHE010000009.1, read on the forward strand.
TGATGGTGGGGGTCAACCGGAGCAAGGAGCAGATCTGGGATGCGCTCCAACCTGGGAAACCCGTCACGTTCGAGGGGCTGCATTGCCGCAAGGACGGTTCCACGTTTCCGGTCGAGGTGCGTCTGGGCATGCTGGAGTTGGGTAATGATAAGTGTCTGTTGGGATTGGCTCGCGATATCACGGACCGGAAGCAGGCGGAAGAATCTATACATAAGGCGGCCCTTCGACTTAACGAAGCGCAACGTATCGCCCATGTCGGCAATTGGGAGCTGGATCTGGCGAACAATGTTCTTACATGGTCCGACGAGATTTTCCGGATTTTCGAGATTGATTCAGACCGGTTTAGTGCTACGTACGAAGCGTTTCTCAACGCCATACATCCGGATGACCGGGAGGCCGTAAGAATGGCCTACGAAAACTCGCTCCAAACCAAAGCTCCGTACTCGATTGAGCACCGCCTTTTATTCTCTGACGGGCGAATTAAATATGTATGTGAGCAGTGTGAAACGGTATATGAGGGAGATAAACCTATTCGTTCAATAGGAACCGTGCAGGACATTACAGAACGCAAGTTAACTGAGAAGGAAATAAAGCAGGTTCAGGAGGATCTGCAATATATCCTCAACAACACCCACGACGTCATTTTCCAGATCGACCTGAAGGGGAACTACATCTTTAGCAACGTTGCCGCAGAGCATATGACCGGGTATCCATTGGAGCGATTGCTGGGCATGAACATGATGGAGTTGATCGCGCCGGAGCACCAGCAGATGGTGGCGGGGCGCCTTCAGAAACGCATCGCCGGCGAACTGGATGAAACCACATACAGTTTCGAGATTATCCATAAGAGCGGGCGTCGCGTCTGGGTCGAGTTGGAAACCAAGGGGGTGTTCAGTGCGGAAGGAACGCTTCAGGCGATCCAAGGGGTTGCACGCGATGTTACCGAGCGAAAGCGCATGGAGGATGCGCTCGAAAAGCGGATTGTCGCCCTCACTCGGCCGTTTGACCAAGTGGACGACCTTGTGTTCGAGGACCTGTTCGATGTCGAGGAGATCCAGCGCATTCAGGACCAGTTTGCCGCAGCCACCAACGTGGCTTCGGGCATCATCCGCCCGGACGGGAGCCCCATTACGAAGCCTACCAATTTTACGCGCCTGTGCGGGGATGTCGTCCGCAAGACGGAGGCGGGTTGCGCAAACTGCCGAAAGTCCGATCTTTTCCTAGGCCGCTACCACCCCGAAGGTCCGGTTGTTCAGCCGTGTCTCAGCGGCGGTCTTTGGGATGCCGGCGTTAGTATTGTCGTGGGCGGAAAACATGTCGCCAGCTGGTTGATCGGCCAGGTCCGCGACGAGACCCAGACCGAGGAAAACATGCGCGCCTATGCGCGTGATATCGGCGTCGACGAAAAGGAGTTCATGGAGGCGTTCGAAGAGGTTCCCCAGATGTCGCGCGAGCATTTCGAACAGATTTCCGAGGCGTTGCACTCACTCGTAAAGCAACTTTCTACCACCGCATACATGAATATGCAGCAGGCACGTTTCATCGCGGACGAAAAGAAGCGCACCGACGAGCTCCTTCATCTTTCCACTGCCATCAACCAGTCGGCCGAGACCGTGGTCATTTCCGATGCGAAGGGAATTATCCAGTACGTCAATCCTGCCTTTGAGAAGACGTCGGGATACACTCGGGATGAGGTGGTTGGCCAGAATCCCCGTATCCTCAAAAGCGAGATCCATAGCGAAGCGTTCTTCAAGGATATGTGGGGAACCATCTTGGCGGGGCAACCCTGGAATGGGCAGATACACAACCAGCGCAAGGAGGGTTCGCCGTATGTTGTGGACGCAACGATTTCCCCGATTCTCAGCCAGACCGGTGAAGTAGTCAACTTTGTAGGGGTGATGCGCGATATTACCAAAGAGCTGAGCCTGGAAGAGCAGTTCCGCCATTCCCAGAAAATGGAAGCCGTCGGTCGTTTGGCCAGCGGGGTGGCGCACGACTTCAACAATATCCTGCAGACTATTCTGGGCTTTTGCGGGGTCCTCCTCTTGGAAAGCGCTGGGCAGGATGCGCTCCAGCAGGATGTGCTGGAAATTCAAAATGCCGCCAAGCGGGCTGGTGGCCTGACCCGCCAGTTGCTCGCCTTTGGCCGAAGGCAACCCTTCATGAAGGAGCAGATTGATCTCAATCTGGTTCTTGCTGAGCAGACCAATATGCTGTGCCGCCTGTTGGGTGAAAATTTAAGTCTGGACTTTGATCCCTCAGAAAAACTCGGATGCGTTAAGGCGGATCGTTCGCAACTGGAGCAGGTCATCATGAATCTGGTGGTGAATGCGCGCGATGCGATGCCCCATGGGGGAGCGATCAAAATATGTACAGATAACGTTATCTTCAATGAAGATGAGATCATGATCCAGACTAGCAACAGGGAGTTCGTCTGCCTGTCTGTGACGGATACAGGTATGGGGATGAATGAAGAAGTTCTTGATCATATATTTGAACCCTTTTTCACCACCAAGCCCGTTGGGGAGGGCACCGGACTCGGGCTCTCCGTGATTTATGGCATCGTTGATCAGCATGGAGGATGGATTGAGGTCAAAAGCAAGCCGGGAGAGGGGACGACGTTCAAGGTTTACCTGCCGAGATCTATCGGCGAGAAGGGGCACGTCCAGCCAACCGACGATCAGTCATACATCTTATCCCAATCCTATGGGAATAGGCAGAAATCAATTTTGCTGGTGGAAGATGATCCTCAGGTCCGCAGGTTGGCCTCGTTGGTGTTGGCCGAAGCAGGATACGCGGTCAAAGATGCAGATAGCGCAGAAGCGGCAGCAGTTGCTTTTGAAAAAGATGGCGGCCGTTTCGACCTACTCTTGATAGACGCGGTTTTACCGGACCTGGCCGGTACCGACCTGGCCGATGAGTTGAACAGCCAAAAGGCCGGAATCCCCGTGATCATTTTTAGCGGGTATGCCGATGAGCGCATCCGGATGGGCCTCATAGAGGAAAGGGGCTATAATTTCCTGAGAAAACCCTTCAGCACGGAATCCCTTCTGAATATAGTTCAGTCAGTACTGAGTCGAAGGGCAATAAGATATCGTTGATTATATGAACAATCGAATTTGGGAGCTATCATGGCACGTATTTTACTGATTGATGATGACCCGTCCATACGGGCGATATTTAAACGCTATCTCGAAGCGCATGGCTATGAGGTCGATGAAGCGGCTGATGGGAATGCGGGGTTGTCGAGCATAGCGGGCTGTGCGCCTGACCTGGTTGTCACCGATGTCATGATGCCGGAAAAAGATGGTTTGGAAGTGGTGATGGAATTGCGGAAAAGCAATCCCGATTTGCCGGTCATTGCCATATCCGGCGGAATGCGGATTGCTCCCATGGATTTTCTTCCGACCATCAAAAAGTTCGGTGCCTGCAAAGTCTTCTACAAGCCGGTTGAGCTTGAAGAATTGCTGGGTGCTATATCCGAACAGCTGGCAACATAATGCAATACGTCCTGCTGTCTACTGCAGGCGGGCCACTACGCCTTGTTCGCCGAACATGAATGAAACCTTGATAAAGGCGATCTTCCGGCCGATTTTTTCGCTCTCCGCCTTTCGCGCGGCTTCGACGGCTTCTTCCTTCAATGCCATGTCGCCTCCACAGGTCTTGATCGCGGCTTCTACTGAGCGGAAGCGGGTCGTCTTGATGATTTCGGCCATTTCAAAGAGGCCCATCAACAGATTGGCGCCATAGCCGCGGCCGATCGCATCATAGCCCGGCCGGCCGAAGCCGTGGTCCGAGGCCGGCGCATGGTCGGGGCGGAAAACGCCTTGCCAGCCGAGGTCGACGAGAGTGTGCACGACCTTGGCGAGCTCCTCGCGATGTTCAGCGTGGTGGCCTTCCCGGAAATTCTTTCCGTCGGTTTCGATCGGACGCAGGTGGATGTGCGGGAATATTTCCTCAATAGACATCCCCTTCATGCTGCCGTATTCAGCAATTTCTCGGATAACTGTGGTGATATCGCGGTTTTTCTCCGCGGCCATCAGCGAGCCGATGCACATGTTCACGCCGCAACCATGATCGAGCAAAAACTTATAGCCCTGGCTGCCTCCCACGGCGCGTGGCGTGCCTAGGAAGGGAGAGAAGGCCGGGTCGTCCGCATGGCAGCACAGGCGCACGCCGGCGGCGTTGGCCACCGGGACCACGGCATCGAGGAAGTAGGCGATGTGCTCCTGCAGCTCTTCACGCGACATCCCTTCATATTTGGAAACGGCGGCCCGGAAATCATCGAGGGTGAAACCTTCCTGAGCGCCCGGAAGGCCGGCCGTGATCATATCAATCAGTTGCTGCTGCCGTTCCGTGTTGCCGGCCAGATAGCGATCCCAGTATTGCCGGGCGTCCTCAATCTCTTCGGCGGAGAAGGATCCGTCATCGATATAGGACTGTTCATTGTCGTGGCGCTTAAGGAGGAAAATATCAAAGGCGGCGAAGGCGGCATGGATATATTTCAGGGTCTTGGAGCCGTCCGGCAGCGAGGTGATGCTGGTGCGCGTCCAGTCAGCCACCAGCATGAAATTGCCCACAACCTTGTTCACCCCGAAGCGGCCCAGATTCTGCAGGCTTTGCTTGTAGTTGTTGATGTGCTGTTCGCGGTTGGGGCTGCCGTTCTTGATATCTTCGGTGAAGACCAAACTCTCGGCCGTATCCCAAACCAGCCCCGTGCGTTGTCCGTATGTGCTGTACCACTTGTATAAATCCATTCCCGTCAAGTCGGCCGGTGCATCGGACTGGGGCAGGAACTCGACCTCGATTTTGCGCCGGGCAATCTCGACTTCCGTCCAGACTTCGCCGGCAGGAATGTGGTGAAGAGCCGAAATAATGTTTGTAATGCCCGGTGTCTGTTGAATGTTGCGGATTGTGATCGTATCTTCCGGCCCAAACCAGCGCATTCCGGCACGTACCCGTTCCCGATTCCAGTTCTGGTTGAAAATTTCGCTCATATCACTCCCCCCGGTTGGTTAAAGCGCTGAAATATGGCGAGCTCGCGTTATATAATCAATAAATTACTTGATTGGTATTCGAATAAAGTTCAGTTTTCAAACCATTGAGCCGGCGTTGCTTGCCCTCGTGGCCCGCTAGGTTGTAGGAATTGAATTTAGTGTGCCCTTTTACATTGAACCCACGATTTTAGGTAAGGATAATCCCATTGTGCAAAATGAAACGGCAGTAGAAAAAAAGTATTCTTTGATTGTTCCCACCAGCATGGGGATTCGGTTGACTCCTGCTGATTCGCAACCGTTCCATTGCAGTGATATGTTCAAGATGCAGGCCACGAGCGCGGAAAGCAACGTAGCCAGTGTGGCCTCGTATCTGGGAATGCCGGTGAAGGTGCTGACGGCCTTTGTCAAGGGAAGCCCTGTGTCGCACTTTATCAAGGATAATCTCGGAAGCCGCCGCATGGATTTCGAGGGCCCCGAGTTTGAACAGGGCGACCCGTGGGGCTACCGTCACCAGATCAACATGGCCGACAGCGGCTGGGGTTCGCGTGGTCCGCGGGTGCAGAACGACCGGGCCGGTGAAGTCGGTCGCGAACTCTGTGTAGAGGATTTTGACCTGGATCGTATCTTTGGACAGGAAGGGGCAACGATCGTGCATCTTTCAGGACTGATTGCTGCGCTGTCACCCAAGACCAGCCAATTCTGTCTGGATATCGCGCGCATCGCCAAGGAAAATGGATCGCTTATCTCCTTCGATCTCAACCACCGGGCCAGTTTCTGGAAGGGCCGCGAAGAAGAACTTAGCCAAGCGTTTTCCGAAATCGCTTCGCGTAGCGATATCCTGATCGGCAACGAGGAAGACTTCCAGCTTTGCCTTGGTATCAAGGGACCGGAGGCCGGCGGCAAGGGACTCGATGAAAAGATCGACGGCTTCAAACAAATGATCGGCCGGGTCCAGACCGCTTATCCCAATGCCCGCTATTTTGCAACCACGCTCCGGGAAGTGGTTTCTGCCAATACCCATCTGTGGGGTGCACTGGTCACGGATGGCAAGGAATGGGAGGTCATCCATCCACGTGAAATAGGGGTCTTTGACCGTATCGGTGGTGGCGATGGCTTTGTGGGCGGACTGCTTTATGGGATACTCAGGAATTGGGATGTAAAAAGATGCGCACGCTTCGGCTGGGCCAGCGGAGCGCTTGCGGCGACGATGCTGACCGATTATGCCCAGCCGGTGGACGAAGACCAAGTCTGGAGCATATGGGAAGGCAACGCACGGGTTAAGCGTTAATCAACGAGTTGGATATTCAATACAAATATAGAGGTGAAAAATGGCAAAGGCAGATATCGGATTGATTGGTTTGGCGGTGATGGGCGAAAACCTCGTCCTCAATATGGAGAGCAAGGGATTCACGGTTGCGGTGTTTAACCGCACGGTGGAAAAGGTCGATAAGTTTGTTTCCGGGCGCGGTGCCGGAAAGAACTTTATCGGATGCCACAGTATCGAAGAACTGTGCGCCAGTCTGGAGCGTCCGCGCAAGGTAATGATGCTCGTCAAGGCAGGCCAGGCGGTCGACGACTTCATTGAAAAGACCATCCCGTACCTCGAAGAAGGCGACATTATTATCGACGGCGGCAACAGCCATTTCCCCGACACGATCCGTCGTGCCCAATACGTCGAAAGCAAGGGCATGCTCTATATCGGAACCGGTGTCTCCGGTGGCGAAGAGGGCGCATTGACCGGCCCCTCCATCATGCCCGGCGGATCTCCGGCGGCATGGGACGCCGTGAAACCGATCTTTCAGAAGATTTCCGCACACACGGATGCCGGCGAGCCTTGCTGCGAATGGGTCGGCAAAGACGGCGCCGGCCACTTCGTTAAGATGGTGCACAACGGCATAGAGTATGGCGACATGCAGATGATCTGCGAAACCTACCAGATAATGAAGGAAGGCCTTGGCCTCTCGAACGCTGAGATGCACGAAGTCTTCGCACAATGGAACGAGGGCGAACTCGATTCCTATCTCATTGAAATCACCCGCGATATTCTCGGCTACAAGTCCGAAGACGGCGAAGAGGTGATCGATCAGATTCTCGATACAGCCGGACAAAAGGGTACGGGCAAATGGACGGCCGTTTCTGCGCTGGATCTCGGCCAGCCCCTGACGCTCATCGGTGAAGCCGTCTTCGCCCGGTGTCTTTCGGCGCTTAAGGATGAACGGGTCGCGGCATCGAAGGTATTGAGCGGTCCAGCCGTTTCATTTGATGGCGATAAAGCGGCATTGATCGAGGATCTCAAGCAGGCTCTTTATGCGTCGAAGATTGTTTCCTATGCGCAGGGCTACCAGCTCATGCGGGAAGCGGCCAAGGAATATGACTGGAAGCTCAACAATGGTGAAATCGCGCTGATGTGGCGCGGTGGTTGCATCATCCGCTCGATTTTCCTCGGTAAGATCAAGAAAGCCTTCGATACCAACCCCGACCTGGTGAACCTGCTGCTCGATCCATTCTTCAAGAATGCAGTTGAGAATGCACAGGCGTCCTGGCGTCGCGTTATTATGAAATCGGTTGAGCTGGGTATTCCGATGCCGACGATCAGCGCGGCTTTGGCCTATTACGACGGCTACCGCGCCGCCCGCTTGCCGGCCAACCTACTGCAGGCGCAGCGTGATTATTTCGGTGCGCATACCTACGAGCGTCTCGATAAGCCGCGCGGCGAGTTTTTCCACACCAATTGGACGGGTCGCGGTGGAAATACTTCCGCTTCCACCTACATTGTTTAATTCAATATCGTCCGCCTTCCTCGTTATCGACCCCAATGGGTCGATAACGAGTGCGGGGACGAGTGCGAAGACGAGATGATGATCAGTAGATTTGGCGAACAGATTTCCATTTCCGCAGACGAGTTGAAAGAACTCGTTATGCAGGTGCTGGCGCAGGCAGGTGAACTGAAGCGCGTACTGGTACTGCCGCCGGACCACACCCGCCTCAATTCAATGGCGGGGCCGATCACGGCCATGGTCTATGAAAAGCTGACCGCCGACGGAGTTGAGGTCGATGTCTTGCCGACATTGGGTACCCATAACCCGATGACGGAGGCCCAACTGCGAATGATGTTCGGCGACTCGATTCCGCTTGACGTTTTCAAGGTGCACGACTGGCGTAACGGAATCGTTCGCAAGGGCGTTGTTGAAGGCGAGATACTTGCCGAGCTTTCGGGAGGCAAGCTCGACTACTCGGTCGGAGTCGAAGTCAATCAGATGCTGTTTGCCGACTATGATTTGATTCTTTCGGTGGGGCAGGTGGTTCCGCACGAAGTGGTAGGCATGGCCAACTACACGAAGAACATTGTGGTGGGTGCCGGCGGTTCGGACATCATCAATAAATCGCATTTTCTTGGTGCGGTGGCGGGCATTGAAAATATTCTCGGTCAAACCGATACGCCGGTGCGCCGGCTGTTCAATCATGCGGTTGAAACTTATCTTCCCGATTTGCCGATCACCTACATCCTAACAGTGATGGAGCAGGACTACACGACCCGCGAAATGCACATGCGCGGTTTCTATGCCGGCGAGGATATCTCCGTCTTTGAAGAGGCTTGCAAGCTGGCACGTGCCGTGAATATTACGCTGCTCGACCGCGAGCCGAAGAAGGTTGTGGTCTATCTCGACCCGCACGAGTTCCAGAGCACATGGCTCGGAAACAAATCGGTTTACCGTACCCGCATGGCGATCGCCGATGACGGAGAGCTGATCGTGCTGGCCCCTGCACTCAAAGAGTTTGGTGAAGATCCGACTATTGATCGACTAATCCGCAAGTTTGGCTACTGCGGAACCCCGGCCACGCTCAGGTTTGTCGAGGAAGATGAAGAACTGCGGAGTAATCTCGGTGCGGCGGCCCACCTGATTCATGGATCATCAGAAGGACGCTTCAAGATCACCTATTGCCCCGGTGAAAATGGAGTGACGCTCGACGAGGTGCGCTCGGTGGGATTCGAAGCGGCGGCGTATGATGAAATGGCGGCGCGCTACAACCCGGAAACGCTCAAGGACGGCTTCAATACGATGCCCGATGGTGAGGAAATATTTTATATCAGCAATCCGGCCCTCGGACTTTGGGCCTATCAGGATAAGTTCAGTACATAGGAGAACCACATGGCGATTGATCCAAAATATACATTGGGATGCGGGGACCGCTTCGGCCGTCAGGGTGAGGCACAGTTGAAAGCCTATATCGAAGCCGGTAAACGTGGGATCATGGTCTGTCCGGTCTGGAATAAATCGCATCGTGAACACATGACGGTTCACACCGCCCCGCAATCAGTGCGGGCCAAAGCCGATGCCGCCGTCAAAGCGTTGGCATGGGAGCAGGATTACTATGTGGATGCGGACCATATTTCATTGAAGAATGTCGATGGGTTCATCAATGCATCGGACTTCTTTACGCTGGATGTAGCGGATTACATCGGGGAGGCTGCTGATCCCGGTTCCATTGAAGATTTTGTTGTGGCCATGACCGATCTGGTGGGTGAGATCAGGCTGCCGGGCGTGAATGAGCCGCTGCAGGTTTCTTCCGGGGATATCCGCACGATTGCGGAAAAATATCTTTTTGCGGTGCAGGAAGCCGGGCGCATTTACCGTCATATCGAAGAGAATAAAGACGGAAAATTTGAGGTGGAGGTTTCCATGGATGAAACCGATGATCCGCAGAGTCCGGTTGAAATGCTCTTCATTCTGTCGATGATTGCCCGCGAAGGGATTCCGCTCGATACAATCGCCCCGAAGTTCAGCGGACGGTTCAACAAGGGCGTCGACTATGTTGGTGATGTTGACCAGTTTGAAAAGGAATTCGAACAGGATGTGGCGGCTTTGAAATTCGCTTCCGAAAAATTTGGATTGAAAGATAGCCTGCGCCTGAGCGTGCATTCCGGAAGCGACAAATTTTCGATCTATGCACCGATGAACCGTGTGATCAAGAGGTTTGGTGTAGGCCTGCACGTTAAGACGGCTGGTACCACCTGGCTCGAGGAGATGATCGGTCTGGCCGAAGCCGGCGGTGAAGGTCTGAATGTGGCGAAAAAAATCTATGCAGGAGCCCTCAACCGTTATGATGAACTGGCTGCTCCCTATGCCACCGTCATCGATATCGATCCCGATCAGCTTCCTTCGATTGAAACGGTCGAAGGTTGGGACAGCGCCGCTTTCGCCAATGCCCTGCGCCATGAACTGGACTGCCCGGAATACAACCCGAGCTTCCGCCAGCTGATCCACGTCGCCTACAAGGTGGCCTATGAGTTGGGTGACGAGTATTATAAGGCGCTGGAGGATTTTTCGGAAATCATCGGGCGCAACGTCAAGAGAAACCTCCTCCACCGCCACATCATCCCTGTTTTTGGATAAGCAATAAACGAGAGTTTGTAATGAAGAAGTTCATGGATAAAGATTTTCTGCTTAAAACCGGGACGGCGAAGAAACTTTACCACGATCATGCGGCTAAAATGCCGATCTATGATTACCACTGCCACTTGCCGCCGCAGGACATAGCGGAGGATAAGCAATACGAAAACCTCGGTGAAATATGGCTGGGCGGCGACCACTACAAATGGCGTGCCATGCGCACCAACGGCGTGAACGAGGAGTTTTGTTCGGGTAGTGCTTCGTGGCGCGACAAGTTCCAGAAATGGGCTGAAACCGTGCCGCAGACGATCCGCAATCCGCTCTACCACTGGACGCATCTTGAATTGCAGCGCTATTTTGGAATCGATACGCTGTTGAGCCCGGCCACGGCGGATGCCATCTACGACGAATGCACCGCCAAGCTGCGAACACCGGAATATTCCGCACGCAACCTGATGCGCAAGATGAACGTCAAAGTGGTCTGTACGACGGACGATCCGACCGATTCGCTGGAATATCATAAACAGATTGCCGCCGATGGATTCGAGGTTAAAGTCTTGCCAACGTTTCGTCCTGACAAGGCCGCCAATCTGTCCGATCCCGTGGCGTATCAGAACTATATCCATGCACTTTCAACGGTATCGGGAATCGAAATCCGGGACTTTGAATCGTTAGTGGACGCCATCGATAAGCGGCATGACTATTTCCACTCCGTCGGGTGCCGGTTGTCAGACCACGGTCTGGACTATGTACCGGTGGCGGATGCCACGGGAACCGAGCTGAATGATATTTTCCATAAAGCGATGAAGGGCAAGCATGTTTCGCAACATGAAGCCGACGCGTTCCTGCTGGCCTTTCTGCAGGAAGTTGGAATGATGAATCATCAGCGCGGCTGGGCGCAGCAGTTCCATGTCGGGGCGTTCCGTAACAACAGCAGCCGTCTGTACAAGGCACTGGGTCCGGATACCGGCTTTGATTCGATTGCCGATTACCAGCAAGGACCAGGGCTGGTCAAATTACTCGACCGGCTCGATAGCTCGAACCAGCTGGCAAAATCCATTCTCTATAACCTCAATCCGGCCGACAATGAACTGATGGCGACGATGATTGGAAACTATCAGGACGGCTCCTTCCCGGGTAAGATGCAGTTCGGTTCCGGCTGGTGGTTCCTGGACCAGAAGGATGGCATGGAGAAGCAGATGAATGCGCTCTCCGCGCTTGGCCTGCTCAGCCGGTTCGTGGGCATGCTGACTGATTCGCGCAGCTTCCTGTCGTATCCACGTCACGAATATTTCCGCCGTATCCTTTGCAATCTGCTCGGTAACGATGTTGAAAATGGCGAAATCCCGCCGGACATGGAGTTGCTTGGCCAGATGGTTGAAAACATCTGCTACAACAACGCCGTCGATTATTTCGATGTTGAGGTGTAGCGGTTCCTGGGCTTCAGCGAGTGCTGCTCCGATGGGTATTTTAACCGGTGATGGCTCTACGTCATTTCCGGTGGAATCTCGTCTTGAACCGTTCCCCCATGTGATGAACACGTTGGGTCAGATTCGGGAACTTCAGGTGTATCCGGTCCCGGATGCGGCCGAATAGCGGAACGTGGTCGGCTAATAGAAATATTCCGATGACGATACTCAACAAGCCTTGGCCCGGTGTGACCAGCATGATGATGCCGGTGAGGATAAAAAACCATCCCACGATGTGCTTGAGCACGAGCTTGGTATGCCTGTTCCAGATCAGCCGTTTCATGATGAACCTGCGGTTCGGTTAATGGTTATTAGCTATTCCCGATCCAGGACCGATTGTTTTCCCAATAAAAATACGAATTAACTGATAGCAGCCGCAAAGCGGCATAAAAAGAAAACCACGAAATTGACAGGAAAGCACGACTCAAACCTCTACGTTTCGTTGCCGGACTTCCTCACCGCAGCCGCTGAAGGGGGGGGACAGCGGTGTGTTGCGGTGATTCCGTGGTTTGGAGTTAGAGACCCTCGAGCTCTTCCCAGCGTTCATAACATTTTTCGAGTTCATGGGGAATCGCTTCGGCGCGGGCGGTGGCCGAGGCGATTTCGTCCTTATTCTGCTGGTAGAAGGCAGGATCGGTCATGGCCTGCTGGAGATCTTCCAGTTCGGCTTCCAGCTGCTCGATACGGTGAGGGAGGTTCTTCAATTCCTCCCGTTCCTTGTTGGTCGGCTTTCGGGTGGACTTTTGTTTTGCTGGTTTGGGAGTTTCTTCCACCTGCTGAGTGCCTGGGGCTGCTTGTCTCTGCAGCAGCCAGTCATCGTAGCCGCCGGCGTATTCGCCGATCTGTCCGTTGCCCTCGAAAACCAGCGTGCTGGTCACGACATGGTTGAGGAAGGAGCGGTCATGGCTGACGAGCAGGAGCGTTCCTTCGTAGTTCGCCAGCAACTCTTCGAGCAGATCAAGCGTTTCCATATCGAGGTCGTTGGTCGGCTCGTCGAGCACCAGCACGTTCGCGGCTTTGGTAAAGAGCTTCGCCAGCAACAGTCGGTTGCGCTCGCCGCCGGAGAGTACAGTCACGGGCGAACGCGCCCGGTCCGGCGTGAAGAGGAAATCCTGCAGGTAGCCGAGCACGTGTTTCTTGCTTCCGCCGATGGTGATGAACTCTTCCATACTGACGTTTTCGGCGACGGTCTTGGTTTCGTCGAGCGTGGCGCGATGCTGGTCGAAATACGCGACCTCCAGCTTGGTGCCGTGATCCACCGATCCCGTTTTGGGGGTCAGTTGGCCGAGCAGTAGCTTGATTAACGTCGACTTGCCACAGCCGTTTGGGCCGATAATGCCAATCTTGTCGCCACGCATGATATTGGCACTGAAGTTCTCAATGATGGGGGAGCCATCGTAATTGTATGAAATCTGTTTCGCTGTGATGACCTTGCGGCCGGATTGTCCGGCTTCAACCAATTGCATATTGACCGAGCCCGTGCGTTCTCGGCGTTGGCTGCGGTCGTTTCGCATTTTTTCGAGTTCGCGTACACGGCCTTCATTGCGGGTGCGCCGCGCCTTGATGCCCTTGCGGATCCAGACCTCTTCCTGTGCCAGCTTCTTGTCGAACTGGGCCCATTGTTCCGCCTCACCGTCGAGCAGGGCTTCCTTCCGATTCAGGTAGGTGTCGTAGTCGCACGCCCACGAATGCAGTTTGCCGCGGTCGAGTTCGACGATGCGCGTGGCGAGCTTGCGCAGGAAGGTGCGGTCATGCGTCACAAACAGGATTGTGCCTTGGTAGCGGCCGAGGAAGTTTTCCAGCCACTGGATCGATTCGATATCCAGATGGTTGGTCGGCTCGTCCAACACGAGGATGTCCGGTTCGCAGACCAGCGCCCGTGCCAGCAGGACGCGCCGCTTCTGTCCGCCCGAAAGCTCCTCGAAACGCCACTCGTTTTCCAGTCCAACCAGCGAGACCGCCTTGTCGACGAGCTGGTGTGAAACATAGTCGTCGTGCGGGTTTGCCAGCCCCTGGAACACCACCGCCTCGACGCTATCCGCCAGATCATGCGGTACGTTCTGCCGCAGTCGTCGCACCTTCAGTCCCGGCTGACGGATGATTTCTCCGGCATCGGGCTCGATGAAGCCGCTGACAATTTTCAGCAGCGTCGATTTTCCTTCTCCATTGCGGCCAACCAGGCAGATGCGTTCGCCGCGCTCGATCTGGAGCGTCGCGTCGTCCAGTAGCTGGGGACCGCCGAAAGCCTTGTGGATATTCTGTAAACTGAGTAATGCCATTTTAGTTATTGAATGATGGGTGTTGTTTGACAGGGGTTGCCAGTACTGCGTCCCAACAACTATCAACGAACACTCGTCAACTCCTTCTGCGGAGCAGAAGCGCGCATTCTCCAGATTTTATCCGCGATGGAAAGGAAGAAAGTTTATAGTTCCGCCTTTAGGCGGCTCTGCGGTATAAGTTGCGCATGGCCATAGAGAAATACAGGTTGCCGTTGATGGATGTGGAGAACGTGCTGCCGATCCTCAACAAGATCTCCATTCTGGGTGGGTTGGACGATAAACAGCTCTACACCGTGTTTCATCTACTGGAAGTGGAGCATTACCAAAAGGGTGAGTTCATTTTCCGGCAGGGTGATGCTCCCAGCCATATTCGCATTATCCGTTCGGGCCGGGTGCGGATGGTTGAAAACGTTGATGGCACGCCGATGGAACTAGTCGAATTTAAGACGGGCGACTGTTTTGGCGAGGTTTCGGTTCTGGCCATCCATCCACATACCGCCAGTGCCTTGGCCATTGAAAAGACCGATCTGCTGGTGGTACCGCGTGATAAACTGTTCCATCTCTATCATTCCGATCCCCAACTCTTCGGCATGCTGATGATGAACATTGCCCGCGAGGCCTGTCGCCGGCTCAGCAAGACCGAAGACGTTATGCTCCACTATGCGCTGGAAGCAAAGCCGGGGCAGTAGGGCGTTAACAGAAGAGCGCAAAGGGCTCGTTTTCGCCGTTTTAGCGCTGATGCCGCTATTCGGTTGGTTTTATCATTTTCCTTGGGCAACCGGGCCGGCTGCGATACGTACCACCCGCTGTTGGCCTGCAACGGAAAAAATTAAAACCGTGCAGTAATTGGTCTGAATTGGGTTTGTAAACCGTCTGGGACGATCTTTGCATTGTCCTATTCTTGCCAGGCGGATCAAACGAAGGTCGTCCCGCCAAAGACGGATCGCTAGATATCAATGCCGATGAACTTCCTGAGCACCATGCCGATCAGAAAACTGATGGCCGATACGCCCAGGCTAAGCCCTGCCATTTCGAGGAAACGCTTTTTGAACGAGACCTCCTGCACGACGGAGATGTAGTAGTTGAATGCGGCGACGATCACCAAACCTATCGAAAGCGTGATGGCCAGGCAGAGGTAGTATGAGGAAAAGAGCAGGTAGGGGGCGATCAGCGAAACGACAGTAATCACATAGGCTGTGCCGGTGTAGACGGAAGCCTTGAGCGGGTTCTGGTCGGAGTTTTCCGATTTGGTGGACAGGTATTCGGACACGGCCATCGAGAGCGCGGCGGCGAGGCCGGTGATACTGCCGGTCAAAGCAATCAGCTTGGTGTTCTGGAGTGCCAGGGTAAGGCCGGCCAATGCCCCGGTGAGTTCGACGAGCGCATCGTTCAGTCCGAGCACGATCGAGCCCACGTAGCGCAGGCGCTCCTCATCGAGCATCTCGATCAATTCCTGTTCGTGATCGTTTTCCTCGTCGATAATGTGGCCGATTTCCAACTCTTCGAGTACATGCCGGTAATTTTCCTGGGCGGCGTCCTCACCGGCCTCCATAAGCTTGATGGCAAAGGTGAATCCGAGCAGGCGACTGATCAGGTCATACTTGAGAATGGTCAGCCGGTGGGGGCCGATGTCCTTCCCGGTATGCACTTTCCACTCGTGGTAGTGGCGCAATTCATCTTTTGCGATCTGTTCGAGAATTCTGCGGTTCTTTTCATCCCTGGCCATACGGGCCAGCCGAAGATAGATATGGTTCTCGGTGATCTCGTTGCGCTGGAACAGCAGCAGTTTGTCAGATTGGTTCGCTTTCATGCCACTCTTCTATAAGAACCCGCCATAAGAATCAATATTGAGGACAGACAGGAAGGGCGCTGGCGATTAAATGCCGCCGCCATTCTTGAAGTTGAGGTGCAGGCCGCATTCCTTGTGCTCGGTGCTTTCCCACCACCAGCGGCCGGCGCGCTCGTCCTCGCCCTCCTTGCAGGGGCGGGTACAGCAGGCGCAACCGATGGAGAGGTAGCCTTCGTCGTAGAGCCGGTTGTGCGGAACCTTGTGCTCCTCGACGTAGTACCAAAGATCGGACTTGGTCCAGTGGATGAGCGGGTTGATCTTGACCAAGCCCGGATGGACCGGATCCTCTTCGATGATGTTGAGTCCCTGGCGGGTGTCGCTCTGGTCCATTCGTCGTCCGGTGATCCAGGCATTGTAGCCCTCGAGTGCGCGGCCGAGCGGCTCGACCTTGCGGATGCCGCAGCATTCCTTGCGGTTTTCGATACTTTCCTTGAAGGAAAACAAACCCTTCTCGGTTTCCAGCTTCTGGACGGCTTCAAATTTGGGGAAGATCCATTCGATGTTGATGCCGTACTTGCGGCGGATCGCTTCGGCGCATTCATAGGTCTCTTCCGGCAGTCGACCGGTATCCAGCGAAAAGACGCGAACGGGCTTGCCGACCTGATGGAGCATGTCCAGCAAGACCAGACCGCCCAGCTGGAGGCTGGTGGCCATGGTGATCTTGTTGCCAAAATGGTCGATGGCACGCGACAGTATCTCCAGTGAATCCTTCGGATCCACTCCTTCGAATATCTTTTCGTAATCAGTCATGGGATAAACACGAAGGCTCCAAGTACGCCAAGTATTCAGCGTTGCGGTTCCTCGAGTCCTTTGTGCCTTAGTGTTTCAAATTGTTAAATTCCGCTGGAGATGAACCCTTCTGGGTTCTTATGAAAGTCGCGGCCGTCGTAGACGGCGGGAACGATGCCGGTGCGGACGACGAAATCGCCGAATCCTTCACCTTTTTCGCGTTCCTTGGCGTATTGCGCGATGAGCGGTTCAAGCGTTTCGAGGATCTCTTCTTCGCCGATGTTTTCGCGGTAGAGCTTGTTCAGGCGCGTGCCTTTTCCGTCGCCGCCGAGCAGCAGATTGTATTTCCCCGGGGCCTTGCCGACAAAGGCGATTTCCGCCAGGAAGGGGCGGGCGCAGCCGTTCGGGCAGCCGGTCATGCGGATGACGATGGGCTGCTCGGAAAGGCCGTTCTTGTCGACGATCGCTTCGAGCTTGGTAATGAGGCTGGGAAGGTAACGCTCGGCCTCGGCCATGGCCAGGGTGCAGGTGGGCAGGGCGACGCAGGCCATGCTGTTTTGACGCAGCACGCTGACGTCGCGCAGCAAACCATGTTCGCGTGTCAGCTTTTCGATCTCGTCCTTTTTGCTCGTCTCCACCTGTGCCACGATCAGGTTCTGCGTGGCAGTCATGCGGAAGTCGCCACCGTGCAGGTCGGCAATTTTCAGCAATCCTTGCAGCATCTGCGGGCCGTCTTCATAATCGATGATGCGGCCCTGTTCGATGTACATCGTCAGGTTCCAGGTGCCGTCTGCGTTTTCGGTCCAGCCGAAGCGATCGGAATGCATGGTGAATTCATATGGAGCCGGCTCGGCAAATTTAACGCCGGAACGCTCTTCGACATGCTTCTTGAAGGTTTCCACACCCATGTCATCGATGGTGTATTTCAGACGGGCATGCTTGCGATCGGTGCGGTCGCCGAAATCGCGCTGGGTGGTGACGATGGCTTCGGCCACCTTGCAGATATCTGCAGGCACGACGAAGCCGAGGTTTTTGGCGATCTGCGGATAGGTGGCGGTTTCGCCGTGGGTATTGCCCATGCCGCCGCCGGCGAGAATATCATATCCCTTGAGTTTGCCGTCTTCGACGATGGCGACCAGGCTCAGGTCGTTGCCGTTGACATCCACATCGTTGTGCGGTGGAACGGCTACAGCAACCTTGAACTTGCGCGGGAGGTAGGTGTCTCCGTAGATCGGCTCCTTTTCCTCTTCGTAGTTGGCGATCTTCTCTTCGTCGAGCCAGATTTCGTGGTAGGCGCGGGTGCTCGGCAGCAGGTGGGTGCTGATGGCTACGGCATCGGCATAAACCTGCTTGTGCAGGTCCGATTCCACCGGATTGGTGTTGCAGAGCACGTTGCGGTTGACGTCGCCGCAGGCGGCGATGGAGTCGATCATGGCCTTGTTGAGACGCTGGATCAGCGGCTTGACGTTGCGCTTGAGGATGCCGTGGTGCTGGAAGGTCTGGCGGGTGGTGAGGCGTAGGCCGCCGCCCGTCAGTTCCCGGGAGATGGCATCGATGGCTTTCCACTGCTCGGCGGTGATGACGCCGCCGGGGACGCGGGCGCGGAGCATGAAGCTGTAGAGCGGCTCCAGCTTCTGGTGGCGGCGCTCGTCGCGCAGGTCACGGTCGTCCTGTTGGTAGAAGCCGTGGAACTTGGTCAGTTGGGTGTCGTCGCCGTATAGGGCGCCGGTGGTGGCATCCTTCAATCCCTCTTCGATGGTTCCGCGCAAATGGCGGCTGCGGGCCTTGATGTGTTCGACTTCGGTCAGTTTCTTTTCGTCGTTCATGGTAAACTCCTTTGATCGTGATCCGTGACGGTTGAGTCGTGATTGTTCCTCAGTCACGCCTCACGTTTCACTCTTCACGTTTTAATATACATCTCGCTGGTAGCGTCCATCCTTGTGGAGCTGGACCAGGTATTCCTCCGCTTCCTCGGGGGAGTGGCCTCCCTTTTCGACGATGACGTCGAGCAGGGCCTTGTGGACATCGTGTGCCATGCGGCTTTCGTCGCCGCAGACATAGACATGCGCGCCGCGCTGGAGCCAGTTCCACAACTCCGAGGCCTGTTCGGCGATGCGGTGCTGGACATAGACCTTGTGGTCCTGGTCGCGCGAGAAGGCAAGGTCGATGCGGTTCAAAACTCCGTCGTTCAGGTATTCCTGCCACTCGGTCTGGTAGAGGAAATCCTCGGTAAAGTGCGGGTTGCCGAAGAATAGCCAGTTTTCGCCAGCGGATTCGGTGGCGGCGCGTTCCTGAATGAAGGCGCGGAACGGCGCGATTCCGGTTCCCGGTCCGATCATGATGACCGGCTTGCTCGCATCTTCGGGCAGACGGAAGTTGTCGTTGGATTCCACATAGATCAGTACGTCTTCACCTTCCTTGAGACGATGGGCGAGGTAGCCAGTAGCGCCGCCGAGATGGTAGTGCCCGTGGGCCTCGTATTCCACCACGCCGAGGGTCAGGTGCACTTCCTCTTCCACTTCGCTCTGGCTGGAGGCGATGGAGTAGAGGCGCGGCGTCAGCTTGCGCAAGAGCCCGATGAAGGCCTGCGGGTCGATGGCGGCGGGATACTGCCGTACTACGTCGATGATCTGCCGGTCGTCGATATATTCGCGCAGGGTTTCGGTGGTTGAAGCTATTTTTCGCAACTCGTCGTTATCGGCGAGATCGGCGTATTCCAGTACGAAGGAAGGATGCAGCAGCGTCAGTTCGTAGACTTCAACCAGCGCTTCGTGGATCGTGCGGGGTTCGTCGTTGACGTGGACGGTTGCCTGCGGATCGATTTGCATCAGGCCAAGCAGTTCGGTCACCAGCTCCTCGTCGTTCTTGAACCAGATGCCCAGCGAGTCGCCCGGCAGATAGTTCAGGCCGGAGCCTTCCAGATCGATTTCGATGTGGCGGATATCCTTTTCGGAATAGCGGCCAGTGATCTTCTGGCAGTTGAGCAGGCGGGTCTTCAGCGGCTTCTTGCGGCTGTAGTGCGCGGTGGGTACTGCGCCGAATCCGCTAACGGATGAAGCCATCGCGGGGGCGCCGCCTTCGGGAATGATGGCTTTCATGGCGGCCACGGCCTTGGGAATCCAGGCTTCGGCGCCATCGTCGAAATCGACATCCAGATCGACGCGGTCGAGAATGCGCTTTCCGCCCAGCTCTTCCAAACGGGCATCGAAATCCTTGCCGATCTTGCAGTAGAACTCGTAGCTACTGTCGCCGAGTGCCAGCACGGCATAGTGGAAGTCCTCAAGCTTCGGCGGCTTGTTGGAATGGATGTATTCGGCCAGCGCCAGTGCATCGTCCGGCGGATCGCCTTCGCCCTGGGTGCTTACGATGACCAGCGCATGCTTGAGCTTCTTGAGGTTCTTTTCCTTGAACTTGCCCATGGAGACCAGCTCGGTATTCAGTCCGGCTTCCTTGGCGGCTTCGTTCAGCTCCTCGGCTACCGAGCGGGCGTGACCCGTCTGCGAGCCGTAGAGAATCGTGAGCACGTTGTCCGCTTCGCCGATCGGCATGCCGGCCGGCAATCCCTGGACCGAGCCTTGGGCGCTCAGGCCGGAAAAGTAGCCGCCGACCCAGGCCAGCTGGGAAGGGGATAGGGTTTGGGCCAGCTGGTTCAGCTGTGCAATCAGTTGGGGATCGAGCCCAGCACCGGTGGAATGTGTAGGTTGTGTTGACATTTTTCGCTAAATCCTTGTTTCTATACCCTCGACGCGAGCGATTCATTTTTCCATGTTCCGCTGGCGTTTCTTAAATTGATGGCGGCGACAATACCCGATAAAGTGATCGTTTCAATCATATAATTTACAAAACTGTACGTGATATACATGATTTAAATACCTACTAGAGTGTAAGCAAATGCCTGAACCCAACCTAACCTGTGCCTATTCGTCCTGTCCAAACGATACGTTTATCTTCTGCCAACTGGCGCAGGAAGCGGGTATCGACACCCATCTGCACGATGTAGAGACCCTCAATCGCTGGGCGTTCGAGGGAAAATTCGACGTCACCAAGCTTTCGTTTCATGCATGGCTGTTGGTGCAGGATTCCTATCAACTGCTTAATGTGGGGGCCGCACTTGGGCGTGGATGCGGGCCGTTGGTGATTAGCCAAGAGACTTGCGATTTGACGTCAAAGTCCGTGTTCGCCGTTCCCGGGGAATACACCACCGCCCATCTGCTGTTGCGCCTATGGCGTCCGGATATCGAAAACCGCGTCTTCATGCCCTTTGATCACATCATGGACGCCGTTGCCGCCGGCGACGTCGATGCCGGGGTGATCATACACGAGGGGCGCTTTGTTTATCGGGAACGCGGCTTCCATTGCCTTCAGGATCTTGGAGAGTGGTGGGAAACGAAAACCGGCCAACCGATTCCGCTGGGTTGCATCGCCGCGAAAAAGAGTCTGGGTGTCGAGCGCATCGCAGCGTTTGAGCAACGCTTGAAGGCTTCAATCGAGTTTGCCTTCGGCTATCCGGATTCGACAAAGGAATATGTAAAGGCGCACGCACAGGAGCTATCCGAGGAAGTTACCCGCGAGCACATCAAAACCTACGTCAACGATTTTACCCTCGATCTCGGAGTCGAAGGTCGCGAAGCGATTGACCAATTACAGACAATGGCGAAGGCTGCAGGAGTTATTCGATGATCGGGATTTTGTTTGCAACGGAGATGGAGGCCAAGCCGTTTCTGGATCGGGGTGAGCCGGAAGGGACGGTAACGGTCATTTCCGGGATGGGGATGGAAGCGGCCCGTATTGCCACGGAACAGTTGATTGAGGAACATGGTTGCACAACCGTTATCAATGCGGGTGTTTGTGGTGCTTTGCATAACCGGCTCGAACGTGGCGCGGTCTACCGCGTCTCGATGGTCAGCACCGAAAACCTGAAAACCGCCGTCAATGTGGGCGTGGGAATTGGCCTGAAAAAACTGGTTACGGTAGAGGAACCGGTCTTTCAACCGGAGCGAAAACGCGAACTTTCGAAGCAGGGCGATCTCGTGGACATGGAAGGCTATGCCGTGGCCCGCGTCTGCGAGGAACACAACGTCCCCTGTATCATGATCAAGGGCGTCACCGACTTCGGCGACCACAACGGCAAGGAAGATATCCAGAAGCATATCGACCCGGTTTCACAGACCGTGGCCGAGGCCATCATGATGTGTCTACAAAAGCCGGAACCCAAGAACGGTGAATCATCGACGTTGATGCAAAAACTCCATTCCTTCACCAAGGTGGAACATACGATCTTCAGCCTGCCGCTCTTGTTTGCCGGCGCGTGGCTGGGCGCCGGCGGCATGCCTTCGCTAAGATCATTGCTTTTAATTGCGTTGGTTGGGCTTGGCGCGCGCACCTTCGGCATGGCAATCAACCGCATCCTCGATAAGAATATCGACGCCAAGAATCCGCGCACGAAAAACCGCGAACTGCCATCGGGCAAGCTTTCGATGGGGCAGGGCTATGCCGTGGCCATGGTCGGGATTGTCCTGTATTTCGTCGGATGCGCTTGGCTGGGCAGTGCCGTGCTGAAGCTATCATGGGCGCCTTTGATTCCACTTTCGCTCTATTCCCTGCTTAAACGCTTCACACCGCTATGCCACTACGGCATCGGGATCTGTTTGGCGACCGCTCCCTTGGGGGCGTTTGTTGCGGTGACCAACAGTCTGGCGTTCTCGCATGAAGTACTGTTGCTGTCGCTCTTTACCTTCTGCTGGATGAGCGGCTTCGACATCATCTACGCGCTTCTCGATATCGACTTTGACCGCGAGCATAGAATACGCAGTATCCCGGCCAAGCTCGGTGCCGGCGGAGCCCAGTTGGTAGCAGCCAGTACGCATCTGGTTTCCTTTGCCGCGCTGGTGCTGCTTTGGATGTCGGTCGGTGGTGCGTTGTCGTTTGTGGCGTTGCTGGTTTCGGCCACCGCCTTCGGCGCGGCCTACTTGCAGAGCATCCCGGTGCATGCTAGGTTCTTCCCAATCTCTGCCATCGTTGGCATCTTCGGCGCGCTGGTGGTTCTTTTAGGAGCTGGTTAATGAACTTGGTTGTGGCAATGACGGGCGCTTCGGGTGCGCTGGCGACGAAGCTGCTGGTGGAAAAATCGCAGTGGCCGGTGACGCTGGTGGCGAGCAAGATGGGACGATTCGTCTACGAACAGGAAGTCGGCCCATTCGCGGAACTCGAAGAAAAGGCTGCCGAAGTATGGAAGGATGCCGATCTGACGGCCACCATCGCATCCGGATCGGTGCCCACTGTGGGCATGGTAATCATGCCGTGCTCGGCCAACACGCTGGGTAAGGTGGCGTCTGGTATTGCGGACTCGCTGGTGACGCGCGCTACGCATTGTCAGCTCAAGGAAGGGCGCAAGGTCGTGCTCTGCGTCCGTGAAGCGCCGTGGACGTTGCTGAATGCGCAAAACGCCGCTAACATTGCTGCTGCCGGTGGCACCATCATGCCTATGTCTCCGCCGTACTACATGGCAATCGGTCGCGATCCCAATTCCGTTTCCATGGCTGAGATGCTCGGCTATTACGTTGATCACGTCCTCTCCCTCTTCGGCCAGGAAGCGCCGAAAACCTGGAAGGATATCCGCTGAGTTGTGGTTAGAGCGTATAAAATGTAGCCCTTCTGATGGAGGGACGATGTCCTCATCGTCCGCGGACAACGAGGACGTTATCCCTCCAATATGGTGAGGGCGCGGCTATGGCCCTCCTCTTACTAAGCTCTAGAACGCGATCCCGCTATCGGCCAGCAGTCGATCCACGCTGGCATTGACGGCCGGGTCTTCAATCAGCGGAGGGGCGTGGTGCGGCTTGAGGCGGGCGTCGATGATCAGCGGTCCCTTGCATCCCCAGTGCTTGAACCGGATCTGTTCCCCGACCCCGTGCACATCGTGCGACGGATTGGAGCGGGTGAAGGTGAGCCACAGGAAGTTGTCGAATTGTTCGGCGCAGAAGGCGGGATCATCGCACAGCACCACTAGCGGGAAGGTTCCGATTTCCGGTTGTTCCGACAGAGTGTTCGCGAGGGCTTCGATTTCAGCGCCAGCGGCATCATGATTCGAGAAGGCAGGGCCGGGAACCGCCAGAATGCCGGGGGCGACTACGGCGCCATCGATGGGCGGGAGCTGCGTGCCGAGGCGGCGCACAGGAGGTCCATTGGCGGCAAACACGACCTTGGATCCATGGTTCAGGGCCGTGCCGGAATAGTCGAGGGTATCGATGCTTGTTTCCGTCTGGAAGTGAAGGTCGCGCTCCCATTGGATGCGTTCGAGCAGGTGGGTGAAGAAGGCCGGGATGTCGTGGATGTCTAGATCCGGGTTGTCGGCTTCGTTGACGATGAATAGGTATTTGGCCAGCGAGAGTTGTCCCTTTCCGAGAATCGCGTTGGCCAGCGTGAGTATTTCCGACGGACGGATGGTTTTCATGTAGGGAGTGTAGCGCTCCCGGCCAATGGCCAGCAGCAGCGGGTGGACCCCGGCGGCATCGACGGCATGTACGGCTTTGAGGCCCGGAATCTCGGCGGGGATGGCCGCGCCGGTCATGGCATGGATTATTTCACCGAAGGTGGTATCTTCTTGCGGAGGCCGACCGACGACCGTAAACGGCCAGATGGCGTCGCGTCGGTGGAAGACCTCTTCGACTTTCATGCAGGGAAAGAGGTGGTCCAGGCTGTAGTAGCCCAGATGATCGCCGAACGGACCCTCGCGTTTGAGCGTTTCGTCAATGGTTCCGAGAATGCAGAAGTCGGCCTCGGCCGCCACCGTCCACTCCCCATGGCGTGTGTATCGGAAACGCCGGCTGCCGAGCACGCCTGCAAAAGCCGTCTCGGGCATGCCTTCCGGCAGGGGCATGACGGCCGCGAAACTCATGGATGGCGGACCCCCAA
The DNA here is from genome assembly GCA_050290185.1 of Pontiella sp. GTDB lineage: Bacteria > Verrucomicrobiota > Kiritimatiellia > Kiritimatiellales > Pontiellaceae > Pontiella. The sequence goes on from JBNKHE010000009.1 coordinate 102,380, forward strand.
TGAAGATGGCGACGCGGAACGGGCGGCCGCGGTCCTGATGCAGTTTCTGGTGTACACCGATGCCGCGGTGAATCTGGTAGTGCAGTCCCACCTCGCGGTCGGGTTTATATTCGTTGCCGGCCTGTTGGATACGGTACATGCCCAGATTGCTTTTCATCGGGTTGCCGGGATGGTCGGGGTGTTCGCTGTAGACCTGCGGCAACGTCACGAAAGGGCCTCCGTCATCGGGCCAACTGACGATTTGAGGAAGGTCCGAGAGCTTTGCCCGGCACTCCAGCACGGGTGCGCGGCGCGGCGGCACCCGTTTGGGCAATGCATGCAGCGCCGCCATGCCGGCGGAAATGGCATTCAGTGGTTGCTTCAGCAACTGGCCTGGATCGGCTTTTGCGCTCACCAGAGTGGTCACTTGGTCATAGGTGTCCGCAAAAAGCAGGCGCGCGCGTTCCGGTGTGCCGAACAGGTTTGAAATGCAGGGGAAGGCGCACCCTTTTACCCGTTCGAACAGGATGGCCGGTCCGCCTGCACGATAGGCGCGCCGTTGGATTTCCGCCATCTCCAGGTAGGGATCGACCTCGTCCCGGATCCGCAGCAGTTGACCGTGCCGCTCCAGTGCCTCGACGCATTCGCGTGTACTTTTATAACCCATGATGCGCCGCATCCTACCGAATCGGGGGTTGTCCTTCCACTTCTTACGCAACAAACCGTCCACACCCCAATCGGTCATAGATCTTCGTTGCCTTTCCTGTAGTTGTTACGAATACTTGGGTGCATGGATCGCAGTACAACAGATCGGGATACGCTGATATCCGCCGAGGAAAACCGCAAAATGTTTGATCGCATTGCGAAGAACTATGATGCGGCGAACCGGGCGATTTCGATGGGCATGGACCGCGGGTGGCGGCGCAAGACGGTCCGGCTGCTGAAACCGTTTCGCGGAGGCCGCTATCTGGATGTCGGTACGGGCACCGGCGATTTGGTTTTCGAAATTCTTGACCAGTCGGGGAATGTGCTGGTGGACGGAATCGATCCGGCGGAACAGATGCTGGCCATTGCCCGCAGTAAGGCGGCTAAAAGGGATATTGGCGATGCGGTTAACTTTTTTGCCGGTGATGCGCTGAATCTGCCGATGGAGAGCGATACCTTCGATGGTATCGTTTCAGGGTTTTGTTTCCGCAATATTGAACGGCGTCAGAAGGCGCTGGAGGAGATGCGGCGGGTGCTCAAGCCGGGTGGCATGCTGGTGATTCTGGAGGCGACCTATCCCGAGAGCGCACTGATTCGTTTAGGGTACAAGCTATATGCGCCCATGGTTCCATTGATCGGGCGGATGCTGGGCGGCGGTTCGGCCTACAAATATCTGGTCGATTCGATCGAAGATTTCCCGAAGCCGGAAACGGTAACCGACATGTTCAGTGCTGCAGGATTTTCGCATGTGCAATATACACCGCTGACCTTTGGAACCGTGTGCATTTTTTCAGGGAAGAAATAACGGGATATGGCTAAAACCGAATTCATTTTTGCGGGGGCGCCGTACAGCAACTCGGCGCCGTTGGTGGATAAGCTGACGGAGGTCGATCCGCGTGTGCGGGTGATCAACGACCATCCGGCCAATCTGGTGCGCGACCTCAATGCCGGCAGGGCTGACGTCGCCCTGATCCCCGTGGCCCATCTTTTTGCGCACCCGGAGCTGACCATGCTGGAAGGGTTGGGTGTCGCCGCCGACGGGCCGGTGCAGAGCGTGCTGCTCAAGTGCAACAAACCGATGGGGCAGATCAAAACCGTAGCGCGTGATCCGGCTTCAGCGACATCGAATGCATTGGCGACGCTGCTATTGAAGCGCTATTTCAAGCAGGATGTGGCGGTGGTCGATTTTGGCCATATTGAAACCCCGGATGCGGCCGTGGTGATAGGCGATCGAGCCCTGTGTGCCGAACCGGCTCCGGCCGGGGATATCGATCTGGGGGACGCATGGAAAAAATGGACCAAGTTGCCTTTTGTGTTTGCCGTATGGGCGGTCCGCGCTGAGTTTCCGGAAATCGAGACCGTCACGGAAATCACGCATAAAGCCTATGCCGAGGGTTTTCTCGCGGTCGAGTCAATTGCTACGCGGTACGTGGATCAGCTGGGCGGTTCGCTCGATTTCTGGGTCGATTACCTGGACAACTCAATTCACTACCGGCTCGATGAGCGGGATCTGGAGGGTATGGAGCTGTTTCGACGGTACTTATCCAAGCGGTAGATGGATTTGGCCAGGGGATTGGTGTTACAGGTTGTCGATGTATTCCGCGACTTTCTTGCCCACGTAATCCAGGACCTGGGAAGCATATTCCAATCCGTAGGCATAGCCTTCGAGTTCGTCGTGCAAAAAGCCCGTCAGGGCCTCCTCGTCCGATTGTTTCTCAACCTGCAGGGAAAAGCGGTGGGTGATGTTGGCGAGATCATGTGCACTCTTGTAAACTTCATCGCGCAACTTGCTCTGCTGGGTTCGTGAAAGGCGGTTCTTCCGTATAACCTCATTAACCCGTTCCACCATCTTGTTGTGGACGGTGGACCAGCTGGTCAGGCTGATGTCGGGGTAGTCCTCGTGGGGTACAGGGTCAAACGGGGCATCGTACCAGCCATCGATGATCGCGGCCACGGATTCGATCGTGTGCTGGGTGACGAGATAGGGCTTGCCGAACCTTTCATTGTACCATCGCCAGTTTACAGGAACAAACGCCACATCGGTCAGGCGGTAGCAGAAGCGGCGGGTCTTGTTCTCAAACCGGGCCTTTTCTTTGTCATCGTCCTCCTCGCTCGGGGCTGAAAATTGCACAAAGCTGGCAATACCGATGACCTCTTTGTCCAGATTGAGCACGGGACTTCCGCTGTTGCCGGCTACAAACTCGGCCGAGACTTCGACCAGGTCGGAGCCTACGCCATTGACCTTGCCGTAGAGCTCGGTGGCCACGCCGCCGCCTTCGCTGTTTCCGAATACCGCCAGCGGAATACCGATGGCGAGTTTTTTACTGATGACAAGCGCATCATCGCGTTCATCAATCACAATTCGTGCAATGTCGCGCTCTTTGGACAGTTCAACGCCCAGAGGTTTGATTTCCTCTCCCGTAACGGTCTTGAGATTGATTTTGTCGGCACCCAAAATTACATGCTGGTTGGTGTAGATATAGGTTTTTCCATTATCCTTGGCGATGAATCCGCTTCCGACGAAGCGTCCAATACTGGAGTCGCATTCGATGATGACCAGGTTTTGCGCCACGTCGTTAAAGGAATAGGTGAATTGTGTTTTAACGTCCTTTTCGTCGACGTGTTTGGACTCCTCTGATTTCTTTTGGTCCTTCTCTTCAGCCTGTACCGTAAAGGCAACTCCCATACTCATCAGGATCAAGCAAAGCCAGCGGGTAGAAAATGGTTTCCAGGTGCGGCATTCAGTCATTGGACTTCTCCCTTTGGCTTCGCTGTTTGATTGTGCGGCTCACGCAACCCGCATCCTGCAATATTTGCAGGCTGATAGCAAGTGGGACCGGGCGTACATTGCCTCTGGATAAAACGCCAGCATATGCTGGCTACATCGCGGGGAGCTTGGTGTTGAAGTAATTGATGACTTCCGCAGCATACTCAAATGCACCTTTATACCCTTCAAATTCGTCACGCAGGAATTCGGTAAGATCCCGTTGCTGCAGTTTCATCCCCAGATTGCGGGCATGCCGTTCGCAGTATTTGGCAAGGGCCTTTGTGCTTTTTCCAACCTCGACCCGCCGCTGGTTGCCGGAGCTGCTCACGGCGCGGTTGTGCTGGCCCGACCATCGCTCCAGTTCGGAGTCGATATAGCTTTCCGAAACCGTATTGAACGGGGCTTCAAAAAAACCGCCCACCACATCGAAGACGGAGTCAACGAGCGCAACCGTTTCCTGATAGGGCTTGCCGTACTTTTCGTTGTACTGCCGCCATCGAACCGGGGCCCATTTCTCATTGGTAAGGCGGTAGCAGAAGCGGCGGGTTTTGTTTTCGAACTTGGTGTTTTCTGTCATGCGGCTTGGCCGCGAGAAGCGCACGTAGCTGGCAATGCCAATGACTTCCTTGTTCTTGTTGATGACGGGGCTGCCGCTGTTTCCTGAAACAAATTCGGCCGAAACCTCAACCAGATCGGCACCGACGCCGGTCACTTCACCGTAGAGCTCGGTGGCCACGCCTCCGCCTTCGCTGTTGCCGAAGACGGCCAATGGCATATTCATGAGCACGTTTTCGCTGATGGTCAGGGCGTCGTCGCGATCGTCAATGGGCAGTCGTGCGATATCGCGTGTAAGGGCGAGTTCCACGCCTTTCGGGGCGATGTGTTCTCCGGCAACCGTGGCGAATTCGATGCGGTCGGCCCCCATGATGACGTGCTGGTTTGTGAAGATGTAGGTCTTGCCGTCCATGCGTGCAATAAAGCCGCTGCCGGCCGAGTCGCCCAATTCGGAGCTGCATTCGATGATGACCAGGTTTTGCGCAACATCATCGAACGAGAACGGGAAATCCGCTCCTTCGTCGGCCGAAGCTTCCTCATCTTTCTTTTCATCCTCCGACGGGGTCTCCTCCGCTGGTTCCTCGCTGGAGGAAAGGTCCCCGCCGTCCTGCGATTGATTGCTTTGGCCATCCTGCGGTTCTTCGGCCCGGGCCTGGATGCATAAACAACCCATGGACAGCAGAAGCATGCAGAGGAGGTATCTGAGCAAAGCCGGCGGTTGGAGCTTGGTTTTCATAGGCGGTCTCTTTTGCATGGTGGAGTCAACCGATCATTTGAAGTGAAAATACTGGATGTCGGATAGTTTGTTGCCGAAATGGTCGATGAATTCCGCGGCATACTCCAGGGAATAAACCTGGTCTTCAAACCGCCCCCTCAGGTATCCTGTCATATCCCGCTTGGACAATTTCATTTCAACGTGCCGCGATTTCCGCTCGCAAAATTCCGAGAGGGCTTCGGCACTATCGCCAATATCGTTGCTGATCTGCTTGTTGATGTTGTCCAGTTCGTGCCGGGTGGCGCGGCCTTTGTCGCTGAGTCGCACGATCTTGCCGACCATGTCGTTATGCGCCTTGGCCCATTTTTTCAGATCGTAGTCCCTGTGCTCGTTGGATACGGGGCCGAAGGGATCCACGACCCAGCCGTAGACGATATCCAGGATCGAGTCCACCAATTCTTCGGTTTCCATAAAAGGTTTTCCGTAGTTTTCGGTGTACCTTTTCCAGTTAACCGGCATCCACTTGACATCGGTAAGGCGGTAGCAGAAGCGGCGGGCTTTCTTTTCCGGCTTTGTGTCGTCGTCGGCATCATCGTCTTTCAGGTTGTAGAAGCGCACGTAGCTGACAATGCCGATGACTTCGCGATCCTGGTTGAGCGTGGGGCTACCACTGTTGCCGGAAACAAATTCGGCCGAGACTTCCACGAGATCCGCCCCGACACCGGTGACTTTCCCGTAGAGCTCGGTGGCCACGCCGCCCCCTTCACTGTTGCCGAATACGGCAACCAGCATATCCATCGCCGGTTTGTCGCTGATGGTAAACCCTTCGTGCGGGTCGTTGGCTGCCAGCGGCAGCCGGGCGATGTCGCGCGTGAGCGAAAGTTCCACTCCGCGCGGAATGACCCGGTCACCCGTCGTGGTTTTTATATCGATCTGCGCGGCACCCATAATGACATGTTGGTTCGTAAAAACATAGGTCTTGCCATTCATCTTGGCTATGAACCCGCTGCCGACATACCGGTCGCCCGCATCGTTTTCGCACTCAACGGTTACGAGGTTGTCGGCCACGTCGTTGAACGAGTAGGGGAACTGGGCTTTGATCTCCTCCTGTTGCTTCTTCTTCTTGGCCTCGAGTTCAGCTTGCTCGGCTTTTTCCTCTTCCGTCAGCTCCTCTCCGTCGTCGGCCCAGGCATTACGGGATCCGATAGCGAAAGCCAGAAACGCCAGGCAAAGGAAAAGTTTAAAAATGGTTGGGTAATGGGATCGGTTAGTCATCGTCTTTTCCTTCCTCGCTGTCTTCGGCATTCGCATCTGCCGCTTCAGTATCCGTGGCGGCATCTTCTTCCACCTTGGTGTCGCCGCCCGCCTGTTCCTCGCCTGCGCCGGCAGCATCTTCGAAGTACTCGATCTTGCGCTGAACTGTGCGTTCGTAGACCTTTTCTTTTTTCCCTCCGCCAATGTCGTAGCGTACCATGATCCGCTGGGTCCAGTTGCAATGATCATCGGTGACGAGATATTCGTAGGAGTGCAGGCGCTCTGCTTTCTCCTGGTGGTAGTGCTGGCGTTCCATATCAATGAAGCCGTTGTCCGCCCATTTGTAGTAATAGGTGTAGGCTGGCTTCCGGCCTTCGATACGCGTAAACTTGGTTTTGCGGTTGTTTTCGTCACGCTTGTATTTATAGGTGAGAATCGGCTTGTGATCCTTGTCTACCAGCTTATAGGACACGATGTATCCTTCCGGAGAGTAGGTCTCAAGGCCGATCCGTCCGGTCTTGATTTCCTGTAGTGCAATCTGGCGGGTTTCGGGGTTGAGGACAACCTTCCATTCGTAAGCCTTGTCCTCTTCCTTGTTGTGGTAGGACATACGGTCGTAGCAACCGTTTTCGTCATATTTGAAGGATCTGGTTTCGACCAGTGTTCCTTCTTCGTCGTTTTCTGTAATTTTGAGCAGGTTGCCCGTTTCGTCGTACTCCCGCTTTTCGGTCGTATACTCGCCCGATACATTCTGCCAGACCTTGAGCTCAACGCTTTTGACCGGTCCGTGCAGGTCGGTATCCTTGATGTCCGGCACCATGATGTCGAGATGTGTGGGGCTGGCCATCAGGGAGGAAAGAATCCCAGTAGCCAATACCGCCGTAGTAAATAGTCTTTTCATGGTAATCACCCCAAATTTATAGGCTATTTGTACGGATTATTCCGTGCAACTCAAAGTAATTATCTTGGTTTATCTTGTGCGTAGTGACGAATTACCTCGATCCATCTAAAATTGTGCGTTAGCAATTAAGTGGTTCTATCTATGGTTTATGATTTAGTTATACTCGTACTCAGCGCCGCAACCATTGTTGCATCGGTTCGCTATCTGCTCGTTCCCGGCATTGGACGGGTTGGAGCCGTACTTAAGTTTTCAGCAAAGCTCCGGGGTCAGATCATTGGTTATGCCACCAGTGTTCCGGAGTTTACCGTCTTGATGGCGGGTGCGTTTAACGGCGTTTTCAATGCCGGCATGTGGAACATCGCTTCTTCGAACATAATCAATCTTGTATTGTTTCTCGTTACCGTGGTGGCATTCCGTCAGCAACTGGATTTGCGCAATAAAAGCTTTTCCGATGAAATCACCTTTGGAATTTTGTCGATTATTATCCCGTTGGGTATGTTTGTGCTGCATATCGGAACGGGATACGGAACAGCTCTCGGCCTGGTTATTTTCTTCGTGCTCTACAAGGTGCTCGACAAGCGCTTAAACAAAGCCGGAAAGCCAGCCATCGTGCCGCCGGGGTCGGAGAGCAGCACATGGTGGGGAGGGAGCATCATGTTGGTGGCAGGGGTTGCGGTAATTCTTTTAGCGGGCCGTTTCCTGGGAGCCAGTGCCGGTGCTTTGGTTAAGCAACTCCATGTTCCGGCCTGGGCCGTAGGCTGGATTCTCGGACTGGTAACCTCGGTCTGTGAGCTGGCCTCGTTTATCGAGATCTACCGCATCCACCGCCCGAAGGATTCTCCCACACATATCAAAGACACGCAGGAAGCACTCGATGCGTTGGTCGCGTCGAATATTTCCAATCTGGGGCTGATTCTGCCTTTGGGTATGGTAGTCTATCTCATGGTCGCCTGAGAGAGGCGGTTACACGACCTGATCTGCGGGCTCTTTACCGCCTGATCGAAACAGTCTCATCCGCCAGGCGATGATGCCGGCTCCGATAATCATGAGCAGGGAATAAAACTGCCCTTTGCTGATCCATCCGATGAAGAATTCGCCGTTGTCGGGTTCGCGAAAAAACTCCATCGCAATACGAGCCGTGGCGTAGAGTACCAGATAGCAGGCACTAAGTGCGCCGGGCCGTTTGGGCAGGGATGTCCTGCGTAGTAGAAGCATGATGGAAAAAACGAGAAAACCCTCGCAAAAAGCCTGGTAGAGCTGCGAAGGATGGCGTGGTTGAAGGGCGCCGCTGGCAATAGCCGCCTGAATTTCGGGCATGTTGTAGTTCCCGTAACTGTACCCCAGTTCCTGCGGAAATATCATGGCCCACTTGACGTGGCTCACACGTCCCCACAGTTCCCCGTTGATAAAATTAGCCAGTCGGCCAAAAGCGAATCCAAGTGAGGAAATACAAGCCATATGGTCGGTCAGGTTCCAGAACGATTGGCCGTTTTTCCGCGCATACCAGGCGATAAATACAATGACCCCGATAAATCCGCCGTGGCTCGACATACCGCCTTCCCAGACGCGGAACAGGGAAAGAGGGTCCTCCAGCAGGGAATCGAATCCATAGAACAACTCATAGCCAATACGCCCGCCGAGAAATACGCCGAAAAAAGCCAGTGTCACCATGAAATTGCTGACTTCCGCGGGGGCGACTTCAAATTCTCCCCGTTTAGACCAGCGGCGCAGAAATAGAATAGCGACCATGAAACTCGCCAGATAGGATAGCCCGTACCAGCGGATGGCTACCGGTCCGCCCAGCTTCAGAACGATCGGGTTGATATGGTGAATGTAATGCGTCATGACGGCTCACTATATGGATGCTATCGGTGTAATCAAAACCAATCGTCCGCTTTTCTTATTCAGCGCGGAGTCTGCGGGTCCACAACTGATTTTCTGTTGGATCCCGGGGAAATTCAGCAGCCATCGACTCTCCAACCCTAAAAGGAGAACCTCAAATGGATGGTAGGGGAAACCTGCCGGTGAGCAGGCAAACGGGGGTCCGTTGCCATCCGGCATTCACCCCGGATCGCGCCGGCCTCGGCATGATCCATATCCCACATAGTTTCGTGCACATCGTGGAGGGGCGGTGGACGCACCCGACTGCGGGCAACGAGGCTGTTTTTCCTCCCGGCAACGGCATGCCAATTAGCATGCGTTATCGGTTCAGGCTCTCCGGTAGATAGGCTATACATTGCGTCATGAAACGAACCATCATAGATGCTGTAATCAAAAAAATGGAAATTGAACTGACGCGTCAGGCGCAAGCCAACGCGCAGTCAAACGCGGCGACAGCATTCAGTGCCGCGAACGCCGACAAGCAGCGCGATACCACGGGTGTCGAAGCGGCATTTCTGGCGCAGGGCTACGCAAAGCATTGCATGGACCTCGCGCATCAGCTTGAACAAGTGAAGTCGATGGACGTGGAGGATTTTTCGGGGCAGGAGATCGATGTCGGCGCGCTGGTTGAAGTCGATATGGATGGCGAAACCGATTGCTACTTGCTGCTCAGCTGCGGAGGAGGAATCGAAGTGGAAGTCGAGGACCGGAAGATAACCGTCATCACCCCCGATGCTCCGCTGGGAAAGGCCCTCATGGGAAACATCGAAGCCGGTTTTATCGAACTTCCCTCCGGCCTCGAAGGCATTATCCTGAACGTGCTTTAAACTACGAAATACGCCAAAGACGCGAAGCTTGAACGACGACGCTTTTTCATCGTTAGCCGTCCTTGCATATGGCGTTGTGCGGTGCGGTGAGGTCATTGATGATACGGGCGGCCATGGCGAAACCGAAGCTTCCGGTGACGAACGTGGCCGAGCCGAAGCCAAACTGGCAGTCGAGTTGTTTGGGGCCGTCGCCTGCATTGGGTTTTTCATAGCAAACTCCGCCTTCGGGGTGGGGATAGCGGATCGGCTCGGCGGAGAAGACGCAGGGGATTTGGAATTTTTTCTTATGCTGACCGCGCATGTCGAGGTTGCGGCGCAGTTGCTTTCGGATCGAGGCGAGCAGGGGGTCGTTATAGGAGTCGCGCAGGTCGGTGGTGCGGATTTGCGTGGGGTCAACCCGGCCGCCGGCGCCGCCGGAAACGATCACGGGAATCCCCATTTTCCGGCATTGGGTAATCAGATGGATTTTGGCGTTTTTACGGTCGATGGCATCGACCACGTAGGAAAGGTTCGCGGTGATCAGCTCGTCGGCGTTTTTGTCGGTGTAGAATTCGCGGATGGCATTGACGGTGCACTCGGGATTGATCAGGTGAATGCGCTCGGCGAGGATATCGACTTTGGCGCGGCCGGCAGTGCCGGTCATGGCGTGGATCTGGCGGTTGGTGTTGGAAAAGCAGATATCGTCCCAGTCGACCAGCGTAAGATGGCCGATTCCGCTGCGGGCCAGCGCCTCGCCGACCCACGAGCCGACACCGCCGACACCCACGATCAGGACATGCGCCTCACGCAGGGCATTCACCGCCGGTTTTCCGTACAGCCGGAACAGGCCGCCGAAGCGATGCTCGTATCCGCCGGTTTCTATGGGTTGCTGGTCATTCATGGGATAAGGTATATAGTTCCGCCTTCAGGCGGCTTCACTTTCTTAATACGACAGACCGGCCAAAGCCGGAACTGCGGACATTCCAAAGGCGGGAACTATATTCGGGGATCGTCTTAATTCAAGGGCTAAAACCGGCCTTCCAGTCGGGGTTTATCGCTCGGATTTTAGGGTTTTCATAGGTTGGATGAACCCTGTAGGATGCGCGCCATTATGGAACCTATCAATCAGCGTAAACTGGATCATATCAATATCGTGTCCGAGGATCGTGCCATCGATCGGCGGCAATATTATTTTGATCGTGTTCGGCTGACCCATCGCGCATTACCGGAACTGAACCTGGCCGAGATCGATCCCTCCACCAGGTTTCTCGGGAAGGACCTCTCGTTTCCGCTGCTGATTTCATCCATGACGGGTGGGGCGGATGAGGAACTGGTGAAGATCAATCGCAACCTTGCCCGTGCGGCGGAAGCGGAAGGCGTGGCACTGGCGGTTGGCTCCCAGCGCGTGTTCCTTTCCGACACTGCTGCGCGTGAAAGCTTTGAGCTGCGGGAGACGGCGCCTTCGACGGTTCTGATCGGGAATCTCGGCGCGGTGCAGTTGAACTACGAAATGGGTTTTGCCGATTGCGAAGCCGCCGTAAAAATTCTGGATGCGGACGGCCTTTATCTGCATCTCAATCCCTTGCAGGAAGCGGTGCAACCAGAGGGAGATACCGATTTTTCCAGTCTGCAAAACAAGATCGCCGTAATTGTGAAGACGCTCAGGCAGCCTTTGATCGTCAAGGAGGTGGGCGCAGGAATTTCAGCGGTTGATGTTGAACGCCTTCTGGCGGCAGGCGTCAAGTATATCGATGTGGCCGGGAGCGGGGGAACCTCCTGGAGTATGGTCGAAAGCCGTCGAAGCGATCAGCCGGAGCTTGGAGAACTGTTCAGTGACTGGGGGATCCCGACTCCGGTTGCCCTGATGCAGATGAAACCCTACCGGCAGGAAATGACCTTGATTGCCTCCGGGGGAATTCGCAACGGCATCGACATGGCGAAGAGCATGGTTCTAGGCGCATCCCTGTGCGGTATGGCAAGGCCGTTCCTGAACCCGGCGCGCGAGTCGGCGGATGCTGTACGTGAAGTAATCCGGCGAATCAAGCGGGAGTTTGTTACGGCCATGTTCCTGTTGGGTATGGAAAAGACCGAAAATCTAATTGGCAACGAGGAGCTTGTTCTTGATGAAGATTGGAATTGATAGAATCAGTTTCTACACCTCGCACTACTTTGTAGATCTCAAGACGCTCGCGGATGCGCGGATGGTTGAGTCGGACAAATATTATGTGGGCATCGGCCAGGAAACCATGGGGATTCCTTCGCCCGACGAAGATGTGGTCACTCTTGGAGCCAGCGCAGCCTGGCCCTTGATGCAGGATGGTGATTTAGAGGATGTCGAGCTCCTGCTGTTTGCGACGGAAAGTGGCATCGATCAATCCAAGGCGGCAGGTATCTATGTGCACGGGTTGCTGGAAATGGCACCGCGTTGCCGGGTGGTTGAGCTGAAGCAGGCCTGCTACAGCGGCACCGCCGCGCTGCAGCTGGCCATTGGTTTTGTGGCACGCAATCCCGGCAAGAAGGCATTGGTGGTCGCTTCGGACATTGCCCGCTACGAGCTGGGCAGTCCCGGCGAAGCCACGCAGGGCTGCGGTGCCGTGGCCATGCTGATTTCCGCCGACCCCCGGCTGGTGGCGATTGATCCCGAGTGCGGTTACTATACCGAGGATGTGATGGATTTCTGGCGACCCAACTATCGCTCCGAAGCCCTGGTGGACGGCAAGTATTCCACCATGGTCTATATCCACGCGTTGATTGAGTCGTGGAAACAGTATGCGGAGCAGACCGGACTTTCCCTCTCCGATTTTGACCGTTTCTGCTATCACATTCCCTTTACTAAAATGGCGGAAAAGGCACACCAGAAACTCTGCCGGAAATTCAAGGTCGAGATCGACAAGACGCAGATGCAATCCCTCCTTGAGGAATCGTTGCGCTACAGCCGCATTACGGGCAACTGCTACGCCGGTTCGATGTATGTTGGACTGGCCTCACTCCTGGATACGGCGGAGGAGGATCTGGCGGGTAAGCGGATTGGGTTCTACAGCTATGGATCCGGCTGCGTCGGGGAGTTTTTCAGCGGTGTGGTCCAGCCCGGATACCGCGATTTTCTCTATGCCGAACAGCACCGGAATATGCTGGATAACCGCACTGAACTGACGTATCAACAATACGAAGATATCTTTAATTACGGGGTGCCGACCGATGGCGGGGAATATGTTTTCCCGCAATACAAGACCGGGCCGTTTCGGTTTTCGGGAATCAGTCAGCATAAACGCGAATACGAATCGTTGGTGGAGTAGCTCATGAAAGCGGTGGCGCCGGGAAAATTGATCCTCAGCGGCGAGCATGCGGTGGTTTACGGGAAACCGGCCATTGCCATGGCGATCGATCGCAATGCGGTCTTCGAGCTCACGCCGCAAGCCGGCGACCGGATTTCCTTTGATCTACCCGGAGACGCCGACAGCGAATCGTTTACCCTGATGGCCCTGCGCGATTTCAAGCGACGTGTCGAAAAGAAATACCGTGAATTCCTGACGGGCGACATCGGCATAGGCTACGTGCTTGCTGCGCCGGCCGATCTTTTTCGCTTTGCATTCATCAACACGCTCGACGGTCTGCACCGGACGCTCGACTCAGGCATGGTGCTCAAACTGCGTTCCAGCATTCCCATGGGTTGCGGAATGGGGTCTTCTGCCGCTACCGTGTTGAGCGAGATCCGTGCCATGGGCCACTTTCTCCGCGTCGATTTCAAGCCCGAGTGGTATTATGAATACAGTCTTGAAGCCGAAAAGCTTCAGCATGGAAATCCCAGCGGGGTCGACTCCTACATTTCGCTCCACGGCGGTTGCGCCCGTTTCGAGCAGGGGCAGGCCCGTTCCATGGCTTTGCCGCGCATGAAGATGTTCATGGTGCAGACCGGGATTCCTGAATCAACCACCGGCGAATGCGTCATGGAGGTGGAGCGCAAGTTCCGCTCCAGCGCGATCTGGAGCGAATTTGAAGATGTGACTAACGCTTTCGAAGATGCGATTCGTAATAATAATGTTCAGAAACTCCATTGGCTGATCCGCGAGAACAATCGGCTGCTTTCCGCCATTGGCGTTGTACCACCTTCCGTCCAACGGTTTATTGCCGATATCGAAAAATGGGGCGGATCCGCCAAGGTGTGCGGGGCAGGCTCCGTAACGGGCGAAAAGGGCGGTATTGTCCTTGTGGTTTCCGACCAGCAGCCGACCGAAATCTGTCAACGATACGGATATCCCGTTTCGCCTGTGCGCGGTGATCCGCTCGGTACCCGAATCATTTAACCCATGGCCGACGTTGCCGCCATCACCGTTTCCGCACCCGGCAGCCTCATGTTGCTTGGAGAGCATGCCGTATTGCATGGCCATCGGGCTTTGGTGTGCGCGATCAACCGTCGCATAACCGTTCGTCTTTCCCCCTTGGAGGAGGATGAGGTGCAGATTGTTTCCGGGCTGGGAAACTATGAAAGCCCTCTGATGGAGTTGGTTGATCACCCGGCTCTCCGTTTCGTCATACAGGCCGTTCGGCAGCATGTCGACCAGCTTCCCTCCGGGTTCGAATTGCGGATCGAATCCGAATTTTCAGCGGATATTGGCTTTGGTTCCTCTGCGGCGGTCACGGTGGCCACCCATGCCGCAATTTTCAACTGGCTTCTCGGTGAGCCGCCGGAAAACGAACTGCTTTTCCACCAGGCATTGAAAACCGTTCATGCCGTCCAGGGCAGGGGATCGGGAGCCGACCTAGCGGCCAGTGTATTCGGCGGGATCGTGAATTATACCACGGCGCCAACATTCCAGCCCATCGCGATTTCCATGCCGCTCAGCGCCGTGTATTGCGGCTATAAGACACCGACGCCAGAGGTGATTCTTAAGGTGGAACAGTTGCGGGCCGATAATGCGGACACGTATGAACGGATCTTTGCGGAGATGGATCGCGGTGCGGCGAATGCAATGGAATGTCTCCGCAATCACGATCTGCCCGGCTTCGGCAGGATTCTGAACCGCAACCAGCAACTGATGGATGAAATGGGAGTCAACACACCGGAACTACAGGAAATCGTCGACGCTCTGCACGCCTGCCCGGATGTCTTCGGCGCGAAGATTTCCGGGTCGGGGATGGGGGATTGCGCTATCGGAATCGGCTATGCCGACTTGAAGGATCTCGGCTATCCGGTCTACCATCTCGAAATTTCACCGAATGGATGCGAATACCATGACTGAGCAAAGTCTGAAAGAGCGTTTCTACGTCGTCATCTTCGAAGCCGACACCCCCGCGGGAAAGCTGTTCGATGTCCTGTTGTTCATGGCGATCATAATCAGCGTTGCTCTGACCATGCTGCAGAGCGTCAATCCAATCCGGGCCAGTCATGGAACGCTTCTCTTCGCTTTGAACGCCGGTTTCACGGGACTGTTTACGATCGAGTATTCCCTGCGGCTGTGGTGTGCCAGGAACACGGTCCGCTACGCCCGCAGTTTTTTCGGCGTGGTCGATCTGCTGGCGGTCCTGCCGTACTATATCGGCCTGATGATTCCCGGCACGCGTTTCCTTGATGTCGTCAAGGTGCTGCGGATGCTGCGGATCTTCCGGGTGCTGAAAATGACGCAGTACGTGGGGGATGCGGACCTGCTGATGAATGCGTTGGCCTCGAGCCGTCGCAAGATCGGCATATTCCTCGTGGCCGTCATGACCATTGTGGTGATTGTCGGTTCGCTGATGTATGTGATTGAAGGGGAGGAGCATGGTTTTACCAGCATACCTTGTGCGGTGTACTGGGCCATTGTAACGCTCACCACGGTCGGTTACGGCGATATTTCGCCGCAGACACCGGTCGGCCAGTCGCTGGCGGCTTTGATCATGATTCTCGGCTACAGCATCATCGCGGTGCCCACCGGAATCATAACCGCCGAGCTGGGTCTGGAAACGGCCCAACGCAAAAATAACCGAACATGCAGTGCCTGCGGGCATTCACAGCACGACATCGACGCTTTGTGTTGCAAGCAGTGCGGAACCAAGCTGGGCTAGGCCGTTTTTTGGATCCGGCGGCGCAACCGCCAGCCTTCCATCGAAAATGCAATGCGGTCGAGCAGCGGAGCGCACAGGTTGCCGAGCAGGACGGCGTAGACGATCGCTTCGGTATAGTAGGTGAAGTGCCGGATCAGCGCATTGCTCACCCCCATGATGATGCCGCATGCGATTTTCCCGCTCTTGCTCATCGGTGTGGAGACCGGGTCGGACACAATAAAGACCGCGCTGAATACCGTGGCGGCGGACAAGAGATTGAAGAGCGGCGAGTTACCGCACAAGGTCGTCGTGATCGCGAAGGACAATAAAAAGGCGGCCGGCGCCCGCCACGCCACGATGCCTTTCCAGCAGAGTACGATGCCGATCAGCAGGAGAATGACGGGAAAAGTTTCGCCGGGGCTGCCAGGCACCATTTGAAAGAGATCCTCCCAGGTTCCTTCAATAGGTCCAAACAGGAGGGTGGACCAATCGAGGGCATAGCCTTCTCCGCGGTAGAGTTCCTGCGGCGTGGCAGCGGATACGACATCCACGGTTGGATTTCCCCACGAGACCATATCATTGCTGTATGCCATCATCAGGAAAAACCTGCCGGCCATGGCGGCGTTTAAGCGCAGCGTTCTTTTCCGGTTCGGCAACTTCACGAACCATACCGCGATGAGGATGGCGTAGAGCATGGGCAGGAACGGCATATGGGGGGGGGCGCTGGCGGCGAGGAGTGCGGCGGTCAACCCTGAGCTGATGCCATTGAAGCGGATCTGCCTTCGTACGACCATTGCATAGACACCTTCGGCCACCATGCCGAGCAGGGTGTAGCCGATCATTTGAAACACGAAGGACGAATGGTAGAGGATGCTGTAGATCGTGGCGGGCACCAGCAATGCCGCGAATGCCCAGTAGGCCATGGCGGAGGAGCGCGCGCCGATGCGCAGGAAGGGGCTGGCTAAAGGCATTTCTTTCCCTCCTTCAGCGTTTGGACGATGGGAATGTCCGATGGGCAGACGGCAGAACAAACGCCGCATAGGAAACATTCGGTCATTTGGGCGCGGAAGGCCTCTGACCGGGTGTTGTTTTTTGCGATGCGCTCAACCAATGAATAGGGATGCAGACCAAGCGGGCACGACGTGTTGCAGGCCCCGCACCGTATGCAGGGCCGTTCATTCGATTCAGCCTCGGTCCGTTCCAGGATGATCAGCGACAGGGTGGTTTTTTTTACAGAATCTCCCGGTTGAACTTCAGTGCCCATCATAAGCCCGGAGTCGGCAATAAGGTGCTTGGTTGCATCGAAGGGCAGTTTAAAGGCAGCAATGATATCTTGAATGGGACGCCCGACCGGGACGATGATATTTCTATAAAACCGCACCGAAGGCATGGCCAGGGTCAGCGGCCGCTCGACAACCGGGACCCCGTCGATGATCGCCCGACCAATGGCGCGAAGCGATACAACGTTTTGAACGAGGTACCCCAGCTGGTAGGGGCGAATGCCTGGTGGCGGGATCTTTCCCTCGAGCTTCTTGAGAATCAGTTTTTCCGCTCCGGCGGGATAGCGGTTGGAGCAGGTAGTGATTTCAAAATCAGGATAGAGATCGCTGAGTATTGGAAGATGTTCCGGATGTCTCTGAACCGCGAGAATCACTCGTTTCGCGCCAACCGCCCTGGCGCTGGCCTTGGCGCCGGCAATGACCCATTCGTGGTGATGCAGCAGAATCGTCTGGTCGATGGTAACGCCGGGTTCGCATTCAACGCCATTGATGACCAGCGTATGGGCCGCAGTGTTTGTGCGTATCTTGACCGAGGAGGGGAAACCACTGCCCCCCATGCCGACCAATCCGATCTTATCGAGGAAAAGGGAGAAGGCTTCCGCATCGCTTGGTTCATAATCGGCGCAAGGTTGCTCCGGAGTGGCGAAGAGGATCTCCGGCGGATCAAAGTTCGGGAGTCCGGCCCAGTCGATTTTGATACGGCGGAGCATGGTCTACGGCTTCTTGGGCCAATCGGGTTTGACGTCCATTTCAAGGGCGGTCCGGCGCGCCATGTAGTTCAGGTAGCCCGTGGTTTTGATGTGGTAACGGGTCGCCCCGCTCACGCAGTCTACCGCCGATTTTTCGGCATGCGGATCGAACGGTATATTCTTGAATTGCTTCAGGATGGATTGAACCTCCCTGCGGTCCTTCGGCTTTTTGATTTTTAAAATATCGGGGAACACCACTTCACGAAGTACGAATCCGTTTTCCGTTTTGTCGACAATGACGATGCCGGTGATGGGCTTGAATGATTCTATCTCGCGCACGGCAATGCCTGTTTTCGGCATGCCGTCTTTATCGTATGCAATGTACATGCGCTCAATGGTACGCGAATAGGGATCGTCCGAAATCCTGACATCCAGACCTGCCGTGGCCTGTTCGATGACCGCGGCGGTTTCATCCGCATGGACTGCGGCGCACGCCGCCAGCAGAATGCAATATATGAATGTTCTAAATCGCATGGTGATTCTCGTATGCCCGGTTGTAATGCAATAGGGAACCGTCCCGCTCGAACAGGACGGTTCCGTGGTAAATAGTGGTGTATCCTACTGGAATATCCAGCCCATGCCGAGATTGAACTGGTTGTTTGGATCCGCTCCCGCCTCGTCGTAGCGGAACTGGTAGCCCGTTTTGAGGACAAACTGCTGGGTCAGCGGAACGTTCACGCCCACGGTCAGAACCGTGCGTTCGTTGTCTCCACTTTGGGCCGCATTGGAGGGAACCTGGTATTGCGTGTCGTATTTTTCGTAGCGCACAAACGGAATGACATCCGCCTCGGCCAGCTTGCCGCTCTTGCACAAGTCGGGCAGCACGCTCACCCCGCCTTCAAGATACCAACCCAGGATTTGGTCCGCTACATCCTGGCCGAATGCATTGTTGAGCGCTGCTGCATCGGAATTAAATCCCTGCGCCAGAACGCCTCGGCATTGAAAGCGAGAAAGATAGTACTCAAAATCGACACAATACATCCCGAAGTCGTTATCGATTCCATTTCCGCCGCCGCCATCGGCGTTGTCGGTGCCTCCGTAGTAACCGGACAGACCTAACCGAAGATCCTGATCGGCTTCGATCAGCGGATAGAAATCGATACGGCCGGTAAAGGCCGGATCACCCAATCCGCTGCGTTCTTCGGTGCGTCCGCCGCGGATGCCTTCTGCACCGTCGAACCCGGATCCATCAAGGCCTCCCACGACATAGGCCTGATAGCTTAGCCAGCTGAAAGGGGAGCCAAACAGCCCCGCGCCTTCCGGAAACCAGGTGGTGGGGATAAGGTCATGGGTAAAGCTGGGCCGTTCCACGCCCAGAAACAGAGTCGGTTCATGATGCTGGTTGATGATGCCGATCGGCGCAAGCAGGCGCCCGACGCGAATGTTGACGGCGTCGTTCAGGAGGAAATCAACATAGAGTTGCTCTATGGCGACTTCGCCGCCGGCCCCATCGGTTACGAATGCATGTTCGAGTTCGACCTCCGAGGTCAGTCGGATCCAATCGTTGAAGTCGTAGCCGGCATAGACCACCAATCGGTGGATGTCGAATACGCTGTTGCCATTCTCAACGAAGTTTCCGTGGATCTCTCCGTAGCCGCCCAGATGTAGCTTGTCGGCTGGCGCAACGGTACCGCCAAGATCCATTTGCTGGCCCTTGAGCGCTGCAATCTCCGCGTTGGCTTCAGCCATCTTCTTTTCGAGCACCTGGATCCGGGCGTCATCGGCAGCGAATGCCGTTCCCGCCAACGCAACTGCGACAGCCACTGCACCAAGCGGTTTTATATTTACAAATATCATATCCTCGATCTCCTTGTTTTATATTGTTCCACATGAAAAGCGCAGGATAATTTAGTTGCTCCTAACAAAAGTCAATCCGATTGTTTAGATTTAATCTAATTTATGACGGGGTTTCGCTCGTAAAAACCGATGTATCAAGGTTGACGGGGTTTTGGGCGTTGGGTACTGTTCCCGCTCATTTTTAACAGAAACAGCTGTTTCTAAACCTAAAAGGAAAGGTGCAAAACATGGCTACAAAAGTTGGAATTAACGGTTTCGGCCGTATCGGACGTATGGTTTTCCGCGCAGCAGCAACCCGCGAAGACATCGAAATCGTAGGAATCAACGACCTGCTGGACGTTGACTACCTCGCATACATGCTCAAGTACGACTCCGTACACGGTCGCTTCGGCGGCACGGTTGAAGTCAAGGACGGCGCTCTCGTCGTTAACGGAAGCACGATCCGCATTACTGCAGAACGTGATCCGGCCAACCTGAAGTGGGACGAAGTCGGCGCTGAAGTCGTTGTTGAATCCACCGGATTCTTCCTGACCGACGAAACCGCACGCAAGCACATCGAAGCCGGCGCAAAGAAAGTTGTTCTTTCCGCTCCTTCCAAGGACGCCACCCCAATGTTCGTTTGCGGCGTAAACACCGACAGCTATGCTGGACAGGACATCGTTTCCAACGCTTCCTGCACCACCAACTGCCTGGCTCCGGTTGCCAAGGTCCTAAACGACAAGTTCGGCATCGAAAAGGGTCTGATGACCACCGTTCACGCGGCTACCGCTACCCAGAAGACCGTTGACGGTCCTTCCATGAAGGATTGGCGCGGCGGACGCGGCATCCTGGAAAACATCATCCCGTCTTCCACTGGTGCGGCCAAGGCTGTTGGCAAGGTTATCCCGGAACTCAACGGCAAGCTCACCGGCATGGCCTTCCGTGTTCCGACTTCCGACGTTTCCGTGGTCGACCTGACCGTGACCCTGAAGAACGAAGCGACCTACGAAGCCATCTGCGCGGCCATGAAGGAAGCTTCCGAAGGCGAACTCGCCGGCGTTCTCGGTTACACTGAAGATATGGTTGTTGCTACCGACTTCCGCGACGAAGTCTGCACTTCCGTATTCGACGCCAAGGCCGGTATCCAGCTGGATGGCACCTTCGTTAAGGTTGTATCCTGGTACGACAACGAGTGGGGCTATTCCAACAAGGTTCTCGACCTGATCAAAGTTATCGTCGACTAAGTATCGATCGATACACTTCGATTCAAAAAGCGTCCCGTTTTCGGGGCGCTTTTTTTGTCATCTTGCGGAAGTAAAAATCCGCAGGAAGCGATTTCCGATTAGGGCACCGGTCCGGCTTCGTAGTCGAAGCTATTGTTCATTTCTTGTTTTAAATCTTATTGTGTTTCGAGAAAATCTGTAATAAATTTTATGAATAAATGGAGAATTAAAAATGAAATCATTCAGGTTGAATATAGGATATGTTTGCTCGGTTGCCTTGGTGTTCTCGGTTCTTTTGCCATGTTCGCAGGCAGATGTTGTACCGATCACCGTAGCGGGATCGGGACCGGGCGGCGATGCGAGCATAACCTTCCCTGAAATCGAGTTTACCTCCACCATCAATTCTTCAGCGCCATTTTTAGCGGTAGTGATTCAGGGGGCTTCCCAAAGGGGTTCGGGAGAAAGCTGGTATGCGGAAACCACTCAAACGCTCACGTTTTCCATCAATGGTGGGGGTTCGTATGCTTTTGACTCCGTGCTTGATGGAAACGACATACAGTATCCCGCTCTTTATACAACAGCTGATACAATCATTGGTTCGATTGCGGAACCGTTGGCCATCAGCATAGGGGATAAGATCACCATCGCCGCCGGATCCTTGTCGCTGATTCAGGCGGAACCAAACTTTATCGCTCCAAGCTCAGGCAGTTATGAAGTTTCGTTGATCGATTTCAACGCGAACGGTGGAAGTGGCGGTGTCATGGCATCATTCGCAAGTGTCATTCCTGAACCGTCAACCAGCGTCTTGCTGGTTGCCGGGTTTTTGGCCATCCTTGGTATCAGAAACAGGTTCAGTATCTAAAAGCCATCTGGAACGACAACGCGTGGGCTACTCCTGCAAGGTGCTCGGCCTGATCAAAGTTGCCACTGGTTAGGTTCAGCTTGAAATCAGTGTTCGGAAAAGCGTCCCGTTCCGGGGCGCTTTTTTTTATGGCAGCAGGGGCGGCCGGCCCAGGGAGTGCCACGGGAAAAACGCCGAGTTTGCCTCCCGTTGGTTGGCACTTGCATTGTTGGGCGGATCCCATGTATTTTTCCGGCATGGAATCCATCCAACAACTCAAGCGTCTGTTCACCGTGTCCGCCAAGCGCGGGCAAGTACCGGGAACGATGGTCTACACGGGTAAGCGCAAGGATGAGCCGTTGCGCATCACCGTTATCGACTACAACGCCGACAACATATCCGAGAAGGCGGATGCCCGGATCGAGGATTGCGTGGCCTGCAAGGATTCCGGCACGGTTTCGTGGATCAATATCGATGGACTCAATGACACTTCCGTCATCGAAAAGATCGGCGAAACGTTCGATATTCATCCGTTGGTGCTCGAGGATATCCTGCACACCACCCAGCGGCCCAAGCTCGAAGACCATGCCGACTATCTTTTCCTGGTGGTCCGCATGCTCTACATCCCTCCAGGTGCCGAGGAAATCCAGTCGGAGCAGCTGAGCTTCATCCTGACCGAAAATTGCCTGTTCACCTTTCAGGAGCGGGCCGGCGACGTGTTTGATGAAGTCCGCGACCGTATCCGCCAAAACCACGGGCGCGTCCGCAAAATGGGGGCGGACTATCTGCTCTATGCGCTCATGGACGCCATCGTCGACAACTATTTCCTGATCATGGAAACCACCGGCGAGAAGATTGAGGATATCGAGCAGTCGATGATGGAAAACCCAAATTCACTTTTGCTGAACAAGCTCTACCGGATGAAGCGCGAGCTCCTCTACATCCGCAAGTCGACCTGGCCCCTGCGCGAAGCGGTCGGCGGGCTGGAGCGCGGGGAATCCACCCTGCTCAAGAAAAAAACCTCGGTCTATATCCGCGACCTCTATGACCATACCATCCAGGTTATCGACACAGTCGAAACCTTCCGCGACATGCTCAGCGGCGTGCAGGATCTCTATCTCTCCAGCATGGGGCAGAAAACAAACCAGGTGATGCAGGTGCTCACCGTTATTGCCACGATATTCATCCCGCTCACCTTCGTGGCCGGCATTTACGGCATGAATTTCGAGTTCATGCCGGAGCTGCACTGGAAATACAGCTATCCCGTAATCTGGCTGGCGATGATCCTGATTGCCGTCGGCATGCTCGCCTACTTCCGCCGGAAAAAGTGGTTTTAGGTGCCGAGGTGGTAGTGCCCGTGGGCAGGCGGTGCAGGGCTGGCTCCTTGAGCCCGCCTCCGCGATCCTGGATCGCGGCTACATGGATCCTGTAGAATATTGCAGAAACCTTGGTGCTGTTCCTGCTAAGTTTGCCTCATGCAGTTTATCAACGCGTCCATTTCAAGCCTCGGTGCATTTGCGCCCTATGTCTGCCTCATTCTCTTTCTTCTGGCGAGCCTGCTGGTGGTTTGGCGGTTGGAGGTGCTGTCGGGTCAGGGGGTGGAAGGCACGGTTCTCGGCACGATCTTCATGCCGTTCTGCTCGGGTATGGGCAACATCGTCTTTGCCGTGGTCATGGCTCGGAACGCAGGTAGCGGAGATGACGTGCTGATCAACTGCCTCTTCAACAACGTGACCAATCTGACGCTGCTCATCGGCGCACCGGTGCTGATCTGGAGCATGGCCAGCATTCCGCGCAAGAAAACCCAAGTAGCCTTGCGCGAGTTCCGGATGGGGCGGTTGTCGTTGGCGCTCAATCTGGTGGCCGCGCTTTTCTTTTCCTTCATCGTGTGGCTGTTGGCGGCCGATGGTGAATTGGCGCGAACCGACGGTGTAGTGCTACTGTCGCTCTTTATCTTCTGGCAGTGCTTCCACGTCTACGATGTCAAAAAGACCAATCTGCTCAAAAAGAAGAGCTATCCCAAAACCCTTCCGATCGACGTTGCTCTTCTGCTGGTCGGCGCCTTCGCGATCTTTGTCAGCACCGATTGGCTGGTGCAATGGTTCCAGTCATTCGAGAGCGATCATTTTCCGCCGCGTCTGTTGGGGTGGGCGAGTGGTGTGCTGATGGTGTTGCCAAATGCGCTACTGGCCTTTTACTACGGCGCCAAAAACCGCATGGACGTGGTCTATACCTCGCAATCGGGCGACGCCCATATCTGCATTCCGCTCTGCATCGGTTTGTTTGCTTCCATGCAGGCCATCCCGACCGGCGCGTTTTTGCAGCGGTCGCTTCTCATGCTTATGGGGCTATGCGCAGCGCATCTGCTGTTTGTAGTCGTGGTGGGGCGGCTGCCACGCCTGTTTGCCGCATTGTTCCTCGCGGCATTCGGCTATTTCCTGTGGGCGGGTCTGGCGTAGCGTGCTGGAGGGTCGCAGGCCTCTGCGACCGGGCGGTTAGGCCACCACCCCTCCATCAGGAAATGGGATCCGAAATAAACGCTTCGACCAGCTCGGAAAAGTGGATCTGTGCCGTGGTCCATTTCGGGTTGCTGGTGATTTCCCCGGTGCTTTTGGCCGTGTTGTTGAACAGCACGAAAATATTTTCGCCGGCGCAGATATGGGCATCGAATCCGGAGCCATAGCCCTCGTGCGAGAAGGCAAAGTCGCCCACTTGCGTATTTGCGGGATCCAGCGTATTGCGCAGGGCGGCGAGATCGGCATTAAAGTTTTCCAGAAAGGCGTTTTTGCGGGTGCCGCCATATTCGATCAGCTTCCAGCCTGTAGTGGTTTTTTCTACCAGTGCCCATTCATTGAACACCGGTTCATCTACAACCCGTTCCATGCTGATCAATGCGGTTTCAATATGGTCTGCCACGGCTTCCTTGTTCATTCTAATCCCCTTGTAAAAGTTGGTCTCCTAGTCTAGCGATTTCCGGGCCAATCTCAACTATGTTCTCGAGTGCGACGACTTCGGCCGGTGCGCAGCTATGCGGGTTCGCGGGGCATCCTGGTCAAGACCGATGAAATTGACGCCCGGGTGATCACGATGTTCAGTGAAACCGCCAAGCCCCGCGTTATTGGTGCCATGTCCGCCTGGTACGCTCCGCTAAACGATAGATGTCATTTTGTTCACTATCTGCCAAGGCAATGCGGAATCAACGAAGCCGACTATTCATGTATGATCCGCCGTTGCCGGTGACCGTTGCGTTCCGCGTTGCTGCACACATCGCAGGGTCAATGGTTGCCGTCTAATGCACGTCTTCACCGCGAACCATGTGCAGGGCGTGTTCGAGGGAACGGAGGATTTCGTGCATGTATTCGCGGACGGCTTTGACGCTGCCGGGCAGGGTGTAGACGAGGGTGGTGCCGATGACGCCGGCGACGGAGCGGGAGAGCAGTGCCGAAGGCAGTCTCTCGCCGTGCTTGGTGCGGATGAATTCCATGATGCCGGGAATTTCGCGGTCGAGCATGGGGTTGATGACGTCGGGCGTAATGTCGCGTGGGCCGATGCCGGTGCCGCCGGTGGTGATGATCACGTCGAATTTCGGTGCCCGCTTTATCTGCTCGCGCAGCGTGTCGGCGTCGTCGCCGATCAGGACCGATTCAATGTCGGCATCTGCGAAATGGGCCTTCAGCAACTGGACGATCTCCGGCCCGCTGCGGTCTTCATATTCCCCGCGCACCGCACGGTCGGAAAGGGTAATAACTAAAACTGTCATTGCTTATTCCTCGGTGGGATTTCGACAAAATGATTATGGACAAAATAATTTTCCGATCGACTGCTGCATCGAATCATTCTGTCCATAATCATTTTTTCGGATTCTGTTTCGTTTTTTCGAGCAGGATGATGTTTCCGATTTCCATGGTTTTGTCGACGGCCTTGCACATGTCGTAGATGGTGAGCAGGGCGGTGGAGACGGCGGTGAGGGCTTCCATCTCGACGCCGGTCTGGCCTGTGCAGATGACGGTGCTTTCGACGCGGATTCCGGAGGCTTCCGGCACGGCTTTGACGTCGATCTTCGAGAGCAAGAGGGGATGGCAGAGCGGGATCAGTTCGCCGGTTTTCTTGGCGGCCATGACGCCCGCCAGCTCGGCGGTGAGCAGTACGTTGCCCTTTTTCATTTGGTTGTCGCCGATCAGCTGTAGCGTTCCCGGTTGCAGGGCGATAAAGCCGCTAGCCACGGCGGTGCGCTTTTGCTGCGGCTTGTGGCTGACGTCGACCATCGACGGCCGGTTGTCGGTTCCAATATGTGACAGTTTCTTTTCCATTACCTTGTCCTCGGGGCAGGCGAGACGCCTGCGGTACTTTTTCGGGTAGCCGGGCGGCTACGGTTCGCATCAACTACTCCCATTAGAGCAACCAGACGTCGACGGCTGTTCCTTTTTTCAATTCCGTTTCTCCGATGGGGAAAATGATCCAGCCATCGGCTTTGGTGAGGGCGTGAATGTGGGCGGAGCCGTGGTAGTCGATTCGGGCCACTACGCCCGGTTCAACAAGCTTCGCCGGCACGAACGATTTGCGCGCGGCCTTTTTGCGCTTCATGTCCTTGCCGAGTTTCAGGCGAACAAACGGCAGTTTGAAATCGTGTCCCATGGCGCGGTAGAGGAAGGGCTTCACGATGGTTTCCATGACCATGAAGGTGGAGACGGGATTGCCGGGCATGCCGAAGCAGGTTTTTCCGTTGCCGGTGGCAAAGGTGAGCGGCTTGCCGGGTTGGGTGGCCATGTGGTCGAAATGCATGGTGCAACCCAGCTTTTCGAGCAGTTCGGGGACATAGTCGAAGTCGCCCACCGAGCTACCGCCGCAGATCAGTACGACGTCGTTTTCTTCGAGAGCCTTTGCGATCGCGGCGGCAATCTTGTCCCGTTCGTCCTCGACGATGCCGTAGTAGGTGGCCGCTATGCCGCAATCGGCGACCTGCGCGACGAGCTGGTGCCCGTTGGTTTCGCGGATGTTTGCGCCGTCGACGGGTTGGTCCGGTTGCACCAGTTCGGAGCCGGTGGCGATGATGCCGATCCGAGGAATCTTGGCGACCTGAGGCTCGGTGCAACCGGCTCCGGCGAGCACGGCAATATGGGCGGGTTTGATGAGTGTGCCCGCCGCCAGTACCGTGTCGCCGGTCTTTACGTCTTCGCCCTTGAAGCAAATGTTGCCCGGCGTGCCGGTGCCGGTGAAGCGGACGGAGTTGTCTTCGAGTATTTCGGATTGTTCCACCATGAAGACGCAGTCGGCGCCTTCGGGAACGATGGCGCCGGTCATGATGCGTGCGCAGCGCCCGTCGTTGATGACGTTTTGGGGCGTGGTGCCGGCGGCGATGGTTTCGAGGCAGTGCAGCGGGCCGGGCAGGTCGGCGGCGCGGCAGGCATAGCCGTCCATGGCCGATTTGTTGAAGGGCGGCATGTCGTGGTCGGACAATACATTCTGCAAGAGTACGCGTCCGTTGGCCCGATGCAGCGGCACGGTTTCGGGGATGGGTGAGGGGGCGTAGGATAGAACGGTTTCGAGGGCTTCTTCGTAGGAAATCATGTTTGGCTCTTTTGATAGTAGTCGAGGTCTTCGCGGGTGTTGAGGTTATAGTACCAGTCGCCGTCGATTTCAATGTAGCGGACATCCAGCACATCGAGAAGTGCATGGACGGCATGCTTGCCTTCGGCCAGCCGTTCGGCGATTTTCGTGTGAACGCTTTTACGGTAGACGGCAAAGAGCGGCTGCTTGTGGCCGTCGGGCAATACGGGAACGATGGCTTCGTGCCCGCCGATCTCGCGCAGCATGCGGCGGACGAACGGCAGATGGATATTCGGGACATCGCAGGCGGTCACAAAATTGAGTTCGTGGCCGGATTCCTTCAGGGACGACATCAATCCCATCAAGGGACCTTGGCCGGGTTCGAGGTCTTCCACGACGGGATGGCCGGTGAAGGCATACTTTTCCTTGTCGCCGCTCACAATCAGTTCGTCAAATTGGGGTTCGAGCTGGCCGGCAACGGTGGCGACGAGCGGCTGGCCGTGGACATGCATGACGCTCTTATCTTCACCCATGCGCCGGCTGGCTCCGCCGCTGAGTACGATGGCCGCTGCATCCTCCTTGAGTCCCCAGTAGCCGTTTTTGAATACGAGGTCTTCGGGCTGAAGATCCCAGCCGTCGCCGTCGACGTTCACCAGCCGGTCGGCGAGATCGATGACATCGCGGCAGGAGGGTTTCAGGTTGTCGTTGTGCTCCTGAATGATGAAGAACAGGCCGGGTTTGATGAAGTTGCGCGCGCCGCCGGACTCGCAGACGAGGCAGGCGGTTCCCAGGTCGATGTCGTCGCCGGCCATGGTTTTGAGCAGGGCGTCGAGTCCCTGTTCCAGATGCGATCGCTTGGCGCGGAGCCAGTAGACGCGTTCCGCGCCGGCGCGGTACATCCGGTGGGTATCCTTGTTGTCGTCGCCCGGCTTTTCGTGCGTGACGACATAGTCGCCCTCGATGGTGCGGTAGGTCTTGGTCAGCAGTTGGTCCGCTTGAACCTCGCCGTCGACATCGTCGAAGGCGGTGACCTTGATTCCCACGACCGGCACCTTCGCGCTCTGCGCGCGAATGGCCTGGCAGAGAAACTGGGTCTTGCCCAGATTGCGGCCGGCCGCCCCGGCCATCAGCATGTTCGGCATCCGTTTCATGTCGGGCATACTACGCTGTAGACTGACTGATTTGAACCACGGAATGCACAGAAACGAGGAGGACTGGTCTTAGGCAGAATGATTTTGTGACAGAATTATTATTTCGAATCATGCAGGGAATCATTTGGCCGCGAAAAGGTACAAGAGGCGCAAAAATCCTATGGATTCTTGCGCCGGCAATCAAATGCGGCGATTCCACTGATCGCGAAGCATAGAACACCGCACGTTGTGTAGAGAACGCTTCACCCCAGAGGGGAAAGCGTTGCGCTTCCATCGCAGCACCGCCTCCTTTCAGGTAGGCGGTCTCTACAGCTTGACAATCAAAGCCCAATATTTACATTGCCTCAATGTGCGAAATTCGCTCTTGCCTAGTGCCTTCCGTTAGGAACACACCTTTTCCGGATCGCAGATGTGGAGTTTGTCGAGTTCGTCTTCCGACGGGAGGTCGATGAAGATACGGCCTTCGCGGATTTCGACCGGGAAGGTGGAAATGCTCAGTTCCGGATCGTTCAGGCCTTCGCCGGTTTCGAGCGAGAAGGCGCGCTTGTGCATTGGGCAGACCACCTTCGGCAAGCCGTCGATATCGCCGAGCAGGCCGCGCGAAAGAACCATCTCGCGTTTATGGGGGCAGAGGTTCTGGCAGGCGAACCATTTACCGGCTTTTTCAAAGTTGAATACGGCAATCTGGTGGCGTCCGTATTTCAGCGTTTCGCCGCCGTCTTTCGGAATGGTTGAGGCTTCGCCAAAGCAAACCCATTGCGTATCCATATTTTCGGTCGGTTCCGGCATGAGCGGTTCATATTCCTTTTTCCACGGAGCGGGACGCTTCTGTCCGCGGACCTCGATCCAGTTCAGTTTATCGCTCTCTTCGGAGTTGCTGTAGTGATGGAACATCTTCATTTTTTCCGGATCATCCAGCGTGGTTGCCCATTCGCATTGATAGGTATCCACGATGTGCTGCATCTCTGTCTCGAGCTGTTCGCAAATGCCGAGGGAATCGTCAAGGACCACGTTCTGAACATGCTTGAGTCCGCCCTCCAGTTTCTCCAGCCAGGTGGCGGTGCGGGTCAGGCGGTCAGCGGTCCGGACATAATACATCAGGAAACGGTCGATATATTTGATGGCGGTTTCATCGTCCACGTTGGTGGCCAGCAGGTCTGCATGGCGCGGCGTTACCCCGCCGTTGCCACACACATAGATGTTCCAGCCATCTTCGGTGGCGATCAGGCCAACGTCTTTGCTTTGCGCCTCGGCACATTCGCGGACACAACCGGATACCGCCATTTTAAGCTTATGGGGGGAACGCAGTCCTTTGTATCGATTTTCCAGCAGCACGGCCATATCCACCGAGTCCTGCAGGCCGAACCGACACCAGGTGCTGCCGACGCAGCTTTTGACAGTGCGTAGCGATTTTCCATAGGCATGTCCGGTTTCAAGGCCTGCGGCGATGAGTTCCTTCCAGATCAGCGGGAGCTGGTGAAGCTCTGCGCCAAACAGGTCGATGCGCTGTCCGCCGGTTACCTTGGTATAGAGATCATATTTTTTGGCAACCTCTCCAATCACGATCAGCTGGTCCGGGGTCAGTTCGCCGCCGGGTGCCCGTGGCACTACGGAGTAGGTACCGTTGCGCTGAATGTTGCCCATGAACTTGTCGTTGGTGTCCTGGATCTGCGCGTGGTTCACCACATGGTCATTTTGAATGGAAGCCAGAATGGAGGCCACAGTGGGTTTGCAGATTTCGCACCCGGTACCTTTACCATGGCTGTCGAGGATTTCATCGAAGCTTTTAGCACCGGTCACCTTAATGATATTGAAGAGTTCGGCCCGTGAATACGCAAAGTGCTCGCATAGGGACGTGTCGATTTCAACGCCCATTTTTTTCATTTCAATTTCAAAAATGTCCGTTGCCACGGCCGCGCATCCGCCGCAGCCCGTTCCGCAGTGGGTGGTCTTTTTAACGGCTCCGAACGTTGTTGCGCCTTCCTGCACCGCCTTGCGGATAGCGCCTGCCGTTACATCCTTGCAGGAGCAGATGACTTCTTCGTCATCATATTCTATTTCCACATCGTTATGGGCACCGGTTTTAACCAGCAGGGTTTCCGGTTGTTCGGGCAGTTCCATTCCTTTTTTGCAGATGGCCGAGAGCAGGCCATACTCAGTTGCATCGCCCACCAGCACAGCGCCAAGCAGCTTGGATCCGTCGAGTGAGAGCACGAGTTTTTTGTAAATACCCCGATGGCTGTCAAACACGACCACGGCCTTGGTCTGTTCTTCCGGAAGCAGGGGCTCTCCTGCACTGGCCACATCGACACCCATGAGCTTGAGCTTGGTCGACATATCCGCACCTTCGAAAAGTTTCTTTTCGTGGCACAGGTTCGCGGCGGCAACGTCGGCCATATCATAACCCGGAGCGACGAGTCCGTAGATCATGCCCTTATACAAGGCGCACTCACCAATGGCGTGAATGTGATGGTCGGAGGTGCGGGTTTGGGAATCAATTTCAATTCCGCCGCGCGGACCGATGGAGATATCGCATTCTTTGGCGAGTTCATCGTTCGGCCGTATGCCGGCCGAAATAATGATCATATCAGTCGGTTGATGTTCGTCGTTTTCAAAAGCAATGCCGGTTACTTTTTCTTCGCCGGTGAAATGAAGGGTGATTTTTTCGGTCAGAACATGAACGCCGAGACTTTCAATCAGATGTTTCAAAATAACGCCGCCGCCGGTGTCCACCTGCCGGGCCAGCAGGCGGGGGGAGCGCTCGATAACGGTGGTTTCGAGTCCCATATCGTGAACCGCCTTGGCGGCTTCAAGTCCAAGGAGTCCGCCGCCGATCACGGAAGCCGTTTTCGCGGTCTTCGCATATTCCCGGATCGCCTCGAGATCCTCGATGGTGCGGTAGACGAATACGCCAGGAAGGTCGGTGCCCTTGATGGGGGGCACGAACGGGCTCGATCCGGTGGCCAGGATCAGGTGGTCATAGCCATACTGGAATCCGCTGGCCGTGGTGACGGTTTTATGCTTCCGGTCAATGGTGACCACCCGGTCGCCCGTATGCAGCTCGATATCCTGTTCTTTATACCATTCCGCCGATTGCATCAGCAATTCGTCGGCCGATTCCTTCTCGAAAAAAGAGGTCAGCTGAACGCGGTCGTAGGCGGGACGGCACTCTTCGCCGAGCACCTTGATGTGAAACCGCTTGTTTTTGTCGTATTCCAGCAGTTTCTCGCAAAACCGGACACTGACCATACCGTTGCCTACAACGACGACTTCTTGTTTTTTCAAACTCACTTAACATCCTCCCGGAGTAAAATCCGTAATATAATATCGGGATGGTCATGTATGCACGGGGTGTGCCAGCAGGTTTTCGGTAAGAATTTGATCTGTAAGTGCCTTAACTCGTGTAGGAAAGGATGGGATTTGTGTTTTAGGTATTGAGCGTGTGGAAAACATAAATGGGCCAAAAAAGCAAAATGACTACAATATTGTATGTTTCATGAAGGGGAGGGCAACGCCGAGGATAGATGGAGCAATAAAAAGGGAATTTAAAGTCTCTGAATGGCAAGACTCTTGAAAATCACCCAGATGGATGACCCATCGGCCAGGGCCATATCCTGTTCGGTGCCGGCCGTGATTTCCGCAAAAAGGATGCCGGCGGGGGTTTCGAGGTGGCATATGGAACGGTCGGAGGCGTGGACGATGTGCTTGACGCGTCCGGGAAGCTGGTTTCGCATGGAAATGGCCTCAACACGCTGATTGGCCAAGGCCATCTGGTCGGCAGCGATTCCGATGTTTGCGGTTGCGCCGACCGGCAGTTCGGGAGACAGCCGCATTTCTATGGTCTGGTCAGGGCTGGCGGGTAGCTCCAGCGTAGTGATACCGCGTGCGGTATCGTGTTGCCGTACCCGTACGTTTAGCAGATTGGTAAGGGCGGCCCCCTTAAGCTCCTGCAGAGTGTCCGGCGCACGGGCAAGCTTGTCCAGGGTGTCGTTGCCGACCACCGATCCGTCGCGGATGAGCAGAAGGCGATCGGTGAGCTGGAGAATTTCGCCGAGATCGTGGCTGATCAGGATGGTGGGGATTTTCAGCGTGCGGTGTACCTTCGATAGGAAAGGAAGAATCTGCATCTTAAGCGAAATATCCAGACCGGCGACCGGCTCATCCATCAGCAGCAAGCGGGGATTCGACAGCAGCGTACGACCGATGGCGATGCGCTGCTTCTCGCCGCCGGACAGCTGCTCCACGGACCGGCCGATCAGGTGTCCGATGTTCAATAGGTCGATGATGTCGTCGAAGCCGAACGGGCGACCGTCTACCCGGTGCTTCAAGCATTCACCGGCACGCAGATTTTCCGCCGCAGACCAGTGCGGAAAGAGGCGGGCATCCTGAAAGACGAGACCTACGTTTCGCTCATGCGGCTTCATGAAGATATTCCGGTCGGCATCGAACAGGGTTTGGTCATTAAGCACTATGCGTCCACCCTCCGGGCGCACCAGTCCGGCGAGTGCGCGGAAGAGCGTGCTCTTGCCGCATCCCGATGGCCCGAAAACGCCGAGTGCCGACTCGAGGCAGCGGAACTGCGCATCGAGCAGGAACTTGCCCTGTCGCAGATAGATATCGACCTCAAGGTTCATGAATTCCATTCCGTCTGTTTTTCTGTTTCATGCATGAATTTAAACACCCGCTTCGCTTCAGGCACAAAGGACTCGAAGCTTAGTGAACTTGGTGTCTTTGTGTTTAATCCATATGCACTATTTCGGATCATTGGTTGCGTTCCATCCGTTTTTTCGATCGCCGCGTCAGCCATTCCGACACCAGCAGGCTGGCGAAGCAGAGGATTAGCGAGCAGATGACCAGCCGCATGGCGGCGGGCTCCTCCCCGGGAACCTGAAGGCTGGAATAGATGGCCAGCGGCAGGGTCTGGGTCGAGCCTTCAATGTTGCCGGCAAAGGTGATGGTGGCGCCGAATTCGCCGAGGCTGCGTGAAAAGGCGAGCAGGATACCGCCGAGGATGCCCGGCCAGGCGAGCGGCAGTGTGATCCTGAAAAAGACGCGGAGCGGATGATAACCGAGCGTCTGTGCTGCTTCCTCCAGACGTCGGTCGACCAGTGTAATGGCAAGCCGCACCGAGCGCACGGCGAGGGGGAGGGCAACGATGGCGGCAGCCAGAACCGCACCCTGCCAGGTAAAGACGAGGTGAATGCCGAACCATTCGTTAAGTGGGCGACCGAGCCAGCCATGGCGACCAAACAGGACCAGCAGCAGGTAGCCGGTTACGACAGGAGGCATGACCAGTGGAGCGTGGACGAGGCTTTCCAGCAATACCTTGCCGCGGAATTCGCGCCGGGCCAGCAACCAACCGAGCACCACCGCTGGAACAGCGGTCACCACCGCCACTCCGAGGGCTACTTTCAGCGACAGCCATACCGCTGTCCATTCAGTTGGAGATAGGTTCCACATGATTGGACTAATCTGACGTATCCGACGGATTTATGAAGCCGTATTGTTTGAAAACGGCTTTAGCCGTTTCCGATTTCAGAAATTCCATAAAGGTCTTGGCCGAGGCCGAACCCGTTTTCAGGCAGGCCACGGGATAAACGATGGGCGGGTACGAATCTTCAGGGAAGGTACCGATTACCTTTACCTTGGCCGATTGCATGGCGTCGGTGCGATAGACGATGCCCGCGTCGACCTCGCCGCGTTCCACATACATCAGCACGGTGCGGACATTGGTCCCTTTCACCAGTTTGCCCTCCACGTCATCAAGCCAGCCGAGTGACTTGAGCGCTGCTTCGGCGTAAGTTCCCGCCGGGACACTCCTGAACTCGCCGACGGCGAGCATCCTTTTCAGGTTGGACGGGAAGCCTTCGAAAGTCATGACGCTGTTTTTCGGGGCAACCAGAACCAGCGCGTTGCATGCGATGTTTGTCCGCGTTCCGGCCAGAAGCAGATCTTTTTCCTCGAGATAATTCATCCACCTTACATTGGCGGATACGTACAGGTCGGCGGGTGCGCCGGCATCGATCTGCCGGGCCAATGCACCAGACGAGGCAAAGTTGAATCGGATGTTCTCTCCGCCGTTTTCCTTGAACTTCGCTGCCAGCGCCTTCATCACATCCGTCGTACTGGCGGCGGCAAAGACCGTCAGATCAGCGGATGAAACGCTCGAAGCGCCTAGCAAAAATAGAATGGCCAGAAAACCTTTCATGTCGGTGCCGCCAAAAGTATAGCGACCATTCCGCACGTCAAGCTTTCCATACATCGGAATACTCAGCCGGGTTCATACTCGCTGGTGGCCTCGCCACCGCTGAGGCTCCGGCGGGTTATTTGTCGGGAAATGTGCGGCCCCGAGGAATGTGCCCGTCTTGAAACGGCGGGTTAGACTTTTTACCCGTCAGGTCAATGGAAGAACGATGGTGAAGGTGGTGCCACGTTCGGGGTCGGATTGAACCGAAATCTGTCCGCCGTGGGCTTCGACGAGGCTTTGGACGATGGAGAGTCCGAGCCCGGCGCCGCCTTGCTCGCGGGAGCGGGATTTGTCGACACGGTAGAAGCGTTCGAAAATGTGGGGAAGATGTTCTTCGGGAATGCCTGTTCCCTGGTCGGCGATATCGATTGCGGCGGTATCGCCGTCTTCTCTCAAGAAAACGCACAGGGGGCATCCCTGGGGGTTATGCTGCACGGCGTTGGCCAGCAGGTTGGTCACGATCTGGTGGATGCGCTCCCGGTCGACATCGGCGATCAACGGTTTATCCGTGCCTTTAAAATCGACGGGATGCTTGGCCGAAAGCAGCGATGCGGAATCGGCGGCATCGGAAAGGACGGTATTCAGGTCGCACCGGGTTTTCGTGAGAGTGTTTCCCTGACTGTCGATGCGGGTAAGCGTGAGCAGGCTGTTGGCCATGGTTTTCATGCGTTGGCCGGCGCGTAGGCAGGCCTCCAAAACGGTTTTGTATTCCTCCGGGGTGCGGTCGCGCTTCAGGGCCGCTTGCGTCTGGGCAATGACCACGGCGATGGGCGTGCGTAGTTCGTGGGAGGCGTCGGCGGAAAAACGCTTCTGGGTTTCGATGGCTTCGTCGAGATGGTCGAAGGTTTCGTTGAGCGTATGGGCCATGCCCGCCAGTTCGTCGGGGGCATCGGATAGTTGAATGCGGCTGCTGCGCTCGCCGGAGGCAATCTGTTCGGCGATCCGGCTGATCTCCCGGATCGGATGGATCGCTTTGCCGATAATCAGCAGGCCGCCGAAAAAGCCGATGAGCATAATGGACAGTCCCACCAGGATCAGTTGCAGGCGGGTGTCGGCCATGGTCTTGTTAAGCGGGGCGAGGGGATAGCCCATGACGATCGTAAGTCCGCCCGGCTGTTGCTTGACCAGTTCACGGAAACCATCCCGCGAGATAAGATCCTGCTCTTCAGGATGCCGGACATAATCGCTGAAGGAGCGACCAGAGG
Organism: Pontiella sp.; assembly: GCA_050290185.1. GTDB lineage: Bacteria > Verrucomicrobiota > Kiritimatiellia > Kiritimatiellales > Pontiellaceae > Pontiella. Next base: position 137,983 of record JBNKHE010000009.1, read on the forward strand.
GAACGGCACCGTAGCGATTCCGCTCGGCTCCCCGCGGGTCGATGATCACCACGTACCGGCCTTGCGTTGCGAGTTCATCCAGATACGTTTTCCCGTCCTTGATGATAGGGGAGCGTCCAGCAGTCTGGCGCATATCGTCTCTGGCAGCTAAGGGGGCGTCCATCGGCATCCGGTCACCGGCCACCATTCGTATCGGTTCATTTCTAGGCGGTGCGACGGTCGGCAAGACCAGCACCAGTTCCTGTTGCAGCTGTTTGTCGATGCCAGCGATCAGCTCCTTTTTCTTTAGGTGGTAGTGGAGCGGGAGCAGTGTGCCCAATACACCGGCGAGCAGCAGCATCTGCCATATTTGCAAGCGCCATTTGATGGATCGGAATACCTTCAAGTCATCGCTCCATGATATAGCCCTGACCCCGGCGGGTCTTGATGCTTCCGGCGCCCAGCTTGTGCCGTAGGTTGCAGATATGGACATCGAGCACGTTGGAGAGCGAATCGTCGTTTTCGTCGAACAGGTGCTCGTACAACTCCGTGCGCGACACCACCCGGTCGGAATGGAGCATGAGGTACTCGAGCAGCGAGTATTCCATGGCGGTCAGCCCCACCGGACTGCCCGCCACCTGCACGCTTTTCTTCGAGGTATCAATCTCCAGGATGCCGTCCCGCACAACGGTCGTGGACTTGCCGGCCGTACGGCGTATGAGGGCGCGCAGGCGGGCGGTCAGTTCGGCCATCTCGAAGGGTTTGACCAGGAAATCGTCGGAGCCCAGGTCCAGCCCCTTAACGCGGTCGTCCACCTCACCTCGCGCAGTCAGGATCAGCACGGGGGTATGCTTTTTCTTGCGGAGCTTTTCGAGCACTTCCCATCCATCCATCTTCGGCATCATGATGTCGAGAATGATGGCGTCGTAGTCCCAGTTGAGCGCCTTGTACAGCCCTTCTTCACCATCAACTGCCGTATCCAGCGCATAGCCCTCCTCGGCCAGCCCCATCGAAAGCGCCAGCCGCAGATCCGATTCATCTTCCACAATCAATAGTCTCATCCGTCTTCTCCGATTTCTTCAATGTACGCAAAACCTTCTAGCACGGCGAACCTTAAGATTGGATTAAGATTGTCCGTAGCTACAGTTTTGTCTCTCGCAGAGGCGCGGAGGTCGCAGGGAAATAAATCCTATCCATACTCTGCGACCTCGGCGCCTCAGCGAGGAAAATTCTCTTTCGGACTGTGGCTTCATCCTGGCTTAAGGTTTGGTGCGCTAAGGTACCTGCGTCAATCGGGGAAAGGAACGCGGCCTGTTCCGCGCAGAAGAACGAAGGAGGCATACCATGAAGGCACAGCTGGCAACACTAATCACCTTGCTTGTCGCAGGAACCGCAATGGCCCAGGACGAACAGGGAAACCGCCCGCCGCCGCGCGGCGAAGGTGGATTCATCAAACACTTCGACAAGGACGGGGACGGCAAGATCTCCCAGGATGAATTCAAGGGCCCGGCCGAGCACTTCTCGCACATGGATAAAAACGGCGATGGATTCATTAGCGAAGAGGAAGCACCCAAAGGTCCGCCGCCCAAACGAGGTCAGGGCGGTCCGCAGGGCGACGGTGAACCAGATGAAGGGTTCATAAAACACTTCGACCAGGATGGGGACGGCCAAGTCTCCCAGGATGAATTCAAGGGGCCGGACGAGCACTTCACGCACATGGATAAAAACGGCGATGGATACATTGATGCCAGCGAAGCACCCAAAGGGCCTCCGCCGAATGGAGACGGAGGGAACAGCGGCGATCGGTGTCCTCCACCGAATCAGTAGAGTCGAGGTTTGAACCCTGGCAAAGAGGCGCTCCAAACCGGAGCGCCTCTTTTATTTTTCGGCTTTCTATTCGGAGAGCTGGACGCCGATGCGGTAGAAGCTTTTGGTTTCGGCGGCATGTACGGTGTCGGTCCAGCTGTTTTGCGGATAGACGAGATTGGATACGGTTGCCGACGGGAATCCGTTGGTCAGGTCGTTGTTCCAGTAGACGCTGTAGGTGCGGCCGGTAACAGCGGTCCAGCTGACGACAAAGCCGGCGGGATTCGTGATGGAGAGGGAGGTGGCGAAGAAGGATGTGCTGTTGGTGGGATCCATTCCGGCCATATATTCCTCAAAGTTACTTTGTCCGTCGAGGTCGCTGTCCGCTCCGGCGACGGCGTTGGTGGGATCGAGGAAGTAGCGCAGTTCCCATTCATCGGGCAGTCCGTCGCCGTCTGAGTCGACAGGGGTGTCGGCGTTGAGCCATATCCGGTTCGCCTGGTTGTAGTTCGCCACGAAGGCATCGATATCTCCGTCGCCGTCGAGGTCGCCCAGGCTCACACCTCGGCTTTCGGAGCTTCCCAGGCTTTGGCCGTTATCGGAGAAGCTGCCGGAGCCGTCGTTCAGCCAGACCCGGTTGGCCTGATCGCGATTGGCCGTAATGGCATCAAGGTCGCCATCGCCGTCGAGGTCGCCCAGTTTCACGTTATAGCTATCGGATGTTCCCAGCGTATTTCCGCTGTCGGCAAAGTTTCCGTTTCCGTCGTTCAGCCAGACCCGGTTGGCCTGGTTGTTTGCCACAAAGGCATCGAGATCGCCGTCGCCATCCACATCGCCGAGGTTCACGTCAACACTCGATGAGCTGCCCAGACTTTGGCCGCTGTCGGCGAAGTTTCCGTTTCCGTCGTTCAGCCAGACCCGGTTGGCCTGAGCACCGTGGTTTGCCTCGAAGGCATCGAGATCGCCGTCACCATCCACATCGCCCAGACTCACGGTCATGCTGTATGAGCTTCCCAGGCTTTGACCGCTGTCGGAGAAATTGCCGTTGCCGTCGTTGAGCCAGACCCGGTTCGGTTCTGCGAAGTTTGCCACGAAGGCATCAAGATCGCCGTCGCCATCCACGTCGCCTAGGCTTACATCATTGCTATTGTAGCTTCCCAGGTCTTGGCCGCTGTCGGCAAAGTTTCCGTTTCCGTCGTTCAGCCAGATCCGGTTCCTCTGAGCGAAGGCCGCCACAAAGGCGTCGAGATCACCATCGCTGTCGAGGTCGCCGAGGCACACGCCAACGCTGGGTGCGTAGCCCAGGCTTTGACTGCTGCTGGTAAAGGTGCCGCTGCCGTCGTTCAGCCAGACCCGGCTCGGCTGGTCGAAGTTGGCCACGAAGGCGTCGAGATCGCCGTCGCCGTCGAGGTCGCCCAGGCTTACGTCCTGGCTTTGGGCGCTTCCCAAGCTGTTGCCGCTGTCGGCAAAGCTGCCGCTGCCGCCCAGCGCTCCGACTCTAAACTGGAAGGCGTATGGCGCCGGCATCGGCGCGCCGTCGCTGCTATAGAGATCCTTTGTCAGAACAACGTTGACGGTTTCTCCCGGTTTGAAGCCGTTGTACGGGTGGAAGGTGATCGTAGGCGTTCCATCGCCGGAGAACATGCCGAAAAACCGGCCCGAAAGGGAGCCGTTCACGTTGAAGGTCGAGTCGTCGTCGAAGGGCGACTGTGCCATGTTCATGTTGAAGGTTACTGCGATGGTGCTTCCGGTTGCAACGCCCAGAGCATTGCTGTCCGGAACATGGGCGGTCACGACGGGTTGGGCCACCACCGTGTAGGTTTCGCCGGTGAAGTCGGTCGCGGCCGGATTGCCGGCGGCATCGAGTACGCTGTCCAGGGCATCATGGCTGAAGTCGAGGCCCAGCGTGCCGCCGGGGCTCACGCCGTTCACCGTTACGGAGACCGAGCTGCCGCTGGCAGAGGATACATCGTCGATGGTGCCGGAAGCCGATCCCGTCAGGGCCAGCGCGAAATCGCCCGTCTCGATGTCGGTTACCGGCTCGCTGAATGTAACCGTGAAGACGACGCTGGTCGACCAGGTCGGATTGGCATCCGCCCGGACGATGGACGTCACGGTGGGTGCCGTATTGTCGAGCGTATAGGTTTCGTCGGTGGCCGGCTCGCCCGACACTTGCAGCACGTTGCCTGCAAGGTCCGTGATACCCGCTCCCGCATTCAGATCCAGTCCTACGGTCCCATTGAGAGCAGCCAGATCGCCGCCGCTCAGCGTAAGCGTGTAGGACGCGCCCGAACCGCTCTGTATACCCGTTGCGGTGGTTCCGGTGATCGTATAATCCGTCGGGTCCACATACTTGACGGGTTCGTTGAACGTGATATCGAAAACCAGCGTATCGGCAGCCGTCAGGCTTTCCGCCGGTGTGTTGCGGGCAAATGCGATCAGCATGGGGGGCGTGTTGTCGACCTCGTAGGTTTCATCCGTCGCCGGCTCGCTGTCCGGCAGGGGGTTGCCTGCGGCGTCCAGGATGTATTGGCCATCGGTCAGGTCCAGTCCCACGGTTCCGTCGAAGTCGGCCAGATCGCCGCCACTCAGCGTAATCGTGTAGGCCGTGCCGGAACCCGCCAGCACGCCGGTTGCCGTGGTTCCCGTGATGGTGAAGTCCTCCATGTCCACATACACAACGGGCTCGTCGAATGTGATATCAAAGACCAGTGTGTTGGCCGCGGTCGGGTTTGTGGATGGCGTTTTTCGGGTAATGCTTATCAAGGTAGGCGGCGTGTCGTCCACGTCCGTAACCGAGACGGTGAATACCTTCTGATACGTCCCGCTGTGTCCGTCGTCGGTCTGTACCCGGATGCTGTAGTTGGTTTGGGTCTCGTAGTCGAAGCTCGCTGCGGTCTTGAGCTGATCGCCGTCGATGGTGAAGGATGCGTTGCCGCCGCTTCCCGTGCCTGCAACGAGGCTGTAGGTGTGTGTGTCGTTCGCGTCGGTATCGGCGGTACTGAACGTGCCCACGACTGTGCCGGTGGCCTCATTCTCAGCCACGCTGTTGGTGGAGAGGGTTAAACTGGTGGGCGAATAGTTGTTCAGCCAGACGCGGTTCGCCTGACCATAGTTGGCCACAAAGGCGTCGATATCGCCGTCGTCGTCCAGATCGCCCAGACCCGCGCCATAGCTGATGGAGTTCCCCAGGCTGTTGGCGCTGAGCGAGAAGCTTCCGCTGCCGTCATTGAGCCAGATGCGGTTGGCCTGGCCATAGTTGGCTACAAAGGCATCAAGGTCGCCGTCGCCGTCCACATCAGCCAGGTTTACGCCCACGCTGGTGTTGCCTCCCAGGCTTTGGCCGCTGTCGGTGAAACTGCCGCTACCGTTGTTCAGCCAGACCCGGTTTGGCTGGGAATAGTTCGCCACAAAGGCATCGAGGTCGCCGTCGCCATCGAGGTCCCCCAGGCTCACGGCATAACTGCCGGAAGTTCCCAGGGCCTGTCCGCTGTCGGAGAAGGTGCCGTTGCCGTCGTTCAGCCAGACTCGGTTTGCCTCTCCGTTGTAGTTCGCCACAAAGACGTCAAGATCGCCGTCGCCGTCCACATCGCCCAGGCGCACGTCTTGACTGTATGTGCTGCCCAGGCTTTGTCCGCTGTCCGAGAAATTGCCGTTGCCATCATTCAACCAGACCTTGTTGCCTTGCCCCTGATTTGCCACAAAAGCGTCAAGGTCGCCGTCGCCATCGAGATCGCCCAGGCGCACGGTCATGCTGTATGAGCTTCCCAGGCTTTGGCCACTGTCCGAAAAGGTGCCGTTTCCATCGTTCAGCCAAACCCGGTTTGGCTGGGAGTAATTCGCCACGAAGGCATCGAGATCGCCGTCGCCATCCACGTCGCCGAGGCTTGCGCCATAACTATTGTAAGTTCCCAGAGCTTGTCCGTGGTCGGCGAAGCTGCCATGGCCGTCATTCAGCCACACCCGGTTCCCCTGGGCGGCATTTGCCACAAAGGCGTCCAGATCGCCATCGCCGTCCAGGTCGCCCAGGTTCGCACTCACGCTCTGTGAGCTTCCCAGACTGTTGGTCGTGGCGGCGAAGAGGCCGCTTCCGCTTGGGGCTCCGACCACGAATTCGAAGGCATACGGGGCCACCGGATCCGCGCCCAGGGAGCTCTGAAGGCCCGTCGTCAGAACCACGCTAACGGTCTCGCCCGGCCTGAAGCCGTTGGTGGGTTGGTAGGTGATCGTGGGCGTTCCGTCGCCGGAGAACATGCCCTGAATTTTGCCTGAAAGGGATCCGTTCACATTGAAGGTCGAGCCATCGTCAAAGGACGATTGTGCCATATCCACATTGAAGGTTACTGCGACGGTGCTGCCGGTCGCGACATCCAGTGCGTTGTTATCCGGTACATGGGAGGTCACGACGGGGTGGGCCGTGACGGTATACGTCTCGCCGGTAAAGTCGGCCGTTGCCGGGTGGCCGAGGGCGTCCAGCACGCTGTCCAAGGCACTGGGATCGAAATTGAGGCCCAGCGTACCATAGGGGCTCACACCATTCACCGTGACCGTGACCGAGCTACCGCTGGCGGCGGATACGCTTTCGATGGTGCCGGAGGCCGATCCCGTCAGAGCCAGCGCAAAATCACCCGGTTCGATGTCGCTCACCGGCTCGCTGAACATGACTGTGAAGACGACGCTGGTTGACCAGGTCGGATCCGCATCCGCCCGCACGATAGACGTTACGGTGGGTGCTGTATTGTCGAGCGTATAGGTCTCGTCGGTGGCCGGTTCGCCGGCCGGCAGGGCATTGCCGACGGTGTCCGTGATGTTCTGGCCGGCGGCCAGATTCAGGCCTGCTGTGCCGGTAAGGTCCGCCAGATCACCGCCGCTCACCGTGAGGGTGTAGGCCGTGCCGGATCCCGCCAGCACGCCCGTGGCGGTGGTGCCGGTGATGGTGAAGTCCGAGGCGTCTACGTTCACGACGGGTTCGTCGAAGGTGATGTCAAAGACCAGCGAGTCGGCATCGGTCGGATTCGTGGCCGGTGTGTTGCGGGCAAATGCGGTCAGGGTGGGGACCGTGTTGTCGAGCTGATAGGTTTCATCCGTTGACGGCTCGCCCGCCGGCAGGGCGTTGCCCGCGAGGTCTGTAATATTCTGTTCGGAGTTCAGGTTCAGTCCCACGGTTCCGTTGAGACTGGACAGATCGCCGCCGCTCACCGTGAGGGTGTAGGCCGTCCCGGAGCCTGCCAACACGCCGGTTGCGGTGGTGCCGGTGATGGTAAAGGCGGCGGCATCCACGTTGGTTACGGGTTCGTTGAACGTGATGTCGAAGACCAGCGTATCGGCGTTGACCGGACTCGTGGCCGGTGTGTTCCGGATAAAGCCCGTCAAGGTCGGTGGAATCTCGTCCACGTCCGTGATCGTGACGGTGAACGCCTCTTCGTACGTCCCTCCATGGCCGTCGGCGGTCTGCACGCGGATACTGTAGTTGGTCTTGGTTTCATAGTCAAAGCTTGCTGCGGTTTTGAGCTGGTCGCCGTTGATGGTGAAGGAACCATTGTCGTCGCTGCCCGTGCCCGCGACGAGGCTGTAGGTAGGCGTGTCGCCGCTATCGGCGTCGGTGGTGCTGAACGTACCCACAACCGTTCCGATGGCCTGATTCTCAGCCACGCTGCCGGAGGATAAGTTCACATCGGTCGGCAAGCTGTTATTCAGCCATACCCGGTTCGCCTGAGTGTAGTTCGCCACAAAGGCATCGAGGTCGCCGTCGCCGTCTACATCTCCCAAACCCGCGCAACGGCTCTTGGCGCTTCCCAGATTTTGGCCGCTGTCGGTGAAGGTTCCACTGCCGTTATTCAGCCACGCCCGGTTCGCTTGAGAGCCGTTTATCACGAAAGCGTCCAGGTCGCCATCGCCGTCCACATCGCCCAGGTTCACGGCAAAGCTGTTGTAGCTTCCCAGGTTTTGGCCGCTGTCGGAGAAACTGCCGCTGCCGTTGTTCAGCCAGATCTGGTTCCCCTGACCGTAGACCGCCGCGAAGGCGTCAAGATCGCCGTCGCCGTCCACGTCGCCCAGACTCACACCATAGTCCCAGGAGTTTCCCAGGTTTTGGCCGCTGTCGGAAAAGTTGCCGCTTCCGTCATTCAGCCAGACCCGGCTGGCCTGACCGTTGTTCGACACGAAAGCATCGAGGTCGCCGTCGCCATCCACATCGCCCAAGCTCACGCCATAGCTGCTGTTATTGCCCAGGCTTTGGCCGTTGCCGGAAAAGTTTCCGCTGCCGTCATTCAGCCACACCCGGTTTCCTATACCATAGCCCGTCGCAAAGGCATCAAGGTCGCCGTCGCCGTCCAGATCGCCCAGATCCACACCAAAGCAGGTATCATTTCCCAGTCTGTTGCCGCTATCGGAAAAGTTTCCGTTGCCGTCATTCAGCCAGACGACCTCCGGTCCACTTCCGGTCGCCACAAAGGCATCGAGGTCGCCGTCGCCGTCTACGTCACCCAGGCTTACGCCATAGCTGTCGTAGCTGCCCAGACTTTGGCCGCTATCGGAAAAGGTTCCGCTGCCGTTGTTCAGCCAGACCCGATCCCCCTGACCGATGTTCGCCACGAAGGCATCGAGATCACCGTCGCCATCCACATCGCCCAGGCTCACGCCTTGGCTCGAGTAGCTTCCCAGGCTGTTGCCGCTGTCCCGGAAGTTGCCAGTGCCGCCCGGCACCCCGATCGCAAACTGGAAGGTATACGGATTATCGAGCGCGTTGGTCGCCACGCTTTGCAGGTTGGTTGTCAAGGTCACGGATACCACTTCGCCCACATTGAAGTCGTTGGTCGGGTCAAAGCTGATGACATTGCCGGCGACTCCATAACTGCCGGCGATCCGGCCGGAGAATGAGCCCATCACGCTGATCGTGTTCGAAACCACTGATCCGGCTTCCAGGCCTTCGCTGAAGCTCACTTCAATGCTGGAGTTGGCGAGTGCAGCAATGGCGTTCGCATCGGGGTTGAGGTTGGTGACAGTCAGGATGGTGTCGGCCCAGCTGGCCGATCCCGCGACGAGTGCCGAGGCCAGAACAAGCCGCGCGCGGGACAGGAGTGTGCAAATCAAGGATTGAGACAAGGATCTTGTTGTGTTTTTCATTTGTTATTCTCCATTCATAAAATTGACGCATGGGCGAAAATTTCAGCCAATTCGTAATTTGGGGCAAGCCCGTCTAAACGCGCGATAGCGTGTATCTGCGCGCTGCAGAAAAGCGCTGCCGTGGTCACGCGGAGCACGGAATTCATTTGTTCATTTCAAGGTTGTGATGATTCCCCTTGTAGGTTGAATTAAGCACGATCGATCTTTAATAAATCACCTATTCCAAGGTAAGTCAATTGATCACATTTGTGCAGTTTCAACCTTGCTGTCATTTGCAAGAAGGCAGGAGCACAGGAAATGCACATGATTTAGAGATCTATGGCGTAGCCGTTCCGCTGCTTGTTTTTAGACACCTTAATCTTCGCTTAAGGTTCGCCGTGCTAGCTTCCGTGCATGGTGAATGGAAAAAGGAGTCGAAAATGAAAAAGGGTTTGGTTTTTCTTTGCTCGCTGCTGGCGACAAGTCATGTGTTTGCACAACTCTCAATTACGGCGGTGAGTCCTGATCAGGCGGATCCGGGCACGACGGGTTTGATGGTGACGTTCACGTTGCCGAACTCTACGCCGCCGACTCCTCCAGTCGAAATCAGTCCGGACAGTGTGATGATCGGTTCGCTGGTTGGAAAATCCGTTAACCGGCCCAGCCTGGATACAGTAACGGCGGTTTTTGATATTCCGGCGGGCGAGGCCGTGGGCGCGAAGGATTGCACCGTTACGTTCACCACACCGATGGGTACGACCGTGTTTACGAAAACCGGCGGGTTTACGGTCGGAGCCGCGGCGGTCGATGTCTACACCAACGGGCCGCCGGCATCGGGCTACAACCTGTTCAGCCCGCTGACATCGACCAACACCTATCTGATGGATAACGACGACAACATCGTGAAGACGTGGTCGAGCAGCTACAACCCCGGCCAGTCGGTCTATCTGCTCGACGACGGCTCGCTGCTGCGCCCGGCCAACACGGGCAGCACGAATTTTAACACGGGTGGTTGCGCCGGACGCGTGGAGCAGTACGACTGGGTCGGCAATCTGACCTGGGCCTATGATTACGACACGACGGAGCATCGCTCGCATCACGATGTCCGGATGTTGCCCAACGGCCATGTCCTGATGATTGCCTGGGAGAAAAAGACGGAGACCGAGGCGGTAAACCTCGGGCGCAATCCGAGCCTGCTGAACGACGGCGAGCTGTGGCCCGATTCCATCATCGAGGTGGCACCGACCGGCAGCTACGGCGGGACGATTGTCTGGGAATGGCATGCGTGGGATCATCTGATCCAGGATTACTTTCCACTTGCCGCAAACTATGGCGTGGTGGCCGACCATCCCGAGTTGATTGATCTGAACTATGGATCCGGCAACAGTGCGGACTGGCTGCATATCAATTCCATCGACTACAACGCGGAACGCGACCAGATTCTGCTCAGTGTTCACAACTTCAGTGAAATCTGGGTGATCGACCACAGCACCACGACAGCCGAAGCCGCCGGTTCCGCGGGCGATCTGCTCTATCGCTGGGGTAATCCGGCGGCCTATGATTCCGGCACGTCCACCGACCAGCAGCTTTTTGCGCAGCACAACGCCCACTGGATTGGCGACGGATTGCCGGGTGCGGGCGATATCCTGATCTTCAACAACGGGCAGAACCGTCCCGGCGGCGATTATTCCTCCGTCGACGAAATCGTTCCGCCGGTGGCGCCCGACGGTAGCTACACGAATGGTCTGCCGCTGGCTCCGGTCTGGACTTATACGAATTCCGTGGCCACCAATTTTTATGCGGATCATATCTCCGGAGCGCAGCGTCTGAAAAATGGCAACACCCTGATCTGTGAAGGAACCGAGGGCTATGTGTTTGAGGTGACTTCCGACGGTGGACTTGTCTGGGATTATACGGATAACGGCAACCTGTTCCGCTTCGAACGCTATGCGCCCGACTTTGCCGGGTTCGACAACACCGAGCTGGCGCTGCCGACGGTACCGTATGCGGTGGTGGACACGCACCAAACCACGTTCTTCGATACGTCCAGCGAAATCACCGAACCCGCCACCAACGACGTATTGCATGGGCAGGATGCCGGCCATGCCGGCAACCAGCCATGCTACGAAATCAGCCCCGACGGTCTGACGGTCTACGACTATAACACCGGCCTGACCTGGACGCGTTCGCCGGATTGGAACGCAGACGGTACGATTGACATCAACGATAAGATGACCCAGTCCGAGGCCTCAACGTATGTCGACACGGTCAATGCAGCGAGCTTTGGCGGCCATAGCGATTGGCGTCTGCCAACCATCAAGGAGATGTATTCCCTGATGGACTTCCGCGGAACGGATCCGATGAGCGACGATACTTCCACGCTCGTTCCGTTCATCGATTCCGACTATTTTGAATTTGCCTGGGGCGACACCAATGCCGGCGAGCGCACGATCGATTCGCAGGTGGCGACCTCCACGCTCAACCAGGATCCGGTCATGGGCGGCGGAATTCAAACCATGCCAGGCCTGAACATTGTAGACGGCCGCATCAAAGGCTATCCGATCACCAAGGACTTCCTGGTCTACTATTGTCGCGGCAACACGAGCTATGGAGTCAACGATTTTGAAGACAATGGCGACGGCACCGTCACCGACCATGCGACCGGCCTGATGTGGCAGCAGAACGACAGCGGAGCCGGAATGCTTTGGGCCGACGCGTTGGATTACGCGCAGGCGATGAACGCCTCCAACTATCTGGGCCATAGCGACTGGCGACTGCCCAATGCCAAGGAGCTCCATTCCATTCTAGACTACAATCTGGAGCCGACGACCGACGGCTCGGCATCGATTGACCCAATCTTCACCTGCACCACGATCACCAACGAAGGCGGAGCGGTCGATTGGCCGTGGTATTTCACCGGCACCACCCACATCCAGCAGGATGGCGGGGCATCGCACGCCGTGTATGTCTGCTTCGGACGGGCGATGGGATATTTCAATAGTGTCTGGGAAGACGTCCACGGCTCCGGCGCCCAGCGCAGCGAACTGAAGACCTACGACACCGCGGGCTACACCTACATCCCCGACGGCTGGTACTTCACCACGTCCCCGCAGGGCGATGCCGCGCGCTGGTACAACTATGTCCGCCTTGTGCGCGACGCCGAGCTGACGGCGGTGGACACCACACCGGTCGTTGGCATCACAACCACGAATCAGACCGTGGCGTATGCCGTGACGGAGTTCTCGATCAGTGGAACGAATAATGAATGGGTCGTTGGAAGTCTCGTTTGGAGCAATGAATTGACGGCAGCCAACGGAACGGTGGCGGTTTCGGGAACCAACTTCTCGATTGCATCCATTGCACTCGATACGGGCACGAACCGTATTGCCGTTACCGGCACCAATTCGCTGGGGATTGCGGCGAGCGATTCGGTGTCCATCGTGCGTGAATCGACTCCGGCCTATGCCAGTGTGATCTATGTGAATGCGAGTACACCGGCTGCTCCCGGCGCACAGGACGGAACAGCCTGGGCGACCGCATTCGAGGATCTGCAGGATGCGCTGGCCGTCGCGACCACGCAGGAAATCTGGGTGGCGGCCGGTGTTTACTATCCCGACGAAGCGGCGGCGGGCTTTGCAATGGTGACCAACGATTCCTCAGCCACCTTCACGTTGATCGATGGGATCTCCCTTTACGGCGGATTTGCGGGGGATGAAACCAATCTGTCGCAGCGGGATCCCGGGACACATTCCACGATTCTCAGCGGCGATATTGATCAGAATGATGCGGACGAGGGACTGGACATTCTGGAGTCGTATACCGGCATCGCAGGCACCAACAGCCTGCATGTCATCACGGTCGCCGAAGGAGTAGAATCGCTGGTGCTCGATGGGTTTATTGTAACGGCAGGTGACGCCGGCGGAACGGATGCGGAAGGAAAAGGGGCGGGCCTGTATGCCGCCGGCGGTACGTTTGAAATCCGTCAAATGGGGTTCTATGGAAACGCGGCCTACGAAAAAGGGGCGGGCCTGTTTGCTGATTCGGCGGATCTGGTGGTCTCAAACTGCACCTTTGCCGGAAACGGATCCTACCGTGGCGGGGGCATGCTGCTCAGCGGCGGTACATCCGAAGTCGTTTCCTGTACGTTCTCTGGAAACGCCGTTGTTATGGGGTTTAAGGGCGGCCATGAGCAGGGAGCAGGTATGATGATAGAAAACGGAGCCAGCGGAACGGTCAGGGCCTGCTCGATCATAAACAATTCGGCCGATGATGACGGTGCCGGCTTATGCATCGACGCATCAGATATCACGGTTCAGGATTGCACGTTCAGAGGAAATGAAGCGACCTTCAACGGAGGTGCGGTTCTGGTGAATGCAGCGGAAGTCATCTTCATCAATCCGCTGATGACCGGCAACAAAGGCAATAATGGAGGGGCACTTCATGCGCGGAATTCGGGCTCGAAGGTGACACTGGTCAACGCATCGCTGTCAGGAAATCAGGCAAGGAGTCTGGGTGGTGCCATATTCAACAACAACACCTCTTCGGTAACGATCGAAAACAGCATTATTTGGAACAACCAGAGTGACGGCGAAATCGCAACGAATACGGCTTCCGTGGTCAATCTAAATAGCAGCACCACTACGGTATACCATTGCCTGATTGCCAACTCGGGCGGGAGTATAAACTGGGATGCCGGAATCGGGATCGACGGCGGAAATAATCTGGATGAAGATCCGCAATTCCTCGCCGGCATCAATCCTGCCACTGCACCGAATGAAAACGGTACGTTTAGCCTCTCGTATACATCGCCGGCCATTAACGCCGGAAGCAACGCGTTGGTTAACGTTTCGACCGATCTCGACGGCAACGCCCGCATCTACGACAGCATCGTCGACATGGGGTGCTACGAAGCAACCGACGACGGCTCGGACGCCGACGGCGACTCCCTGACCGACTACGCCGAAGGCGTGCACTATGGCTCCGATCCCGCTCTGGCCGACACTGATGGCGACGGTTCGGACGATGGCGACGAAGCCTTCATCGGCTCCGATCTAACGGATGAAGGTTCTGTATTTTTGATTTCTATTCAGAATACAGGAGCCGATGAACTGACTCTCAGCTGGCCGACGTTCAAGTCCGGGCTTTTTTACGAGGTGTATGCGACGACAAATCTTGTTTCAGGCGAATGGGAATACGTGGGAGCCACCAGCGCCAGCAACCTCACACGCACTGTCACCAACAACGTGATCTTCTGCCGGGTCGAGGTGATCGACGGCTCCGAAATGTTTTAACCGGCGGACATTTGCGATGACCACTTCTGTGGGAAAGGCTCCGCAGGAGTGGTGGTTTTCGTGCGCTCTTCATCCTTAATCCCAACTTAAGGTTGCAGAGGTTAGGGTGGCTGAAATTTAAAACAAAAGGAGACACTGCGTGAAAACAAAATTGAAATCAGCAGGTAGACGCGGGTTGTCGTCGGGAGCGAAAATCGTTGTTCTGGGTTGTGTATTGGCCGCGTCATCGTCACGCGCATCACTTATTTCGCAAACGAGTACGCCGCTGGATGAATCCATTCTCGTTTCCGGGGCATTTTCGGATCCGCTGGCGGATGCACAGACCGTTGACGTGCTGTTCAACGACTATGCGTTTACGTTCGATCAGTTTGATCCGTCCCTCGGAACGCTGACCGATATCCGCATTTCCTACTATTTCAGCTATACGGCGTCGGCCACGGCAAATTCCCAACCCAATGAGGCGGACAAATATCTATCTCTTTCGTTGCACTATAATGTTCAGTTCGAGGGGCCGGGAGGTTCTTTCGATGGTGATGGTAACGGGAGCAGCATAGGTTCCGGTACCGCCGGAGAAAGTCTGACGACTTCGGCAACGATCTCCGAGAATGATGCGTCTGTCTTCTATGATCCAATCTTTACGGATGTTCAAGGAACGGGAACCTATAATGTATCTGTGGCATTCATGGATGCCGATCAGAACGCCACCGTTCACGGTTACTTTACGGATTATGAGATCAAGCGCGACGCGGGCGCTTACTTTCAGATTGATTATGAATACGAGGCCGTGCCGGAGCCGGCGGCTATTGCGCTCATATCCATGGCGGGTTGCGGGATGCTGGTCGCCAGACGCTTCATGATTTGAATTCCCGGCACTGCATAATGCATTTTTTCGCCACGCATTCCTCTTCGCTTAATCCTGGCTTAAGGTTGCGTGTGGCAAGGTGCCCGCAATTCGACGAAGGAGTATGGATTATGAATATTTGTATGGAATCGGGTTTGTTTAACAGGTGCAGGTTCAATAAGAGCGTCTGTGCGCTAATGCTGGGCATGCTGTTTGCGGGTGAGACCGCCTGGAGCTATCCCTACGACGATTCACTCGAAGATTTGCCCGCTTCGGCCGAACAACATGGATACGAGAGCCGCACCGAGGGCGTGGTTAATACCTACAACATCCCGGTGAGCAACTACCCTCCAGTCGTCCAATTCAATTCGATCCGAGGCGGCAGGGGGGGGAATGCCAAAGTCAGCCCGGATGTGGGGCAGGATTTTGAATCGTGGGGCGGGAAGGGCGCGAATGTCACGGCGGAGTTCGTGATCGATCCCTACGCGGACGAGGCATTGCGTCCCGGCGGCGAGCTGCGCTTCATCCTCGGAAGCAAGGGCGAAAGACGCTTCAGAAACGACGCGGCCGGCGGCGGGGGCGGCGGCGGGACGGCGGTGCTCTACCGGCCGCCGGAAGAAGGTGCCGAATGGATCATCCTAGCGGTCGCCGGTGGTGGCGGTGGTGCGGGAGGCGCCGCTATCCCTTCTGACTATTCTCGTGATGGCTATGATGCCGAGACCGGCACGGCAGGTGGCGATGGTCGTTCCCATAGCGATTCCGGCGGAACCAATGGAGGGAGTGGAACTGGATTGACTAGCGGCGATGCGATTTTCGTAGGCGGCGGAGGCGGGGCCTTCGGCGGGGGCAGCGACGGCCCTTACGGCGAGAAGGGGGGAAGCTCCGGTGGTGCCGGGGGATCCCGCAGTGCGGACGGTGGCTTCGGCTTCGGTGGCGGTGGCGCAGGCGACGCACGGTCCGCCACACTTTATCATGACCCCGATGGCTATGGCGGTGGGGGCGGCGGTTACTCGGGAGGCGGTGCCGCGGATAGCGGCGGTGGGGGCGGGGGCGGCAGCTTCCTGCACGCTTGGGCCATCGACGGTTCGATCAGCGTTCCGTCAAGCTCCGCCTTCGACAACGGATTCGTCAACTTCACTGCTTTGCCTGACGTTGGCTCAGGTTCCCTGCCCGGTCCGGTGATCGAGCTCTACGGCGATGCGACCTCGATCACAATAAACGACTACGATATTTCGGACTACACGGATTTCACCGTCACCGCCGAGGATGTTTATGGAAACACCGCCAGCGTGCAGTCCACCCTCCCTAACTTCAACGGCGCGGGCACCTACACCGCGAGCTTCACCGCCACCGACCAGTTTGGAACGCAAACCAGCGTGACGCAGACGATCGAGGTGAGCTACAACAAGCCGACCTTCGCGATCCAGGGCGACGTTACAGCCGATGAAGACTCCGGCGAATACTCGGATTACGGCTTCGCTTATGATTTCAATGCCAACGATGAGGGCCAGTCGCTGGATTCCTATGAAGTGACCAACGACAACAACGCACTTTTCGCCACGCAACCCGCCGTCAACAACAGCGGAAGTCTGACCTTTACCCCCGCCGACAATGCCCACGGATCGGCAGTCGTGACGATTGTTGCAATCGATAATCCGGATGATCCAACCAATGGAACGTCGGAGCCGGTGACGTTCACCATCACGGTCAACAGCGTGGATGATCCGCCAACCGGCTTTTCTCTCTCGGCCACTTCCATCAATGAGAACCTGACCGTGGTCGGCACGATCTCGGCCACCGATCCTTTTGGAGGTACAGTCAGCTATGCCATCACTGGAGGGGGGGACAGGGAATTATTCTCCCTGGATGCTGAAAGCGGCGAGCTTTCATTCATCTCAGCACCCGATTACGAGTTGCCGAAAGATTTCGACCATAACAATAGTTTTTGGATTCGGGTCACCGTGACCGGCAGCGATGGTTCGAAAGACAGGGGTTATCAGTTGTTCGTGCTCGACGTGGCGGGGCCGTCCGATCTGGGTATCTCCAGCCAGATGATCGCGGAAAACACCTCCGTGGTCGGAACCGTCAGTGCAACGAACAACCCCAATGGCGATGCGCTGGCCTATGCCCTGGCGGGCGGTGCCGACGAAGCGTTTTTCCAGATCGATTCCGCTTCGGGCGCGCTGTCGTTTAGCAACGCGCCGAACTACGAGGTGCCGTTCGACGCCGACAGCAACAACACCTATGTCGTCATGGTTCAGGCGACCGGCGAGGAAGGATCCGCAACCAATACCTTCGAAATCGGGGTAACGGACGCCAACGACGCCCCGACAGAACCCGTGCTCGACAGCAAGTATTGCTATGAGAACACCACCTATGTCGGTACGGCTTCGTCCACCGATGAAGATAGCGATACGCTCGAATACCAGATCGTGGGTGGCTACGACCAGGATCTGTTCCTGATCGATCCGGCCTCGGGCGCCATTTCCTTCATCAACCCGCCGGACTACGAGAATCCGTTGGACCATAACGGCGACAACAAATACAAGCTTCAGGTTCGCGCCACGGATGGAACCGCCGATTCAACCTTCGCGCACTTCACCATCATTGTCGTGGATGTGGATGAGGTGCCGGGCATCGGTATCACGACCACCAACCAGACCGTGGCATATGGCGTGACGGAGATCTCGATCATCGGAACCAACAATGAATGGGTCGTCGGAAACCTGGTTTGGAGCAACGCCTTGACCACATCCAGCGGCACGGTGGCGGTTTCGGGAACCAGCTTCTCGATTCCCTCCATTGCGCTCGATAGGGGCACAAACGTGATTACCGTCACCGGTACCAATTCGGTGGGATCTTCGGCAAGCGATTCAGTGACCATCGTTCGCGAATCGACTCCGATCTATGACGGCGTGATCTATGTGAATGCGAGTACACCGTCGACTGCCAATGATCAGGACGGAACCTCCTGGAGCACGGCCTTCGAAGATCTTCAGGATGCACTGGCCGTTGCGACGACACAGGAAATCTGGGTGGCCGCGGGCATCTATTATCCCGACGAAGCGGCGGCGGGATTTGCCGGCGTGACGGACGGAGACACCAGTTTGCTGTTTGAATTACCGGACGATGCCCCGGTCTACGGGGGATTTGCTGGGACGGAATCCAGCCGGGGCGAACGCGATCCGGCCTCCAACATCACCGTGTTGAGCGGTGATATCGACCAGAACGATACAACCGACGGTTTCGGGGTGCTTCCATCCGCGGATGGAAATATGGTCGGCACGAACTCGGCTGTTGTAGTACAGGGTTCTTCGGACCTGAGCTCGCTGCTGGACGGCTTTACGATTACCGGCGGAGATGGCGGCCCGGCTCCCATAACGAGTGGAGGTCGCTACCGGAACTGCATCGTCCAGGGAAACTATGGAACCTACAGCGGGGGTCGCTTGGGACTGGGCGAACCGCTGTCGCTGGAAGAATGCGACTTCATCAACAATGTGGGCGACGGCGTGGGGGCCGTGGATGTGTACAGTGCTACGGACATCACCATCGTTTCCTGCCGTTTCCTAGGTAACCGTTCGATAAATAACAGCTCGCATTCGGCCGGAGCCCTGATACTTGGAGCCCAGGATATTGGATTGACCAATTGTCTGTTCTCGGGCAACAGCGGGGCACTTAACGGGGCCATCCGGTTCCGGCAAAGCGGCTCGCTTCAACTGGTCAACTGCACGGTTGTCGGAAACTCCGCCAGCGATACCAACGCGACCGTTAGCGGGGCCGGTGGATTGTCCGCTGACACGAATGCCGCCGTTTCGGTCTATAACTCGATCATCTGGAACAACAGCGCGCCGGAAAACGACAATGCCTTCGGTATCGATGCGCAGGTGGCCAGTCTGGTTGGCGGCGGAAGTACGGCCGATGGCAATCTGGACGAGGATCCGGTGTTTGCGGACAACGACCATCGTCTGGATTTCACTTCGCCCTGCATCAACGCCGGAAGCAATGCGTTGGTTAACGTTTCGACCGATCTCGACGGCAACGCCCGCATCTACGACAGCATCGTCGACATGGGCTGCTACGAAGCAATCGACGACGGCGCGGACTCCGACGGCGACACCCTGACCGACTACGCCGAAGGCGTGCACTATGGCTCCGACCCCGCTCTGGCCGACACCGACGGCGACGGCTCCAACGACGGCGACGAAGCCTTCATCGGCTCCGACCTGCTGTCGGCATCTTCCGTCTTCAGGTCCGCCATTCAGAACATCGGCTCCGGCAACGTGCAAATCAGCTGGCCACAGTTTAATTCCGGCCTTCGCTACACGCTGACAGGATGCACCAATCTCGTGGAAGGAAGTTGGTTCTATGTCGGTTCCACCACATCGAGCAACCTGACCGATGCCGTTGACGGCGACAGTGTCTTTTACCGGGTCGAGGTGAGCGAAAACAAATAGGGAGGATTCCGGTCGTTGGGTCATCACCTCGCAGAGACGCGGAGAGCGCAGAGCAACTTCTGTGTATGAATCTTTGCGCCCTCCGCGCCTCTGCGAGGAATATAGACACGCCTATTTGTTCATTCGTGGTCGTGGAACTTCTAGCTGTTCAACGGTAGCCGAATCGTGAATCTGGTTTCCACGCGAGGGGTGCTTGCTACGGAAAGGGTGCCGCCGTGGGCGGTAACGATGGCGTGGCAGATGGCGAGGCCGAGGCCGATGTTGGTGTGGTTCCGGTTTTTCCGGGCCGTGTGATCGTGGAAAAACCGGTCGAACAGTTTGTCGAGGTTGTCGCTCTTGATCCCTGTTCCGTTGTCGATCACTTCGATAACGGCGGCGTCGGGTTCCTGCCGTGTTCGCAGGACGATTTCGACGGGATCGGGGTTGTGCTGCAACGCGTTGTTTACGAGGTTGGTGATCACCTGCTCCATGCGGAAGGGATCGCAATAAACCCGCTTTCCGCGCAGCTCCGTTTTCAACTGACCGCCCTGTGCCGTAACATGGGGCTGCAGATCATCGGCCAGACTTTGGATCAGGGCATCCAGCGGCAGGTCTTCGCATTCCAGTTTGCACATACCGGAATCGTAGCGTGACAGGTCGAGCAGATCGGTCACGATACGGTTGAGCTTTTCCGCCGAACGTTGGCAGCTTTCCAGGGTTTCCCGGTATTCCCCGGGTGTCCGTTCCTTTTTCAGTCCGAGGGCAATCCTGCCGATGAGTGCCGTCAGGGGATTTTTCAGTTCGTGCGAGGCATCGGCGGTGAAGCGGACCTGCTGTGCGAACAGCGACTCCAGTTTCGCAAAGTTTTCATTCAGATGCCGGGTCAGCTGGGTCAGCTCGAGGGTGTTGCCTCGTTTGGTTTTCGGAATGCGGCGGTCCAGCTTGCCGGCGGCAATTTCCTCCGTGGTCCGATAGATCGGTTTCAGGGGTCTGAGTGAATAGCCGACCAGAATCCCGCCGGTCGTGGTGCCGATCAGGAAGATCAGGAAACACACGCCGGCGATTTCCCATTTCAGCAGGGCCATTTCCTTGTTCAGTTCCTGTAGGTCGAACCCTACAACGGTCTGTTCCCTCGGATTGATGTTGAGCATTTCACGGAATCGGCCGCTGCGCGTACGCGCCCAGTAGCCTTCCGAATTGTTTGGTGGCGGCTGTAGGTCGGGGGCTGTGGTGGATTTGTAAAGGAGTGTCCGGTCAAACCGGTCCCAGACCAAGACGTAGAATCCGAGATAGGCATACTTCGTCTCGGCCAGATCAGAGGGTTTGATCCATGGTTCCGGTTGGTTTGGATCGGATTGTTGGCCGGGCGGAGCAAGCTGCGACAGCCTGCTCCATCCTTCAGGTAGACGGTCGTGATCATCCTGGTCGAACGGTCTTGAGTGGCGGGGGGGGCGTCCGGGAGGGGGGCCTCCCGGCGGCCCCTCATGGTGTTGCTCCTCCACTTGGTGCACGATAGGATGAATGGTCGAATTGAGAACGAAATCGTATTCGGTTAGACGGTGGAACCGCTCGTTGTAATAATAACCGATCCCCACGACCGTTAGCACGGCGGCGAGTACCGCCGCATGCCAGAGCTGGATTTTCCATTTGAGAGAGAGGTTCATTTCGCTTTGCCTCATGAAGGCACTGGGCATTAGGCACTAGGCATCAGTAACAACCTGTCCAGACCTGCACCTGTTTCTTTCTCCACTATTGCCTCTTGCCTGCATTCCTACGCTCCTCGGGCCGTAGGAATGATATACCCCTGTCCTCTGCGATTCTGCAGGAATTCTTTGCCCAGTTTTTTACGAATATTGTAGATGTGCACATCGAGCACGTTGGAAAACTCCTCCTCGTCTTCAATCGACAGGTTTTCGCAGAGCGTGGTGCGGCTGACCAGGGTTCCCGCCCGTCGCACCAGCACTTCAAGAATGCTGTATTGCGCCGGCGAAAGTTTTACCTCCTCCCCATCCTTAAATACCTGATGCGCCGCCGTATCAATGGTGACCCGTCCGATTTCAATTTCATTGCTGGCAATGCCCGTGGAGCGCCGTACCAATGCGCGCACGCGGGCAATCAGCTCATTCGGATTAAATGGCTTAACCAGGTAGTCGTCCGCCCCGCCATCCAACCCACGGATCCGGTCATCCACCTCGCCCTTCGCCGTCAGCATCAGCACCGGGGTGGTTTTTTCCTTCCGCAGTTCGGAAAGCACCTGCCAGCCGTCCTTTTCCGGCAGTTGTATATCGAGCAGGATTACATCAAATTCCCACTCAAGCGCCAGATAGAGCCCTTCCGCCCCGTTCTCGCTGGACTCGACGTTGCAGCCTACTTCGGCCAGCACCTGCACCACGGAATTGCGAACCTCAAAATCGTCCTCCACCACCAATATTTTCATGCCGGCATTTATAAGCATTCCCCATCCATAACACAGGTACTATTAATAAAAACTTAATGGCCTATAGGGCGCCGTATTAATTTGCGGTTCAGGAAGGCCGTTAAGATTTCATTCATACTGTATCTGCTAGAACGCCCGGCATGAAAACACTTCCTGTATTGCTTATCAGCCTGGCCCTGTTGTCCTCCGCGACGGCTTCCACATTCACCGTAAACAACGCCGGCGACAACGGCTCCGGGTCGTTGCGGCAGGCGATTGAGGATCTCAATGCCGCTGGCGGAAACGGGCATACGATTACGTTCGATTCGAGCCTGGCCGGGCAGACGATTACCTGGTCGACCAACCCGCCGATCATTCAGGCGGGGGTGATTATCGACGGTTCGAACGCCACCAACCTGACCATCAGCGGCGGGGGTAGCAATCGCGTATTCTTCATCGATCTTCCGAACAGCAACGATGCGGTAACGATTCAGGATCTGACCATCGCCGACGGTGCGGCAACGGGCGGTGCCGGCGGCGAAGGCGATAGATACTACGGAGCAGGCGGCGGTGGTGGACTGGGCGCGGGTGGAGGGCTGTTTGTGAACAAGGGGGATGTGACGGCGACACGGGTTGTTTTCTCTGATAACCAGGCGGTCGGCGGATCCGGTGGTTCGTCAGTTCTTAGTAACAAGAAAGGCGGCGGCAGCGGAGGCGGGCTGGTTGGTAATGGCGGAGATGCAGGAGTGACTGGTGGCGGTGGTGGTGGCGGACTCGCTAATCCAGGCAGCAACGGCGGCAATCCGGCCGGCGGCGACGGCAGCGACGGCGCGCTTGGCGGTAGCGGATCGGGTGTGGCCGGCGCGGACGCGACAGTCGGCGGCGGCGGTGGTGGCGGCAGTGGTGCAAGCGGTGGCGACGGAGCGGATTTTGGTGGCGGCGGTGGTGCCGGTAGTAATTCATCCGATCCCGGCAGCGGCGGTTTTGGCGGCGGTGGAGGCGGGGCTGGTGAGAAAAAAGGCAACTATTCGTCCGGTGGCTTTGGGGGTGGCGGTGGCGGGGCCGGAGGTGGCATGCCTTCGTTCTCCTCACCTGGAGGGAGTGGTGGCGCCTATGGCGGTGATGGCGGTTATCATGAGTCCGATTTTAATTCAACGGGTGCCGGAGGCGGGGCAGCGCTGGGCGGGGCAATTTTCGTTCGTAGCTCCAACGGCGGCTCGCTTGTACTCGTGGACTGTAGCGAGTCAGGCTCGGCGGTTACCGGTGGCGTCGGCGGCATTAGTCACGGCGAACCGAAGAGAAATGGGCAGGCCGGTCAGGCAGTGGCCAGCGGGATGTTCCTGCTGGGTTCGGATGCCGCGTTTGAGGTTTCCAGTGGACAAACCAACACCTTTGCGGGCGATATTGTGGACTCGGCCTACAATGAAGACGGTTCGGCAGCGGAAACCCGCTACGGGGTTGTCAAGACTGGCGAGGGCACGATGGTGCTTACCGGTACGAACCCCTATGAGGGGGGCACGACGATTGACGGCGGTGTGCTCAGCGTGACGGACGAGTCGGCGCTCGGCAGCGGCGGAATCACGATCAGCAGTGGCGGTGCGCTGGAGGTCACCGGAAGCAGTGCGTCGATCGCGCAGGACGTGGTGAACGAGGGATCGGTGTTTGTGACGGGAACGAACCAGCTAACGTTCAAGGGCGCTGTCAGCGGTTCGGGCAACTATCCGGGGGATGGTCAGGTCGACTTCGAGAACTACTTCTCCCCTGGTGGAGATGCCGACAGTGCCACCATCGATTTTGGTGGAGATGTGACGTTTGACTCATCCTCAGTTCTTAGGTTCTTCATTGGCGGCGATCAGACCGGGCAATATGACTCCGTGTCGGTTGAGGGAGATTTGCAGCTCGGTGGCTATCTCTTTGCACTGCCTCTCGGTGCTTTCAAAGCTGCTCCCGGCGACGCTTTCGTGCTTTGCAATGTGGGCGGAACGCTCTCTGGGACGTTTTCGGGAGTAATCTTACCCGCGGACTCTCAGGCCTGGTACACCGACTATGACACCATGGGCGGACGGGTCATCGTGGGTGTTGAGCCGCGTTTGCCCGAAATTGCAGTCGAGCAACCGGCGGGCACGGACATCGTCGACGGCGGGGCGAAGGATTTCGGCACGGTGCAGACCGGAAACGTCGAACGCCTAACGTTTACAATCCGCAACACGGGCGTTGGTGACCTGACGGGACTCGATATCACCATCGACGGCGCCGATGCGTCCTCGTTCAGTGTGACGACTGCTCCGATGACGTCCGTTGCACGAAGCGGCAGCACAACGTTTGTCGTGGAATTCGCGCCCGAGAGCTTCGGTATCAAGACAGCAGCTCTTCATATCGCCAGTAATGACAGCGACGAAAATCCCTTCGAGATTGCATTGTCCGGTCTGGGAGCGTTGCCATCCTATGACAATGCGCCCATAGACTTTCATGTTGCATCCGTCATTGGAACCAACGTCTCGCTGGAATGGAACCCGGGTTCGAGTTTCTACATTATCGAACGGAGCACCAACCTGATCGACGGAACCTGGGCATACGTGAGCGACGTACTGTTGACCAACGCCATCGCCTTGACTAATGAAGCACCGCACGTGTTCTATCGCATCAGTCAGGTTCTGCCCCTTGTCTTTTCCGATCCGCAGCTTGAGGCGGCCGTGTGGAGCGGCATTTCCTCCAAGTACGCGCCGAGCACCTGGCTTTTCGATGTTGATGTGGAAGGGGTGGAGGTGCTGGATGTTTCATCCCGATCCGTATCAAACATGACGGGCGTGTCCTCACTGCATGACCTGACCGGACTCTTCTGCGGCGGCAACAGTTTCCCGAGTCTGGAACTGACCGATCAACCGGATCTGCAGAATCTCTTATGCCAGAATGGAACGATGACGGAGCTGACGCTTTCCGGTTGCCCGGGCCTGAGCGTGCTGCACTGCGAAAACAATACCCTGTCGGAGCTGGACTTGACCGCCTGTACAAACCTGTCATGGGTTTCCTGTGAGAACAACAGCCTCACGAATCTTGACCTTACCACGCATCAGGCCCTCGATCATTTGAACTGCTCCTACAACGATCTTAGTGCCCTCGATGTGTCCGGCTGCACCAACGTGACCGCATTGTACTGCAATGACAATAACCTGACCGCCCTTGATGTGTCCGGGTTCGACCATATCACCACGCTCTACTGCAATAACAACGACCTGACCTCTCTGGGCGTCTCATATTGTAAGGACATACGGTATGTGTACTGCGGCAGCAACAACCTCACGAGCCTTGACATGCGCTGGGACTGGGACCTGAGTGTGCTTTCCTGTTACGCCAACAACTTGACTTCGATCAATCTGACGGACAATGGGCGGCTTGGATGGCTGTATTGCGAGAGGAACAACCTGACCTCTCTTAATTTGCGTTACAACATCAAGCTACAGTTTCTGAACTGCTCCGAGAATGCATTGACCGGAAGCCTTGATCTTTCCAAAAATATAAAGCTGACCTATGTCAACGCCACAAGCAACAGCTTGTACGAGATCATTGTTGCCGATACCAACAGCCTGCCGGCCACATTTCTCTATGACTCAGGCGTAATAATCAGAGAGCCATAAAAGGGCGTTGTTAGATGAAAAAATATACTCTGAGATTGTTATCAAGTTGTAGTTTGATACTCACACCTCGCCTTACGTGCTGGATCGGCTTCGTCAGTCTTCTCTCGTGCCTGTCGACGTACGCTCAGGGGACCAATTCCTGGTTTAATTCCAGCTATTCATTTGAGAGTTCCATTGAAGACGCTTCAGGAAGCTGGCAGCCGACACTCGGGGGAACACAGGCCTATGTTGCAGCGAACAATAGCCAGGCGCTGGACATGGTCGGGCAGACCTATCTCGAATTTCCCATCGAGATGAGCCAGGCGATCGATACAAATGAATCATTTTACCTGAGCGTCGATTTCATGCTTCCGCCGGAGGACGGCATTGACGAGAGCTATCGGTTTATCGCGTGTAACAAAAGCTGGGCTTATGATGAACCCGGTTTTCGCATTGTCGCCTACAACGAAAAGACAGGGAATAAACAGCAGGATACGGTTTACATCGTTTTTAGCGTTGGCATTGGAGATGGCGAGATTTTAAAGCGCTTCGATGATGTCAAAATGGGCGAGTGGCAGAATGCCTCTATCCACGTTGACTTTACCGCTCAAACCGTCGTTTTTTCACTCTCCGGTCGAACGGTTGAACAGCCACTCACTGAATATTCGTGGGGTGGCCCCGCCGATCCGAGTCGGTTTATTCAGGCGATGAATGAAAATGTGATCCGCATCGGTGTTCCCGGACCCGGATATTTTGGAGAGGTACCTTGGGTTAACTGGCATCTGGTTGATAATGGCGATAATACAACCCTTCATCCCGCCCGGATACAAATTGACAACCTCCAAATCAGCGCTCCCCGTCCTCCAGGCGATCCTCTTAACGTCATTGACGCCCTGGAACGGTTTACCGCGCATCTACAGGGAACCAATATACTGGATGACGCAACGGCCGAGACGCTGCTGGATCAATTGCGTAGCAACATCATTGGCGTTGAGCTCGCCGACATCCAGCCGGCCGCCCGTACGTTCCTGGACGAACACGGCGCCCGGATCGGTTCCCTCTATACGGCAGATGGAAATGTCAGCCGTTATATTGACTTTTCATCGGTATCCCAAGCCTACGTCGACCTCGGGGTGTGGATTCTGGAAGCGGGTTTAAACGCCGACAACGCCCACCTGCTGGAAGGCCTCACCCTGGTCGAGCATGAACTTTTCCCGGGTGAACTTTCACCGGGAGCTGAACGAGTCACGAATGGAGTTGCGAATATCCGCGCCCAATATGTGCCCGACCCTTGGTATCGCATGGGCGGGATGCAGATCAATCCGAACAACGAATTGTCCTCAACCCTCTACCGGCCAACGGGTTTTTACGCGCCGGCCGGAGAGCTGGTCACCGTAACGGTGGATCCTGCTCTCGTCGATTCAGGTTTGTACATCCGGGTGGGAGCCCACAAGGAAAACCACATTCTGCTCTCCCAAACAGGCCGTTTCCCGCTCATCAGCAAGGATTACCGGATTGAATCGACCAGCTTTCAGGTCATCAATCCGTTTGGGGGAAGTATCCAGGTGCTGGTTCCGGAAGGAACCGACCTCGGCTGGGTCGACATCCGGTTTGATGGTGCGGTTCGGGAGCCTTATTACTCGGCGCGCGCAGGTCGTGAAACAACGTTGGCGGAATGGGACACGATTCGTCAATACCCCGGACTTTTTGCCAACCTGGAATCCGACAAATACGTGATCACCGTGCGTGCGTCGGCACTGCGGAACTTCGACCAGCCCGATATCCTCATGCAGAAATGGGATCAAATCATGGATATAGAACAAGTGATCCACGGGCGCCCGCTGGAACGATCGCGAGCCGAAGGATTTTTGGCCGATATATCAACCGCAGTCGTGGGCTCCGCCCCCGGAGGCTATCCCGTGACTCCGGGGCTTTTCGCCGAAGGCCCCACCGACATCACCGATGGATACTATTCGCCTTTTGCGGTTTTGGATGTAAACCGCCTCACTGTACGTAACGATTTTAACGTGATGCTGCATGAAATGTCCCACTACCATCTGGGTCGATATATTGAAGTCGGCGGACAGGAATCGTTTGTCAATCTCCCCATGGCTGCCGTGCTCAATATAATGTATGGCTTCAGCTTCGACGATGCGCTCAAATACTCGCTCAAACAGCATCTTACCCGTACCGATGCGGCCATCGACTGGATGGTCACCTACAACTTCCGGCATAGAAACCCCATCGGTCGGGACCCCTCTTCTATCCTCGAAACCGCCTATCAGGCCAGGGGCCACGCCAAATATGTCGATCTCGCCGACCTCGGGGGTGGATGGGAGGCCGTTGGCGATGTTTACAAAGTGTTCTATGACGAGGACAAAGCCAGCGGCATTCCGGCAACGTATACTCATCAAATCGGCGTTTCACACGATGAGATTCTGCTCAAAGGCTCGCAGGGACTGGGTTATAACCTGGCGTCTCTCTTTCACTTCTGGGGCATCCATCCCTCGGAAGCAGTCGCCACCCAACTCGCCGCGTATCCGAACCTGCCCGGGGCATCGGACCGGATCCTGCATTATCTCGAAGCCGCTCCCCGAACCAATGAGGAACTCCGTCAGTTCCATGCCGAGAAAACCAGGGATGACCTGAATCAGCTAAAATCCGCGGTGTATGAACCATTGATGGAGGTGTTCGACGAGAGCTACGGACAACAGATCCGCGATCAGGGCGCGTATATTTTAACTAAATACTTCGGCATCACACCCGATGCTCCGCCCACAACTCCCCAGCCAACCACGGTTGCCTTTGACCTGAACACCAACACCAATTCAGTAGTCACCTTTTCATGGACGCCGTCCGTCGATCCCGAGGAGCGGGAACTGAACTATTCCTGGAAACTCTATGACCCGGACACAAGCGAAGTCCTGCTTTCCAGGTCTTGGGTAAGCGCCACCCATATTGATTTCACCGTGGGCGAGTTGACCGCGGCGCTCGGCGACCGCATGGAAACCAATACCCTGTCGCGGCTCGCCCAGCGAGTGACGACATCCGATCCTTATACGATTGTCAGCAGCGATGAACTCGTATCGGGATTTTATAACGGCCAGGCCTCACTCCCCGGCAACGACACAGATGGTGACGGTTCTTCTGATGCGGACGAGCTATTTGTCGGCAGTGACTATCTTGACAGCTCGTCTTTTCCCAGGGTCTTTGTCCAGCCAAGTGGAACAAATGGTTTTCTGTTCAGTTGGCCGGTCTTTAGGACAGGCCTGCAATACGAACTGCTTGGAACCACCAATCTGGTGACCGGCCCATGGTCGAGTCTCGGCATCACCGCCTCCAGCAATATCCTGTACTCCACCACCAATGCCGCCATGTTCTATCGAATCGATGCGACCGAAGGCCATTGAGGCCGGTTCCACACTTGAAATACGGGTTCTTCATAAATTTTCATGGTCGCGGAGCTGCTGCTTATTCTTTTTGACGGGATGAACAGGATTTTCAGGATAGGGATGAATAGAATCCAGGTCATCCAGTGAATCCTGTCTAAAAATCGACGGCATGGTCTCGGTCACCATAAAAATCTCTGCGTCCTCAGCGCCTCTGCGAGGAATAAAAAGGGCGCTGGGGAAACGTACCGCAGGCGTCTCGCCTGCCCCGTCGTACGGAAATTAGAGGAAAAACCTTAACCTAGTACCATTCATATGGTGCCTGTAAATCTCTGCGACCTCAGCGCCTCTGCGAGGAATCTCTCCCGGAACGGTTGCACCGCGTGCGGCGCAGGAAACGGGGCTTTTGATCCAGAACCCATTGGGCTTCCTGATAAGTTTTTACCACCCGCTGCGCTTGAGTTCACGGAGGGAATTCCTCGGTGTGCCTCAGTGTCCTCTGTGGTGAATATTTGGTTGCGCTCCGAAGCCTCGCGAGCGCCCTCGACTGATTCGGGGCGGTTGTGCCGCGCTGGGTATGAAGACGGACAAGTAGAACGGCATTAAACGGAGGAGTCTTTTAGCCACACCATTGAGACGAACAGGATATATTGCGCACAAAAATCCCAAGAAAAAGGGGGCCATTGTTAAAGTATCGGACCGATCCTTTTGTTGAGCAGGACGGGGAATTTTAGCGGGACATAAGGTAATGATTAACCATTCCTTTGCTCAGAATTGCCTTTCCTGATAGAGCATTTTATTTAGAATCCCGAAACTATGAGTGATTCTAATTTTCAGTCCCTATCTAACTTTATCTGGTCTGTTGCGGACCTTCTTCGAGGTCCATATCGTCCGCCCCAGTATGAGCGGGTAATGCTCCCCATGACAGTGCTTCGGCGCTTTGACTGCGTATTGGAGCAAACCAAGGACAAGGTGCTGGCAAAGCATGCGCAGCTGGAAGCCAGTGGCAAGGTCAAAAATCCTGACGCCACGCTTAACAAGATCGCCAAGGATTCGGAAGGCCGTGAACTTGGCTTTCACAATCACAGCTCGCTCGATTTCCAGAAGCTTAAGGGCGATCCCGACAATATAGGCCGTCACCTGCAGGACTATATCAACGGCTTCTCTCAGAATATCCGCGACATCTTCGAGAAATTTGAGTTCGACAAGGAAATCGAGAAGATGGAGGAGTCGAACCGCCTCTATCTGGTGGTATCCAAGTTTGCTGAGATGGACCTGCATCCGGATCGCGTGGACAACATCAAAATGGGATTGGTCTTCGAGGATCTCATTCGGCGCTTTAATGAATCCGCCAACGAAACGGCCGGGGATCACTTTACCCCGCGCGAGGTCATTCGACTAATGGTCAATCTGCTGATGGAACCCGATGACGATCTCCTCACCAACGGTAGCCCGATTGTGACGATCTGCGACCCGGCCTGCGGAACCGGCGGGATGCTTGCCGAAGCGCAGAATTGGATTCGCCAACACAACGACAACGCCATCGTGAAAGTGTTCGGGCAGGATTACAATCCGCGCTCGTATGCCGTTGCTGCCTCCGACCTGCTCATCAAGGGGCACAAGGACAGCCGCGTTGAAATGGGAAACACCCTGACGGAGCCTCCCTTCGAGGATATTGACGGCTTCGACTATCTGCTCGCCAACCCGCCCTTCGGCGTCGATTGGAAGGCCGAACAGAAGGAGATCAAAAAATGGAAGGACTTTAACGGCTACGAAGGCAAACTTCCGCGCGTGAACGACGGCGCGCTACTTTTCCTGCTCTACATGCTTTCCAAGCGGCAGGATTTTCGTCCGTCGCCTGATCCGCAAAAGAATAAGCGCGGAACCCGCATCGCCATTGTGTTCAATGGTTCGCCGCTGTTCACCGGCGGAGCAGGCTCCGGCGAAAGCGATATCCGCCGTTGGGTGATTGAGAATGACTGGCTCGAAGCCATCGTCGCCCTGCCGGAACAGATGTTCTACAACACCGGAATCGGCACCTTTATCTGGATCGTCACCAACCGGAAATCGAAGCAGCGCAAAGGCAAAATTCAACTGATCGACAGCCGCGACCGCTGGAAGCCGATGAAGCGCAGTCTCGGAGACAAACGACGCTACCTCGATATCGATACCATTGACACGCTTACGCGCGAGCATGGCGAATTTGAGAAAAACGCCACCAGCAAGCTCTTTGACAACATAGATTTCGGCTATCGTCGTATCACTGTTGATCGACCCTTACGCCTACGCTTCCAGATCAATGATGAGGCCAAGGAAAATTTCCTGAATGCCTGTCCCGAGTTGTTTGATGCTGTTGAGACCGTGGAGGAAGAGCTCGGCACCGAAAACTATTTCAATTGGAATACCACCTGGGTAGACGTGCAACGCATCGTGAAGGAGTGCGAAATCGGATGGGAGTCTGGAGCCAAGGGAACCAAACAAAAGAAACTCTTCCGCGATTGCTTCACTCAAACCGATCCCAAGGCCGAACCGGTCATCGCCAAGCGCGGCAGTTTCCTAGGAATTGTCGGTGAGAAAAACTTCCCCGGACAAACCCTCCCGGACGACCTCAGCCCGCAGGAGCTGGGTCAAATTTTCGGCGTATTTCCAGAAACCAAGGGAAAAAAAGGCAAGGCCGTTCAATTCGAGGCCGATCCCAAACTGCGGGACAACGAAAATATCCCGCTCAAGGAAGACATCATTTCCTTCTTCCTCCGCGAAGTGCGCCCCTACGTCGCCGACGCCTGGATCAGCTCCGACACAAAGCTGCGGGACGAGAAAGACGGCGGCATCGGCAAGGTCGGCTATGAGATCAACTTCAATCGCGAATTCTTTAGCTACCAGGGGCCTCGCAGTCTGAAGGAAATCGACAAGGAGTTGGCTGCAGTCGAAAGCCGCATTCTTGAAATGCTCAAAGAGGTGACGGAGTGAGTCTGTCGGCCAATAGCAATTTTTGGGGGTTGGATACTGATAATATGGATTATGCCCACCTGAAATGGAGGGCAAAGATCTTTAGTGGAGGAACTCCCTCAAGGAATATTGAAGAGTTTTGGGTAGGAGGATCGCTTCCTTGGCTTGGTTCTGGAGCCGTGAATCAACGTCTAGTTGTTGAGCCAACGGCCTTCATTACAGAAGAAGCTGTCTTGAACTCTTCAACGAAGCTCATGCCCTCTGGGGCCCTGATAATTGCCCTCGCAGGGCAAGGAAAAACAAAAGGAATGGTCGCTCAGCTTGGAATGGACTGTTACGGAAACCAATCGCTTGCTTGCATTGAGCCTGTTGCAGATTCATCTCGCTTTCTTTATTGGTGGTTGGCTTCAAAATATATTCAGATTCGTGGATTGGCTAGTAATGAATCACGCGACGGCTTGAATCATGAAATGATTGGAATAATACCCATTCCGATAATTTCCAGTTCAATTCAGAATCAGATTGCTAGCTATCTCGACCGAGAGACCGCACGAATCGACGAACTGGTCGAAGCGAAAGAGTCCATGCTCCAGTTGCTAGAGCAAAAGCGAGCCGCCCTGATCAGTCGCGCGGTGACGCGCGGCCTCGATCTAAAAGCCCCTACAAAACCTTCCTGTCTCGATTGGCTTGGAGAGATTCCTAAGCATTGGCGCATAATGCGAGCAAAGGGATTATTTCACGAGGTCGATAGTCGAACGGAGACTGGTGAAGAAGAGCTTCTCTCTCTCAGAATGCACGTAGGACTGGTTCCTCATCACGATGTTTCCGATAAGGAGCTGGAACCCAAAGACGTAATCGGGTTCAAAAAGGTTAAAGCCGGTCAGTTAGTAATTAATCGAATGCGCGCTTCCATGGGCTTGATTGCCATCGCGCCGAGTGATGGGCTGGTCAGTCCGGATTATGCGGTCTTTGACATTGTTCATGAAATCCACATTCCGTATTTCCTTGCTCTGTTCAATACTGGCTTGGTCGGAGCGCTCTTCCGGTCCTCCTCCAAAGGATTAGGAAACGGGTCACAAGGATTTCTCCGTCTCTACACGGAAAATTTTCTGGCGATCCATTTCCCAGTACCGCCAATTGAAGAACAAGAGAGTATAGTGAGATATCTCGACGATGAGCGGACGCAAACAGGTATTCTAGAAGCCGATCTCAAGAAGTCCATTGAGCTCTTGAAAGAACGCCGTTCGGCCCTGATCACCGCTGCCGTAACTGGAAAAATTCCTTTAGAGGAGATGGTTGTATGAAATTGAAAAAACTGACCTTCTCGAATTTTCGCGGATTCCAGCAATTGGATTTGGATCTCTGTGATGACCTGACCGTTATTGCCGGGGTAAATGGAAGCGGGAAATCGGGGGTTCTTAAAGGAATCGCGAATTTGGCGTCTTATTTAGCCCCGAATGTATCTCCGGCAAAGATCTCTGCTATTCCTTTTGAGAACAGTGATATTCATGCTGGAAAATCGGCGTTCACAATCAGTGCAACCTTTTCTGACGATATCATCCGAACCTATGCCCATGTTACACGCTCTGTGCTGGACGCTAAAAAAATCCCCAAAATTCGGAAAGAGCTAGATGAGCTTAAAACCCAACGGCGCTTTATTGAGAAGGGTTCAAAGGAAGACAGGGAGGCCGAGGACCGGATTCATCAACTGAACGAACTGCTGAAAGATCCCGAAGATATTTTTTCCATTCAAACAGAGCGGATTAAGACTGGCGTAGAACCCAGTTCAGATGATGCGATGTTTTTGTTTTACCCCACGAACCGGGCGTTTAAACGTCTCCCTCCGCGGCTCTCCGGTGTTAAGGCGATGTCTCCGGCCGATGCGTATGCCAAGGCTCTTGATAAAGTGGAAATCAGTCTGAATGATTTCGCCGTCTGGTTTCGCGTAGTAAAGCAGGGTAAGCTTGGCGGGAAGTCGTTTGGGAAAGTCCTGCTCGCAATGCTGGAAAAAACAGTTCAGGACATGCTGCCTGGTTTCTCAGGTCTTTTGCTCAAAGAAACCCCGCATCCTCATTTCACAATTAAAAAAGAAAAAATCAGGTTTAGTTTAGAGCAGCTTTCCGATGGTGAGCGCGCGTTGTTAGCCCTTGCTTTTGACCTGATCCGCCGATTGACCCTTGCGAACCCGGAGAGCAAAAACCCAGCAGAAGAAGGCAAGGCGCTGGTTATGATCGATGAAATTGAGTTGCACCTTCATCCTACATGGCAGCGACAAGTTCTTCGGCGTCTAATGGCTGCATTCCCACAATGTCAGTTTATAGTGACAACGCATTCTCCCCTTGTGCTAGGTGAGGTAGAAGCTAGGTGTGTACGATATTTAGAACAGAACGATGAGACCGGTAAAATCGAAGCATTCACCCCGCCGGAGTCGTTTGGCCTTGATGCGAATCGTATCTTGGATGAACACATGGGTGGCTCGGAGCGAAATGTAGACCTAGCCGCAGCGCTTAACAACGTGTTCAGCATGATCGACGAAGAGCATTTCGCTGATGCTCGGAAGGCCATGGTACCAATCATTAAGCGCCTTGGAGAAAATGATCCTGAAATCACACGGGCTCAATCATTGATAAAGTTTCTGGAAAGCAGTGAATGAGAAATATCCAGAAACAAACAGAGCCTCGGTCGTTAACTGAGCACAAATGTCAACCGCATGCTGATTACGACAACTATGCCGAAAAAGACGATTTACGGCGATCACTTGTAGAAGAGCAGAGGGGAATCTGTTGCTACTGCATGAAACGAATACAGTCTAGTTCCGCCTCCATGAAAATAGAGCATTGGCGAGCCCAATCAGCTGATAAATATCCAGAACTGCAGCTAGAATACAGCAATTTACTTGGTGCGTGTTGTGGTGGTGAAGGACAGCGCAAGCAGGATCAGCATTGTGATACACGTAAGGGCAATGATGATCTCAGATACAATCCGGCCGATCCTGCACATGATGTAGAACGTTTATTCTCTTTTCCCGGATCGGGACGCATCGAGGTTAGAGGGAATGATTCTGCGTTGCAGGCGGAGCTTGATAATGTTCTGAACCTTAATCATTCACTATTAGTTCGGAATCGTAAAAGTGTGATTGACGCCTTCAAAACTTCTTTGGGAAGGCGCAACATGTCTAAAGCTGACTTCCAGCGAGAGTTAAGGAAGTGGAATGGTTCTGATGGTGGGGAGCTGGCGCAATACTGTCAGGTTGTGGTTTATTATCTAAAAAAGAAGTTGAAAATCCCATGAAACAGACATCCGAAAGCGCATTTGAGACCGTCATCGAAGAAGTCATGCTGTCGAATGGTTACGTTGGTCACATCTCTAAGGATTTTGATGCGGAGTTGGCGATTTTTCCAGAGATTGCATTAAACTTTATCCGCGATACCCAGCCGAAGGTTTGGGGAAAACTGGAGGCTCTCCACCAGGAAAAGACCGGGGAACGGGTGATTTCCGCTCTCTGCAAGTGGATGGATACTCATGGCGTCCTGAATACGCTGCGCCACGGATTCAAATGCTACGGAAAAACCCTGCGAATCGCTTTTTTCAAGCCTGCCCACGGTCTGAATCCCGAGCTGGAAGCTCGCTATGCTGGAAATATTCTAGGCATCACGCGCCAACTTCATTTCAGCACGAAGCGACCCAATGACAGTCTTGACGTGACCTTGAGCGTGAACGGCGTTCCGATTGTCACGATGGAGCTGAAGAATCCGCTGAGCGGACAGGCGGCCGCCAATGCGATCCGTCAGTATCGCCATGATCGTGACCACCGGGAAAAGATTTTCGATTTTAAGAAACGTACGCTGGTTCATTTTGCGGTCGATACCGAGGAAGTCCACATGACTACGCGGCTGGCCGGTGGCGCAACCCATTTCCTGCCGTTTAACCGTGGTCGCGATGGCGGTGCAGGCAATCCTCCTGATTCTGAGGGGCGGAACTATCGAACCGCGTATCTGTGGGAAGAGGTATTGGAGCGAAACAGCTTCATGGATCTTTTGGCGCGGTTTCTTCACCTTCAAATCGAGGAGAAGCGGACCGAAGATGGGAAGAAGGTGAAGAAGGAGACCATAATCTTCCCTCGCTACCATCAATTACAGGCGGTACGGGAAATGGTAGCCGCGGCAGCCACGGAAGGCACGGGGCACAATTATCTAGTGGAGCACTCGGCCGGCAGCGGCAAGAGCAATACGATTGGCTGGCTCGCCCATCGGCTTTCCAGTCTGCACAACGAAGCGGACGAACGGGTGTTTGACAGCGTGATTGTTGTGACCGACCGCATTGTCCTCGACCAACAGCTTCAGAATACAATCTACCAGTTCGATCACCGTCAGGGGGTGGTGGAGAAAATAGATGAAGACTCCCGCCAGCTAGCGGAGGCATTGGAGAATGCAGTACCGATCATCATTACTACGCTCCAGAAGTTTCCATTCGTATCTCAGCAACTCCTGAAGATGGCAGAGGAACGGGGCGAGGAACGTAGTCACCTGCCCACCCGGAAATGTGCGGTGATCATCGATGAAGCCCACAGTTCACAATCCGGAGAGACGGCGACCGATCTAAAGGAAGTCCTAGGGGGCGAAGCGCTGCGGGAGAAGGCAAAGGTACTGGCTGCCGAAGAGGGTGAATCAAATCTAGAAAAAATGTTTCGCAGCATGGCCAAGCGGGGAAAACAGCCGAATTTGAGCTTCTTTGCCTTCACCGCTACGCCTAAGCACAAAACCCTGAAGGTGTTTGGCCGAAGGGGAGCCGCCTTCAGTAAATACACGATGCGGCAGGCAATTGAAGAGGGCTTCATCGAGGACGTACTGAAAAACTATGTTACCTACAAGACCTACTACAAGCTACTGAAGGCCTGCAAAGACGACCCGAACGTGGAGCGCAAGAAAGCCGCCCGTGCCCTGAGCCGTTACATGCGCCTGCATCCGCACAATATTTCGCAGAAAACGGCAGTTATGGTGGAGCATTTCCAGAGCTTCAGTCAGCACAAGATCGGCGGCCGTGCGAAGGCAATGGTCGTTACGGGATCGCGATTGGAAGCGGTCCGTTATAAACAATCCTTCGATGCCTACATAGCGAAGAAACGATATGAAATCAAAAGCTTGGTCGCGTTCTCCGGCACCGTTATAGACGACAAGGTTCCTAGCAAGACCTACACTGAGCCGGAAATGAACGGTGGAATACGGGAGAAGGATCTGCCGGAGGAATTCGGAACCAATGAATATCAAGTGTTGTTGGTCGCTGAGAAATACCAAACCGGCTTCGATCAGCCTCTCCTTCATACGATGTATGTAGACAAACGGTTGGCGGGTATTCAGGCCGTTCAGACGCTTTCTCGATTGAATAGAACCCACCCCTTGAAAGAGGACACCTTTGTTCTCGATTTCGTCAACGATCCGGAAGAGATCCAGGCTGCGTTCAAAGTCTATTATGATGGTGCCTCGATGGGCGAGGAAGTAGAGCCCGAACGCCTTTATGAGATTAAAGCGGAACTCGACGAATCAGGTATTTACCGGAATGACGAAATTGCGGAGTTCTGCCGCGTATTTTTCGCGCCACGTAAACGGCAGAGCTCCAGCGATCACAAGGCAATGAATGCGGTCTTGGACAAGGCTTCGAATCGCTTCATGGAACTTCAGGAATCCAACGAAGAAGAAGCTGAATTGTGGCGTGGAAAACTTCACGCCTTTAGAAATCTGTATGCGTTTTTGAGCCAGGTGATTCCATATCAGGACAGTGACCTTGAAAAGCTGTATGCATACCTGAAACATCTCGCGCTGAAGCTTCCGAAGCGAAAATCGGGGCCGGGTTATCAGTTCGACGATGAAGTCCAGCTTGAGTATTACCGGTTGCAGAAGATAAGCGAGGGTTCGATTAGTTTGAGTGAGGGGGTAGGGAAACCGCTGGATGGCCCAAAGGAAGTCGGTAGCGGATTGGTGAGGGAAGAGAACGTCCCATTGTCTCGTCTGATTGATCTTATCAACGAACGCTTTGGAGAAAACCTGACTGAAGCCGACCAGCTGTTTTTTGATCAGATCACGGAAGCCGCAACACAAGTTGAGGCCATCCGACAGGCTGCAGAGAATAATCCAATCGGGAAGTTTCAGTTAGTTTTTGGCGAAATTCTAGAGTCCCTATTTATCGAACGAATGGATCTCAACGAAGATCTTTTCGCCAAATACATGAACGACCCTGAATTCAAAGAGGTCGCCGCCGAGTGGCTTGGTCAGCAAGTCTACTCGAAAATTCCAAAAACAGCCTCTTACCGGTAAGTAGGTATTGCATGAAAACAAAGCTTACATTTAAACCGATTTGCCCGGATTCAGGATTAGAAGAGTGGTGCGAGATTCATGCTTTGGTTAATTGGTCGATGTTAGAACCTTACTGGCTAAAAGAAACTGACATTGGTCAGCCAGATAGAGCTATGCTCACCGGGTATTTGCGCCGCTGGTTTCGTGATAGTGGCTTCGTCCCTCCTAACATTTATTGGAATAGATGCGGGGAATGCATCAGTTTTAATAATGGCAGGCATCGATTGGCATTGATAACGAAGCATCAGTCTGAGATGCCAGTGGTTTTAAGTGGCCAATCAATTCTACAACCCGAGATTCACCGAGCTGTTATTCGGATTTTGGAACCTGGCGATGAAGTCGAACTGCCGGATTTGGATTTTGTAGAGAGGAAGGGAATTATCCCGGTTAACAATGGGAAAATAAGGACAAAGCTGTAGATGACATACCTCCTGCTATCCTACGGCGATAGGAGATATTTCATTTCTCAGGCTCTGATGGGATAAAAATCAAATATGTGAGGAAGATTATGGAAATTGCGATACCCGGCGAAGCAAGAGAAAAGATAATTTCCATCTGGGATGGTTATATAGCGAGCAACCAAACTGTACTTGATACGAAGGGTAAGGAGATAAACAACATAGACTCCCTGCGACTTGAAGCTATCGGTGAAATCATGGAGATGATCGATGATTTTCAAAGCGGAACGATCAATATTCACGAATTCAAGTCTGCGCTGGATGGCTATAACAAACGCAATAATCTATGGGGATTCACAGCAACAAAGGGTCAGATGTTTTTCAATCAGTTGGTGAAAAACGAGGATGATTTAGAAGGTCTGACTGCGTTGCTTCAGGAATCAATTAAGGAACCAAATGATTTAAATGGTGCTCTGGCAACAATCAAGGCACTTGAGGTCCATGTATCAAAGGCATACAAGAAAGCTACTGACAAAAGGAAGGTCGCTAAACCCAGTTCTGTTAGCTACTTTCTGTCATACTTTTGGCAGATACATGATCCGAAAAAATGGCCCATTTATTATACATCGCTGATTGAGGCTTTCACTGATTTAGGACTCTGGGCTGAATATGACTCGCAAAGCGAGTGCTACGAATATTTCTACCAATTGAATGAAGCAATTAAGCAGTTGTTAGCAACTCACGCGGGGAAGACTATATCCAACTGGGAGGCAGAACATGCGTTCTGGCTCTACAAAGGCAATCCAAATAAATCATCCACTACCTCGAAAAAAACAACAGTTCCCCAAGGTTCAATATCTACTGAAGGAGGTTCAGCATCTTCGTTATGTGCATCTTTTGATTTGGCAGATTACCTAATCCCTAAAGTTGCGAACTTAGTTGAGTTGGGCGCTGATAATGAAAAGTCCGCAGCGGCCAAAGGGCACGAATTTGAGAAAAAAGTGTCCGAAGTCTTCAGACTGCTGGATTTTGATGTGGAAACACTGGGGCAGGGTTCTGGCCGCAATCCTGATGCCATAGTTAA
This sequence comes from Pontiella sp., assembly GCA_050290185.1. GTDB lineage: Bacteria > Verrucomicrobiota > Kiritimatiellia > Kiritimatiellales > Pontiellaceae > Pontiella. Next base: position 177,637 of record JBNKHE010000009.1, read on the forward strand.
GTGCCGCGAACAGAATACGGCATTCATCATAGATGCAAAGGCTTACAGTAAAGGCTATGCACTGGGTTTAGATGATCGTGCCATTAAGGAGTACATTAATCACCATTGCCCTAAGTTGGCAAAAAATGGGTATAAGAAGATTGGATTCATCATTGTCAGCAACTCCTTTAAGTCTAACTTTGATGGATTTATCAATGAGATTACATGGAGCACGGATATCAGACGTTTCATTCTGCTGACTACGAAGGCTCTCTTGTATTTATTGGCCTACAAAACCAAGGACAATCTAACGACGGATGTAATTATTGATAAGCTGGTTGGCTGTGGAAATTTGGTCGATGCAAACAGCATTATTCAAGAATTTGATGACGTTTAGATGATCTTGGATGGGGTTGTCGGTTCTATAAAAGCAGCGGGGGCGGGGTCACCCGTACATTGTAACATTTTTCCTTTCTGCGGGTCCGGGGCTTGCCCGTACATTGCCACTTCAGTGCACCACCGTCGCGGTGTGTAGCACGCATATAGCCCGGTTGTAATATCCATCCTCTTCTCCGATTCTCAGGCAATGGGGGCTAGAAACGCAGCCTGATTTTCCCATTCATGTTCCATTCATTTTCCTTTGGTAATGTTGCCGGCGTCTAGAACGAAGGAGAATACAGAGCCATGAAAATTGCAGACCTAACTTCCGGGTTGGAACTATTGATTAAACGTGTGGATATGAAATGGATCATGATCGCTTTGGCGGTTTTATGGGGTTCGGCCATGCCGGTCCGGGCGGCGGTGGTTTATGTGGATGGCGATGCCGCCGGAGCGGATAACGGGACGTCGTGGAGCGATGCCTTCAACGGTCTGCAGGATGCGCTGGCATCGGCCGCCGGCAACGATGAGATTTGGATTGCCGAAGGGACGTATACCAATGCGGCCACCTATGCCCTGGCGAACGATGCCATTACCATTCTCGGTGGATTCACCAATGGCATGGTGTCCGCGGAGGAGCGCGATTCCAACCTGTATCCGGTTATTCTGGATGGCCTTGGCGAACAGCACCGTATTCTGGAGCTAAACGGGGCCGATGTGGAGCTGGACGGCGTCATCATCACCAATGCGCAGACCACGGCGTCCATCGGGACGGCCGGACTGAAAATCGCGGGGGCGACGAATGTGGTGTTACGCAATGTGTCCGTGGGGGGATGCTGGTCGCACAATCAGAATACAACGATCGATGGATTTGCTGTTTGTATTTCCGGCACGGGTACCGGCCGGGTTGATGTGGTGGATTGCCGTTTTGTGGATAATCAAACCGGCCTTTACAACGGGGCGAATGGAATTGGTCTGAACGTGGGTTCATTCAGTCAATTAACGGTTTCGGGCTGCCTGTTCGAAAACAACATCAAGGGGCCCTCGTATAATGCCGTGTACGGGGGCGGATTGTATCTGTCGGACATCGGACAGGCGGTGGTCTCCAATTCTGTTTTCAGCGGAAACGGCGGCGATCCCTACCAGGGGCGGGGCTGTGGCGGCGGGCTGTATGTCGGCGCCAATGCAAGCGCCGTGGTTTCCGACTGCGTATTCGACGCAAACTATCTGGTTAAGGGCAACGGCGGTTATGGCGGAGGGGCCATAGCGATGGAGAGCAGCAGCTCGGTCGTTTCGGTTGAGCGTTGTGTGTTCGAAAACAACGAAATAACGAGTGCGGGCTACGGCGGTGCCATCTATATCGAAGCAGGCGTCGCGGATTTCGTGAACTGCCTGATGGCGAGCAACAGCGCCGACTATGGCGGCGCGGCCTACCTGGCATCGGGAAGTGCGCTGCACAACTGCACGGTCGCCGACAACAACGCCGGGCTGTCCGGCGGCGGCGTTTACTGCAAGGGTGCTGCCATCACCAACTCGATTGTCTATGGGAATACCCTCACCAACGCCACGCCCGACAATGTGTATGACAATGGCGGATCCTATGCCTACACCTGCTCGAGCCCGTTGCTTTCCGGCGCAGGAAACATTGATTCCGATCCCTTGCTGTCCGACTACCTGTTGTCCAGCAACTCGCCGTGCCTAAACCGGGGACTGAACGAGGACTGGATGAACGGTGCCGTGGATCTGGCCGGCAGCAACCGGATCAGTGCATTGACTGTGGACATGGGGGCGTATGAATACGATCTCGTGCTCGACCTGCGGATCACCAATCCCGTGAACGGCCTGGTGGTCGCCGCCCCGGCCTCCATCGCGGTTTCCGGCACCGGCACAAATCTCGCCGGCGATTTGGCCTGGACGAATGCGTTGACCGGCGAGAGTGGCACGACCACGGCAGGAACGAGCTGGTTCATTCCTTCCGTCTCCATCCTTGCAGGGGAAAACCTGATCTCGGTCTCCGGCACCAACGCGGAGAATGTGCCGATATACGACACGGTTTCCGTGACGGGCCTGTTCGCGGGCGACCTGTCGATCACAGCGGGCGATGTTACGACCACCAACCTCAACCGTTTTACGATCCAGGGCTCCAGTTCGAACCTACTGGGCAACATCGTCTGGAGCAATGCGCTGACGGGAACATCCGGCACCATCCCGGCGTCCACCGACTGGCAGTTTGTGTGTGATCTGGCGGAAGGGGCCAATGTGCTTACGGTTTCCGGCACCAACTCCAGCGGCACCATCGCCGACATGGTGACCGTGACTTCCGTGATTACGCCGGTGATCCATGTGGATGCGGATGCCGCTGGAGGCAACGGCACCAGCTGGGCGGATGCTTTTGTGGATCTGCGCGATGCACTGGCTATTGCCACGACGCAGCAGATCTGGGTGGCGGAAGGGCTGTATGTGCCGGATCAGGCGCGCGGTGGTCGTGTGACGGTGACGGACAACGATCCCAACGAAGTCTTCACCCTGCCCGATGGGGTGACGTTATATGGCGGATTCCAGGGTCTGGCATCCGAAACCAACCGGTTCCAGCGGAATCCGCGTGTCTATGCAACGGTCCTGAGCGGCGACATCGACGGGAACGACATTAACAATGATGCCAACAACATGGCTGAGACTCCGGACGATGTGGTCGAAACAAATGCATACACGGTGGTGACGCTGGCCGACGGCGGCAGTGCCACGTTGGAGGGGTTTGTCATCACGGCGGGCAACGCGCCGAATGCGTTCGCCGGGGCCAGCGGGGCCGGCGGCGGGTTCTACTCCAAGAATGCCGGAACCATTTCGATGGGAGATTGCAGGTTCCTCGGCAATGCCGCCCATGACGGAGGTGGAGCAATTTATGCAAACAACACTTCGCTGTTCCTGTACTCCTGCAGTATTCAGGGCAATCGTTCGGATAGCTCTGGCGGCGGGCTATCGGTCGATAATGGGCAAGCCCAGCTTGTGAGCACGCTGGTTTCCGGAAATGCCGCGGCTACCGGGAGCGGCATCCGGTGTCTTTACTCGGATGTGCTCCTCGCTAATTGCACGATAGTCGGGAATGCATCAGCGTCTCAGGGCGGCGGACTTCGGGCGGACCGTTCGAGTATTTACATGTACAATTCGATTGTCTGGAACAACAGTGATTCCAGTGGCTCCAACAGCGCTTCCTCCACCATCTTTTTTGGAGGTGTCGCGGATGCTGGTTGGGAAGACTGCCTGGTGGCGAATTCCGGGGGCAGCACAAACTGGAATACGGCCCTGGGAGATGATGGCGGTGACAATCTCGATGCGGACCCCCAATTCAAGAACGGCCTAGATCCTTCGCTTGCACCAACCGCAAGAGGCGACTATTCACTTCAGTTGACTTCCCCGGCGATCAATCAAGGCAATGACCTTTTCGCGTTGGATGACTACGATCTGGCGGGCAACGATCGCATATACGAAGACCCGCTCTTGCAATTCGACTATATCGATATGGGCGCCTACGAAACCATCGACGACGGAGCCGATACCGACGGCGACCACCTGACCGATTATACAGAGGTCGTGGATTATGGTTCCAATCCCGATCTGGCCGATACCGACGGCGACGGCTCTACCGACGGCGACGAAGCATTTATCGGAAGCGATCTGCTGTCCGCCGATTCCGTCTTCAAGTCCACCATTCAGAACATGGGCTCCGGCAACGTGCAAATCAGCTGGCCGCAGTTTAATTCCGGTCTTCGCTACACGCTGGTAGGATGCACTAACCTCGTGGAAGGGAATTGGTTCTATGTCGATTCCACCACATCGAGCAACCTGACCGATACTATTGACAGCGACAGTGTCTTTTACCGGATCAACGTGACCGAAAACAACTAGGATGGTTGTTGCCGCGATCTATGATTCGATCTGAACACAAAAATAAATTCGAATAGAATGGAGTTATTTTTATGAAAGCACGGTCTGTACTGCTTATGGCTTTGGTGTTGTGGTCCTCCATACCGGTTCATGCGACCATTCAATGCCGCATCATACAGGATCCGAATGGCGTGACTTTTTCGTATTCCGGCACCTGGGATGTCGGTCCGGGAGGGAATACCGATGTGAGTGTTTCGAGGCGGGTCGAGCTGTTTGTTGTCACCAATGGGTATGCGTTCAACATAAATGGGGACGCTCTGGCCGCGCAGTATTATTTCGATCCGCTGGTTGAGGAAGTTTCCGTCACGGGTTCCCTGCCGACTTATACCTTTCCGGGAACGGAATTTGATGTGGAGGGTGTTGTGCTTACGGGAGCAGAGGATGACGACGCCTTTGTCTTCGATGTTTACGATACCGGCGTTGTATCCATTTACGGACCAAACGGCGGGTGGTCGGCTGGTGACTCCGTGAACGGTTCCGCGTTCTTTGTCGGGCTGACGCTCGCCGATCTGGGCCTAGGCATCGAATCCGGCAGCTTCACGGTTGGCGGCCAGACCATCGACTGGTCCGTCAGTACGGCTCCCGCAACGGCTACGGTGAGTGCCATGCGCGAGGCGACTCTGACCAATTCTGCGGGGTTCGGGTCCGCCGTGGCGATTGACGGCGATACGGCGGTCATTGGTGCGGAGGCAGATAATTCGAATGCCGGTGCCGCCTATGTCTATATACTCAGCAACACGGTGTGGACCTTCCAGCAGAAGCTGACCGCGCCGGACGGTATGCCGGACGACGTTTTTGGCTCGCAGCTGGATATTGAAGGCGACCGCCTCGTTATCGCGGCGCCCGGCGACAATGAGGGGGATTCACCGATTGGTGCCGCCGGTGCGATCTACGTCTTCAACCGCAGCGGCTCGACCTGGTCCTTCATTGAAAAGATCGTCTCGCCCGACCCCGGCGATGCCGATGGGTTCGGCTATGCCGTATCCATCAGCGGTGATGTTCTGCTGGTTGGCGAACCCTACGATAACGGCGGCTACTCTGATAGTGGCGCGGTGTTTGCCTACACCTGGAACAGTGGCACCACCTCCTGGGATTATGATGAAAGGCTGACTCCCGGCGATCCGTCAATCTATGGTTTCTTCGGATACAGTATCTGGCTGGAAGGCGATCAGGCCTTGATCGGCTCCTATGGCAACAGCAACTACATCGGTGCCGTCTACGCCTTTGAAAACCAATCCAACACCTGGACGCAAACCCAGAAATTAACCGCCTCCGACGGCGAGGCCTTAGACTCCTTTGGCTACAGCGTCGATGGGCACGGCGACTTCGCCGTGGTCGGTGCTCTGAATGATTCCACCTACGACGTAGCGGATTATCACGGCTCCGCCTATTGCTTCGAGCGGATTGACGGGGTGTGGTCGGAATCCCAAAAACTGCTGCCCGCTGAAATGCCCGCCGGTGCTGAGTTTGGGGCGAGCGTCGCCATCAGCGACAGCTTTATTGCCATCGGGGCCCAATTCGAAAGCACGCAGGCAGAGTATGCCGGAGCCGTCTATGCCTTCTCTCGGGGGTATTCCTGTCCCGGCTATCTTGAGCGGTTACGGATTGCCTCCAGTGCGCCCGCTGTCCTCGATACCTACGGTAACTCCGTTGCGCTGGATGGGAATACTCTTATTGTCGGCGCGGTCGGCCACAGCGATGGGCAGGCCGAAATCTTTCTGCTCAACGATACCCTGATCGATAGCGACGGCGACGGTGCCGGTGACACCTGGGAAATTGCCAACGGATATGATGAGAATCTTGCCAACAATTTCCGGACCCTGGATTCCGACGGCGACGGCCAGACAGACCTCGCCGAGATCTTCAAAGGGGTCGATAAAAACGATCCGAACGATGTGGACACATTCGAGTCAACCAGCATCATCGGAGCATCCGACCGCTTCACCTTTGGCACGCTCATGGACCCCGACGAACATACAGTTCTGGGGGTTCCCATGTGGTCAACCGATCTCGCCAACTGGTATTTTGCGGAACAGAATGCCGAAGGCCTCAGCGTTGACTACACCCTCAAGCGCTTCGACGTGCCGAATACCGACATCAAATACAATTTCCACGACTTCTCCGTCACCGGAGGGAGCACGGACAAACTGTTCTTCAGGTTCGGATATTGCCCCAACGAGTAGGCCGCATAGCGAGGTTTCTCAGGATTGTTTTCCAATCCATCCCCGAATCCAGGTTAAATAAGGCTTCTTTACGAGCTGTCCGCCAGCACGAACCTGGTTTTCGGGCGAGTGGTTCTTCGTTGACGCCACCACCTCCAGCAACCTGATGGACTCCAGCACCAACCGCGCGCTCTTCTACCGCGTCAACGCGACCGAGAACAACAAGGGCGGATTCCGGTCATTGGGTCATCACCTCGCAGAGACGCGGAGACCGCAGAGCAACTGCGGAATGAAACCCGCTGACCGCTTATTTCACACAAAGTCACGGAGGCACGAAGCTTTTCCTGCCTCTTTGCGGCTTGGTGGCTCTGTGTGATGTACCGTTTCCAATTTATTTCCGACACAGGACACTAGATGCGGGAATGGTATTTGCCGGGGACGATCCTGTGATTTCGACGAACGCAGACATTGCGCTGAACGGCTCGTGGGGCGGCCGGAACCATGAAGACGGCGGCGCGCCGTTTTCCGATCTTCCATTCCTGTTTGTCTTGGCTTGAGGTGAATGGGAACTAAAGTACTCACGGTTTTTAGCATTTAAATTTTCAAGGAGAATAATGACTACGGACACCCTATTGCGGATGGATACGTTGATTAAGCGCATGGATCTGAAACGGATCATGATCACGCTGGCGATTTTATGCCTTTCGGCCACGCCGGGCCTTGGGGCGGTAATTTATGTGAACGATGATGCGACGGGAACGAATGATGGTTCGGCGTGGCATAATGCGTTTGTGTATTTACAGGATGCGCTGGCGACGGCGGTTTCGGGTGATACGATTCTAATTGCGAGCGGCGTGTATTATCCGGATGAAGGGACGGAGGGGCTGTCGACGGTGACGAATAATGATCCGACCGCGAGTTTTGTGATCCCGGCCGGGGTGACGATTTCCGGTGGTTGGTCGGGTTCGCTGGTTGAATTGAATGATGCAACGACGGTGTTGAGCGGGGATATTGATCAGAACGATGTCACGAATGCGCTGGGTGTGGTGGAGAGCGATCCGTCTGGCGCACTGAATGGCACGAACAGTTATCATGTGGTTACGCTGAGCTCCGGTTCTCAAATTACATTGTCACGACTTACGATTACGGCCGGCTGGGCCCGGGATTCATCGAACCTTTCAGGTGGTGGTGTGCTGGCGGATGGAGCGGAGGCAGTATTGGAAAATTGTACGTTTAGCGGAAACCGGGCCGGTTATGATGGAGGCGGAATTCTTTTCAAAAACGGGAGCGGCCCGCTGATGCTGACCAACTGTGTGCTGGCGGCGAACCGGGCTGTACGAGGCGGAGCGGCCAGTGTCAACATGTCCTCTGCCACGTATGAAAATTGCCAGGTCTTCGGTAATTTTGGAGATCGCAGTGCCGGTCTTTTCAGCGAAAATGGTCAAATTACTGTTCAAAACTGTGCAATCACGGGGAATCTCGCCTATGACGGGACGGCTCTGTTTCATCAGGGAGGTAGCCATACGCTGACGGCAGTGAATACGCTGATCTCGGGAAACCGGGCAATCGCAAGCTCGTCGATCTGGATGAACAGTGGAACCGCCAGCTTTATCAACTGTACGGTCTCCGGAAATCAGGCCGGACAGGGGGCCGGGGGATTGATGAGCCTTGGAAGTAATACCTCAACGGTCTACAACTGCATTTTTTATAACAACTCGGTTGGAGGACAGACCGACGTTCCGGCAAGCAGCGTTTCGAATCAAGTCGGTGCCGCCTCGCTGATTGCCTACAGCCTGATCGAAAACTCGGGCAGCAGCACCAACTGGAATCCGGAGGCCGGCGTGGACGGCGGGAATAATCTGGATGCAGATCCGCAGTTTATTGCCGGGTTGAATCCGGCGTCGGCTCCGGCAACCGGCGGTGATTTCCGGTTGTTTCCCCAAAGTGCGGCCGTGGATGTTGGGACCAATGCTGTGAATACATTGACTACGGACCTGGCGGGGGCTTTCCGGATTCTCGGCGCGCAAATTGACCTCGGGGCGTATGAGATGAACACCGGCCTGTTTTCAGACCTGTCGCTCAGCTGCTCCGTGAATGAGGGGTCGTTAAGGCTTTCCCCCGCTGTCGTCTACAGTATTGACGTGAGCAACCGGACGGACCTGGCGGTGGGAGAGGTCATTGTAACAAACCGGATTTCGGCCGAAATTGATTCCGTTGTATGGAGTTTCCCGGGTGACTATGTGCTCACCAACGGGGTTATGGTTTTTACTCTGCCCGATATTCCTGTCTCTGGATCCAGTCAGATTATGATGAGCGTTCGGGTGGCCTCCAATACGGTCGGTGCCGTCACCAATGTGGTGGAGGTTTCGCAGCCCGGAAAAATCGACACGACTCCGTCCGACAACACGCAGGTGGTTGTGACACCGATTGTGGATACGGATAATGACCAGATCGTGGATATGATCGATCCCGATGATGACAACGATGGCGTCAGCGATACCGACGAGCAGACGGCCGGTACCGATCAGTTTGATGCCAATTCGTTCTTTTTCGTGGCGCTGGAAAATCCGTTCCCCGCAATCTACGAGGTTCGCTTTGCCACAGTCCAGGATCGGGAGTATCAGGCCCAAAGCACAACCAATCTGGTGGATGCCGCCTGGCAGGATGAGGGGCCGGTCATTGTCGGCGACAACGTCGAGCATTCAGTCCCCATTTCCTTTGGCGATCCCTCGCGCTTCTATCGGGTGCAGGTGACCTATTTAATTCCGCCTCCGTAAGGTGCGGGCGAATGGCGGTTGATTGTTGACTGGGGATGGGGAGCCATCGGTCTCGATGCCCGGTCGGTATGGTGATTGCGCCCTACAGAGGCAATCTCGTCCCTCCATTCGTGTGGTTGGCTCTGGTTAAATCGAATATCACGCATTGCGGCTTGTGCCCGGAATCATCACCTCGCAGAGCAACTGCGGAAGACCTTTGCGCCTTCAGCGCCTCTGCGAGGAATCTCTCTCGGAACGGGAGCCTAGATGGTGGTCGCGGCGAAACGCAGTGGACCCGGTGGACGTAATAGTCAGAGGGAGAAACAGGGACAGCGAAGTCCACCTTGTTATGATAAACTTTCTCAAACTTTTCTGGATGGAGTAATCGAGGAGAGATATTGTTTCCGGGTTGTGCGTGCGCGGTTTTGGAAACATGGGCTGCTACGAAGCCTACGTCGACGGCGCGGACTCCGACGGCGACACCCTGACCGATTATGCGGAAGGCGTGCACTATGGCTCCGACGCAAACCTTGCCGATACCGACGGCGACGGCTCCAACGACGGCGATGAAGCCTTCATCGGCTCCGACCTGCTGTCCGCCGATTCCGTCTTCAAGCCCGCCATTCAGAGCATCGGTTCCGGCAACGTGCAAATCAGCTGGCCGCGGTTTAATTCCGGTCTTCGGTACACGCTGATGGGATGCACCAACCTCGTGGAAGGAAATTGGTTCTATGTGGGCAGTACCTTGTCGAGCAATCTGACCGATGCCATTGACGGCGACAGCGTCTTTTACCGGGTCGAGGTGTCCGAAAACAAATAGGGCATACTTGGCGTGCGTGCGGCGCGCTCGGCGAGCACGCCCTACCGGTAGGGACGGCCCGCCGGGCCGTCCGCTCGCCGCAACAAAATCTCACCACAGAGGGCCCTGAGGAGCATGGGGGAGGGGACACGTAGCGAGGCTGTTGAAGAGGTAGCAACGCCATCGATGATTTAGAGAACAGAAATCTTGGCAGCACCATGCGCCGCTCACAAGCCCCGCATAACCGAATACTGTTTATCAGCCTGAATCTTCGCACTTAAATCCGAGGACGGCCCCTTTACTGGATGCGCTCAGTGAACGGTTGGATATAGCGCAGTCCTTGTTCGGGATCGTCGAGTAATATCTGGAAGGCGGCCGATTACTAAAACAGATCGACATACCTGAAGGCGTTTCCGAGATTGATTATGCGGCTTTTCAATACTGTTCCGCACTCGAACACGTTTCTCTCCCTGACAGTTTGCAAACGATGGACACACATATTTTTTCGGGTTGTTCCAGCCTCCGGGAGGTCACGATCCCCTCTGGAGTAACCGATATGGGAAACTGGTGTTTCGTTGGTTGCGTCTCGCTGACCAACGCGGTGTTTGAAGACGGCATAGACTACGTGCCTGAATATACCTTTCAGGGCTGTACAAACCTGGAAACCGTCACCCTTTCCGCCAATACCATCTCAATCCGCAACTATGCTTTCCAAGGCTGTTCAAGGCTGGCAGCCCCCGATATTCCTGCACCCGTAACCTATATTGGGAAATATACCTTTGCCGGTTGCAACGCCTTTACAAGTGTGGTCATTCCCGATTCCGTAACCACCCTGAATGACGCGGCGTTCTCAGGATGCCAAAACCTCATGAATGTCGTGTTGGGTACGGGCGTCACCGTCTTAAATAACAATGTTTTTTCATCTTGCGCTGGACTCACCACCTTTACGGTGCCAAGCCACGTAACCACCATAAAAAACATGGTTTTTACGAGCTGTCCAAATCTTGAAACTCTCTATATTCCCGATAGCGTCACCGCAATCGGGAATGGCTTGGTATGGGATTGCGGAAAGCTCACCTCGGTTCGGTTTCCGAGCAACCTTTCCTCCATCGGATACGCAACATTCCAGGATTGCACCAGTTTGCAAACCGTTGCATTGCCCTCCAATCTGACAAGCCTCGGAGTTCGAAGCTTCCAGGGCTGCACGTCATTAACCAATGTTGTGCTACCCTCCAGAATTCTGCAATTGGGCGAGAGCATGTTTTTTCAATGCACGTCACTCCAGCATGTGACCCTGCCCTCCGCATGTACAACCATAGGCCTGAATGCATTCCGAAGCTGCAGCAACCTGGTCGAGATTGTTATTCCCGATGCCGTATCGACCATGGATTACTCCGTTTTTAAGGACTGCACTTCGCTGCAGAGCGTCCATCTGTCAGCCAACCTGACCCAGGTGCCGAGCTACGGTTTCGAAAACTGCACATCGTTGTCCTCGATAGCCATTCCCGCCGGTGTCGCCTATGTCCGCTACAGAAGTTTTAATGGCTGCACCTCGTTGTCATCGGCAATTATTCCGGACAGTGTTGTTACGATCGAGTCGGAGGCGTTTTTGGGATGCTCCAACCTCAGCGATCTTCAACTTGGCAATGGCCTAGACGCGATCGGAGATTCAGCTTTCAAGGACTGCAGCAGCCTCGCTCAGGTAACGCTTCCCGACGGTATCACCAGTATTGGTGACAGTTGCTTCATGAACTGTACCGCATTGGAACGCGTCAATATACCGGACGTGATCTCCCTGGTTCCGACCATGGCATTTCAAGGCTGTACCAATCTTGTTGATGTACGAATCGGGGCCGGCGTTACGTCTATCTATCCGAGCGCCTTTCGGGATTGCACCAGTCTTGCTTCCATTACGCTTCCAAGTCAGGTCGGTCTGATCAGCTGGTACGCTTTTTACAATTGCCCTAACCTGCAATTCGTTTACTTTTTGGGGAATGCTCCTTCAGTTCACGATCCCTTCTCCAGCGTCGATCAACCTATAATCTACTATATGAGCGGTACCTCTGGCTGGTCGGGTACCTTCGATGGTCAACCTACTTACCAATGGCGTCCGGTATTAACGAAAACGACACAGACCGATACGACGGGTGAGGGCTTGCACTACGAAATCAGAGGTCCGGCAGGGAAACAGATGTTTGTTGATAAGGCATCCACCCTCAATAACCCTACCTGGGTCCCGGTTCAGACGGTCACTCTGTCGAATACAGTAACGCGCCTTACACTCCCCACTGATGGAACGAACGGATTCTTCCGGCTGGTTGTGCTTGAGTAAACGAAGAGAGGGCATCAACGGTTGCCGGGGCTAGTAATGTTTTGGGATGGCCACGGATCAACACCTCAAAACACGGATTACGTACCGCCCAAATTCCTCGTTTTCCTCTTATTTACCTGCGGGCATTGTGTCCTGATCAGTCTGATAGTATTAATAGATTTAGCAAATCCTTGATCATCATCATGCTTCGATTCACAGTCCAAAGGTTTTTGCAGCCCAGCAAGAGCCCAGGAGCAAGCTTAGTTGGAGTTACCCTCAATCATGTACAGACATTTTCGAATCCTGACCTCCTTTCTGTGCGTATTCCTTGCTGTTAATCATGTATCCGGACAAACGAATACATGGCAAAACGACTTTGATACCGCCATTCAGCAGGCATGCGCCGCCCACAAAGACAACCTCCTGATATTCACAATAATGGAAAGCAATGAAGCCAGCAGGAATATCCACGAGGAGGTTATTGAAAACACGGAATGCACCGAACAACTATCCATGGACTATATCCTCACCCACATCGACCTTCCCCAAACGCCCCGGGAACAGAAGGAACTGTCCGATCTGGAATCACGTCAGTACAGCCTGGCAAGGGCTCTCAAACTGTGCAGTTTTCCTGCCATATTCCTCTGCACGGAAGAAGGGGCCCCTTACTTTATCGCCGAGTACACGAAGGGCAGTTTTCCCGTCCTTCTGCAGTCCATTCATGACGCCAAAGCAGATTACATGAAAGCAATGACCGCAACCGGCATCGCCAAGGCAAGGGCTCTGGACGCATGGCTTGAATCACTCCCAAAATCTTTACGGGATTTCCACTCAGACAAATATAGAATCATCGCAGAGTCCGATCCGCAGAACAGCGCCGGACTGCGGCTGAAATATAAAATGGCCCTCATGCTTCCCGAAGCCAGGGAACTGCGTTACACCGGCAAACTTGACGAATCGGAGGCGCTTTATCTCCAGATCGTGGAGGAACTTAAGCCCACAGGAGAAGAACTGCAGAACGTGTACTATGAGCTGGGAGACGTATATTTCCAGCGCAAGGACTACAACCAGTTGCTGGCGACACTCGATAACGCGATACAGGCCGCTCCCGAGGGTTCCCTGATGGATATTCTCAATGAAATGATGCTGGTATTCACGCAGCAGTCGGTCTACGTGAAATACAAGCCTGATGAGATGAAGGCTGTCGACTATGATTTCCAAAAGATAGACATTCCGAACGAGGATATCCCAGGCGTGCTCAAATTGATTACAGAAGCCCGCAATGCGCCTTCCGAAAGCAGGAGACACAGGATACTCGACCAAATGGAAGCGGAGCTTACCGCGCGGCTCAAAAAAGCAGAATCAGCTTCCGGGGAATCCTCCGAAGCAGGCAGCCGCACACAACTGGAGCTCTGACAGGTTTTCTTCCGGAAGCCTTTATGCCGGTCGCCAAAACATTGCGAAGAACCGCATTTTTTAAGACGGTGCCGCTATTCAGACGCAAACAACTCATCATCGGAAACATCGGGGTTTTCAATAAGGTAGGCATACATGATGTCGCGTTCGTCCTTATTCAACCCCAGGTCGTTCGCAATACGGTTTGAACGCATATAGGCCTGAACCTGCGACTCATCCTGATTTCCCCGGACCTGCCGCTGGGCAACATCCGCCGATTGTTCAGGGGTCAACAACTCCTCATTCGTAACATCAGGATTTTCAACAAGGTAGGCATACACCTCGTCGCGTTCATCTCCACTCCACCCCAAGGCATCCGCAATGCGGTTTGCACGCATATAGGCCTGAACCTGCTGTTGCTCCTGCTCTATCTGAAGCTTCTCCCGGACAAAATCCGCCAATCCGGCCTGCTGGTCCGTCGAAAGATGCTCGTTCACGGCGGCCAAAACCTCGCTGTCTTCATACCATTCCATCACAGAGACTGCATTCGCGGACGCCCCTTCGGGGCTGATTATTTCCTGATACTGATTAAAATAGGTTTCCTGCTGTTCCGTAACCGGAACTCCCTGCGAAATCATTATCTGGATTGCGAGATAATTTTCATACCTGGTCCGGTCTGTCTCGAGTAATCCGGCTGTTCGTTCCATGTCGGAGCGAGCCATATCCACCCGCTGCTCAATGATACGGCGGCTGTGGTTTGAAAGGATTTCACTCACGATGCCTGCCGTTTCATCGTCGAGCATCAGTCGCAATGAAAGGTTGAGGGCCGGGATCGTTGTGTCGGCGGATTGGTTGAAGTAGTCCGGATTTTCCAGTATCGACATGCGGGCATTAAAATTCGTGGTCATTTCTTCCGCCGCCTGTTTAGCGGCAGCCAGAAAGCGCGGCATGATCTTCAGGTCATCTCCCGCATCTTCCTGCTCGTCCCGGTCTTGCACCAGGTCATTCCCCGCATTTTCCGGGATGGGCCGTGGTTCCCGAACTTCAGCATCACGGGTGACGGTTTCCTTATCCCCAAAGGACGGATCCGGCTGCAGGGGCCTTTCGCCCGGACCGGTTCCTGCGGATTTTTCCAGTGCGGGCGCAACGGTCTTCGTATATTTGAAGATCCCGATGCCTGCGATAACCAATACGGAGATCAAGGCAGGTATCAGCCATTGTTTCATCGTTTGCTGCAACGTCATCCCCCTTTGCGGAAAATAATCCCTCCGGTGCATGCCATGCAGGACAAACACCGGAAGGACGCATATCAACTATTACTCCATGCGCCATTTCTGGTTGCTGCCGCCCCAATAGGACCAGAGTCCGACGTTGGAGCCGTTGCTGGTGCCATAGGAGTCCATACATTCGCTGGTATTCAGCTTCGGCACGACCTTGTAGGTTTGGCTGTCCACGGCCAATATCTGCCAGAACTGCGGGTTGCCGCCCCAGTAGGACCAGGTTATGACATTGCCGCCGTCGGCGGGATTCCAACCGGCATCCAGGGCGCGGGCTCCACTCTGTGCCGAGCGGATGGAGAAATTGCCGCTACCCTGGTAATCGATATTCCAGCGCTGGTTCGCGCCGCCCCAATCGTCCCAGATCCCGACGTTGGAACCATCGCTGTCTCCATTAGCATCGAGGGACCGTCCGCTTGCTGTGTTGACGATCTTGCGGTAGCCGACGGGAATGGCACCGATGTAGTTGCCGGTCCCGGCTGAGTAGTGGATTAAACCGACCTTATTATACGAGCCACTGTTGATTCGTATGTTGCTGCTCTCCAGCGTGATCAGAATATCATGAATTACCGAATCACGGATGCTCACCTCATCCACGGTGATATTGTGGGCTTTTCCGGTGACGAATCCCCGCCCGCAGCCGACCGCGCTGAGATACCCAACATGGACATTGTTGCACTCATTAACCAGGCGAAGTCCTGCGTAACCGGCATCCACGCAACACCGGGTCGCGTAGATGTTGTTGAAATAACTATCTATGGTTTTATTGGGGCAAACCCCGCATCCACCGCAGTCGGTGGCTACGATATTCTGTATATCTGCATCGATGATGCCGTAGGTCTCGATTCCATGACTCCCCATATTATAAAAATTACAGTTGTTAATCGTCAGACCTGTATCCCAGTAATCTTCGTAGGGTCTGGATGGGTGGCTGTCACATCGTATCCCGATGCCTGAATTATTCTGTACGGTGAGGCCTGAAAACGAGGAGTTGTCGCAGTCGGTAAAGTGAATGACAAACCAGTTTTTACCCCCATCGATCACCGCATTGATCATGCTGCAATTGTTACGACCCCGGGCGTAAAAGGCCTCGTGCTCTCCATCAAGCCATATGTTGACCCGGTTATCGTGAAAGTTCAGCTTGGTACCGTCAACCAGGTTAATCGTAGAGGTCACGTTTCCGTCACATGTAATATCAACCCAACTATTTGGAACGGCATTAATGCATGCCTGAACCGCCGTGGCATAGTCCGTTGAATCCCCTGATTCAACGTTATTGATTTTCCAGCGATAACGGCCATTGCGATAGAACACCTCGTTATCATAAGCCTGCGCCAGATTGGTTCCCATGACGATTGTCATAAGACACAGGTGTAGCCCAAATTTCCTGCTAAACGTACTCATCATATGCTCCTCATTATCTTAATTACATGTATGTTTAAAAATCACGGTACTCCTCCGCACAACGGTCTATCCATAAGCCATAATCATCCTCCTCTCTCTGATACCCGGCAGGTCAGTCTGCCTGCTCCTTGCAGCATGCCTCTCAATCCCCATGGCGTCGGAATCCTAGAAGCCGACTCCGAGCTGACCACCCGGTTTCCCGGGCGCCCGAAAACCGATGAACAGTTTGGATCCAAACTCTTCTTTCAGGCGCTGTCCTACAATCACCTGCTGGGCTCGATCGACTACAAGCATTCACTTTCGCCTATTTGGAGTTATGCCATAAACAACTACAAATCAAGGGTCTATGCAACCCCGTGCACCAAACACAAATTATACAATTACAATCGTGTTCCATAACTTTTACAGTGTTCGATCCGGCAACACCGACAACGCGCTGACGACGCATAACGAACTCCACAAAGCGATTGGGCATTGCAAAGCACAGGCCACTTGCGGCACTCCAGCATTGGAGTACTCATGTTTTAGGAAAGGGTCGGGGGAAAGCGTATACGCCCGTTCCCGGAGGGGTTGGTCCCATGACCATCAAGACCTTGATTTACCAAACGGTAGAAGCGGGTGAGCGTATGGCAACCCAATGAATCCGGGATCGGGATAACCTGCCGATCTCGGCGCCGTCCCCGTCGCCGGAGGTGCGCCGTCCCCGCGCCTGGGATGTTGCGATCGCGCGCTACCGGTAGGGATGGATCTCCTAGCCGTCCGCTCCGCACGAGCGGAGGTGGACATAGCAGAGCAAACTCTTTGTGTATCTCGGCACAGATCTCTTAACTTAGTGCCATCATTCCTTTGCTCGTGGCCGACGAACTTGCGGACGAGGTGTAGCCATCGCAGCGGTTAGCACGAAACGCGACGCCGGCTACTGGCTGTCCCAATCATTCCGGCGATCCACGTTCTCGATACCTCTTTCCGCCAGCTCGATCAGCTCGTTTAATGCATCCTCGGGATAATAAACCTTGGGGAGCGTATGGTCGTGGGTGGCTCCGTTTGCCTCAATCCACTCCATGATCTTCTCCACGGCGTCCTCCCGGTCATTCCGGTCGCCATTGAGGTCGTAGTTGAACAGGGGAACGCCGGCATCGCGCAAATAGCTCATACCGGTCGTCCGCAGATCCTTCCGGTTGCGAAGCAGAAACGGTACGCCCTGCAATGCCCTGGTGATCGGGTGGGGGAACTGCAGTGGCGTGTATTTAATATGACCGGATTCCGTGATCTGCAGCCAGCTTTCGATACTCCCGCTGCTTTTGTAGCGGACCCGCAGGTTGACGTTGCGGTCCTCGACATCGAGAATATGCACCCCGTTAAATCTTGAAACAGAGGTCTTAAACCCGGTTTCGGTGAGGCTCGAATCCCCGGGATGCATGGGCGCGAGCAAGGCCTTCCATGCCTCGAAGTCCTCGTCATCGATAGCGTCGATATATTGCTCTGCCAGGGCGCGAACCTCCTTTTCACTCATGGTCACGGCCGGATAGTCCGATGGATCAGGCATCTCGGCCTTCTCCGCCTCACGGGCCTTCACGCCCTCCACCCATGGATAGTCGTCCAGCGGCAGGGGTTCGGGTACGCAGATCTCGCGAATCAGCTCCGTGCCGTCGGAGAGTGTCATCATGAAACGAAAGCGCGCTCCGACCAGAATGTTGCGAAACTGGACGCCGCGCTTGTAGCTCACCTGTTTGCGGTTGATCTCTACCGGCGTGGACGGCGTAAGCTCGCCTACCTTCAGGGTAAAGTTGTAGGCCCCGATCTGTTCCTTCCGGTCGCGGTAGGTGCAGTATTCAGCGGTAATATTGGTCAGCGTGGTGGTGCCATGGTTGACGATGGAAATGAGCAAATGGTCTTCCCGCCGGTCACGGTCACCGGCACGGTCGCCGGTATCATGCCAGTAGCCATCCTCGAAAGTAATATTGATCTCAAGCAGTTCGTTGCTGAGCAGGCGCCGGGACTCCAGCCAGAGGCCCAGATAGGCGTGATCATCTTCGGATAGCTGATCGATGCTCACCGTGCCTTTATGGCCGTTTTCAAGTTTAAGATCCACCTTGCCGCTTGCCACATCATAATCCAGTACCACGGCGTCTATACTTCGGCCTGACGTGTCCGTAAAAGTGTGGCATTCCTGAAACGGATTGGCTTTGGCGTGAAAGGCTGAAAAAACAAGAACACACACTATAGCCAGCGCTGTTTTGATCCCCTTGATCGCTGTCGAAGTCATGAGAGATTCCCCCTTATGGCTAAACCCTTGCCATTAGTAAGGAAATTCAGAGCATGAAGCAATGACTATCCATGCAGAAGTCTTGGAAAAGGGGCGGGGGAGGGGACGCGTAGCGAGGCTGCCGAAGAGGCAGCAACCATGCGCCGCCCACAAAAACAACAAGGCCGATTGTCCGCCGACGCGAAGCGAGGTTTGAGCCAGCGAAAACAATGACCGAAGATGATTTTGAGCGAATAGCGAAGAATCTTGGCAACCTTCAGCAAAGGTGGAAGCCTCTGGTGACGGCTGGACCCTTTTGCTATGGTGTCATTGATAGCACCTACCATTGATGCTTGAACCAGTTCGCCTCTTCGGCCCTGGGTCGGTAAAGTTCTTCGATTCTGGCCATTTCTTCGGGAGGCAATGGCTTGAACTGCTTGGCGATTTGCACGTTCTTGTCCAATTCCTCAATCTTGGAGATTCCAACAACAATCGTGCTGATGGGAAGGGAGAGCACATAGTTCATGGATTCCTCCATGGCATTGAATCCGCCCTCTTTGAACAATCGTCCACCCGATGCCACCTTCATGCCGATGATGCCCATTTTCCTTTCCACGCATAACGGCAGGAGGTTCTTGATGAACGAGGCATCGTTCTCGTTGTCCGGCATGTTCTTGTCGCCCGGATTAAGGGCCATGAGAATCGTATCGAATGGGAAGCGTTCAATGGACCTCTTCAGGACAAAGGGTTGCTTGTGGCCTGTGATGCCTAGAAAGCGAACGATCTTTTCATCTCGTGCTTTTTCAAGGGCTTTCAGGGCGCCATTTGAGCCAAACACCGCTTCCTCGTCCTCCTTGGACCGTACGGTGTGCAACTGCCAGCAATCAATATGATCGGTTTGCAGGTTTTTCAGCGATCCCTCCAGGTCCCGCATGGCTCCGTCATAATCCCGTTTGATGGTTTTGGTGGAAAGAAACACCTCCTTGCGGCGTGTCTTCATCACCTGCCCGATGTTTCTTTCGCTGCGACCGCCGCCATACAGCTCGGCCGTATCAATGTAGTTTATTCCCAGGTCCAGTGCATGGTTGATTATGGCTACGGCCTGCTCTTCACTGCCTCCCCGATCCAAAGTGGCCTGGCCACCAAGGCTGTAGATGCTGGCATTCCAACCGGTATTCCCCAAGGGTCTCGTCGGCATGGGTTTTGAATTCTCCGATGATTCTCCGAAGGTGTTTAATGGACCCGTCATTCCAATGGCCGCAATTCCCGCCCCTGTCCTGATTATTGCATCCCTGCGATTAACCTGGTTGTCCTCGCTCATGACGATCCTCCGTGTATGGAACTATATCCGTAACCTCTTCAACGTGGAAAGGTTGACGGGTGATTCTCTTCAAGTCAAAACGTTACAAATAGTATTCTCGGGTTCGGTCCTGAATGGCACTACGTCAAGGCCGTTTCAACACCGCAAAACACGGATTGCGTACCGCCCAAATCCCTCGTTTTCCTCTTAATTACCTGCGGGCATTGTGTTTCGATCAAAACGCCGCAGACACGGATTATAGATGCGGCAATTAAACGGGGGAGTCTTTTAGCCACACAATTGAGACGAACAGGATAAATTGCGCACAAGAATCACAAGAAAAGGGGGGTCATTATTAAAATATCGGACCGACCGTTTTGCGAAAAGGCTCATCGTAATTGCAAAAGCTATTTTAATCGTTTGCATCTTCGTTGCAGGCCTCCTCGGATTATCTTCGGCAGACAGGATGCATTTAAACCGGGTCATTGCTAACCTCCGAAGCACGTTGCGGCAGGGTAAAGAAAAACGTGGCGCCTTGACCGACTTTCGCTTCCGCCCAAATGTGACCGTCGTGACGAGCAATGATGCGCTGAACGGTGGCCAATCCGATTCCCGTCCCCTCGAATTCCTCCGCCGAGTGCAGTCGCTGAAAGACGCCAAAGAGCTTGTCGACATAGCGCATGTCGAAACCAACGCCATTGTCCGCAACAAAGAAAATCGTTTCGCCGTTCTCCTTGCGGGCACCAACCTCTATCCGGGCGGACTCCCGAGTCCTGGTGTATTTAACCGCATTCCCCAGCAGATTGGCCCAGACTTGACGGAGGAGGATAAAATCTCCCAGAACGGAGGGCAAATCCCCGACGACCCATTCGATGGTGCGTTCTGCGCAACTGTCCTTCAATTCGGACCGCACTTCCTGTATCGCCCGGTTCATATCAACCTTTTCCCGCCGCATTTCGGCCCGCCCCGTACGAGAAAAAGCAAGCAGATCATCGATCAATAAGCCCATGCGCTTCGCCGAATCATTGATGGTTTCCATGTAATACTCGCTTTTCTCGTCCAAGCTGCTCGAGCAGCTTGCCTGAAGCAACTCCATGAAACCGTCTATGTGGCGCAACGGCGCCCGCAAATCATGCGAGACGGAATAGCAAAAGGATTCCAGCTCCTGATTGGCGACCTGTAACTCGCTGGTTCGTTGGGAAACTTGCAATTCAAGCTTCACGGTTCGTCGGTGCAGATTCCGCACGCGGTAGCTGTACCCGGCGGCGATCAGGCCCACTACAAACAATCCGGCCACGCTTCTGAACCACCACGTTTCCCACCAAGGTGGGGTGATGGTAATTTTGAGTGATGTTCCTGCTTCGTTCCACACCCCGTCATTATTAGAAGCTTTCACCCGAAAGATATACTCACCGGGGTCAAGGTTGGTGTAAGTGGCAAAAC
>JBNKHE010000010.1:0-129574 GCA_050290185.1 Pontiella sp.
ATCGATCTGGCTTCCGAAATGGGATGGTCCTACCAATTGCTGGACTGGTACTGGTACAAGAACATGACCTCCTACATGAAGGCGCTCCACGCCGAGCCGAACGAAGAGCCCGGCGAACTCGAATCGCCGGTTCCGGAAATGGACCTCAAGGAGCTGCTTCAATATGCAAAATCGAAGAACGTCCGGCTGCTGATCTGGGCGCATTCGCTCGACCTCGAAACCTATGGCGTCGAAAAGGCGATGGACCATTTTTCCGGGCTGGGTTTTGCCGGCGTCAAGATCGACTTCCTCAACAGCCAGTCGCAGGAAACCGTCCAGTGGTGTGAACGGGTACTGGCTGCGGCCGCGCGCCACAAGCTGATGGTCGACTTCCACGGAATGTACCATCCCACCGGTCTTTCCCGCACCTGGCCGAACCTGGTGACGCAGGAAGGTGTCTACGGGAATGAATACAACAAGATGGGGACGTCGGTAACTCCGGCGCACCAGCTCAATCTGGTCTTTACCCGCGCATTGCTCGGCCCGATGGACTACACGCCGGGCGGCTTTCTCAACCGCTGGCCGCAGGATTTTGAAATGACCTTCCCGACGCAGGTGCAGGGATCGCGCGCCCGCGAGCTGGCGCTGCCTGTCCTGTATCCGAGTCCGCTCACGGTGTTCTGCGACCATCCCGACAACTATCGCGACCAGCCGGGCATCGACTACTATCGCAACATACCCACCACGTGGGATGACACCGTCGTGCTGTCCGCCGATGTGGGCGGGCACGTGGCGCTGGCCCGCAAGAAGGGCGACGCTTGGTACATCGCGGCCATCAATCAGGATAAACCGCTGGAGCTGAAGCTTCCGCTCGCGTTTTTAGGCGACGGAACCTGGGAGGTGCAGGCGTATGCGGACAGCACCGAAGCCGATGCGCCGGCTACGGCCGTCAAGCAGGGGCATTCCAAGGTGAAGGCCTCCGACGAGCTCGATATCCGGCTCTCGGCCGCCGGCGGTTATGCGGCGATTCTCAAGCCGGCAAAATAGACGCTTAGTTGAAAAAGAGGATGTTGGGAAACGGAAGGCGATGATGAATATGCGGAAGAAACAGTATTGGGGCTTGGGCCTGGCTCTGCTGGGCGGTTTTTGGGCGCAGCAGGCCGGTGCGGCCATTCCGAGTTCGGCGGAGCCGAAGGTGATCGTGAACACGGACAAGGAGCCGATCGCCGAGGGCCTGTTCAAGCCGACGTGGAAGTCGCTGGAACAGTCCGAGGTTCCCGAGTGGTTCCGCGATGCCAAGTTCGGCATCTGGGCCCACTGGGGGCCGCAGTGCGAGCCGGAGGCGAGCGATTGGTATGCCCGCGCCATGTATCTGGAGGGCCATTGGCAAAATCAGATCCATCTCGACAAGTACGGCCATCCCTCCGAGTTCGGTTTCAAGGATGTCATCCACGAGTGGAAGGCGGACAAGTGGGATCCGGGAAAGCTCGTGAAGCTCTACAAGCGTGTCGGTGCCCGGTATTTCTTCGCCATGGCCAACCACCACGACAACCTCGACCTGTGGGACTCCAAATACCAGCCATGGAACTCCGTGGCCGTTGGACCGAAGAAAAATATCATCGCCGGGTGGGCGAAGGCTGCCCATGATAACGATCTTCCGTTCGGTATCAGCGTGCATGCCGCGCATGCCTGGAGCTGGTACGAACCGTCGCAGGGGGCCGACACGAACGGACCCTACGCCGGTGTGCCCTACGACGGGAAACTGACCAAGGCCGATGGAAAGGGTACCTGGTGGGAAGGCCTCGATCCGCAGGATCTCTACGAACAAAACCACGAGCCGAGCCCCAATTTCCAGAATGAAAAAGGACTCTGGGGACGTTGGGACTGGGGCAACGGGGTTTCCCAACCCGACCAAGCGTTCTGCGACCGGTTCTACAACCGCACGATGGACCTGATCAACAAATACCATCCTGACCTGATCTATTTCGACGACACCGCGCTGCCGCTCTGGCCCGTCAGCGACGTCGGCCTCAAGCTCGCCGCGCACTACTACAACAGCAACATGAAGCTGCACGACGGCAAGCTCGAAGCCGTCCTGTTTGGCAAGGTGCTCGACAAGGAGCAGCGCAAGGCGATCACCTGGGATGTCGAACGCGGCGCCCCGGCCGACATCGTCGAGCCCGCCTGGCAGACCTGCACCTGCATCGGCAACTGGCACTACGACCGCGGCCTGTACGAACGAGGCGGCTACAAGAGCGCAAAGACGGTCATTCAGATGCTGGCCGACGTCGTCAGCAAGAACGGCAATCTGCTGCTCGATATTCCCGTGCGCGGCGACGGCTCCATCGACGAAAAGGAAGAAGCCATTCTCGAAGGCATCGCCGGTTGGATGGACGTGAACAAGGAATGTATTTTCGCTACGCGCCCCTGGAAGATCTTTGGCGAAGGACCGGCCACTGATGGTTCCGAAAGCGACGCGGAGTCATTCAAATTCAACGAAGGCAAGGGCAAGCCGTTGACGTGGGAAGATGTCCGTTTCACCACCAAGGGCGATACGCTCTACGCGATCATCCTCGACGCGCCCGAAGGCAGAGAGTTGAGCATTAAATCGCTCGGGCTAAGTTCGGAGCTGGTTGAGGGCCGGAAGATCAATAGTGTCGAGCTGCTCGGTTCTGATCAAAAGCTGGACTGGAAGCAAACCAAGGACGGCCTCAAGGTTAAGGTGCCGGGCGAGGATATCGCTGTGCTGAAGATTCAAGGTGTTTTGAAGTAGTGGCGGGGCGATCCTGTGCATACCCAATCCCCCTCCAAAACTGCATCGTCAGGAGGAGGGGGAGCTTCTAGAAGTGAAGGAAATGAATAGGTTTAAATGAAGAAGGTCGTTTCATTGTTCGTGGCGTTGCAGGCTGTCTTTTGTCAGACGGCATCGGCTGCGCCATATTCTACCTACACTGGACCCCAAATAACCGTTGTGCCTTGGAATGGCGCGCAATCGGCCGTATCGCTTACCTTTGACGATGGACTGGATTCACAGCTGGATCTTGCGGTTCCGGCGTTGGATGCAAAAGGCATGAAGGCTACGTTTTTCATAACGGAAACCGCACTAAAGGGTCGTCGAGTCGCCGATTGGAAAAAGCTGATTTTGGACGGACATGAAATCGGAAACCATTCCAAACACCACTATCAACCCAGTGACACTCCAACTCAATCCCATCAGAGGACGTATGACGATACGTTGGGCCGTGATGAATCCGTCGGAGCTCAACAAGAGATCGAGCAGGCGATGGGCACATCCGTTGTCTCATATGCGTATCCTTACTGCGCGAACGATCCACATCTTGTAAAATACCTGCCGGACACGCACCTGTCTGCAAGAGGAGGGTGGGGCAAGGACGGAACCTACTTCATGAAACCGTCATATGCCCCGGATTGGATGAACCTCCCGACCCAATTTACGTCGAAGGATGGACGCTTCGATACGGACTACAAGGGGTGGGTGGATCGTGCAATCAGCGAAGGGGCCTGGACCGTCATTACGGTGCATGGTGTAGGGGATGCTTCCACGACCTTGCCTCTGGATCAGATGAATTTATTGTTTAACTATCTGGATGCCCATCGGTCCAACATCTGGATCGCGCCGTACGGAACGGTCAGCGGATATTGGCGGGCGCAGAAAATAGTTGAAGACCTTACACCGAAAGCGACGGCAACCGGGACAAGCTATGCCTGGGACGTGCCGGCATGCTTCCGCCATCCGATTAATCTCAAAGTGAAGATAAGGAACGGGGAGGGCTACCGGCTGGTTCAAAAGGGGGTAACTCTCCAGCCTGATGCCGATGGCACGTATACGATCTCCTTTGGCGCCAAGGCACTTGAATTGATAAAGAAATGAGAGCTATGAAACGTCTGACCTTGAACAGGAAGTCCACTTGCCTGCAGCATATTGCGATGGAAGCGATGCGGGGCATCGCCGCACCCAAACGGGGACTTGCCTTTGCGTTGGTGTTCGCCGGTGGTCTGCTGTCGAGCCAGGTGGCCGGTGCTGCGCCGGAGACGATCCGCCAATATCTCTCCGGCCGCGACGCGGAAAACCCGGTACAGTGGGAGTTTCATGCCTCGGCGGGACGCAACAGCGGAAAATGGACGGAGATTGTGGTGCCGGGATGCTGGGAGTTCCAGGGCTTTGGGGAATTCCGTTACGGCTTCAGTGATCAGTATCATGAGCCGGTCCGGGGCGACTACCGTCACACGTTCAAGATTTCCTCCGACTGGAAAGGGCGGCGTGTGATCATCGTGTTCGATGGCGTGATGACGGATGCGTCGGTGAAGGTAAATGGAAAGGACGCCGGGCCGATGCACCAGGGGGCGTTCTACCAGTTTAAATACGACATCACCGAGCTGGTCCGGTTCGGGGAGGAAAACAAGTTGGAAGTGTCGGTGGTCGATCAGTCTTCGAACGAATCGGTCAACAACGCCGAACGCATGGCCGACTTCTGGATCTTCGGCGGCATCTACCGTCCAGTCTGGCTGGAGGCCGAGCCTCCGCAATTTATGGATCGTGTGGCCATCGATGCGAAAGCCGACGGCACCTTCGCGATGGACTTTTTCCTCGGGGGCGAAGGCAAGGCCGATACGGTTGCGGTGGCGTTGCTGGATTCGAAGGGGCAGGCCGTGGGCAACCCCGTCAAGGTGTCGGTGAAAAAAGGCCGTGTTGAAATCAATCTTTCCAATCCTGAACTGTGGAGCGCGGAAACGCCGGCGCTGTACACCGCCGTGATCCAGCTTCGGCAGGGTGCAAAGGTGCTGCACGAAACCCGGCAACGGTTTGGTTTCCGCACCATCGAAGTGCGCAAGGGCGACGGATTCTACGTAAACGGCAAAAAGGTCATGATGCGCGGGGTCAACCACCATGTGGCGTGGCCGACGCTCGGGCGGGCGTCGTCGGAACGAATTGCCAACCTGGACCTCGATCTGATCCGTGAGATGAATATGAACGCCGTGCGCATGTCGCACTATCCGCCGGACGAGCGCTTTCTGGAACTGTGCGACGAGCGCGGGTTTTACGTATTGGACGAGCTGACCGGCTGGCAGGCTCCGTACGACGACGAGGTCGGGGCGAAGCTGGTGAAGGAGATGATGGTGCGCGACGTGAACCATCCGAGCATCGTGGCCTGGTGCAACGGCAACGAAGGCGGCTGGAACACGAACCTGGATCCGCTCTATCCCGAACTGGATCCGCAGCAACGCCCGGTAATCCATCCCTGGGCCTGGTTCGAGGATCTTGAAACCAAGCACTACCCGGACTACAAGACGCTCACCGACATGCTGGACAGCGGTGCCGTTGTGATGCCGACCGAGTTCCTGCACGGGCTTTACGATGGCGGCCATGGCGCGGGGCTGGAGGATTTCTGGCAGGCGATGCGCAATGCCAAGAGTTCCTCCGGCGGCTTCCTTTGGGTCTTTGCCGACGAAGGGGTGCAGCGCGACGACTTGGACGGGAAGATCGATGTTGCAGGAAATTCTGCGCCGGACGGCATACTCGGGCCGTTCCGCGAAAAGGAAGGTAGCTTCTACACCATCAAGGAAATCTGGTCGCCGGTGCAACTGCCCCGCGAGTTGCCGAAGAATTTCAACGGCACGCTGTCCGTGGAAAACCGCTATGACTTTACGGATCTCTCCCAGTGCAGTTTCCGCTGGCAGCTCCAACGGTTTTCAAAGACGACCGAGACGGTGGAGGAGGGAGTGCAAGCCGGTCCTGCGGTTGCGCCGGGGAAAACCGGTACGCTGAAGCTGGATCTTCCCGCCCAATGGCGGAACGGACAGGCCGATGCCCTGTCGGTGGCGGCCATAGATTCCGCCGGTCGCGAACTGTGGGCCTGGGTCTACCCGTTGAAGGCGCAGTCGGACTATGTGCCTCAGGGAACGCCTGTGAAGCCGATGTTATCGGGCGGCGAGCTGCACCTGAAGACCGGATATGCCGAATTGCGCATCGAGCAGAAAACCGGACGGTTGCTGGA
The DNA here is from genome assembly GCA_050290185.1 of Pontiella sp. GTDB lineage: Bacteria > Verrucomicrobiota > Kiritimatiellia > Kiritimatiellales > Pontiellaceae > Pontiella. Next base: position 5,997 of record JBNKHE010000010.1, read on the forward strand.
CGTTTCCGTGGATGGAGCGCCGTTTTCGCTGCACGGTGTGGGGGCCATCGAGGATGCCCGCTGGCAGGCGCTGGATTCCGGCTGGTTCAAACTCGACTACACCGTTGATCCGCAGGAAGACCCGAATCGCGTCGGCGTGACGTTTGATTATCCCGAGGACAAGATGGTGAAGAAGAGCTGGCTGGGCAACGGGCCCTACCGCGTCTGGCGCAACCGGCTCGCCGGGGTTTCGCTGGGTATCTGGGAAACGGACTTCAACCAGACGGGGACCGGCTGGAAGGATTGGGTCTATCCCGAATACGGCGGCTTTTTCTCCGGAGTGCGCTGGCTGCGGCTGACCACCACCGAGGGTGTGCTGACGCTGGTGGTTCCCGATGAAGACAAGTTCGTGCGCGTCGGTACGCCGTGCTTCCCCGACGAAAACCTGATGAAGGGCACGAAGATCGCCTTCCCCGAGGGCAACCTGGCCGTGCTGGGCGACATTCCGGGCATCGGCACCAAGCTCAAGAGCGCCGCCCAAACCGGGCCGCAGGGGGCTACTCCATGGGTCAGCGAGCCATACAAGGGAACCATTTATCTGCGCTTTGAACCTGAAACAGATTGAAGGACTGGAGACCACCAATGAAGCAATGTAGAAACCTACAGCAAGCCATCGCTACCGCAGTCGTATTGATTATCGTTTCGGCCTGTGCCGCAAACGATTCGAAGCCTTTTGTGAGTCCGATCTTCGGGGAGCACATGGTGCTGCAGCGCGGCAAGCCGAACACGATGTGGGGCTGGACGGAACCTGGCAAGAAGGTGCGGGTCAAAATCGGGGCGAAGCAGGCCGTCGCCACGGCGGGCAAGGATGGAAAGTGGGTGCTGAAGATACAGCCGCCGAAGGCGGGCGGTCCCTATACGCTGACCATCGACGGGCCGCAGCATGTCGAATGGACCGACATTCTCGTGGGCGATGTCTGGCTCTGCACGGGGCAGTCCAACATGGAGATGGGCATCGGCCAGGCCTTCGGTGGTCCGGAGGAGATCAAGGCGGCCGACCAGCATCGGACCCTCCGGTTGTGCGTCGTGGAAGACACGGTGGCCTATGCACCGCACGAAGTGGTGGATGCCGCATGGCGCACCTGTGCGTCGGATACGCTGGGCGCCGGTGGATGGGCTGGCTTTTCCGCTGTCGGCTACTTTTTCGGCTGCCGCCTCCAAGAAGAGGTCGATGTGCCGATCGGGCTGATCCAGAATTGCTGGGGTGGTACGGCGGCCGAGTGCTGGACGAGCGCCGAATCGCTCCGCCCGTTCAAGGTTTTTGATGCGACACTTGAAAAAGAGGCGCACTATCTGAAGCAGGGGGCACCGGAATATGGATTCTCTCTGTATCATTGGATCGACGAGAACGATGCCGGCCTGAAGGGCGAGACCTGGTTTTCCGCCGACCTCGATGACGACGACTGGAAGAAGGTTGCACTGCCCGACGCGTTCGAGGAACTCGGTGTACCCGAAGCTCCCGCGATCTGCTACTTCCGCACAACCGTCGATCTCCCCGATCCGCTGCCCGCAGGCGAGGCGCACATTCGGCTGGGCAACATCGAAAAGCTGGACCTGGTAAAGATCAACGGGCGAGAGGTTGGGAGCGATACCTGGGAATGGAACTTCCGCAACTATGCGATCGGTCCGGACATCCTCAAGCCTGGTAAAAACGTGGTGGCGGTTCGCGTGTTCAAGACGGCCAAGGATGGCGGTTTCCTCGCCAAGCCCGAAGAGATGAAACTGGTGCTCGGCGATGGCACGGATGTTTCGCTCGCGGACGGATGGAAGGGCAAGCTCAGCGTGGACACGCAGCATTTCGCGCCCGCCGACTATGCCGTTTGGCCGACCATGCCTTCGGTGCTCTACAACGGCATGATCAAGCCGGTTGCGCCGTTGGCGATTACAGGGGCCATCTGGTACCAGGGCGAAGCCAATGCGGGCCGCGCCGCGCAATACCGCAAGTTGCTGCCGACCATGATCGGCGATTGGCGTTCGCTGTTCGATCAGGGCGACTTCCCGTTCTACATCGTCAGCCTTGCCGCCTTCATGGATCACCGCGACCAGCCCGGCGATGATGCCTGGGCGGAAATACGCGAGGCGCAGGATCAGGTTGCGCAGACGATTGAAAATTCCGGTCTGGCCGTGGCGATCGATGTCGGCGATGCCAAAGACATCCACCCGCGCGACAAGAAGACGGTGGGGGATCGGCTCGGCCGGGTGGCGCTGGCCAATCATTATGGAAAGAAAATAGTCTGTTCCGGTCCGCGCTTTGTTTCCGCCAAGCCGGTCGCCGGCGGCGCGCTCCGGATTCAATTCGACCACACGGACGGCGGTTTGGTGGTGAAGGGCGACAAGCTGGGCGAGTTTTCCGTTTGTGGAGACGACGGCAAGTGGGTTTGGGCCGACGCAAAAATCGACGGCGACACCGTCGTGGTTTCCTCGAAGGATGTGCCGCATCCGAAGCATGTGCGCTATGCCTGGCAGTCCAACCCGGAAGCGACGCTCTACAACGGCGCCGGTCTGCCCGCCATTCCGTTCCGCTCCGACGCCCCCAAGTAATCCTAGATCCGGGAATGGCCGATCCTACTGCATCTGCTACGGTTCCTGAGCTTCGCGGTAGGTCACTACAGCTTCAGCTCTTGAATCTTGCATCTACAGCATGCTTGGCCATTCCTGAATCTAGGATAATGCTTTTTTCAGATAGGTTTGGGCATATTTCTGCAGATAGGCAGAGACGGCAGTGTTGTTTGTTTAACCGCGATAGAACGCATAGAACGCGAAAAATCAGGTGTTTTGGTCTTTGTGATCATTGCGCGCAATTTATCCTGTTCGTTTCAATTGTGTGGTTAATTAGACAGGATTAACACGATGAACGGGATGTTGGGGTAGGGATGGCTCTCCCGAGTGAGGCCCGCCGCAACCAAAATCTCACCACAGAGCTCACTGAGGACGCGGAGGCATAACTGAATTGACCCCTCCGTGAACTCCGTGCCCTCTAGCAAAGCGCGTGGTAAAACGACCTGATAATCACCAGAAAAAGGGTGCGTTGTTGAAATATCGGATCGCTTGTCGGCCATAGCCTCTGGCGACGGCTGGACCCTTTTGCTCACGAGATAGCATCGGTCGGCGGAGACTCGTTCGTGAATTCCAGCAGGTCGCCGGGTTGGCACTCCAGAATTTCGCATAGCTTTTCCAGCGTGCCAAAGCGGATGGCTTTGGCGCGGCCGGTTTTGAGCACCGAAAGGTTTTGAGGGGTAATCCCCACCATTTCCGCTAAGGTATTAAGCCTCATTTTTCTTCGGGCGAGCATCACGTCTAGATTGACTATAATCGGCATAACGTTTCCGTCCCTTTAAATCGTGAGTTCATTCTCTTCGTGCAATCCGCGCCCGTTATCCATTACCCATGAGATCAGCACAAAAAACACGCCCAGAAATAGTGATAGAAGCATCGATCCGCCAATATCTACGGACATTGAATTGTTCCGATATGCACTTAAACCCAAAGCCAGTATCAATGCGAAAATCTCGTAGCCGGTCCATAGAAGAAAAGTGACGCCAATTTGTTTGAGCTGCGCAACGCTTTCAGCAGTAAAAATTGCTCCCTTCTCATAGTAGAAGAAAAGTTTGATTACATGGAAAAGCCCTTTGAGCACAATGATAAAGGGAACCGCCAAAAAAATGAGGAACAAAAATATCGTGCCGATTGAGAAAGAATGGACGGGAATTGTAGTTTCTCTAATTGAAAACGTCCCATCGCCTGATGCAAATACCATGCTGACGATCATCGCCAATCCGGCATAGGCAAGGATCGACGCTCCGAACAATCCTTTACAGATGCCTCTAACGATTCCGCTGACCTTGCGGATGTTCTCTAATCTCGCCAATGCTTCTTTGTCCATGCTTTTCTCCTTGTGCCGCTCTATCGGGTTTCATGTTGCTGGTGTCGAGATTGATAGGCGTATAGTCATCGCACGTCAATATAAAGTTATCGAAAAACGATAAAAAAGCACCGCAAGTCGGTTTGTGTTCGACGGGGTTATTCTGGAAAATGGCACCATGATGAATAAGATGTTGGGGTAGGGATGGCTCTCTGAGCCGTCCGCTCGCCGCAACAAAATCTCACCACAGAGGTCACTGAGGACACGGAGGCATAACTGAACTGGCCCCTCCGTGAACGCTGTGCCCTCTAGCGAGAGCGCGTGGTGAAAACGAGTAGGACGTTCCTCTCGCTAAAAGTACGAATTTTTCCTCCCATACTCCGTCAGCCTGGAATACTTTCCGGGAAATCAATCCACCGCACGTAAAGGCGGGAAAAATTCAGTCCAATCAATGGTTGAGGTAAATCCGATGCGAGAAAAAATGCCCGGCGAAATCATAGCGCTGCACGAAAAAAAGGAATTGGATCAATATTCCCCTGCCGAGTTGAAGAAATTCAAATCCACCCTCTCCAAACACATCTCGAAAACCAACGACTTCGTGATCAAGTCCAAGGGCAAACGGGCCATTGAATACATCGAGACGCTGACCGGCAAGCGCGACTATAAGGAGAAAGCGGTGGTTGAATATGACAGCCTAAGCATGAGCCGCAAGGCGCTTGCCTTAAGCGTGATCGCCATCGTAATAAGCTCGATCGGGACGTTGTGGGTGATTTTGGAGCGGTTCATTTTCAAACCTTAGTTCCTTACATTTTCACTTCCATCATGTTGCGTTTGACCAGCATATGCTGGATATACTGTTCTCATATTTTGAAGCGCGGGCTTTTCGGGTAGGGTATGCGCGGAAACAGGTGTTCTGACTAATGCCCGCTTTCGGCAAGACCGATGGCACAGAACTTTAAATTGATCGAAACCATGGAACAAAGAAAACCCATATTCACCTACATCATCACCTGGCTCAACCCGATCATTCCGCCGACACTCGTTTTTATTCTGGGATCGTGTTTTGTTCTCACCAGCTCTGAGCCGGGAGCCCCGAAAACGACATGGATGGATCTCCACTTTAACGCGATGATCACCGGCTACTATTTCTGCGCCGCGTTGTCGCTGTGGTACTACGTCCAGGTCAGAAAACGCCGTTTCCGTCCCCGTTGGTGGAGCAATCTGTTGCTCATCCTATGCGCCTACCTGGCCATCCCGGCTTTTGCGCTGCTGATCGGACGGGAAGGAATCAAGAATTCTGCTCCGGTTGCCGGGGAATTTATTGTTCTGAATCCGATTTTCTTCATCGTAGCCACATGGCTTACCCGAAAAAAGGAAGAGATCCTGGAGCCAAAGAAGGGCGTGGATCGTTTTAAGTCGCCGCTTTGGATTCTGGCCTTTGCGCCGCTCCATTATGTGATGTTCTTTACTGCGGCGATATTATGCAGCATGGGATTTTATTCGATCAGGTGGTTGATGCATAAGATCATGACGGTCCTGCACCAACCGTTGTATAATCACTTCACCTCGGATTATATCATCCAACACTTTCCCGGCCGGAAAGCGCACCTGATCTTTCTGCTCAATTCATTGATATGGGGCTTTGGCATATGGGTCGCTCTACGGTTGTTCCGGCAAAAGCGGAAGCCCGAACAGGACACGGATTATAGATGCGGCAAATAAACGGGGGAGTCCTTTAGCCACACAATTGAGACGAACAGGATAAATTGCGCACAAAATCACAAGAAAAGGGGGATCATTGTTAAAATATCGGTCCGACACCTTTTGGTGATGAACGGGATGTTGGGGTAGGGCCGCAATAAAATGTTACTATAGGAGGGCTCGCCTCTTGTCCTTTATGTCATCTGAGGAAAATGTATTTTTAACTATCATGGCATGTTAAATGCCTGTATAAGCGCGGTTCTTTTGTAACCAGAACAGTTTGACTTTAAAGAAAATTATTGAGTAACTGATCCCAACGGAGGGTAGCATGAAAACTCTTGATAGGCTGGATTATGCTAATCGAGTGACAGATGAAAAACAGCTTACTCGAATAATGGAAGCAGTCAAAAAAGGGCAGAGTGCTGCTATTGACGCAATGAAGCAACGTGAGCTTAGAAATAAGCAAACTGATCTTCGGATCTTCCCTTTCTAAACTAGCTCTCACAGATGGGCAACTTTTCCTGCTTCAAGCATATAGAAGACATAGCAGATCTTTGCTTTTTTTCCAGAAGCATAGTTAAAAGTGCCGACTATCCTATTCCTCTTAACAAAATCCTATTCACCCTGTTCCGGCGCGAATACTTGAAAACGATTCTTGTCGAGGAAGCACCTGCGAATGATCAATATCTTGATGAATGTAGGGGAACTCATGCCGATCCCAAATATTTAATTCGATATCATTTTTTCAAAACGGCCGATCCTTCCAATCTATCACCCGGTATTTATGGCGGGTATTGCGATGTGCGTCCTGAAGGATCAATAGCAGAAGCATTTATCACAACCGAAACCATCACAAGCGGGAAGGATGATTCTTATGTATTCATGCCGTGTCATAGCAAGATGTCCATTGCAGTGCCGCTGCCCGATCAATCCAGTATGGATTGTGAAATTGTAGGGTTCCCATATACAGAAAAGAATCATAAGGAAACGATGTGCGCCCAAGCGGCATTGCTTGGCATTGTGCAATACTGGCAAAGAAAAAATCCTGGATCTTTTCTGGATGTTAAATCAGCAAAGGACATCAATCGGTTGGCTGGCGTTGATGAAGATCAAACGGGAGGACTGGATGCCAGGCAAATCAAGGAATTTTTTGCGTCTACTGGATTTGATGCTGAGTTTCTTGATTATTCGATGAGGATTTTTAGTGATGTGGATCGTCTCCACTTGGCGACAGATATTTATAGTTTCATCGAATCGCAGTGCCCAGTTCTAGCTGCAGTGAAAACACATAATGGAGGGCATGCCCTAACTTTCATAGGCCATACTTTTGATAAGAATAGTTGGGCTGCAATGGCCGACCCCGGATATTTTGGAAAAACAAACGACTACTTTCATGAAAATACGTCGTGGATAGAAAATCTTATTGTTCAAGACGATAATTTTGGCCCCTACTACTTTTTTCCATTTCATCGACTGTCGAAAATCATCAATTGCGCAATCATTGCCTTACCATCATCTGCGATAAACATACTTCCGCATGAAGCAGCTAATTTTGCTGTGCGACAAACATTGTACTCCGCTGGTTTTTTGCAATTTCTTCACGAAGAAATAGCGAAAACTCCTCTGCTGGATATCAACAAGCAATGGTTTGATGAATTTATCAAACACCTAAGCCCTACATGTGGAGACGGACTGGTTCCTCGAACGATTTTGCGTACTGGACAGCAGATGCTTGCTGACTATGCTGATCATCAATTTTCAGAAGTTGTAGATGCTTTACTAAATCATCCGGACTCACTAAATCAATACTACTGGGTGGTTGAGCTGAGTTGGCCAAGCATCTACTGTTTTGGACAAAGCAAGAGTGGTGCTATCCTTGTTAACGCTAGCAATGCTGAAATCAGCTTTGTTCATGTCCCTGGCATGTGCATAGCGTTCTCAGGTGGTAAGCCATTTGTGTGTATCGCAGAAGAAGAGGACGCTCCTTTTGTTCATCTGAAGCCCGGCGTGCTCTCTCATTGATACGTAGGGATAGCTTTTAGTCTGGAAGACTACTTAGATCGCTTTTGACGAAGGAATTCGATGTAGTTCAAGACATCGGTTACCTCCTCATCGGTCAAATCATTGATTTTGCCTAATGCGGTCTTGGGAAGTGAAGATGTTTGCTTCTTGTTGCTTTTGCATTCTAGGACATATCCTGCCGCAATCATCAGGTCGTTAACACCAATGTCATAGCAATTGGCTAGTTTTGTTAGTGTTTGTGCAGAAGGGTTTTTAATTTTCCCATTTTCCAATTGCGAAAGATAGGGGTTTGAAATCCCTGTCTCTGCTTCAACTTGTCGTAATGACATGTCACGAGCCTGCCTTAACAGACGAATTTGTGCTCCTAGCTTTTCCTTGGCCATTTTCCCTCCAATGCTGTTAGTGATGACTAACAGGTATAAATATGAAACGCAATGCTAAGTATATCAAAAAATAATACATTGCAGTGCTTGACAGATTTAGCATGCGGTGGTTTATTACGTGTGCGATAGACGCAAAAGGATTGCTGTATCCCGAGCAGCAGTAATTCTGGAAACAGCTCGGTGGAGTAATAAAATGAAAGAAGAAAAAAGTGTTAATGTATTGGTGGATGGCGAGGACGTGACTATTCCGAAGAAAAACGTGACTGCACGTATGATACTGGAAGCTGCGGGCTTAAATGTAAACGAACGGTATCTGATCGAAGTGAATGGATCGAATAGAATATCTTATAAAGATAGGCTGGATGAAGAGATCAATGGTATTCATGAGAGTAAAGAATTCCTGACTGGTCGGATTGGTCCCGTGACGGTGTCGTGATGAATGTCAATGAGGGAGCACAAGCTTTTGCTGATCAATTGAGAAGCATTGGTATTCAGAGTTCGATCAAGCATCAAACATGGGTTGAGTTTGACTATGTTGTCGAGGGCGGAAAATTTGCAGGTACATCAGTCAAGATGGCGATCAATGTGCCGAATAATTTTCCTGCAACTCCGCCATCGGGGATTAATTTTTCGCCGCGTTTGATGCCTCAGAATACCAGTGCTCAACATCCTCAAAGAAGCCACCCGTGTCGCCATCCCGACTGGAAAGCCAATGGCGAGTATTGGAGTAGGCCGCATAGCACGTGGAATAGCGAAGGAAATAAGAATGCCCAGACATACATGGCGTTTGTTCGGCAATTATGGGGGGATGTTGTATGAAGGAGTATAGCGTTGCGCTATCAGACGAAACATATGCAGGCATAGAAAAACACCTAATTAGGGATGATGGTCAGGAAGACCTATTATTTGCCTTTTACGTTCCGAGTACGGGAAGCAACAGGTTTTCCGGTATTATCAAAGAGCTCATTCTACCGAAAAAAGGAGAACGCATCCTGCATGGTGATGTCTCTTTTACGTCGGATTATTTTGATCGTGTCATAGACATGCACCTGCAAAATCCAGCACGAGGAATTGCGCTCATTCACATCCATCCGATGGGGGAACAATGGCAAGAACTGAGTTACAATGATCATGTAGCTGAACAGGGTATGGCGGGAGCTGTACACGCACTGACAAAGCTTCCATTGCTAGGCATCACGTTCGCTGGAATTACTGGAGCGATAAGCGCCAGGTTTTGGAAGAAGAAAGATGGGGAATGGACGCCGCATCATTGCCACAATACGCGAACGGTTGGTAAGGCGTTGGACGTATCATATCGTCAATTGACTGAAAGTGATGAGGAATACTTAGATCGTACAATTCAGGCGTGGGGTAATACGCTGCATTCAAAAATTATTAATGCGCGAGTTGGAATAGTTGGCTTGGGCAGTGTTGGGTCCATTGTCGCCGAGGGGTTGGCTCGGATGGGTATCCATAAATTTGTTTTGGTAGATGGTGATGAAATTAAAAAAGTGAATTTGGACAGAACAATAAACTCAACAAGGAAAGATGTCATTGACCGGCGAAAGAAGGTCAGTGTTGCTCGCGATGCAATTTTAGAAAGTGCTACAACAGCAGATGTTCAGATAGCAACCTTTGAGACCTTTGTTCAAGAGCATGAGGCATATCGAAATCTCATAGACTGCGATGTCATTTTCTCATGTGTTGATAAACCACTCGCCAGATCGATCGTCAACTTTATTTCATACGCACACCTAATTCCAGTTATAGATGGTGGTATCAATTGTTCCAAGAAAGATAATGACACCTTAAGGTCTGCCGATTGGGGAGTGTTTGTGACGTCCCCTGGAAGAGCATGCTTGGAGTGCATTGGACAATACAATCTAGGAGATGTCCAAATGGAGCAGGAAGGACTACTAGATGATCCCAACTACATTGATTCATTACCCTCTGACCACTTTGCTAAAAAACATGAAAACGTCATAGTGTTCAGTCTAGCCCTAGCAGGTCAAGAGTTGCTGGCCTTTGTAAACCTTTTTGGCAGGCTCTCAGGAACGAGTGCAGATAATTATTTAAAAGTAAGTTATCCATCAAACTATGTTGAGTCGGGTAATGAGCGCTGCAATGAGAACTGCCATTACCTCAATATTCTAGGGATGGGTGATTTAATTTCGCCGCCAATTTGACTGAACGCGCACAGAAGGGAGAGAGGATCATCATATTGTTGATTGTTCATAATTTATATTCATCTACGTTCAACATGAGCCGTCACGGGAAATAAACGTTGCCTAAAATACGGCGTTGTACCGTGTCGGCTCAATGTTCTGGTTCGAACAATATTTTCAACATTGCAAGTGCTTTCCAAGTAAGACATCTAGCTCAAGGGAAAGAGTTTTGGTTTTGAAGAAGGTATAGGCGTCATCATCAGCTCCACGATTGATTAGGCTCAGAAATTCCATGACATAAGAGGAAACGTATTTCCAGATAGCGTTTGAATCGTACCTTGAATTGGCCCAATTCACTAATCTTAATCCAACGATATAGTAATCATCTAGATCCTGTTTTCTGTCAGGATTATCTGATAAATATATTGTCCGTTTCCTGAAGTCTCGAAATGCGGTCATTTCTTCGCCATCGTCAGGCAATCCCAAAAAACTAACAACGGAAGAGGTGATATAACATCCCCCCCTAATCGTTGAGAGTAAGCTCATTAGTTTGACAATCCAGCCTATTAAATTCTGAAGCCAGTCGTGGGCATAATTGTCATCATTGCTGATACGACGCTTTTCAGCTTCATTAGCATTTCTAATTCGACTACGAGCCCGGTCTACAATGTCACTTTCACAGGAACTACAATACGTTCCTGAGCCGTATATTTCATCTCCACAGTCTCTGCAATAAGGCATGATTACTCCCCAACTATATCGGCTGCGACTGCTTTCTTTCCGAGATCGCTCATGAGCTCAGTATGGTCTTTAATTTCTCTATGGCGTGATACTTTTATTTTTTTCTCCTCAGGAAGATACTCCATAAACTTGTCAAACACCTGATCGTGGTTCCAGCGTTTCCTCGCAGAGCAAACAACAATCTGATCTCTACTGATCTCAACGTATTCCTCTAGTTTTTCTATGATGTCGCTTGTTCGTTCTTCGATTAATTTCCGCAAAGCTTTAGATGGGCCATTAAAATCCAAATCCCATCCGACGACGCCTTTAATTTCCATTTCTTGGGATAGAAGTATTTGGTCAACCTTGTTTAGGACAACGACAAGTTTTTTTCGATATCCTGTTCTATCAAGAATTTTTGCCATGTTCTTTTGGATATGTGCAACATCTCGACTTGAGCCATCGAGGACCCAATAAAGCAGGTCGTGATTAGGAATTTCCTTTACCCATTCCTCTAGGTATTCTTCTTCTTTTTCTGTTGATTCGCCGAGTCCTGGGCCATCTGTAAACTGGACTCGAAAACCCTCTTCATTTTCAATCATGAATGAGAAAAACGACTTCGTAACCGACCGAACCGCTCCTGTTTCAAGTCTACTGTAGTCTGCGTCGTTACCATGAAAATGTTGGTGCTCAACAATGTCGGAGTCTGAGATTTTAAAAATTGATTTCAACAACTCTGTTTTGCCAACACCAGTTTGACCAATCCCAATGATTTTAACAGGAATCTTTAGATCCTCAGCAAGGAGATCTAACTTTTTTTGCTTTTCCTCATCAGGGATATCTAGCATTTCAATTAGTTGTTTTAATTTAGGGTTCATTACTTCTCCTTTATTAGATTCGAACCGGTGATAGGCAGAAAAAGTTCCGCCTAGCACATAGGTTTTTGTGTTAGGCGGAATTGTTTTTCAAGGGAATTTTTATCATTACATGCTTTTAAAGGTGCGCCATTCGCCATTCGCGCCATTCAGGTCAGCCCGTGAATTGTAGCATTTCTTCTGAGACAGGTGGTCGGTCCTACGGCCGTCCGAGCCGACCGCAGGGAGACGGGCTTTGCTAAGGCAAAGCAATGAGCGCAGCGAGTGGCAACACAGAGCCTGATCAACAAGATCATCCGCCACCGCCAAAGCTAGGGCGGACAAGTGAATTGCGGCGACGGATGTTTTCTTTGGGATCTTGAATCACTCCCTTCGGTCGTTACCGCCTAGCGGCAGTTCATGAGGGCCTTTCTATTATCGCATTGTGCCTGTTTCGATCCCCGTTCAGGCATGTGTGCGGATATAATCGTTGACCACCATTGTGGCGGCCGGGCGATTCGATATATACATATGCAAAGCCGGAACTGCATGATGGGATTAATCGCTTACAGAAAAAAGACGTGGTACCGCATCGACAGTGCGGCCAAGATTTTTCCTGCCATTGTCACCAACCGTTCATCGACGGTATTTCGCCTGTCCGCCACTCTGAATGAAGCAGTTGTTCCAGACCGGCTCCAGCAGGCGCTGGATCAAACCATCGAGCGATTTCCCGGGTTTAAGGTCAGGCTGCGGGCGGGCCTTTTCTGGAACTACTTCCAGGAAGTCCGGCATACGCCGCTGATTCAGGAGGAACGGTATGCTCCCTGCCGGCCCATGCATTTAGGCCGTGATCGAACGTTTCAGTTCCGGGTACTCTACTTCCGGAAGCGTATCGCCCTCGAATGCGCCCACGTACTGAGCGATGGCACCGGAGCCCGGGAATTCCTGTTGCTGCTGCTCCAGCACTACCTTCAGAGTGAAACGCCATTCACTTCGCTGGTTGATCCGGCCGGTCCGCCGTCCCCGGAAGAGTGGGAGGATGGATACCTCAAGTACTACAACGCGGATATCCCTCCGCCCAGGCGATCCCTGGGGGCCTACCACCTTCCCAATCCCCTCACGATCGACAGTGGGCGCACCATTACGGCCAGGCTGCCTTGCATGGCCTTGAAAAACCTGGCCAAAGAGAACGGTGTGACCATTACCGAATATCTCGTTGCCACTTGGCTCGCATCCCTGCAGGAACTGCATGCAAACAATCCGCGTCGATCCCGCCTGCTGCCGCTCCGCGTCATGGTGCCGGTCAACCTGCGGGCCATGTATCCCTCCAAAACATTACGCAACTTTTTTCTTACCGTGTTGCCGGGAATCGACTTGCGACTGGGGGTGTTTTCTTTTCGGGAAATCCTCGATACGGTGCACCATTACATGCAGGTGGAGGTGAATGAAAAATACATCAACCAGCAGATTCGCCAGATGGTGGACGTCGGCACCCTGCCTGCGGTAAAATGGTTGCCCCTGATGGTGAAAGCACCCTTTAACAGGATTATCTATCGCTATATTGCGACCCGGAAACATTCGGGTGTAATGACCAATCTGGGATTGGTTCGGTTGCCGGAGGAAGCCCGGGAGGCTATTGAACGGTTTGATTTCATCCCGAATCCCAACCCGATCACCAAAGCGAATGTCGGCATCATCAGTTATGGAGAATGGACCACGATCACCGTGGGCACACAGGCGCTCTACAAAGATGTGGAACGTCTCTTTTTCAGCCGCTTGCGCAAGGCCGGACTCGCCATACGCATTGAAACCAATGAGAAGGAGTAACCGTGGCATATTGTTCAAAGTGTGGAAGTTGAAGCGGAACGGACAACCTGTCCACTCTGCAACGTGCCGATCCATCGGTACGAAGAAGAGCCTGAACATTCATCGTTGTGGCCGGTTCAGCGGGAACTTCCGGCGGAAAAAAAGCGGACCAGGCGGTTCCTCGCCCTGTTGCCGCTATTGATCATACTGACCGTTGCCTTCATGATCATTCTGGTAGTTGCCCCGAGGGTGGAGGGATCCCTGCTTTGGAGCCGGTATACCCTCACGACCCTGGGTGCCCTTTTTTCGGCCTGCACGGGAATCATTATTCTTGGCGACACCAGAATTCTTACCCTGGGATGGATCACGGCTTCCGTCCTGGCCATGCTGTGGTTCTTTGATGCCTTCGATGGTGGGCCTAGCTGGTTCTCCCCGGTTGGGCTTCCCATAACGCTGATTATTGCCCTCTATGGCAAGCTTTCCCTGATTGGTGCCGACCTGTGGGGGAAGCGCTATGGTATCCAGGCGATGATCCAGTCACTGCTGCTCACCCTGCTTTGCCTTTCCCTGGACGGAGTTATCAGTACCTATCGCGATACCGGCATCTTTACCTGGTCACCGATAGTTGCCGCCCCGTTGATGGTTTTGTTTGCCGTCGCGGCATTGAGCAGTTTTGTGTTGAACCGGTTTGTCGACTTTGAAAAATTTTTCCACCGATAGCCACGGAGCGCTCCAATGACCGTCCGAGCCGACCGCAGGGAGACGGGCTTTGCTAAAGCAAAGCAATGAGTGCAGCGAGTGGCAACACGGAGCCGGATCAACACGATCATCCGCCACCGCCAAAGGCTTCCACCTTTGCTGAAGGTTGCCAAGATTCTTCGCTATTCGCTCAAAATCATCTTCGGTCATTGTTTTCGCTGGCTCAAACCTCGCTTCGCGTCGGCAGACAAGAGGGCGGACAAGTGAATCACGGCAACGGATATTTTCATTTTCTTTTGAGGGTCGCCTCCCTCTGTCGGCAGTTCATGGTGAATCGTTATTTGTTATTGGGGGGGGCTTCGTGGCTGAACATTCGCAGTCAATGACCTGTTCTGCATCGAAAGCGGCGTCAATGCGATGTTCCTACCCCTATCGTACCGCAGGTGGCTTGCCTGCAGTATTTCTCAATCAAACTGAAGAGGGTTGTGTTAAAAAACGTTGGAGATCTGGATTTGAACAGAAGGGCAAAAGCAGAAAGAATCATCATGAGAGGAAATTCCAGTATGAAAACAATATGTCGTTCGCTTCGGTATCTGCTTTGCGCGATGATTCTTTCCGGCTGCTCAACCGGCAGCAGCCAGGTCCAGATCCAGGCCCCCGCGCCTTGCGGCCCGGTTCCATCGGAAAACCAGTTGCGCTGGCAGAAGATGGAAATGTATGCCTTTTTGCATTTTTCGTTGAACACCTATACCGACCAGTCGTGGGGGTACGGCAACGAGGATGTCAGCCTCTTCAATCCTGAAAACGTGGACTGCCGCCAGTGGGCCCGGATTTGCAGGGAAGCGGGGATGAAAGGTATAATCATAACGGCAAAGCACCACTGCGGGTTTTGTCTCTGGCCGTCCAGGTACACGGAGTATTCCGTAAAGAACGCGCCATGGAAAAACGGCAAGGGTGATCTGGTTCGCGAAATGTCCGACGCCTGCAGGGAATACGGCCTGAAGTTCGGGGTCTATCTTTCCCCCTGGGACCGGAACCGTGTGGACTATGGAAAACCTGAATACATCACCTATTTCCGGAACCAGCTGACCGAACTGCTTACCAACTATGGACCCGTTTTCGAAGTATGGTTCGATGGCGCCAACGGAGGAAGCGGATATTACGGCGGCGCCGATGAAACCCGTACCATCGACCGCACCACCTACTACGACTGGTCGAACACCTACAAACTCGTGCGCAAACTGCAACCGGAGATCGTCATATGGAACGATGGCGGCGACCGCGCCGATTTGCGCTGGGTGGGGACCGAAGCGGGCTTTGTCGGCGAAACCAACTGGAGTCTGCTGAACGGCAAGGGCGACGTGGAGTGGGACATGCTGCATTGCGGGCTGGAATCCGGCGATTCCTGGGTGCCTGCCGAAGTCAACACGTCCATCCGCCCGGAATGGTTCTACCATCCGAGCGAGGACGGCAAGGTGAAGACCGTGCCGCAGCTCATGGACCTCTATTACAACTCCGTGGGTCGCAACGCGACCATGCTGCTCAACTTCCCGATCATGCCCAACGGATTGATCCATCCGACCGATGAGCAAAACGCGCTGGGAATGGCCAAGGTTATCAAGGACACGTTTGACGTAAATCTGGCCGACGACTCCACGGCGGACGCGTCGAACGTTCGCGGGAACGCGGAGGAATTCGCGGCGGCCAACGCAGTAGACAAAGACCTGGACAGCTATTGGGCCACCGATGATGAAGTAAAGACCGCTTCGTTGACCATCGAGCTGAAGAAGCCGGCCCTCTTTAACCGTTTTCTGGTGCAGGAACAGATTCGCCTGGGACAGCGCGTGAAGGCCTTCACGGTTGAAGCGCTCGTCGGCGACGAGTGGAAGGAAGTGGGACGCGGATCGACGATTGGATACAAACGCATCCTGCGTTTCCCGAGTGTCAAGGCCTCGAAGGTCCGCCTTACCATTACCGACTCGAAATGCTGCCCGGTGATTTCCAATATCGGCATCTACAATGCACCGGTATTCCTGAATGCGCCGTCGATTATCAGAAACCAGGCCGGCGAAGTCTCCATTTCAACGGATGATATCGGCCCGTTTTTCTACTACACACTGGACGGCAGCAGGCCGACCCCGAAATCGGCAAGATATACCACTCCCGTGCCGACGGACGGAAAGGTTACCGTAAAGGCCATCGCCTGTGATCCCGCCACGGGAGAGAGCAGCCCGGTCGCTCTGGAAGAATTCGACATGTGCCGCAAGGACTGGAAGATCGTCGATACGGACGATGGGAAAGCGTACGCCGTCCTCGACGGAAACACCTCGTCGACCTGGCACCAGGGCCGGGACCAAGGCATGCCCGTTGATCTGGTCATCGATATGGGAAGCAGGCAACCCCTCTGCGGGTTTAAATACTTTCCGGATCAGGGCAGGTGGGGTCCTGGCATGATTACCGAATACACGTTCTATGTGTCGGAGGACGGTAAACAATGGGAGATGGTGGATCAGGGCGAATTCTCCAACATCAAGAACAACCCGGTCTGGCAGATCAGGGAATTTTCATCGGTGCCGGCCCGCTACTTCAAGCTGCGCGCCTTGAAGAACACAGGCGACAATGACCATGTCGGCTATGCCGAAGTAGATGTGATCACAAAATAATCAGCCAATGAGCGAACGAACAGAATCCCATTTTTCGCCTTCAGACTTCATAATCCCGTAATATTGGAATGCGGGGTCAGGTCTGAATAATCAACATATGGCCTATGTGGATGTAGAAAATTAGGCGCAGGGCCGGTCCTATGACCGTCCGAGCCGACCGCAGGGAGACGGGCTTTGCTAAAGCAAAGCAATGAGTGCAGCGAGTGGCAACACAGAGCCTGATGAATACGATCATCCGCCACCGCCAAAGCTAGGGCGGACAAGTGAATCGCGGCAACGGATGTTTTCTTTGGGATCTTTGCGGGTCTGCGTGGCTAAACATTTGCAGTCAATGACCTGTGCTGCATCGAAAGCGGCGACAATGTCGCGCGCACTCCACAGCGGCTTCGCCGCACATCGTTTTCCAATCCTTCGAAAGGGTCGTTATCGGAATTCGGCTACGGCTCCCGCTGCCCTCCCAAAACCATGTATGCGTGGTACTGTAACATATCATGCAAAGTCAATGTATGTTCAGGTTTTGGGGAAACGCGGTTATACATGTGCTATTAAATGCGTATCAGGAATCGTAAATCCATGGTTGTGCCTTCCGGTTGCACATTTTCCTCCAAGCTCTGGAAAGATGGGTAGCGACGATGGTTTGGGGTTGCACCCACGCTGGCTTCGAATGTTACGCTTGATGATTCAAAGAAAAAGAGGAACGAAATGCAGTTAATGAGGTGTTTTCGAATTGGAGCCGTTTTGCTCTTGTCCTCGCTGGCAGTCCATGCCGCCATTCCGGCCGACCAGCCACTTCCGACTCCGACCTACGGAATCAACCTGGGCAACACGCTCGAGCCGCCGAATGGCGAGGGCTCCTGGGGGCCTGCCGCCACCCAGGCGGTGATCAACTCGATGGCGGCTTCGGGATTCAATTGCATTCGCATTCCGTGCGCATGGGACAGCAACGCGGACCCATCCACCTACCAGATCGACCCGGTCTTCATGGCGCGGGTCAAGCAGGTGGTGGACTGGGCCATTGCCGCAGGCCTGTATGTCGTGGTCAACGACCATTGGGATGGCGGCTGGATGGAAAACAACCTTACGACCAACGTGGATTCGGTGATCAACGCAAAGATGCAGTCCTACTGGACGCAGATCGCCACCGAGTTCGCCGGCTACGACAACCATCTGGTCTTTGCCGCAGCGAACGAACCCAGCGTGGCCAGTCCCGAGGTGATGAACACGTTGCAGGTCTACTACCAGACCTTTGTCGACGCGGTGCGCGGCACCGGCGGCAACAACACCAACCGCTGGCTGGTGCTGCAAAGTGTGTCGGAACCATCATGGATGGACACCCTGCCGGCGGACCCGACTCCCAGCCGCATGATGGTCGAATACCATCAGTACACGCCTTCGCTGTTCACGATCATCCACACCGATCAAACGTGGGGCAATGCGATGTACTACTGGGGGGCGGCTTATCATTATTCGGGCGACCCCTCCCGCAATGCCACCTGGGGGGAAGAAGACGAGATCGACGCGTTCTACCAACAGTTGCATGACCAGTATGTCAGCAAGGGCATTCCGGTCATGATCGGCGAATTCGGGGCGTGGACATCGTCCCTTAGCGGGACGGCGGCGACATGGAATCGTAATTCCACGCTCTACTGGGACAAGTATGCCGCGGAATCCGCCCGTGCCCACGGAATCCACCCCTTTTTCTGGACCATTCAAAGCGATGTATTCGATTGGACCACCGGCGCGGTCCTGGATCCGGACGCGGTTAACGTCTTGACCGGTGGAGACGCACCGCCGCCTCCGAACGGGGCCCCCTACGCGGTGAGCGGCCTGACCGCCACGACCGCAGGAACCGGCCAGATCGACCTGTCCTGGAACGCCGCCAGCGGTGCCGCCAGCTACAACCTCTACCGGGCGGTGGGATCCGGGGACGAGTGCAACATCGCCCCGTTCGCCACCGGCGTCACCGGCACATCCTACTCCGATAGCGGCCTCAACGATGGCACGACCTACTACTACCAGGTGGTCGCCGTCAACGGCTCCGGGCAGTCGGGTTTCACGGCCGAAGCCCATGCGACGACCCCCGGCACCAACCCGGATCCGGCGCAATACAACTTCGAAACCGACCCGCAGGGTTGGGCGGCAAGTGGCAATGAAATCGCTGGAGTAGCAACTTCGACCACGAAGCACTATGCGGGCAACCAGTCGTTGGCCGTAAACTTCAACGGTACGGCAGGCGGTACATCGACGGTGTCCCTGGACAGTGCGGTCGTGCCCGTAGGCGCGACCGTTACCTTCCATGTCTGGATACCGGCCGGACACGCGATCTCCACGGTAGAGCCCTGGATGCAGGATAAAGACTGGAACTGGACCCAAACCTGGTACGGAAGTTTCACTGCCAACGCTTGGAATACGTTCACCCTGACGGTTCCGTCGACCGCCACGACGCCTTTCAATGCCTTCGGTCTGCGGTTTACGACGAGCGCTGGCTGGACCGGTACCTGCTACATCGATTCCATCTCCTGGAGCATCCCGGCGCCTGTAGCGCCGACGGGGCTGACTGCAACCCAGTCGGGTTCGGCGGTATCGTTGTCCTGGGGTTGGGCTTCCGATGTGGACAGCTACACCGTCAAACGCAGCACCACCAGCGGAAGCGGCTATGCAACGATTGCAACCGGCGTGGCGTCGCCGAGCTACACCGACAACAGCGTGGTCAGCGGAACGACCTACTACTACGTGGTTTCGGCGGCCAATGCCTCCGGCTCCAGCCCGGATTCAGGCGAAGCCAGTGCAACAAGCGGTGTCGCGGACGATCTTGCCAATGCGGACATCGCGGTCAGCGGCACGGTGTCGGGTAGCTATGCGGCCACGCAGGCCAGCGACAACACCTATGAGACGCTCACGGAAGTTGATGGCGGGAGCGGAAAGCCCTCCAATCACTACTCGTTGCTGGAGCATAAGTGGACGTTCAATGTTACGGGTGGAGATTCCGTGGTCTTTTCCGTGGAGGCCTACAAACCAGCCAACAGCGACGGGGATGATTTCGTATTCGCCTACTCGACGGACAACGTGAACTACACCGACATGCTGACGGTAACGAAGACGGCCGACGACAACATTGCGCAGTCGTACACCCTGCCGGCCAGCGTAAGCGGCACGGTCTATATCCGCGTGCGCGATACCGACAGAACAGCGGGGAACAGAAGCTATGACTCGGTTTACATTGATGAAATGTTCATCCATTCCGTGTCGGCTCCGCCGGTCGCTGCTCCGGCCTCGAATCCATCGCCGTCCGACGGCGCGACGGGGATTGCGCTTTCGACCGATCTTGGCTGGACGGTGGGGTCCAATGCGGATTCGCACTGGGTCTTCTTCGGGTACGATTCCAATACCGTGGCCACGGCAACCACCAACTCGACCGAGTTCATGGGCGCCCAGTCCGGCTCCGTGTATGCCGTGGGGCCGCTGGCTTCTAGCGGTCGGTTCTACTGGCGCATCGATGAAGTAACGGCGGGCGGCTCGGCTACGGTCGGTCCGGTGTGGTCCTTCGCCACCACCAACGTTCCTGCCGAGTTCAATGCCGACACCGTTGGCACAATCGTCTCAGGCGATACCTTCGATCTGGGCATCCAAAGTAGCCAAGGGCAAACCTACCGCATCGAATCTACTGAAAACCTGCTGGACAATCCTGTGGTTTGGACGGTCCTGTCGAACAATGTTCCCGGGACGGGAGGGGTTATCCACATCCAGGATGCGGGTCTTCCTGCCCAGCGGTACTACCGTGTTATTCTACTTAACCCTTAAAAGCAGCTCGATTTTAAGCGACCGTTCTCCGGAGCCTGCAAGACGACGCTGACCCAAGGTCGGTTGTCGTCTTGCATGGTGTGGGACATGCATTTCCCATTGTCATGTATCAGGGGTCAGTCCTGAATGGCACTAAGTTAAGTCTGATTTGAGTGAACGGGCGCGGGGCCGGTTCTAGGACCGTCCGAGCCGACCGCAGGGAGACGGGCTTTGCTAAAGCAAAGCAATGAGTGCAGCGAGTGGCAACACAGAGCCTGATCAACACGATCAGGAGCATCGCGGCAGGGGATGTTTTCATTTTCTTTTTCGGATCGCCGCCCGCTAAGAAGGAACCCTTTGTGTTCTTTGTGGCTTTGTGAGCGTTAATTCATTGGGCAATGGGGGTGGGGGTACAGCTTTGAATAATCAATACAAGGCCTATGTGGATGTAGAAATTCTGACCTGAGCCCGACTTCCCTCCATGTCGAAAAAGAAAAACGCCGCCCATAAAACTGGGGCGGCGTTTTGTATCCAGACGGGTATGGAGACTTACTTCATGCGAATCATGGGAATCGGTCCCTCTTCAGGAGATATGCTATTTCCATCTTCGTCCAAGAGGGTAAGCTCGATGACATCCTTGTCCACGAAGGTCACGTAGGCCCCCGTTGCCCAGCCGAACTCCACGGTGGCTTGGCCATTGTCCACACGGGTGATTTTCCAGTCGGTTTCCTGGGTCTGGTCTTGGCCGGCCACGCGTTGTGTCGTCGATACCTTCCCGTTATTCTTGAACTCAAACGTCATTTCCACTTGCGCAACCTCGTCAATCATTGCCGCCATCGCCGCCGAGTTGTTGTCCAGGGAGTTTCCAGCCTTCTTTTCCTTTTCAGCCTTCTTTTCTATTTCGGCCTTCTTGGAAGCTATCATTTGCTCCTTATCCAGCTTCCATTTGCCAATTAGGTTTTTTTCGATATCGGGCTTGGTCATGGGCTTGCCGCCGCAACCTGTAATCACTGCCGTCATCAATGCAAGTGCAGGTACAACAGCCAAATATGAACGTCTCATCTCTTCTTCCTCCTTGTGCTTTTTGTGTCGGTCCAGACGACTGGAGCACTCACTCCTCAAAGACGAATTGACATTTCACATGTTGAAAAAATCATAATGAAATATCAGGTTTCGTCAATGGAATGCGGGGTCAGGTCTGAATAATCAACATATGGCCTATGTGGATGTAGAAAATTAAGACCTGAGCCCGATTTCCCGCTGTTTGTTATTGGGGTAGTGCGTTCCATTGCGCCCATGTTTCATACCTGTATTCCGAGTTAACCGGTGTTCATCCGTGGCGATGATCCTGCAGGTGTCCGGTTTTCTGCCTTGCCAAGGGGATTTAACCACAAGATGCACATCATTCACAAAACCACGTCAAGACGCCTGCTTGGGCTTCTGGTGCATTTTGTGGCTAATTCCGACGGTAGGCCGCCAGCCTGGCCGATCGGCATGAAGATGAATTGTGCTGTAAACTAAGTAACCCGAATGCGGGTTGAATTCCAAACCTCCTCTGCGACTTTGTCATGAACACGGTCGCTGTGAGCCGATGCAGCGTATCCTAAAGATTTTGAAAGGAGCGCCAATGAAAGAGATTGATTTGGTTGTGCCAGCCCGGGCCGACGAAATTTTTTTCGCAGCCCTTGATTATGAGACGGATAATGAAAGACGTGCTTTCGTGGAGGCCGCATGTTTGGGCGATGCGGAATTGCGCCGGGAAGTTTATGGTCTGATTGAATTGGTTGCCGCTTCAGAAGCATTTTTCGAGCATGCTTCTGCACAACTCATGATTCCAGCTAAGGATCTCGTCGAGATTCTCGACAATCACCTTGAAGATTTTAGAACACAGGGCAGGGGTCCGTCCTCTGACCTGAGCCTATAGGCGAAAGAGGCTGATGTTACTGCGCCGGCAACGAGCTTGGCGAAGTGGAAAATGATGCTTTCAGGCTGCTTTTGGGGGATCGCCTCCCGCTCTTTTCACGCTCTTTGATCGTTGCCGCCTAGTGGCAGTTCATGGGAAATCGTTGTTTCTTATTGGCGTTGGTGCATTTCATTGCGCCCAGGTTTCATGCCAGCATTCCGCGTTAACCGGTGTTCATCCGTGGCCATGATCCTGCAGGTGTCCGGTTGCCTAAACCCGTCTACCTCCCTATGCGATAGAAGGCCTTGTCCCCGGGCAAGGGCATCGTCACGTGCAATCCGTTCGTTGAGTTCTGCAACGTATTGGTCACGGCCGTCCAAACGGTGTTGGTGCCCAGTTCGCCGGTTTGCTGCAGCATGCCAATGGTATTTCCGGGCCACGTGACGGTCGTCTTGCCTCCTGCAACCGAAATGCCCATGATCGATGATTCGCTGGCCAAAACATCCGGCCCGGCAAGGTAGTGCCCGTAAATGTCGTACCAGGATAGTGCCGCGGAATAGATCCGCACTTCGTCATACTCCACGTTGGAGTTGGAATCCGCGCTCCATTGCGAACGACCCAGCCAGTTATTGACGTCGTCCAGGTTCTGCAACCGGAAGGGGACATCGCGCCAACCGATCTGGTAGCCGTCGCGGTAGAAGGTCATGCGTCCGCCCGTTGCACCGAAGAAGCCGACCCCGTCCTCGAAGGTGAAGACATAGTGGTAGCGCGTGCCTGCCAGGGTATCCATGCATGTGCCGGAAGCGGAGTCTTTGATGGCATCGGCGTCATTGCGCATCACACACAGCTGCTTGCTGATGTCGGTCCCGACGTTGATGGTCCAGTACATTGCATTCTGGGCCGAGGTTCCGCCCGCCGCCGGACCGTTCCATTCGTCGCCGCCATCGCCGGCTTCAACGGTTCTGCCGAATGAAAAGAGGCGCTGCCAGTTTTTCGAGGCAACCGGAGTGGCCCAGATTTCCACGGTCAGGTTGGTCAGCGACGAAACAATGCCGTTGGGCAGGTCAAGGTAGGCCGCATCGCCCGTTCCGTCCGTGTCGCCGGGAAGTAGCAGCCCCATTCCAGTAAAGCTCGCGCCGTTGCCGTTTACGATGGCTTCCACGCCGGAAACCGAATCCGTGACCACTGCAGCGGATGGGATCGAAGCGGCCGGCTCGTCGAAGGACCAGCGGTAGACCAGCGCAGACAGGTTGGTTGCATTATCCTGATACGGCTCGACAAAAGCGTCCAGCGCGGCGAGCGGTGCGGCGAAAACGGTGCAGTGGTGCGGTGGTCCGCCATCGTAGCCGTAGTCGGGCACATCCGCCTTCGCCGGCAGGTCGGTCTGAGCCGAAACTTCCGTCCAGTTGGTGGTGTTCGACGAAATAGCCATTCGAAAAACATCGTCACTCAGTCCGGAATAGTAGTCGGCGTACAGATGCCATGTATCGCCGATCCTGATCAAGGCCGGCCCTTCGCGCGGGGTAACCATGGAGCCGCTGGAACGGGTAGCCCACGGTCCATACGGGGTGGGGGCATCCGCAAGCCAGGCGGTGTTGTTCTGCGCTGTGGCAATGATGTAGTGGTTGGTATCCACCTTGGCTACAAAACCATCAATCACTGTGGCGTCGTCCGGCCTGCGATAGAGGTCCTGCGGCTCGGTCCACGCATCGAAATCGGTGGTCAATGTATAGTAGACGTGCAGCGAGTCGCTCCCGACATCCGAGGAGAAGGCAATCTGGTAGGCATTGGAGAAATCGGCGTCGTAATAGATTTCCGGGGCCCAGGTGCGGCCCACTTCATTGGTATTGTTTTCCCAGATCTGCACCAGCTTGACGTTCGACCAATGAACCAGATCCGGCGATTCCGCATAGCCGAAAGAGCGTGAAAAGATGTCCGAGGTAAAGACCAGGTGGAAGAGGCCATCCGGTCCGTAGACCATGGAGGGGTCGCGCACCAGGTTTGGCAAGCTGCTTCCGTTGTCGTAGTCGTCGCCCGGAAACTCCGGGGGAACGAAGACCGGGTGACCATCGTTCAACGGCTTGAAGTCGTATCCATCGGTGCTCCAGCTGATGAATACCCCGCTGTTGCCGCCTGCCGGATAGTAGCCTTCGTGATAGCACATGAGATAGACCGTTTCATTCGTCACCCCGGCCAGCGCGCCGCCCACCTGGCTCGGCTGTGGAGCTGGCGGCGGATCGATCACGATGTTTGTCGACGGGAACGAGGTGTCCACGCCAGGGGTTCTGTAGAGATTGTCGACATGAACCGTGGAGCCCATGTTCTGCGAAAATGCAAAGGCTTCCAGGTTCAGCGGTGCGGTAACACGTCCGAAGGTAAGCCCGGAAAGGGCCAACGTGCTGTTCGTGGTTCCGGTGGACCAATACACGTCGAACTGCTTGGCATTGTTGTCCACGACCAGCCATACGTTGTACCATTGGCCGGTATTGATGGATCCGATCGCCATGTCTCCGGTATTTTCTCCATGAGCCTTGAACTGACCCCCGGCAATAAACGGCATGACCGAATAATCCGCCCATGCATTGAATTCATCCACCGAAGCGGTGCTTTCAGCCAGGCCGAACATGCAGTCGTAGCTGTCGGCTTCGGCCATGAACTGGAAAAAATAGGTCGCCGTTGCGCCATCGGCCAAGCTGAAGTCGGAGGCGAAGTTGTTTTTTAGATCGGTTTCGGCCCCGCGCCAACCGGTGCCGTATGCCGCCAGGGACTGGTCGCCGGAGGTCGTGTCGTCGTAGATATGGGCATTGCCCGCACCGGTGGGAATCTCGGTCCAGACCTTCCCCCCGATTCCGGCACTGTAGGTGATTCCGTCGGAAAGAAGGGTGCTCGACGCATTGTCGTAACCATCGAAACCGTCGATGCGCGTCCAGGCCGCGTAGGAAGGCAGGCAGATGCCCATTACCATGATGATGTTAAGTACTGTTTTCATCCTACCGCCTTCGTTTTTCAACCTGTTCGCTTAAGGGCTCTCGAAAGCAATCGATCCGTGTCCCCTTGATCCACATCATCGAGCTATAACAAACACGGCCCATTCCCGCTATGGAAATGGGCCGCGTTATTGACGGGCCTGGCCGGCCCCGATTCCTTTCCTTGAAGGAGGAAGGAATTGATTTACATCATCAGACGACGACGTATAAACAGCATGCCGAGACCTGCCGCTACAATCGTACCCAGAGTGGCCGGTTCCGGGATGTTGGTGATGGTGACGTTGTCGATATAACCGTCAAGCTTGTCGCCATGATTGTTGCCGTACAGGCCGCGGCCAACCGTCCATTGATAGTCGCTGTTGTTGCCAGGACCGGCCTGCAGCGCAACCAGAGAGGAGTCGGCGGAAGCGCTGATATCAAGGGTGCCTTCCAGTGAATTGTTTAAATAGAGGCTCAGCGTATTCCCATCACTAACCGCCTTCACCGTGTACCATGTGTCAGCTGCGTTAACGGTTGTACCGTCTAGTATCCAGCGGTTACCGGCCGTATCTGCAAAGTTGATGCGCATGATGTTGCCAGCGGTCTTCTGCAGGTACAGTGCGGCCGCATTCACGTCACCGCCTAAATTATAACCGTCTTTACCGACGACTGTTTTGTACGCGCCGATGTCGGATGAAGCAAAGACAACGTCGGCTTCGATTGACCATTGGGCCAAAGCACCAACGTTACTGCCTCCGAGCTGCAGGTCGCCGGTGGTATGGAGGCCGTCCCAGCTTGAGACCTTATCGGCTGACAGGGTTGTGTTTCCGAATATGTTCTGGGCTACGGAATAATCAGCACCGTAACTATAGAGATTATTGCCATTACCCGAACCGTCATCGAAATAACCACCACTCAGCGCTTGTCCATCCGTGGCGGCGCTGCCATTGATGCTTTCAAAATCCCAGCTTGCGATCACCGCAGCATGGGAACTTACCGCAGCGAAGGCCGTTACCAGCCCCATTGCTATTAGTTTCTTCATTTTCTTTCTCCTTATTTTTTCGCCCGCCGCCGGACCATCCGGCGGCGGGAAAAATTATTTGGGTTGGATTATTCGCCGTAGACGCGGAAGAATTCCGCCGGGTCTCCGCTGACCGGGATGATGGTGCTCTTGCCCGCCCCGCCGCTCAGACCAGTTGCGCCGGCAACCGGATTCCAAGTGGGCGAAGTCAGGCTTGTTTTGCTCTCGATCCGGTAGGTACCGACGGTGTCGGAATCCCAGTTGATCGTCACGTTTCCGCCGGAAACCGCAACCGAGTTGATGGTCGGGGCGAATCCGGGACCGCCGGAATGTTCAACCACCTGTATGGCTGCGAATCCCCCGTTGGCACTAACCATTTTGATGTCGATCTGTCCGGCGACGCTGGGTGTCAGGCCGGTGAAGACGACATAGTTGCCGTTGGAGTTACTGCCATCGACGATATGCGAATAGTCTTCGTCGGAATACTGGATGTTGGCTCGCACCGGTGTCATGGTGAGGTTCGTCACGGAGCCCGTTCCTTCGGTAATGGTGAAGGTGGCGGGATCCTCAGTCCATCTCCACGTGGAGTAGACATAGAGGTCGTAGGTGGCATTGGGCTTAAGTCCGGACAGTTCCACGTTTCCGCCGTTTGTGAATGCCACCGAGCCATACCATCCCTGGAAGAGGCTCAGGTATGCCGCATCCGTATTTCTGGCAAAGTCGTGCTCCGCGCCATACCAGCTCAGGCCGATTGCATTGTTGGTGTTTCCGTCCGCATCGTACATCTCATAGGGCGTAGCGGGCGTGGAAGCCGTGACGCCAGGGGCGAGGAAATTGTTCCACACATTGGAGCCGGAAGTTCCCGCCGCGAGAACCAGTCCGTCGGCAACTTCTCTTGCGTTGCCTGTGCTCCCTGCGAAATTGATGTTGTACAACACCCCTGCGGCCTGCGGAGGAATGGCAGCGACCTGGAAGGTCCAGGTGTTGGTCATTGATTCCGTCGAACCGACAGCTACTACTTGCCCCGTGTGAACGCCGATACTGAGTTCGGTTGCCGCGTAACTAACGGTATTCGTAGTTCCGGAAGGCGTACTGTTCGTTGCGACGGCCATGCCATCCAGAGACAACGTTGCCGAAACCAATGCGTCGTTTACGTCAACGATGGTGGCCTCGACGGTCTGGTTTGTTTCGGTCGACTTTTCCGTAGGGGAAACCGAGATCGCGAACGGATCGAGACGGATCGAAAGCTCATCGAAGTTCACATGGTTATCTACACTCACAACGCGAACACCGAGTGTCTGACCAACAGACCCGGGAGTCGCAACAATGCGGTCGGTATATTCGGTCCAGTCAGAGGTGAGCGTGGGAGTCGTGAACGAGCCGATCACATTGGTAGAAGGGTCCGTGCCATAGAACAGAGTGACGGTCATGCTTGGTGTCTGAGTTGTATTCCATCTTTTTGCAAAAGCACTAATGGTATACTCATCCCCTGCCTGAATCACATAGGAACTGAGGTTATAAGCCCCATTTCCAGCGGCCATAAAGGCAGCATATTCTTGATAAGGTCCCCACCAGGCTCCTTCGTATTCAGTCCCTGCATCGGTAATTGTGCCGTAATCCTGCCAGCCAGGAACGTCATAAGCAGAGCCATTCAAGCCATCAAAGCCTTTGAATGCGGGACCACTCGCGGAAGTAGACGCATCAAAATCAAGGTTTGTAAACGTCGACGAGATGTCTGTTGCCTGCGCGCTTGATATCGCAAAAAGCGCGCCCGCCAATAATGTTGCATAAGTACTTCGCTTCATATTCCACTCCTTTTTCCTTTTCCACTCATCGCTCAACCTTCCAGGGACCATCCGTTGGAAGCCATCTCTATCTAAATCCATTGTCGCTTTTAGATTTCCTCTTGGAGGTTTTCCATCTCTTTTCGAGTTACCTAGTTTACGCGTATGAACGTCCGGTTCTGTTTTCACGGTCTTGCTGCGTGTATCAACCCCCGGGCTCGATCGTCTGCAGTGTTGTGGTTTGGGCGGCTTGAACCGCATTGCCAAAGACGTCCAGATCCCACTCGTTGTGCCAAACGACCTTGATCGTTTCGCATCCATCGGGATGGTGGTCGAATTCGATGGGCAACCAGAGATAGCGGCCGTTGATGGCGTTTTCGGGGGTCCAGCGGTCGGCCATGAAGATAAAGGCGTCGGGATTTCCCGCAACGGGCAGAACAAAGGTTCCCTGTCCGCAGAAGGTGCGGTAGTCGTCGTGTCCCGTGCAGGGGTTGTCGCGCTCCATCCAGGGGCCGAAGATTGACGTGGCAACGGCATAGCGGGCGGCGTTGGGCTTCCATCCGGTGCAGCCGGAGGCGATGAAGTGGTATTTTCCCTGGTGCTTGAAGAGGGTCGGCGCCTCCATCCAGCGGCCCACGAAGGCGCGGGCGAATTTTCCGGTATGGTCGAGATAGTCGTCCGTCAGCTCGGCGATGTGGGTCGTGCTGTTAAACTCGGAGGAGTAGATGTGGTAGGCGGTTCCATCGTCGTCGACGAACAGGGTCATGTCGCGCGACATCTGTCCTTCGAGGTAACCACGTCCAAGCAGGTTAAGTGAATCGGGGTGGTCGGGCAGGGCTGCTCCGCCGTAATAGGTTTCCATGACTTCCGGTCGCACCGGTTCCTTGTGGAAATCCTGCACGTTGATCGGCCAGACGCCTTGGTTGGGTCGGAAGCTGCGGACATAGGTGTAGGGACCGGTCGGGGTGTCGGAGACGGCGATGCCGCACAGGGCTGCCCGGTATCCATAATCCTTCAGTTCGTGATGGAACCACATCACGAACTTGCCGGTATTGGCATTATGGATCACTTTGGGGCGTTCGATAATGCATCCAGCGGTCAATGGGTGATCCGGATCGTCGTTGACGACGGGAAGGGCGATGCCTTCGTCGGTCCAGTTGTAGAGATCGGTGGAGCTGTAGACATGGACTCCGACATGGGCCACGTTGCCGGCTTCGCCAGCGATCTTGTGCTCGCCGAACCAGTAGTAGGTTCCGTCGTGAAAGAGTACTCCACCTCCGTGGGCATTGATGTGCTCGTTATTGTTGTCCAGCCAAAGATGATCGGGTTTAAAGTTGTAGTATGGATGTGCCATTGTGTCGTTTCCTATCGTTTGAGGTGGCGTGGGATATCTCTATTACAAAAGGTGTGTTATTCATAGCGAACCGGCGGTTACCAATTTTACACCACGTCATGAAACAGGGTGGCGGTTGATCGCCAAGATGGATTGCAATCGTGTGGTAAACTTGTTAACTTGGTCTTTGGTTCGGGAGCAAACGTTCATGAATAACCGTGCTCCCAGGCAGGGAAAGGAAGAAAAGATGCCACCACATAGGGTTAAGCTGCGTGATATAGCCGAAGCACTTGGGGTGTCGCTGGCTACGGTTTCGTTGGCCTTGCGCGACCATACACGGATTTCCGATGCGATGCGTGAGCGCGTGCGCAAAAAGGCGGAGGAGATGGGCTATGTGCCGGACCCGCGCATGGCAGCGTTGGCGAGCTACCGCAAGGATAGCAAGGCAAAGCCGAATCCGGTGACCTTGGCCTGGCTGAATCCATCGGCTAATCCCGAGAGTTTATATCGGTTTAAGGAATTTGCGCTGTACCGGGAGGGTGCATCCGAAGCTGCAAGCCGGCTTGGATTCCACTTGGAGGAGTTTGTGCTCACAGGGGGAGTGACTCCCCGTTCATTTGTGGATGACTTGAAGGCGCGATGCATCGAGGGCATTCTCGTGACCCCCCATCCTGATTCCGTGTTCGACTTGTCGGAGATCCCGGCATCGGATTTTACCATTGTTCGGCTCGGGCTTGCGTTGGATAAGCCTATGTACCATTCCATTACGGCGAACCATGAGGGCAACGGGGAGCTGGCGTTTAGGAAAGTGCGCGAAAAGGGGTACGAGCGCATCGGGTTTGTTACCGAGCAGCAAATACGGCTGCCGTTTGGTGCAGGGGTGTATTGGGAACAGAAGGAATGTCCGAAATCGCAGAAGGTACCGCTGCTTCTGTACCCTTCGGCGGATGAATCGGAGCAACTGGCGTTGTTATCCGGCTGGATTGACAAAGAGCAGCCTGACGCCATCATAACGGATCTTCCACAGATCGTGGCGATGCTTGCCCAATTGGGAATCCGTGTTCCAGAGGATATCGCATTGGCCACCACCAGTATTCACGACACCCCGATCAATGCAGGCATTGAGCAGCATTCCCAGGAAGTCGGGCGCTTGGCATTGTTGACCTTGGTATCGCTGTTGAATGAAGCGGATCGAGGGAGAGACAGTATCCAAAAGCAGACCGTGGTGCAGGGCGAGTGGGTGGATGGAAGCATGTTGCCGTCGCGTATTCCGGAGAAGCAGGGTGCGGTGGAGAAGTCTTCACCGGTGAGGGCGCAACCGAAGGCGGTGAAACGAAGGGATGTGCCAGCGAAAAGGGTGACGATGCGCGACATTGCCAGGGAAGTGGGGGTGACGCATGTCACGGTTTCGCTGGCCTTGCGCAACCACCCGCGGATTTCGGAATCGATGCGCACCCGCATCCGCAGCAAGGCGGAGTCCATGGGGTATGTTTCCGATCCGATGCTTGCGGCGATGCAGAATGTTTGCCGGGCCGAGAGTGAAAAGAACATCCAGTCGGAGCTGGCATGGTTCAACGTGTGGAAAGATCCGGAGAAACTGTATTCCTACCACGAATTCGAACAGTACTGGAAGGGTGCGCAGGAAAGTGTCCGGCGGTATGGGTTCCATCTGGAGGAATATGTCGTCAAGGACTATTCCCCTCAACGGCTTGACCGGATTTTGAAAACCCGGAACATCCGGGGCATTCTCGTCCCACCCATACCACAGCCGTCCATCATCGATCTGAAGTCCTTCCCCTGGTGCGACTACACAACGGTCCGGTACGGTACGAACAACGATGTGCCTACGCCTTTTTCCATCGCGAGCGACCAGGAGGCCAATGGGGAAATTGCGCTCAACCAAGCGTGGCAACTCGGATATCGCCGGATCGGATTTGTCGGCGATCATGCCGTGCAGCGCACCTTTGGCGCTGGTTTCTACTGGGCATTGCGTATGCTGCCCCGGGATAGCCAACTGCCGCTGTTCTTCCTTCCGCTGGCCGATCCGGCACAGTACCGGAAGAAGCTGGCCGCCTGGATCGATAAGGAACGGCCTGACGCGATTATCACCGACAATAGCGAACTTCCGCAACTACTCAGCGATCTGGGGATCCGCGTTCCCGACGACATTGCCTTGGCGACCACCAGCATTCACGACACCCCCATAGATGCGGGAATCGACCAGCATTGCAGCGAGATTGGCCGTATGGGGGTGGTCTCTCTGATGTCGCATCTCAACAGTGGTCGATCGGGCGGATGCCCGATCGAAAACCAGATCCGGGTAGAGGGAGAGTGGACCAACGGCGGCATGATGCCATCCCGGTTGTCGTCCGAGCCTGTCGTGCCGGAAATCCAAGGGACATCATAGGACTCTTCAAGGAACGGAAACATTCTGTAAACTAGGTAACTTTCATTATGTTCGCGTCGGCAAGCCTATTTGATATACATCTGTTTTCTCATAGGTTTTCTTCCTCCATAATGGAGGGGCTGGCCCGGTTATCGTTGGATAGCCGGGTTCGTTTTCCTATTGAAGGAAATCCGGGATGCCCGGCAAGTGACACTATAGGGGCTCGTTTTTTGGTGATTCGAAAACGGATAAGGTGGGGTAGATTAAATGAATGATGCAAAGCGCTTCAAAATCAAGGCAGGGCTTTTCGCAGGTATCGGTCTTTCGATGGTGTTTGCGGCGACTTCAGCATGTACTGCGGATAAGGCGAATGGTCTGAATAGGCCATCGGGCGTAGCCCAGTATCTTCCGCATCCGGAACGCATCCGTTACGACGGACACTGTTTCACGATCGAAGGGCAGGACGTGTTTATCCGCAGCGCGGAATTCCAATATTTCCGCACACCGCGTGCGTTGTGGCGCGACCGTTTCCAGAAAATCAAGGACGCCGGCTTCAACACCGTCGATACCTATGTGCCATGGAACTGGCACGAGCAGCAGATGCCCGACAGTCTCGATGACTATTCCAAGGTGGACCTGTCCGAAATCGAAGCCTGGCTGGACATGGCGCAAAACGAGTTTGGCTTCTACACCATTGTCCGCCCTGGACCATTCATCTGCGCCGAGTGGGCCGGCGGCGGTTATCCGCGCTGGCTGGCGAAGTTCTGTCCCTTCACCGGCAAGGATTTCTGGTTGCGCAGCGGCGATTCGGAGCATATTGCCTGGAGTGTCCATTGGTACAACGCCGTTTGCAAGCTGTTTGCCAGGGAACAGCTCACCCGCAAGCCGGTAGGCGACAAGGGCATCATCATGGTGCAGATCGAAAACGAATTCGACCATTACAAGGGCCCCGATAAACCCGACCTGATGCGCGCCCTGTACAATGCCGTGAAGGATTCGGGCGTCGACGTTCCGATCTTTACCTGCATGACTCGCGAGTGCCGCGCAAGCAATGATCCGGTGCTGTCGCAGGTGTTCGATTCCGACAACTACTATGTGGGTCTTTCCGATGCCCCGACCTGTGCGCATCGCATGATGACGCTGAAAGCAACCCAGCCGGACGTGCCGGGTTTCGTCACCGAACTGCAGGGCGGCTGGTTTTCGCTGGTCGGCGGTTCACTCGCCGAAGAGCACTATTCCGACGAACGTCACTACAACGCCATCAGTTTAATGTCGTTGCTCGGCGGCGCAGCTGGACTGAACTCCTACGTGTTTGTCGGCGGAACGCATTTCGGCGGCTGGCAGGCCCGTGGACAGACGACGACCTACGACTACAACGCCGCCATCCGCGAGAGCGGTGCGCGCAGTCCAAAATACGTTGCAGCCGCCGGCGTCAACGAGTTCATCCGCGACAACGAGGCGCAACTGTTACGCGCCAACGGCGGGCCGTGCGAACTGCAGGGTGCGTCGACCAATCTGTTCGGCGGCGTGCGCGTCGGACCGGACGGAACGATGTTCGTTTTCCTCAACAATACCGATCCTGAAAATCCCGTTTCCGGTGAAGTCACGGTCGTGCCGGGAAAAATCGTAATGTCGGGCGAACCGGTCTACAACATCGACCAGGAAGGACACCGCGAACTGATCAAAACGGATGACGCGTCGGCGCATTCCATCGATGTTCCGCCCTTCGAGGTGGAGTACGAACTCGGCGCGCTCGGCACAAAGGTGCTCGTCATTCCTCCGGAGAAAACACCGGCGGAAGGCGTCTGGTATCCCAAGCCGCAAGAACCCATCGCGCGTCCGGCCGTGTTGCCCGCGCCAGTGCGCATCGCCGCGGCGCTCAAGCGCAACGACCCGCTCGACGGGCAATGGATGCCGTTGGACGGAAAATCGCTGCCGGAACTCGGCGTGAATGATCAACGATACGTGCTCTACCGCGCCCGGTTTTCACTGGCATCCGGCCAGGCGGAGAAGCTGAACAAACTGTTGATCAACATGTATACCCGCGACCTGGTTTTCGCGCAGGTCAACGGCAAGATCGCCAAGCGGCTTCATCCGAGCGATGAATATGCCGCCGCGGCCACGCGTAACAAGGCGACCTCGTTCGACCGCATCCGGCCCGACGACTTCGACAACCGTTTCGATACCGAAGGCCTGCTGCATACCGGCGATAACGAAATCGTACTGCTCTACGAAAACATCGGGTTCGAGCACGGCTACATCCCGATGGAAGAGCTGAGCGGTATCCGGATGGCGGGCCTTTCGGAAAACGAAACGGCCATTGAACAACCGCTCGACTTGCAGGTTGCGCTGCATACCGGTGGCGTCGCCGCCGGCTGGACGCAGGCAGGTTTTGATGCAAAGGATTGGGCGAACGTCGCGCTCGACATCAAGGATTTCATTCCGCGCAAGGGCAACAATATCCAGCCCAAGGGGAATCACGATGCCCTGATGACGTGGTACCGACTGGAGTTTGAATTGCCGGCTACTCCCGAAGGCAAATGGATTCCCTGGCGGTTGCTGATCAATGCTTCCGGAACCGGTTACATGTGGCTCAACGGCCATGACATCGGCCGCCATTGGGGGGTCGGTCCGCAGCGGGAATTCTACCTGCCCGAATGCTGGCTAAATTTCGGAAAAGGGAATAAAAACGTGCTCGTGATGGGCCTGAGCCAAGCCATGAACGGCGCGGTACTCCACGCCGCCGAGGTTTCACCCTATCCCGATGCCGCTGAACTCTTGCCATACAAGGATGAGGAAAAATGATGAAACATGCTGCCAGACTCAAATATCTGTTCCTTCTGATGCCGTGCTTGCTCGGGTGCACTCTGCATGCGGCGGATCGGCTGCCTACGACCGTGGCCTCCCCGGACGGGAAGCTGGAGGTGACCTTGACCGCCGCTCCCGACGGAACCCTGTCATATTCCTTCAAGGCGGAGGGAAAGGAATGGGTCAAGCCCTCTCCGACGGGATTGGCCGGCGGTGCTTTTAAAAAGCTGGCCCGTCGTTCGGTGGACTCCGTTTGGAAGCCGCTCTGGGGCAAGCGTACGCAGGTTCCGGAGATGTTCAACGAGATCGCGGTGGACATGAAATCCTACAAGTTCTTTGTCCGGGTCTACAACGACGGCATGGCGTTCCGCACGGAAGGGGAGAGTGGCGGTCCGGAAATGACCCGCTTCAATTTCTCCGGGGACTATACGGCTTGGTACACCAACCTTGAACGCCACAACATCGGTCCCGAAAAACTCTCCGAGGGCAGGGGGAAACGGTTGCCCGTCATGACGATCCAGGCGGACGGCCGGGTATTCATGGCCGTGCACGAGGCGGATCTTCCGGATGGCGCCGAGCCGATGCTGCTCGAAGTCGTGCAGGGCGAAAATGCCGTCAAGGTGTGCACCCGCCAGAGTTCGGCCTGGCGCGTGATCATGTTCGGGCATACGCCCGGCGCATTGGTCGATTCCGATCTGCTCGAGCTGCTCAATCCGCCGCCCGAAAAAGGGATGGACTTTTCGTGGGTCAAGCCCGGCATCGTGCTGTGGGACTGGCGGATCAACGGGGCCAAGGTGGACGGCTTCGACTACCACATGGATTATCCCTCCTGGATCCGGATGGTCGATTTTGCGGCGGAGGAAGGCTTTCCGTACCTGATGCTCGACGCCGACTGGTACGGCAAGGAATTTGCCCGCGAGTCCAACCCGACCACGGGGGGCTACGCAGGGGATGCCCGGAAGCTGATCAAGTATGCCAAATCGAAAAACGTTGGTATCTGGCTCTACATGAACGATGTTGCCGGCAAGAACTACCCGATCGAAGAGACGTTGGCAACCTACCACAAGTGGGGAGCAGCCGGTGTCAAATACGGGTTTATGAGAGGGAACGAAACCGAGAAGAACGCCTGGACGCAGAAGATCACGCGTCTGTGCGCCGAGAATGAGCTTTTATGCGACTTCCACGACGGACCCGTCCACCCCTTCGGCCAGTACCGGACCTGGCCCAATGCCCTGACCCGCGAGTTCTGCCAGGCGCAGCTCGACGGCCACAAGGTGTTCCAACCCAAGACCTTCGTCACGAGCGTCTTCGTCAACATGCTCGCCGGCCCGATCGACATGAACAACGGTCTCGCAGACCTCACCCAGAAAGGCCGCGTGGACCATGGCGTGCCCGTGCCCTCCACGCTCACCGCCGAGATCGCCCGTACGCTGATTGTTTTTTCGGGGGCGACCGTTATTCCGGATATCCCGGAATACTACCGGAAGCATCCTGAACTGCTGGCATTTCTCGCAGCCGAAAAAATGCCGTGGCGCGAGAGCAAGACGCTCGACGGCGTCATTGGCGAATACATCGTCATGGCGCGACAGGCCGCCGACGGCGCCTGGCTGGTCGGAGCCGCTACCAACGAGGATGCGCGGGAGCTGGATGTATCGCTCGGGTTCCTGCCCGAAGGCCGGTACGCAGCCATGGTCATTCAGGACGGTCCGGAATCCGACTACCGCACCCACGCCGAAGACTATCGGGTGGAGAAGCAGGAAGTCTCTTCCTCTACCACGCTGCATTTGAAACTGGCCCCCGGCGGCGGTGCGTGCGTTTTGATCAAGAAACGATAAGCGAAACAATCCAATGACGCGTGTGAAAACAATCCGCATGAGGGCGGTTGAATGAGTAGACGTTTCGGCATTTTTTGCTTGGTTGCCGGGACGGCCCTCCTTTCGTTCGCCGCGCCGGCGGAGTCCGCTTCGACGATCCTGACGGACAACGTGGTCGAACTGCGCGAGACGGTTTCGCCGCAGGGTTTCGTGCATCCGGGTATCAGTTGCAACGCGGAGACGCTCACTGTCATGCGCGAGAAGGTGATTGCGGGCGTGTCGCCGTGGGTCGACTACTTCGAGGGAATGCGCCGTACCCGTTATGCCGACCCGAATCGCAGGCCTGCGCGTGTCGAGCAAATCCTCAATGATGGTGGCATCAATGGTCTGGCTCATGATGCCCAGCTCGCATGGGTGCAAACCATTCTCTACATCGTCACCGGCAACGAGGAATACCGGAAACTCCCGGTGGAAATCATCAACTGGTATGGCTCGCGGACGGAGGTTGATTTCTTCCCCGAATACTTCACCGACAGTCATATCAAGATCGGGAAATACGTCTACACCCTGTGCAGCGCCGCGGACATCCTGCGGGCCACTTCGCCGAAGGATGAACGGCTCGCCGTGACGCCGGCGATGATCGACGCGCTTCAGAAAAACTGCATCCATTCGATCCGGAAGAACTGCATCGAGCGCAACGACTACTTCATGAACCAGCATACCTATGCGATCATGGGCTTTCTCGCATCCACGATCCTTGGTGATGAGGTGGAGGACTATAGGAAAGCTGTGGAGTGGACGACCGTCAACTCGACCACTCCAAACCGGGGACGGAGCGGAGATATCAAGAATCAGATCCGCCTGGTCACGCGCAATGACAAAACCGGCGAAGCCGTCGCACCGAATCTTCAACTGATGGAAATGGGCCGCGACATGCCCCACGCGGAGGGCAACATCAATAATTTGATGATGATGTCGAAAACGATCGATTTTCAGAAAACGAAAGTGGATCCGGTGGCCGGCACGGTCACCGACAAAGCGGATGGGATTGCGTGCATTCATTTTCTGAACGACCGCCTGCCCAAAGGGGCGGCGTTGTATGCGAAGTTTAATCTGGGGTACGGACTGCCCTGGGTGCCGAGCTATTCCGAGACCGATCCCGATCATCCTGACTATGGGGGGCGCTATGACTATATCAGTCCCCGGGGACGCGGCGCGTACGGCAAGGCTTTGCATTACTATTATCTTAAAGGGGTCGGGATCGATATGGAGTCGGGGCCGTGTCGCTTCGTCAAAGTGGCGTTTGATGCCACGGCGGCCGGCCATGAGCGGGCACGCTCCGGTGTCTATTTGGACAGTATCCATAATTATGGTTTCGATTTCTGGATCGGGCTCCCCGCGGCCGCATCCGACGCTGCGCCTGACCCAAAGAAAGCGAAGCGTGCGCTGTCGACCGTGCTTCCGCCGTTGGAAGTGACCTATGAAGGCAAGCCGGTGGAGGGTCAGCAATTCGAGTATCAATTCGTTGATTTGTCGGCTCACGCCCAGCCTGGAGACATTTATCCCGGTTCGCCGGACGACATCCCCTTGCAGGTTCGACATGATGCCGATGATACCGGTTATGTCCGCATGACGATCAAAAAGGAACCGCGTACCATGGTGCTCTCCAGCCGGTTCCCGCGGGGTTCCGCGTTGCGGGTGCGCAGCGACGCCTTCGTGAAGGTGGGTTTCTACCACGACGAGAAATCTGCCATGCGCGGCGGAGACAACCGGGATCTCTACATTCCAGATACGAAGGGCGAGTGGATCGATGTGATCCCCGACGTTGACGGAAACGGCCTGCTCTACATCCAGGTTACGCCTCTGACGGGGCCGGGGATCATCGATTTCGATCGCATTGATACCGAAACGGAGCAGATATCGCAGGTCAAATTTGATGCTCCCGGAGCATCGGAGCCGATTACGACATACGTTGGCGCACCCGTTGTGAAAAGCTACAAGGCCACCCCTAACAAGCACCTGCATGGCGGGGCTGGTTGGATGGCAGGCCGGTCCGGACCGGCCCTGTGCCTGAGCGGCAACCGGCAGTTTGCCAGTCTGAAAGAGGGTGTGGTCAGCGATTTGAACTCCTTCAGCATCAGCGCATGGGTGAAACTCGATAGGGTCGCACGCTGGGCGCGTATTTTCGATTTCGGAGACGGCCACGACAATTACATGTGTTTAGCAGCATCAGATGGGCGAGGGCCGAAATTCGTCATTCGAACCCAGGACGAGGGAGAACGGTCTGTGTCCGGAACGAAGTCGCTTGAAGCGGGCGTCTGGGAGCATGTGGTGGTGACTCTTTCCGGAAACACCGGGACGCTGTATGTGAATGGCGAAGAAACGGGCCGGAATTCGAATATCACGCTGCGGCCATCCGACTTGGGTAAAACCAGCCAAAACTATATCGGCAAATCACAATGGCCGGATCCGTTCCTGGCCGGGATGGTGGAGGATTTCACGATCTTCAACAAGGCGCTGAGCGCAGATGAGGTCAAAGACATTTACGCCGGCAAAGCGCGCATTAAGGCGACGAAACGGCGGGTGCATTACAGGTTTGACCCTGCCACGCTTCGAAGCGTGGGCAGCAAGGACGAGGTCCGGCACGCGGTCGTGAATCGGCCTGCAGGGGCCATCTTCGATCAAGAGACCGGCAGGTTTGGATGGAAACCCACCGCAGAGCAGGTGGGCGATCATGCGTTCTACATCATCGCCCGGGCTGACGATGTTGTTCAGACTCTTCCTGTGCAGATCCATGTCGCTCGTGACGAGCAGGCGGCGCTGGACTATGTGGCTCGCGCCTATGATTCGACGCAGCAGTATGTTTCGGCTACCGAACAGGCGTTCAAGGCGGCGCTGGAATCCCGTGACACGCCCGCGCTGCGGCGGGCCGTGGATGGATTGAAGCTTTTGAATCCGCGCCTGCCCGATGGCACATTGGATTACCGTGTGGCGAAGTGTACGCGGCCACAACTGATCAAGATCGATAAGATGGCTGATGACGACCCGTTTACCTGGGGCGGGATCTGGGGATTTGATAAGAACATCACCATGGATTTCGGGAATCACTTCAAGGTGAAATCCGAAGCGTTCCGCCTCCTGACCCGCGATGGTTTTCCTGCCCGCATGGCGGAAACCGTAGTCTATGGATCGAATGACCGCCGGCACTGGACGTTGTTGACCGAAACCAAGACCGTAAAATCCCCTGATTTCCAGAGTTTGACGGTCAAGGAGGAGGAGCGGAACAAGGCGTATCGGTATCTCCGCCTGTTCATGCCGGCCAAGCCGCTTCCCATTTTCGAGGTCGCGGAGTTTCGCATTATCGGCGAACGCATCGAGGATTACAGCCCGGACTACTCTGTCGCGTATATCAAGGGATATGACGACGGCACCTTCCGCCCGGATCGGAACATGACGAAGGCCGAGGCGATCTGCGCGCTGGCCAATCTGGTGGACTTCTACACGGACCGGGGCGTGTACACGTGTGATTTTACCGATGTGCCCACGAATGCGCCGTACTACGATGATGTGGCCTATATGTCGAGCAAGGGCATCGGGGATACCTGGGAACAGCCGGTGAAGTATGTCACCGGCGACGCGGAAAACCGCTTCCATCCAGAGGAACCGATTACACGTGGAGAGCTGGCAGGCATTATGTCCCGGATGCAATGGTTGAAGGGGGCTGATGGCCCTGAATTGAATGACGTTGGCGACGACACCCCGCATGCCGCCGAGATCCGGCGCGTCGCGCGGGAAGGATGGCTGACGGCCGATGAAAACGGTGCCTTCCATCCCGATGCTCCGGTGACCCGTGCGGAGTTCGTCGTGGCCGCCAACTGCATGACCGGGCGGAACACCTCTCAACCACCGGGCGAGGGCATGCCGACATTCTCCGATGTGAACGCCGCACACCCCGCCTATGTCGATATCATGAAGGCCACTACCACGTATCCGGTGCAGGCGGGCCCAGTGGAATCTTCTTTCGTAAAGGACTCAAACAAAATCAAAGGACACCAATGAAAAAGCTTAGAATCCCCATGAACCTGGCCGCAATCCTCGTCGCGGCCTTCTGCTTATCGCTTCTGGTTCCGACGGCGGCCTCCGCCGCGACCCTCGGCGGCTACCTGTTCGTCACCTTCCATGGGCAGGAAACCCCCATGGACGAACAGATCTACTTTGCGCTCAGCAAGGACGGCCGCAACTGGAAAGCCCTAAACGACACCGAGCCCGTCCTCGTGAGCCAGCTCGGCGAAAAGGGCGTGCGCGACCCCTATATCCTGCGTTCGCACGACAACAAAAAGTTCTTCATTGTCGCGACCGACCTCTCCTGGGCCATTAACCGCAGCGTAAGCCGCGCCATCCGCGCCGGCAGCAAATCCCTTGTGATCTGGGAGTCCCCCGACCTGGTCCACTGGTCCGAACCGCGCCTCGTCAAGGTTGCCCCCGACGACGCGGGCTGCTCGTGGGCGCCCGAAGCCGTCTACGACGTGGAAAAGGGCGACTATCTTGTCTTCTGGGCCTCCACGACCGGGAGCGACAACTTCGCGAAACACCGCATCTGGGCTGCCCGCACCAAGGACTTCAAGACCTTCGGCGAACCCTTCATCTACATCGAAAAGTCCAACACCGTCATCGACACGACCATCATCCACGACGGTCGCAATTACTACCGCTTCACCAAGGACGAAAGAATCAAGGCTGTCAGCATGGAAACCAGCCCGAAGCTGATGGGACCGTGGAAGGACATACCCGACTTCTCCCTCAATAACCTCCGCGGCTATGAGGGCCCCACGTGCTACATCGTCAAGCCCGCCCGCAAAGGGAAGCCGGCGACCTGGTGTCTTGCCCTCGACCATTATGCCGCCAGGGGAGCGGGCTATGAGCCG
Organism: Pontiella sp.; assembly: GCA_050290185.1. Lineage (GTDB taxonomy): Bacteria > Verrucomicrobiota > Kiritimatiellia > Kiritimatiellales > Pontiellaceae > Pontiella. The sequence goes on from JBNKHE010000010.1 coordinate 47,631, forward strand.
TTTGTGACCGACGATCTCGCCTCGGGCCAATTCACCACCGGCGAAGGATTCACCTTCCCGTTCAAATTCCGCCACGGCTCGGTCATTCCGGTGACGAAAGAAGAATATCGACGCCTGGAAGCCGCCTATTGACCCGGCGGAAAGCTAACGATTTAGACTGGATTGAAAAAGAGGAGCAATGGATGAAAAGCAAGTATAGGTTGGCCGCATCCGCGGCATGGCTCGTTCTGGCAGGCGCAGCAGGGTGCTCGGCCGGCGATATCTCTCCGCCCGATCCGTGGGGCAATTGGCCGCAGTGGGGCGACCAGGGCAACGGAACCTACCGCAACCCCGTTCTTCCCGGCGACTACGCCGACATCGATTGCATCCGCGTCGGCTCCGACTACTACGCCATCTCGTCCACCTTCCAGTATTCGCCGGGCATGGTGATCATGCACTCGAAGGATCTGGTCAACTGGACGATCGCCGGCCACGCGATTAACGATGTGACCGAAATCAGTCCCCGATTCAACTGGGACCGTATGAACGGCTACGCCCGCGGGGTGTGGGCCGGGGCGATCCGTTACCATGACGGGAAGTTCTGGGTCTACTTCGGCACGCCGGACGAAGGCTATTTCATGACCACGGCGAAGGATGTGGCAGGGCCGTGGGAGCCGCTCCACCAGATGACGAGGGAGAGAGGCTGGGACGATTGCTGTCCGTTCTGGGACGACGATGGCCAGGGCTATTTCGTTGGCACCCATTTCAGCGACAACTGCAAGACCTGGCTCTACAAGCTCACGCCCGACGGTCGCGACATCATCCCCGAGTCGCGCGTCCTCATCAACGAGGGTGCTCACCGCGAGGCCAACAAGCTCTTCAAGGTCGGCGACACCTATTACCATTTCTACAGCGAAGTCGATCGCGGCTACCGCTACATAATGATGCAGCGCGCGAAGAGCATCACCGGCCCCTATACCGAAAAACAACAGCTTAGCCACATCCAGGCCGAATTCCACGAGCCGAATCAGGGCGGCATCGTGCAGACCGAAAAGGGCGACTGGTATTTCCTGACCCACCACGGCCACGGTGATTGGGAAGGGCGCCCCGGCAGTCTGCTTCCGGTCAATTGGGTTGACGGATGGCCGGTTCTCGGCAAGGTCGGCGAGGACGGCATCGGAACGATGGTCTGGGGCGGGGAAAAGCCGATCAAGGGAACGCCCGCCGTCGTACCGCAGTCCAGCGACGACTTCGACGGCCCGGCGCTCGGCCGCCAGTGGGAGTGGAACTTCCAGCCGCGCATGGACAAGTGGTCGCTCTCCGAGCACCGCGGCTTCCTGCGCCTGCACGCCTTCAAGCCGCTACGCGAGGACCAGCTCAAGACCGCCGGCAACACGCTTACGCAGCGTTCCATGCGCACCACCAGCAACGTCGCCACCCTCGCGCTGGACATCTCACACATCGCCGACGGCCAGGTCGCAGGCCTCTGCCATTACTCGGGCCCCAACTCCACCATTGGCGTGCGTCGCGAGGGGAAAACCATCAAGATTGAGTTTTCAGTGAACGGAACGTTCACCCAAGGTCCGCGCATCACCTCCCGCAAGCTCTGGCTCCGTTCCACCTGGGGTCTCGACGGCCTCAGTCGCTACGCCTACAGCACCAACGGAAAAACCTTCACCGAGTTCGGCGAGCCCTACCAGCTCACCTGGGGTGATTATCGCGGCGACCGGATCGGTATCTTCACCTACAACAACAAGGACGAGGAGGGGTATGTGGACTGCGATTCCTTCACCTACCTCTACGACTCGCTGGCAACACGATGAGGCTCCGAATCAGCCGCAGCTTTGAACAAAGGAAAATCATGAAAACATTTCAGACCGCTATAAAACTAATCGCAACATTCGCCATGGTATCGGGTGCGCCGCTGCGGGCCCAGACGGCCGAGCCGGCTCCCGGCGCCAACGGCGTGATCCTCGGCTCGTGGAACTCGCAGGTCGAGTTCGACGCCATCCAGGTGGTCTGCGGGAAAAAGACCGTGCTGAAAGATGCCTTTTCTCGGGAAAATTCCGGATGGAACCGGGAGGGCGGCGAGTGGAAGGTCAAAAACGGCGTGCTGCGTCAAAGTTCCTCGGCCGCTCCGGCTCTCATACGCTACCCCTTCACCTGCGACAACCCCGACTACACCGTCCAGGTGCGCGCACGAAAAACCGGCGGTGCAGAAGGGTTTCTCATTGGCTTCGGCGCGCAGGATGAAGAAAACTACTACTGGCTGAATCTCGGCGGCTGGGGCAATGCCCGGCACCAGTTGCAAAAAACCTGGGTAGGGAGCCGTTTGGAAATCGGACCGGCAGTCAATGGAACCATCGAAACCGACCACTGGTACGAGATCCGTATCGAGGTCCGGGGCGACCTGATCACCTGCTTCCTCGACGACCAGAAGATCATCGAGACCCGCGACGAGAATGGATTCGAAATGCTGTCGTATGATGATCTCGGTTTCGGCCGGCCGCTGATTCCCGATTTTGTTGCCGATCCCAGCATCGTGGACATCAATGGCGTCTTCTATTGTTACGGCACGACGGACGGCTGGGGCCAGCACCTTTCCACCTCCGGAACGCCCGTGGTCTGGACCTCGCGCGACTTCGTCAACTGGAGCTTCGAAGGCTCGATCTACCCCGACAACTTTGATTCCAAATACTGGGCGCCCAGTGCCCCGTTCGAACACAACGGCCGCTACTACCTGTTCCCGACGCTGGACGGGCAAATCACCGCCACCGTGTCCGACAGCCTGACTGGTCCCTTCAAGACCCTCGATGGCAAGGACATCTATCCCGGCTCGGGCTGGAAGCCGTATCCTATCCATCAAATGTCTTCCATTGACGCGGAAATCTTCCGCGACGATGACGGTCAAATTTATATGTTCTATTCCCGACGCCGCGTGGTGAAGCTCAAGCCCGACCTGTCCGGCCCCGACGGTCCGGTCATCACGATTAACACGGGCGAAGGCAACTATTCCGAAGGCCCCTGTATTTTCAAACGCAAAGGGATCTACTACTACCTCTACACCCTCGGCGGGGGAGAGAGCTATACCTACGCCTACCTGATGAGCCGCGAGTCGCCGATCGGCCCCTGGACCATACCAGAGAACAAAATCATCTCGCAAACCGATCCTTCGGTCGGCATCTATGGTCCGGGCCACGGCTGCTTCCTAAACCCGGACGGCACCGACGACTGGTATTTCATCCACCTCGAATTCGGCCGCAGCAGTACCTACCGCCAGACCTTCGCCCAGAAGATGGAGTTTAACCCGGATGGTACGATCAAATCGATTAAGCTGACCAATCAGGGGATTGGCGCGCTGCGCGAAGGTCCTGCGCGCGGGCCTAATCTAGCGCTTGAAAGCTCCGCCACGGCCTCCTCCATCCGTCCAGATTCGAAGATCCGTTTCACGCCTCCGGCGCCCGGCCGCACCGAGACCTTCTCTCCCGAGCTCGCGCTTGACGACTCCAACGGCACCCGCTGGATGGCCGAGCCCGGCGATGCAAACCCCTGGTTCCAGGTGGATCTCGGCGAGCCGCGCAGCATTTCGAGCACGGAGGCCTATTTCGTGAAGCCGGCTGCCGGCCATGCCTACAAGCTCGAATGGTCACTCGACGGCAAATCCTGGAAACCGTATGGCGGTCACGACGATGTGATCCTTCGTTCGCCGCATCGGGATGAAAAGAAGGTCCGTGCACGCTATCTGAAGCTGACCATCCTGAAAGGCGAACCGGGCCTCTGGGAGTTCCGGGTATATTGACGAAGAGCAATCTGGAGCCAAGTCTTCAGGCTATTGCAACGTGACGAAAATCCGATTTTACAGAAGATGATAAAAAGAGGTTCGAATTCATGAAGAAAAACCATGTTTGGTTGTTGGGTAGGCATTGTCTGGTGGCGGTATTCTTTTTCACACTGACATTCAGTGGCTATGGAAAGAATGGTGCCGACATTGCCGGAACCGCATATCTCTTTTCATCTTTCCGGGGGAACGGCGAGGATGGATTGCATCTGGCCTACAGTCATGACGGCCTGAAATGGACGGCGCTCAAGGGCGATACTTCGTTTCTGAAACCGCAGGTCGGGGGAAGGCTCATGCGCGATCCGTGCGTCGTTCGGGGACCGGATGGTACCTTCCATATGGTCTGGACGGACAGTTGGACCGGCACGACGATCGGCTATGCCTCGACCCGGGATTTCATCCATTGGTCGGAGCAGAAGTCGATTCCGGTCATGGCGCAGGAGCCGACGTCAAAGAACTGCTGGGCGCCCGAAATCGTTTATGACCGCAAGCGCGATCGGTTCATGATCTTCTGGGCCACAACGATTCCTGAAAAATTCACCGAAACCTGGTTCGATGGAAAGAACGACAACAACCACCGTATCTACGCCACCACCACGAAGGACTTTGAATCGTTTACGCCCACAAAACTGTTTTTCGAGCCCGGCTTCAACGTCATTGATTCCACGCTGCTTGTTCTGAAGGGCAAGGTATTTATGTTTTTCAAGGACGAGACCCGCTACCAGGATGCGAAGAAAAACCTTCGTCTTGCGGTGGCGAACGATATTGCGGGCCCCTACAAGGTGGCGTCCAAACCTGTCACGTCACCGGGCGAGTGGGTCGAAGGGCCGACTGCGATCCGGATCGGCGACTATGTCTATGTCTATTATGATTCGTACAAGAACAAGCATTATGGTGCGCTCCGCTCGCGCGACATGCGGAACTGGGAGGATGTGACCGGGCAACTGATCATGCCCAAGGGCATCCGGCACGGGACGGCATTTGCAGTTTCCAACGATATTTTGGATGCATTGCTGGCGGGGGATACCTCCGATGTAAACGGCCACGTAGATGACTAGGAGTCAGGCGCATTCAGGTGAATCGGAAAGGGCCGGGTCTCTGCGGCTAACCATCCGAAGGGGAACTGTGAATATGTATAAAGGAGGGGCAATACCGATGAAAGCAGCCCGGTTTATTTTGTTGTGCGGATTTATCGGATCCGCCGTTGCGGCCCACGCGACCAACCCGATCTTTACCGATATGTTCACCGCAGACCCGGCCGCGACGGTCGTCGGGAATACGGTTTATGTCTACGTGGGGCATGATGACGCGAGTCCCGGGCAAATGTTCAATATGCCGGAGTGGCTTTGCTACTCGACGAGGGATATGAAGACGTGGACCGCGCACGGCCCTATCATGCGGCCCGAAGACTTCAAGTTTGCCCGCGCAGGAGTGGCATGGGCCGGGCAAATGGTGGAAAAGAACGGGAAATACTACTTCTACGCCACGCTCCGTCGTAACAATAACAACGAACACTGCATTGGTGTGGCCGTAAGCGACAAGCCGACCGGCCCGTTCAAGGATGCCCGTGGAACACCCCTCATCACCGACGGCATGACCACCGATTCTCGTCGCCCAAATGCCGACATCGATCCGACGGTCTTCATCGATGACGACGGCACTCCGTGGATCATGTGGGGCAACGGCGACTTCTATTTGGCGAAACTGAAGCGCAATATGATCGAGCTGGACGGCCCCGTCCAAAAGATGCCGCACGAGAACGTTGCGGAAGGCCCGTGGCTCTTCAAGCGCAACGGCATATACTATAATGTCTACGCTGCCGACGTACCGGGCACGAAGCCGGAGCAGATCGCCTATTCAACGGCCCCTGCGGTCACCGGCCCCTGGACGTATCGCGGGCTGGTCACCGGTCCCGCGAAGCGTGGTTTTACGATTCATCCAGCCGTCATTGAGTTTAAAGGCCAGTGGTACTTTTTCTACCATGATGGTTCAACGTCCTTGAACGGCACACCAGGCGCCGATGGACGCCGGTCTGTCTGCCTCGAATATCTTGAATTCAACAAGGACGACTCCATCAAGCCTATTGTTCAGACCCGTGAAGGCGTTAAGTAGTCTCCCGGAACGGTATGAAAAACAAGGAATTTTAAATGAATGGATTAACAAAAGCAGGTCTGCTGATCACCATGTTCTGCGGGTTGATCGCAACGGCGGATTCGGAGACCGTAACGATCGATCTGAACAAAAGCAAAGAGATCAGCCCGCTCCTGATGGACGTTTTCTTCGAAGACCTGAATTATGCCGGCGATGGCGGGCACGACGAAGTGATCCTTCGCACGCCGCATCGGGATGAAAAAACGGTCCGTGCACGCTATCTGAAGTTGACGGTTTTGACAGGCGAGCCGGGGCTCTGGGAATTCCGGGGTTACTAATGGAGGATCCCTGCGGAAGCCATTCAATGCAGGGGCATAATTTTAGAAGGAGAAGTTTGATGTATACGACGACCCGAAGCGGGAAGGGAGTTCTGGTTGCTGCGGCTTTGCTGGCGTGGTTCGCTCCCGTGTGCCCGACCCAGGCTCAGCACCGGGATGTGAAACGTCCGGACGAATGGAAAAACCTGGCGTTGGGTGCACGCTTCATGGACCGCATTGCGCCGATGCCCTACATTGGAAAACCCGTGGATGACACGTGGGGGAATCCGGAAGTGCGGCCGCGCGACATTCTCAACGGTATCGAGGATCCGGCATGGTCCTACTGGGGCGGAAACATCCTGCTTGGCCCCGACGGGCTCTACCACCAGTTTGTGTGCCGGTGGGCCGAAGACAATCCGCAAGGGCATTGGGCGTGGCGGGGATCGGAGCTGGTCCATGCGGTTTCGGAGAATAGACTGGGGCCGTTCAAGGCCGGACCGGTTATCGGCCCGGGACACAACCCGGAAGCCTATGTCGCCAAGGACGGTCGCTATGTCTGCTATGTGATCGGCGCCTACTACATCGCCGACCGTCTGGAAGGGCCGTGGGAAAGACGGGAATTTGAATTTGACGCACGGGATCGCCGCATTGTGGAAGGACTGTCGAACCTCAGCTTCACCCAGCGCGAGGATGGATCTTACCTGATGGCCTGCCGCGGCGGCGGGATCTGGTGCAGCAAGGATGGCCTAGGCCCCTGGGAACAGGTTACTCAGGGCAGCAACTATCCCAAGGTGCGGGGGCGTTTCGAAGATCCCGTGATCTGGCGCGGCCCGGTGCAGTACCACATGATCGTGAACGACTGGATGGGCCGCATCGCCTACCATCTGCGCTCCAAAAACGGCGTGCAATGGAAGGTCGATTCCGGCGAGGCCTACATGCCGGGCGTGTCTGTCTATGAAGATGGAAAGAAGGAGTTGTGGTACAAATACGAGCGACCCAAGGTATTCTTGGACGAGTACCGGCGTGCCGTTCAGATCAACTTCGCGGTCATCGACTCGCCGAAGGGCGATGACAAACCAAGCGACAACCACAACTCAAAGAACATCGGCATTCCGCTCGTCAAGCCCCGGCTGCTTACGTTGCTGACGCCCGAAATCACGTCCGTGACCAAGGAGATCCGTGTGCGCGTCGCCGCCGAAAAGGATTTCAACCCCCGAACCGATATGGACTTGGAATCGCTGCGGTTCGGTGCGCCTGAGGAAGTGGATTACGGGCGGGGCTGCCGTCTGTTGAAAACGGAGCCGGCCGGCGACGGCCTGGTCCTGGTCTTTGTGACGGAAGGGAATGGCTTCGATGCGGACAATTTTTCCGGCAAGTTGCTGGGACGCACCGCCAAGGGCGGTCTCCTGTTCGGCTATTCCCGGTTGCCGTGGGTTGAATATGAACTGCCCATCCTATCCACCCGCAAGGCCGCGATCACCCGGAAGGACAACAAGCACCTGAAGGCTGCGGTGGAGGTGAGCAATTTTGGTCCGGTGGCCTCCGATGCCGCCCGGCTGGATATCGATGTGCTGGATTCGGAGGATCAGCTGGTCTTTAAGGCGAGCGCACCCTGTCCCGCCTTGCAGCCGTATGAAAAAACAACGGTTACGATCGCCCTGGATGCAGCCAAACTCAAGCTTTTGGAAAGCTACACCCTGCGCAGTTCGGTCGCCTACCGGCACGAAGAGCCGCTGGTCTATGAGGAGCAACGCGTACTGCTCGACAAGCCGTCCGTGCGGGGCGACGCAACCTTCGAGCTGGCCAGCGGGCAGCATCCCGGCGACAAGGAAGGGGTGGACAAGCTGACGGACGGCGATGTCGGCACGAAACTCTGCGTCGAGACGGACGGCGATCCCGTTGAATTGACGATCAAGCTTGAAAAGCCGGCCGCGGCGACGTGCGTTTCTCTGGAGACGGCCCGCGATACCCCCAACCGCGATCCGCGCCAGTGGTCGGTCGAAGGAAGCCGGGATGGACATGCCTGGCGGAAATTGGGGGACTTTACGTTCGAGAAGCCGATCAACAAGCGATGCTGGCGAGTGTCCGTCAAATTCAGGAACACGGTGCGATACCGGTATTATCGGCTGGTGTTCCAAGATACCCAGGGCGATTCACTGTTCCAGCTGGCCGAGCTGGACCTGCATTGAGCCCTTTACGGAGAGATAGAGCGCGTGAATGCGCTTCCGCCCTGAACGGGCAATGAATGGCAGTAGGTTGTATGGGGCAGGTTGCATAGCGGATGCAATCAACCAAAAAAATGGAGACGAATACCGATATGGAAAAGAAAACGAAAAAACGGTTTTTCCTTAATCACAGGAAATCAAGCGCACTGGTGGTCAGCATCGCGATCCATGCCGTGTTTATTGCAGTGGCGCTGGTCTGCGTGGCGGTATCGGTGGTTCAACGGAATGAAGTGGAGTTTGTGCCCGAGCCGGTAAACCGCCCGAAGTTGAGGCTTCGTACGCTACAGGTTCCGGCCAACATGAAGAAGCCCCAGCGGGCGCCAAAGCTTCGACAAAATCTTGTCGCCAAACCCAGGACGCCGACCATGGATATCAAGATGCCGGAGATTGTCGGCGTCAAGGGCGGTCTGGGCGGCGGTTCCGGCACCGGTGGTGGCAGTCTGGGTTTTGGATTCGAAATGCCGAGTCTGTGGGGCGGCGACCAGCCGGGCAATGGAAACGAGTTTGTCGGGACGTTCTTCGATCTCAAGCAGTTCAAGGATGGTAGTCCGTCGGAGATTGGAGCCTTGCTGCAGGAAGAAAAAAGGGGGGACGCGACCGGTATCTGTAACGAAATAATCGGCCGTTTCATCCGGACCGGCTTCAATCCGAAGCGGTTCAGTGACTATTTCAAGGCTCCCAAGTTGAAATATGCAACGGCCTTTTCGATGCCCTATATGCCGGCCGACGAGGCGCCTAAGGCCTACGATGTCGCGCAGCAGGTTCAACCCGGCTACTGGGTTTGCCAGTATAAGGGACGGATAGCAGCGCCGGAAGACGGTAAATACCGTTTCTGGGGGTTGGGGGACGACGTGCTGGCCGTCAGGATCGGAACCCAGCTCGTCATCGATGCCTGCTGGGCTGCCCACGAAGGCGGGATGAGCGATTGGCACAGTCGCGATCCGGACAACCGCAAGTTTTCGAGCGACACGGGTTATAGGGGGGCGGACGCCGCGTACATGAACGCCGACTCCAGGCTGGTGATCGGCGACTGGTTCGATCTCAAGAAAGGCAAGCCCGTCGATATCGACATCCTGATCGGCGAAATACCCGGGGGATGGTTTTCCTGCCGCCTGCTCATTGAACAGAGGGGCAAGGAGTACCCCATGGTGGAATCGGACGCGGGGCTGCGTCCGGTGCTGCCTATCTTCAAGACGGCTCCGATCGACGAAAAGCTTTTGTCCCAGATGAAAATCAATCCCGACATCGCAACGGCCGAAGGCCCCGTCTTCGGGGTACTGACGAATACCAGATAGTTCCAGAATGTCAGGGAAGTCGAATACTGCGGGAGTGGAATTGCCGTACATTTATAATAAACACGCCAGTCTCGGATGCTGTTCCGGCTGAGAAAAAGGAAAACATGATTAAAAGATATATGCTCTCCCTGATTGCGATCGCAACCGCTATGGGAACCTATGCGGCCGGTCCGGCCGGTTACCTGTTCGTCACCTTTGGCGGCCAGCCCAACGAACTTAACGAACAGATCTATTTTTCGACCAGCCGCGACGGACGCGAGTGGACTCTGCTGAATAACGGGGATCCCGTGCTCGTTTCCGACATTGGCACGAAAGGCGTGCGCGATCCCTATCTGCTGCGTTCCCACGACGGCAGAAAATTCTATATCATTGCCACCGACCTCTCGACGCACTATCTCCATAACTGGGGCCGCGCTGTGCGCGAAGGCAGCCATTCCCTAGTGATCTGGGAGTCGAGCGATCTGGTAAACTGGTCCGAGCCGCGCCTGGTTGACGTCGCTCCCGATGACGCCGGCTGCACCTGGGCACCCGAGGCAATCTACGACGAGGAAAACGGCGACTACCTCGTCTTCTGGGCCTCCACCACCGCGCGCGACGGCTTCCGGAAACAACGCATCTGGGCCGCCCGCACCAAGGACTTCAAGACCTTTGGCGAACCTTTCATCTACATCGAGAAACCCAACGCAGTCATCGATACCACCATCGTCCGCGACGGCAAGGCCTACTACCGCTTTACCAAGGACGAGCGGCATAAGTCCATCTTCATGGAAACGGCCCCGCGCCTCTCCGGTCCCTGGACCGACGTCCCCGGCTACAACCTCGGCAAGCTTACCGGCTACGAAGGGCCGGAGATCTATCAACTTGAAGCCGCGCGTCCCGGCAAGCCTTCCGTCTGGGGCCTCATTTTCGACAACTACGGAGACCGGGGCTATGTCCCCTGGATCACAACCAATCTAGCCGAGGGTAAATTCCAGCCTGCCGAGGGCTTCAGCTTCCCCTTCAAGTTCCGGCACGGCTTCGTTCTTCCCCTGACGGCCAAGGAATACAAGACCATCATGGCCCGCTGGCCCGGCAACCCCGTCGTGAGCCTCTCTCCCTACGGACAGCCGGAACGTACCGTCCGCCATGGCCGCTTCCATCTGCGGCTCGACGAAAACGTCAGCCCCGCCGAGGACGGTCGCTGGCTTCTCGCCTCCGGCCTCGACGGCGGCAGCGACACCGTCTCCTTCCGCTCGGCCAACTTTCCCGACCACTACATCAACCCGGCCGCCGAAGGCATCAATGTCCTGCCCAACGACGGTACGCGCGACTTCGCCGAGCAGACCAGTTTTGTCCGCGTGCCTGGTCTGGCTTCCAAGGAAGGGGTTTCGTTTCGCCTCAAAGCCGAACCCGACCATTATCTCAAGGCCGGGCCTTCCGGCGTGACCATCGGTCCGGTCTCCACCAGCGCCGACCGCGAGTCCGCCACCTTCAAGCTGTCCACCGGCGAAAAACAGCAGGCGGGGCAGGGCGATCAACCGCCGGCCCTCGTACCGACCGCTGAGGAAGCCCGGCCGATCAACGTCGAGGCCTCTTCCGACGCCGTCGTTGTGCCGGTCCAGGGCAATACCGACCTGCGCGCCTTCGACCCGCTCTTCGCGCCCATACCCAATTGCGAGGTCGCGCCCATAGGCCCGCAAAACTTCTCAGCCGGGCCCGTGTCCTACACACTCACGCCCGCCGACGGCAGCCCTGTCAAAAAAATCAACGTTTCCGTCGTAGCGCGCAACAATCCGGTCATCCCCGGCTACTTCGCCGATCCTGACATTATCTATTCGCAGAAGAACAAACGCTTCTATCTCTATCCCACCACCGACGGCGTCACCGACTGGAACGGTTCGGTCTTCCACACCTTCTCCTCCGGAAACCTGGTGGACTGGAAGGATGAAGGCGTGATCCTTGATCTCGGCCCCGACGTTTCCTGGGCCAACCGCCGCGCCTGGGCTCCCTGCATCATCGAAAAGAAGGTCAGAAACGAGTACCGCTATTTTTATTACTTTTGCGGCGAACAAAAAATCGGTGTGGCCGTCGCCTCCGACCCCGCCGGTCCCTTCAAGGACAGCGGTCGACCCATGATCGATAAGCTCCCGGCTGGCGTTCGCTGGGGCCAGCAAATCGATCCCGCCGTCTTCCGGGATCCGAAGTCCGGCAAGTATTACCTGTACTGGGGCAACAATTACCTCGCCGTTGCCGAGCTTTCTGACGATATGCTCTCGATCAAGGAGGACACGATCAAAATCATGACTCCCGACAAAACCTTCCGCGAGGGCATCACCGTCTTCTTTCGCAAAGGCCGTTACTACTTCCTCTGGTCGGAAGACGACACCCGCAGCCCCAACTACCGCGTGCGCTATGCGGTTTCCAAGTCGCCGACGGGCCCGTTGACGATTCCCGAAAACAATATCGTGATCGAAAAGAAGCCCGAGGACGGCATCCACGCCACCGGCCATAACTCGACGATCCAGATTCCCGGCCGTGACGAATGGTATATCGTCTATCACCGCTTCAACTATCCTAAGGGCATCGATATGGGCCGCGAAGCCGGCTACCATCGCGAGGTCTGCATCGACAAAATGGAGTTTGATGCAGACGGCCACATTATTCAGGTAACGCCCACCCACAAGGGCATTGAGCCGGTCGAACTGAGGGGTTCGTCGCATTAAAAAAAGAGGAATGAACAATGAAGATAAAAATTAATTCGTGGGCCGTCGTTGCCGCATCGGGTTTTTTGGCCATGGGGGCTGGCGCCGCCGGCAAGACGACGATCGAGATTGATCTGCAAAAGGGCAAGGCCATCAGCCCCGATCTCGTCGGCATCTTTTACGAGGATCTCAGCCATGCCGCCGACGGCGGACTCTATGCCGAGCTCGTCCAGAACCGCGACTTTGAATACTCCGCTGCCGATAAACCCGAATGGAACGCGCTGACTACCTGGGAACTCGTCGAACGCGACGGGGGCCGGGGCTCGCTCGACGCGGAATCGGCCTCGCCGCTCAATGCCAACACGCCGAACTACGCCGTGCTCGCCATCGATTCGTCCTCTGGCCAGGTCGGTCTCAGGAACGAAGGTTTCGACGGCATTCCCGTCAAGGCCGGCGAACACTACGACTTTTCGGTCTTCGCCCGGCGTATTTCCGGAAACCTCGGCCCGATCACGGTTCGCATCGAAAGCAAGGCGGGCGACCTCCTCGGCGAAGCCGTCCTGCCTAAGCCGAATGGATCGTGGAAGAAGTACACCGCGAGCATCGACGTCAAGACCACTGATGACGACGCCCGCCTTATCGTCTTGAGTTCCGGGCGTGGAAAACTTGCCCTCGACTTCATTTCCCTCTTCCCGGGAAAAACCTTCCACAACCGGCCCAACGGCCTCCGCGCCGATCTCGCCCAGGTCATTGCCGACCTCAAGCCGAAGTTCATGCGCTTCCCCGGCGGCTGCCTTGTTCACGGCGACGGCATCGACAACATCTATCATTGGAAAGACACGATCGGTCCCGTCGAGCAGCGCAAAGGCCAGCCCAACATCTGGCGCTATCACCAGACCGTCGGCCTCGGCTACTTCGAGTATTTCCAGTTCTGCGAGGACATCGGTGCCAAGCCCGTCCCCGTCGTTGCCGCAGGCGTGTGCTGCCAGAACTCCAACTTTCTCGTCACCCGTAAATACGGCGTCGGCCAGGAAGGCATCCCGATGGATGAGATGCCCGCCTACGTGCAGGACGTGCTCGACCTCATCGAATACGCCAACGGCCCCGTCGACTCCGAATGGGGTTCCAAGCGTGCCGCGGCAGGCCACCCCGAGCCCTTCGGCCTGGAATACCTCGGCGTCGGCAACGAAGACCACATCACCCCGGTCTTCAAAGAACGCTTTGAGATGATCTACAACGCCGTGAAGGCGAAGCATCCCGAAATCACCGTCATTGGCACCGTCGGCCCCAATACCGATGGCTGGGACTATGATGAGGGCTGGAAAATCGCCAACGAACTCAACCTGCCCATGGTCGACGAGCACGGCTACAAGTCGCCGCAGTGGCTCTGGGAAAACATCGAGCGCTACGACGCCTACGACCGCAGTAAGTCCAAGGTCTACCTCGGCGAATGGGCCGCCTTCGACGCTGGCCGCCGCAGCACCCTGCGCGCCGCGATTGCCGAGGCCGCCTATCTCACCGGGCTCGAACGCAACGCCGACATCGTGCACTTCGCCTCCTACGCTCCGATGCTCGCCAAACGCGACAATACCCACTGGAGTCCCGATCTCATCTACTTCAGCAACACCGAGGTGTTCCCGACCATCAGCTACCATGTGCAGCAGTTGTTCAGTGTGAACAACGGCGACACCTATTGCTCGACAACCGTCACGCCGCCGACTGATGCCAACGGCCGGCGTACACTTGTTCTGGGTACTTGGAACACCCAGGCCGAGTTCGACGACATCCGCCTTACCCGTGGATCGAAAACCCTGCTCACCGAAAGCTTCAGCTCCGGCACCTCGGATTGGAAGGCCGCCTCCGGCGAGTGGCAACGCAGGGGAGGGCGCTACACCCAGGGGTCGTCGCACCAACCCGCGGTCAGCCGCCTCGAAGTTCCGCTCGACGGTTCCGTCTACACGCTCACTCTCAAGGCCCGCAAAACCGGCGGCGCCGAAGGCCTACTCGTCGGCGTCGGCACAACCCCCGACAACTATTACTGGTGGAACCTCGGAGGCTGGGGCAACTCCCGGCACGGCGTCGAACGGAGCGTCTCCGGTGCCCGCAGTCTCGTCGGAGGAAACGTCCCCGGTCACATCGAGTCCAACCGCTGGTATGACATTAAGATCGAGTCCGATGGACAGCGCGTCCGCTTCTATCTCGACGGCGAGCTGATTCACGACATCCCCGGGACGCTGGAGTCCACGCCCAAGACCTTTGTCGCCTCCTGCGTGAAGGATTCGGTCAGCGGCGACATCATCGTCAAGCTCGTTAACGGCGCCAACACCTACACGCCCGTCCGCGTTAAGCTTGCCGGCGTGAAAGGACTACCCGCCACCGCCGAGGCCACCGTCCTCGCCGGCGCCAATCCAGAGATGGCCAACGATTATGACAACCCCGACAGCGTGCTTCCCCATACCGTGTCGCTACCCATCGCGACGGCCTTCAATTACGAAGCCCCGCCCAACTCGCTCACCGTCATCCGCATCGCCCCCGGCAAGGGCCCGGACGTTTCGGTCCGCGCGGAAAATGACCCGCTGCAGTGGATGAATCCCATCGTGCTGAACCGCGCCGATCCGCACGTCTATCTGCACACCGACGGCTACTACTACATGACCGCGTCGCATCCGCAATACGACCGTGTCGAGCTGCGCCGCGCCCGCACCCTCGGCGGCCTTTCCACCGCCGAGCCCAAGGTCATCTGGCGCAAGAATGAAAGCGGCCCCATGAGCAAGCACTTCTGGGCTCCGGAAATCCATTTCCTCGATGGAAAGTGGTATGCCTACTTCACCGCCGCCCGCATGGAATCGCAGTGGGACCTGCGCCTGTACGTCCTCGAAAACGACTCCGCCAACCCGCTGGAAGGCGAGTGGACCCTGAAGCCCCGCATCGTCCTGCCCACCGATGTCCCATCGCTCGACGCAACTGTCTTTGAGAACCGCGGTGTGCGCTACCTCGTGTGGTCGCAGCGCCCGCCCGGAGCACCTGGCAGCGAGACCTTCATCGCGAAGATGGATACCCCCTGGTCGGTCATCGGCGACCAGATCTGCCTGAGCAGGGCGACGCTGCCGTGGGAGCTTCGCCAGCACCATGTCCAGGAAGGCCAGGCCGTGCTCATCCGCAACGGCCGCGTTTTCATGACCTATTCGACCAATTCCACCGACTACAAATACTGCATGGGCCTGCTCACCGCCGATGCCGACGCCGACCTGCTCGATCCGAAGTCTTGGACGAAGTCGCCCGAACCGGTCCTCGAAACCGATCAGGATGCCGGACAATGGGGCCCCGGCCACAACTGCTTCACCACCACGCCGGATGGCAAGACCGACATTCTCGTGTACCATGCCCGCAACTACAAATACGACGGCAACGATCCGCTGAACACCGGCGACCGCGCCACCCGCGCCCAGATCGTCCGCTGGCGGTCCGATGGTACCCCCGACTTCGGTACGCCCGTTCCCAATGGGCTCTACGCCGCCCGTTGATCCCTATATGCCCTTAAAGCCTGACTGGAACATAGCCCATGCAACTAAAAAAAATCTTCCAAGCCTTCTTGATTCTCTCGGCCCTCTTGACCGGTTCGGTCTTCGCCGCTCCGTCTGCGTCCGAGCCGACGAGCGCGTATCTTTTTGTCCACTTCATCGGTGAGTCCGAAAAGGGTGAACAGATCTACTTTTCCGTGAGCGAGGACGGTTTTCACTGGAAAGACCTGAACGACTCCACGCCCGTCCTCTTCTCCACGCTCGGCGAAAAGGGCGTGCGCGATCCCTCGATCATCCGTTCGCACGACGGGAAAAAGTTCTACATCCTCGCCACCGATCTCCGTATCGCGAATGGCAAGGGCTGGGACGACGCCCGCTTCGGCAAAAAAACGTCGCTCGTCATCTGGGAATCCACCGACCTGGTCAACTGGTCCGAGCCCTGGCTTGCTGATGTCGCCGGCGCGATCCCTGAGAGCGGTTGCGCCTGGGCGCCCGAAGCCATCTATGACAACACCACCGGCGACTACTTTGTCTACTGGACCACGATCTCGCCGCGCGACGGCCTGATGGCGGCGCGCATCTTCGGTGCGCACACGAAGGACTTTCGCTCCTTCACGCCGCCCGAGCTCTACATCGAGCGCCCGGGCAAAGCGCTTGGCCGGGGCGACATTATCGATACGCAGATCATTGAAGTGAAGGGGATGAAATATCGATTTTACCGCGTTTCTCGCGACGGTCAGATCACGCTCGAAGGCGGCGATACCCTCACGGGTGCTGACTGGGAGCGCATCGGCGATATCTCCTTCCTCGGCTATACCGCACGGCAGGTTGAAGGTCCGATTCTCTGCCAGTTCAACCAGGAACAGAAATGGGGTCTCTTCGTGGATCAATACGGCTCCGATGGCGGCTACCTCCCGCTCTTCTCCACCAACCTGGACGATCCCCGAGGTTTTCATGTGCCTCCGCGCGACGCTTATGACTTCGGTATCAGCAAAAAGCGACATGGAAGCATCTTGAAGATCACGCGGAGCGAACTCGACGTACTTCGGGCCAAGTGGCCCAGCCATCCCGTCGTGAGCATCTCCCTCCTCGGTCAGCCGGAACAAAGCCTCCGTCACAGCCGCTTCAGGCTTCAACTCGATGAGGACGTTACCCCGGTCAACGACGGACGCTGGATTCTCGTCTCTGGACTCGATGGCGGCCGCGACACCATCTCCTTCCGCTCGGTCGACTTTCCGGACCGCTACCTCCACGCCGCAGCGAATGGAGTCGATGTCCTGCCCAGCGACGGCACGCCCGGTTTCGCCGCGCAGGTTAGCTTTGTCCGCGTGCCCGGCCTCGCCTCCGCCCAAGGCGTTTCTCTCCGCCTCGCTGCTTCGCCCAAGCTCTACCTCAAGGCCGGCTCCAGCGTAACCGTCGGGCCCGTCTCCTCCAGAACCGACCGTCAATCCGCGACCTTCGACCTCCGAGGCGTAGCCGGACAGGAATGATTGGGTTGCGATGAAACAAAACAGCATGGAAATAACAATGAAAAATAGATCAGGAACCCAGATCTTATTGGCGGTGTTGGGCGGCTTTGCAGTCGCCTGCGCATCGCTCCCCTTTGCTGTCCATGCAGCCAACCCGATCATCACCGATGTGTTTACCGCCGATCCGGCGCCGCTCGTCGTAGGGGATACGGTTTATCTGTATGCCGGCCAGGACGAGGCACCTGACGACCGGCACCCGCACTATGTCTTGAATCGCTGGGTCTGTTTTTCCACAAAGGACATGAAGAACTGGAAATTTGAAGGCTCGCCGCTTAAGCCGACCGACTTTGCCTGGTCGTCAGGCGAAGCCTGGGCCTCCCAGGTCATTGAACGTAACGGCAAGTTCTATTTCTATGCCGCCCTCCAGCACGCCGCTCTTCGCAGCAAGGCCATCGGCGTCGCCGTTTCCGACTCGCCCACCGGCCCCTTTGTCGATGCCCGCGGCTCCGCTCTCATCGAAAACGACATGACCACGGCCACCCGGATTCGCTACGACGATATTGATCCGACGGTCTGGATTGAGGACAATGGCCAGGCCTGGCTCTTCTGGGGCAACCAAAAGTGCTACTACGCCAAGCTCAAGGCCAACATGACCGAGCTCGACGGCGAGATTCACGTCATCCCCGACGCGCAGGTGCCGAACTACACCGAGGCGCCGTGGATCCACAAGCATGGCAAGCTGTACTACCTCAGCTACGCGACTGGCTTCCCCGAGACAATTTCCTACTCTACCGCCACCAGCCTGACCGGTCCGTGGACGCCGCGCGGCCTCCTCTCCGAGGGCGCCTTCAACAGCAACACCATTCACCAAGGCATCATCACCTTCAAGGGTGTGGACTATTTCTTCTATCACACCGGTGGCATGCAGCATAACTCCAAGCTCGGTCCCGGCAGTAGCCACCGCCGCGCCACCTGTATCGATTACCTCCATTATAACTCCGACGGCACCCTTCGCCGCGTGATTCACACCTCTGAGGGCGTCGACGGTTCGGGGCGCAAATAATCTGAAAAAGGAAAGTCATGAAGCTTGGAACATCCATTAAAACCATCATTTCAGCCCGCGTGCTGCGTGCAGTTGTTCTCACAACGGTATTGATCTCCGGCGCCATCGTTCAGGCAAAGTCTCCGATGAAACCGTCTGGACAGCCCGGCTCAAAACCGATGCGCGTACCGACCGAAAAGGACTTTTCGGCCTATCTCTTCGTGTTTCATCAGGATGCCGACCACAGCCTGCATATGGCGCTCAGTTCCGATGGGTACACTTTTACCGATGTGAACGATGGCCAGGCGGTGATGAGCGGACGCGACCTTGCCGAGCAGAAGGGCATTCGCGATCCATACATTGCACGCGGACCCGACGGCGCGTTCTATCTCGGGATGACGGATCTGCATATCTTTGCCCAACGTGAGGGGCTGCGCGATACCGAGTGGCAGCGTCCTGGCGAGCTGTATGACTGGGGCAACAATCAGGCTCTGGTCTTCATGAAGTCCTACGATTTGGTCCACTGGACGCACACGATCTATCACGTTGGTGAGGAGTTCGAGGCGTTCAGCGATATCGGTTGCCTCTGGGCGCCGCAGATGATTCTAGATGAGACGAAGGGTAAGATGATGGTGTCGTTCACCACGCGCTTCGGAAAAGGGCGGAACAAGCTCTATTATGCCTATGCCGACGATGCCTTTACCTGTTTCGAAACCGAGCCAGAAGAGCTTTTTCAATATCCGCGCGATAAAAATATCATCGACAGCGACATCACGAAGGTCGGCGATCAGTATCATCTCTTCTATGTTGCGCACGACAACCCCGGCGGCATCCGGCATGCCGTCTCGGACCGGGTCAACGGCGGCTATGTTTTTGACGAAACAAAGGTCGATCCGGAACGGGTCGCCTGCGAGGCGCCCAGTGTGTGGAAGCGCATCGGGACCGACACCTACGTGCTGATGTACGACGTCTTCGGTATGCGTCCCCATAACTTCGGGTTCAGCGAAACCACCGATTTTAAAACCTTCAAACCCATCGGGCACTTCAACGAAGGGGTCATGAAGACAACCAATTTCAGCTCGCCGAAACATGGGGCCATTATTCCCCTGACCAAGAAAGAGGCCGATCGGCTGGCGACGTATTGGGGGCTCAAGGACTACTGATACAAAGCAAAGGATACATGTGATAAAACGAACCATAACGGCATCGCTCTGCATGCTGAATGCAACCGCGACGGCACCCTCCGCCACGTGATTCACACCTCCGAGAGTGTGGACGGACTGGAGTGATTGGGATTAAATGAAGAAAGAGAACAAGGAGAGAGCAATGAATAATCTATCAGGAACACGGATTCTATTAGCGGTGTTGGGCGGCTTCGCAGCCGCTTGTCCAGTAGTGAATGCAGGTAGCATTCCAATTACGGAGAAGCCCAATGTGATTGTGGACACCAAGGAGGAGCCGGTCATGAACGGAAAGTTTAAGCCGACCTGGAAATCGCTGCAGCAATACGAGGCTCCCGAATGGTTCCGCGACGCCAAGTTCGGCATCTGGGCCCACTGGGGGCCGCAGTGCGAGCCGTTGGCTGGCGACTGGTATGCCCGCCATATGTATATCCAGGGCCGCCCCCAATACGGGGTCCAGCTTGAGAAATACGGCCACCCGTCGGAGTTTGGCTTCAAGGACGTGATCCACGCCTGGAAAGCCGACAAGTGGGATCCGGAACGCTTGGTGAAACTCTACAAGCGCGTCGGCGCCCACTATTTCTTCGCGATGGCGAACCACCACGACAATCTCGACATGTGGGACTCGAAATACCAGCCGTGGAACTCGGTCGCGGTTGGGCCGAAGAAGGATATCATCGCCGGCTGGGCCAAGGCCGCCCGCGAAAACAAGTTGCCTTTCGGCGTTAGCGTACATGCGGCCCACGCCTGGTCCTGGTATGAAGTTTCTCAAGGCGCGGACAGGGATGGCGACAAGGCCGGCGTGCCCTACGACGGCAAGCTGACGAAGGCCGATGGCAAGGGCACATGGTGGGAGGGCCTCGATCCGCAGGATCTCTATGAGCAGCGCCACGAGCCGAGCCCCGGCTTTGAAAACATGGGAGCCATTCACGGTCGCTGGAACTGGGGCGGCGGCGTCACCCAGCCCGACCAGGCCTACTGCGAAAAGTTCTACAACCGCACCGTGGATCTGATCAACAAATACCAGCCCGACCTCATCTATTTCGACGATACCGCGCTACCGCTTTGGCCGGTGAGCGATGCGGGCCTGAAGATTGCCGCCCAATTTTATAATTCGAACCTGAAGAGAACCCACGGTCGAAGCGAAGGCGTCATGTTTGGAAAAATCCTCACCGAGGATCAGAAAAAGGCCCTGGTGTGGGACGTCGAACGCGGCGTTCCGCCGGGTATTGTGTATCCGGCATGGCAAACCTGCACCTGCATCGGCGGTTGGCACTACAACAACTGGGAGTACGATCACAATCTCTACAAGAGCGCCCGAACGGTCGTCCACATGCTTGCCGACATCGTGAGCAAGAACGGCAACCTGCTTCTCAACATTCCCGTGCGCGGCGACGGCTCGATCGACGAAAAGGAGGAAGCGATTCTAGAAGGCATTGCCGAATGGATGGATGTAAACAACGAAGCCATTTTTGCCACTCGCCCGTGGGAAACCTTCGGAGAAGGTCCGGCCAGCGAAGGTGCGGAACTCTCCGCGCAAGGCTTCAACGAAGGCAAGGGCAAGCCCTTCACGACCGAGGACATCCGCTACACCGTCAGCAAGGATGGCAAGACCCTCTATGCCATCGTCATGGGTTGGCCAGAACAACCGGTATCCCTCAAGTCGCTCGGTACCGATGCCAAGCTGCTCAAACGTCGGGTGAAGAAGATCGAGCTGCTGGGCTCCCGATCGATCATCCGTTGGAAGCAGGGGGACGACGCATTGGTCATTGAAACCACGTCGTCCGCCCCCGACAGCGAAGCCAAGGCCGCCGCAGTCTTTAAAATCAGCTTGTAGCCATAGAAACGCTACATTGGACCACGCCTGGTGCTTAGGTTCCTCGCGATAAATAACAGAGACGTTCATGGAGATTCATAATATGAAGCCGATTGCCTTATCACATTTAACCCTATTGTCGGTCTTGGGTTTGTCGGTTGGATGTGTTGCCGAAACCCATCCCGCCAGTTCGGTGCTCTGGTACGAACAGCCCGCGCGAAGCTGGATGACCGAGGCGTTGCCGTTGGGCAACGCCTCGCTGGGCGGCATGTTCTTTGGCCTCTCCGATACCGAGCGGGTCCAGTTCAATCAGGACACGCTCTGGACGGGCAATGAACATGATACCGGAAGCTACCAGGCGTTCGGCGATGTCTTCATTCAGCTTGGACACGAGAACCCGATGAACTATCGCCGCGAACTGGACATCGACAATGCGATGCTCAAGGTGTCCTATCGCGCCCAAGGCGTCGACTATGAACGCCTGGCTTTCGCCAGCCATCCGGCGGACGTGATCATTTATCATTTCAAGGCCAACAAGCCCGGCGCGTATAGCGGACGTATCTGGCTGAGCGATATGCACGGTGCCGAGATTACGGCCGACGGCGACCGGCTCATCGCTGCCGGTCAGCTGGATAGGGACGGCTTGCACTACGAATCGCAGCTGCGCGTACTCCATTCCGGCGGGCGCGTTCGGGTCGAGAGGTCGGATGTATCGGGCAATCCGCTCGCCGGTGTTCCCGATGCCGGCGACCGCACGCTTCCCCGGACTTCGTTGGTGTTCGAAAAATGCGATTCCATCACGCTGGTGCTGGCCGCCGGTACCGATTATCTGGCGGACCACGAAAAGAATTGGCGTGGTGAAAAACCGCATGCCGCGGTGACCAAGCGGGTTGACGCCGTCACAGCGGATGCGCTGATGGATCTCTATAAGGCCCACGTGGCCGACTACCAGTCGCTCTACCACCGCTTCCAGGTCGACCTGGGCAAGACCGCGGAAAGCGTGGCGGACAAACCCACCGACGAACGCCTTCTCGCCTATACGAAGGACAAGACCAACGATCCCGACCTCGAGGAGTTGTTAGTCAACTATGGACGCTACCTGATGATCAGCAGCTCGCGTCCCGGTAGCATGCCCGCCAACCTGCAGGGGCTTTGGAACGACAAGAACAATCCGCCGTGGCGCTGCGACTACCACTCCAACATCAACATCGAGATGAACTATTGGCCCAGCGAACCGACCAACCTCGGCGAATGCCAGAAACCGTTCCTCGACTATATCCGCAGCCAGATTCCGATCTATCGCGAACGCACCCGCGAAGAGTGGAAGGACACGAAGACCGGTTGGACGGTACGCACCGAGAACGGCGTATTCGGCGGCGGGAGCTACAAGTGGAACCCGCCCGGAAGCGCCTGGTACGCACAGCATTTCTGGGAACACTATGCTTATGGGCAGGACAAGGACTACCTGCGCAATGAGGCCTATCCCGTCTTGAAGGAGCTCTGCGGATTCTGGGAAGGCATGCTCGTCGAACGCCCGGACGGCACGCTTGTTACGCCGGTCGGCTGGTCGCCCGAACACGGGCCGGACGAAGAGGCCATCACCTACGATCTGGAAATTGTCTACGACCTGTTCTCCAACTACATCGATGCCGCCGATGCGCTCGGTACCGACAAGAAATACCGCGACAAGGTCGCGCAGATGCGCGATCGTTTGCTCAAACCGAAGATCGGCAAATGGGAACAGCTGCAGGAATGGGAAACCGACCGGGACGATCCGAAGGACGACCACCGCCACGTTTCCCATCTGTTCGGTCTCTACCCCGGCCGGCAGATCACCGCCACCGGAACCCCCGATCTGTTCAAGGCCGCAAGGATATCGCTCGAAGCCCGCGGCGATGGCGGTACCGGCTGGAGCCGCGCATGGAAGATCAACTTCTGGGCCCGCTTCCAGGACGGCGACCACGCCTACCTCATGCTGCGCAACCTGATGACCTATGTGAACTCCGTTGGTACCGACATGGTCAACGGCGGCGGTCTCTACCCGAACCTGTTCGATGCCCATCCACCGTTCCAGATCGACGGCAACTTCGGCGCAACCGCCGGCGTGGCCGAGATGCTTGTGCAATCGCAAACCGGCGAAATCGTCTTGCTGCCCGCGCTGCCCAACGCCTGGCCGACCGGTTCCGTGAAAGGATTGCGCGCTCGCGGCGGCTATGAGATCGACATGATTTGGATGCAAGGAAAGCTGATGTCCGCTACCATTAAAAACATCAAGGGTTCCGGTGCCAGAATCCGCTACGGGGACAAGACCGTCAATTTGAATGTTCCAGTTGGACAGCAGGTCGTTCTGGATGGCGAATTAAAGAAAAAGTAAACGAAAGCAGGTTCGTTATGATGATAGACAAGACAATGATGGGATGGCCGTTATCGGCAAAGTTCGCAATGGTTGCCATTGCATCCATGACAATGCTGTGCCCGGCAAAGGCTGAGACTTCGCCTTCCACCGTGGCCTCGTCCGACTCGGTACTGTCTATTCACATGGACGAGCCGGGTGCGGCGGTCAGCCCGACGTTCTACGGTATCTTTTTTGAAGACATTAACCGGGCGGGGGATGGCGGGCTCTACGCCGAGATGGTGCAGAACCGATCGTTCGAGGATAACGAACATCTGATTGCCTGGACGCCGCTCATGGATTCAAAGGCGAAGGCGACGGTTGAACTGAACCAATCCTCGCCGCTTAATGCGAACAATCCGACGAGTCTGAAAATCCACATCGATAAAACCGGCGGGGATCGCGTGGCCGTTTACAATCAGGGCTTCAAGGGCATCATCTCGCCCAAAAAAGCACCGGAAACCTCGGAAGCATGGGTGGAAAAATTCGCGGCGGCCCAGCGGAAACCGGACAACGGCCTCGTGGTCGAGTCCGGGAAGGAATACCGCTTCAGCATGTATGTACGGACGCAGGGGTATTCCGGCCCCATCGGGGTATCGCTCGAAACGCAAACCGGCGAAGTGCTGGCCCGGCAGGCGGTCAAGCCGGTCGGCAGGGATTGGAAGAAAATTGAACTGACGCTGGTGCCGGAAAAATCCGACGCGGATGCTAGGCTGGTGCTTTCCATGAACAAAAGGGGCTCCGTCTGGTTCGACATGGTTTCGCTGTTTCCGGTCGACACGTGGAGGGATAGCGGCCTTCGACCCGATCTGGCGCAGATGATGGTCAACATGAAGCCGGGGCTGTTCCGGTTTCCCGGCGGTTCGTATTCGGAAGGGGCCGTGCTGGCCCATGCATGGCGATGGAAGGAGACTATTGGCGATGTCGCGGAACGTCCCGGAAACTGGAATATCTGGGGCTACCGTTCCACCGGCGGACTGGGCTTCCATGAGTACCTTCAACTGGCCGAAGACCTCGGTTCGGAACCGCTGTATGTCGCCCATGTCGGCATGGCGGAAAGGGATTTTGTGTCGATGGAAGAGTTGGAGCCGTGGATCCAGGATGTGCTCGATGCCATCGAATACGCCAACGGACCGGTCTCCTCTAAATGGGGCGCGCTGCGCGCGAAGAACGGGCATCCGGAGCCATTCAACCTGAAGTATGTCGAAATCGGCAACGAGAACGGCATGGGCTATTCGTGGGGCGGCGGTACGCGCGCCGACTACCTGCCGCGCTACAAGGCATTCTACGAACGCATCAAGGCGGCCTATCCGGATATCGTTACGATTGCCAATATCCACACCGAGCCGGATGTGCCGGCAGAGATTGTGGACGAACATTACTACGAAACCGCCGAATGGTTCTTCAACGCGGCCACGAAATACGACGACTACGACCGCTCCAAGCCGAAACTCTATCTGGGCGAATACGCCGTCAAGAAGGGGGCCGGCCGCGGCAACATGGGGGCGGCGCTCGGCGAAGCGGCCTTCCTGACCGGCCTGGAACGCAATGTCGACGTGGTACTGATGACGTCCTACGCGCCGCTGTTCACCAACCCGTATTGGCAGAAATGGCAACCCGATGCCATCGTATTCGATACCACACGCTGCTACGGCACCCCGAGTTACCATGTCCAGAAAATGTTCGCGAACAACCGTCCTGACGTGGTGCTGCCGGTAGACCTACCGGAAATCAAGGGCGATGCTCCCATGTTGTTTGCCTGCGCCGGCTTGGTGAAAGATTCCGGGGATCTGATTTTGAAGGTTGTCAACCGCGGTGATCAGCCGGAACGGTTGGATATCAATCTATCCGGCCTTGCAGGGCAATACGCGAAAGGTGTCTGCACCGAGCTGTCGGCCACATCGATGGGAGACGAAAACTCCTTCGATCATCCGGACAGGATTGCGCCGAAGGTGGATGAGTTGCCGTCGTTCAGCGGGCGGTGCAAGCATGTGTTCCCTCCATATTCCGTGACGGTATTGCGCTGGTCGAAAGCGCTGGATGCTCAATGAGAATGGGGAAATTGCAGAAATCGAGTTCGTGCAAGATTCGGAACCATCTGTATGTAAGAACAAAATCAGTCTAACGGAACCACCGTTCTGAGTGAACGGGCAGGGCAATTTTAATGGCTTTAGCATAGACATGCTTGCGCACCTCCTCCGCCGAGGCCTTGAGTGGCGGTTGTGTCCTAAATCTGTCCAAGAGGGCTTCGGTTTCCCCTGGTTTCCTCTGGTTGACAGGAAAAGGAAAAATGGGTGGAAACTCACGAAAGGTGTAAAAATATAGGCCGGAACGTGTGTTCCGGCCTTCAAAGTTGGTAGCGGGGCTCAGATGGCTACGCCCCTAACTAAAGGGGACTGTCGCTTGCCTCCAGTCTCACTGCGCATGGCGTTTCGCCACCCTTCGGGTCTTTTGCTTGGGAAAAATCTGCTTCCGCTCGCGAGCTCGCTTCAGGGCTTTGGCCTATGGCCTTGGTCCTGTGGGCGCTCTCGACTTTGCGAGATGCGTTTGCTGTGAACCGAGGTTCAAACTACAAAAAAAACCGACTGCCTTTCGGCAATCGGTTTAAATTGGTAGCGGGGCTCGGATTTGAACAGAGGACCTTCAGGTTATGAGCCTGACAAAAATTAGCAAAAACGCGTTATAATAAGGCTAAAATAGAAATATAATTGAGTTATCGTTGACTTATACTCCCGGAAAGCGCTCTTATTCTGCCCATCAAGGCCAGTGATGGACAATGAGCGAATGGGGGCCACGGTGGCAAAGAAAAAGTCAAAACGACGAGCCAAGGGGACGGGGGCGGTGGTCAAGCTGTCCAGTGGCACGTATGCCTTCCAATACTCGGACGCCAGCGGCAGGCGCAAAACGCAATCCCTCAAGACCAAGAATAAAGCCGAGGCCGAAGAACGGGCGGTGGAGCTGGCCCGGATGCTTACGGCTGGCGATACGGCGGAGGCGGTCTTCCAGATTGCCCGCCAGCGCGATCTGGTCCATACCAAATGCCTCCCGTTCGGCGAAGTCTGGCCGGAGTTCCTGAAAACCAATCCAACAGCCGGAGCCGGGACCCTTGACCTGTATGAGCGGGCTTTGAATAAATTCATTGAATGGATGCTTAAAAACCGCCCGGCCATTGCCGACTTTTCCGAGGTCGATGTCCAGACTGCCCGCGCCTACATGGAGGATTTCTGGTCAACCGGGATTTCCGCGTCCACCTACAATGACCGACGCAATGCCCTCGGCCACATCACCAAGAGGCTGGCCAACCGCTACCACATTGATGTCAATCCGTGGGAGCGGACCGAACGGAAGAAAGGGGTGCAGCAAAAACGCCTGCCGTTGAGCCGGGAACAGGTAACGGCCTTGATGAAGAAAATGGACGAGGAGAAGCTTACCTATCCCGATGAAATGCGGTGTCTGATCCTACTGGGGCTTTATGCCGGAATGCGTTTGGGGGATGCGGTGTTGCTCGAAAAGCAGTGTGTAAACATGAAGGCTGGCCGCATTGACTACACCCCCAGCAAGACGGCGAGTACCTCCGGCGTACAGGCACAGGTGCCAATCCTGCCGCCGTTGGCGGAAGCAATCAGCGTGTTGCCGAAGCATGAAGGGGACCGCCTCCTGCCGAAGATAGCCGCGCATTACAAGCGAAACCCGGAATACATAAAAGACGCCCTTATCGAACTGATCCACAAGGTTACAGGCGATGCCAAGCAGACCACGAAGGCGCAATTCAAACGCTCACGGTCGCTTTATGGCTTCCATAGTTTGCGCCACACATTCGCGTCCGAGGTCGCTCGATGTGGGGTGTCAGCAACTCACCTGTCGATGTTAACGGGCGACACCATTGCGACGCTGCAAAAGTTCTATGTGAAGATCGGACTGAATGAGCCGCATGTGCAGGGCTTTGAAAGTATCGCAAGGCTGCTTGAATCCAAACCTGTCAACGGGGACCGGGAGCGCGAAGAACTGCGGAAGTTGGCCGACGACCTGCCCATCGAAAAGGTCCGCGAATTGATCAAGTTGGCGCGGGCCAAGGATGTTAAAGGGGTCGCGACCACCAAGGAATTACAGGAGCAAGGAGCAAAATGAATAGAATTATCCCGGAAAAACTCCGAGATTTGTCTCAGCTGGGACCATTACTAAGTAATGAGGATACTTCCAGCCAATACATCATTGACCCTGTGACACTCGCGAAAGGAATTTGTTATTTCGTTACCCGGTTGCGTATTGTGTCACGCTATGAAGATCTTAGGGAGATGGGGTATAGGAATGGAAATTACTTTCACTACATAATTGAATCCTATGAGGAGGTGTTGGCCTGCCTCATGATCCGGTGTGAAAAGGCAGAACGTGAAGAGATAGCCGACCGACTATGTGTTGTCGCCGGAACCGCTATCGAACTTGATCAAGCGATTTTGAAGTATGGGAAACGCGAGATTTCACATATCGCTATGACTTCAATCGCGAGAGAGAGTGCTGCTGCATTTGCGAGTCACAAACAATTCTTTGCAGCGGTCAGGGATTACTGGGAAAGCGAGGCTGCGACTAGGGCGAATCAATACGGGATTCAGCACCATGCCGATTACGCCACTGATCGTTCGCCTAAAACTCCACAAGAGCGGGTTCATTTATTGGTTGAAAGCGTCATCGGTAAGGAAGAAAGGCTGATGGCCCTCAATCAGGCGTTACTCGCCATGCATGAGGTCGCTGATAAACGGGATCATCAAATGGACAACGAGGTCGTGTGTTCGATCTTGGGGATCTCGGAGAACAAAAGAAAAGCTACTGAGGAGCGGCTTCGGAAGAGGTTAGGTACGTGGCGGGGTCGTGACACGAACGAGGACGATCAAAAAGCACGAGCTGACATTTTTCGCCGGGGTATTGGTTTGGAATTACGCAGGACGGTCCGCGAAATTGATCCAAAAATCTTCT
The DNA here is from genome assembly GCA_050290185.1 of Pontiella sp. Taxonomy (GTDB): domain Bacteria; phylum Verrucomicrobiota; class Kiritimatiellia; order Kiritimatiellales; family Pontiellaceae; genus Pontiella. The sequence goes on from JBNKHE010000010.1 coordinate 76,449, forward strand.
GTCATTATAAGCTCTGAGACCTTCCACGCACCGTGGAAGGGCTGATTTACACCGTGGAAATATATGGCGCGAAAACTCCATTTAAATCAATGTTTTCAGGCATTGGGCACTACCGGCCTTCATAGCCTCCTTTCCACGCACCGTGGAATAAAAACAATATTCGGATTTTTCTGATTCTAATCCGATCACCAGCCGGATTGGTGTTGCAAATTGACCTGCGACGGTCCGGCTGGGTGAAAGGAAGGATCAGAATGGAATCAGTAATATCCAAAGCAACAGTTGAACTGGTTGCTAACCTTACCGGCCCTTTGGTTGGAACGGGCGCATTGCATCGAACAGAACAACAATCCGTTGTTCAACTTCTCCGGCAGCATACCGCCGGGAAACAGCCGGATCAGCAAGCCGATGCTTGGTCGACGCTGGACGAGGCTTCGCGGGAGACCAAACTCAGCAAGAAGACTCTGCGCCGTATGATCGATTCGGGGGAATTGGAGGGGAAATATTTGCGCAAGGGATCACCGAAAACTTTGCGGATCAAGTCTTCCTCCCTTGCGGCCTTGAAAGCCCAGGAAGGAGATCCGAGTCATGAAGCAAAATAATGATATTCAAAACGATGCAGGGAATGTTGACGTACAGATCCAGTCGCAGCTAAATGTCGGGGGTGTGCATGCACCAAAGAATAGCAATGATGATCCTGGCCGTAAAATATGTAGGTCGTGCGGAAAGTTCGAGGTGGGAAAAAGCTCGCGCTTCCTGAACTGTTTAAGTCTTCATGGTTTATGCGATCTGTGTATAGGCGAAGTCACAAGTCTGAAAGTAGGCATGTATGAAGCGTCAGACCGTTTTGTTAGCTTATGGAAAAACACGGAACTGCAAGTTACTGCCGAAGAGATATTGTCGGTCTTCGACGGTATGGCTGCACTTTCCGGGCCGGCATTAGGCGATGTTTTTCGCGGGCTTAGGCAACTTCTGTCTGCGATCGGTAAGGAGGCACAAGAAAGGGGGGGGTGGGCTGATGACTACCCGTTCTGATCGCGTTTCGATAAACGGACTTATAGGGCATTCCAGTTTTGTCGAAATATCTCTCTGCGAGGAGTGCGCAGTAGCAAAGGACCAATGGTGCAAAACTTGTGATGACTCCCCTCTGGAGCTATGTAGTTTGTGCCAGGGCAAGGTTAATGCCATACCCCAAGGATCGTACATATTGGTCGACCAGAATGCGCCAAGACTGTTGTACGACGAGGGCGATGAATCGGAGTATGATTGGAAAGCAGCGGGGCCTGACGATGATTAGCCTCGATTTCCATGTCGATCCATACACTGATGCGTCGTGTTCAACTATTAACATGGGCCGAAAGGCCCATTTCTTTTTCTATTCAATCCATGGTTGTTGGGATTGGGCGGATTTTGATTCTGGGGGCGATTGCGATGGCAAAGTCTGCGTATGACTACGTGGAGGCCAGCAAGCTAGAGGACTATATTCGTAAGCATTACCGGAACCAGTTGAGCAATGGCGCATTGAGCTTCTATTTAACTGCGCTGCCTTATCTGGAGCGGAAGGGCCTCGGCCTGTGTGCACCCATCACGGCGACCTATCAGGATCTGGTTAAGGCGGGATTTCGGAGTAAATCCAACATAAAGACGGTCCTTAACGCTTTGAATGGCGTGCTCTGCGAGGTTGTTATCGGGCTCCCGATTGCCGGGGAAAGCGGCAAGGAGGCCACGCGGATAAGGCGATACACACTGAAGGAGCTGAAGAACGGGGAAACCGCTCGTCGCCTTATCGACTATCGCCCAGCCGATGCGAGGATGTTGGCTGGACTTCTGGCGAGTCGATCATTCGTCTATGGCGATGATGCTGCCTGTAGCCCCGCTTTCAATGTCTTGCTAACCGGTCGGGTCCAGTCATCGAGGCCGAATGTTCAGGGTGATCCAGAATCGGTGCGTATACGAAACCTCTGCGCTGGTCTGGAACCGGGACAGGTGTTGATTTCTGCCGACTACAAGGCAGCAGAGCCGACGCTGATTCAGCATGCCATGGACTTCCGGTTCGATGTGGCTGATCCGTACCAAAAAGCCGCTGACCTGCTTGGAATTGATCGAGACAGTGCAAAGCAGCAGGTCAATAGGTTGGCCTATAGTTCCGACAGTGTGGCGACGCTGTGGCGGTAGGAATGCCCGCAGGCGGAAGAACACTTCCTTCCATATGCGGAAGCCCTCACCGAGTATAAGGAAAAGCTTTTCGTGACAGGGAAACCTCGCACCGGGATGCGCCGGTTTGTCAGCACGTTGGCAGGTCGGAAGATCGACGCGCAGCGGGGCGATGCTCCACACCGGGGCAGGATTCTATCGTGGCAAATCCAGGGTACGGTGGCCGACATCCTCAACGCCGTATGCCTGAAGATCGTGGGTCTGGAAGCGGAAACAAGGTGGCGTCTGCTGTTACCGGTGCACGACGCGGTGTATGTTGCGGGTATTCCCGAAGATGCCGATAAGATCCGGAAACTCATGGAGGCAGAAGCAAAGGCTCTGCGGCTGCCACTTAAGGTTACGGTCGATACCTACCGGAAGGGGGACCATGTTCGCAAATAAGAACAGGCCAAACCGCCCTCTACTGTTCTTAGATACGAACCCTTATACCAGTCATAGGGAATATTTCACCGTGTCTCCGTCTCCCTTCTCCCCGAATGCTATACGGGAGGCCCAGAAAGAGTCGGCCTGCGCCTTTTTCAGGTTGAGAGTAGGTTGGGTGCGTTTCGGGAGCCTCAGCGAGTATACGCCCTTGATATGCGCTTTTACGATCTTCGGTGCTATTCAGCTTAGTAAGTGCTAACCTTTTGGCTTAACGTGACATAAATACATTATGAGTGGGTTACTATGCTGCCCGGATATACAAGCGGGTGTTTTGGCTTCCTACCTTTTCATTAGGCCAAGAGTCGGTCGTGGAGTAGGTGCTAAGGGACTTTTAATCGATTTTTGGACGATTTCATTCACCTACGTTTTTTACGGATTATGGCGGTTCGTTAGTAAAAAATACTATCCATCCAGTTCATATCTTGCCAAGGGTTCTGCTTGCTGAAAGACCTCTTCGGAACTACTTTTGACGCGAATATATCATCGAATGGATTTAAGGTATGGGGATACGCGGAGATAAGGGGCAGAGTAGCAACTTCCGTTTTTTGGAAGAACACGATGCTGTCTTTCTCCAATTGGTCACCACTGCCGAACAGGTTTTCTCCTCCGACCCCAATACTACACTGATTAAACTCAGGCAACTGGGTGAGGCATTGGCCCAGAATATAGCTGCCCGTTGCGGTATCTCTTTTGATGAGCAGACCAGCCAGTCGGACCTTCTTTACAAACTGAACCGTGAAATCTCACTTGATCCGGAGATTCGCGAGCTGTTCCATACGCTCCGGATCGAAGGCAACAGGGCAACCCACCAATTCCAAACCCGCCATGGGGAGGCCATGAATGGCCTCAAGATTGCCCGGACGCTGGCCATTTGGTTCCATCAATCCTTCGGTGCCAACGGAACGCATTTTAAGCCCGGTCCATTTTGTCCGCCGCAGGATCCTAGTATGCCTCTACGGGAACTGCGGGAACAGATCGAGCAACTCAAAGCCAAGCTCCATGACGCCAATCAGGAAATCGAGTCCAGCCACGAACTGGCAGAGCTCGTTGCTCGCGAAAAGGCTGAGTACGAGACTCTTGCCGAAAAAATGGATGAGGATGCCCGTACCTACGAGGCAATCGCTCTCGAGAACGAAGCAAAGTTGGCAACCATGCAAGCCGACTATGAGCAGAAACTCGTCGACATGCAGAAACAGTTGGATGCCCAGGCTGCCAAGAGAGTTTCCGAGAAAACCCATAAAGCGGCCAAGCATGTCGATTTGAACGAAGAGCTGACCCGCATCATCATTGACCAGCAGTTGATTGCTGCTGGATGGGAAGCCGACACGCAGGAGCTCACCTATGCCAAAGGTGCTCGCCCTGAGCCTCGGAAGAACAAGGCCATTGCCGAATGGCCCACCGTTGGACGCCAGTCTGCCGACTATGTACTGTTCGCGGGGATGACTCCGATCGCGGTCGTTGAGGCGAAACGGGAAAATACCGATGTGGCCGGAAAGATTCCTCAGGCTGAACGCTATTCCAGCGGATTCCCGCTTGCGGCCGATCATTACGCCGCATGGCGGCTTGCCGGTGAGCAGCAGGCATGGAGCGATGGGGAAGGCGGTACCTACAAAATTCCCTTTGTCTATTCATGCAATGGCCGCCCCTTTATCAAACAACTGTCGGAAAAATCAGGTACCTGGTTCAGGGATGTCCGCGCGCCTTCCAATCTGAAAAAAGTACTCAGCGATTTCCACTCACCGGAAGGTCTGCTGGATCAGCTTTCCCGCGACAAAGCGGCGGCCGAAGCCAAGCTAAGGCAGGAAGGCTTTGAATACCTCAAACTGCGCGACTATCAGGAAAAGGCGATCAACGCGGTTGAAAGCGCGTTGGAGAAGGATCAACGCGAATGCCTGTTGGCCATGGCCACCGGCACCGGCAAAACCCGCACCATCATCGGACTGATGTATCGCTTTCTTAAAGCCGAACGTTTTAAGCGGATCCTGTTCCTAGTGGATCGCAGCGCGTTGGGAGAGCAGGCGCAGGACGTGTTCGATGAAGCCCCGCTGGAACAAAACTCCCCGCTCTCCAAAATCTACAACATCGCCCAGCTTGGCGACATGGCCGCAGAAGCCGAAACGCGCATTCAGGTCGCCACCGTGCAGGCTATGGTCAAACGGATCTTCATGTCGGACAACCCTCCCTCCATCGATACCTATGACTGCGTCATTGTCGACGAGGCCCACCGTGGCTATACCCTCGATCAGGAAATGACCGACAACGAAATCCAATTTCGGGATCAGGCGCAATATCTATCCAGCTATCGCCGGGTGCTTGACTGGTTCGATGCGGTCAAAATCGGAATGACCGCGACTCCTGCCAGGCACACCTCCGAGATATTCGGCAAGCCGGTCTATACCTACACCTATCGCGAAGCCGTTGCTGACGACTGGCTCATCGACCACGAACCGCCCATCCGCTACCGCACCAGACTGGCGGAAGAGGGCATCCGGTTTGAAAAAGGCGAAAAGGTCGAGGTGGTGAACGTCAGATCCGGCGAGGTGGACGAAGCGGAACTGGAAGACGATCTCGACTTTGAAGTCGAAGCGTTCAATCGGCGTGTCATTACCAAGGATTTCAACCGGGTGATCTGCGAAGCGCTGGCGGAGGAGCTGGATCCCTTCAGCGATGAAAAGGTCATGATCTTCTGTGTAACCGACCTGCATGCCGATATGGTCAAAACAGAGCTGGATAGGCAATTTGCAGCACTCTACGGCGATGACTACAACCAGAACGCGGTGCGCAAGATTACCGGAAAGAGCGATCAGGTTGACAAACTGATCCGGCACTACAAGAACGAGCGCAATCCTGTCATCGCCATTACCGTCGATCTCCTCACCACCGGAATCGATGTGCCCAGCATCTGCCATCTCGTATTCCTGCGCCGTGTCCGTTCCCGCATTCTCTATGAACAGATGGTCGGGCGCGCCACCCGCCGGTGCGACAAAATCGGAAAAACCGAATTTAAGATTTACGACCCGGTAGATCTCTATGCCGCGCTCGACGAAGTCTCCACCATGAAGCCCCTGGTGAAGAACCCGAACATTCCATTGGAACAGTTGGTCGATGAACTGCTTCAGCCCGAACATCACGCCTTGGCCGATAATCGCGAAAGGAGCCATGCCGACGAAGTGCTCGACGCCATCAATCAGAAGGTGATGCGGATTCTACGAAAGGCCCGCAAAAAGGCGGAACGCGACGGACGGGTGCGCGATAAACTCGACGAGTTGGAGGATCTATGGGGCGTTGAACCCTCAACACTGCACAGGCACTTCCATGAAATCGGACCGGAAAAGGCGGCGGAGTTTCTGACAACCCATTCCGGGTTTATCCAACAGATGGAAGATGTGAAAGTGTTGGTCGGCTCGGATAACAATCCCGTTATTTCCTACCACGAAGACGAACTGATTGGCCGCGAACAAAACTATGGCGTGCATCAGCGCCCTGGCGACTATCTTCAGGAGTTCGCGGAATTTGTGAAAGGCCACGTCAACGACAACGCCGCACTCTCCGCCGTTGTCAACCGCCCGAAGGATCTCACGCGCGAGCAACTCAAAGAGGTGAAACTCTATCTCGACCAGAACGGCTTCTCCGAAGCCAACCTGAAAAGCGCATGGCGCGGCCAGACCAACCAGGAAATCGCCGCCAGCATCATTGGCTATATTCGTCAGGCCGCCCTCGGCGAAGCGCTCATTCCCTTCGACCGGCGGGTTGAGATGGCCATGGGGAAGATATACAAAATGCGGAGCTGGACCACCATCCAGCGCAAATGGCTCGACCGCCTCGCCAAGCAGCTGTGCCATGAAGTGGTGATCGACCAGCAGGCCGTGAATGAAATCTTTGCTAACGACGGCGGGGCAAACCGGCTGAACACCATCCTGCATAAACAGCTTGAATCCGTTCTCGAAACCCTCGCCGAATCGCTTTGGAATGAGGCCGTATAGTTTATTATAGTGAGCTCAATCCATATGTTGGTGGAGATCTTTCGCTGTATGCGGCGAGCCTATGAATAGGAGATGTTAAATGACTGCAGTAAAGTACCATATAGGGAAGTTTCCGCCTCAAGTACTGAATCTGGAACGACTTCTCCCCCTTATTGGTCCGGCCAGTTCCGCTGTAGCCCGTTATGACGGCGTGCTTTCCGCCATCCCCAATGCTTCGGTTCTATTGAGCCCTTTAACCACGCAGGAAGCCGTACTTTCATCCAAAATCGAAGGCACGCAGGCGACCATGGGTGAGGTACTCGAATTTGAGGCCGAAGGTGGCCGAAAAAAAGTCCCGGAAGAGAAGCGCGAGGACATTCATGAAGTGCTGAATTACCGTAAGGCCATGCGTCACGCGGAAAAGCGATTGCAGGAACTGCCGCTTTGCCAGCGGGTCCTCAAGGAGGTCCATCGGATCCTGTTGGACGGAGTGAGAGGCCAGGGTAAGTCGCCGGGAGAATACCGGAGGATTCCAAACTGGATCGGCCCCTACGGCTGCTCCATGGAGGACGCACGCTTTATCCCGATCCCCGCTGGTGAACTGGATGAGGCGATGGGGAAATGGGACATATACATTAATGCGTCTGCTCCGGACCGCTTGCTCCAGCTCGCAATTCTTCATGCGGAATTCGAGTCGCTGCACCCTTTTCTAGACGGTAATGGTCGTCTTGGCCGAATGTGTATTCCGCTCTTCATGCATCAGGTCGGATTGATTCAGCGTCCGATGTTCTACATCAGTGCCTATTTTGAAGCCAACAGGGATGAATATTATGATCGGTTGCTGGCCATATCCCAAGCAGACGATTGGACCGGATGGTGCATGTTTTTCCTTCAGGCGGTCCGTATTCAGGCAGAACAAAACCTTAAAAAAGCCAATGCGGTACTGGATCTCTACAACCGGATGAAGCTGAAAATCGCGGATATTTCACATTCCCAGTTTTCGATTCATGCGCTGGAGTGGATTTTTGAACAGCCCATTTTCAACAGCACCGATTTCATTAAGGCCTCGGGGATCCCCAAGCCCACCGCCACCCGGATTTTGCGTGTTTTGAGGGAAGAGAGCATTCTTCAGGTCTGGCAGGAGTCCCGCGGTAGCAAACCGGCGGTATACGGATATGCTGATTTGCTGAACGTGGCGGAGGGGTATCAGGCGTTCTAATGGGTACAAGATATAGTGTCAGGCATCGTCTGAACTACATAAAAACCGCTTCTTATGGTGGTTTTAACGGTTGTGGCTCACGGATGATTCACAAACTAATTTGTGGATCAAAAAAGCTAAAAAATGATTCGCAATCGAATTTGTGGCTCACGGATGATTCACAAATTACCCGTCCGTTTGCTTGCATACACTCCTGCAATCAAAACTGGAATAATCATAAATATCTTGTATTCAGTATGTTATGCGCTAAGTTGCTTGCATCTGAGTGTAGTTTATTCGGCAAGTGCACAAAGCGGGATTTCCTTCCCTCTGAGGTTACCTCTTCGCTGCTGTCGCTTCGTGTCTCTGTGCCCTCTATGGTGAAAATTTCTGTTTCCCCAAACTTCAAACCTCAAACTTCAACCCGTTTTCTTAAAACCTAACACCTAAAACTTAAAACCGGATTTTCCTATGACCAAAAACGACATTGTCCAAAAGCTCTGGAACCTGTGCGACATCCTGCGCGATGACGGCATCAACTATTCCCACTATGTCACCGAGCTAGTCCTGCTGCTCTTCATGAAAATGGAGAACGAACAGGTGCTCAACCTCAACAACTTTGACCATCGTCTACCCGAAGGGTGCCGTTGGGCCGATCTCAAGAAAAAGAGTGGCCTTAACCTGCTCAACGACTATAAGCGCATTCTGCTGACGCTCTCCACCGGCAAGGATGCCGACGGCAACACCGTCGTCACCGATCCGCTGATCCTTGCCATCTACAACGATGCCCAGACCAGCCTGCGCGAACCGCGCCACCTCGAACAGCTCATCAAGAGCCTGGATCAGATCGACTGGTTTTCCGCCCAGCAGGATGGGCTCGGCGATCTCTACGAAGGGTTGCTGGAAAAGAATGCCAACGAAACCAAGTCCGGTGCCGGACAATATTTCACACCCCGCCCGCTGATCGATTCCATCATCCGCTGCATCAAACCGCAGGCGGGCGAAACCATCCAGGACCCCGCCGCCGGAACGGCGGGCTTCCTGATTGCCGCCGACCGCTTCATCAAGGACCAGACCGACGACCTTTACGATTTGCCGCCGAAGGAACAGAAACGCCAGCGCAAGGAGTGCTACATCGGCATCGAGCTGGTGCCCGACACGCGCCGTCTGGCGCTCATGAACTGTCTGCTTCACGGCATGGAAGGCGATGACGAGGGCGTAGTGCATCTGGGTAATGCGTTGGGGCAGGCGGGGGAGGGACTGAAGCCGAGCACCATTATTCTCAGCAATCCTCCCTTTGGAACCGCCAAAGGCGGCGGACGGCCCACGCGCGCCTTTACCCACGCCACCTCCAATAAGCAGCTTAACTTTCTGCAGCATATCTACAATGGTCTCAAGCCCGGCGGACGCGCCGCCGTCGTCCTGCCCGACAACGTATTGTTTGAAGCGGGCGTCGGCACCGACGTGCGCCGCGACCTGATGGATAAATGCAACCTGCACACCATCCTGCGCCTGCCCACCGGCATCTTCTATGCCCAGGGTGTTAAAACCAACGTCCTCTTCTTTACCAAAGGCACGAAAAAGAATCCCGATCAGGACGAGGGCTGCACCAACAACGTCTGGGTCTACGACCTGCGCACCAACATGCCCAGCTTCGGCAAACGCACGCCGTTTGGCGACGCCCATCTCGAACCCTTTGAAAATGTCTATGGCAAAAACGCCGACGGCACCTCCAAGCGCACCGAAGGCGATTGGTCATTCACTTCGGATGTTAAACACAATGACACGAAGGACTCGAAGCTTAGTGATCTTAGTGTCTTGAGCGAAGCGGGTGTTGATTTGGATTCGTCCCGCTGGCGCTGTTTTTCCAGGGATTGGATCCGCGATACCAAGGGCGACTCCCTCGATATTTCCTGGATCAAGGATAGCGACAGCGTAGACGCCGCCAGTCTGCCCGATCCCGACACCCTCGCCGCCGAAGCCATGGGCGAACTAACCGAAGCCCTGCGCGAACTCGACGGACTCATGGCAGCCCTCGGCTGCGCCAATGAAGCCGACGCCCAGAAAACCATGTTGGCCGAAGTGCTTGGATTGTCTGACGAGGGCGTGGAATGAGTGAAATCTGTATTCCAGATGAATGGATTTTTTGTGCAGTCGGCGAGCTGGGTGAGATTGTAACAGGGAAAACCCCAAGTACAAAAGACAAGGCAAACTTTGGGGGCGAAATACCGTTTCTAAAGCCAGGCGATCTGGATGCAGGAGGTAACATAGCCTCTACTCAGGATACTTTGAGTGAAAAGGGTTTAGCGTTGGTGCCGTCATTGCCCAAACATTCGATAGCAGTAACATGTATTGGAAATTTAGGGAAAGTAGGCATTACGACAAGAGAATCAGCCTCCAATCAGCAGATTAATTCTATTCTTCCTAGTCCGCATGTTAGCCACAAATTCTTGTATCACTATATGACTTCAATGAAGTGGTGGCTAGAGCAAGAAGCCTCAGCAACCACCGTTGCTATAATCAATAAAGGAAAGTTCTCAAAAGCACCTGTAAAATTACCTCCCCTCGCAGAGCAGAAAGAGATTGCGGCGCGGCTGGATGATTTACTGGCGCAGGTGGCCTCCATCAAAACCCGCCTCGACGGCCTCCCCGCCATCCTAAAACGCTTCCGCCAATCCACCCTCGCCGCCGCCGTCTCCGGAAAACTCACTGAGGAGTGGAGGGGAACTCCGGCAATAGAAACAAATCAATCTCCTGTAACTATTGGGCAGGAAAATAATCAAACTCCCAAAGGTTGGGACTGGAAGAAGCTTTTGGATTTGGCGGACCTTGAATCTGGACATACGCCTAGAAAGTCAGTCTCTGAATACTGGGAGGGTGGTGACGTATATTGGATCTGTCTTCAGGATATTCGTGCTGCTCATGGTACGACGATTGTCGACACGAAGCATAAACCGACCATGCTGGGGATTGAAAACTCAAGTGCCCGCTTATTGCCTAAAGGAACGGTCTGTTTCTCTCGCGATATTTCCGTTGGTTTTACGACGATTATGGGTCACGAGATGTCAACTACGCAACATTTTGCGAACTGGATTTGTGGAGAAGAGCTTTTCAATGAGTATCTTATGCTCGCACTTATGGCAGCCAAAGATCATCTGACGATTTCTGGGCAGGGGACGACTGTTAAGACCATATACATGCCTGCATTAAAAGAGTTCAGGTTGCTCACCCCTCCGGAAAAAGAACAAACTGAAATCGTCCGACGGGTGGAAGAACTGTTTGCGTTTGCGGATCAGGTAGAACAGCGGGTGAAGGATGCGCAGGCGCACGTCAACCATCTGACGCAATCCATCCTCGCCAAAGCCTTCCGCGGCGAACTCACCGCCGACTGGCGCGCCGCCCATACCGACCTCATCACCGGCGAAAACTCCGCTGCAGCCCTCCTAGAACGCATCAAATCCGAACGCGCCAAGCTGAACCCGAAAAAACGAACGCTAAAATCTAAATATTAGGCTGAGTAGAAAGGAATTATCGTTATGACTGATGGAGATGTGCAGGTAAGGCTTAACCAAGTCTCAAAGCAGCGTTGGTCTGTTGATCTGGTAAAGGAAGTATACGGGGTGGATCTGAGCGAGAAATCGTCCCTAGTAGTACAGTTTAAACTGTGGGCTGGCAGGTATGACAAGGACTTGACGGTAATCGGTGACGATGTTGATCGTTGGATGTTTCAATTGTTTCTGCAAGATCGGGAGTGGGTTCCCTCTACGATTGCCGCACCTCAGTTAGGTCTTAAAAAGGACGATTTCGAGAACGTCTTGGGCAAGATGAAAGAGAAGTCCTTCATCTCGGAGGTCGAACATGGTGGTTTGTTCCCTAGTGTTTATTCTAAAAACTTCATAAATGATTTGCCCGAACGACTGCCCTCATTCCCTCGTCAAATTTGGGCTTCGCGATCCAGTCATGTACGGGCCTTCCATACGGCTCTCGAAAAGGATCTTGGTTTTGAGGTTTCACTGCTGCTTTGTTCTGCCTCTATCCGTTTTGGAGACCCAGATCCTGAAGTTTCTATCGAGCAAGACATTATCACCAACGAACCTATTGGGCTTAAGTATCAGGACTGGATGAATTTTGGGCAGCCAATAGCATTAAAGCCTGATGCATGCTCAATCTTTACGTTGGCACAGCATGCTGAGGTTTTGGCTCATTACAGAATGAGTAAAGGGAAAGATGAGCTGTTGGAAAGAGCTAGCGAAGTGATCGGACAAGGGAAGTAATGATGTTCATTTCTTCGGGGGCGAACAATTTAATAAGCAGCATGAATATCGGGAACCGACCCGATGGAACGCACTATGTTCCTCTTGTATGTGGGAAGAAAATCAAGGAAGGCATGCGCATTGGTGATGAAGCGCTGCGCGAGTGGTTTTTAAGGTGTGTATCGTCAGGCTCATATTCTGATTTTTGTATTGAAGATAACATAGCAGTGCTTGGCATCAAAAAGTGGGATAAATCAGGGCTAAAATATCTCAACTTACAAGCCCTTGTAACCCTTCGAGGAACGATAGCCGATATGTGCCGTTCAGGAGAAAATAACAACGAATGGAATGATAAATGTCACTATTATCGGTTGGAATATGATCCATCAAAACCGGGCCCTATCTTCAAAGAACCTCTTCCGCATGTACACGTCTACCCAGGTGGTGCCCCTCGATTCCAATTCTCTGGTTGTGATCCTAAGACGCTGTTCGTAGATTTTATTGAGTTTTTGTATCTCAACTATGCTCACTCCAAGTGGGTAGGCTGGGCTCGTAGAATTTGGAAGCAAGGGACGGATTTTTCGCCATGCGAAGATTCGTTTGATGCAGTTGTTGCTGCATATGATGGCGGGCGTAGTAGTGAGTTGATGGGGCGGTACAAAGGTTCAGTAATTGATCTGAAAATGGTGCTGAAAAAAGAAAAGCACAGGCTTTCGGCTGGGCATGCCATGCTTTCGGATACAGCAGATACCCTTTCGTATAGGTGATGTCGATAGCAGCAACGCACTCAAAAGTGCTAATGGATGACGAAGCGGCCAAAAGGAAATGGCTTATGTTTCTAGGGATAGAAAAAGATAAGGGATTGTTTTACGAGGGCGGTGATCTGTTCACGGGGATGCGCGCCGTATTACCACCGCCACATCTTTTCGATATGCAGATACTCGGTGCCGCATTATTGGAGCGCATCAAAACCGCCTGATCCAACCTGAAACCGAAAAAGAAGCCCCGGAAGGGAAAGGGATAACATGGGCCAGCAGAGTGAAATGATGATTGAGGCCATGGATCAATGGTGGGGAGCTTCAGGAAAATTTGTCTGCGAAAATTGCTTAACCGCGTCATCGCTTCAGAAAGCCATTCGAGAAAATATTGTGCCGGACCACAACTGTTCTTTCTGTGAAAATGACCGTGCGGCATCACTCGATTATCTGATGGAACATCACATCATGCCTGCAATCTGGAATGAATATACGGAGGCGGTCAATGAGCTCAATTGGGTTGACGGGGAGTGGCTTGGAGAGTATCAGGACACGTATGATTTGATCGAAGATGTCATCGGCGGATATGACGGAACGGATTTTGGGGATTTGACCGAAACCATTCGTGATTCAATCCGTGATACCCATTGGTGTCGTCAAAACTATTATGGCGTTCAACCTGAAGAAACACGTTTGTTTCGATGGCGCGGGTTTGCTCACATTGTTAAGCACACGACCCGCTATTTCTTTGGGGATACCATTATTGAAAAAGAACCATCCGAGCAGGATGAAACCGATATTCTTGGATTTTTGAATGATCTAAAAGAGATTATTGAACGTGAACTACTCTGGAATATGCGCCCGAAGACGGTCATTTTTCGGGCTCGGGTTGATAAAACGAAGCATACCTCTATTCAGGAGCTTGGAGCGCCACCCTATCATAAAGCTTGTTATTCAAACCGTATGACTCCCGCAGGGATTTCAATGCTCTATGGGGCCTTAGATGCGCAAACTGCCAAGGCAGAGGTCGGTGAGCTTAAGTCCGATAAAATAATGACTCTAGCATCTATACGCCTCATTCCTGAAATTCAAGTAGTGGACTTTACTCGATTACCCCCACCGCCGGACTTCTTCGATTTGGACAAGAGTTCTCGCCGCTATCTCTGTCAGTTTTTATGGAGTTTTGTTAAAGAGCTTGCCGCTCCAATTGAAAAGGATGGTCGAGAACATATTCAGTACGTCCCGACACAGGTGCTTACCGAGTATCTAAAAACCACGTTATTAGTTAATGGCATGATTTTCCCAAGCTCACGGTATGCGGGTGGAAAATGTGTTGTTCTGTGGAGTAAAGATTTTGTACCGAATAGGAGTGGTAATTCTTCAGGATTAGAATTGGTAGATGCTGAGTATTATGGCTTGGACTTGATTAAAGTCTGATGGAGGTTCAGTGTTTCTAGGAATCGAAAAGGATAAGGGATTGTTTTACGAGGGCGGTGATCTGTTCACGGGGATGCGCGCCGTATTGCCTCCGCCACATCTTTTCGATATGCAGATTGGCGATACCCCTGCCACTGCGCTGAAGAATCTGATCGAAGCCGAAAAGGCCGAATCAAAGAAGTTTCTTTTCCGAGAGGATGGTTTCGATCCGGTTTCAATGGTCCGCCGTGGCAGAATATATCAGCCGTATGTTGAGCAGCCTAATGAATGTCGTGTAGCTCCGATTGATACGCTTGATCGCGTCCAGAGCAACCCCTTTTATCCAGAAGGACCGGTGCTTATCAAGCGACTACACACCTATCAGCCGTATGCACTGAGTCTCAATGCTCCGGAGAATAAATATGCCATCATCGGGACGCAGACCGCCTATTCCCTCTGGCGCATTGTTTCCATAGACCAGATGTATCTGAACGATGAGCTGTTAACGTTGCGTCCCCTCCATTCGATGGGTGCTCTGCCTGATCTTGAATTGAGCAATGTTCCCGAGCCGTGGAAAACCAAGGTATCGGATACGGTTGGCAAAGTCATCGATGCCATGCACCACGCGAATGCCGACTCCATCATCGAGCTATGCCGCCACGCCGCGGCGGCGGCCCTCTTTGCCCATTTCCATGAAGACATTAAAAAGTTGAGCGGAACCGATCTTGGCAACCTCGCCGATGATGCCGGCAAAGATGGCAAACGGATTGTCGCGAGCTGCGGAAAAATCATTGCCGACCTTCATTCCCGAATAAAACCCAATATGCAGGTTGAGCTTGATCTCCGGCCCATTTCCGACCGCGACGCCGAACTCGCCATCTACAGTCTCTCCTGCATTCTCAGCGATTTGAATTTTACAAACGAAGGGCAATAGAGAGTCGGTATGGATTATGCACCGCAAATTTTGGAGATGCTGGCCCAGGGGAATGGCCTCAAGGCATTGCAGATTTCCATGGAACTTGGCATAGACCGGAAGCTGGTAAAGTCCATTCTCTACGGACGGCTGAAGGGACAGGTCCGGCAGGATAAAAGCTATCGCTGGCATTTTGCTTCTGCGACACACTCTGAGACACAAACGTCCTTCTGGAGTAATTATTCCTCAAACGTATAGTAAATGTTTCCAAAACGTTTTGGTATTTTGATGTTCATTTACCATATCTCCTTGGTTGGAGAGTGTTGCAAGTTTCACATAGGGAGTTAGATGTGATAATCGACGGGGGGTGGCACGCATTTTGCCTATGCGATGACTACGTTGGTTAATATTTAAAATACGCGGAGACTAACATGATGCATAAAATCAACAGGAAGCGTTGGGCGGTTAGTGGATTTGTAATATTGGCGCTCGTTTCAATCTTTATCGGGGGATGTTTCCGGCACGATGATAACGTATCTATGGCACAAATTAGCACACTTGATAAAGTGCGTAAGACCGGTGAGTTGCATGTAGGATATTTTCTATTCGAACCAACAATTATGCAGGACAAAAATGGGAAGCTTAATGGTGTTTTCATTGATTTGATTGAATCCATAGGCAAAGCGCTTGATGCAAAAGTTATCTATCACAATGTGGATTTAGCAAATTTCGTTGCAGGACTTCAGTCGCAACAATATGACGTCTCCATTGGTGCTACATTTGCAACCCCCCAGCGAGCGACAGCTGTTGCATTTACCAGCCCCATCTTTTATTGCGGATATACTGGTGTTGTGAAACCTGAAGAGGTTGGCAAATATAATACATGGCAGGATATGGATAAGAAAGGCACTAGGGTTGCTGTGAAGCAAGGAAGTGCTATTGATGATTTTGTGCGCGAGAATTTTAGAAACGCAACTATTGTACGTCTGCAAGGTGCTGACTTAACACTCCCCTTGGCAGCGGTATCATCTGGTCAGGCTGATGTGGGACTAATGAATCAACTAACAGTTTTCACTTATCTGAGAGCCCACCCTGAGTTGAAAGAAGTGTTAGCGAAGAGGCCAATCGTGCCAACTAACTTTTCATGGGCTGTTCGACAGGGCGATCAACGTTGGTTGAATTATCTCAATACATGTATTCAATATTACATAAACACTGGCGACATATATAAATGGGAAAGCAAATACGGAATTCCTCTCATGCACAAGAATGAGGAGCTGGTGTTTCCAAAGATGTCATATCCTCAGTATTGGGTTCCCGAAAAGCAATAATCTAGGAGCAAGGAACTGTAAGTTCATGCCAACATTATATTGGATAAGCTATCATGTACGAATGGGATTTTAGATGGGTCTGGACTTACCGGGAACAACTTCTCTCTGCCCTGGGAATGACAGTTCTGCTTAATTGTTGGATCCTATTATTGGGAACACTTGCCGGTATCTTTTTGGGGCTTATTGCGAGACACAGACATCCTTACATCCGCGGTTTGGCTCGTATTTATATCGATGTTTTTCGCACCTTGCCTGTGTTAGTATTATTAGTGTGGTTCTTCTTTTGCATTCCAATTCTACTTGGGGGTATTCGCATTTCGGGATTCACATCAGCAGTTATTGTCCTTTCTCTCAATCTGTCCGCATTCATAGCAGAAATTGTTCGTGCGGGTGTGGATGCTATTCCGGCCAGTTATATAAATGACGCTAAAGCATCTGGATTAAGTAGCTGGCATACTAATCGTTTCATAGTTCTTCCAATCGCTCTTCGGATTATGATTCCTCCACTTGTTGGTCAGTTTATCAACACAATCAAACTATCTGTGCTGGCTTCCGTTATTGCTGTTCCAGAACTTCTTCATCGAACAACGGAGATTATTAGCCAAGTCTATCGCCCCCTTGAGTTTTACACTGCTCTAGCTGTTATCTTTCTTGTTCTTCTTCTTCCTGGAACTCTCTGGTCTCGGCGATTAGAAAAGAAAGCCGAGCGCTTTGTTTTGAAAGGGGATTTGTCATGAACTCACCTTTGGACACGTTTGAAAGCTCCGGAATTTCTGGGGAATCGGATGTTCTGATGGTGTCGAATCTTACAAGGGGATATGGAAAAGGTCGGGGGATCTTCAATACATCGTTCAGCCTGCAACCGAAACGAATACTCAGCTTTATTGGCGCAAATGCATCTGGGAAGTCGACGCTCATGCGATGTGCCACTCTCTTTGATTTAATGGATCAAGGGACGATAGTAATTAATGGCGAAATCATCGTTGATGTTGGTGAAGATATATGCACGCTTCCTTCAAAGAATGATTTAATTAAGCTACACGGCGGAATAGTTGGAGCAGTTTTTCAAGACTCACAGCCTTGGCCGCATCTTACGGTCGAAGATAATGTAGTACTGCCTCTTGTGAAAAGTCTGGGCTTTTCAAATGTTGAAGCTAGACAACATGCAGCGACCGTACTCCATGAGTTTGGATTAGAAGATCGTTTGAGCTCATTTCCTTGGGAGCTCTCTGGGGGCCTCCGGCAGCGGGTTGTGTTAGCTAGAGCATTAGCCCTTAATCCCCAATTCATTGCAATTGATGAGGGGACGAGTGCATTAGACCCTGATTGGACAGAGCGGGTTCGTCTCATATTGCGAAAATACGCTGAAGCCGGTGCAGCTGTCTTGTTGATTAGTCATCAGATGGGTTTTGTTAAAAGGCTGTCTGACGACGTGTGCTTTCTCCATCATGGCCGTATCCATGAGCAGGGTGATCCAAGCAGGATCTTTGAAAATCCTCAAACTCAAGAGCTAAAGGAGTTCCTTGAAAATGCCTGAGCCGCTTGACAAGAAACAATCTATTAGCTGTGCTCTACAAGAGCAGCTTGAGGAACTCAGAAGAAGAGTTCTGGGATACACTTTTGGCGGTCCACCATCCCAGTGGTGCGATGGAGACAGTGAACTACCTGGCATACTTCTACCCCCGAATCCATTGGAGCCGCACACGGCGAGACGTATTCTATTTCGGGGGTGCGAGAAATACCAGAGCTGTGACCTGATTCCCGATGAAGTACGTTGGAAAACATGGGAGGTCATGACAGATGACGAAAGAGATTCCCTTCGTTCTGTTGGTTGCTACCGTGCTTCACGTGCTGATGTTTGGGATGTCAATGCTTTGCCGAGCCGCCAGAATACCAACTATAAAGGCGAATGGATAGGGAATCCATTTGGGTTGCGAACTACAGAGGTCGTCCATGCCGCAAACAATCCAAAAGATCAAATCGATATTAGTAGACTACATCGTGATTATACTCCGTGCCCAGTTGGGGGTTGTATAACGCCTGAGATGCAGCGTACTTTCGAGTGGAAGTATACCGATGGCTCTGACCATGTAGGTCTTTGCCACACCGAGGCTTGCCCTTTCCATTACAGGCACACTGGCGATACATTGATTCATGCTGAAGCCAATCCCCTGCGTTTTGCACAATGTCATGTAACAAAACCACATTTCAGGCAACTTCTAGAGGACAATGGCATAGTCGTCGTCGCCCCAGTTCATCGATCGCCAGAGGGCCGAGATGCCCCGGGTGAATCCTATTGGTATCCATTCTATGCCGGATATGCTTTCTTACAAGTCCCTTCCCGAGCACCGATAAAGAAGGGATTCCTGGACTGCTCTCTTACAGTTCGTTGGCTACTTACTCGCCTTGAGCGAGAGAATCTGTCTCGTGCATTCCGGCGACTTCCTATCCGGGCAGTCTTCGAGGCAGCTGAGAAAGGCATGCACACGACATCTTGGGAGAAGCGCTTGGGGATAATCTCTGTTTCAGAGGGACAGGCTTCCTTCTTCCTTTTGCAGTGGATATTATGCAGGCGCATGCTGGCAATGCTCTCCAAAGCAGATGTCACGGAGACGCTATCCCTCACATCTAAACTGGAGTGGGTATACGCGGGACAAGGGGAGGCTTTCCATGAACGTCTATCTGAGATTGAGTCCCTAGGATTTGAGCTTCAAAGTCAATTCGGATTGTCCACAGCAAATGATGGAAGTTTTGTTCGCGTGGCGGACTTCCGGGATGATTTAGCGTTGCTTGGTCTAATTGATGAGAATGATAGGCCAACACGAAGATTTGAATGCTCTCTTCTCTGGCTCAAAGCGCGAATTGCGTGGGCTGATAAGCGTTGTCATGACAGTAAGGAGGATACTCTCGATGATGTCGTGGCTTCAAGGCTTGGATCATTGCTCAATGATGCGCGCTATTTATGTGAAGAAGCTCTAAAGGACAAGGAACATCTGTCTTGGGCTCTCCCAAGGTTCGTTTGGCTCTTGATCTCCATAGCATCAGGACAGCATCTAAAGGCTCCTCGTATGCCGGGAGCTGACTGGCATTCTATGGAGTCGATCAAAGTCCATAATCCAGCCGAACTCACAGAGCAGGTCCGCACATACATATCACCAAATACTGAGGATACTCTATTCGGCTTATGCAGTCTCGTACCTGCCATGCACATTCTTGTTAGATCCGGCTGGCATACACCCTTGCGCTGGCTGTTCGTTCCATTAAACATAACGGCTTACGTTCCTCCCGGGCAGGAGCAGCGAGTTGGTGGCAATTTGTCGCGTATTTCTTCCGGACTCATCATAATGCTTGAGGATAATCTTCAAAGTCTCCCTTACCAAGTGCCTCGCGAGGGATATGGTGAGAACAGAAAGGATGACGACATCATACTTGAACGTCTTGAAAGAACCTTGCCCTATCTATCGAGCATAGCAGATGCAGAACTTGCTTGTCTTCAAGATGACATAGTTCAGGCATATCGTGAATGGGAAATGCAGGAACCTCGATTCGCACAAGTGGTTCATTTTTTGCGAGAAGTCGCTCAGGATCTTAGGTCCTCAAAGGGTGAGGATGCTGATTCATTGCGCCGAGTTGTAAACATCCTTTCTCAGCAGTTTTTCATAAGACCCGGTCCAGCTTTTGGATCTCCAGCTAGGTCGGTTCATGTTGAGGTTGATGCTGTAAAGGCGGCGAACGAGGCCGTTGCTGCCTTCAATGCATACTATATACGACATTACAGTTGCACGGCGGTATTCAATGAGCTTGGTGTAAGTGAAGAACCACGCTCTGTAAAGATTAAACCTTATGATCAGAAACACGATGGTAGGAAAGAAGATCAATTATCAGTAC
The DNA here is from genome assembly GCA_050290185.1 of Pontiella sp. Taxonomy (GTDB): domain Bacteria; phylum Verrucomicrobiota; class Kiritimatiellia; order Kiritimatiellales; family Pontiellaceae; genus Pontiella. The sequence continues at coordinate 96,799 of JBNKHE010000010.1, forward strand.
AGGGCTATTATTCACTTATCTGGATACTCCTCGATATGCTCGCACAGCGAGCTCCGTATGCTAAAGGAAAAACACTCCGCCTGTGCATTAGGTCCGATAGGGAGGGTGAACTCACATTTGAGGTTCAAGTACCAGGAAGGTTGACATTAGAGTGGGAGTATCCTCGCGATAGTCTCAGTCGCTTTTCGGGCCGGAGAGGATTCTATAACCTCTTTGCCAATGCCATTGCTCTTGGTTGCCCTTATGCTGCAATTATCCCTACAAAATATGATCAGCCCGCTCTTTTACGCCTCTCATTTTATCGGAGATAGATATGAAGATTGTATATGTTGATGACCAGACTCAATTTCATGATGATAAAATCGTTGAGCGTACTGCGAAGCTATTATCGGAACGGATCGGGATTCCTGTTGAATATAGTTTTGTCACATGTGGGGGAGATGATGACAACACGTTAATGTTAGATGAAAAAGGACGTCGAGTATACTCTTCGGATCAAAATGAATACGATGCAATCCCTGCTCAACCTATAGAAGATGCGGCGCAGGATTGCGATTCTCTATTTCTCTTGGATGTTAAATTTCCAGATAGTGAATTCTACGGGATTCTCTTGGCGAAATATTTGTCAAATAAGCATTCTGTCGATACAGGACGCATCCTTCTGTTTACACAATATCGTGATTTGGTGTTGGAAAAAGAGCGTTGTGCTGGAGGGGATGTCAGTTGGTTCAAGTTTTATAGCAAAGATGAATTTTTAAATAAGGATACAGGCTGGAAAAGACTCGCCAGTGATCTTGAAGGTCGAGTCCGGGCATTTAGTAAGAGCCTTCCTCCTAGCCCACGGAAGGGCCCAGATATGGGCCACGTCCTATTGGGGCAGTCTTCCTGCTGGAAGAAAGTCGAGGAGAAGATTAACAAGGCTGCGCAGACCGATACACGAGTGCTTATTCTAGGTGAGTCAGGTACAGGAAAGGAACTTGTAGCACAAAAAATCCATAATTTAAGCGCAAGAGGATATGCGGACCTCATTCCAGTCTACTGTGGCGAGCCAAACCAGAATTTAATTGAAAGCGAACTCTTTGGGCACGAAAAAGGCGCATTCACTGGAGCAATGCAACATAGAATTGGGCTACTCGAGAGTGCAAATGATGGAACGATTCTATTCGACGAGATCGCCGATGTGCCAATACCTGTTCAATTGAAATTGTTTCGAGTGCTCCAAGAAAAAAAATTTAAGCGAGTTGGCGGAAATGACTGGAGACCACTCAAGGCGCGGGTGATGGCAGCCACGAACAAAGACCTCCAGAAAGAAATCAAGGAAGGAAGGTTCAGAGAAGAGCTCTACTATCGACTCAAGGTCTTTACCATTCACCTACCCCCATTGCGTGAAAGGGAGGGTGACATCCTATTGTTGGCAGCGCATTTTTTAAAGAAGTTCTCTGCAATTAAGCGAGAGCAGGTACTTGGTTTCACCCCTACATCACTAGCGCACCTCCAAATCTACTCATGGCCGGGAAACATCAGGGAACTCGAAAACGCCATTGAGGGTGCGGTTGCCAACTGCTCAGGTTCTCAGATTGAGGTAGGCGATCTTCCCGAATTTCCCACTGATCGTTGTAACATTCACCCGAAAATGGAGTGTGCTGTAGCATCATGGACCGAGCTATACAGTCAATTTGATGTTCTCGTTCCTGGGAAGCAGGATCGCAGGAAATTCTCAAAGTGTTTAATGCAGGCAGCCCAAGAGCGGAACGCAGGCAATGATGGAAAGGCTGACAAATGGGTATTATCTCTCATGCTCGCACTTGCACATGAACTACGCATACTCTCGACGACTCTCAGGGGGGGGGAATTGCGTTTTCTGTGTTTAATAGTCGGAGCGGTGGCAAATTTTACAACAGAAGGCCGTGCATTCCTGCGTGAAGAATGTCGGCTCGAAGAAGATAATGAGATTGAAGCGATGATTCAAAAAGCTGAGAGAGGCACTGGCCACTCATTAGACGGATGGTGGGGTAATTTCAAGTTGGCTCAATCCGATATTCGCATGTATCTTGAAGACAAAATTACAGAAGTTAGAAAACAGCTAGGATCAGTATCGGACTAGGAAACTACCTTATGGAAAACCACCCCCACGGTCGCCACGTAACCAGACAAGAATTCTTCTACGTCCTTCAGGACAACTACGATGAACATGCTGAGGTCTCTATTCCTGGTTATCTCAATATGCACACTGAAATGGAGCAGTTTGCGAGTCGCAGGTGGAATGTATCTGCGCCACTAAGGATTTTGGATCTCGGCACAGGCACAGGAAAAACAGTTGAACTCCTCCTTGATCATTTCCCGCAGAGCACTGCGGTTGCCGTCGACATTTTCGACGAGATGTTGAACCATGCCCAAATCCGTCTTTGCAAGTACGGAAACCGGGTTGAACTGCGCAAAGGGGATTTCTCCGATATGTTACTTGAGCAGGGATATGATTTGTGTGTCTCTGCGCTCGCGATCCACCATCAGAATCCTCAAGGTAAAAGAGATCTGTTCAGTCGCATATACCAGTCGCTGATGCCTGGTGGTTGCTTTTGCATGATCGATTGGATCAAATTTGACGATCCAAGAGAGGAGGGTGCCGCTCTCGAGGCAGCGGAAGTGCATGTCCGGAGCGCAGTCCCAGACAAAATCGCCGACCAGTGGGTCGAGCACTGGCGAGAACTCAACATCCCGGACACAGCAGAAAATATGTGTCAATGGCTCAGAGATGCTGGATTTTCATTTGTTTTTTGCCCCATTCATCATTATGGGATGGCACTTATATACGCCATAAAAGAATCATGAGTGCTGACGGATCAAAGCCTCTTGCTGATGTTGTGACGGTAAGTGCTCCTGAAGAGGGTTGCCGTGACATCAATCTCGACAATGCCGCTACAACTCCACCGTTACTTGCAGTGGAAAAGGCTGTTCACGCAGTTATGCACTCATATGGGAGCGTTCATCGGGGATCTGGTTCTCTATCTCGTATCTCTACCTATATTCTGGAACGTGCTCGACAACGTATCTTCGAGTTTGCAGGCGGGCACAATAGGGATGACACCATTATTTTTGGACACAATTCAACAACCTGCATGAATATTCTTGCACGCCGAATGGCGCAAACTTATGGAGAGGGATTCTGTGCAGTTAGCTCTGTTGCGGAGCATACTAGCAACTTACTTCCATGGCTACGATGGGCTTCCGTAGTTCGCTGTCGCCTTACGCAAGATGGCGATTGGGACCTAGATCACCTAGATCACCTTCTTGCGCAACCCAATCGACCACGAGTTGTTGCCATCACATCTGCCTCGAACGTTACCGGTCGCTTAACAAACGTTGATGATGTAGCGCGTTTAGCCCATGAGTATGGTATCCCTATAGCAGTAGATGCTTCACAGTTTGTTGCCCATCGATGCTTGAGCAAGGCACGAAGCGGGAGTAGTGATCTTTGGGATTTTGTAGTTTTTGCAGGGCATAAAATGTATGCGCCATATGGCGTAGGAGTATTGGTAGGACCTGCCAAGTGGTTTTCTTCAGGGTGGCCTGATCATCCTGGTGGCGGAACAATATCAATGATAAATGGAGACCAAATCGCATGGTCACCCTTGCCATATCGTGAGGAGGGAGGTACTCCAAATTACCCAGGTATTGTTGCTATAGCATCCGCCGCTGAGGAAATAGAAAACATAGGGTTTGAGCGCATAGAAGCTCATGAAGCTTCGCTTTTATCAACGGCAGCGGAAGTCTTTGGCGCACTTAAAGAAGTGATGCTTTTTCGTCCCCTAGATCGCCAAAGCACAAAATGGTTGCCAGTATTTCCGTTTTCTGTTCATGGGTATGAGCACCAATATGTGGGGAATTATTTAGGGCATACTAAAAATATCGCAGTAAGAACTGGCCATGTATGTCAGCACGAGTTCGTACGTAAACTGCTAGGAGTTTCCGATTTAAAGCGTAATGAATTATTCGAGGCAGCAAAGCATGGTAACCTTAATGGAATGTATGGCGTCATACGTGCTAGTTGTGGATTGACCAATACAATTGCTGACATAAAGTCGCTTGGCATGGCACTCGAAGAGCTTTTGCTCGAAAGAAAAACATCTAAAGTTGATTTTGTTGAAAAACCGGTTGTGAATATCCCTCATGAAACTCTTTCTAAACTTCCATGGTTGGTTTAATCGATAAAAGATGAATCTTCGCTCTTTCGCACGTCATCCTGCTAATAATCGAAAAACGTTTGTAAAACATTTCGATACTACGACCTAACGATGATGCAACGAAAAGATTACATATCGGATACGTTCTGATACCCGTATGTAATAACTAATTCTGCATAATGGTCTTGCAGTTATCGTTCAACGTTTGCGGTTCGTACACACGCCTCCATGGCACAGATCCTTCTATGGGACTGTTGCAATTAATAGCAAACCAGCATGTTAGGAGGGTGGTCATGAAAGAAATTATCAAGGTAGTTGGGGTTATATTCGATAAAGTAAACAGCGAAGTTGGCGTCGTTACTGTTCTGTCTCTTTTAGTTGTAGCTCTTGCATTATGGGTAGTGCGCGAAGCTATTAAATCCAGCAATCGCCGATCAAATAAAGAATAAATTGACTAATGGACAGTGTCGCTAATAGAACCAATGTTGGTGGCACTGTTCACATTTTCTCCGGCACATACCGTCGTTGTGTATGCGTTGCGAGAAATGTATGTGGCCGACTATCAATTCGGTGGTGATTTGCACTCAAGTTTGGACTTCCACGCTATCAGCTCATCCATAAAATTCATGTATACGGGCTGTTCTCCAGCTGTTTTGTGGTAGCCCTTCAAACGCGCAAGCTCTATGGCGGATGCCTGCTGTTCTTTGACCGATGCCTCTGGATGATGAACAATGCCAGCATGCCACGCGATAAGTTGTTCGATTGACATATCCTTCGCGCCAGGCTCGATGGATGTCGATAGAGAGGCTTTGCGTGCCATCAGTTGGCGCACATGGGGCTTGCGGTTGAGTTCCGCACAACGAACGGAGGAATGGGCTTCAGCATATCCGGCGTTTGTGGCACATGCCGCGCATGTTTCTTCGGGGAATGCCATCCTGTTCACGATGTAGCGAAGCTGCTGGGCGGTGTATTTCTTCATCTCCAGCATGTGGGATCTATTGAGTTCCAGTTTTGAGTCAGCCTTATGCGTCATGTGGTCCATCCCTTTGTTTTGTGCCGCCTTGAATATAATGAATCGTTAATGTTTGTGGCAAGTAAATCATGGGGGCCAAAATGTATGTACATGTGACTCCTGACTGGAACGATCCACTTACCCCGTCACGGGCAGATGGGACCCAAAGGAGGGGTGGGGGTATTCCCGCTATGTAGTGTTCTGCGCCTGCGTTACTGGTTTCCACAAGGTGGTGTCCGGATTTTCAATCGTTGAGTTATGGCGTCCAAGCAATTGAGTTATCGTTGAGTTATTTTCAGTGGACAGTGGCGATCTGTGGTGGACGATCGTTCAGGTCGGAAAATCAGGTGAAAGTCGAGATAGCGCATTTTAAGCAATAAAAAAGGGCCTAAGCTGATGCTTAGACCCTTAGAAGTTGGTAGCGGGGCTCGGATTTGAACCGAGGACCTTCAGGTTATGAGCCTGAAAATAAACATGCAGTAATGTGTGATAATATCAGTAAATGCTGGTTTATTTCCGCTTTGTTTCTTTGGTGGTTGGTGGGTTGGTTGGTTTTTGGTGTTGCTCCGTTCTCTGGGTTTCTCTACGTTCGTAGCGTCATAAAAGCATTGCTGGTGCTAGGAAGGGGAAACGTATGCCGCTGGAATTTAGAAAGAAGCCTGATGGAACGCTTCGTCCGTTTTGGTACGGCAGATATGAGGTCAACGGGAAGCGGTATTGTGACAATCTTGGTGTTCGTATATCCGGTACTCCTCCGGCCTCCTTGTCGCTGATGGATGAGGGGGATGTATCCTTTGAACGATCACGTGCCACAGCCCAAGCCAAGCTTAACGGCATTGTCGAACAGGCGCGCGAGAAAAGAAACGCGGTGCATCTTGTTGAAAAGCTCTACGAGATCAAGACGGGCGAGGTGTTGGCTTCTATCGCAATCAACCGCCTTTCGGATGAGTGGGAAAGCCTTCCTCGCAAGCGAAAGCCCAGCGAGCGTTACGTCAAGCAATGCAGGGCCGCGCTGGATACTTTTGCGGGCTTCGTTATCAGCCAGAACAAGGATGCACTCGAAATCGGCCAAGTGACGAAACCCATGGCGCGGGCGTATATGAAGGCGGAGGGGGATAGGGATGTTTCTCCTAAGACATGGAATGACACCCTCAAGTTATTGCGTACCACTTTTCAGAAGCTACTGCCGGAAGGCGCACCCAATCCATTTTATGGCATACCTTCCCGCGAAACCGATACCATCTTTCGGGAGCCCTTTTCTCCGGGGGAACTGAAGAGGATCATCGAGACATCGCGTGAGCATGGGTTTATCCGTCCCATCATCATTACTGGAATCTGTACGGCTATGCGGCGTGGAGACTGTTGCCTGTTGCAGTGGAAGGATGTCGACCTGATGAAGGGGATGATTACCGTCAAAACCTCGAAGACAGGGCAGACGGTCAGGATTCCCGTATTCCCGATGTTGTATGATGAGCTGGTCGATTTGCCCCAAACGGATAAGTATGTTTTCCCTGAACAGGCAGCGATGTTCCAAACCAATCCCGATGGCATAACATGGCGAGTAAAGAAGGTGATCGCGGAAGCGTTCAAGGAAAAGAGCGGTGCCGAAGCCCAACTTCCCGAGCTATCGAAAGAGGCGACGCGGGAACGGGCGCACAAGTATATTGAGGGTATGGCCAATGCCGAAAAAGCCACCAAGATGCGACGGACGTTTGATATGTATTTCGAGGGCGTGAAGGGATCGGAGATTATGGCTGAATTGGGCATCAGCAAAGGCTCCATTTCTGGGTATCTCAATGAAATCGAAGCCAAAGCCGGTTGTCGTATTGTGCGTGGACGAAACGGAAAAGGTGGCATTAGCGCCTTGGTAAAGGCCGATAACGGACTTCTTCAAAGGCAGCGGGATGAGGGAGAAGGATTACGCAGGGCGTCTATACGAGACTTCCATAGTTTTCGCGTTACCTGGGTGACGTTGGCCCTCTCTGCCGGCGTGCCGCTGGAACTCGTGCAAAAGGTGACCGGACACAAAACAACGGAAGTCGTCCTGAAACACTATTTTCATCCGGGAGAAGATGATTTTCGTCAGGCGTTACAGACCGCCATGCCCCGCATGCTCACCAGCGGCCAACACAAAACGCCGTTGGAGCAGATTCAGGAGATTGCAACTAAATCCACCAGCAAGACAGCCTGGAGGGACATTAAGGCCATTCGGGCGGTGATAGCTGGATAATTTCCAGATTCGTATTGCTGTGAAAGATATGGCTCGGGACGCATAATTGAAAATGAAAGAGAATCTGAGGATGAGTATGACTATGCAGGATAATAGTGGAAATCAGTCCGACGACAATGTAACGCAGTCTCCCGAGCACATCATTCATATATCGCCTGAGTGGGAGGGCCAGCTAAAGAAATCCAAGGAGGAAGATAAGGGTGTCCGTTACGATTTCAAAACAACAGACGAGTGTCCCGGTTATTCCTTCACCATCACGAACTGGCGATTTTTCCATCCAATAAATTTTGGCAATGAATCTCACAGAGATTTATTTCAGCATATCTATAATGAATTACAGCGCATGTTGGGTACGTCAGCATTTGGGAACTATAATCGTGCATATTCCAATAAGAAACAGAGAGAGAAGGAATTGATTTCTGAGTACAAAGAACTACATGGCGTCAATGCGTTGGGCATGTGTCGCTATGCTAATGATCAATTCCAGCAAGAGTTGGAGTCAGCTTTCTATAAAGATTTATTAGCGTCTCCAAGAACGAAATTATTGGGTGTTGCATTCATATTATTGGTGTTTACACGTCAAACTCCCTACACGATAGAAAAATCATCATGGCCCTGTACCGATGCCCTCGATCGTCTTATTGGTTTTACCCCTAACATTTTTGATGGAAGGGCTCGCTTGGGCATTCTTGCCTGCCCTAAGACGGGTGATGATTACTGGGTGGTCAGCGATTTTGAGCAATGCGAAGTGGAACCCATATCTGGCAACGATCACTACTCTAAAACCGAAGTGCGAGAAACATTAGATTCGTTATTTCAGCTGATGAAACATGTCCCTCGCGAGACGGCTCGATTGTTAAAAGGCAGTATTAGGCAGAAGTTCGGGTCTTTTGGAACGGTTGATGAAGGGGAGTTTCGATCCAGCTCATTGTTCAGGAACATCTCGTGGTGTGATAATCAATACACAATCTCGAAAAACGCCGCACAAATCATAGAGACGCTCTACATTGCACATCGGTCACACAAGCTGCCCAGCTTGAGTCAGAATGAGGTTTTTGTGCAGATTTTTACCGCCGATACGAAAAAATGGCCGGCAGGTAAACCACGGATCCAAAATTATTTTCGTTCTGGAGACGCAAAGCGTTTGTGGGACGACGGTTTCATCGGTCACGACAACAAAGGAAATTTTCATCTGAATATCAAAATACACACCGATACACACTAGATACATCACCAGCTCCACCAGCCTTTAGCGAGATTGCTCGCGAAGGGCAAATGTGTCTGCAGGTGTAGCACTGAGCCCGGACCTCTAAGGAGGCCGGGTTTTTTTGTCGACTAGTGACCGTAATTATTACGAACAGAGGAAACGGTGCAGATGAGAAACAATCGTTTAAAAGCCGCAAGGGTAAGGATAGGTCTTACGCAACTACAGTTGGCAGAAAAAATAGGGCGAAGGGAGATCGATATATCACGATTCGAAACCGGACGTTCATCCCCGGACCGAGAAACCAAACAACAAATTGCCGAGATCCTTGGCAAACCCACCTACGAACTATTCGACTGCTAAGGAGGAATCACCATGAAAGATTCGAACGAACGCATGTTGAAGATTCTTCAAGCCGATCCTGAAAAGCTAGAGCAAATCGACCGTCTTCTCGAAGGCCGGACCTGGGAAAACGACGAAGCTCCTAGAGGTCCGCTTCTGCTGGGGATGTCTGCGGCCGCAAAGCTACTTGGCGTGAGTCGCGCCACTTTGTGGCGAATGATCCAGGCTGGGCGTATTGAAAAGGTAGAGATCTTGACCGGGAGTTACAGGGTGCGCCGTGCCGACATCATGGAAATCGTCAACGGTGCAGGTCAGGCATAAGCATCTAATCGTCAAGAATCTATATTTAGGAGGAATTACAAATGAGTGATAAGCGCAAATTCAATGGGTACTACTATCAACAGCTTAACCACAATAGGATGAATCTCATGACACAGCCCCTTTCGGCCACGGAACTTGGTGGACTGTTTAAGATCATCCTGCTCGTTGGGATGAGTCGGCAACAGTTTGACTTTGCAGATGGAAGCATGTCAGCAAACGGGGCAAGGATGAAAACTACCGATCTCATTGAGTGGTTGACCGGCAATATACCCCGACTTTCTGCAAAGCAGGCTGGCCGTATCGTCAATGCCTCACTGGATCACAAGCTGTTGGAAGTCACCGCGGCTGGGTATATCCGACTAAAGGATTGGAGGAGTGACCAAAAGGCACCTCCCACTGCAGGAGCTAGCCGTAAACGTGAGTATGATAACAGGCAAAGGATGCGGACAGTCCGGGAGTTATTGAGAAAATATGATGGGAAAAAGGTTGATAGGAAAAGTCTGCGTGCGCTCTTCAAGGAAGAGGCGGGATACAGTCAGAAAATTTCGGATGGCCTTAGAAGGGCGCTTTTGGAAGAAGGTGTGTTGGTTGCTGCGGGGCAGGGCATTTGGAAGGTATTTGCTGCGGCTGTGGTCAGCAATAGCGCGCCTTCGGCGCGTCCCGCCCCCCGTGAAGGTGAGGGCTCTGACGAGCATGATATTGAGCGTTACTTGAAACACCTTGACGGTGTTACAAGTAACGATAATTCAGATCATAACCATACCGAAACGAAAGTTTCTCATGATCATGAGACGGATCGTCCAAGCAGCCGTTCCGGCGGCTCGGAGCCTACCGATCCGCTGAGCGTGGATGGGGGGGCGGGACGCGCCGAAGGCGGTAGCCCTGACATTTACGCTGTCACAGACGACGAGCTCGCCGAGACGGTCTGTGTTATATTTCAGCCTAGGGAGTGGGCGAAGACCAGGGATATTCTCAAAAGCAAGTTGAGCGCATTGAGAAAAAAAATCGGTCCTAGGAAAGCCGGAGAAGTATTTCGTGAAATCGTGTCAGCAGTGCAGACGGATCTTCGCAGTACTGGTGCCAAGCGCCTCCGAGAGCCAGAAAAGGAAATTACAGCACGCATAAACGATCGGCTTGGACTGCCTCGGCGAACCTTAGGGAAGTCATAGTCGCTGGAGCCAGAACGTGTACCAAATTAACACACGGAATATGCAGATGCGCACATCGTCATACCGTTCTGATGACAATCACTGCCGACAGCGCTAGAAGAGCGGGAGAGACGTTTAGAGATGTGATGAGGAAATGAATATGGCGGGTAAAAAGGCTAATAAAAACAGAGGCTATCAAAGGGGTACCTTAACCGGTAAGGACTGTGCGTCGACACGACGTGCAAAGAGACCTAGGAAGGCGCTCACGGAACTACAGGAAAATTTTTGTTTAGCCTATGCAGCGCAGGGGTTTTGCAACGGTGTGGGGGCATTGGAGGAGGCAGGAAGCCGGGCCTCTTATGCGAGTCGGTGCAGCTTGGCTTCGAGGTGGTTAAGGAAGGATAAGGTTAAAGCACGGCTGAAACAGCTGAGTGTGCAAGCGGATCGGCGAGCATCGAAAGAAGAAAAAAAGGCAGTAGCGAGTCTGGCTGAGCGCAGGGCGCGCCTGAGCGATATTGCGCGGGCGCAGGCGTCGGATTTGAAGGGAATTGCACTGGAGGGAGATCGCCTGGTTTTTGAAGATGAATCACTGCGTTCGGCGGTGAAGGTGAAGGCGTATGTGCGGATGGTGGTGAATCCGAACTTTGATCCTGAAGATGATACGAGTCCGAAGCGGGTTCCCGCCTTGGTTATAGACCTTGAGCTGCATGATCCAATCAAGGCGATTCAGGAGCTGAACCGAATGGACGGGGTGTACAAGGAGCAGGCCGCCCTTCCAGCGGAAATACATATTCATACCGGCGCAAAACGTGTTTTGGAACACGATGCGAATACAGCGGCGCAACTGGCAGACGGTAGTCTACGGGTGGCGATACCGGGGAGCGATACGGACAAGGCACGGGTTAAAGGGTCGATAAGTGGGAAGCTTGATCCATTCGCGGCGCTCTGTGCACGTTGCCATACCGCTCAGAAAAAAAATGCCGATGATTCAAGAAAAACATAAAAATCAAAGATTGCTGTTGTTTTTATCGGGTTTTGGGAGGGGAAAAGTCTGGGTTTGTCAGCTCACGGGAGATTCTGCTATCTACAGCTGTGGTTCATATCTCCCAAGGCAAGGAGGTGGATAATACTGCGCTACATTGGATGTGGGAGCTAAGAGTATTGTCCGGATCAACAAATGCCAACTCAATCCTCATCGCATAGGGAGTGCAACCTGAATCCGTTGAGCGAGTTCAGTACCCCCCAAATAGTAGCGTAGACAAGATGCTGTATTCCTTGGCTTTTGGATCCTCATCAGCAAGCCGTTATACGGCGCTTAGTCGCGGAATTTAGCCGAAAACTCCAGCGCTTCCTTAAGCATGGCGGAGTTGCAGTAGAAAATGCTGTTGCGGAACAGATCATCAAGCATGGAATTCTCTTTTTTTTTTTGGGGGGGGGGCGTGCCTTCACGCAGAGCGGTAGAAATCTCGTCTCTCATAGGGTGGAACATAGGTAGTCCCGATAGTACTGGGTTAAATCCTGGTCATGGCGCATTTCGAGGATTACCCGTCGAAAAAGATATCTTCCCTTCCATCCGCACGCTTTTTGGAGGTTGCGGGTAGGGCTTCTTTGGTTTTTTGCGCCTCTTGCTGGAAATAAAGTTGTGGGGGAAATCACCACAGTAAAGTCTATTTGTGGGGGATTACACCACTTAAAAATTAGTAAAAAATACTACAAAAATTTATTTAACAAGAAAATAGTTTGAAACGTCTAGGTGGGGCAGTTAGAAACGCCGCTCACTTGTGAAAGTTGCTTTTAAAAGGCAAGGGAGAAACGGGGTTATGAAAAGAATCAATCTTCTCGGATCTGCAATGATGGTTATTGGGTCGCTGCTGGCGGTTACCGCCGCACAAGCCGCAACCATCGCCCATTGGGACTTCAATGCGACGAATGCCGTGGACGGTGCGTTCATGCCGGGCAATGGCGATCGGCAGGACCTCGATGGCGACGGCGCGATGGATACCGACGATTTTCGCATCAGCGCCATCGACCTCTCCGGAAACGGCAACCACCTGACTGCTTGGACCTCCGCCTGGATGAAATGGAGTTCCGACAGCGCCCAGGGCGATTTCAGCATGTCGCAGAACAACGCCTGGCCCGCCGCAGGCACCGACTCCGACTACAACCCTTTCATCTCGGGCACCGATGCCGAGGCCATCACCCCGGCGCAATGGACGATTGAAGCGCTCTTCAAGTCGGAAAATCTGGGCGGAAACCACACCATTGTCGGGCGTGATGGACGCTATGTGGGCGGTAACAACAGCAGCGCGGCAGCACTCTACCTCTCAACGCGCGGCAACGATCTGGCCATCGAATACACCGACGTCAACGGAGGCCAGCACAACCTGCAGGTCGCCGCCAACCTTCAGGCAGACGCTTGGTACTGCACGGTTGCGGTAAGTGACGGCGCGACCCTTACCCTCTTCCTCAACGGCGAAGCGATCGGCACGCTGGATCTGACGACCACCGGCACCAACACTGCGTTGGCGAAGGGCTACGGCACATGGAGTGTGGCGCGCGGTATGTGGGCGGGCGGCCACGTCGACCGCTTCTATGGCGTCATCGATGAAGTGGCGATCTCGGACGAAGCGCTTGTTCCCGCCTCCTTCGTCATTCCGCTTCCTCCCGAATGCATCGACACCGACCACGACGGCATGATCGATCTGTATGAAAACTTCTTCTCGCTCAACCCCACCAACAGTGCGGACGCGCAGGCCAACTACGATAATGATACGCTGATCAACCTGATGGAGGCCCTGCTTCAGACCGACCCGTATGCGTCCGACACAGACACCGATGGGTTGAATGACGGCGAGGACGACAACCCGCTCAGCCGTGCCGTCATGATGTGGGGGCATCCCGGCTTCACCTCGGGCGACACCTACAACTACACCGGCCCCGACTGGTGGCTGGGATCCGGCAAGATCGGCGGGGTCTGGACCAACGGGCCTTGCTGGGTGGTTCCGGCATATGAAGAGGGCAAACTCTACATCGATATTGACCGGGAACTGATCAACAAGAACCTCATGCTCAACCTGATGCACCAGAACGTGGGCGAGTGCGCGGTCTACCTCGACCTGGGCGGTACCAACGGCACCTACGTGGCCACCGACCTTTACGGCGATCTGGCGAACGGCGACGGCAGCCAGGAACTGGGCCGCTACGTCATTCCGCTTGAATCCTACCCCGGCGCTTTGCGAATCATCATCGACGCTACGGCGGGCTCCGAGCCCTACACGGTCTGGATCGCCACGCTCTACGAAGATATCGATGCCGACGGTCTGGATGCGGAGCAGGAGATCCAGTTCGGCACACTCGATACCAATCCCGACACCGACACCGATAACTTGACTGACTACATCGAGGCGATTGTCGAGCATACCAACCCGCTCGATCCCGACACGGATCACGACGGCTTCACCGACGGGCAGGAGCTCTACGACTTGGGTACGTCCCCGACGGTTCCGATGTGGCTGGAGGGCGGCATGCCAGGCTTCCTGCAGGTCGAGCGCTGGAACAGCCTCGGTGGCGAGCTGGTCTCCGATCTGGCTAATGCTCCGCGCTTCGGCAGCGATCCCAACCAGGTGAGTGCCGTAACCTCCTCGGAGTACGCCGACCCGGCAACCCTCCATCTTGGAGACTACTACGGTATCCGCATGCGCGGCACCATCACCGCCCCGGTGGCGGGTGAATACACCTTCCATCTGACTGGAGACAACACCGCCCGGTTCTGGCTTTCCGATACGGAAAGTCCCTTCGACCGCAAGTTGCTGCTCGACCTGCGCGACTGGACGGCTTACCGCGATATCGGCGATGCGGACGCGCCGTCGGCCACCGTGGAACTGGCCAGCAATCAGGTCTGCTACGTGGAGATCCTGTTCAAGGAGGCCGCCTACGCCGACCATGTGAGTCTGCTGTGGACCCTTCCCGGGCAGAGCACGCCTGAGGTGATCGGCCCGCAATACCTGCGTTCCTACGTCCAGCCCGAGGACGATGCCGATATGGATGGCATGTCCGACGAGTTCGAGATCCTCAACGGTCTCGACTCCCTGGACGGCACGGGCGGCGGGTACAAGGATGTGGACGGCGATGGCTACGGCGAACTGCTTGAAGCCCGGCAGGGCACCGATCCTAACACGGTGGACGAAGACTCCGACGGTCTGCCGGGTGGCGACGAGGTTTCCATCACGTGGACCGATCCCTACAGCGCCGACACCGACGCAGACGGTACGAACGACCTGACGCTGCTGCAGCATGTAGACGGCTCCGACATCGTGGCCGAGAATGCCAGCCACAACTCCTCCACCTGGACGGTAATGTCCAACACCGTGGTCCTGGCCGGTCTGAATAGCTACTATTCCATCAATACCTATGTCTCATACGGGATCGACAACCCGGTCGCCGGTATGCACCATGTTGCGGTACAGGCCGAGTGGGACGGAGGACTTCCGCCCGTCGGGGCGCGTCCGCGCATGGCCTTTTTCGTGGACGGCTACCGTATTGCCATCACCGAGCTGGTTCCGAACGACGATGGAACCGGCACATGGTCCTGCTTTACTCCATGGTTGTCGACCGGCAGCCATGTCATCAGGTGCCAGGCCGTTGCCCTCGAATACGACACGCCCGGGTTCGCGATTCTGGGGCTGGAACTAGGGGCCATCGATGGTCTTGACGCCGATGGCAACGGAGTCCAGGACTGGATGGAGGAGATTCTGGCCAAAGGGCTCGACACCGACGGGGACGGCATCGCCGACGTCGATGAAATCAATGTGCACGGCACCGGGGTGACCGATGCGGACAGCGATGACGATGGACTATCGGATGGCGAGGAACTCGCTGCAGGAACTGATCCGCTCAATGCCGACAGCGACGGTGACGGTGTACTCGATGGCGTGGAGGTCAAGGAAGTCCTCACCAATCCGCTTGAGGCCGAGTTTGACGGGACCAGCGCCACAGTCCTCACCGTTTCAGGCATCCAGACCAACGGCGCGGCCGGTGAATGGGAGGCGGAAGGCTCCGAGATCGTCTCCACGGGCCGCCGCGGCTATGTCGAGTATGTGCTCGACTACCCGGAACAGGACCTCTACCGCCTTAGGATCAATGCATCGCATGTCTGGGAAAAGACCACCTGTTCTCCGGTGGAGCCGGTTTATACCAGCGCCTTCCTGATCTATGTCGACGGCATCTTCATCGGTGAATATCCCTTCGTCTGTGCGGACGGTGCCTACGAGGATGTGCTCGCCTTCCTGCCGGTGCTTCCTGCCGGTAGCCACACCGTGCGTGTCTTCTGGGAGAATGTGCATACCCGGCTTGGCGTGAAGATCAACGAACTGCAACTCCAGAGCCTCGGCGGTCCGGACTTCAACGGCAACGGGGTGAAGGACTGGGTCGAAGCCGCTATCGCCGCCATGGCCGGAGTCGATACGACGGAGTCGTTCATCTCCCCCGCCTGCGTCGAGGGCGATGCCCGATACCCGGAACTTGCGTCCTTGGCGGTTCAGTCGACAAACGGCAATCAGCAATCGGCAATCACCCGCGGAGCGGGCCCCCGCTGGTACGCCAGTCTTCCGCTGGATACCAACAACATCACCTTGGCCTCGGCGTCATTCCAGAACGGCGCGCTGCAGGTGCCGGTCAGCGTGGAATGGGTTCCTTACAACCTGATGGAGCATGTAGAGCAGACGCTCTACATTCGCAAGGGCGACAGCGTCAAGTTTACCATGCTTCCTGAAAGCGCCCATGGCGGACAGTTCGAGATCGATGCGGGGGCGGGGGCGGTACGTTCGCCCAATACCCGGCCACTGGTGTTCGGGTTCCCCGAAACCGGATCGTTCACGGTCAGCGGGACCTATACGCATGGCAACAGCGAAGTTAGCGCCACCGTTAACGTGGTGGTAATCGATGGCGCATTCCCCAATGATCGTCCCGCCTGCCTCGTTGGCAAGGAACGTGAATGGACCTTCACCGGCATGCCCTCCAACGTGGTGTATGAGACGGATTCTTCCGTCGACATGGCCGTTAAGAGCACCTCCCTAACAACCAACAACCAGCAATCAACAACGGTTTCACTCGAAGCCCGCGATGCAAACGGGACTCATATGATGGTTGCGAGAACTTCTCCCGGTGGTCCCATACTGGGCGCTGTGAAACTCTCCTCCTGCTGGATCCAGAACGCGGCGGATGGTTACTTCTGGACGGTTGACCGGTTCGAGGACAGCGAGCTGTGGGAAGTCGAATCCATTCAGCGCAACCTGCCCGACAGCGTGGACATCCGGATCAAGGTCTTCGTGGCCGGTGTCACACTCGACGACTACACACTGGAGCGCTGGATTACGAACGGCGACTACGATGAAACCGGAATTTACCGCTTCCGCCTGTCCCATCCGAACAATGCGGCCGCCTCCGTTTGCCACACGTTCATGGTCTACCAGGACGGGGAGTTTCTCGGGGAAATCCTGGGCGGAGAGCAGGGACAGTGACCCCGGGCTTCGATATGCGATTTAGGGATAGCCACAATCAGGACAACTTGAGGTGATTCAGATGAAGATTATAGTCAAACCAAGCATACTGGCCGCTCTGGCCCTACTTTTCTTCCTCCCCGGTATGGCCCGGGCGGCCGTCAACTGTCCCAACGGGACAACGCTGTCCGTTTCCGTTAACGGGCCCTACTACGTGGATCCCGGTGAAACGGTCACGTATTCATGCGTTCTTTTGTCAGGAAATCCGGGCGGCACATACGAATGGAGTATCGGGGATTTTTCCGGACCGACCACTGGCAGCTCGGTAACTCTGACGGCACCCATGGATGCGAGCACATCTCCCGGTGATCAGACGATTTCCTGCACCTATACCCCTCCAGAGGGTGGATGCGTCGATATGGATACCTTGGCGGCAACCGTTTTGCATAGAGGGAGTCTTGTGGCATGCTATCCCTTTACTGGAAATGCCAAAGACGAAAGCGGAAACGGATATGACGGTACGGTTGTTGGGGCGGTATTGACTGCGGACCGCTTTGGCCAGACCGGCCATGCCTACTACTTCGATGGTATCAATGACCGGATACGTCTGCCTTCCGATGTCATGAATTTTGAGCGCACCGATTCATTCAGCCAATCATTGTGGATCAAGAGTAATGATACCGATGGCGGCAACAATATCCTGACCAAAATGAACCCGACCTCTACTGATAGTCGTGGTATCGGAATAGTTTTGGTCAACGGTAATCTCCGTGTGCATTTAATAAGTTCGAACGGAAACGTGGTGCGCCTGATAGGATCAACGGGTTTCACGCCACTCAACGATGACGTGTGGCACCATGTGGTGGTTACCTATAACGGTTCATCAACGGCCGCAGGCGTAACGGTATATGTGGATGGGATGCAGCAACCCATGAACGTCGTTAATAACTCTCTTTCCGGTACGATTCTGAACAGCTCTGCAGCATCGATCGGATCTCGGAATACCGAACTCTATTATAAAGGGGCCATTGATGAGGTTCTAATTTTCAACCGCGTGCTGGATGCCTCGGATGTCATGGACCTGTACAGCAACGAGATAGATACGGACTGGGATGGGGATGGCCTCACATACCAGCAGGAAGTGGATCTTGGGACTGATCCGTTCGATGCAGACAGCGACGGCGATGGCATGTCCGATGGGTGGGAAGTTCTCAACGGATTCGCGCCGCTGAATGCTACAGATGGCGCAGCCGATGCCGACGGCGATGAATTGACCAACGCCCAGGAGTTTGAGCGTGGTACCGATCCGAATATCAGTAATCTCAAAGGGGTTTTGGTGGTCATGCCGGATGCTGATCAATATCAGGCAAATGAACCGGACCTGAGTTGGACCGACCTTCCCGACCTTCCCTAACTTTCAACGGAAACGGATAACATGATGAAAATAGATTTAAACAGATGGAAGCTGGGACTTGCAGCAGCACTGATTGCGGCTGCAGGGGCGGGTTGGTTTGTGCATGGCCGGTTGCAGGCTGAGGGAGATGTAGAACCTCAGGTTGCTGCAAGATCCGTAGCAGACCAAAAGCTAGTCGATACGACAATGGCTGCTCCGGAGCAATTTGATTGTGTAGTCGAGTCTTCGCGACCGGCCGACACGAAACCTGAACGTCCGGAGCAACAGGAAGTGTCCGTGGCCACCACGGAGGGCGATTCCGACAGAACAGAGACCGTGGTTGCCAGCTCTATCTCTCGGGTATCGCGCCCTAATCTGCTCTCCGCCGTTGAAAAGCCGGCACCGGTCAATTCGCACGAGGAGCCGACTTCGGTTGAAGATCTTTATTCCTGGGGGGCCTATTCCTCGATGCGCAAGGATGCCATCAATGATCCTGATTCCCAGGAAAACCGCGCGGGTATTGTGGCATTGATGAAGGCCAGACAGAAGAGGCTCGGACAAAATCAATAACAGAAGTCGGCATACAGCGATAGCAGAGTGGCAAGTTTGATAAAAGTTGGGTGGACAGCATGAAAAAAGCAGGTTTTGGATTCAGGGTTTTATGTTTCGGGTTGGTTGGTTTGACTGCATTGTCAGCCTCCGCGGGGACTACGCTGGTGGGAGAACTCAAGGGTGAGCTCAAGGTCAACAACCTCGGTGCGGCAAACTACACGATCCCGTTGAGCGTTTCACCCGGCACAGCCGGCATGGAGCCCAAGCTCGCGATCTCCTACAGCTCCCGTATCGGCAACGGTCCGCTTGGCGTCGGTTTTTCACTAAGCGGGCTTTCAACCATCTCCCGTGTTTCGGCATCCCCCGATCAGGACGGTTTTTATGATCCGGTTGATTTTGATGACTACGACCGTTTCGTACTCAACGGTCAGCGGTTGGACATTGTGGGTTTCACCGGATCCTCGACGACCGATACGCAGTACTATGGCAAGGCGGAGAGTGAGTATCGCACTGAAATCGACAGTTTTTCACGGGTCATTGCCAAGGGTCAGGCGGGTAACGGCCCGGCCTGGTTCAAGGTCTGGGCCAAGGATGGGCTGATCTATGAATATGGGAATACGGTTGACTACCCGTCTTCATACTCGGCGTTCAAACCGGGAACCTATCCCGAGGCAATGTCGTGGCAGGTCAATAAAATCTCCGACACGGTCGGCAACTACATGACGTTTACCTACACGGATCCTGCAGTCACAGGCCGCCCCTTGATCAGCCGGATCGACTATACCGGCAATGTGGGCGCTGGACTGGACACGTACAATTCCGTGGAGTTTGTGTACGAGGACGGGGATCGGCCCGACACCCTGTACCGTTCTTTCAGGGAAGTTCAGATGAACGAGACCAAGCGGCTCAAGACCATCATCATGAAGCATGATGATGCACACGTGCATGAATATCGCTTGGTATACACGACCAACGAGGAGGGGGAGAGCCTGCTCGAATCCATCCAGCAGTTTTTCGGGCCCGAGCCGGATGCGGACCACCTGCCTAAAACTGAGTTTTCTTACAGCGGCACTACGGCGATCAGCCAGGATTTTGATCTTCCGGCAGATCTGACCAGTGTGCAGTCGATGTCAGTATATACTGGTTATCCTGTGTTGACGGGAAATTTCAACGGGGACGGGAAAACCGATGTGCTCTTTGTGGGGCCGAATACCGCCAATCACTGGGTTGGTCTTTCCAACGCAAATGGAACGTTTGATATTATGCAAAACGCGGTTGCCAATTTTTTGGATATTCCTCAGTATAGCAAAGATTATCAGATGTTGCAGACCGGGGATTTTAATGCAGACGGACTTACGGACATATGCCAGGTACGAGACTCGTCGACTCATCGTTGGGTAGCGATCTGCAACGGTGACGGAACCTTTACAGTCACGGTTGGGGATCCGGAATTGCCGGTGAACTTTGGGATGGAAGACACTGTGTTTGTGATGGATGTCGATGCAGACGGACGCGACGACATCTTCGGACTCGAGTCAACCGGTTCCGGAGCTAGGTGGATTGCACACTCCAATGTGAATGGAAGTTTCACGGTCTCTTCGGGTAACGATGTATCCTCATTACTCCCATATGATGAATCTAATGATGCCGTGCTCACCGGTGATTTTGACGGAAACGGCTTTCCCGATATCATGGGACTCGGCCCTAATGCCGGCCACAACTGGGTCGGACTATCGAATGGGGATGGAACCTTCACCAAAACCGAAATATCCGGGTTTACTTCGCTGTATAATCCGGACAAGCGTGTGGGAACGGGGGACTTTAACGGGGATGGATTGACCGACTTCTATCAGATACAATCTGATCCCGGATATCATACGATCGCGTTGTCCAACGGGGATGGAACATTTGATTTTTCAAAGAGCTCTGACCTTCAGGTCGATGGATATTATGAAAACCAGGTAATACAGACCGGGGATTTCAATGGCGATGGATTGACCGATATCTGCAGGTTGTTCTCCGGCGAAACCAGCTGGATTGCACTCTGCGATGGAGACGGTACGTTTACCGTTACGGATGGGGCAAACTTCCTGCCGTCCGCCAGTGCGCCAATAAGTAATACCGCAGGAGGAACAAGAACAATCATGCGGGATTTCAATGGCGATGGGAAAACCGATATCCTTGGTTTTACCCAATCCTACGCTTGCTGGCTTGCCCTTTCGGATGGTGACGGGTCATTTACCTTCAGCAATAATCCCGATGTATTTGGAAACGTTGTTTTTAACGCAACGCATGATGCCCTTCAAGTCGGTGATTTCAACGGTGACGGTATGCCGGATGTACTGCGACTGGGTCTATCAAGCTCGGGAAACTGGATTGGATTAAACAACCATGAGCAATCCTTGCTGGAACAGGTGGTGCAGAAGATCCCCAATGCCACCGACGCATGGCCGACGATTCAGATCGACTACCTGCCGGCATCGGACGAGACGGTCTATGTAAAGGGAAGCGGAGCGCAGTACCCGATCCGCGACATCGTTCCGGGACTGCATGTGGTTTCAACGGTGGCGAAAACCAGCAACAGCGATCTGCCCGAGAACACACAGTTTTACTACACGGACTATACCTATCGTTCGGCGCGCGAACATATGGAGGGTCGCGGATTCCTCGGCTTCAAGCAGTTCGAGTCCTACGACCGGCAGACGCAGCTTGCCTATGTCAAAACCCTTTCGCACGAGTATCCGTTCACGGGGGAGACGCTCAGTAGCGAAACCTTCTATATCCCCGATCCCAATGCCGATCCGATCGTTATGGAGCCCATTAAGAGAATAGATAATAGTTGGCTCTACGACGAGGTCAGCGGTGGAACGATTTTTGCCTACACATCGAAGTCGGTGGAGACCAAGTGGGAACTGGGTCAACCGGCCACGCCGATTTCCGTTGTAACCGCCTGGAACTGGTATGACGGCCAGAACAAGTCGACGCTACCCCCGTCCACGCAGCCCACGACCCTCAATGGCCTGATCACCCACGGCAACGTTGTGAAGACGCTGATGGACTATGACGGCACCGCCGATGCTGCGGGGCTCACTGTGGCCACCGTAAACACCTATGACGATTGGGTGGATCCCTGGCACTGGCTGCTGGGCCGTCTCGACACCGTGAGCGTTACCCACGATGCCCCGGGACAGGATCCAGTCATCCGTACTTCCTCCTTCGACTATGATGCCACCACCGGTCTGCTCGCGGTGGAGACCATCGAGCCGGGCGATGCGGAGTTCGAGCTGAGGACCGACTACTACCGCGATGCGTTCGGCAACGTGGAGCGCAAGCAGCTTTCGGGAGCCGGCATCGCCACGCACGATGCCCAGAATGTCGACTACGATCCCAAGGGACGGGTTGTGGTCGCCAGCCGCAACGCGCTGGGCCATGAGACCACCTTCGACTACACCGATCCTGATCCGATCTACCAGGCACTTGCAAAGCCAAAATCGAGCACCGATCCAAACCAGCTGACCACGACATGGAACTATGATGATCTGGGTCGCAAGATTTACGAAAGACGCCCCGATGGCACGGAAACGACGGGCATCTACAGCTGGGATATCGGGATCCCGCACGCTTTCCGTAAGCTGGAAACGCGAACCGATGGTCAGGCACCGGTTACGATTTGGTTTGATAAACTGGGCCGGGAGATTCGCTCTGAAACACTTAGGGAATATACCTATCCCGGCACTGCATTACCGGCACGCCGTGCCAGCTACAAAGACACGGCATACAACGACATCGGCCTGATCACGTCTATTTCACGGCCTTATTCCGGAGCAACGACCGTGGATATAGGCGGCGGCTCATGGGATGAATGGGAGCCTGCAGAAATGCCGGTCTACACCACCATGGAATACGACGCGCTCAAGCGTGCGCAATACATCACCGCGCCCGACGGCACCGTGACCGAAACCGTCTACGACGGGCTCACCACCCGGACCATTGTGGACAGCGACTATCGGACAACAGGCTCGCCGGCGGCAAAGAACCAGGTCACCACCACCGTTAAGAACACCAAGGGAGAGGTGCTCAGCGTGACCGACGCGGACAACAAGACCGTTACGTACACATACGATCCGGTCGGCAACCTGATTACGACCCAGGATCCGGACGGTAATCTCATTGAAATGAGATACGATATACGCGGCAACAAGATATGGCAGGACGATCCGGACATGGGCGAGTGGTCCTACGCCTACAACACGCTCGACCAGCTGGTCTCGCAGACCGATGCCAAGGGCAATGTCATAGAATTTGAATACGATCCGCTGGGCCGTCCCGAGACGCGGGTCAACAAGGCGATGATGAGTTCCGGCCTGAAACTCGAAGGCACCGCCCAATGGTACTACGACGGCACCGGGGACGGGGCCAAGCTCGGCACCCTGCGGCGCGAGGAATACCGCGACGGGACGGGGGCTTTTATCAATCGCAAGACCTATGCCTACGATGCATACAGCCGTCCCATGATCGAGCTGCGCAACTACGACTCCAAATGGTTCTACACCACGCTGGAGTATGACCAGTACAGCAGGATCAAAACCATTGGGCGCTTCTGGCGTCCCGTGGGCCTGGAAGGCCCGGCATCCCAGCTTGATTCTACCTGGCACTCCTTCACGACTTCCAACACCTATGATCAGAACGGCCTGATGACGAAGGTGCTCGATGATTCCAACCATGTGTGGTGGCAGTGCAATACCGAGGATTACAACGCTGCGGGCCAACTGGAGCGATTCGAATACGGAAACGACCTCGTGACCACCCGCGACTATGATCCGTTCACAGGGTGGATAGAAGGCATGCAAATAAAGGACAGCGGACTGCAGACTCTTTCAGGGTATGGGTACGCATACGACCGGATCGGCAATCTTACGCAACGATCGCAGACACGCTACTCGCCGATGGAAACGACGCTCACCGAGGATTGCACCTACGACAATCTCAACCGTCTGAAGACCTCTACGGTCGCCGGACAGACGCCGATAACAGCCCACTACAATGCCATCGGCAACATCCAGACGCGCAGCGATGTCGTCGGCACCCATTCCACCTATGAGTACCTGTCGGGCAAACCCCACGCCGTCACGGCCGCGGGCGACTGCACCTACATGTACGACGCCAACGGCAACGTCGTTCGCCGCGACCGCAACGGAAGCTATGAGTTCAGCGCTAACTGGAACTCCTTCAACAAACCAGTCAGCCTGTTCTCCGGCCTGGAAGGCAGCGAGTTCGAGTACGATGTCAACGGACAGCGCACCAAGCAGCTTGTGTTCGAGGATGATGGCGCCGGTGGAATCCGGGTGCGCAAAAAGATCTATGTGGCCGATTCCTTCGAAATCGAGGAGGTGCTGAGCAATCCCACCGAGACCGATCGCTCCCAGTGGGTGTGGACACCGGTTCACAGCCGCATCTATGTCGACAGCCCCGCCGGACGGATCGGCATCTATCAGGAACACGCCTCCAGCGACGGCTCCGGCCCCGTCACCAGAAGCTACCTGCATCACGACCATATCGGTTCGGTCGTGGCCGTGAGCGATGATGCCGCCACTCCCGGAATCATATACTACAGCTTCGATGCATGGGGAAACAGAAGGGACGCCTACGACTGGTCACCCATTGCCCAATCGGAAATCGGAAATCATCAATCGGCAATGACCGACCGCGGCTACACCGGCCACGAGCAGCTCGACCACCTGCAGTTGGTGCATATGAACGGCCGCATCTACGATCCGGTCATCGGCCGCATGATCACGCCCGATCCGACCATTCCTGCTCCTCACAACCTGCAGGCCTTCAACCGGTATTCCTACGTGTACAACAACCCGCTCTCCTTCATTGATCCAGGCGGGCATACCCCAGAGCAGGTCGCTGCCGCCTCTTCAGGGGTTACGGCTGAGGCTCTCAACGCGGCCAATGTCGTCATGGCCGAAAATACGTCTGCAGAGGCCGCCGGTAATTCGGGGCTTGCGAATTTCGATGGCCTTGCTAGCACATCGGGCGGCGGCGGTGGCGGAGATGATTCTCTTCAGCCTATCAAGGACGAATACGGCAATATAACAGGTTGGAGCTCAGGCAGCAAGGAAGAGGGTGATTATCAGGAGTTTGGACTGGACGAATTCTCCGAGAGCGACCTAGCCAGTATGGAGGAGAATTGGGAGGATACACAGAAAGAGGACGCGAAAGATGCTGAACATGAAGTCTTTGGCGAAGGTGACGTTAATGTTATCGAAGACATGGCTTCCGAATTTAAGGATTCACTTTCGAAACTCAATAATAAAGTAAACGCCAAAAGCACTAATGGGTCAAAAACAGAAGCGGCAAAGAATGCTCAAGGATATAATACACCCGATGAAGCAGCAAAAGCCGCTTTGGACTCATGCAATCAAACGTCAATTGATAAAAATAAGGAATATAGCGGTTACATATATAAAAAAGATGGGAAATACTATTACACTACAGCGAAACCGGGAAAAATGATGACTGCGGATCTTGCAGATTCAAATAAAGACCTTCCGGACGGCGTCGAAATTGTTGGTGACTATCATACTCATGGAAATTATAAAAAGTATCACCCTCTACCCAATGTAGATCTATTGCTGCCAACTAATGATCCAAGAGAAGATGTCACATCTGCAGATTCGTTTTCACAAGATGATTTTGATAATGCATATGGTTCAGCGGAAGGAAGATCAGAATATCACATTTACCTCGGAACGCCAGGGAATGGCTATCAAGCATATGATGTGTTATCTCCGGCTGGAACGTCAGTTTATTACATAAAGGAGCCTTAAAATGACTTGCAAGATATTATTTTTCTTTAGCTTGCTTTTTGCCATAACAGCATGCGGAGAGGATTCAGTCACTATAACGAATCGACCGCCGTTACAAACTCCCGGAGTGAATGTAGCAACGATCTCGGGGTTACACCTAAAAATAATCAATACGGCCTTGGTAGAGGCAGAAAAAAAAGGCATAAATTTAGAGCAATATATCATTAAAATCTATGAGTACGAGGATCACTACAACGTATTATTTAAACACAAGGACAAAAGCCCAACGCAATATGGCAGCCCACCAGGAAAGCCAGTTTATACCGTCGAACTTGACAAGAAAACATTGGCATTTCGGAAGATAGTGCTGAATATATAAAGGTAAAGGGGTCAGAGTACCAGCTTTAGTCAACCCGTAAAGGGGTCAGCCCGTACATTGTAACATTTTTTTACTTGAGTCGGTTTGTGCGCTGCCCTACTTTCCGTTCCATGGCACGGGCATTGAGACATGAATATCCCGGAGCGGTCTACCACGTGATGTGCCGGGGGAATAACGGGCAGGAGATTTTCGTATCCGATGCCGGGCGGTTCCTTTTCCTGTCGACCCTGGAGGAGGTCTGCCTTCAGACGGGCTGGAAGGTGCATGCCTATGTGCTGATGTCAAACCACTACCACCTTCTGATCGAGACGCCCGAGCCGAATCTGGTGGCGGGGATGAAATGGTTTCAGGGGACGTATACCCAGCGGTTCAATTCCATGTTCAAGCGCCGCGGCCATCTTTTCCAGGGACGCTACAAGGCACTTCCTATCGAGACCGCTGCAGATGGGTATTTCAGGGAGGTGGGGCAGTATATCCACCTGAATCCCTTCCGGGCCGGTTTGGCGGGTGTCGGCAGGTCGGCCGCTCTTGAAGAGTACCGGTGGAGCAGTTATCCATATTTTGTCGGGAAATTACGGAAGATACCCGACTGGCTCTGCCGGGCACGGCTATACTATGCCTGCGGATTGGAGGAGGGCAGGCCGGGGTATATGGCGGAGTACAAGGCGCTGGTTGAGTCACGGATGCTTGGAGAGTCGGACGAACTTTCCAGTTCTGAAGGTGAGGCCGTGGAGCGGCAGCTGCGGCGCGGATGGTTTGTGGGAAGCCCCTCCTTTGGAGAGGAGCTTGCGGGCAGGATCGAAAATGTATCAGATAATCTCCGCGGGGAGCAGCGGCGCACCCATGGAGAGCAGGAGGCGGAACGGCTGTTGGCGGCGGCGCTTTGTGCGCTGGGTTTGGGAGAAGCCGAACTGCTGGACATGAAGGGGACCTGTGTGGAAAAGCAGGCTGTCGCCTGGTTGCTGAAAAAGCACACCACGGTTACGGGCGTATGGATCGCCGACCGACTTTGCATGGGGCATCGCGTGAATGCGTCGAGGGCAGTATCGGCATTTGAGAAGCGAACGAACGGAGAGGGGCAAAAGTTGAAGGAAAGAATGTTACAATGCACGGGCTGACTCCAATAGAACAAGAGTGACGATGACTAAAAAAGACAAATGGTTTATCGGATTTGTAGTGCTTACAGCGGCATCGATGTTCGCATTTGTTTTCTGGTTGGGATTCCCCGGTTATATTCAGAACGTCGATATTTACGACTCTCTTTCCATTAAAACAAACCACTGGCATCCAGTGATCATCGCCCGATGCCTGCAGGGGCTGTATTTTCTTTTCGGCGAGCACACCTTTTATCTGTTCGCAATAAATATCTTTTGTTTCTACAGCGGAACGATGCTGTTTGTGCTGGCGCTTTATCTGAGGACTAGGCAAGTGGCTTGGTACGCGCTGTTTGGCGTGACAATGATCGGAAACATATTCTTCCAGAACTTTACAGCGCACCACAGCTTTACGTTCCCGATGATACTTTGGCTTGGGTGTTCAATGCTTTTTTTCCAGATTTTGGTTCCCGTAACCCATGCGCGGGTCCGTTTTGCGGCAAAGATTGCCACCGGCATTGTTCTCCTCCTCGCTCTGGTGTGGCGGCATAATGCGATTATATCCATCTATCCTTTGTTTTTGTTATTCACATATCTCTATCTAAAAAGAAAAAAGATCGGCAATCGGGTGAAATACGCCCTGCGGTTCATATCACTTATGCTGGCCAGTGCTGTTGTCCTGATCGTGATTGTGAAGGGATATCCCCATCTACTTTCTCATGATGTAACCAAGGCTATGGTGCAGCATCCGCTCCTGCACCAGATTGCAGGCATGGTTGTGCCCGCAAATGATCGCTCGTTCATTCCCGAGGAATGGTACGAGGAGGGGAAGGATTTCAATGACGTGGTAATATTGTATAAATCCTACCCGACCTTTGCCGATCCGTTCAATATGCCTGGTGAGCGGTATAAAGGCTACCGGCCGTTCGTTACGGATGGGCTGGATGGGCTGGATGCAGTCTGGCTCAAGGGATTGTTGACCTATCCCGGAAACTACTTTAAGCACGTATCTAGGTTTATTAAAACAATGTGGTACCAGGATCCGACGTGGATACATAATCCCGACTATATTCAGAGAAGCCACATGGGCGTGAAGCATGGCGAGTTGGTATTACGTTTTCCGGAAAGCGAGCAACGCATCAAATTCACGCCCTTACGAAAAAAAATCTACGCTTTTTTTTACGATCACAAGATCCGTATCAATCACATCATTGGGGTGAGCATTGGATTTCTCATTTTTTTTGTGAGCGGGAGTATCTGGGTCATGGTTCCGTCTGTTCGCGACAGGGAGCTTCTTTTTCCTATAAGCACAAGCCTAAGCACGTGTTGCACCGCAATTGGGATCTGTGCCTTTTCCCCGTGGACTGATCCCAGATACATGAGTCCCGTCCTGGTCTTGTCCCTGATCAGCCTGATTGGTTTCGTGGCTTGGTGCTATCTTTCATTAGGAGATAAAAAGGGCTTATATCCCGTCTCTAAAAAACGCATTCCCTTTGCCCTTCGTTTTCGCCGGGCAAGTCGATCGGAAGATCATCCTTCAGAGTGATGATTGCAATGTGGAAGGGTAGGGTCGAGGCTTTCAATCATAACTCCTGCCCATCATAAAATCAGGCTAGATGTAGCCCGTGGTCTAAAATCCTCAAACTGCCTCTGTGCCGCGTTGTTACTCGAATTGGGCAGGAAAGTGGTTCTATTTACTTTCATGGTAGTCCGCTTCCGCATTGATTTCGTAGATGCTGGTTTTGTCGGTAGATCCTTCGCAAACAAGCCGTACGGCTTCCATGGCGGTTAGCATGGAATGGTCCTGGTTATTGTAGCGGTGCATGCCGTTCCGCCCGACCAAAAAGAGGTTGTCAATTCCATCGATAAATTCTCTTATGACGTGAAATTGGTTGTGTGTGCCGAAGTAGGCAGGGTAAGCCTTTTTCACTTTCACGACATGTACATCGATACAATCTCCGTGGCTTGCAATTCCAATTCTTTCCAGCTCATTGAACGCCAGTTCTTTCATCGCCTCTTCGGAAAGGTTCCATAGAGCGTCACCTTCGGTGGCAAAGTATTCCATTCCTACCCATATGGTTTCCGGGTCGGCAACTAGATCGGGGCTCCAGTTGTTGAAAATCTGCAAACGCCCGACCTTTACATCGTCTTCCTGGATATAGATCCAATTGTCCTCAATCAAGTTAGCATTCTTTCCATTCTGAAGTCGCCATGCTTTCAGCAGAACACCGACGGTAATGAAATCCCGATATTGAAGTCCGTTAGCCACTTCGGCAACAGAGGTCGGTACGACATCTCCCATGGCGGAAACCAAATCCTTGACCGGCATGCTGGAAACAAGCCTGTCGCATGTGATGGTTGAGCGGCTTCCGTCACTTTCTACAACAACAGCCCCGATCCTGTCTTTTCCGGTTTCAAAAGCAACCGCTTTGGAATTGATTCTGATTTCTCCTCCCATGCGAAGAATCTCATCTGCAACTTTTTCCCATAACTGCCCCGGGCCATATTTGGGATAGAGAAAGGTGTTGATCAGGCTGGTTTCCGTCGTGCGCTGGGCTATGTCCGGTTTCTTTGGAGGTGTGGTTGATCGAAGGGCATGAAACAGGGCTTTTCGCATGGAGAGACCCTTGATTCGTTGAGCACCCCACTCTGGACTAATCTCGTGGCACGCGACTCCCCAAACCTTTTCCGTATAGGACCGGAAAAAAGTATTGTATAGCTCACGACCGAACCGATTGATGAAGAAGTCCTCGAGCGTTTTTTCATTTCTTATGGGTCTTAGGCGAATCCATATATAACTGATGCCAATTCGAATGCATCGAGGAAAAGACAGCTTTGAAATGGTATCGATATTAACAGAGAGAGGGTAGTCAAATAGTTTTCTTTTAAAGAGGATTCTTGACCTTCTTTGGCGGATGAGCATCACAGCCTCTTCGGCATCTGAAGGCTTGGATCCGCTTTGCATGTCCTCTTGGATGGGGAGAAACTGTTGCCACCACTGCATTACGGTATCGGATTTGGAGAAAAACCGGTGTCCGCCGATGTCCATGCGGTTTCCCTTGTAATTGACCGTTCTGGAAATACCACCCATCTCGGAACTTTCTTCCAGAACAATGGGCGCATAGCCTTTCTTGCAGAGTTCATATGCTGCAGTGAGTCCGGCAGGGCCTGCGCCGATGATCACTATTTTGGAATTTTTAGGGAGTCTATCTTCCATAATATGCTATTCGGATGCGTCTATTTTGTTTCTTCGCGACCGGTCTAGTATCAATAGGCATTGGGCGATCGTAATTCCTTCGGCGGGTTTCATGAAACGGTCTGCAGTCACGCTCAGGCCGTCAATCTTTGACTTCGGTGCTGTCGATTCCGATGATTTTTGTCGTGGTGTTAGCAGTTCTGTTTTAGCTTCGTCGTATTGGTCCTTCCATGTGTTGTGCACTGCTGATTCTGCCATCCCGAGGACCTCTATTCAAATGTGCGAATCTATATGTACGTTATCGACAGGCGTGTTCCTTCCTCAGCTATATGTTTATGAGAAACAAGTACGCGTAGGTGAACATCCGTACAGGATTTTTTTTGTTCGATGATAATTAGGATATCCATTTTAATAATTTTAGTATCCCCATATTACATGATTTTTTGTGAGCAGGTCCCGAGATACGGTTGTTGATATGCAGAATGTTGTCTTCGTAATATTTATAGGCCGCATATAACATTTCTTCATTGGAGACTCGTGTTTCCCAGGATAGGAGACGTTTGATTTTTGTTGTGTCAAAAATGAAATCTTCACTGATCATGTTATAATGGTAAGAACCTAATGGAATGAGCCCTAGGGCTGAGCAAACCTTCATCCCGGTTGTTGTTAAGCGTTTTGGTAAAGGAGAAACTTTAGAGCTGGATCCTGCTTTATCGATGACGTATTGGTATATTCCCTTTAAGGTATTTACATTATCTGACCCGACGTTAAAAATGTCTGTTTGCAGGTGGTTTAGAGACAATATGCATGCATCTGCCAATTCCTTCGCATCGATGAATTGGTAACGGTTTTCTCCTTCTCCTACCATCCATATCCGTTTCCCTTCATGGATGAATTCAAACAGGATACTCAGCAATCCCAGTCTGCCTGCATCAATAATAGTGGGGCAACGGATGATGATGGAGACAAAGGGGTTCTCCGCATCTAATAAGATTTTTTCTGCTTCATATTTTGAGCGCCCATACACTTCTATTGGGGCTGGAACGTCATCTTCTTTTACTGGACGGTTGAAACTTTTCCCCCAAAGACAATTCGTTGAGATGAATACAACTTTTGGTATGGATAGCTCTGAGGCAATCTGTGCAATGTTACGGGTTCCTTCAACATTGGTGCGCCATAATTCCTTGGTGTCTTTAACATCATGAGCTAGTAAGGCCGCGCAATGAATAATCGCTGATATGGAATATTGGCTACAGGTTTCTCTCAATTTCTCCATGTTGGAGATATCCAACTGAAACGATATTAAATCTTTACTGGTAATATCGAGTTTAAAAAGATCGAGATTAATACAGTTGTATCCTTTCTCCAATAATTCCTTTAGTAATATCCCGCCAAAGAAGCCGGATCCGCCCGTAACGAGTACAGTATCATTAATAGATTGCATTCTGATCTCTCCTGGTAGGTTTCGGAAACAAATCCTAATGAGAAACTAGTATAAATGATAGCTGATATCGGGAGCCTTGAAGAGACTTTTCTTGAAGATGAAGCAACTTTAAGCTACGAATAAGTAATGGATGATCCCTTCGGGATTGTGGAGAATTAAATGAAGAAGATACTGATACTGTTAGTGGGAGTGGTGGTTGCTGTGGTTGCGATTTGGATCGGCCTTGGTGGGGATAAGGATATAGCGGTCCAGCCTTTGCCAAAGGCTACGGCGTATAAGCATGAGCATGAAAATCTTGGTACCGATACAAATTCTGTCCAATCGATGGCTTCTCAGGATTTTGCCTATTCGGAAGAGAATCTATCCGATGCGGTTAAGGCTCTGCTAGGGCTGGATGGCGAGAAGCAGGACTATAATTCTATGGGCCGCGCAATCAGTAAACTGTCGAAGGATCTATCGACCGACGATGTGGCGGCGCTGAGGGATATGCTGACGTGGCCGAACGACCAGTTTCCGGAAGGTATGCGCCCGATCGAGATCAATGCGATCAAGAACGATATTCTGGATCGATTGCTGCGGCAGAATTCGCTACCGGAGGGCATCGGACTGCAAATGGTGGAGATGGCTTCCAACCCGCAAAACGATCCGGTGTGGAGGGACTACTGTGTGCAGTTTATGCAACCTTTCTATGAAAGGTTTGCTGCAGAGAGCATGGAGCAGGGTGGAGGGTCGACGTCCTCGTCGACCGCTGACAGCGAGGACGCTGTTCCTCCAGCTGATGAGCTATCGGCGGTCCGCGATGCAATGTTTAATGCGCTGGATGAGCGGGACGGGACGATTGCGGGTACGTCGCTGATCGGATTGGAGCTGCTTTCAAGGACTCATGATGAATTTGACCGGGAATCCATTGTTAGCTCCGCGTTGGATATTGCTTCGGATGAGTCGGCAGCTAGTGCATCGCGTATGAC
>JBNKHE010000011.1:0-99676 GCA_050290185.1 Pontiella sp.
GTGAATGTTGAAAAATTCTTGGATGACTTGTGGGTCGGAGCGAAAGACTAACCAAACTCGGTGATAGCTGGTTCTCCCCGAAATACCTTGAGGGATAGCCTTGAGTGGTAGCAGATGGAGGTAGAGCACTGAGTACTCGATGGCCCCTCCCGGGGTACTGAGAGTTTTCAAACTCCGAATACCGTCTGTGGAACGTCAGGAGTCAGACTGCGGGGGATAAGCTCCGTAGTCGAGAGGGAAACAGCCCAGACCGCCAGCTAAGGCCCCTAAATGATAGTTAAGTGGAGAAGGATGTCAGATTGCGAAGACAGCCAGGATGTTGGCTTAGAAGCAGCCACCATTTAAACAAAGCGTAATAGCTGACTGGTCGAGTGGTTTGGCGCCGAAAATGATCGGGGCTAAAACTATCTGCCGAAGCTGCGGGTTTTAACTACTGTTAAAGCAGTAGGGGAGCGTTGTGTACCGGGTTGAAGGGAAGGTGGAAACCGACCTGGACTGTACACAAGTGATTATGCAGACATGAGTAACGATAAGACAGGTGAGAATCCTGTCCGCCGAAATCCTAAGGATTCCTGGGGAAGGTTCGTCCGCCCAGGGTTAGTCGGCCCCTAAGGCGAGGCTGAAAAGCGTAGTCGATGGGAAACGGGCTAAATATTCCCGTACCACCGTACATGAGTGATGGAGGGACGCAGTAGGCTAGGTCAGCCGTCGATTGGAAATGACGGTCTAAGCGTGTAGGGTAGAATGTAGGTAAATCCGCATTTGTTTGCCTGAGACGCGATGGGACATGGAGTCTTCGGACAAAGTGGATTGGCTGATGCCAGGCTGCCAAGAAAAGCTTCTAAACGTTGAATGTAAGGTGACCGTACCAAAACCGACACAGGTAGGAGGGTAGAGTATACCAAGGCGCGCGAGAGAAAGGTTGTTAAGGAACTCGGCAAATTAACCCCGTATCTTCGGAAGAAGGGGTCCTCGAAATGGCTAGTGATTTACTTGCGATGTTATTTCGAGGCGCAGTGAAGAGGCGAAGGCGACTGTTTATCAAAAACATAGCACTATGCGAACTCGCAAGAGGAAGTATATGGTGTGACACGTGACCAATGCCAAAAGGTTAAGGCAAGGGGTTAGGACTTGTTCCGAAGCTCTGAACCGAAGCCCTGGTGAATGTCGGCCGTAACTATAACGGTCCTAAGGTAGCGAAATTCCTTGTCGGGTAAGTTCCGACCTGCACGAATCGTGTAACGATCTTCGCACTGTCTCAACAACCATCTCGGTGAAGTTGTAGTTCCGGTGAAAATGCCGGATACCCGCGGCAGGACGGAAAGACCCCGTGAACCTTTACTGTGACCTGACATTGGGTTTTGGTACTTCATATGTAGGATAGCTGGGAGGCTTTGAAGCAACGTCGTCAGGTGTTGTGGAGCCATTGGTGAAATACCAGTTTTGATTTATTGAAATTCTAACCGCGATCCCTTGAATCAGGGCGTGGAACAGTGTCTGGGAGTCAGTTTGACTGGGGCGGTTTCCTCCCAAAACGTAACGGAGGAGCACAAAGGTACCCTCAGCACGGTCAGCAATCGTGCGAAGAGCGTATAGGTATAAGGGTGCTTGACTGCGAGACCTACAAGTCGAGCAGGTGCGAAAGCAGGTCTAAGTGATCCGGCGGTAGCTAGTGGTAGCGCCGTCGCTTAACGGATAAAAGGTACTCCGGGGATAACAGGCTGATGATTGCCAAGAGTCCACATCGACGCAATCGTTTGGCACCTCGATGTCGGCTCATCGCATCCTGGGGCTGGAGAAGGTCCCAAGGGTTTGGCTGTTCGCCAATTAAAGCGGTACGCGAGCTGGGTTCAGAACGTCGTGAGACAGTTTGGTCCTTATCCGCCGTGGGCGCAGGAAGTTTGAAGAGATTAATCCTTAGTACGAGAGGACCAGGATTAACGTGCCTCTGGTGTTCCAGTTGTTCTGCCAAGAGCATCGCTGGGTAGCTACGCACGGGAAGGATAAGCGCTGAAGGCATCTAAGTGCCAAGCCCCCTCTGAGATAAGACTTCCCTTGCTCTTCGGAGCACTCAAGGCTCGTTCTAGACTAGGACGTTGATAGGCTGGATGTGAAAGTGTAGTGATATATGAAGCTTACCAGTACTAATTAGCCGTGAGGCTTGATCTTAATCTTTTATATTAAGGTATACATGTCGTTGTTGTTGTTATTTCAATACTATGCAGTTGTGATTTTTTGATTTTCCGGTTGCTATAGCGGGAAGGAAACACCTGTTCCCATTCCGAACACAGAAGTGAAGGGTCCCAGCGGCAATGGTACTGAGGGGTAGACCTCGGGAGAGTAGCACGCAGCCGGTTTTATCTTTTCAACCTCGGTTCTTCGGAACCGAGGTTTTTTTTTATCCCGACATCCTCGCCGGCGCCAGTTCCTGAATGCGGTGGATAGGCATCGAATGTTCTTTCGAGTTATGCATTTTCCCTTACGCTGTTTTTTTCGTATATTTATGGCGGTTTCACCGGGCATTTTACGTTCAGTTTAAAGAAGGGACGTATGTTCGTATGATAAAAAAACTGCTTATATTGCTGACGGTTTCCTCCATGGTTTACATGGCTACGGCGGAATTTCGCACCTGGACCGACCAGAACGGGAACCAGATTGAAGCCGAATTTGTTGGATCCTCCGGCAAAAGCATTGTGCTTAAGAAGGTAGACGGCACGCAGTTCAGTATCGATCCCATGAAGCTTTCCGATGAAGATAAGGAATATCTGAAGGGAAAGGTTCCGGACGATTTGATTGATGAATCGAAGAGTGCACTGGACCGGCCCAATCCGTTGCGGATCGAGGTCAAACTATCGAAAAAGACCGATACGCTGAAAAATGAGGACATGAGGAATCGGGACATCACCCTGGTTGCCAAGATACGTAAAAGATCACTGGAGCCCTACACCCGTAAATTGACGGCTGAAATGTTTCTCGTTGGGATCCACAAGGAAGATGGATATCTGGTTATGCTGGATAGGAAGAAAATTGAGTTTGATCTAGCTGATTCCGACGATGCTACGCTGGAAGGAAAAACGGCACATATACGCTGGTTACAAAACTCGAAAGCCGGCATCGAATACGAAGGAAACGTGGTCGTGATACGCGATGACGAGGGTAATATTCTCGATGTATCCGGCAGCAACAGGACCTTCGAGAGATCGTATGAGCAATTATCGAAATTTAATCGGGATGAGGTATTTACCGAAAAAACATACATCAAGAAGGGCACACGGGCGTCATTGAATATAGACACTCGCCAAAAGAAGAACCTGTATCTATAGATGTGTTCAGGTTGTAAACATACTCCGGCAGTTGATCACCTGCTGTAAAAAAACGCCCCCAATTGGAATAAGGTAGTTTAGTTGAGTGTGGATGTCCGGTTCCAGAGGAGCACCATAGGTAGTTAGTAACATGAAACTTGTCATCGCCACCCGCAACGCCCACAAGCTCGAAGAGATTCACGCCATCTTCGATTTCAAGAATCTGGAAGTGCTCTCCGCCTTTGACTTTCCGGATGTGCCAGATGTTATAGAAGACGGCGAAACCCTTGACGCCAATGCCAAAAAGAAGGCCGTCGAAATCGCTAGAGCCACCGGTTGCTGGGCGATGGCCGATGATTCCGGTCTGGAAGTCGAGGCACTCAATGGGGCTCCCGGCGTCTATTCCGCCCGTTATGCCGGCGAACACTGCTCCTATGCCGACAACAATACCAAACTGCTGAAGGAATTAGCCGGAAATCAAAACCGTTCCTCCCGTTTTCGCACCGTGATCGCCTTGTCCGACCCCGGCGGAAGCGTGCAGACCGTGGCCGGAGAATGTCCCGGCGTGATCATCGAAGAGCTGCGCGGCGCCAACGGATTCGGCTACGATCCGCTCTTTGTTCCCGATGGCTACTCCGAAACCTTTGCCGAGCTTTCCTCCGAAGTGAAGAACCGCATATCCCACCGCGCAAATGCGTTGCGGAAGGCGTACGACGCGTGGGCCGAAATGCTTCAAGGCGTGTAGGTTCTCGTTTAAGTGGGTTGTTTTAGCGCTTTTCTGCGCATTCTTCGGTTTTAAAACCAGAGGCACCTGTCTATAGTCGCGCTTCGCTTTTATTTTTAGGAGAACACCATGATTACAGCCATCAGCCCGATCGACGGACGCTACGCCTCCAAGGTCGCCGAACTTACCGAATGCTTTTCAGAATACGCCCTTGTGCGCAACCGTGTGCGTGTGGAAGTCCTTTGGCTCGAAGCCCTTTGTGCCGAGCCGGGAATTCCCGAGTGCCGCACGCTGAGTACCGAGGAACTCAACCTGCTCACCGGCATTATCGACGACTTCACCCCGCAGGAAGCCGAGAAGGTCAAGCAGATTGAAAAGACCACGAACCACGACGTCAAAGCCGTGGAATACTACCTCAAGCAAAAGATCGCCGGCTCCTCGCTGGAGGAACTTTCCGAATTCCTGCACTTCGCCTGCACCTCCGAGGACATCAACAACCTGTCCCACGCGCTCATGCTCAAGGACGGCCTCGCCGCGTTGCTTCCCCACCAGCAGGAAATCGTCGACGAGCTCAAGGGCTTCGCCAGCCAGTGGAAGTCCGTTCCCATGTTGGCCCGCACCCACGGCCAGACCGCATCGCCCACCACCATTGGCAAGGAACTCGCCGTATTCGCCGACCGCCTCGAACGGCAGATGCAGAAGGAAGAAGCGGTTGAAATCCTCGGCAAGCTCAACGGCGCCGTCGGCAACTTCAACGCACATCTTTCCGCCTATCCGGACGTCGACTGGCCTGCGCTCGCCAAGGGGATCATCGAAGGCAAGCTGGGCATCAAACAAAACTGCTTCACCACCCAGATCGAGCCGCACGACTACATGGCCGAACTGTTCGATGCCATCAGCCGCTACAACACCATCCTGACCGATCTCGACCGCGACATCTGGACCTACATCTCCATGGCCTACTTCGGCCAGAAGACCGTGAAAGGGGAGGTCGGGTCCTCCACCATGCCGCACAAGGTCAATCCGATTGACTTCGAGAACTCCGAAGGAAACCTCGGCCTGGCCAACGCTCTTTTCGGTCACCTTTCCGCCAAACTGCCGATTTCGCGTTTGCAGCGCGACCTCACCGACTCCACCGTCCTGCGCAACATGGGCGTCGGCTTCGGCTACAGCATGATCGCCTATCTTTCCACGCTGAAGGGGTTTGGGAAGTTGAAGCTGCGCGAGGAAATTCTGGCGCGCGACCTCGACAACGCCTGGGAAGTGCTCGCCGAGCCGATCCAGACCGTCATGCGCAAGGCCGGTATCGAGAGGCCCTACGAAAAGCTCAAGGATCTCACCCGCGGCCAGGACAAGATCACCAAGGAAACCATCCGGCAGTTTGTTGAAGGCTTGAATCTGTCTGCCGAAGACAAGCAGCGCCTCCTCGAAATGTCCCCCGCGTCCTACGTTGGCATGGCCAGAGCCATCGTTGATGGCCTCGGTTAATCGTTAATGGTTAATGGGTATCATGGGCGGCCAATTGGTCGCCTTTTTTTGTGTTCAGCGAAATGGCGAATCCGGTAGTTCATAGATAAAGAAGGGAATACAGGTTTAAGCTGATGAATCGAATCGACCGTCTTACTGCAATGATCCTGATGTTGCAAAGCCACCGCGTAGTGACTGCGGACCGGATTGCTACCCATTTTGAGATCAGTGTGCGCACGGTCTACCGCGACATTGCCGCGCTGGGCGAGGCCGGCGTGCCGATTATGGCCGAAGCCGGCGTGGGCTATAGCCTGATGCGGGGCTACCACATGCCACCGGTCATGTTTACGGAAGCGGAAACGGCCGCGCTTTTCATGAGCGGGGAACTCGCGAAAAAATTTGGCGACGAGTCGCTGAAAAAAGGGCTGGATGGCGCCTTGCTCAAGGTGCGGGCCGTGCTTCCGGAAGGACAAAAAAGCTATCTGAACCGGTTGGGAAGAAGCGTGGAGGTCTGGAACCGGCCGACCGGGCTGCACGAAGAAAAGTCGCTCATCCCCATCCAGGATGCCGTGGTTCGGAAGCGTTGCGTAGCGCTCCGGTATAATGCCGCTGGGCGGGGCGAAATTACGGAGCGAGTCGTCGACCCGCTGGGGCTGGCTTTCTATGGGCGGCAATGGCACCTGATTGCCTGGTGCCGGCTACGGGATTCGGTTCGGGATTTCCGGTTGGATCGAATCCGGTCGTGGCAGGTGCTGGACGAGACCTTTTCCGGGCACGGGGATTTTTCTCTCGCCGCCTATTTTGCAGAGCGTGAGGACGAGCTTCCTCTCATTCCCGTGCAGGTCGAGTGTGAACGTTGGGTTGCGGAGCACATGCTGCAGGAAATCCCGTGCCGGGTGGAGTCGAAGCAGGAACTGCCGGATGGCCGTTTTTTGGTCGAAGCGCAGGCCTGCTCACTCGAGTGGTTGGCATGCTGGTTGGTCGGCATGGCAAATGCCGCCGTGGCGCGCAGTCCGGATGAACTCCGCACCCTGGTGCTCGAAAAGGCCCGGGAAATCGTCCAGTCCCACACCTAGGGCAACTTCTTGAATCACTCCTGACATACGGTTGTCAGTCGCCTGTGCGATAACCCTTTCCGTCCGGCGGGGAAACCCGTCATTAATTGAAAAACCTAACAAAAGGACGTGTCATGAGTGAAGAAAAGAACGAGTGCGACAGCACACCGGGAATCCTCGGATGGAACGAACTGATCACCCCCAACAAGGCCGCCAGCATGGAATTCTACTCCAAGCTGTTCGGCTGGGAAGCCGAGCACATGGAGCTTTCGGCTGAGAGAAACTATACCCTGTTCAAGCTGGGCGAACGCCCGGTCGCCGGATGCTACGAGCCGGACGGGGAAGCTTCGGTGCCTCCGATGTGGATGAGCTATATCAACGTCGAAGACCTGGATGCTGCCGTCGAAAAAGCCAAGGCGCTTGGCGCAACCGTCTGCAAGGAACGGGTGGATATTCCGATGGGCAGCTTCGCCATCATTTCCGATCCGCAGGGCGCGGTCATTGCCTTCTGGCAGGGGGCCGGCGAGTGCAGTTAACCTCGTCTTCCAAACATGCAAGGCGGCCGATCGGCCGCCTTTTTTTATTTCAGCAACGAATGAACATTGAAAAACACCGAATAGAGAATATCTGGAAATCCGCATTTATCGGTGTTGATCTGTGGCGGGTTCCTGGCGCTGTAGCGTGAGGGCTGCAGAACCCCTTGCGATTGTCCTGTCTGTAACGGCGATGGAATGGTAAAGTCGTGGGATCGGGTAACCGCTCGGGAAACCTGCTCACCATTAATTGGAAAAACTTATGCCAGCACCAAACAACTCGGGAAAAATAAATCTCCGTCAGATGTACGAGGTCGAATACTGGACCAAGAAACTTGATCTCACGGTTGCCCAGTTAACGGACATCATAGAAAAGGTTGGAAACTCTGTGGATGCTGTCCGGTCACATGTGGGAAGATAGAAAAGCCCGCCCGCTCTTCGGTATAGCCCGGAACCGTTGATCAACCTGATCTCAGGGTGTGGGATGTGCTCGGAGCATAATTGAACCTGAACAACGTCCAATTTGGCGTGTAAAGCGCTGAAATGACGCAAAAAACCGCGTCCCGCAATCAGTCGGACTTTCTCAACAAACTTCGGCGGCCGTGGTGGATAAGCCTGCTTCCGGGATCGGTTCCGCGAAGAATCTTTCGGGTTCATCGGTGGAAACATGCGTCCCTTACAACCTGGACTTAACACTTAAATCGCCAACTGCCTCGTAATATCGCGCCCCTGACGCTGGCTTTCGATCCAGATCAGGTCGTCGGCGGAGGGAATTCTTCCATCGTAGGCGAGCTCGAATTCGGTAATGATTTGACGGAAGTCGGCGGCATAGAGGTCGATCAGATCGAGTATGTTACCCGTCATCCGGCAGAATGCCTCTGCCTGTGCCCGGTTTTCAGCCCGTGTGTTGATCGTTCTCATAACGTTACCTCAACAGTTCTAGTAGCTTAAGCTGTGCCAATAGACCTGCCGTCAGGGTTTTTCGAGATCGGAGCTCCTCGAGCACCAGCGGTTGCAGAAGGTTCCTTGCTGTTCCATGGAAAATACGCGGAGAGCTCTTTTTTAAGAGGTAATGAAGCGGTTCCGATATGCCGTCCTTGAATAGGTCGTCCGCATGGGAACGCGATAAGCGGCAGTGCGCGGTTGTTCGAGCTATATCCGCTATTGGCTTTGGGCCTAATCCAACGTGATGTCCCGGCCGTTGCGCTGGCTCTCGATCCATATCAGGTCGTCGGCGGAGGGGACGCGGCCGTACTTGGCTTCAAATTCCGCGATGATATCGCGGAAATCGGCGGCATATTCCATGATCAGCTCCAGCTCGTTGCCGTGCAACCGGCTGAATGCTTCCGCCTGGATCTGGTTTTCTTCCTTCACATGTTTCTTCATAGGGGAACCTGTATCCATACAAGTAGCTTAACTTGTGCCATAATCCGGCGGCACCATCAATTCTTCTGGTCGACGGAATAAGAGGCTCTGGGTTCCCGGCCTGCCGCGCCGCAATCGCATGAACATGGCGGGGAAGGGCTAAACCTTCCGGATCCTCGGCAGGCGCGTCCTTGACCTTGCGGTTCATATCACATAAGGGTGAAGTAGAGCAGGCGACAAAACCGCAGTGCAAATTTCAACAGATTTCAATTTTACGAGGTGGCAATGGCAACGCATGACTGGCAAATCGAAGCAGCAAAAAATGCGTTGGAGCGGCTTCTCCCGCGCGTGGAACAGGATTATGCCAGCGAGCTGACCTCCGTGCCGGAAGAGTGGGAAGGCTTCAAGGAACGCCTGGGACGCGAGTGGAGGCGGTTGTTCAGTGATCTGTATGAACTCTATGGCTGGCAATACGATTTTTTCCTCACGCTGGAGCTGGTACTGGACATGCTGGTTCAGCATTGGCTGAGTCGGCCGGAAGGCTTGCGCGCGCTGGATGCCCAGCGTATTGCCGACCCGCACTGGTATACCTCGGAGAAGATCGTGGGCATCGTGCTCTACGTGGATCTGTTCAGTAACAATCTGGCGGGGTTGCGCGACAATATTTCCTATTTCGAAAAGCTGGGAATCACCTACCTGCACCTGATGCCGCTGTTCGCCGTGCCCCACGGTGAAAACGACGGGGGCTATGCGGTCAGCGATTACCGCTCCATCCATCCGGACATCGGCACCATGAACGAACTGGCCCAGTTGGCGGACGAGCTGCGCGAGCGCGGCATCAGCCTCGTGCTCGATTTCGTGTTCAACCATACCTCGGACGATCACCGCTGGGCAAAACTGGCCCGGAATGGCGACCCCGTATACCGGGACTATTACCACACCTTCACGGACCGCGCCGAGGTGGACCGCTATCAGACGCACCTGCGCGATATTTTCCCCGAGGCCCGGAAGGGGAGCTTTATCTGGAACGACGAAATGCAATGCTGGGTCTGGACGACCTTCAACAGCTACCAGTGGGATTTGAACTATAGCAATCCGGCCGTGCTGCGCGCCATGGCCGGGGAGATGCTCTTCCTCGCCAACCAGGGGGTCGAGGTGCTGCGGCTGGACGCCGTCGCCTTCATCTGGAAGCGGATGGGCACCGACTGCGAAAACCAGCCCGAGGCGCACACCATTATCCGGGCGTTCAACGCCATGGCAAAAATATGCGCCCCGGCCATGGTGTTCAAGTCCGAGGCGATCGTCCACCCCGACGAAGTCATCCGCTACGTTGATCCGGACGAATGCCAGCTTTCCTACAACCCGCTGCTGATGGCCTTGCTCTGGGAGGCGCTCGCCACGCGCGAGGTCAAGCTGCTGGTCCATTCCATGAAGCACCGTACCCGCATCCATCCGGATTGCGCGTGGGTGAACTACCTGCGCTGCCACGACGATATCGGGTGGACCTTCGACGACGGGGATGCCCGGCAGCTGGGGATCGATCCCCAGGGGCACCGCCATTTTCTGAACCGGTTCTATACCGGGCAGCATCCCGGATCCTTTGCGCGCGGCGTGCCCTTTCAGTACAACCCCGAAACCGGCGATCTCCGCGTATCCGGTACGCTTTCTTCGCTGGCCGGCCTCGAAGAGGCGCTGGAAAAGGACGATCACGACCTGATCGATCTCGCGGTACGCCGCATCAACATGATGCGCAGCATCCAGGTAAGCATTGGCGGGATCCCGCTGCTCTATGCCGGCGACGAGCACGGGATGCTCAACGACTACACCTTCCTGCACGACCCAGCCAAGGTCAACGACAGCCGCTGGGTGCACCGTTCCCGGAAAAAGTGGCA
This sequence comes from Pontiella sp., assembly GCA_050290185.1. GTDB lineage: Bacteria > Verrucomicrobiota > Kiritimatiellia > Kiritimatiellales > Pontiellaceae > Pontiella. Next base: position 10,339 of record JBNKHE010000011.1, read on the forward strand.
TGCCCACGACGACCTGGGCGACACCAATACCCTCGAGTGGAAGTTCTTTACGGAAATGGCCAAGCTGTTCCGCCTGCGCAAGGAGACTCCGGCCTTCCGGAGTGGAGGGATGGAAGTGGTCGATTCCGGAAACCCGCACCTGTTCGCCTACACCCGGAGCAACGGCGGGCAACGGTTGCTGGTCGTCAACAATTTTTCCGAATTCGAGCAGACCATGCCGGGCGACCGGTTGGCGGCCGCAGGGCTCACCGCCGACGCGCGTCGAATCTATTTCGACGAAACCCAGCCCGTCGGCGACGATCTGGTGCTGGAAGGTTACCGGTTCGCGTGGATCGAACTTTCCTAGCCTGAGCGGCCCCTCGGTGGCTGTCGACGGCGGCGGGATGCCATCCTGACGCCTTTTCCTCATGCTGCTCCGAAACCCGTCTATCAAATCACTGGCATATAAAATGCTCTAGTATCCCTGTACGAAGAAGTGAACGAGTGAGAATCATGGCGAAAGTATTTAAAAAATGTAGCTGCTGCGGAGATGAATGGCCCACCCTGAGCGACTTGATCAGGGATGAGCAGGTGAAAATCATCGGCTATCAGGCGGCCTTCAGCGACAGCTATGAAGGACTGTTCTTTTTTTCGCACCAGACCGAGGACTGCGGAACTACGATCGCCATCCCCGTCAGCTGCTTTGAAAAGCTCCACGATGGGCCTGAATATACGCAAACATTGGCCTGCACGGAACTGTGCAGCGGCTTATGCCAGTCGTTCTACGATTTTGGAACATGTCCACGGGAATGCGGAATGCGGTGGGCCCGCGACATCATCTCGGTGCTTGAAAACCGGGGCCCCGAAGAGGTACTGGCAAGACTCGACGAGGTAAAACTGCACCAGCAGGTCGCCTAGTGTACCTTGTATTCCGTGCAGATCAGAATAAGCTAATAGCCACTAGCCACTAGCCACTAGCCACTAGCCTATAGCCAACAGCCTTTTTCAGGGGCCGATTTCACTAGTGCCCAGTGCCTGAGGCTATGCCTCAATATTCATGATATTCGGCGTAGCCGTTGGCGACGAGCTCGTCGTTGATGTTGACGTAGCCGTCGCCCTCCGGCAGCCAGATTTCAGCGAGGTAGCGCCCGTATTTTCCGCGCTGATCCTTGATCGTTTCGATGATGATTTCCTTGCCGCCAATATACTCCCGCAATGCATCGCGCGAAGCGATGCCGAGGGCCCTGGTGTCGCCCGTAACTTCCGGCGCGTTAATGCGGGCGAGGCGGAGCTTTTCATCGCGGATCCAGATGCCCAGTCCCAGATCAATATCCACCCGGCAGGTATCGCCGTCATACACCGAGCGCACCTGCGCATTGTAGTGGTAGAGTTCGGCATCCTTCGAAATCAGGTTCAGCCGTTTGCCCATGGCATCCAGATAGTGCTGCAAGGTATCAATCCGGAAGTTGGTTCCGCCGTTCTCAAGGTCGCTCACCGTCGACTGAGCCAGGCCGGATTTCCCGCATATTTCGCTCTGACTGATGCCCGCCTTCCGCCGCTCAAATTTCAACAATGCGCCGATATTTTGTCCATTTTCAGTGCTCATAGCTCTCCTTGAACATAGCCGATAAGCTATAAAAAATACGCATTAACCCGCTTTATACGAGATAAATATAGTGAGTAAGCTATAAAAGTAAACCTTCTTTCAATCCATTGTAAAAGGATGGGAGTGGCCCTTTTTTACTGCAGAGGGCACGAAGGAAAACTTAAATCCTAAAACCTAATACACATTTATTCCACCACACACGAAGTGGGGCTGGCTCAAAGAGACGGCAGCGAAGCGGCAAAGGGCACAGAGGTCACGAAGGGTAGGGCGGTATCGCGATTCGACTGAGCTCATCGACAGGATATGTCTCACGCAGAGCTAGCGGAGCCAACAGAGGATAGGGCGGCTTAACCGCCGAATGCCTCGTAGAGAGCCAGTAGCGGATAAAGAGAAAAAACCGGGAACCTCTTCTGTTATCTCTGATGGCTCTGTGTGATTAAAAATTACTGCCGTAGCGCGGTGAACCGATCCGCGAACTGTATCTCACGAAGAGCCAACAGAGCCCGCAGGGGGTTGGAGGGACAGCGTCCTCGCTGTCTCCAGAGACAAGCTGCAAACGCCAAGCCTCCAACCACAAACGGTCTTATGACTAGACTCATCGTCTGTAGACGTGGCCTGCCGATTGATGCAGATTGGGCAAATGAAAAAGACGGTTTCTATCACGCTGGAAGAGAATGATTGGGGACAAATCATTGATGGGCTAGAGGTGCGCGCATGGCAATACGAACGAACGGCGCACTATTATGAAACAGGGAGTGGGGATGAATGCATTGAAGAGGTGAATGATGCTTCCGAAGCCCGAAACATGGCCGCGTGGTATCGCAGATTGGGAGCACAAATACAGGATCAGTTGCATGCATGTTGATTTCGAGAAGCTGAGTGAATGCTGGGCCGAAATCCCATACGGACACTATTTGAATGCGGTCGATGATCTGCTGGAGTCTATGATTAGCAGAACTTCAAGGCAGCATGAATTGGCATATATCGCCGAATGCCAGGAAGCACTTTGCCTTCCATCGGAATGCGCTCATTCCATTGTAGTCGATAATTGGGAATAGCCGCAACAAGGCGCAAGAAGCTCAAAAATATTCCAAGTGCTTGGAAAGTGGCATTCGGTCACATATCATCCCCGAATGAATTTCAGGGATTCGTACGTCGCATACATCAAGGCCGAGAACGCCGAGGGAAGCAATCGGGCGTCGTCATACATTCGCGCCATTGAGTTGCTGGATTCCATTCTGAGCCGAAAGGCTCCCAAGGAACTGAATGCCGACAGCATTTGGTGCATTTCCTCCGCCAAGCACATCCAGAGTTTGTATGAGCTGGTTTTGGAGCACCAACGGCTTGGGCAAGACGGTATCTTCAAAGGCGAAAAACCTATCAGCTATTGGCGTGACGGTTTTTGTTCCGCCGCGCTGAAAAGCTACAAGGAATTTCTGGTGACGCATCTTTACGAACAGCGGATGTGGGAAACGTATCAGGATTCAGAAATCGCACCGGACCAATTGTCAGTGCGACTGGCAAGTATCGATGTAGAGTCCGCCGAAGTGCTGATCGAAGACAAAGAGGTCAATTTCAAGAGCCGGGAAGGGCGGGACGCCGTTCGGGAAGTCAAGACGCGGATAGGGCAGGGTTTCTTCCGGAAAATGATTTTGAAACAGTACAAAACGCAATGCTGCATCACCGGCCTGAACGTGCCCGAGGTGTTACGTGCCAGCCACATCACAAGCTGGGCCGACGATCCCGAAAACCGGATGAATCCGGCCAACGGACTTTGCCTTTCCGCCACCTACGATGCCGCCTTCGACAAGCACCTTATTTCATTCGATGTCGATTACCGTCTGATCCTCAGTCCGTTGCTGAAGGAGTATTACACGAATAATGCATTCAGGGAATATTTCCTTAATCGGGTTGGCGACACTATTTCAACGCCGATTAGACATTTCCCTGATCGTGAACTTTTAGAAAGGCATCGAAGTAAACTACAGTAGATATATTTGATCGGCGGTTTGCTCTTATGAGCGCCGAAGCCATTCTGACTCATCTAGCCCTACTCTAGATAGATTAGCTGAGAATTCATTAGCAATACGTTGTGCATGCGATTCCTTTAGATCAAGTACCCAATAGTAGCGCATGGTTCCGTTGCTTGCGAAATAGTATTCGTTTCTTGCGGACTTTTGAGCAACTACGGAGTCTGTTCCCTCATTTGCTGAAAATGGAATCAATTTGAGGGCATGGCAGGGTTTTCTCGGGCAAGATAAAAGTTCGTAACTGCCATCTTTGAGCTTAACGACCGCATCAACTTTTTTTGGAGATCGCTCCATAGGTAAAAAAAGGAAATCCCGTTTTTCATTTTCACTAATTCGAACGCTGTCGCAACGTTGTTGAATGCAAAGGAAATATGCCGGATTTTTGATGCCTTTGCGGACTATCGTTCCAAGGGTGAGCTGGGGAACATATGATGGGGCGTTGAGATTGCTTTTGTGATGTGTGAGTATCGAAAACTCTTCGTGAAGACCTTCTGGGTTTTTTCCTATTGGAAGAAAACCATCCATAGCATGCTTTTTGAGATCGTGATTGCCGGTTGTTTTTTCATCCAAGTCTTCGGAGTATTTTGATTTGTACGCGTCGCTGATGGCTTTGTGATAACCTTTTGTCTGCCAGGTTTCTAAATCTTCAGTGTTAAGGGTTACTTTTTTCTTTTTCTTTACCGTGATGGTGAGCGGGTCGAATTTTTGGGTTTTTAACCATGAGGACACTTTGTTGTTATTGACTTCTTCTTCTAATCCTGTGTGCGAAAGTATGGAGCTCAGGGAACCTGTTATGCTTGCAATTAGAAGTTCTCCAGCATCTTCTGGGTTTGTAAGCATCGCTCTGTGTGTTGCAAATGCAGGATCGAGTTCCTTCCTATAGGAGTGTAGGAGTGCGCTTGTATTGTCGCGAACAGCCGACATGGCCTTCAGGATAGCATTTGGGAGCAGGCCAGAAATGTTGGTGGCAAATAGGTCAATTAGTCTTTCTGGAATTTCACTTTCTTTCAGAACGGCATGTTGATAAGGGTCAATTACCTTTGTTGATTCCTTCGCCAAGACAGTTATTGCTATTGATCGATGCTGAAGAGTTAACTTGTCATCAAGTTGGTTGAATTTGATTTTAAATTTTTTCTGAATGCAGTCCCGTATTGTTTCAACAATATCATCAAGCGTATCTGTCCCAGTATAGATTGTGACCAGCCTGTGTTGCGCTGGTTCTTCTAAATCGCTGGAAAGTAACTTGCAGATTAGATCTAGTGCTTTCTCTCCGGTTTTGTCTTCTAGTTGCCAATCAATAATTGCAATGTCTGCTTGTTTTGCTGTGAGAGAGAATTTTTTCTCAAAGCTGTCTTTGTCTTGATACTTAAGGGTTGCGCAAATTATCCCTTGGTCAGCGAAGCTGTTAATTAAGGTTTCTGCATTTATTCCGATCTCTTCGTCTTTGAAGTTTTTGGTATCGGAGAATTGAACGGCTTGTTTTCCGCGTAATGATGAAGCATCTAGTTTGACCGGTTTTTGGGCAGTCTGAATGAATAATCTATCATCAATGATAACCGCTGTTTGGATGAAGTCCTTCACAACTTTTTTTGATTTTTCCATGAATAAATCAGGCATCTGATTTCTCCTTGGAAATTCTAAAGGTCGCACCATTACCGTTGTTGCTTGGATCAAGGGAAAGAGTGTATCCGGCTTGCCGTAGAACATTGCTTGAAATATGTAATCCCATTCCGCGGCCTCCCGGTTTCCTGGAGAAGCCAAGTTCGAATATTGATTCTTCATCTCTATCTGGGATGCCGGGTCCAGTATCGCTAATAATAATGTCAACCCCATCTGTTTTGAGATGAATGATTTTTTCGCTCGTCCGGTTTTTTAACCAGAATATCGCATTATCAACCAGGTTCACAAAAACAGGATAGAAGGATGATGGGTAACCCGTGATCGTTCGTTTTAGGAAGGGTTTACTTGCTTTTATTTCGACCCCGTGTCGTTTCAGGCGTTCTCCGAAAAGGTCGTTTAGATATTTATCTATGTCGGCACCATCGAACTCAGTCTCGGTTCGGTATAGTCGGCGGTGAAGTGGCGTGAAAAGAGTCAGATAGCTATCCAGATGATCAAAGCTTGCTCTAATACCTGAATATACATCCTCAAGACCTTCATTCAGATCTGCCCAAGCTTTGAGCTCACGCAAGCGATTTCTTACACCACGGATGCTGCTGTTAAACTCATGATTGATGACCTCAATTGCCATTCCCATTTGCGTTAGCTGAAGGTCCGCATCGGCCGCTTCTTCAAGAGTCATGACCTTTTGTTCCAGAGCCTCCAGTTGGTCTAGTTGGGTGATATCACTATCAAGTCGCAATGCCTCCAGCTGGTTCCGAATGCTAACAAGGATCTGCTTTTCTCTATCCTTTACCTCGTCGATCCGACGTTCCAATGCCATGCGGTGGTTTACAATTTCATCATCAGGAAACTCGGTAATGTTGAGGCGGCCGAATTCACTAAACACCAGAGCTATTTCATCTCTGACATTCGTGATGCTCTTGGAAATGGCTTGTTTCGTTTCCGCTGCTACTGTTTCCAATGATTCTCGCGTTTTCTTGGATTCAGAATTTGTGTTGGCTGTCGCGTCTTTTTCCCGGGCTTTTAAGGCGGCTTCAATTCGAGTTCGCCGATCCAGTTCTAGTCTAGCTTCTTTAGCAGCAAGGGTGATTTCCTGCTCGATTGTCGCTTGAGTGGGATTAAAAACTTTGTCTTGAAGACCTGCGAAGGCATTTTGATAATCCTCCCAGTCTTTTTGCGTTTTCTTGGACATCCCAATTTTTGGTTTCGCAATTTTATATTTAGAAATTAGCTCTCGAATTTGTTGAACAGACTGTTCTTCCAGCTTTAGAAACTCACGAGCAGCCTCATGGGGATTTTTAATAGTACGGGCTGAATTCAATTGTTCTGTCAGTTGGTCCACAACCTTAAGAGCTTCGTTACCTGGAGCTGATGCATCATAGAGCCGAAAGAATTCTTCAAGTTCTGTTTCGAGCTTTTCTTTTTTAGCCCGGACCTGTTGGGCGCGTTTTTCCTCCGCTTTATGCAAATTCAGAATGTGCGCTCTTCGTTCAATGAATTTCTCTGATTTACTGCCACCTTCCCTAAAAAAGTCGGCAGCTAGTTGCAGTAAGAAATCCTCAAGGATACTTTTCATCTGCCGGTACGCTTCGTTTTCCCGAAAACCTTCTCTTCCCGCTTTCTCTTTTAGGGAGTCATTATCCGCGCTTGTAATTTCTACGGCACCAAAAATGCGGCGGTGTGAGTAATGGTAATATGCAGCTTGTTTTGTCCGGCGGTACTCGATGCCGACCCAATCGTAATCGGTATCTCCATACGGCAGCATTCGAATGCCATTCTTGAAGATGTATAGGCCGCCCAGTCGATTCATCTTTGTGGTGAGTTGACTCCATTCTTCCATTGGAATTGTACTGTCACGCTGGTTACCCTGAACATCCGCGAATGCAATTTTAAAGGGGCCGCACTTTGCTGGAAGTCCCTTGCTTCTTGTCCATGGAATGACATGGTTTTTTATCTCTTCGCCATAAATAGATATAGTTCCATTAAACTGACCGTACTCATCGAATTCACCGATGACCGTGTGGTCAGCATTAACGAATTCTTTTGGTGTAAAGAAACGATCTTCTTCAATGAGGTCGTCAAACACCGCATCAGTTCTGTAATCACGAAAGGCCGCCGTAATAACAGGGTCTTCATGATTTGGTGTCATGGTATCTGTAAACCCAAGCAAGGCTTTTTCGAGCGGAGATGCCTTTTCATTAGAACTGGAGTCGATATCTGCAACAAGTAGCTCTGTTGCTTCTTTTATAATGAAATGGGTTCCTCGTCCTTCGGCTTGAAGGGAGAGGTAGTCTGTATTCTCCAGATAGGAATCGAGATCAACAGGGTCTACTGAAAATGTTTTAAGTTCTGCTCTGATGCGTTTCGTTAGTTCTCCGTTACCCGTACCGATGCCTTTTAAGTTATCTTTGAATGCATCGACCATTTCTTGAATGTCATTCGCGCTAGGTAATGTGCCATTTTCAAATTCCCTAATAGGAATGTCGATGTCCTCCAGATTAATTCCTGGTATTTCGAAAATTCCCCAATTCAAGAATGCCGCAACTAGATTGTGAAGTTTTCCATCTCGTTCTGCTCTGGTAAGAACGAGAACTTGCGGGCCGATACTTGCGATCGAAAGACGGCCAATACCTTTTTCTCCAAGCATTGTACGTGATTTTTTAGACGCAGGGGCGTCTGGTAGAGCCATTGACTTAGAGTTGAGTTTGCTTTCTGTGCCAATGGTCAGCCAACGGTTTTCAAACTCATCACGAGTCATGCCCATTCCGTCGTCACGGAGAACGAAAAGTCGATCTGACCTAAAAAAGTCAATTTCGACATGATCTGCGTAGGCATCGTGTGCATTTTTGAAAAGTTCACTTATTGCTGTTGGAATGCCGGCAATCTGTTGCCGCCCCAGCATATCTACTGTTCGGGCGCGGGTTTTGAAGTTAGCCATTTACAGCCTCTAGGTGTTTTAAGAAATGAGTTCCCATTGCGTGAGCGAGATCTACAGGGACTGCATTACCAATTTGCTTTGCCATAGAATTGAGATTGCCGGTGAATTCAAAATCGTCATCAAAACCCTGTAGACGGGCTGCTTCCCTTATGCTCAAGGCTCTGTCTTGTTCGGGGTGTCCAAAGCGTCCGTTGGAATAGCTAATGCACCTTGTGGTCAGACCCGTTGCGGGCTTGTCCCACCACAGACGACCATAGCAGTCGGTGTGGCCCGTATGAATAGAACCATCTTTTCTGGGTTTGTAGCACGTCGGCCAGAGCCTTTTGGGCCAGTTGTTGCGACCTCCGCCATTATGTTCGGATGCCTGAATTCGGCGCATGTTTAATTCCGATAAAGCTGCGGCTCGGTGGTTCAGGACGTTGGGTTCGGAGCATTCTTCTCCAGCGGCTATGGGTGGAAGATCGCCAATTGCATCGCGAACGGTTTTATAGGGATTCTTACTGTCGTCACCGTGTGTAGCCCCGGGGATGCTGATTTCGCCGTGTTTGCTGGCGAGTAGTACAAATCTTCGGCGCAATTGTGGTGCGCCATAGTCCTGAGCGGCGACTACGCCATAGGTGACCTCATACTCTAGTTTCTTGAGCAATCCTTCAAATGCCGGGAATGGTCCGCGCTTAGATGTGGGTACCTTCTGGAGTCCCGGAACGTTTTCGACAAAGACAAAATCAGGCTCGTGCCTCTCTATAATTCGACCGAATTGAGAGAGGAGGCTTTTGCGGGTGTCTCGTTTGGGGCTTTCGGTATTTTGCTTTGTAAACGGCTGGCATGGGGCACAACCGCAAAACAATTTGAAACTGTTTTCATGTTTCGAGAGAGTAGGCTGTAGATCGGAGGCAGACAGTTTTGTGATGCTTTTATCGCAAAAGGTTGTACCTGGGAAATTCTTGATGAATGTACTTTTGGCGTCTGGATCAATATCCAAGGCAAAAGCGATCTCCATGCCCGCTTTCTGAAACCCGCGGCTCGTTCCTCCGCAACCACAGAAAAAGTCGAATACGGCTATGTTGGTATGACGTTTGGTTTTCATATTAAGGCCATGTAAGCGCAGCTGTTATATGAAGTATTTAAGCCTTTATCAATAGGTCTTTGATGGCATCTGCGGTTACTTGCTGATCAAAAGCATGCTTTGGGTTCCATGGTTTGATTCTGGACAAAGAAAGAGCTGTTGGGAGTTTGCGGTTTGAAGTTTGCCGTTGCGCTGTCATCTGATGATCTTCGTGTTCTCTGTGGTGAGATATCTCTGTAGTTTGGCCAATACCTTTTCGGGCTTTTTCAGTTCGAATTCCCTGTTGAGAGCGGTTAGAGGTTTGCGGTTTGTAGTTTAAGGGACTATCCCGGTTTGGGTAGGTGCCTTTCGATCTTCTGCAGGACTTGGTCGGGATTTTTGAGCTGGCACTCCCAAATGGTCAATACGCTCCATCCCATCTTTCTTAGTTCGCGGGTGTGTTTTTTGTCGTTGGCGACGTTGCGTTCAAACTTGGCTTGCCAGAAGGCGACGTTGGATTTTGGGGTGGAGGCGGTCTTGCAGTTTTTGTGGCGATGCCAGAAGCAACCGTGAACAAAGATGACGGTGTGGTATTTCCTCAAGACAATGTCGGGTTTGCCGGGAAGGTCTTTTCGGTGCAGGCTGAAGCGGTAGCCGGCGCGGTGGAGCAGGGAGCGCACCTGCAACTCCGGTTTCGTATTCTTCCCGCGGATCTTCGACATGTTCCGCGAGCGTTCCTCTGGCGTCAGCGAATCCATGGGCAAAGCGTAGGCTTCGCGGTGTTAGGTGTTAAGAGTTAAGTGTTATGTTTTTGCAGGCGGAGGAGAGGGGGCTGCCGATGAATTTAAGAATAGGCACAGGGATCAGCCCGGAAGGGCATTAAGTAAATTATAATTCAGCGCATAAGCACGTCCGATCAGCGCTTTCGCAATTGATTTTTAATTGTGGATTTAAGCGTTCCCTTCGTCTCTGCACGATCAGTTCTTATATTGACTGCTGAGGGGCATTGCATCCGATTCCCGCGGAGATTAAAGTCTGTTTTTTTAGGGGGGCATGATGTTCAGGTATATTCTTTCGGTTGCATTAATTGCATGTCTTGCGGGATGCAAAGAGGAAAAAAAGGACCCGCTCCGGCTGGATCATTCCGTCGAGCCGTTATCGCAGTTGATATCCCTTTCGCTGGATCCCGGCAAGGATGTCTACTCCGGCGAGGTTACCACTGAAATCCAGGTGCACTCCGCCACGAAAACCTTTCGGTTGCATGCCCGGGGTCCCGGCATCCTGGCAATGAGGATCACAGGAAACGGTAAGAATGAAGAGGTTTCGTTCATGGAAGGGGAAAAGGGAACCTTGACGGTTACTGCGGCACGTGAACTCGAACCCGCGGTCTATTCCCTGCACACGACATTCACCAATACATACAGCCTTCAAGGCACAGGCATCTACAAGGTGACCTATGAAGGCCGGAACTATTTGTTCTCCCAGTTCGAGCCGGAATATGCGCGGGAATCTTTTCCTTGCTGGGATGCTCCCGAATTCAAGATTCCATGGGAGATGCAGCTCATTGTTCCTTCCAACTATACGGCTGTTGCCAACACGCCCGTCAAATCGGAACGCCTGATCGGCGAACAGAAGGAAGTGGTCTTCGAGCAGACGAAGCCGATGCCCTCCTATCTGGTGGCGCTGGCGGTAGGCGAGTTTGATCGCATCCCGGTTCCGGGCTTGCCTGATCCTGGACATATCATCGTGCCCAACGGGAAATCCGGTCTTGCCGCGGAGGCCGTCCGGATCGCGCCGCCGTTGCTCCGGGCGTTGGAGGATTATTTCGAGATCCCTTATCCCTACGCCAAGCTTGATATGGTCGCGGTCCCCGAATTCAACTATGGCGCCATGGAAAACGTCGGCCTGATCACCTATCGGGACACCATACTGTTGCGCGATCCCAAGGCGGTTTCGCTATCCCAGAAACAACGGATCGCATCGGTTATTGCCCACGAGATGTCGCACATGTGGTTTGGCGATCTGGTCACGCCGAAATGGTGGGACGATCTTTGGCTGAATGAATCGTTCGCATCGTGGATGGCGCTGAAGGTGGTCAACCAGGTGTTCCCTGAATACGAAATGGCGAACAACGATATCCAGTCGCGCCAGTACGCCATGGAAACCGATGCGCTCTCCACCTCCCGGCCGATCCGGCGCACCATTGCGGCTTCCGATGCCATGCAGCACCTGTTCGATCGCCTGGCCTACAACAAAGGAATGGCTGTTCTCGATATGGTTGAAGACTGGATGGGCGAAGAGCCGTTCCGCAAGGGAATGATCCAATACATGAACGACCGGGCATGGGGCAATGCCGACGCGTTCGATCTTGCTGAATCGCTTTCCTCGGTGGTCGATGGTGATGTGCTGGCCATCATGAAAAGTTTCGTCAACCAGGCCGGCATCCCGTTCCTTGAAATCGCACCGCTTGGAGGCAATACGATCCGGATCACACAAAAGAGATATGCCCAGTATGGCGTGCAGCCCCAGGGCAACTCCTTGTGGACCGTGCCCGTGGCCATCGAATATTCTGATGGAGAAAACACCCATATTCAAAAGGTGCTGCTCAGTAAAGCGTCGCAAACATTCAAGCTCGATCATCCGGCGGTTTGGCTCTATCCCAACGCGGATGAAAAGGGATACTATCGCTGGGCACTATCCCCCGAACAGATGGCCGTGCTTGCCGACGAGATCCCCCGGCTGGGCATCCGCAACCGCATCGGGTTCATCAGCAACCTTGAAGCGCTCTTCTTCGCCGGCGAAATTACGGCGGACAGCTATCTTGGGATCCTGGCCTCGTTTGCGGACGATCCTTCGCCGGAAGTGCGGCAATCCGTAGTGGGAAAACTGAGCGGTTTTCCCAACGGAATGGTTCCGCAGGAACTCGACAATGACTACGGCGCATTTCTAGCGACCGTCTTCAGGCCGATGCTGGAAACCATCGGCATTGAAAAGGTGGATGGCGAGCCCGTGTTGAACGAGCAGCTCCGCTGCGACCTGATCGGCGGACTGGGATGGCGCTGCAAGGCCCCGGAAATACTTGAGCTGGCTAAAGAAAAAGCCCGCGCCTATATGGAAGATCCCTACTCGGTCGATCCGTCGCTCGCCCAGCCCTTTCTCCGGCTGGCCGCCATGAACGGAGATGCGGAACTGTTCAATGCCTATGTCGGAAAATACGAGTCGTCCGCCATCCCTGTTGAAAAGGCCAACTTTCTGAGCGGATTATCCGGGTTCAGGGATCCGGTGCTGATGAAAAAGGCGTTAAACTATGCCATCAGCGATTCCGTTCTTCCGCATCAGTTCGGCAGCATTCCATACCACCTCACCGATACCGACCAAGACCGGCAGATGGTCCTCGACTGGCTGGAAAGCAACTACCCGGCCATCCGGAAAAAGATACCGGAACAGTCATTGAGCTACCTGCCGTGGCTATTTTGCGGCCACTCCCCGGATCTGCTGGCTCATGCCAGAACCTTCCTGCTCGCGGACGGGCGGAAAACCCAGGGCATGGCGATCGAGTTCGGAAAGGCCGATGCCGTCGTGACGCTGAATGCCGGCCTGCGGAAAAAGGAGCTCGAAAACATCAAGCGGTTTTTGAAGGAGCAAAACACCCCTTAAGGCAGGAGCAAGCCGGGCTTGGTATTGTTGCCATTCCTTTCAGTCATTGCCACGCATGCGCGTAGCCTCTCTCGCTACGCTCGGGTACCGCGGATCTTCGACATGTTCCGCGAGCGTTCCTCTGGAGTAAGCGAATCCATAGGCGGATCCTACGGCTTCGCAGTGTTAGGTGTTAAGTTTTAAGTGTCAGGGAATGGCGACGGAGGATGGGGGGCTCTGTGATCTCTGTGTGAGACGAAACCAGCGGAAGTGGATATCACGCAGAGCCAACGGAGCCAGCAGAGGGTAGGGCTGCCTCTCCGAGGCCGCCGAATACTCCAAACTGCCAACTTCAAACTTATCATTTGCACGCAGAGCCAGCGGAGATAACAGGGCAGAACGCCTCTGTGTGTCTCGGTGCTCTCTGTGGTGAAAGTATCATGGTGTTCGGATCAGGAAAGATGCAGTTATCCCCCCGTTATCCGATTGGATTCTGCTACGGGTTAAACCCCGTAGGGAACATACGGATAGTTGGTCGGATAGATGATTGGAGCGTTCCTTGCCAGCATGAACAGCAACGCCACAAAGGTAACGAACAGCAACGTCAATCCCACGCCGACCCAGAAATGGCTGCTGTGGAGATGCTCGTCGATGTGGTGCCATAGAGTCAGCATGCCGTCATGCATTTGATGGCTCCAATGTTTCATGGTTTCTGCCGTATGCATTAGTCTCGCCTCCTTCCATCTGAATTAGAGTCCAAAGTGGCCAAAAACGTTGGCTGTTATCTGCCAGCGAATAGCTCGGGGCAGGGGAAGGCCCTTCCGTGCGGGACCTGTCCGTTGGCGGGGATGAATGGGCGAGATGGGGCTTTTCGGGCGTGCGGGCTTTGTATAGGGTTTGCTTAAGTCGAACAAGCGGAGTTGGTATGAAACCTAGGTGTGTTGTAGCAATCGTGATGTTGGCCGGCGTGTGCGGTATTGCACTGGCCGAGGTGCATGTCTGGACCGATACGGAGGGCCGGACGGCGAGGGCGGAGTTCGTGGGGCTTGAGGGCGATACGCTGATTCTCCAGAAGGGCTCGAAGACCATACGGGTGCCGCTGGCCAATTTTTCGGAAGAAGACCAGGCCTATGCTCACGAGCAGGTGGAGAAGGCCAAGGCGGAGCAGGAGCGGCTGGCAAAGGAACGCGCTGAAAAGCTGGTGTCGCTGAAGGGGTATCATACGAACGTGGCCATCAAGGAGCGGCGCTGGGCGGATTGGGAGGACTATTATGATGAGTCCATCTGCGGCGACGATATGAAGGATTTTTTCGAGGACGAGCGGAGCATCGTCGACCTCAAGAGCAAGGGGGTGTTCGTGTCGGTCGAGGAGGCGGTTCGTCCGTCGGGATATGCACCGACCATGACGACCTACTGTCCGGAGGACTATGACGGAACCCAGCCGTACGGGATCTATATCCACATATCCCCGGGCGGCGGAGCGATCAATCCGGATGCCGGCTACCAGAAAATGATGCAGAAGTACCACCTGGTCTATGCGTCCATGAATGGAACCAGCAACGACGATGCCGACATGCGCCGGCTGGCGATCACGCTGGATGCGCTGGCTCAGCTGCGGAAGGACTACAACGTTGATGAAAACCGCGTCTATGTGGGCGGCACGAGCGGCGGGGGAGCGGAGGCGACCATGGCGGCTTTTCTCTACCCCGACGATTTTTGCGGTTCCCTCAATTCGGTTCGCAGCTTCTCGGTGACATCCAGCTCATGCCTGCCGTTTGCAAGTGGTTCGGATATCAGCAAGTCGGCCCGGAAAAAGCTTCCGTTTGCGTTCATCAGCGGACCGGGGGATATGAACTACCCGTACATGCCCGATAAGGAGCAGAACTTTCTGGACAACGGTTTCAAAGCGAAATTTTTCGACATCCCCGGCATGAATCATGAAACCGCCTCGGCCGAGACCTTTGATATGGTCATGGTATGGATCGAGGACAAGAATCCGCGGCTGTAGCATTAGGTTTTCGCTGGATCGTGACCCGGTCCATGAGAAAGAAAAAAGGCGGCCGGTGGCCGCCTTTTATGTCTGCTGAGGGGGAGGAGACTAGTCGTCGATCAGTTTCCCGCCGACCTTGAAAGATTCGTTGCGGTTGGCGGTTTTGAGGCGGTTGTATTCGGCCCGGGTGAGGGCGAGGACGGTGCCGTGGCGGACGGGGTGGAAGGGGAAGTCCATTCTGTCGCCGTCGTCGAAGTCGCCTGAGCCAAGGTCGTCGGTGATAAACGGCTGGTAGCCCTTGCCTTGGCTGTAGAAGTCGAGCAGCAGGCACCATTTGGCGGGCTTGTTGCCGTTCGGCGGTTTGATCATGAAGCAGGTGGGGCCTTCGTAGCCGGTCAGCTTGGAAAGGGAGAAGTCGTCCAATCTTTCCCATTCACCCATGATGCTGTCGCACTTTTCCATGGTGATGGCTTTGTACTCTTCGTCCTTGGTGAAGCGGTAGTAGGCGCCGTTTTCGCGAATGATGGTGGTGTCGATGACGTGGGTCGGCTTTTCAATGTAGATGAAGGGATTTCCAAATTCCTTGAAGTCCTTGGTGCGGCAGGCCCAGATGCGCTGCTTGGAAAAGTTGTCGTGGGCGGTCTTGGAGGCCCAGAAGACCATGTATTCGCCCCGTTCGGGATCGTAGATGGCTTCGGGCGCCCAGGTGCAGCCGGCGTCTCCGGCGGCAACTGTGACAAGGCGAGGCTCGCTCCAATTGACCAGATCTTCCGATTCCCAAACCACGATGGCCTGGCTGGCAGCGGTCTGCGCACGGCCCCAGTTGCCGTTGAGGTGGATCGAGAGGTCGGTGGCGATGCAGTAGAATTTCTTGTTGTCGTGCGAGCGGAGGATGAAGGGGTCGCGTACGCCCTTTTCGCCGAGGGTGCTGACAAGCACCGGATCTTCATCGTTGAGCGCTTTCCAGTCGCGGCCGTTTTGGCTGAGCATGAAGTAGATCTGTTCGGTCATGGGCGTGGCTTCGCCGCGGAAGGTGACGAAGAGGTAGCCGCCGATGGATTCGGCGTAGACGCTGGCGCTGATGCATAGGGCCAGCAGGGTGATGATTCGTTTTTTCATGATGGGGTGCTCCGTTTTGGGATCATGTTGGAAAAGTCGACCCACTTGTTCTCACAAAGCGGTCGGGTTTGTCAATCCGCGTGCGTTTTCAAAGGCAGGCACTCTCGATGAGGTAATTACAGGAGCCTTCCGGCATTCCCTCCGGCGAAACCTCATCCAAAGGGATTTCATGATGGATCAATATTCGTACTAGGCATTGGAGGTGAAATAATGTTTAGTTTCCCGATATAGCACATTTGCAAACCAGGAGAGGGTGACTATGGAAATCAAGGACATCAAACGCATCGTTGAAATGATGAAGTCGAACGATCTGACTGAATTCTCGATGAAAGACGACGCAATCGAACTAACCATGAAACGCGGCAACAGCGAAGCCCCGCAGGTCGTTTATGCCTCCGCCCCGGCGGCAGCCCCCGCGGCAGCTCCGGCAGCCGCTGCAGCATCGGCCCCGGCCCCGGCGGGTTCGGAAGATGATGGCCTGATCGAGATTCCCTCTCCGATCGTCGGCACCTTTTACCGCAAGCCGGCTCCCGATGCCGATAATTTCGTATCCCAGGGGGATGAAGTGTCCGAAGATACGGTGGTCTGCATTGTCGAAGCCATGAAGGTGATGAACGAAATCAAGGCTGACGTGCGGGGCGTGATCAAGAAGATCCTCGTCGACGACGCATCGCCGGTGCAGTATGGCCAGCCGCTCTTCCTCGTTGAACCCAAGTAAGGGAGCCGTCCATGTTTGAAAAGGTATTGATCGCCAATCGCGGCGAAATTGCGTTGCGCATCATCCGCGCCTGCAAGGAACTGGGTGTGCGTACCGTTGCCGTCTATTCCGAGGCCGATGCGGACTCGCTGCATGTGCAGATGGCCGACGAGGCCGTATGCATTGGCCCCGCTTCCGCCACCAATAGTTATTTGAAGATCAGCAACATTATCAGTGCCGCCGAAATTGCCGATGTGGATGCAATTCATCCGGGCTACGGCTTCATGGCGGAAAACGCCCATTTCGCCGAAATCTGCGCCAATTGCAACATCACCTTCATCGGACCGCAGCCCGACTGCATCCGCAACATGGGGGACAAGGCGATTGCACGCGATACGATGAAGGCGGCCGGTGTACCGATCACCCCCGGTTCGGACGGCATCCTGAAGACGTCGGACGAAGCGCTGAAGCTCGCCCAGCAGATGGGCTATCCGGTGCTGCTCAAGGCCGTGGCCGGCGGCGGCGGCAAGGGCATGCGCGTGGCACGCAATGATGTTTCGCTGGTTCAGGGTTTCATGGCCGCGGCGGCCGAGGGGGAAGCCTCGTTCGGCAACCCCGACCTGTTCATGGAAAAATACATCGAGTCCGCCCGGCACGTTGAAGTGCAGATCATCGGCGACAAGCACGGCAACGTCTGCCATCTGGGCGAACGCGACTGCTCGATCCAGCGCCGCCACCAGAAGCTGGTGGAGGAGGCTCCGTGCCCGTCGCTGACCGACGAAGAACGCAAGGCGCTCGGCGATGCCGCCGTCAAGGCCGCCAAAGCCGTGAACTACGACAGCGCCGGTACGCTTGAGTTCCTTTACGACGAAACGGCGAAGCAGTTCTATTTCATGGAAATGAACACCCGCATCCAGGTGGAGCATACGGTTTCCGAAGAGGTGAGCGGGATCGACCTGATGAAGGAGCAGATCCGCGTGGCGGCTGGCGAAAAGCTTTCGTTCACGCAGGACGAGATGGTGGTTCGCGGCCATGCGATCGAATACCGCGTGAACGCCGAGGATCCCTACAACAACTTTACGCCGTCGCCGGGGCTGGTGGAAGCGGTGCATTTCCCGGGTGGACCGGGAATCCGCATTGATTCGCACGTCTATTCCGGCTACACGATTTCGCCCTACTACGACAGCATGATCGGCAAGATCATTGCCAAGGGCAGGGACCGCGAGGAAGCGCTTGCCCGCATGCGCCGCGCGCTGGAGGAGTTCACCATCAACGGTCCGCATACCTCCGTTCCGCTGGGCGAGGCGCTGATGTACGATTCACGCTTTGTCGAGGGGCGGTACAACACCGCCTTCCTGGAAAAGTTCATGCACGAAGTGTTTCTTAATGCCTAATTACGAGAAGGAGACGGAATCATGAAAGATGAAACAGCAGTAGTGGAAGATGCCCTGGAACTCACGGTTTCCGAACCGACCGGTTCAGACTACGGGCAGATCTTCATCAATAACAACGTCATTGCCGTTATTGCGCACGAAACCGCCAAAAAGGTTCCGGGTGTGGTTGAGCTGCAAGGTTCTCTGGCGGACGATCTGGCCGGCATCATCGGGAAGAAGTCGAAGGACAAGGGCATTCGCGTGGAGAAAGAGGGCGAAGAGCTGATCGCCATCGATCTGGCCGTTGTGCTGGAATTCGGCATCCGCATTCCGGACATCTGCGTGCAGTTGCAGTCGGAAGTCAAGGCGGCGGTCGAGGAGATGACCGGCAAGCATGTTTCCAGGGTGAATATTGTGGTTCAGGGCATTCGCAATACGGGTGAACCGAAAGCCGAGGGATAAAGCATGACTACCCTGATCAAGAAGGCAGCGGATGTGTTTGTCGCACTGCTTCTGCTGGTTGCGGGGTGCTGGCTGGTTTACAGCAGCTGGTTCAATACGGAAGCGATCAGCGAGGTTTTGGGTAGTGTACAGAACTCTTCGTTTTTCACCACGGTGGTCGGATTGGTGCTGATTCTCTCCGTTTTGCTGCGGCTTTCCGCCGGTAGCAAGCGCAGGAAAAAGGAAACCTTCATCGACTTCCAATCTGAAGACGGCAGCGTGGGCATCAGCACCCAGGCGATCCAGGATTTCATCGAACGGGTCGGCAAGGAATTCGCCGCGGTAAAGAGTATTGAAAGCCGGCTGATCCAGGGCAAGGGCAATCTGGATATCGTGATGGGGGTGCGCGTGGTTTCGGGCAACAAGATTCCTGAACTTTCGCAGGTTCTGCAGCAGCGCGTCCGGGAAAGTGTCCGCGAGTCGCTGGGGCTGGAGGGCATTGGCTCCATTACGGTTCAGGTGAAGGAGATTGTGGGCGCACCGGAAAAACCCGCCCAGCCTGTAGCCGACAGCGAATAGGCCGCACCATGGGCCGGTTCATATGGAAATACGAAGGAGCACGCATGCCGTTGCTCCTTCTTTTTTTGTCGTTGCTCCTATCGGGATGCACCGGTTTTATGAACGGCCGGCCGGAGGGGCCGTGGTACAAGGCCTACCAGCCGATCAACGATCCGGATTCCGAGACCTTCCGCTCCGCCGTGTTCGAAGAGGCCCGGGCTGAGTTCGGCGGGCCGGCCATCCCGGTCAACGAGGTGCTGTTGCGCCGTTCCCGAAAAACCAGGGAGGCGCGCCGCTACCGACTTGGCGAGGATTTCTCGCTCACGGAATGCATCGATCCTACCAACGGGTTGTTTGTGATCTACATTGGCGTTGATCCGGGCGACTCCAACTACTATGCCTTGCTGGCCCATGAATGCGCGCACCTGCTGAACCCGTATATTACCGATTGGTATATGGAAGGCATTGCAACCGTCTTTTCCGAGCAGGTGTGTGAGGAGCAGGGGAAGGAGTGGGGCGACTGGAAGCGCCATTTCATAAAATCGCGGCGCGAGCCCTATGCGCTTTCCTACCGTATGATGCTCGAACTTCAGCAAGCGTTTCCGGAAGATTATCCCTTGATGCTGCAGTATACCGCCTCCAAGAGTGCTGATACACCGTGGCTGCGCATCGATATCGACCGTTGGATCGCTACGCTTCCGTCCGGAAGGCAGCAGGAAGCGCGGGATATCATCGATCCCTATACCTCCGTGTTGCGCAAACATACCGATAAGGTCTATGGTTTTGCCGTACCCGGAAACCCGTAGAGAAAGGAGAAC
Organism: Pontiella sp.; assembly: GCA_050290185.1. GTDB lineage: Bacteria > Verrucomicrobiota > Kiritimatiellia > Kiritimatiellales > Pontiellaceae > Pontiella. The sequence continues at coordinate 30,192 of JBNKHE010000011.1, forward strand.
ACACCATGCCCATGCTGAATCTAAAATGTTCGAGCGATGTATCGGAGGATCTCCTTGCGCAACTCTCCATCGCAGTGGCCGAAACCATTGGAAAACCGGAAAAATATGTGATGGTGGTGGCTGAAAGGGGCTCTGTCATGATGTCCGGCGAAGCCGGGGATGCGGCCTATGCCGAGGTAAAAAGCATCGGCGGGATCGACCGCACGGTGAACCATGAACTGACCATGAAGATTTGTGATCTGCTCAACGGGTATCTCGGGATTCCGGCCGACCGCGTCTACGTCACTTTCGAATCGGTGCCTGCCGACCATTGGGGCTGGAATAAATCTACGTTTGGGTGAATGCCGCCCGATGCAGTACGGTGTATTCCGCGCCATGCGGTGTGAGCACGCTTTGAATCAACTCCATGCAATCGATGCGGGTGGTGCCCAGCGGCCGTGTCTGGTAGTTCCCGATCTTCTCCAGTAGCGGGCCGGTGTGTTGATCGATTCCCTTGATGCGACCGAGGGTCAGGTGGGGTGAAAATGGCTTGTCGTCGAATTGGATTCCGGCATCGTTCAGTCTCTGTACGATCCGCGCCTGTTGTTCCATGAGTGGCGGACAATCGGCCACGCCTGCCCATACAACGCGCGGATGTCTTTGACTTCCGAAGTACCCCGTGCCGCCGATCTCGAGATCAAACGCAGGCCGGTCGTGGCAGGCCTGATCGAGGATGTGCTTGATCGGCTCGATCTGTTCCGCCGGAGTGTCGCCGAGAAAGACGAGAGTGAGGTGCATACTGCGCGGCTTGACCCAGCGCACATTGGCGTGAACTTTCTTCAGCTTGCGCTGCAGTTCGTCCAGCTTTTCGCGGATCTCGGCTCCGATATCAGCCGCAATGAATGCCCGCATGGTTTCCATTTGAAAAGGCTCCCTTCGAGGAGCACAATCATAGGCCTGATGGTCGAGATAATCCAAGGTGATATTACGAAGCTGGAAGTGGACGCGATCGTTAATGCGGCCAACCGGACCCTGCTGGGGGGAGGCGGCGTGGACGGTGCGATCCACCGGGCGGCCGGACCGAAGCTGCTGGCCGAATGCGCGCTGCTTGGGGGCTGTGCCGCGGGGGATGCAAAAATCACGAAAGGCTACAACCTGCCTGCAAAACACATCATCCACTGTGTTGGGCCGGTTTGGCATGGCGGTGGCAAAAACGAGGACGAGCTGCTGGCCTCCTGCTACCGCACCGCGATGCGCCTCGCGAACGAGCTCGGACTCGAGTCGATTGCGTTTCCATGCATCAGCACCGGTATCTACGGGTTCCCGTTCGAGCGTGCCTGCCGTATCGCCCTGCGCGAGATTTTCGCGGCGCAGGATGCCGGATCGCCGGTGCAGCTGGTGTATTGCGTCTGTTTTTCGGAGAGCGACTTCAATATCTACTGCGCAATTCGGAGTGAAATGGGATGACTCGATGGTTTAGTTGGCGTAATACTTGCTCGCATATTCATGCACATGAAGGGTTTATTAAGAAAAGCACGTGAGCTGGTTTGGCTGGAGGGGGATCCGGATAGGGATCAATCCACCGGCCTGATCGTATTCGGTACCCTGGAAATCATGCTGGGTATACTGGCTTTTTCCGTGGCCATGTGCCTGATTATACTGGTGTCGGCATCCGGTCTGGGGGGGATGAAGTCGGCCCATTTCTGGATGCTCATGGGAATGCTGTGCTATCTGACCGGCTGGTTCATTGTGATGGGACTGGGCAGCATCAAGGCGGCGCGCTGGGCCCGGGTGCTGGTGCTGGTCGGGTCGTGGGTGACCATTTTCTTCGGCACGATGGCAATGGCGCTGCTGCTGTACATTCTTCCCGGTATATATGATCTACTGGCGGACTCCGGAGTTTTTTCGCCATCGACCACCATGACCATCCTCTCGGTATCCATCGTTCTTCTGTTCATTCTTCAGCTCATCCTGCCCATGGGAGCCATTGCTTTTTACAGCCTCAAAGGGGTGCAGACAACGTGCGAGCGATTGAATCCCTCCCCGTGCTGGTCGGACCACTGCCCGCTTCCGCTGCTGGCCATGGGATTTATCGCTGTGCTTGGAAGTTTATCTATTTTCGTGGGGTCCTCCATAAACTATGTGGTCTTCCTTTTTGGAACAGTGCTGGCGGGGTGGCAGGGATTTCTGGTGGTACTGTTGCTTTCCGCGGTTTGCATCTATGTGGGATGGGGGGCCTTGATGCGCCGGATGCATGCATGGTGGATGGCTTATGCCGTGATTGTGCTGACCTCGGCCTCCATGATGCTTTCCTTTTCCGAGGTGGATATGAATACGGTCTACCGATCCATGGGTTATGCTGCCGGGCAGATTGCTCAGTTGGGCCAGCTCAGCCTGTTCAATCCCGCCGTACTGACCTTTGTCACCTGTGTCTGGGGTATCATGGCCAGCATCTATCTGGTGTGGGTGCGTGATTGTTTCATTCCGGAAAGAAGCCATGACGAGATTAAATCCTATCGCCAGCGCAAGGCCGAGGAGGATGCCGGGAAACCGCGGAAAACGTTCCGTCCCCGCATGCGGTTGGATTGACCCTGTCCCTTCATCTTGGGCGTCGCCTTTGCTTCTTCGGGGGTGCCTTAGGGCACTTTAGCCTTTCATTTTCCTTGGTTTGATTGGATTATAACGGGGTTTTAGGCACTCGAAAAAAGGGATCATCTATGGCAGGAAAACACAAGGGACTCGGACGGGGACTCGATGCATTGATCAAGGACGGATCGACCGCCAAGCAGCAGGCCACGAAAAAGACGGTGCCCGCGAAGGCACCGGCCACGCCGCAAACCGGCGTGCGCGAGGTGGCAACGTCGGCTGTTGTGGCCAGTCCGTGGCAACCGCGCACCGTATTCGATTCCGCTTCGCTGACGGAACTGGTCGAGTCAATCAAGGTACATGGGATCCTGCAACCGCTGCTGGTGCGTGAGATGGGGTCCAAATATGAGCTGATCGCCGGCGAACGCCGCCTGCGCGCGGCCCAGGCGGCTCTGCGCAAGAAAGTGCCTGTGATTGTGATCGAGGCGTCCGACGAAAAGGCGCTGGAGATTGCCCTGATTGAAAACCTGCAGCGCGAAGACCTCAACCCCATCGAGGAAGCGGAGGGCTATGCGCTCCTGCAGAAAAAGTTCAACCTCACGCAGGAAAAGGTGGCCGAACAGGTCGGCAAAGCGCGCGCCTCCGTGGCCAATGCCCTTCGCCTGCTGGAGTTGGCCGATGGTATCCGCAGATATGTCGCCGAGGGCCTCCTTTCGGTGGGGCATGCCAAGGTGCTGCTGTCCGTCGACAGCGAGAAGGAGAAGGAACTGCTCGCCAAACGCTGCATCAAAGAGGGCCTGTCCGTACGGGCGCTGGAAACAATCGTGAAGAGGCTCGGGAGGCCGGCCAAGAAGCCGCGCGCCGAGAAAACAGACCTTCCCGGTGATTACCTCCAGAGCCTCACCGATGAACTACACCAGTTCTTCGGCACCAGCGTCCGGATCAGCCCGTCCAAGACCTTGACGAATGGCCGCAAGGTCAAGGGCTCACTGGAAATTGACTACCACGACAACGACGAACTCGATCGCCTGCTGACCATCATGGGCTATACGAGCGACCTTTAAACCATGACCGAACTCAACCAAGACCGCGACATGTTGGCGAAGGAATACGACGCCATCCACAACCGTCTTTTTTTGCTGCAGATCCTGGTGCTGGGCATTCTGCTGGCCGTCTACCAGTTCAGCGGTGCGTCGGCCGCGCTTGCGAACGGGCTGGCCAACCGGGTTGGTGAAAGCTATTGGTATGTCACCAACGCCGTCTATACGATGGTTTCGGTCTTCGGCTTTGCGGCCTGCATGTTCCCGTTTTCGTACTACAGCGGGCATATTCTGGAGCATCATTACGGGCTCTCGAATGAAACCTTTGGCGACTGGTTTGCCGACTTTATAAAATCGCTGATGATTGATCTGGTTCTGGCGACCATCCTGTTCTCGGTGATCTATGCGTTGCTTCGCTGGCTTCCCGATTTTTGGTGGGTTGCCGCCGCCGTTTTCTACATCCTTTTCGGCGTGGTGCTCTCGACGATTGCTCCGGTGGTGATTATGCCCCTGTTCCACAAGTTTGAGCCGCTTCAGGAGGGGGAGCTGACCGATGCCGTCCGGAAGATGATGGAGGAGGCCGGTATCAAGGTGGTCGGTGTGTTCAAGTGGGGACTGGAGGAAAAGACCACAACAGCGAATGCCGCTTTCACCGGAATCGGCCGCACAAAACGAATCGTTCTCGGCGATACACTGCTGACCGGCTACACACAGGAGGAAATCCTGGCGATTCTGGCGCACGAAGTGGGGCACTACAAGAACCACGATATCCTGCGCCTGTCCATTATCCAGTCGCTCTTTGCCCTGATGGGGTTCTTCATTGCACACTACTGTCTGGCCGGACTGGTGGCCTTCTATGGTCTTTCCGGGGTCGACAATATTGCCGCTGCTCCGGTGTTCATTTTCAGCATATTTGTTTTCTCCCTGGTTTCCATGCCGTTTGCCAACATGCACTCGCGCCGGCGCGAATTCGCCGCAGATGCCCATGCCATCTCAACGCTGGGCTCGCCGGATGCCTTGGTTTCGGCCTTTGAAAAACTGGCCGATCAAAACCTATCCAACAAGGAGCCGGCCGCATGGGTGGAGTTCCTGCTGCACAGCCATCCATCCATTTCCCGGCGCATTGAACGCGCCCGGCAACAGTAGGCGGCGCCAGGGAGGCGCTTCGATGGACGATCGGTTCCATAACGATGAAATCGAAACGGGCGGGCGAAGCTTTTTCTCGCGTGAGGCGGTTAGCGGCGTTCCGTGGATGGTGATTTCCAAGCTGGTGCTCTTCGTCGTTTACTTCGGCGTCAGCATTTTAACGGTCAATGGGCTGGGCAAGGAAAAGTTCGGGATCTACAGCCTGATGATCAACATCGCCTCCTATATGCTGGTGGTATGCGGTTTGGGATTGTGCACAGCTCTTATGCGCTATATTCCCGAGCTGGCGGCAAAAAGGAACCGGTGGGCACTGGTGCAGCTCCTGTGGAAATCAGCCTCGCTCCAGCTGGTTGCGGTGCTGCTGGTTTCCAGTCTGCTGGTGGGGTTGACGAATCCTTTACAACGGCTTTTCAATGCAGAGCATATCGAGCATTTCGGTTTCTACCTCAAGCTGGCCTGCGGACTCACGGCGTTATGGCTGGTCAAGGATTTCGTAGGGACGGTGTTCACCTCCATTTTTAAAGCCCGCACCGTGGCCGTTCTATCCGTCTCGCAGGGGCTCATCTGGTTTACGGTACTGTTGATCGCGCTCGATATCCGCCCCGCGGTCGGCACGGTTTTCTTTGTCCAGATGTTTTCGGTGGCGGCCGTTTATCTGCTCGGGGCCGCATTGCTGTTTCGTCAGGTCATCGGGCTGCCTTGGGAAACCCGGGAGTTTGGCATTGGGAGACGCCGCACGCTCACGTTTTCCGGCGTGGTCATGCTCAATTCCATCCTGCGGATGGTCATGTTCAAATATTCCGAAGTGTTTTTCATCGCCGCGGTGGGGGGGACGACGCTGGCCGGCATGTACGACCTCGGCTATACCTTGCCCTATACGGCGGTGACCTTTATCCCGCTGGCCTTGATGCCCCTTTTTACTTCCGCTTTTGCCGAGACCTATGTGCGCGACCACGAAAGTCTGGAACTGCTGATCTCGTCCTACTATAAGCTGCTGATGATGGTCTCGCTACCGATGGCGGTGCTGGGGGCCTATTTCGCGCCCGAGGCTTACCGGATCCTTTACCATGGCGAAATGGATCAGGCCGGCCGGCTGGCCTCCGCGTTCTGCCTGGTTCTATGCCTGCCCTTGTTTTCCATGCCGCTGTCCGCGGCGATCAAGGCCAAGGAAAAAATGCTCAACATGGTGCCGATGCTTTTGCTTCAGATTGTCGTGAACCTGCTGCTGGACTGGCTGTTGATCGTGCACCTTCGGCTGGGTGCATGGGGGGGCATCGGGGCCGTGCTGGGAACCTTTGTGCTTACGATTCCGGTGCGCATACGGTATGTGGGCTCGATTATCGGTGGAGTGCACTTCCCTGTGCGTTTCTTCCTGCGCGTTATGGCCACGCTATTGATTGAGGGCGGCCTCCTGCTTTTGGTCGTCCGGAAGATTCACCTGTTCAGCCGGTTCGAGAGCCATCCCGTAAACATTATTTTGCTGATGCTGGTGGGGGTCATCTATGCGGCGCTGTTTCTGGTTCTTGTCCGCCTGCACCGGGTGGTGCGCCAGGAAGATATCGAGGATTTTCACAACCTGGGGATCGAGCGCCTCAACAAGGTGCTGCGCTTTATGGTGCGGTAGGGATTGCTGCGGGGTTCCGTCGTCTGCAACCCGGGCTTCGCGCATGTTCTGTTTAATGTGACGGAAAGTTCGGTTGAAGGCGGGCAGGGACGGCTGTCCTCAGCCGTCCGCGGCGCTCCGGCCCTGGAGGGCCGGTCCAGATACGCTAGTCAGCATCAACTTCACTGAAGCCTTGAACCATTTTCAAGATATCTTGTTTGGCCTGCTCATATTCGGTGTCGTTGATGATTCTCTTCTCATGGGCTTCCTGAAGATCGATCAGCTCCTGTCCCACACTGATGTTGCGGACCGTTTTCATCTCAACCCGGTTGAATGCTGCTCCGGCGCAACCGGACAACAGAGCGACGATAGCGACCACCGAGCCATGCAATAGCGCTTTTTTCATATGGATTCTCCGTTTCATGTAGTTCCTACAACCCCAGCTCCGCATAGAAGTCCGTAATGGTTTTCCATGCCTCCTCGGCCTTGTCGCAGAATGTAATCAGATCCAGATCCTTCGGGCTGATGAGTCCGCATTCGGCGAGATAGTCCCAGTCGACCATTCGCTTCCAATGCTCCGTGCCGAACAGGATGACGGGCATCGCTTCAATCTTGCCCGTCTGAATCAGGGTCAGCGCCTCGAACAGCTCGTCGAACGTGCCGAAACCGCCGGGGAAGATACAGACCGCTTTGGCCCGCAGCAGGAAGTGCATCTTGCGCATATGGAAATAGCGGAAATCAAAGTTGAGTTCCGGGGTCACGTAAGGATTGGCTTCCTGTTCGTGCGGCAGGGTAATGTTGAGAGAGATTGATTTGCAATCCGCTTCATGGGCTCCGCGATTGCCTGCCTCCATGATGCCGCCTCCGCCGCCGGTGACGATGACGTATTCGCACTCGTGGTTCGTCTGGCAGGTGGTGCTGACGATTTGTGCGAGCTTGCGGGCTTCTTCGTAGTAGGGGGCAAGACTGGCCAGCTTTTCGTTTCGGCATTCTTTCGCGGTTTCCGGCGAAGGGATGCGTGCGCTGCCGAACAGGACGATGGTCGACTTGATGCCCTGTTCCTCCATCGTTACCTCCGGGTGGAGATATTCGAGCTGAAGCCGGATGGGGCGGCAGTAGGAGCTGTTGAGGAAGGGAATGTTCTCGTAGGCTTTGGGTGGTTTGATCATATGTTTTCTCCTTGGTCGCAGGATCGCCAAGATGATGGCGATACGTTGCGCCGGCTTCCGGCCGGCCTTGGGGTTAAGTGGTGAATGCGCCTTGAACGACAGGCGCTTCGCGGATGGCGGGGTCGACATTGAAAAAGTCGTTGGCTTCGAAGTTGAACATGGCGGCTATCATGCTGCTGGGGAAGCTTTCGCATTTATTGCGCATGTCACGCACGTTGCCATTGTAGAAACGGCGGGCGGCCTGGATGCGGTCTTCCGTATTGACCAGCTCGTGCTGCAGTTCCAGAAAGTTCTTGCTGGCCTTCAGGTCGGGATAGGCTTCGGCCACGGCCAGCAGTTTTTGAACGGCGCCGACCAGTTGCCGTTCCGTGCCCTCCTGATGCCCGACGCTGCCGTGGTCGGCCGCGCACTGGTTGCGCAGTTCGATCACCTGTTCGAGGGTTTCCCGTTCATGTTTTGCATATCCCTTTACGGTTTCCACCAGATTCGGAATCAGGTCGTAGCGGCGCTTCAATTCCGTATCGATGTTGCTCCACGCCTCGGCGATGTGGTTGCGCAGCGCCACCAGCGTGTTGTAGGTCGCAATCACGTAGATCAGCGGTACAAGCAAGGCGGCGATGCAAATTATAAGTCCCATGGCTGATCCTTTATACGTCAAATCCGACCGATTCGTCAGATCAAATTAACTATCAAACAGGTAGTCGGGCATCAGTGAGCGGATCTCGACCAGCTGGCGCAGACGCGGCTCGATTTCCTCAACCTTCAGGCAACGGTTGAAGGCCAGCGCCAGCGAATTCGAATCCACCTCCAGCTCGATTTCCTGCGCCCCGAGCAGGTAGTCGATCATCTGCGCATTGCAGAAGTCGTAGGCAAACTTCTTGTCCTTGGACCGGACCACGAACCGTCGCGAGAATTCATGCGATTCAAAATCAATGTCATCGAAGCCCACCGCCTGGGCAATCTTGGAGAAAAAACCTTCCTTCGCAATGGTCAGCTCGGGAAACGATTTTTCCAGATTCAATATGAAGAATGAAAAATGGTGATGATGCGTCTGCCGGTTCCCCTTGGAGTCGGTGGAGTGGGTTTCGTAGTGATAGTCGAAAACCGCGATGTCGTGGTTTTGGAATTGGCCGGCCATGATGTTGTAAGCGTAGCGGTTATCGCCCTGTCGCAGTTTGTCGAGAAAGGCAAACTGTTTGGCCATGCCATAGTTTCGCTCCGCGTTAAACTGCAGACCCAGCCGTGCGGCCAGCTCGCCCATTTCGCTGCGCCGTTTCTTGCCGGCATTAAGACCCCAGATTAACGCCCCGATCATGCAAACCACGGCAATGATGACTCCGCCCATACAAACCTCCTTATAAACTAAATACAGTTAAGCGAATTCGTCAACGATTGCCGATTATAAATTCAGGGGTTTGGTATAGCGTATGTTATTGGAACTTGGAGATGTCGATCTGATAGACCTTGTCGTCCCTGATGTAGATTCTCAGACCTAGGTTGCGCCACAACATCATGGTTTCGGTGATTTTGACTTCTTTTTCCCCAACCGGCCTTGGGCGTCGGTTTTCCCAAATCGCCATTTCGGACGGTTGGCCATAAGCATCCAGTACTTCTTGTTCAGAACTCCCCATTTTAATGCCTTTGGAGGTTTGCCCATCGAATTCGCTGTCGAAACTTATACCGATCACATGATGATCCTTGTTTACTGTGCATTTGATGGGCCATCGCGTCCATTGCAACCATGGTCGAGCGGGTATGCTCCAAGGGTTTGGCGTGCCAAGATACTCGGTCACCTTTTCGGCCGATGCGCCTAAGCGTACGACGCCCCATCCAACGCCCTCGGTAATAATCTTGGGTTCGCCTGGGTCGATGTACGAGCCGCGGATGAATACATAATAGCCAGGCTTTTTATCGTCGTTGAGCACGTCTCCAGACCGCCATTCCAGAAACAGGTATTCCCAGTTCCGGATGGTTACGATGCTGAAATTTGCCTGGGACTGGTCTCCACTGCGGAATAGTTGATTCCCTTTCCAGGTCCACCCTGGCTTGCTGGTGCTGCCGTCGGGACGGAAGACGAGTTCCTTCAGTTCAAGCGCGCCTTGCCATGTGTGTTGGTCTGGATCGAAGGCCTTGATTCCCGGAACAAAATCTATGCTGGTCCAAGGTCCGACTATGGGCGATCGGGCAGGGGGCTGTTCCACGGTGGGCGCTGATTCGGGGCTGGATTCAGGGTCAGCAGCATCCGTTTGATCCGGGCGAACGGCCTTGCCGGTCGTTGTTGATTTGTTCCAAAAGATGATAGCAACAACGCTCATGGCGATACAGGCCAGCACAACGACGGCGCATCCTTTAAGCAATCCTTTGGATGAGGATGGGGGAATCTTTCCCGACTGTTGTGCAAGGTTGAAATTACGTGGGCCGTACGATTCCGGGGGATCCAGTTCGGCAATGATGGCTTCCAGCAGATCCATGGTCGGTTCGCCTTCGGACCGGCTTTCCAGTGCATCGTGGATGTGTGTCTCGATGGATTCCAGGATTTCCCGCTGTTCGTCGGCGGGGAACTCTCCGAGGTGGTTACGTACCTGGCCGATGTGCTCGTAGATGCGGGTCTTCAGTTCGATGGACAGATTCATGCTTCACCTCCGGGTTTCCCCTGTTTCAGTTTTTCGATGGCGGTCTGTAGATTGTTCCAATAGAGATTCATTTCCTGGACGCGTTGCCGGCCCAGTGCGGTCAGCGAGAAGTAGCGGCGGGGTGGTCCGGAACTGGAGGGTTTGACCTGAACCTTCAAATAGCCATCCTTGCGCAGGCGGCTGAGAATCGGATAGACCGTGCTGTCGGTCACCACCAGTTCTTCGATCTGCTGAAGCGACTGCAGGATTTCGTAGCCGTAGCTTTCCCCATGCTGCAGGAGGTTCAGGACGCTGAACTCGATCAGCCCTTTTCGTAATTGCGTAACCCATGTGCTCATAGAAATCCTCCGGTACTACGCATACTGGTATACCGCAATGCATAGTAGCGCAAGGAAAAACTTCATCAGGGATTTACATCGCACCGTGCCTGGGAAATATTTCCTGCCTTTGAAAGGGAATCAGGCCTCACGGCTCAATCGTCACGTAATATGCATCTCAAGCCCCTACAATTTGGATCGGTTGAAATCGGATTCCCGGTGGTGCTTGCCCCGATGGCGGGCTACACGGATGCGGCCATGCGTACGCTGTGCCTTGAGCACGGTGCCGGCGCGGTCTATACCGAGCTGACCAGCGCCGAGGGTATCCGCCGCGATTCGGAGAAAACCTTTGCGGTGCTCGATACCGCCAAAAACGAACATCCGATTGCCGGCCACATCTTCGGGCGCGACCCGAAGGCGATGGTGGCCGCTGCGAAATATGTCGAACGGACCGGCCAATTCGACTGGATCGATATCAACTGCGGCTGTCCGGTTAAAAAGGTCGTATCGCGCGGCGCCGGCGCAGCGTTGATGAAGGATCTGCCGCTGATGGGCGAGATCATTGAAAAGGTGAAAAAGGCGGTTTCATTGCCGGTCTCTGTAAAGACGCGCATCGGCTTCAACAATGATTCGGCCTGCCACCTCGAAATCGCAAAGGTGGTGGAAGAGAGCGGGGCGGATATGATTGCCGTCCACGCGCGGTTGGCCAAGAATTTCCATGGCGGTGATCCCGACTGGTCAGCGCTCGGCGAAATGAAACAGGAGCTTTCGATTCCCGTCATTGGAAACGGCGGCGTTTTCACGCCCGAAGACGCGCGGCGCATGGTCGAGGTTTCCGGTGTCGACGGTGTCATGATCGGTCGCGGCGCCATCGGAACCCCGTGGATTTTCGAGCAGATCCGCGGATTGCTTTCTGGAGGGACGATGTCCCCATCGTCCGCGGACGACGAGGACGTTGCCCCTCCATCCCTGGATGCCCGTCGCAACATGATGGCCGAGCACCTGCGGCGGCTGGTGGAGCTGAACAAGTTGAAGCAAAATGGGGCGCGGCGACCGGCAAAATATTCGGCGGAGGAGTCGGCCTGCATCCAGTTCCGCACCCATATTCCCTATTACGTGAAGGGAATGTTTGATAAAAAGCAGCTGTTGATGAAGCTGGCAGCGTTGATGACCGTCGAAGCGATCCTGGAAGAGGTCGATATTTTGGTGGAGAAGAATATGCGTGACGAGTGACGATTGAAACGTGATTTTCGGCTCACGGCTCACGGCTCACGGCTCACGGCTCACGACTCACGGCTCAATCGTCACTTATCGCGAAAGGAAAAAATGACTGAAGAAATTGAAATGAACGTCGGCACCCAACCTTTGGATGCCATTATGACCGAGAAGAATATCAAGAACCACGACCTCGTCGAGATTGCCCCTCCGGGATTCCTGACACACAAACAGGTCCAGAAAGGCCGAAAAGGCCGCCGCCTGACGATGCATATGCAGCAGAAGATTCTCGATGCGCTAAACATTTACAGCGCCCCCGAGTCCTATGAATGGGAAGAGCTGTTTACCTATCGCGGTAAAAAGCCGTTATAATTAATGGCCTCGCCGAGGTGAAACTACATAGGCTTCATGCATTATGGCTAAGCAATGGATTAAAGTAGCGGGGGCGCGGGAGCACAACCTGAAGGATGTGCATGTGCAGATTCCGCGCGACGAGCTGACGGTGGTGACGGGACTGAGTGGTTCGGGCAAGTCGTCGCTGGCATTTGATACGATCTATGCCGAGGGGCAGCGCAAGTATGTGGAAAGCCTTTCGGCCTACGCACGCCAGTTTCTCGGCCAGATGCAGAAGCCGGATGTCGACTACATCGAAGGGCTTTCGCCGGCGGTATCGATCGAACAGCGCACGGCCGGAGCGAATCCACGGTCGATCGTTGCAACCACTACCGAGATCTACGACTACCTGCGCCTGCTCTTCGCCAGCATCGGGAAGGCGCACTGCTACCAATGCGGCCAGCCGGTCTCCAGCCAGAGCGCGGAGGAGATCGTCGAGCAGTTGATGCAGCTGTCCGCCCGTACCAAGCTGATGCTGCTCGCTCCGCTGGTGCAGGGGCGCAAGGGCGAGCATGTCGAAATCTTCGAGCAGATCCGCAAGCAGGGTTTTGTGCGCGCGCGCGTCGACGGCGAAATCTTTGAAATCGAAAACGTGCCCAAACTGGCCAAGACGAAAAAGCATACCATCGAAGCGGTCGTGGACCGCCTGGCGATTTCCGACGATATTCGCGGCCGTATGACCGACTCGGTCGAACTGGCACTGGGGCAGGGCGACGGCATGATGACGGCGCTGGTCGAAAGCGGTGATGGCTGGGATGAGCGCATTTTTTCCGAACACTATGCCTGCGCCGATTGCGGCATCAGTTTCGACAAGCTGGAAGCCCGCCACTTTTCGTTCAACAGTCCGTACGGGGCCTGTCCGGCCTGTCACGGGCTCGGAACGCAAATGGTGTTCGACGAGGATCTTGTGGTGCCGGACAAGTCTATTCCGATGGAGTCGTGCGTCCACCCCTGGCGCTATGGCGGACGGCGCATGATCATCTACCACAAGAAGCTGCTGCAGGCGGTGGCGGAACTGCATGGAATCGATCCGCGCACGCCGTTCGACGAGCTGCCACGCAGCGTGCAAAAGCATATCTTTTATGGGACGGGCGACGAGCCCATCCACTACTACATGCGCCGCCGTCTTCAGACCAGGCCGTTCCGGGGCGTGTTCAACATGCTGATGGAGCGGGTGGAAAGCAACGAGAGCGAAGCCATGAGCCATTGGCTGCGCGGCTATATGAACCGCCGCATCTGCACGGATTGCAACGGCGCACGCCTGCGCCCGGCGGTGCTGTCCTGCAAGGTGAACGACCGCAACATCCGTGAAATGATTTCCGACTCCGTCATCGATTCGCAGGCCTTTTTCGAATCGTTGAAGCTGACGAAGCAGGAAGCGCTGATCACCAAGGAAATCCTCAAGGAGATACGCTCGCGTCTGGAGTTCATGGTGGATGTGGGGCTCGACTATCTCACGCTTGATCGCGAGAGTGGGACGCTCTCCGGAGGCGAGGCGCAACGCATCCGGCTGGCCACGCAGATCGGCGCCGGACTCGTCGGCGTGGTCTACGTGCTCGACGAACCGAGTATCGGGTTGCACCAGCGCGACAACGACCGGTTGATCCATACGTTGCAGGGACTTCGCGATCTCGGCAACACGGTCATCGTGGTCGAGCACGACGAACAGACGATCCGGACGGCGGACTTTGTGATCGATATGGGGCCGGCCGCCGGCCGCCACGGCGGGGAAGTGGTGTTTGCCGGAACCGTCGATAAACTGCTCAAGGCCGACACGCTGACCGCCCATTATCTGCGCGGCGAAAAGATGGTCGAGGTTCCCGAAAAACGCACCAAGCCCTTCAAGGGTTGGATCGAGCTGAAAGGGGCGGAAGCCAACAACCTGAAAAAAGTGAACGCCAAGTTTCCGCTGGGATTGTTTACCTGCGTGACCGGTGTGTCCGGGAGCGGCAAGAGTACGCTGGTTGACTTCACGCTCAAGCGCGCGCTGGCACGCCACTTTAACGGCACGAAGGATGCACCGGGCAAGTTTAAGTCGGTCGATGGGTTGGAGATGGTCGACAAGATGATCGTGATCGACCAGTCGCCGATTGGCCGCACGCCGCGCTCCAATCCGGCGACCTATACCGGCGCCTTCACCGATATCCGCAATCTGTTTGCCACTCTTCCGGCCTCGAAAGTGCGCGGCTACAAGCCGGGACGCTACAGCTTCAATGTCAAGGGCGGACGCTGTGAACGCTGTAAAGGCGACGGCATCCTGAAGATCGAAATGCATTTCCTTCCGGACGTCTATGTGCCGTGCGAGCAGTGCAACGAAAAGCGCTACAACCGCGAAACACTCGAAGTGCACTACAAGGGTAAGAACATTGCTGACGTGCTCGATATGACCATCAGCGAAGCCTTCGAGTTTTTCGAGGCCGTGCCGAAGATCAAGCGAAAGATGCAGACGCTATGCGATGTCGGTCTCGGCTATCTCAAGCTCGGCCAGCCGGCCACGACGTTGTCCGGCGGCGAGGCCCAGCGCGTTAAGCTATCGTCCGAACTGAGCAAACGCTCCACCGGGCAGACCGTCTACATTCTCGACGAGCCGACCACCGGCCTGCACTTTGCCGACGTCCACAAGCTGCTCGAAGTGCTTGAGCGCCTGCGCGACGAAGGCAATACCGTGATCGTCATCGAGCACAACCTCGACATGATCAAACGCGCCGACCACATCATCGACCTCGGTCCCGGCGGCGGGATCAACGGCGGCACTGTCGTCGTGGCCGGTCCACCGGAAAAGGTGGTCAAGTGCAAGGAATCCTACACGGGGCAGTACCTGAAGGAGCTGCTGGCGTAACGGGAACAACGCGCAAGTGCATTTACGGGTTGTGAACCACGAATCCCAAGGAATGGATTTTGTGTAGTAATCCGGGGGATGCGTTTTGGGCGTTCACGGTGGTGTTCATGAATTCGCGGCGCATGCGGTAGTTCTTGCGCAGGATGTCGAAGTTTCTGGCCCGGTCGATGTCGGAGTGGACGGCTGCCTCGCGGATGAGCCGGTCGTCCGTCTCGATATCGTATACTTGCTTAACAATGTCGTGGAGTACTTCCTCGTCGTCGCGTCCGGCGCAGTCGAGTTCAATTGCCGGTACTTCCGGGGCCGGGAGGGATGCGGCCATGTCCCAGCGCTTGGAGATCTCGAAAAAATTGCAGAGCTCGTTGTAGCAGGCGATGGTTCCGTTGAGCTTGCCTTCGTAGGAGTGTCCGGCAATGTGCGGCGAAGCGAGATCGGTGAGCTTGAGTACATCGTTGCGGAAGGCGGGTTCCGGGCTCCAGACATCGATGATTGATCTGGATACGGTTCCACCTTGGCGCGCTGCAAGCAGGGCGTCGTAGTCGCAGACACTGCCGCGGGCTGCGTTGATGAAGATGGCGCCGGGTTTGAGCTGCTCGAAGAAGAGGTAGTCGGCCATGTATTCCGTTGGCCAGGGTTTTTCTTTAATGAGCGGAACATGGATCGTGACGATATCGGATTCGGCCAGCACATAATCGAGCGGATAGTAGTCCGGGTCGGCCGATACGGCGGCTAGCGGGGGGTCGTTGCGCAGGACGCGCATGCCCAATTTCCCGCATTTTTTTACGACCCGGCTGCCAACATTGCCGCATCCGATGACGCCGATGGTTTTCCCTTCCAGGTCGAAGTTGTGGCGCCGGCCAAGAACGAGCAGGGCGGATATCAGATATTCGGAAACGCTGTTGGCGTTACAACCGGGCGCGGCACATCCGTAGATTCCCTGCGAGTGCAGATAGGCCGCATCGATATGATCCGTGCCGGCGGTTGCTGTACCGACAAACTTGACGGGGGTGCCATCTAGCAATTCGCGGCTGATTTTAGTTTTTGACCGGACAATAAGCGCATCGGTGTGGGCGAGGTCGGCCTTGGTAATTTCGCGGTCTGGAATGACGACCGTCTTCCCGATGGATGAAAAAGCTTCCTGACCCAGCAGGACCGTCTCTGCGCAGATAATCTTCATGCGCTCATTGTCCGCTCTTGGTCTGGCAGGCTCAAGTTCGAATACAGGGAAAGTCAGAGGCTCTTGCGGTATTCCCGGTTTTTTACGGAGGGATGGTGCTGGGAGTGCTGCTTATGCCGGGCGTGGGTGGAATTTTTTTTCCAGAGGTGGGGAAACCAAAACTTCGATGTTGCGAGGATCAGCTGGAAAAACATCAAAATACCCGTGATGATCAACGTAAGTATGCCGCGCTGCCGGAAGACTCCCGTGCCCTCCTCCTCGGCAAAGAAGGACAACGCGAGCAACATGCCGATGACCAGAGTCAGGATCATGGATCCTGTCAATACGGGATGCGGCCGCATCGTGAAGTGCGGGACCGTTCCTCTGGTCGGTTGAAATGCCATCAGTTTACTCCAAATGGTGGGCGAGGCGGGACTCGAACCCGCACGCCAGTGGCACGAGAACCTAAATCTCGCGTGTATACCAATTTCACCACTCGCCCTTTAAAAATCGCGCCCGAATCTAGAGGGTGATGCGGGGGTGCTCAAGATCAAAAAAGATGGTTTTTCCAAATCTTTTGCAGAGAGCCGATCGCGGCCGACGGATTGGATGAATTATTCACGGCGCTTACGACGCAGAAGTTTTCGATTCCGCACTCCAGCAACTGCGGGAGATTGTCCGTTGTGATGCCTCCGATGGCCACCGAGGTGATCGGGGTGTTGTGCATAATGCGTCCGGTCTCCTCCGGTCCGATAGCCGGATCGGCATTGACTTTGGTCTGCGTTGGGAAAACGGGGCCGATACCGACGTAGTCGGGGTGGAGGGCGTGGGCCTGGGCCGCCTGTTCCATGCTGTGGGTTGAAAGCCCGAAGGTTTTTCCGGGGGTATTCCAGCGCTCCCGGGCATCGGCAATGGATAGGTCGGTTTGGCCGAGGTGGATGCCGTCTGCATCCACTTCCATCGCGAGATCGAGGTCGTCATTCACGATGAAACGCGTTGCAGTGCGGCTCGTAATTTCCCGGTACAGCCGGGCGGTCTCGCTCGCGGTTTTCCGCGGGGCATCCTTCATGCGCAACTGCAGATAACGCACGTTGCAATCAACCGCCGCCTGTGCAACGGCCTCGTAGCCAGCGACCGGATTCGTGGCAATTAAATATAGACCAAATCGTTCTCTCATGCGCCTGAGCCTACTGAACTTGCCGTCCAAGGGAAGTCCCAATCCATCGCAAATCCGCTTGTGGCTGTTTCAGTTCTGCTATAAAACCTTAAGGATATTGTCAAAGAGACGAGGTTTTAATGTTCAATCGAAAGGATCGTGCCATGTTTGGAAAGAGGAGGCTTCACTACGGAGGGTTTGGTGTTTGGATGCTGATCGGATTGCTATTCCTGGCCGCCTATTGCCGGGCGGAGATGCATATCTTTACCTCACCGAATGGTCAGGCGATCGAGGCCAAAATCGTGGGGTATGATGAGCGGGCCGGATTGGTGCAGGTGGAGCGCAAGGATGGCAAGCGCGTAAAGGTTAAGCCCTCGATTTTTGTGGAGGATGATCAGCGTTACATCCGGAATTGGGTAAGAAGCCAGGCCGTTCTTTCCAAACGTTCGCTCAGGATCGAAAGTACGGAGCGCACGGTGAAGGAATGGAAGGAAGAGGAATCGATGGACGTTACCTACTCCAACGGAAGCACGGAAAAGGATTTTATCTACAACGAGATCGAATTTGAAAGCGTGGTGTATGACTTTACCTTCAAGAATGGGACGCGCAGTACAATCACGGATCTGGTGCTGGAGTATTGCATCTACTACGAGCAGTCCGGAACGACGTGGCAGAAAAAGCCGGAGCCTCAGATCAAGACCCGATATGGAAAAACCAAAATTGCCGTCATCAAGGCGGATGAACCACTGACTATTTCAACCGAGCCGGTGATGATTTATGAAGATTCGCTTAATATGTTGCCGCAGGCCGGCGGCGATCAGCGCCGGGCGGGAGAAGGTGCCATGATTGGGGTTCATGCACGTATCAAGCTCGAGGTGGATGGGGAGGAAGTCTCTCGTGAATGGTCCTATCCAAAATCGCTCGATCAGGAAAAATATCCGTGGGTAGAAACCACCTCGCCCAATGAACATGCACATTTCAAAGACCTGTTTGGAGTTCACCAAGGTCAGGAGTAGGCCTTCCGCAGAGCGCGCTGATTCCAGGGCGGATTGTCGCGGTTTATGCTTCATGTGAAGCTGCTTATGCGCCGTGGCGGGAGGGGTATTAGATTTTTTACGACAAGATTTTTTCGGGTTTCATTAACAAGATTCACATAAAGAAAGGTGGGGGAAGCATGAAGCGATTGATTCTGTGGATGGTGGTGGTGGCGCTGAGTACGCACGTATGGGCGGACGGTGAATATCACGAGTTTACCGACAACCAGGGACGTTCCATAAAAGGACGTATTGTGTCATGCGATGTGAAGAAGAAGATGGTCACGATCGAACTTGAAAATAAACACAAGGCGACTGTTTCCATCGTTGGGTTCTCCAAGGATGATCAGACGTATATTCTCGACTGGATGCGTCTCGACTCAGTGCGGTCCGAATCGAAGTTCAAGATATCCTTCGACCGCCGCAGGCTGGATTCGTGGAATGAAGAAATTCTGGGAGCGATCTCCTATGCCAGCGGCGCTGTCGAAAAAGATCAAGTGGTCGGTAAGAACTCTTTTGAAAAAACCGGCTTCGAGATCACGCTGAACAACCGAAATGATGGTCCGGTGGATGGGCTTGTTCTGAAATACTGTATATTCTACCAGCAGGATGTAAATGTGGAGGGAGAGGCGGTTCCGGGGGTGTTGTACGGGGAAGTATCGCTCAACGTGATCGAGAAGTTTTCGAAACAGGTGATTACTACGGACCCCGTCGTGACCTTGAAGAGCGAATATGACTCAAGCTTTCTCGATGCAGAAGTGCTCAGCGGGGATGTGATCGGAATTGTGGTCCGGCTTTGCACCGCCGGAGAGGGCGGAGGCGAGGTGCTTCGCGAATTATCCATGCCGGATAGTCTCAGGGATGAGGGCAAATGGGTTGACGAAAGCAAACCGGTCGGGGCAAACGTTGTTGCGGGAGACTAAGCTACTTCCGCAACGGAGTAACGGTCGAGCACCGCTCTTACTTCGGAAATGCTCTCGGTCTTCATGAGTTGTGCCCGCAGGTCGGCTGCACCGTGGAAGCCTTTTGAGTAGATGGAATAGTAGCGCCGCAGGATGTGGAAGTTTTTGGTCTTGCCCCATGTGCGGTCAAAAAGCTCGGTATGATTCCACAGCATATCGAGCTTTTCTTCTTTCGTTCGCGCGTGTTGCTCGTTCTGGAAAAGCCATGGGTTCTCGAATATGCCACGGCCGATCATGGCGCCATCGAGTCCGAACTCGGCGCATTTTGAGCGGGCCTCCTGCAGCGATTGTATATCGCCGTTTCCCAGCACCGGGAGGTCCAGATCCATCTGGTCACGCAATCTCGCCGCCTTGGCAATCTCGTTCCAGTCGGCCAGCCCGTGCGACATCTGTTTCTGCGTGCGCCCATGGATGGTCAGCGCCGCCGGGTTGGTTTCGAGCACGTGCCCGATCCACTCCTCGGTGGCGATCGACTTTAAGCCGATGCGTGTTTTGACGGACACGGGAAGATGTGTTGATTCCTTGGCGGCCAGGATGATTTCCTTGGCGAGCGCCGGATTTCCGATCAATCCCGAACAGCAGCCGCGCCGGACCACTTTGGGTACGGGGCAGCCCATGTTGATATCGATGCCGTCGAAGTCCATCTCCTGGGAGATTTCTTTGATGACCTGCCGGTAGTTTTCTGGTGTGTTTCCCCAAATCTGGGCCACGATCTTGACGTTTTTTTCCTTGAGAAGCTTTCGTTCGTGCTCAGTCACGTGCAACCGATGGGCAACGCGTTTGCGTCCCTTTTTGTGGAGGAGGCCATCGGTGGAAACAAATTCCGTCATGACCACATGGAGGCCGCCGGGATCGGCTACGCCCAGCAATAATTCGCGTAGCACGGTATCGGTCACATCCTCCATCGGCGCCAGCGCGATGATCGGTTTGTCGATGGATTTCCAGAAATTAGCCATGGGAATTCAAGGGGTAGGGACAACGGTTCTCAGTGGTCCGCAGTGTTCTGAGACAGAGCTTCCTGTCTTTATGCCGGTTCGGATTCTGCAATCGCTATCACGAAACCGGCGTCTTCGATCATGCGCTTGTCTTCGTCATAGCTTTGACCGCCGGTTGTCAGATAGCCGGCGGTAAACATGGAGTTGGCCGGATAGAGTGCGAGTGGTTGCAGGTCGCGCAGCGTGGTTTCGCGTCCGCCGGCAATCCTGACTTCGACGGAAGGCATGACGAAACGGAATAGGGCCAGGCTGCGCAGGCAGTCGTTAGGCGCAAGCGGATTGGGTTTGCCGTAAAACGGAGTGCCGGGGCGCGGGTCGAGAAAGTTCAACGGCACGGAGTCGACATCCAGGTCGGACAAGGCAAAGGCGAGGTCGACACGGTCCTGCAGGCTTTCACCCATGCCGAACAGTCCGCCGCAACAGAGATCAAGTCCGACCTTCTTGACAATCCTTGCCGTGTTGACGCGGTCTTCGAAGTCGTGGGTCGTCACCACTTCCTTGAAATAGTTTTCAGAGGTTTCGAGGTTGTGGTTGAAGCGGTCGACGCCGGCATCCTTCAGCTTCAGGGCTTTTTCTTCGGTCAGCAGGCCGAGGGAGGAGCAGATTTCGAGGTTGGGGTGTTTCTGTTTGATCTGGATCGCGGCCTCGCAGATGGTTTCCAGCTCGTTGGGGTTGGGTGCGCGGGTGCTTGATACGACGCAATAGCGCTTGGCGTTGCGGTCGGCGGCAGCCTGTGCTCCCTCCACAATACTTTCGACCGTTTGCATATCGTAGCGCTCGACATCGTTGATGGCCGAGGTGGACTGCGAACAGAACGCGCAGTCTTCTGGACACTTTCCGCTCTTTACATTGCGCAGCAGATGAAGCGAAACGGTGTTTCCGAAATACTTCTTGCGGATACGGTAGGCACCCTGTAGCACCTCCAGCAGCTCGTCGTCCGCCGACTCCACAATGGCCAGCGCCTCGGTCTCCGTAATCTTACCGCCGTCCAGTATGCGGTCGCTCAACGTTTTCCAGTCCATGGTTTTCCTCCTGCACGTATAAAAACGGGCGTTTTTGATAGGGGGGCGGATAGTAGCGGGGTGCATTATGCCGATCAATCCGTAAAACATGATAATAATAATTGTTGTGAATTGACTCCTTCTAGCGGGCAGGTAGATTGCAACTCAATATCGCTAGGGGTGCCCTGCAGTTTTGGGGCTGAGAAAAACCCTTGGAACCTGTCCGGATAATGCCGATGTAGGGAAGCGCACCTAATACCCGCCTTCCTGTTCAGGTTCTCCGATGTTGGATGAAAAGAGTACTGCGTATTCAGATGCGCTTCCTCTCGCAACACGCAAAAAGAAATACGAAGTGGAGACGACCATGATTCAGGAACAGCACAAATACGACGACTACGGAACCGATTATCCCAACTCCCGCAAGGTCTACATTACCGGTAGCCGTCCGGACATCCGTGTCCCGATGCGCGAGATCCGACTGACCGAAACCCGCAAGGCCGATGGTTCCACCGAGGAAAATCCGCCTGTGCTGGTCTACGATACCAGCGGTCCTGTGACCGATCCGAATTATGAGCTCGATCTTGAAAAAGGGCTGCCGCCGCTTCGCGCAAAATGGATTGAAGAACGCGCCGATACCGAGCGTTATCCGGCTCGTGGCTATCAGTCCGGGGACGATGGTCAAGGGGGAGACGATATCCGCATCCCGTTTCAGTCGCTGGAAAAAACGGCACTCCGGGCGCTTCCAGGGAAAAATGTGTCTCAGATGCACTATGCCCGGCAGGGCATCATTACTCCGGAAATGGAATACATCGCCATCCGCGAAAACATGGGTCGGCAAGCGGCATTCGAAGCGGTTTACTGCAAATCGGAGCACGACATTGGACTTCTCCACGAGGCGCAGACCGCGGGCATGCGTCACCCGAACCATCAGCATCCCGGACAAGCGTGGGGCGCAAACATCCCCGACCTGATTACTCCGGAGTTTGTCCGCAAGGAAGTCGCCGAAGGGCGCGCGATTATTCCCGCCAATGTGAACCATCCGGAGGCGGAGCCGATGATCATCGGCCGCAACTTTCTCGTAAAGATCAACGGAAACATCGGCAATTCAGCTGTCACTTCAAGCATTGGTGAAGAAGTGGAAAAGGTGCAGTGGGCCACACTCTGGGGCGCGGACACGATCATGGATCTGTCCACCGGCCAGAATATACATGACACCCGCGAATGGAATCTCCGCAACTGCCCGGTACCGGTTGGAACCGTGCCGATTTATCAGGCCTTGCAGAAAGTGGGGGATAATCCGGAAGATCTGACGTGGGAGCTGTTCCGCGATACGTTGATTGAGCAGGCCGAGCAGGGGGTCGACTATTTCACCATCCATTCCGGCGTTCGCCTGCGTTATGTTCCGATGACGGCCCAGCGCACATGCGGCATCGTCAGTCGCGGAGGATCCATCATGGCCAAGTGGTGTGTGTCGCACCATAAGGAAAGTTTCCTCTACGACCACTTCGAAGAAATCTGCGAAATCTGCAAGCAATACGACGTTGCCTTGTCGCTCGGCGATGGCATGCGCCCCGGCGCGATTGCCGATGCCAACGATGAGGCCCAGCTGGGTGAGCTTGAAACGCTCGGTGAACAGACCCTGATTGCCTGGAAGCACGATGTACAGGTGATGATTGAAGGCCCCGGCCATGTTCCGCTGCACGGCGTGAAAGACAATATGGATTGGCAGCTGAAGTCCTGCCACGAAGCACCTTTCTACACATTGGGTCCGCTGGTTACCGACATTGCGCCGGGTTACGACCACATCACCAGCGGCATCGGTGCCGCTAACATCGGTTGGTATGGCTGCGCCATGCTCTGCTACGTGACGCCGAAGGAGCATCTGGGACTGCCGAACAAGGAGGATGTAAAAGCCGGCGTGATCACCTACAAGATCGCAGCACACGCCGCCGACCTTGCCAAGGGCTTTCCCGGCGTGCAGGTTCGCGACAATGCCTTGAGCAAAGCGCGTTTCGAGTTCCGCTGGGAGGATCAGTTTAACCTCGCGCTCGATCCGGTGACGGCTCGCGCATACCACGACGCCACGCTGCCGACCGAGGATGCCAAAACCGCGCACTTTTGCTCCATGTGCGGCCCCAAGTTCTGCTCCATGCGCATCTCCGAAGACGTCCGCCAATATGCCGCCGAGCAGGGCCTCTCCGAAACGGAGGCGATTGAAAAGGGCATGCAGGAAAAATCGCGCGAGTTTTCCGAGCGGAAGGCGGAGCTCTATTCATAGGTCAAGGTCTGTAGCATGAGGAATAAAACAACCCCGCTGTTGATTGCATCGGGGTTGTTTTCATTTACACCTTACCGGATTAGTTGCGGTATTGCCATTGTGGGTAGTTGGATTCCGTTGGCGTGCGCTTTTCGAGTTGCTTTGCCTGTTGCAGGAGGCGGATGAATTCGCGGCGGTAGCCGTAAGGATCCTCGCCAATAGCGCTTTCTGCCAGTTCCTGAATCTCTTCAAGAGCATAGTGAGTGAGGTGTTCCGACTGGCGGAGATATTGTCCGAACGCGGCAACGGAAGTTGCCCAGCGGAAGGATTCATCCATGGATTCGGACGGGGTCGCGGCCTTTAACGGGAAGCTCAACAGTTTACTGACGGAGCCTTCTGGCTCTTTGTAGCGTAACTTCAAGGTCAGCATTTCGTCGCTTCCGGTATACTGCTTTTCAGTCGGCTGGACATATTTCAGCGAAACGCCGTCCTGAGTGACCGGGGCATCGGTCAGGACCAGTTCATAGAGTGCGGTGACCTGATGGCCGGCACCGATCTCGCCGGCATCCTTCCGGTCGTCTGCAAAGTCCTGCGCCGCCATGACGCGGTTTTCGTAGCCAATGAGCCGGTACGAACGGACGACGGCCGGATTGAATTCGATCTGGATTTTGACGTCCTTGGCGATAGTAACCATGTTGGCGGTCAATTGTTTGACGAGTACCTTGTCGGCTTCGCGCTCGGAATCGATGTAGAAATAGTTGCCGTTGCCTTTGTCGGCCAGCAATTCCATTTTGGAGTCCTTCAGGTTGCCGGTGCCGAAGCCCAGGACGCTGAGGAATACACCGGTCTGGCGCTTTTGCTCAATCAGCTTTTGCAGACCTTCGAGGTTGGATGTTCCCACGTTAAAGTCGCCGTCGGTGGCCAGGATCACGCGGTTGATGCCGCCCTTGATGTAGTGGTCGGCCGCCACGCGATAGGCCAGCTCGATCCCGGCACCGCCGGCGGTGGAGCCGCCTGCCGAAAGCCGCTCCATTGCGCGGATAATCGTTTCCTTGTCGGAGGCCGGGGTGGAGTCCAGTACAAGGCCGGAGGAGCCGGCATAAACCACGATTGCCACGCGGTCCTGTGCGCCCAGCGTATTGACCATCATGGTGAACCCTTTCTTGAGCAACGGCAGCTTGTCCGGGCTGTTCATGGAGCCGGAGACATCCAGCAGGAATACCAGATTGGACGGTTTGGCGGATTCTTCATTCAGCCTGCGTCCCTGCAGTCCGACACGCAGCAGCTTATGGTCCCGGTTCCACGGACAGGAGTGCAGGGCCATGGCTGTCGAGAAGGGGGTGGCGCCGGTGGGCGCGGCATAGTTGTATTCAAAATAATTGATCATCTCCTCAATACGCACGGCATCCGTCGGGGGCAGCTGGCCGTTGTTCAGGAATCGGCGCACATTGGCATACGACGCTGTGTCGACATCAATCGAAAAGGTGGAGAGCGGTTTGCCTGTCGTATTGATCCATCCGTTTTCTGCAACTGTCGCATAGGCTTCCGCCCTGATATCGGATGGTGCGGGGATTTTTGCACTACGCCCGTATGCATCATAGGAGTCGTTTGCGCCGAATTCGTCCATGGCATAAAGCCACATGAAGCCAACCTCGGATTTAGTCGGGGTTGAGGCTACAGTTGGGGCTGCACGAGTTGAATTGTCCATATCTGCGAGTGCATCGTTGATTCCTTCATCTACTAGCTCGGATGTTGGCTGAGCGCTTACGATTTGCTTTCTGAGCTTGGGTGCGGAAGATTTATTAATCGGGACCGGTACGGAAGGTTTCCTTAGTTTTACCTTGGGCCGTTCCGTCACGGGAACAGATGCCGGTTCGGAGGCGTTTTGATCCATCGCTTGCGAGCCTTCCTCGAATTCCGATACGGCACCGCCGATTTTCTGGCTGATCGAGCTTTTCATCACGGATCCGATGCCGAGGACCACGGCCAGCACGGCGGCGGTGCGGAGCAGTATCCTGTTCCAGCGAACGGGCCGGATGATTTTTGGCGAGTCCTTTTCCTTGATGCGCTTGAGCACGGCTTCGGCAATCGGGCTGGTGGCGCTTGCTTGTTGCTGGATTCTCAGCAGCTGTTCCATCTGTAGCTGTTTGCAGAACTGATCCAGTTTGTCCGAGTCGTTCTGAAGGATGTGCAAAAGCTGTCGGGCGGCTTCGGGTTGAATGGTGTCGTTCAGGTATTGCTCGACCCATTCCATGAATTGTTCGTTCGAGACATTATTTTTCATCAGACTGCTCCTTGATTTTGTTCTCAATGCAGGTGCGGAGCGCGCTGCGGACGCGATGCAGCGTGCTCGTTACCCAGGTTTTGGTGCGTCCTGTTTTCTCTGAGATTTGTTGGATGGATAGGGATTGCTTGTAGCGGTCGTTTATCAGTGTCTGGTTGTTGTCGCTTAAGCTTTTTGTACAGGCACTCAAATGGGTCAGCAGATCCTCGTTCGGGGAGGCGGTATCCGGCGTTGCAGCAAGGTGCTGGATGGCGATTGCGGTTAGCTGTTGTTTGTAGTCGTCGTGCTTGGTTTTTCGGCGGGTATAGGTCTTTACGCGGGAGAGGATCATGAAGCGGCAGATGGAGCGTAGCCAGGTTCCAAAATCCGCATCCGGCCTAAAGGTGGACAGTTGTTCGAAGGCGCGGACAAAGGTGTCCTGAACCGCTTCGGCGGCTTCATCGAAATAGGGAAGGCGATAGAGGGCAAAGGCGAGCAACATCGGTTCATGTAGTTTTACCAGTTCGGCAAAGGCCTGATGGTCGCCCTCCAGTGATGCCTGAATGTGTTCCTTCTCTTGCCCTATATTGGTCAGTGTCTGCATAAGATCTCCATCCATTCACCCAATATAGGCCATCTACAAAGATGCATCACAAAAAAATGTGCATGGGTTCCGGGTTGGACGAAATGCCATTGAACGACACGCGCGAAAATATTCCGTACCTCAGGGAGGGGGCGGCCTTTCGATGCCGGAAGGATACGGGATTTTCCGTGGTATATCGCGTTATTCCCGCTTTCTTTTGGTAATAAAAAACATAATATTGCCTAGTTGCATTACGTGCGAAAACTGATAGGTTTGCGCGCTTTTACAGAAATTAAGGAGAGCAAACATGATCGAAAAAGGCAGTACATATGTCGTGATGGGCCTGCTCAACACCGACTCGATCGCCTATGCCGCCGGCAAGATGATCACTGAATTGGGTGGCAATGTCATCTACACCGTGCAAAGCGAACGTATGAAGCGCATCTTCTTCGATCGCAGTCCCGACCTGACCGACGAGGAAAAGGCCGCGATGCGGTTTGAATACTGCGATGTAACGGTCGAGAACGAAGTTCGCAACCTGTTCGCAAAAACGGGGCCGATCAACGGTGTGCTGCATTCCATCGGCTTTGCCAATCCAAAGACCTGTCTGGGGCCCAGCATGTATACCCCGGCATACGAAGACATCAAGCAAGCCTTTCACATCAGCTGCGCCTCGCTGGCGACCGTATCGCATTTCGCCCTCGAACAGATGGAAAAGGGCGGTTCGATCGTAACGCTTTCCTTCGAGTCGCAGGTGGCCTTCCCGTACTACAACTGGATGGGGGTCAATAAAGCGGCTCTTGAAGCGCTGGTGCGCGCCCTTGCCCGCGAATACGGTCGTGAGCACGTTCGCGTAAACGCCATTTCCGCCGGCCCACTGGCCACCAAAGCCGCCAAATCGATCCCGCACTTCGCGCATCTGGCCAAAACCTGGCGTCAGATGAGCCCGCTGCCCTGGGATGTGGTGAACGATAAGAAGGAAGTCGCTAACGCCGTGGTCTTTATGCTCGGCATGTATTCCAAGAAGATTACCGGCCAGACCATCTATGTGGATGGCGGCGCAAACAATGTCGGCGGGGCTCTGCTTCCAAGCGAAAAGCCGCTGATGCGCACCCCGGCCAAGGTAGCGGCCAAGAAGAAGGCTGCTGCCAAGAAGCAATAAGAAGAGTGACTGGTGATTCGTGAGGCGTGACGTTGTGTCACGGCTCACGTTTCATGTATCAGGGGATCATCCATGGGATTGAGTGTAGGTATTGTCGGACTTCCGAACGTCGGGAAATCCACCATCTTCAACGCGTTGACGCGGGAGCAGAATGCCGAGGCGGCAAATTATCCGTTCTGCACGATCGAGCCGAACAAGGCCGTCGTGCCCGTGCCGGATAAGCGCCTCGACAAACTGGCGGAAATTGCCGGATCGCAGAGGATACTCCATGCCACGGTGGACTTCGTCGATATTGCCGGACTTGTAAAAGGCGCCAGTCAGGGCGAAGGGCTGGGAAACAAGTTTTTGACCAATATCCGCGAAACCGATGCGATTCTTCAGGTGGTCCGCTGTTTCGATAACGACAATGTCGTGCACGTCGATGGCTCTATCAATCCCGTTCGTGACGTTGAAATTATCGAAGCCGAGCTGATTATTGCCGACTTCCAGATGATGGAAAATCGTCTGGGTCGCGTGCAGAAGGCGGCGCGCGCCGATAAGGCCATTGCCGCAACGCTTCCGGTTTTTGAAAAATTGCTAGCCCACCTTGGTGAAGGAAAAATGGCCCATGATTTTGCGGAACGGGAATCGGAATCCGGAAAAAAAATCTTCAAGGAAATGCAGTTCCTCACCGACAAGAAGGTGATCTATTGCTGCAACGTCGATGAAGATGGGCTCCTCGAGGACAACGACTATGTTGCGGGCGTCAAGGCCTATGCCGCGGAGCGTGGGGCTGAAGTGGTGAAAATATGCGCCAAGATGGAAGAGGATCTCAATGGCATGACCGACGAGGAACGCAGCGAATTCCTGCATGAATTCGGGGTGGAGGAAAGCGGCCTGGACCAGATCATCCACACCGGTTACCGAACGCTCGGCCTCATCAGCTATTTAACCCAGGGGCCGAAGGAAACGCGTGCATGGACCATTCATCGCGGTGACACGGCACCCAGGGCCGCTGGCGTCATCCATACCGATTTCGAGCGCGGCTTCATACGTGCGCAGGTGATGGCCTATGACGACTACGTCGCCAAGGGCGGCGAGGCGGCCTGCCGCGAAGCGGGGTTGCTGCGGACCGAGGGCAAGGAATATGTCGTCAAGGACGGCGACGTCATTGAATTCCTGTTCAACGTCTGATTCCCGGATTGTCTTTGTCCAGCAAGCGCTGATCCCCCTTTTGCCAATAAGAAACGGCGCATGGAAAGGGGGATCCATGCGCCGCCCTACATACTCCCGCAACGGAAGTATGATTTGTTTGCTGTCTCTACATCTTTTGACCGTTTTCTTGAAATAGGTTCAAATATATCCGGCTTAAAGCTGGGCGGGGCGGCATATGCAGCCTGCGCGTGCCGGGAGGGGAAACCCGCCGGAAAACCGAACGAATTGTTTGTACGAGGCTGGCGCTTTGGGTAATCTCCCTCTCTGTTTTCCATAGAAAGGATAATGATATGAAAAGCTTTTTTGCGTTGATCTCGATGGCGATCCTGCTGATGGCTGGAAGTGTACAGGCGTCGGATGAAATTGTCTTTATCGATCTGCAGGAGGTTTTCAAGCAATTCTATAAAACCCAGCTGGCGCAGGACAGGATCCGGCAGCAGGCTGACGACATCAAAATGGAACGCGACGCGATGGAATCCGAGGTTGAGGCGATAAAGGCCGAGATCGAGGTCCTTCGTGCTGATTCCCGCGATGAAACGTTCAGTGAGGAGGTCCGCGCAAACAAACGGGACCTGCTCGAGGAAAAGCTGGTTGCTCTTCAAAAGAAGGAGCAGGAGATGGCGGATTTCGAGAAGCTGCGCAGGGAACAGATCGAGGCGCAAAACCAGCGTCTGACCAGGAAACTATTCGACGAGATACATGATGTTGTCGTCAATTATTCGAAGATGAAAGGCTATGCCGCGGTCATTGACCGGTCCGCCCAGAGCCGTATGGGTTCCGACACGGTACTTTTTGCCAGTGCGAAGTTCGATATTTCGGCCGAGGTGATCGAGGTGCTGAATCAGGGGCGCGTGACTGGCGATGCCGACGAAGAAGCTGCCGTGAATGTTGAGGAGTAAGATGAAACTGTCAGAGCTTGCCGAACGTCTGGGCGGAGTCCTGGAAGGTGATGAATCCATTGAAATTACGGCGGTTGCCGGTCTGAAGGAGGCTGGGAAAGGCGACCTCAGTTTTCTTGCGAACCCTAAGTATGCTGCTCAGGTTTCCGCTACGGCGGCTTCGGCGGTCATCGTCCCGAACGAGTGGGACAGGCCTGCAAAATGTGCGCTGATTCGAGTTGAAAATTCGGACGAGTCTTTCGCGATTGCCGCCGAGCTCTTTTATGAGCAGGTTCCTGCTCCGATGCCGGGGGTTCACCCGACCGCTTGCGTGGCCGCATCGGTCCAGCTAGGAGATGGGGTGTCAATCGGAGCTCATTGCACGATTGAAGAAGGCGTGGTTATCGGTGCCCATACCGTGATCCAACCCAACTGCGTCATTGGCTACAAAACGACAATCGGTGAAAACTGCCTGCTATATTCGCTGGTCTCCACACGTGAGTTTACCGAAATCGGTGATCGCGTAATCATTCACAACGGCGCGGTTGTTGGTTCCGATGGGTTTGGTTATGCTGTCCAGAAGGATGGGTCGCGCACCAAAATTCCCCAGATCGGAAAAGTGGTGATCGAAGATGATGTGGAGATCGGAGCCAATGTGGCCATTGACCGGGCCCGGTTTGGCAAGACCAAAATCGGTAAGGGAACCAAGATCGATAACCTGGTTCAAATTGCGCACAATGTCGTGATCGGCGAGCATTCCGTCATGTGCGGGCAGGTGGGTATTTCCGGAAGCTCCACCATCGGCTCCCGCGTAATTCTTGCTGGGCAGGCTGGTTTGGCCGGACATCTGGAGGTTGGTGACGGTGCGATCGTCGGTGCACAGGCCGGAGTCATGAAGGATGTTGAGCCGAAGGCTTTTGTTATTGGCTCGCCCGCCATGCCGCATTTACAGTTCAAAAAGATGATTGCGAATACGATTTTGCTGCCGAAGCTCAAGGATAAGATCAGGCAGGTTGAAGAACGCGTTGATACTCTTTCGAGTGATGAAAAAAAGTAGGAGCTTGCACAACTATTCCATAAATGTATCGTCATGCGCAGCATGGTTACATAAATGTGTTTTGCTGTGGGTTTTTATGTGAGGGTTGTATAGTGTAACTTTTTGAATACGATGGGGATATATCGTGTTTGGTTGGTTGGTATGGAACGTGCGTATCGCCAATCGACTTCTAAGAACTCATCGTTTTCTAATTCCGGTGTTCGAGGTAGACAGCCGGATTTGTTTGAGTAGGGTGCATTGCCGCCGGATTCCGGAGGCAATTTAATTATTAAGGAGATAACATGAAGAATACCATTGAAGGATTTGGCGAACTCGTATTTGGCCTTCCGGTCATGGAGACCCGTCTGTCGGCTCCGACTTTCGCCGCGTTGAAAAAAACCATTGAAACGGGCTCTGAGCTCGACGCAAGCATTGCCGACGAAGTGGCCGAAGCGATGAAGGAATGGGCCATGGAAAAAGGGGCCACGCATTACACCCACTGGTTCCAGCCGCTCACCGGCTCCACGGCTGAAAAACACGACTCCTTCATCTTTCCGGATTTCAAGGGTGGGGTCATCACCGCCTTTGGCGGAGAGGAACTCATTCAAGGTGAGCCCGACGCATCTTCCTTCCCGTCCGGCGGTCTGCGCGCCACCTTCGAAGCCCGCGGTTACACCGGGTGGGATCCGACCAGTCCGGCATTCATCAAATACGATTCCGTCAACGCGGCCACGCTTTGCATTCCGACTGTTTTCTGCGGCTATAATGGTGAAGCACTCGACAAAAAGACTCCGCTCTTGCGTTCCATGAAGGTCCTCTCCGAGCAAACCGTTCGTCTTGGCAAGCTCTTCGGCATTGACTGCGGTGACACCATGGCGAAGGCCACGCTCGGATCCGAGCAGGAATACTTCCTGATTGATCTCGATCTCTATGAAGCCCGCCCCGACCTGCAACGTACCGGACGTACCCTGTTCGGCAAGGGCGCCAGCAAGCATCAGCAGCTTGACGACCACTACTTCGGGGCCATCAAACCGCGCGTAGCCGCATTCATGGCCGAGCTTGATGCCGTGCTCTGGCAGTACGGTGTTCCCGCCAAGACCCGCCACAACGAAGTGTGCCCGGCGCAGTTCGAAATCGCTCCGGTTTTTGAAACCCTCAACATTTCCGTCGATCACAACATGATCACCATGGAAGTACTGCAGGCTACTGCAGAAAAGCATGGATTTGCCTGCCTGCTGCATGAAAAGCCGTTTGCTGCCGTTAACGGTTCCGGTAAGCACAACAACTGGTCGATCATGGGGCCGGACGGAAAGAACTGGCTGAAGCCTGGTGATACACCGCATGCAAATGCCAAGTTCATGACCATCGTTGTGGCCTTGTTAAAGGCGGTTGACACCCATGCCGACCTGCTCCGTGCATCGGTTGCCACCGCAGGTAACGACCATCGTCTCGGTGCCAATGAGGCCCCCCCGGCGGTGGTATCCGTCTTCCTCGGCGACCAGCTCACCGATATCATTGAGCAGATCGAAGCCGGTGGAGCAAAGAGCTCGAAGGAAGGCGGTCACATCCACCTCGGCGTTGATCTTCTTCCTAAGCTCCCGCGCGGCAATACCGACCGCAACCGGACTTCGCCGTTCGCGTTCGTCGGCAACCGTTTCGAGTTCCGCGCGGTTGGATCCAACCAGAGCCCGGCCGGTGCAAACATCGTGCTCAACACCATCGTTGCCGAAGCGTTCGACTACATCTGCACCGAAATTGAAACTGCAGTTGAAGGCGGCAAGGAATTCAATGCGGCCCTGCAGGACGTTCTCGCGGCTGTCATCAAGGAGCACAAGCGCATTCTGTACAATGGCGACGGCTATACCGATGCATGGATTGAAGAAGCCACGAAAGAGCGCGGCCTGCCGAACCTCGTTACCACCGAAGATTCGCTACCGGTACTTCAGACGCAGAAAGCCAAGGATCTCTTCGCTAAGTATGGCGTTCTCTCGAACGAAGAGCTGGAGTCCCGCTTCAACATCTACGAAGAGACCTATGAAACCATCATCGGTATCGAAGCAGCTACTGCATTGGATATTGCCAAAACGATGCTGGTTCCGGCTGCAGTCACGGCGATCAACGAATACTCCTCCGTTCCGGCGGTTGCGGGTATCCACGCGGAAATGTCCAGCTTGCTGGAAGCTTCGGTCGCAGGCATTGCCAAGCTAGAAGCCGCTGGAAAGCCGGCGGATCAGATTGCAGCCATGAACGAGCTCCGGGCATCCATCGATGCTCTGGAAGCCATCGTTCCGGCGGATCTGTGGCCGCTTCCGAGCTACTCCGAGCTGCTGTTGGTCTAACCGACCCGCACGGATCACTGAAAAGACCTCGCATTATGCGGGGTCTTTTTTTTCGCACGGGAGTTCTTACGCGTTGACTCAAAATATATGACGCCAAAGGGTCACACTGTGCTACTGTCATAAGCCTATGAAACGAATCGGAATCACAATAGGGGATGTCAACGGGATCGGACCGGAGGTGGCGTTTAAGGCCGTCGCTGAAGGCAACTGGCCCGACGATATGGAATTTATGCTGTATGGTCCCGTTACGGCGATGAAGCAACAGATTCGGGAGCTGGAGTTTTCGCTGCCCGAGTCGGTCCATCTGCGCGATGTTGGAGTCGATGTGGCATGGACGCCCGGCAAGATCACGGTCGATGCTTCGCGTGCGGCACAGGTGGCCATCCAGCGAGTGGTCGAGGCATGCCTTTCAGGAGATCTCGACGCCATGGTTACCGCGCCGATCTGCAAGGAAGGATTCCATAAGGCGGGAATCAACGTACCCGGGCACACTGAATATCTGGCCGAGCTCACCGGAACCAGCAATTTTGGTATGATGCTCATAGGCGGTGGTCTGCGCGTTATGTTGGTGACACGCCATGTTCCCCTTTCAGAAGTGCCTGCCGCCTTGACGTGCAAAAATATTGGCGAAGCGATCGAGCTGACCGGGCAGGCGTTGGAGCTCTTTGGCTTAACGAATGGAAAGATCGGCGTCTGTGGCCTCAATCCGCATGCAGGTGATGGCGGCGTCATCGGTCGGGAGGAGATCGAACTGATTAACCCGGCTGTTCAGACGGTGCGAAAAAAGGGATTCAATGTTTCCGATGCCGTGGCGGCCGATACGATCTTTTATCAGGCGCTGAATGGGCAGTATGATGCCGTAGTTGCCATGTACCACGATCAGGGGCTCGGACCCCTTAAGATGATTGGGTTTGACGAAGGTATAAACGTAACTCTTGGCCTGCCGATTATCCGCACTTCGCCGGATCATGGAACCGCTTTTGGCATTGCCGGAAAAAACGAGGCTTCTCCCAATAGCATGAAAAGCGCAATATCCTTGGCCGTCGAAATGGCTGGAAAATCCAACCCATGGAAAAGATAGGCGGAAATATTCAAGGTAGGAAAATGCGCATGCTGCACGCGCATTTTTTGCCTGTCATTTTTCTGCCTGAAAACGAGATTTACAATGTCTGACGAACCACGATTGACCAGTCCGAAGGAAGTGCGCGGTTTACTTGCGCAGTTGGGGCACCGGCCCAATAAGGGGTTGGGGCAAAACTTTCTCATCGACGCCAACATTCTCGACATCATCGCTGATGCCGCCGACATCCAGCCGGATGAGAACGTGCTCGAAATCGGGCCGGGACTCGGGGCGTTGACGGAACGGATTATTCCGAAGGCGAAATCGGTGACGTGCATTGAAAAGGATCCGACGATGGCCAGTTACCTGAAGTCGCGGTTCACGGGCTTTACGCTCATCGAGGAAGATGCGTTGGATGTAGATCTGGATGGGCTGTTCTCGGGAGGCATCACCAAGGTGGCGGCCAATCTGCCGTATTCCGTGGCGAGCCGTTTGATGGTCGACATCGCCGAGTGCGAACATCGTCCCGAGCGGATGTCGCTCACCATCCAGAAGGAAGTGGCCGATCGCCTGACGGCTCCGCCCGGCAACAAGCACTATGGGGTGCTCAGCATTTTGACCGGCGTTTACTATGAAAACAGGATGATAAAAAAGATCAGCCCCACCTGTTTCCTGCCGCCGCCAAAGGTTTGGTCGGCTGTCGTCAAAATGGAACAGCGCGACGTGCCGCTCGTTGATGCGCAATCCTACCCGACTTTTAAGAAGCTGGTGAAGCATTGCTTCTCCCAGCGCCGGAAGCAGGTCGGGACTATTTTGAAACGAATGGAGATCTCGCCGGTCGATGAGTTGCTGGCTGATGCCGGCATTGCACATACCGAGCGGCCGGAAGTCATCGAGATCGAGCGGTGGGCCACATTGGCCAGGTTGCTTTCGTAAGGTTTCTTCCGGGTGTGGTTACCGTTTGGCTTTTGGTTTGCGGCGGAAGCCGTTGCGGACGGCGAGGGTCCATACCACCCATAGGGCTTCGTAGACAATGTTGCCGCTCATTTTGGAGGTGCCTTCCTTCCGGTCCTCGAATACGATCGGTACTTCGCCAATGCGGAACCCCTTCATCCAGGCTTTGTGCGACATTTCAATCTGGAAGCCATAGCCGTTGGCTTTTACGGCATCGAAGTCATAGGCCTGAAGGACTTCGCGGCGGAAGCACTTGAATCCACCGGTTGGATCAGAGATCGGCATGCCTGTGATCATGTGGACATAGATGGCCGCCCCCCGACTGAGAAGGAGGCGGTTCATCGGCCAATTCAGTACGCGGATGCCTCCACAATAGCGGGAGCCGATGACGAGGTCGTGACCGGCAATTATCTTATCGCGGAAATTAGGGATCTCCTTCGGGTCGTGCGAAAAGTCGCAGTCCATTTCCATCACGAATTCGTAGTCGCGCTCCAAGGCCCATTTGAAGCCGGCGATATAGGCGCGGCCAAGGCCGTCCTTCGACGTACGGTGCATGACATGGATGCGCTCATGTTTTTCAGAAAGCTCGTCCGCGATCTTTCCGGTGCCATCGGGAGAGTTATCGTCGACAAACAAAATATCGACATGCGGAGACGTGTCGAGTACGACCGCGGCCATCCTGCCGATGTTTTCCTTTTCGTTGTAGGTCGGTATGATGACCAGCGTGTCGATTTCTTTCATAATAGGGGAATGTATGTTGAAAGGCTGTTCTTCTGCAAGTGTGCGGGTATTAAAAAACAATGGGAAGTCGTTTGAGATCCCGGGAAGAAATTACGATCAGTTCTGTGCGGGCTTCACCCGCATAGGGGAAGCATTTTTCTGCCGCGAGGCGGTAAATTTCCATCTGAGTCCGGTACTGCTCGACCAACTCGGTTTCGCTGGCCTCGGTGAATTTGTAGTCAAAGATTGCGAAGCCATGGGTGCTTTGGCATAGCAGATCGATCGTGCCATCGATGATTTTATCATCACCATGCAGAACAAAGGGGAACTCCGGGCGGATCGATGTCATCTCCGAGGTCAAAGAAACCATCAATTCCCGTGCCTGTTCGATACGGTTGACCATGGATGCAGCCTCCGGCTTGCCGATGGAAAACTCTTTTCGCAGGATCTCCATCCAGTTTCCCACCGATCCCTGCCAGTTGTTCAGCGCAAGCTGTTCGAGTACGGCATGGCCCAGGGAGCCCAGGGCGGCCGAGGTTGGTCCGGCTTGGAATACCGGAATCTCTGGTTCTTCATGATCGATTTCAATCTCATCCTGTTCTTTGGCCAGTCGAGTGGCAGGCATGCGTTGAAGGGTTGGTTGGGCAGGAGGTCGGTTAATCGACTCCAGAGCTGATGCAAGCCGGCTGGCCGATGGGCGTTTTGTATTTGCCATTTGCGGTTTCCGGTCTGTTGCGCTGGAGAGGGTGGAGTAGGGGATGGCCGGAATATCGGTGCCGATCAGCGGTTCCATTTGACGGTACCATCCGGCGGGACGCTGCCCCACTGATGCCGAGGTTACCACGAGGTCGCGCGCGCGGGTCATGGCCACATAAAACAGATTGTTCAACTCGTGCGTACGAACTGCGGTTGCCCGTTTGCTGGCAGCGTCAAAACCGGGCGACTTAACGCTGCTTCGGTCGGGAGCCGTAATGCGCAAGCCGAGGACAGGTGCCTTCTGCTGGTCATAAAAAACCTGGGCAAAGCTTCGGTCGGCGTTGTCGGAAAAACTCAGGTCGGGCACGAAAACCACACGCTTGGTCAATCCCTTTGCCCCGTGGACGGTCATGATGGTAACGGCGTTCTGCGCTGGATCGAGCAGGGCGGCTTCGGGAATCTGTGGCGGGTTGGCAATCTGTTCGGCCAGTTTCCTTGCGACGGTGGCCGGTGTAGTGTGAGCTCCGCGCTCGGCCTCGCGAAGCCAGTCCAGCACTTTGCGCAGATTCGCCAGACGTTGTATGCCCCGCGGCAGGCCGGCCAGGAGGGCATCGTATCCGGTTTCATCGATCAGCATGCGTACCAGCTCAGAGGCCAACTTCGTTCCGAGCATTCCGCGGTAGCGGTCGATTAGATCTGTTTTATCCGAATAGCGGGCCATCAGGTGGTCGACCGAGAAACCGCCGTCATACCACGCCAGCTCGGCAATCTCCTCATCCGAAAGGCCGATCCACGGTGAACGGAGAAATCCGATCAGCGAATAGGCGTCTTTCGGGTTGTAAAGCACGTTTAGGAAGAGAGATACATCGCGTGTTTCCTGTCGTGTAAACAGGCCGCGGCCTTTTCCTCCGAGCGTGTAGGGGATGTCCGCATGCCGCAGCGCTTGCTCCAAAACCGACTGATGCGATGTGCGGCGCAGCAGGATCAGGATGTCGGAATAGCGGTAGCGGTTGGCATCGTTTGCGGGTTGGAATCCATCAAGCGCATAGCGATAGCCAGGTTTCCATTCAGGAGCGTCCTCGGTCAGCAGCCGGATGCGATTGGCCAACGCTTCCATTTCTTCCGCCACCTTCTCCTGCTTCGAGCGATCCTCGTCATCATCCGGCGCAAGGAATTCGATGCAGGGCTTTTCGTCTTCGGTTGCAAAACCGGCGTTGGGTTGGAGGTAGTCGTTGGCGGAATAAACGTCCCCGCCATAGACGGCGGCGAAGAGTTTGTTTACAACGTCGATGATCGGCGCCTTGCTGCGGTAGCTGGTTTGCAGGTGCTCGGGTTTTCCGCCGGAATCAAGTATGGCTTTCTCCAGGTCCGGCATCACCTGCGGGTCGGCACCGCGCCAGGTGTAGATGCTCTGCTTCTTGTCGCCGCAGATGACGAGGTTGGTTTCCTCGCCCTGCAACGCCTGGATTAAATTGCACTGTATACGGGAGGTGTCCTGCACTTCATCGACAATGACATAGCGGAATCCGGGCCTGGCTTTTCCGGTTTGTAGCAGGAGCGCTGCCATGCGGAGCTGATCATCGAAATCGACGGCATTCATCTCGTGCTTACATTGTTGAAAGCGTTGCGCCACCTTCTGCACATAACGGGCAAACGCCTTGGCCGCCGGAAAGCGTTCACGGTAGCGCCTGGCATCGGTCACTGATTCCTTCAGCATCCAGAAATCATCGGAAATCTCCTTGGCCCCTCTGCCGAATTTCTTTATCCCCAGTTGCTCCAACCGTTCCACGAGCGCTTCGACATCGTTGGTTTCATTCAATGCCTGACGCATAAGGTCGAGTGCGGTTTGAACCGCAGGGGTGATCTTTGGCAGGTCGGTTATGCGGTTGCAGATGTGTTCGAAATCGATGCGCGATGCTCCGGGCTCGGGATCGGGCAACAGGGATTCGGCATTTTCGAGCGAGATCCCGAGACTGCCGGCCTGGGCGATCAGGTTGGGGAGCGTTTCGGTGATGCTGGTTCCAAATCCAGTGCCGGAGCCAATGATGTGAGCGCCGGCGCAGAACGCCTTGAAGTCGGGGTCGGATTCCAAGCCTTGCAGCAGTTCATCGCGACAGATCTGATTCAACAATTCGTCGCGCTCGTCACCGACCAGTACCGTAAAGCCGGGAGACAGTCCCGCTTCGAGGGCATGTTCACGCAGAAGGCGGGTGCAATAGGAATGGATGGTTCCGGTCGGAGCCGAGGCTAATCTGGAGGATGCCAGAATGGCCCGTTCCATGCGCTCGTCATGACCGGCAACCTCGGCGTTGCGGCGCGCCTTGAGGAGTCGATGCGCCACGCGCATGCGCAGTTCGGCGGCGGCATTCTCGGTAAACGTCATCAGCAGGATTTCGCGTGGATCAATGCCGTCCTCAAGCACCAGCTTCTCATAAAGCTGGGTCACCTGGTAGGTCTTGCCCGTACCGGCCGATGCATTGTAGACGATATTCATGGATCCACTATAAGTTGCGGGAAAGGAAGTCTAAAGGAGAAAGGGCTCCATCCTTGTGACGCACTCAAAGTATGTCATCCAAACATCACGATTGTGGTATTTGGATGGCATATATACTGGGTGTGGAGCAGTCGAGGAAAGGTGAGGGGAAGGCTATTTGTTCAGGAACTCGATGCAGATGGGGCTGCCATCGAAGGGGAACTTGGTGCCGGTGAATTCGATTAGACCGGTGGTTGGATCGACCTTGAAGAGCGTTATGTTGTGCGACTGCTTGCCGCCGACGAGCAACCACTTCCCGGAGGGATCGATATTGAAGTTGCGCGGAATCCACACTTGGGCTGGAATGGTTTGCAGGCGTTGGAATCCTTCCTCGAATCGGGAGAAGACGCTGATAGAGTCACGGCCGCGGTCCTTTAGGTCGCGGTTGGAGGCATAAAGGAATTTCCCGTTGGGGTGGATACGGATTTCGGCGCCGGTCATCTCCGCCTTGTCGTAGCCGTCAGGCAGGGTCGAAACGGTTTTTATGAATTCAAGTTGCCCGTCATTTGCGGCCTTGAAGATGGATATGCTGAGATCCAGCTCGTTGAGCACATAGGCAAGTTGTCCGTCGTCCGACCATTTCATATGGCGGGGTCCCATGGAACCACCGGGAACAACCGCGGCACCTGCCGGTGTGATCGATCCGTTTTCCGCGTCCAATTTGTAGATCATGATCTTGTCGGTTCCGAGATCGGGCGCATAGGCATAGGTGTTGGCCGGATTCGGAGCAATGGAGTGGGCATGCGGGCCGGTTTGACGCTGGGCATGTTCACCGGTTCCTGTGTGCTGGCGGAACGACTTGGCCGCGGATAGCGAACCGTCTTTCCGGATCTGAAACGATGCAACCGCCCCGCTGTCATAGTAGGCCGCCATCAGGCATTGTCCGGTTTGGTCGACACTGACGTGGCAACAACCGCGGCCCTCCACGGCCTGCGTGTTGAGGAGGGACAGTGTTCCGTTATCGTTGATCCTGAATGCCGAGACGCCGGTCGAATAGAGAAATCGTTTGTTCGGATGGATCGCGATGAAACCCGCCCCCGTTGCTTCGACCGCCAGTACAGGCATTGTCAATGCGCCGGTTTTCGTATCCAGATCGGCAACATAGATGCCTTTGCTGTCGCTTGTCCCAAAGTATACCCGGGAGGTTTGTGCACATGCGGTTGTTGCAAGTATGCCGGTCGCAATTGCGGCATGAACGAGCGGGTAGGTTTTCATGGAGTGCTCCGGGCTCATTGATGGAAAGTGACTTTGGCGATGTGGGGGAGTTCGCGGTAGAGATTGTCGTAGTCGAGGCCGTAGCCGACGACGAAATGGTCGCCGATGGGGAAGCCGGCGAAGTCGGCTTCGAGCTCGACGGCACGATGCGCCTGCTTGTCGAGCAGGACGCAGGTCTTGACCGATCTTGCACCGCGCTTCAGCAGAAGTTCCTTGGTGAAAGCCAGTGTGCGACCGGTATCGAGGATGTCGTCGACCAGCAGAATGTCAGCCCCTTGGATGTCTTCGCGGATGTCGTGGATGATGCCAACCGTGCCGGAAGAAACCGTGCCGGATCCATAGCTGGAGAGGGTGAGAAAGTCGATGCGCGGATGGACGTTGTGGCGGTGCAGGCTGCGCATGAGATCGGCTAGGAACATAAAGCTTCCCTTGAGGATGCCAATGACGACGAGATTGCGCGGTTGGGCAGTGGCTGCGATATCATCGACCAGCTCGTCGACGCGCTTCGCGATGGTTGTTTTATCGATCAGGATTTCTTTTACATCGTGCGCTCGCATGGGGTAGCCTCCGCGTTTTCGAAGAAGGTAGAACAATCGGAATGCCGACAAAATGATATTGGACAGAATAATTTCGTGATGAGTGACGATTGAGGCGTGAACGGAAGAATCACGGCTCACTCTTCTCGACTCACGCATTCAAACCGGAGGTTTGACTCATGAAGGTACGTACACGTTTTGCACCAAGCCCGACGGGCCATGTTCATATTGGCAACATGCGCGCGGCGATCTACAACTGGCTGTTTGCCCGCCACCACGGCGGCGAGTTTTTGCTGCGGGTGGAGGATACCGACCGCGAGCGCTCGACGCCGGAGGCGATCCAGACGCTGCTCGAAGCGATGGAATGGCTGAAGCTGGACGTGGATGGCGAACCGCTTTACCAGAGCACCCGCATGGAGGCGCATCTGGCCGCTGCCGAGAAGCTTCTCGAAAAGGGGCATGCCTACAAGGAAGACAAAGGCGGTCTGGGGCAGGGCGAGTGCGTGATCTTCAAGATGCCCGGCAAGAACATTTCCTTCGAGGACGGTATTAAAGGCACGCTGACCAAGGCGACGGAAAACATGCAGGATTTCGTGATTGTCCGCTCGAACGGCACGCCGGTATTCCATCTGGCCAACGTACTCGACGATATCGAGCAGGGCGTGACGCATGTGATCCGCGGCGACGACCACGTGGAAAACACCTTCCGCCATATTGCCCTTTACGAAGCGCTCGGCGCCGATGTGCCGAAGTTTGCGCACCTTCCGATGATCGTAAATGCACAGGGCAAACCGTATTCCAAGCGCGATGGGGATGCCTTCGTGGGCGACTTCCGCGAAAAGGGGTTCCTGCCCGAAGCGCTGTTCAACTATCTGGCGCTGCTGGGCTGGTCGCCCGGCGATGATCGTGAAGTAATGGCTATCGAGGAAATGGTCGAAGCATTCGAGCTCGAACGCTGCCAGTCGTCGCCGGCGCAGGTCGACCTGAAGAAGCTGACATGGATGAACGGCGAATACATGGCCAAGCTGCCAATCGATGAGTTCTCGGCCATTTGCTTTGGCGAGCTGGAAAAGGCGGGCATTGATGCGGAGCCTGAATATGCCGAAAAGGTGTTTGGACTGGTGCACGAGCGCGTGAAAACCGTCGCCGATGTGGTGCCGATGGTTTGCTACTTTTTTTCAGATGACTATGAGTACGACGCCAAGGCCGTCAAAAAGAAGCTGCAAAAGGACGGCGTTGTCGAAATGCTCGGAAAAGTTCGGGAAATATTTGAAGCGCTTCCGTCCTTCGACATCGCCAGCACCGATAAGGCTCTGCACGATTTCGTCGAACAGTCCGGTCTCGGTTTTGGCGCAGTCATGCCGCCGGTGCGTATCGCCGTGTCCGGTTCACAGTCCGGTCCCGACCTGTTTCCCATATTGGCGGTTCTCGGCCGCGAACAGGTGCTGAAACGTATTGACCGGACGGTGGAGCGTTATCTGGTCTAGCGGTATTGTATAAAAAGGGGGCGTGATGTGAAAAAGGGATTGGTGGCTTCCGGGGTGGTGTTGCTGGTGGTCGCCCCGCTGATCGTAGTTATGGGAACAGTCTACACGCTGATGCTTCCCAATATATACTCGTCGAGCGCGACCATTGCCGTGACAGAAAGCCAGGACCTCGATCCCTTTAGCTCAGGAAACGGTAATTACCCCGCCTACAATCCTTATTATCTGCGCACGCAATTCGAGATTCTCCAATCGAGACCCATACTGAACTCCGTAATCAACCGCCTCAATCTTCAGGAAAAATGGGGCATGGATGGGACAAAGCTTCCTCGCGAGGTTTCCCTTCAAATCCTCCAAAAAAGCATTACGGTTATCCAAGACCGGGATACAACGCTTATTAGGATAATCGCAAAACGGGACAATCCGGAAGAGGCGGCCGTGATTGCCAATGAATTGGCGGAAACCTATCGTGACTATCAACTAGATGAAATATCGAAGAAAAAACGCACGATGCTGGATCGTATTGATGCGGCGATGAAAGAACAGGCGCAACGGGTTCTTGATGTGGAGCAGCGGGTTTCCGGGGTTCGCCAGAGCTATGAATTTCCTGCAAATCCTGAAAGAGAGGAATCAATAGAATTGCGCAAGGCCAAGGCCGACTTGGAGAATGAGCGTTTGATCTACGATCAGCTCAACAAGCGCATGAAGCAGGAAATCGCAATGATGGGCGTTCCTGGCAATCCGGTAGAGATCATCGATGCGGCCGAACCCAACCGGCGTCCGGTGAGTCCCAATCTATTTATGAACACGATTTGTTCCGTTGTCGTTGCCGGGGGTGTCGGTCTAGTGGGCCTGGTGTTGCTATTGGTCGGATTGCGGCGAAAGGGTGTGCCGCCACCCATTCCTATGTAAAGCAAATCAGGGCCGGTTACGGCAGCGGTCGGCAGGGACGGAGAGGCGTTTGAGCAGGAAATCCTTGAATTCCTGGGGATAGTCCTGCAGTTCGAGCGCTTTTTTCATGCAGAGCAGCCATGCTTCCTTTTCCGGGGTTCCGATGGGGATGTGCGCGTGGGCGGGGGCGAGCAGGATGGGGCCGTATTCCTCTTCATAGCGTTCCGGACCATTCATGTAGCCGCAAAGAAAGAGGCCCAGCTTTCGTCGTGATTCGGTTAGATCAGCCGGGTGCAGGGAAAGAATATGCTTCGCTTCCGGCAGGTTTTGCATTTGGTCGTAGAAATCGTTCGCCAGTTTCGCGCAGCCTTCTTCGCCGCCGGCTATCTGGAACTGGGTGTTGCCTTCGCGATAGTGCTCATGGAGCTTTTCAAGTGTTTCGGACATGGATACCTCACTAATTCAGTACTATATAATCATTGATTGAGCAGTTGTTCAATGGTTTTAAGTATCTCCGGCACATCGGACTGCTTGACCTGAGTCAGCCATGTTC
Organism: Pontiella sp.; assembly: GCA_050290185.1. Lineage (GTDB taxonomy): Bacteria > Verrucomicrobiota > Kiritimatiellia > Kiritimatiellales > Pontiellaceae > Pontiella. Next base: position 73,770 of record JBNKHE010000011.1, read on the forward strand.
CCTGGGGGTAGATCATGACATTGGGACCGACGCCGCAAACGCCTAGGCATCCGGAGTCGGAAACACGAACCGAACCTTTCCACCCGCGGTCATTGATTTCATCCTTCAGCAAGGCTTTGATATCGGCGCTCTCGCCATCCCCGCAGGACTTGCGTTCTCCGCCGCGGGATTTGGTGCATACAAAAACATGGCATTTATAAGGGGGTTTTCTGGCTTTCATACAAAGGGCTCCTTTTTGTTTTTAAAAACACGCCCAGACTGATAATCGATTACGGGAATTGAAAGCCTAAAAAACAAGACCTTGTTGAAAACCTGGACAGATGGGCAGAATGAGCTCCTATCCAACCGGAGATGGTTGACGGCAGTGCGGCATACAGGTAGATTGGCGCAAAACATGCGTCATATTGGCTGTGTTTTCGGATGGGGTATCCGATATCGAAGGGAGTTGCATGTTTGGTTTTTCCAGCAAGGTAGATCATAAGGAAGTGAGTATTCCTCCGGGGGATATTGACGAGGTTGTGTTCTGCGTTTTCGATGATAAACACCGATTGCTGCACCATTTTAGTTCGGGGGATGATTTTGCGGAAAGGACGGAATATTTTCGGTTTCTGAACGTCCCCGAACGGGCTTTCGAGAACTGTGTCGTGCGGGAAGCCGTTGAAACCGGCCGTCCAGCATGTGTTTCGGTGGATTACGGGGATGGAATGAAAAAATGCCTGCATGTTCTTCCATACGAACGGAAACATGGGAAACATCGCTATGCCTGTTTTCAGATAGGGAGCGGCAACACGGGGCAGGATAAAGCCGAATCTGGAAAGGGATGTACGCTGATTCAGGATCGCTTTTGCCTGCTGCTGGTCGATCCCTCCAACACAATCCATTCAGCGAGCTCCAACGTGCCCAAGTCTTTCGGGTATTCGTCTCCAAATCTGACCGGTATGAATCTGTCCGATCTTTTTTCCTTGGTTGATCTTGAGGTTATCAGGTCTTGTTCTACGGACACCAACGACGCGATTTTCAGCTGTGTCTTCTATTGTCTCGATGGTGCAAGAAGAGAAGTGGAGATCAAAAAATACTCCGCGCCGGACCATTTTACGCTCTATACGATTATTGATATTACGCCTCCACAGTTTACCGAGGAGATCTCGCAGATCGCGACCCGCGAACGCCGCCGCATCGGGCAGGACCTGCACGACTCCATCGGGCAGCTCCTCACAGGGATCAGCCTGTTGAGTCGCTCTCTGGCCAACAGCCTGAAGAGGGTGGGTAATGCAGGGGATGCCGATGCGTCCCAGATTTCGGCCTTGGCCGACGAGGCGAGCAACCAGATCAGGCAGATATCGCGCGGGTTGATGCCCTCGGAAATTGTTCAGAGGGGGCTGCTTGACTCGCTGCGCGAGCTGGCACGCAACACCACCAGCAGTTGCGGCATTCTGTGCATGGCGCGTCTGGACGATACGGTTGAGTTCGCGGATGGTGCCGTGGAAACCCATCTCTACCGGATTGCGCAGGAAGCGGTCAACAATGCGGTCCGTCATGCAGAAGCATCGCGGATTGAAATTGTCATATCGAAACAGAATGATGCTTCCCGCTTGGAAGTCATCGATAACGGGACCTGGAAGGGATTGCTCGAAAACACGGATGGAATCGGGATGAAAACCATGGAGTACAGAGCCTCGGCGATCGGCGCCCACTTGAAGGCGGGATCGGATCCGAGCGGGGGATCCCGTGTGGTTTGTGTTCTGGAAACGGACGATCTAATGGCAGTAAGGGCGTAGCATATGGGAACCGGGAAAAAGAAGAGTACGGCGAGCCGTGAGCTAAAAAAACAGCAGGTTTATCTGGTGGATGATCATCCCATTGTTCGTCAGGGACTGGGCAAGCTGCTTGAGCAGGAAGAGAATCTGGAAGTCTGTGGAGAGGCCGGCAATGTTCCGGATGCGCTGGCCGATATCCGGAAGCTGGATCCCGATGTGATACTGGTCGACATCTCTTTGGAGGACTCCAACGGCCTTGAGCTGATCAGGAAGATCGATGATCTGGGATTGCAGATTCCTATGCTGGTTCTGTCGATGCATGATGAATCGCTTTATGCTGAACACGCGTTGAGGGCGGGGGCTAGTGGCTATGTTATGAAGCAGGCGGCGGCCACGACCCTGATTCAGGCGATCGAAAAAGTACTTGAGGGCGAGATCTATGTGAGCAAAACCATGTCTTCACAGATGCTCAAAATGGCTTTCCGGAGTGGTGGAGAAGATCCGAAAACCGGCGCGGAATTGCTGAGCTTGCGTGAGTTGGAGGTTTTTGAGCTGATCGGTAGAGGCAATTCCACGCGCGAAATTGCCGACCAGCTCAGCCTCAGTATTAAAACGATCGAAACCTACCGGGCGCATATCAAGGATAAGCTACAATTGCGCAGCGGTACGGAACTGATGCAGCGCGCCATCCATTGGGTTGAAAACGATTCCCATCGATGATGGACGTGAAGAGTGACGATTGATCCGTGATCTTTTCTTGTCGGTAGGCAATGCCGGGCTGGACCATCGTAGCAACTGGCAATCCTCTATCCGCCTCTTATCGGGGATTCCCCTATAGAGCATTTCTGTTATTCCCTCACCAAGGATCAGGGAATGGTGGATGAAACTTTCAGCCGTTACCCGTCTTGCGGAATTTCAATCCTCGAGCAACCCTATAAGCGTGCCGGGAAGAGGTATGGACGTACCTCAGTTTAAAAGGGCGATTAAAAAGAGTTAATAAGGATGGTCGACAATAATTGGCATAAAGGTTGCTAAACTGTGCGTGCGCTTAACCAATAAGGAGAATATGATGAAGAAGCAACTAAGCAATACCTATGCAATGGTCCTTATGATGGGGATCATCATAATGTTCACGCTCGGTGTTATGAAAGCATCGGCGCAGCAACCTGCGGCCTCGAACCCCAATTCAGAATTGATCGACCCCGGCGTTGACGTCAACTCCTCGGAATACGTAACGATTAACGTTAAAAATGCGAACATATCTGAAGTTCTCAAGGCCTATTCCTTGCAGACCGGCCAAAGCATTGTCGTTGGGCCCGACGTGGTATCTGATAACGTAAACGTACGTCTCAACAATATTCCCTGGCAGGATGCCTTGGACGTAATCCTGAAGCCCTACGGTTTTGGTTACCGTGTGGTGGGCGACACTATTGTGATCAGCAAGCTGGAAAACATCGTAACGGTTGAAGGTATCGAACCCTTGGTGTCAAAGGTTTTCACCCTGCAATACGTGGATGCATATGACATCAAAGAAGTTTGCGAGGCGCAGCTCAGCAGTCGTGGAAAGCTCTCCATCATGAAGAATAAAGGGCTTCCCGGATGGGAGTTTGGCGGGGGAAGCGCCCAGGGTTCTGGTGCAAACAGCAGCCAGACCGGCTTGGGCGTGGTGAAGCGCGAAGAGCGTTCTTCGATCGAAAAGAGCAAAAAACTGATCATTACCGACGTGCCTTCCAACGTTTCCCAGATTGAGAAGGTTATAGACGCCCTGGATCTGGCACCTTCGCAGGTCTTGATCGAAGCACGGTTCATCGAGATCAGTACGGACGACCTTAAGGATATGGGGTTGGATTTCGCCACCGGAGTCAATGGTCTGAACACCGCCGGAGTGCAGGTTTCGAACGATGGCAATAATCGGTGGGGTGTGGAAAAGAATGATTCACTTGCTCTTTCTCCGCCGGCATTCGATCCGGCCTCTGAGAGCTTGAGCAGTTCGCTCCCTTACAATTCGGGGCTGCAACTCCTCTTTTCGCGCATTGGCGGCGAAAATTTCGAAGTCATGCTTCACGCCTTGGAGGAGAGCGGCGTTGCCAATGTTCTTTCCGCTCCGCGCGTGCTGACGCAGAACAACCAGGAAGCGGCCATTCTCGTTGGTGAAAAGTTCCCTATCATCGAGTCGCAAAGCAATTCGGGCGGATCGGGAAACAACGTAACCTCCACCACACTGAAGTACTACGAAAACATCGGAATTCAGCTCAATGTCATTCCGCAGGTCTGTGCCGACGGTCATATCAACATGATCGTCCATCCGGTGGTCAGCTCGATCGATGGTTTTGAGCAGGGCGTTGTCAGTACCGGTGCGGATTCCGGTGCGCTGACGCGTTATCCTCGCTTGAAGGTCCGCGAAGCCCAGACGCAGATTCTTCTTAAAAGCAAGGATACCGTAGCTATCGGCGGATTGCAGAACGAAGTTTCGCGTAGTAGCGAATACAAGGTTCCGGTGCTGGGAAACCTGCCGTTTCTGGGACGTTTGTTCCGCCGTGAAACCCATACCACCAAGAAGATTGATCTGCTGATTCTGATCAAAGCGACCACAGTTGATCGTGTTGCCTATGCCCAGGAGTCGATTGACGCCCAGCAAGCCAAAGAGCTTTCCATGGGCATGGCTGAAGAAATGCCTCTTACCGAAATGACCGAAGCAGACGCCGTGGTCGTGAAGGCGAAACCGGTCGAAGAGGTTGTGGTCACGGAGGCTTCCGACGAACCGGCGGCGATGCAGGATAACAGTTCCGTCGAAAACGATGAAATCCTGGCGATGGTTCGCAGCATGGATGCCCCGACGAACACGGTAGACAGCGAATAATGTTCGTACCGTGCAGAGAAGGTGAGAGACATACCAGCTTAAGAGATGATACGTTATGATTACCGATCAACTAAGTGAAATGATGATCCGCAGCGGTCGCGTCGGCTCGGTGGAACTGGAAAAGGCCTTGACCATCCAGGAGAAAACCGGACAGGTGTTGACGGACATCCTGATCGAGGAAAAGCTGGCTTCGCCCGAAGACATTGCTCGCACCTTCTCTGAACTACTCAATATTCCCTTTTTGGAACTGGGCGAAGATTTCCACCTCAAGCGCGACGAATACGACATGATTCCCGAATCGGTCGCCCGGCGCTACTGCTTGATACCGTTGAAAAAAGAAGAGGGCGTTTCCATCACACTGGTGATGAAGAATCCCCTCGATATGGATGCGGTAGATACGGTTCGGTCGCTTACTTCGTTTGAAATCCACAAGGCCGTCAGTACCGAAGACCGTATTTCAACCATCATAGATAAATGCTACCGGGAAGAAGCCTATGTGGAAGCCGGTTTGCAGGATATCGTGGATGTCGAGGCCGCGGAATCGCTCGGGATGTTGGGCGACGCCGACATAGGCGATGTCGATCAGTTGCTGGTTCATGCCAACGATGCCCCGGTGGTTCGATACGTCAATCTGCTCCTGATGGAAGCCGTACGCGACGGAGCGTCGGACATCCATTTTGAACCCGGTGAAAACAATTGTTCGGTCCGTTTGCGCGTAGACGGGGCATTGCGCCCGGTGACCCCGCCCCCCAAGAGTCTTTATTCGGCAATTGTTACGCGCATTAAGATTCTTTCGGAAATGGATATCGCGGAACGGCGCCTGCCGCTGGATGGCCGCTTCAAGTTTAAGTTTTCAGGCCGCGTGATCGATGTACGTGTATCCTCCATGCCGCTGGTGTTCGGCGAAAAGGTGGTCATGCGTATTCTCGACAAGCAGAGTCTGGTGGTCGATCTGGAAGATATTGGCTTTGAAGGTAAAAACCTGAAACGCTTCAAAGAGATTCTAGGTATGCCCAACGGCATCATCCTGCTGACAGGACCGACAGGTAGTGGTAAGACCACCACGCTTTACAGCGCCTTGAACATTCTGAAGAGTCCCACCCGAAATGTTCAGACGGTGGAGGATCCGGTGGAATACCTGATCGAAGGGGTCAACCAGATGCCGATTCGACCCAAGATCGGACTCAATTTTGCGGAATGCCTGCGCCACATCCTGCGTCAGGATCCGGATGCCGTGATGATTGGCGAAATTCGCGATGCGGAAACCGCGGAAATTGCTATGCGCGCTTCGCTGACCGGTCACATCGTATTGAGTACGCTGCATACGAACGATTCGACATCCTCGTTCAGTCGCATGCGTGATATCGGCATCGCACCCTATCTGACAGCGGCAACCATGCGTCTGATTATTGCCCAGCGCCTGGTCAGGAAAATCTGCCCGAACTGCAAAACCGAATACCAGCCTGACGCCGGTGAGCTGGAATGGGTTAAACCTCTTTTCCCGGATGCCGAACGCTGGACCTACTATCGCGGCACCGGGTGCAGCCAATGCCACAACCGGGGCACGAAGGGGCGTCGGGCCATTTTTGAATTCCTGGAGGTCACCCCGGATATCCGGGAGCTGGTGCACGAGGAGGCCGACGATATGACGATGCGCCGGAAGGCGGTTGCAAACGGTATGCAAACATTGGCTGAAAATGGATTCAGCCGGGTGCGCAGCGGGGAAACCACGATCAGTGAAGCGATTAGCGTTTGCCAAATGGATTAGAGCGAAGGAATAGCCATGGCTACATTCAACTATATAGCGAAAAACAAGGAGGGGCAGGATATCCGTTCCTCTATGGAGGCCGCCACACGACTGGAAGCCTTGGAGTTCCTTCGGAAGAAAGGGCTGACTGTGGTTGACCTTGTCGGAGCTGAAACCATTCAGCCGAGAAAGATCGTTGCCACCGAGGCAGACCGGACAAAGTCCAACGCTGCAAAGGCAAAGAAAGGTAAAACCATATCCTTTGTTTCAAAGGTAAAAATGGGTGATTTGGCGGTGTTTTGCCGGCAGTTGGCCATTTCCGTAAACGCTGGCGTACCATTGCGTGATGCCCTTGAAACGATTGGAACCGAACTGGAGCAACCGGCGTTGCGGCATGCGGCGGTGGATATTGTGGCGCAGTTGAACGACGGAAAGAGCTTTTCCGAGGCCGCGGCCTCCCATCCCAAGATTTTCAACGTCATGTTCTGCGGTTTGATCAAGGTGGCCGAGGAATCGGGCAAGCTTCCCCAGACGCTGCGGCAACTGGCTGAATACCTTGAACGGACCGACAAGCTACAACGCCGGATCAGGGCAATGTCGGCCTATCCTGTCTTTATCGGGATCTTTTTCATCATTGTCTGTTTGGTCATGACTCTGTTTATTCTTCCGCAATTTACCGATATTTTTGCCGGATTCGGTGCCGATCTGCCTGCGTTTACGAAGGTCGTATTCGCTACCAACAATTTCTTCGTGGATTATTTTATTGAGATCTTCCTGGGCATTATCCTGCTGATCACGGCCTTGGTCTTCTATGGCCGCACGGATAGCGGGGCATATCGGAAGGATCGAATCAAGCTGAAGATTCCCTATGCAGGCGACCTCCTCAAAAAATATGTGTTGGCGCGTTTTTGCCGTAGCCTCTCGATCATGGTGCATAGCGGGGTCCCTATTTCCTCGGCATTGGAAATATGCGGCAATGCGGCCGGGAACCGGGTGATCCAGAAAACCATTGACGAGGTACGCGAAAGGATAATCACCGGGCATCGCATTTCCAATAGTTTGGCCGAAAGCGGGGTTTTTCCGGGGCTCATTACGCGCATGGTTTCGGTAGGCGAGGATTCGGGACAGCTCCCGGAGGTGCTCGAGCGCGTTTCCGAACTCTACGAAGATCAGGTCGAGACCTCCATCATGACCACGATGGCGCTGTTCGAACCGTTGGTCATCTGTGTGTTTGGCGGATTTGTACTCACGTTGGTCATGGCGATTTATCTGCCGATCTTCTCGGTCTCGATGAACGTGAAATGATGCATGGAAGGAGGGTGATGGATACTGACAATGGATGATCCAATAAATTTTAGATGCGCATCCGGTGGGAGGCGCAGCACGGACGGGGTATCCGTGACGTGGTAAAGGAATGAAAAATGAAAGATAAGGAGACACACATGAAAACTAGAAAGCAGAAAAAAGCCGGTTTCACTCTGGTGGAACTGATGGTTGTAGCGATTATCGTTGCGATTCTCGCCGCAGTAGCCATCCCGTTGATGTCGGGTAACCGTGAACGTGCGATCGCAACCGAGGCCCAGGCGGGATGCAGTACGATTGCCAATGCCATTAAGATGCAGTGGGTGCAGAGCGGTACGACCACAAATACGACGCCGACCAGTTTGCCAGGCCTTTCTGCAGGCGATCTGAACGGCACGTACTTCGACGATGATAGCTATTCGTTCACGATGACGTCCAAGGACAGCTACACCATTACGGCAACAGGTAAATCCGACGGCGATGCTGCAGGCCAGACCGTTGTCATGACGGTTACTTCCGGTGAAGCCAAATGGTCCGGTGATCTGATTCAGTAGTCGCGTTTGGTGGAATGCCTGGGCGGCCCATACCGCCCGGGAATTCCTGCTCTCTCACAATACGACGAGGACTGGAAGGAAATATCGATGGTAGGTAATGAAAATATAGCGGGGCTCAATATTGGGGATGGATTTGTATGCGCATCCCGCACCGTACGGCGCGGTCGGAAAAAGATCCAGTTGACGCATGCCGGTTGGCTGGAATATGCACCGGATGCCTCGGACGACGAGATTGTCCATACCATCCGCCGGTTGTGGAAGAAAACCGGCATGCCGACCCGCACGGTTTGTGTGGGCCTGCAGTCGCGCTCGCTTTGTTTGAAGTATTTTTCCTATCCTGATCTTACTCAGGGGGAACTCCACTCCGCCCTGAAACTTGAAGCGGAGGAATCGCTGCAGCTTCCTCCAGAACGTATCGTACTGGATTGGCACATCAATAGGCCCAAGAACGATCCCTACACGCAGATGGGTGAAAAGTTGCAGGGGGTCTTGGTCGCTGTTTCCAAGGAGCAGGCCACCCGCCAGCTGATGCTCGTGAAAAAAGCGGGGCTTTATCCGGTTGTGCTGGATGTAGGCTGCACCTCGCTTTGCAACCTGTTCCTTGCGCTTCGCGGAGAGAAAGTGAGCAGGGATAATGGGGTGTGTGTTGTCAATCTGTCGAGATACAGCGCCGACATCTCGATTCTCTACAATGCACACTATATCTATCCCCGTACCATTATTTCCCGATCAGCTGAATGGTCGAGCAAGGTGCAATACCTGATTGAGAACATTTCCGATGCTTTGCTCTACTACCACGTCAAGGTGGATAAGACGCCGGTCACTCAATTGATTCTAACCGGATTTGTGCCGGAGGACCCGGCGTTCGTTGGACAGATCCACGATACCATCGGTCTCCCTACGGAAGTGTGGAATCCGTTGCGGGATGAGAACTTTGTTTTCGGCGGTAAGGTAAACGAGTCCAATGTCGTCCCGTCACTGATGACGACGAGCCTGGGTCTCGGACTTAGGAGCGTATAGCATGGCGGATTTCAATATCAATTTAGCCAAGGATGTGGTCTCTTCCTACGAGGAGCGGGTCAAGTTCTACAACCGGATGCTGATTTATTTGGTAGGGTGCGGAGCCGCCATGGTTCTGGTCGGCTATATCTCGGCCGTCAACATTCAGCGTTATTATGTGAACCATCAAGCCCTCCAGACCCAGATGTCCATCGCGGCCGCGGTTTCAGGCCTGAAGATCGATGATTTCAAAAATCCCGAAAAGATTTACGACGCGTTGGCTGAACAGTCGGTCCAAACCCGGACGCTAAAGAAGGCGTTGGAGCAACGGACCCAGCTCCTTCCCGTGATTCACAACCTCTTTGTCGATATCTCCGACGAAGTCACGTTGCAGAGTCTTTCCGCCAGCCGTGATAAAATCGTGTTTGGCTTGGTGATGCCATCCTCTACGGGTGAGTCGGGCGGTCTGGTACGTTCGTTGCGTGCGACCTGGGAAAATAACGACGAACTCATGAAACGCGTTTCCAGCATACGCCCCGGAACGGCCGAACGGCGGAATGTTGGGGCCGGTCAGGTGCTGTTCGTACAATTTGAGTGCACTCTCAACAAATAGGTGGGTTATGGATATCGGTAGATTCAAGGCAACGCGGACAAGGCTGGTTATGTGGCTGATGCTTCCTCCTTTGCTGATTGCGGGGATTGGGTTGAGCTCCTATGCGGTTCGATTGAAATCGGAATGGGAACTCACCCGAACCGAGGGATTGACGAGTGTCCTTCCGAAACTGGTCCGTGTCCGGAAGCAGGCTTTCCATCTGGTTGATGAATTCGAGGAAAACAGTCTAACCCTGCACTCGGAAGACGACCTTATCGTCTACCTTAGGAAGGCGGCGCAGGCTTCTGGATTCGACGTAGATGCGCTGAAGGTGAATCGCAAGAAAGACAAGGTCATGACGATCCTGACCGCATCGCTCACTGGAACGGGATCATTTGAATCAATTCAGCGTTTTCTCGGCAATGTTTCGGCGGGTCAGCATCTTTTATCCGAGCGTGAGTTGCAGCTGACACGGGTTTTTCAGTCAGGAGGGGCGCCCGCCTACAAGGCCGACCTTACGCTGAGTTTGGCGATGTTCGATACGGGAACCCACGAAGAGAGGACGTTGCAATGAGCCTAAAAATCCAGGAATCGGCCAAGGCCGGTCTCACGTATCGTGAAGAGTCGGTGGGAATTCCGGTGCTGTCCACTGTGCTGGTCCTCGTGCTCGTTGCAGCACCGCTGTTTTGGACGCTCGTCCGGATCAATCGCGACGGGGTCAAATCGACAGACATTTCTAGATATGAGGGTTTGGCTCAAGCAGCGACCCTCACGGTCCAGACCGTCGATGCCATGTTGCGCAACGATGAGGCGGAGCTGGCCGCTATTCGTGCCGGGCAAAGCCCGGATAAGGTGACATTGATTATTCCTGAAATCGAGATCAAGGAAATCGCTCCGCACAATAAGACTAAACTGGATGTTGGTCTTATAAACATCTACTGGGATGTAGCGAATCCACTGGTGGGCATCGAGGGGGATACGTACGGCGTCGGTGATAAGGTACAAGGATATGAGATTATCAATATCCTGAAAACCAAAGTATATTTCAGAGGCCCGGACGGGAAAACGGTAATCAAAGATATTAATGAAGACCTGCTCGACATCGTTGACTGAAGCATGCTCCTTCGAAGATGACAAACGAAAGAGTGGTCGAAGCGGCACAACCCTTATCGAGGTAATGCTTGCGGTACTACTCTTGGCCATTATATCGGGTGCCATAATCGTGGGATTACGCTTCCCCCGATTCCAAGTGGTCACGGCCGCCTACAAGCAGGAAGCCATCCATGCCGCCAACGAGGCGCTGGGACAGGCCTGTTCTAAGGTCTCAGTCCTGACATGGTCGATGCTACGGTACATCGCTGGGCGATCTTGGCGATCGATACAGCCTTCATGTTCGGCGCAAGAGCTTGGTATGAATAATGCGTAAAAATAGGCAGAATTGTGTGTTTATTCAGAGAGCTATTCATTATAGTTCTGCCATGCAGACAAGGAAACAGGAGACAAATGATCCGGTTTTGCGAGATAAGGTACCAGGGGGTTTCCCTAGGTAAAATCATGGGCTCCATCGTAGTTCTCGGTGGGTTGCTTCCGGGTAGTCTAGAAAAATGTGTCGGGAGGCGGGCATGAAGCAAGAAGACCAATCGGGATTCACGCTCATAGAGGTCATGATTGCAATCCTCACCTTGGCAATTGTTGCGATCGGCGCCGCCGCATTGCTGAGTCAAACCGGAACATCGATTTGGAAAAACGCGCATTCGAGAACCTCGACAGTAGTTGCGAACGATATCCTTGAAGGCGCCTTGAAAGCGGACTATGACACGCTTTCTACTTCAACGGAAACCGTTGCCAGAAATGGTATCACATATACTGTCGCCACGGTTGTAAGCGAGCAATCAATGCCCATCAACCACAAGGATGTCGTGGTCAGCGTGTCGCAAAATGGCGAAACCATTAGCGCACGAACCTATGTTATTAAGGGATTTGAAATCCAGAATTAGATCAACCATGCGCAAAACAAAAACAAATGCAGGTTTTACACTGATTGAGTTGATGGTCGGCATGATCGCTGCGGCGATTCTGATGCTGGCCGTTGGTGCTGCGCTGGTTATGGTGACCAAGGGTTGGCGAAACTATTCATCCGGCGTCAATATGCAGCGCGATGCCCAGATAGCCATGAGGATCATGGACCGTGAAATTCGCAATTCGAACATCAGCGAAATCCATGACTATGATGATCGTATAGAATTTATTCCGAATGGCACAACGCGAACCAATGCCTACGTATATCAATCATCGGAAATAGCCAGTAGCCCTGATGTCCAGCTCGTCAGTTGGACGCGCCCGGTCTTAGGCAGCAATTCTGTGGAGATTGCATTTACTTTGAAAACTGCGGGAGGCGTCTACCAAAAGAATTACACGGCAACCATCCATCCGAGGAATGAGCCATGAAACTAGAAACCAAGCATAGCGAAAAGGCGGGCGGTGTGCTCGTCATGGTCACGATTGTCGTGGTCACCATCAGCATCATGGTTATAGGCTTGTTTCAATTGCAGGCACGATCTGGTGTCGAGTCGGTGTATCATCGGCAATCCGAACAAGCTTTTTGGCTGGCCGAGGCCGGCATCCAGTTGACGGTCGAGCGGCTGAACTGGTCGGAATCCTACAGGCAGAACCCCGCTTCGTTTACCACTAATCTAGCGTCCGGGCCGATCTCCAATTCGATCACGGTTTCCGTGACCAGCCAATCCGATTTTTTCTCACCCGGAACGACAAACTACACAATCACATCCGTCGGCTATGCCGGCACATTCAACCGGCGTATTCGGCAAAAGGTAAGCACCTCGCCGGGGTCGAAGTTTGCGATCATTTCCAACGGAGGAAGTAGTTCTTTCCAATCTAATGCCGAGATCATTGATGGAAGTGTTGCTGTGTTTAATGGCTCGCTGGATACGGGGCAAAATGAAGGTGTCGTTTTAGGGGATAGTCTGTATGTGGATTCGGATGTGACTGTGACAGGCAAGGGAGATTATTCGGAGTCGATGATTCCTTCCGGCCTTAGTGAGCCGAATTTCGATGCATCTGTTCATCAGAAAGAGATTTCCGAAGTAGCTGTGAATTCCGCAAATGTAACTGTACCGACTCCGGTCACCATTTCCGATCGCTCGATTCCCTTAATCTCCAATTATACGAGCAACAACATTACCTTCAGTAAAGGGCTCTCTGTCCCTTCCGGCGGAGCGGTCATCACATGCGATGGGAATATCTTATTTGATAAGACGGTCACCTTCAATGGTCCGGTAACGATCAAGGCGGGCGGATCGGTCACCTTCACACAAACGAGCGATTTGCCGGCCGGAAGCACAATCACTGCTGGCGGTAGCATCAGTTTAGCGCAACAAACGGATATTGGCGAGGGGGTGACGATTAAATCCGGCGGTGAAGTGGAGTTCAAAAGCCAAACTACTTTTTACAATCATGTCTTGGTTTATGCTGAGGGAAATCTATCACTGGCTTCGGGAGCAACCGGACCGAGCTCGGGCGACGGCCTTGCATTTTTGTCTAATACAAGCATCACTATAAATTCCAATATGAACCCGTTTTGGGGCATCATGTATTCCAATGGAAGCATTACATTTGATTCCAATATGGATATCTATGGAACGGTCGTGGGTGAGTTCGGTTTTACGGCAAAATCAGAAGTGGATATGTATTTCAAACCGGAAGCCTACCAGTGGGCATTGCTTGAAGTCGGTGTTGGTATTAACTTTGGAGATGTCATTCTGACCAAGGGCACCTGGCAGGAACTTTCGCCGCTATAAAAAATGCGGTTTTGGATAAGCCCCGTCCATATGAAACAGAAACTCATTCAATGGTTCGCTATAGCATCCTCGGCAATCTCAGTTGCCGGAAATACGGTTTACGTATCGCCTACGGGTACGCATCAATTTCCATTTAATAGCGTAAGCACGGCAGCTACCAATATCCAGTCAGCAATCGACGCCACATCAGCTGGCGATATTGTTGAAGTTTTACCCGGATGCTATGTTTTGTCTTCCCAAATTGATGTTTCAGAGGCCATTGAGATTGTGGCACAAACCAAGGGTTCCGTAGTTGTTGATGGTCATGGAGTCGTGCGTTGCTTCAATCTCGACGATGTCGCATGTTCTTTGGATGGGTTGGTTATATCAAATGGTTTCTTGTCGGTAGGCGAAGGGGCAGGAGTGTATTGCCCCGGATATTCGGCGGTCCTTACCAATTGCGTTGTCGTGGATTGCTCTGCTCCAGCTGGAGGAGGAATTTCCGGCACGACCGCGTATAACTGCGAAATTAGAGCAAACCATGCTGTGGATTACGGCGGCGGTGCTGAGACCGCCATTCTTCACTCCTGCCAAATTTTCAACAATACCGTAGTGAATGAAGGGGGAGGTATCGACTTCTCGACAGCCTATAATTGTCTGATCTACAGCAATTCCGTGACGGGGTCAGATTATGGCGGTGGAGGCGTTTCCTACGAGAGTATCTTGGTAAACTGTACCGTGGTGGATAATTTCTCAAATGGAAGTGGCGGCGGAATCGAAGGGGTGGGTGCGATCGTCTTAAATTCGATTGTGGCGAATAATTCGGCAAACGGATCAGGTATGAATTATATTGGGTCTATCAATTTCACCAACTCCTGCTGTCCGGATATTACGCATGGGGTGACTGGTAACATCACGAATGCTCCAGCATTCGTGGATGAGGTCAACGGAAACTACCACCTACTAATGAACTCGCCGTGCATCAATGCGGGGAACAATGCCTATGTGGGCAACTCATCGGACTTGGATGGCCAACTCCGCATATCAGGTGTAGTGGTTGATATGGGGGCCTACGAATATCAATTTTCGGATACAGACGGAGATGGCATGTTTGATTTTCAGGAAGCGATTGCCGGAACCAATCCAAACGATAAACACTCCTTTTTTTCGATCACGAACTGGTCGGGGGGCAGTTTTTTCATTGAGTGGCCGGCATTCTCGAACCGGCAGTATCAGGTCTACCGGGCCGAAAGCCTGACGAATTCATTCAATCCCGTGGGGGCGGTGATCTATTACCCCCAGAACAGCTTTACCGATTCCGTGCTCAATGCATCCGGTTTCTACAAGGTCGAAGTGCAGTTGCAGTAATACCGTTTAAAGAATGGTTTGGTACATTCCGGGTGGAGGAGCAACGTCCTCGTTGCCCGGCTTCGCTTCGAGGGAACCATTTCGTTGAAGTTGAAAAATGAGCCAAGCCGATTATGGACGGCGATGCCTCTGGTTGCTCTCGTACTCAGTCTCCAAAATACTAAAACAAAACCACCTCGGGTATAGGGCAGACCGCCGGGCTGTCCGTCCTGTTGAGCGGTGTGCGTAAGCGGATTCCGCATGTGTCGCTTTCAGCGAAAGCGTCCTGGCTTTTTAGAGCAATACGCCGTCCGGTGCATCGTCTTCGGTCTTGTCCCACCAGCGGCCCGGCTCGGTGCCGATATATTTGATGCTCTTGGTGGTCATCCGGTTGCCGCGTGACTTGACCCCTTTGACGGCGATATCCGAGGGCTTGAATTTTTGCTGCTGGATGCGCTGGTTCTTGGCGGGGTTGTATTTCACGAAGATCGAGTCCGGCGTTCCGTCGGTCAGCAGCTGCAGTTTCGATTTTTCGCCCTGGCTCATGTAATACTCGCGGTTCATGATCGCGCCGCCGATTTTGAAACGTTTCAGGTAGGTGATACGCGCATCGGTGTAGATGCAGGTGTACTGCTTGTCGCGGTCGAAGATTTCGCAGCGTTCCAGACTGTTGTCGACAAACAGCTTATCCGGTGGCGGCATGACCATGTACTTGCCGTCGGTCCAGACCACCAACAGCTTGTCGAGCGAGGAGCATTCAAGGATGGTCTCGCCTTTGACGTTGGTGCCGATGAAGCCGTTTTCATCCTGCTTGATCTGCAGTTCGGTGGCCGTCAGTTCTCGGACTTCGACCTCCTTGAAACCGGTAGCTTTGGTCAGGCGCGGATAGTCGGCCTTGTATTCCTTGATGAGTTTCTTCAGATAACGGATGGTATAGCCGTTTAACGCGCCCAGATCCTTTTCGACCTGCTCGAGCTCGGCGAGGATATCCTCAATATCCTTGCGGTTCTTGTTGATATCGAACAGCGAGATGCGCTTGATGCGCACGCCCAGCAGCATCTCGATATCTTCATCGACAATCTCGCGTTTCAGCTGCTTCTTGAAGGGGTCGAGCCCCTTGTAGATGGCGGCGATGACCGCCTCATAGGTTTTGCACTGCTCAATGTCCTTGTAGATTCGGTTTTCGACGAAGATCTGCACGAGGGTCTTACTGTGGAAATCGTCGAGCAGCTTGTTCCTCTTGAGGATCAGTTCTTTTTCGAGGATATCGAGCAGCTGTTTCGTGTTTTCGCGCAGAACTTCGTCGACCGTCATTTCGACCGGTCGGTTGTTGCGCAGGCAGATGAGGCGGCTAGAAACAGAGCTTTCGCACTTGGTGAAGGCATAGAGGGCTTGGATCGCCTTTTCCTGCGATGCCCCCGGCGAGAGGGTCATTTCGATTTCCACCTTTTCGGCGGTAAAGTCGTCGATGGCGCGCACCGGCACTTTTTTCTTCTTCACGGCATCTTCGATCGAAGCCATTGCGGCTTCCGTCGTAACTCCATGGGGCAGTTCGGTGATGACGAGCCGGTTGTTCTTTCGCTCCTCGATGCGGGCGCGGAGTTTTACCTTGCCGTTGCCCTTATTGTATTCCGTAACGTCCATCAAGCCGCCGGTCTGGAAGTCGGGCAGCAGGTTTAGTTCGGCGGGCGTACGCTTCTTTTCGCGCAGGATTTCGATCTGCGCTTCGAGCAGCTCGATAAAGTTGTGCGGCATGATACTGGTGGATAGACCGACGGCGATGCCTTCGGCACCGAGCATCAGCATCAGTGGAAGCTTGGAGGGGAGGGTGACGGGTTCCTTGTTGCGGCCGTCGTAGCTGGGGATCCACTCCGTCAGCTCCTTGTTGAAGATTTCATTGCGTGCGAGAGGCGTCAGCCGGCATTCGATATAACGCGAGGCCGCTGCGCGATCGCCGGTGTAGATGTTGCCGAAGTTTCCCTGGCCTTCGATGAGGTAGCGCTTGTTCGTCAGCGTTACGAGCGCATCGGCAATCGAGGCATCACCGTGCGGATGGTACTGCATGGTGTGGCCGATAATGTTGGCGACCTTGATGAAGCGCCCGTCGTCCTTTTCCTTCAGCGCATGCAGGATGCGGCGCTGCACCGGCTTGAGCCCGTCCTCGAGTGCGGGGATGGCGCGGTCGCAGATGACATACGAGGCATATTGCAGGAAGTTGAAATCCACCAGATGCTTCAGCGGGCCATGTTCCCGGCTCATGGGGTCGAACTCCTTATCCCCCTCTCCAGGCAGCAGCTCCATCGCCTCGGTTTCCTTTTCTTCAACCACCTCGCCGTCAAAAAGTTCCAGTTCTTCGTCGTGTTTGTTCTTCGTCATGTTTCAACAACTCTCAAATAATCTGTAGAGCAAGGCCTCTTTTGATGAATGGTTCGGCAAAATGATTTCGGACAAGATAATTCTACGTGTCCTGGTTTTGAATAATCATTCTGTCCATAATTATTTTGTCGATATTCCGTTAAAGCATCTCCAGGTCGACGACCAGATGGTTCATGATGTGTTCGCGGCGACGGGGCGTGTTCTTGCCCATGTAGAAGGAGAGGATTTCCGACACGGAATGGTCGCCTTCCACGCTTACATCGGTTAGCCGTGTGCCGTCCTTGCTGATGAAATCTTTGAATTCCTTGGGCGAGATTTCCCCCAGACCTTTGAATCGGGTGATCTCCGCACCGCGGCCAATCTTATCGAGTGCCTTTACTCGCTCCTCCTCGGAGTAGCAGTAGATCGTTTCCTTCTTGTTGCGCACGCGGAAGAGCGGCGTTTCAAGGATCTTCAGGTGGCCGCGTTTCACGAGCGGCTCGAAGAAGCGCAGGAAGAAGGTGATCATCAGGTTGCGGATGTGCAGTCCGTCGACGTCGGCGTCGGTGGCGAGGATGACGTGGTTGTAGCGGAGCCGGTCGGTGGTTTCCTCGATGTCGAGGGCGCGCATCAGGTTGTAGATCTCGACGTTCTTGTAGAGGGCGTCGCGCTTGAGATCGCAGACGTTGAGCGGCTTGCCCTTAAGCGTGAAGATCGCCTGGTTGTTGGCGTCGCGGCAACTGACCAGCGAGCCGGCGGCGGACTGGCCCTCGGTGATGAAGATCTGTGTTTCGAGGTGTTTGTTTTTTTCGCTGCTGAAATGGTTTTTGCAGTCCTTGAGCTGCGGGATGCGGATGGATACCGACTTGGAACGTTCGCGCGCCAGCTTCTTGACGGTGTTCAGTTCCTTGCGCAGTTTCTGGGTCTCCTCGATCTTGGAGATCAGCTTCTTGGCTTCGACCGGTTCGCGGTGCAGCGATTCGGCCACCGCCTGCGAAACCTTCGCCACAAGATCGGAGCGGATCTCCGTATTCCCGAGCTTATTCTTGGTCTGGCTCTCGAAGATCGGTTCCTTGAGGCGGACCGCGACAGCGCCCAGCACACCTTCGCGAACGTCGTCGCCATCGAATTTCTTGGAGGCGTAGTCGTTGATGCCGCGCAGCAACCCTTCGCGGAAGGCGGAGAGGTGGGTGCCTCCGTCGGAGGTGTACTGGCCGTTTACGAACGAATAGTATTCCTCCGAAAAGCGATTCGTATGTGTGAAGGCAAACTCCAGTGTCTGGTCGCTGTACTGGAACGGCACATAGATTTTTTCGTATTGGCTTTCATCGCGGATCAGGTCGAGCAGGCCGCCCTTGCAATGGTACAGCTCGCCGTTGAACCAGATCTTCAGCCTGGCGTTGAGATAGGCATAGAAGCGTAGCCGCCGGGCCAGATGGTCCTCGTTGAACGCGAATTTCTTGAAGATATCCGGGTCGGGGCAGAAGGCGACGAAGGTGCCGTTGGCTTCATCGGTCTTTCCCTTCTCCTCGCGTACCAGGTTGCCGGTTTCGAATTCGGCTTCCACGAATTCCCCATCGCGATGGCTGCGGACGAGGAAGTAGGAGGAGAGGGCGTTGACGGCCTTTGTACCGACTCCGTTGAGGCCGACGCTGAACTGGAAGACATCGTCGTTGTACTTCGCGCCGGTGTTGATCTTGGAAACGCAGTCGACGACCTTGCCCAGCGGAATGCCGCGGCCATAGTCGCGGATCGTGACCATGTCGTCCTCGATCGTCACGTCGATCCGGTCGCCGTGCCCCATGATGAACTCGTCGATGCCGTTGTCGATGACCTCTTTGACGAGGATATAGATACCGTCGTCGTAGTGGGCACCGCTGCCGGTGCGTCCGATATACATGCCCGTGCGCAGGCGGATGTGCTCGAGCGAGGAGAGCGTCTTGATCTTGTCTTCGGTGTATTCGTGTTTCTTCTTTGCGGCCATTTGCCTAAATTCCTCTAAAACCACAAGATATGGATGTGGATTGCCTTTAAACCACAAAATCTAGCAATTTGCTGGGAGGGCTTCAAGTGGTTCACCTATTTTTCGGTGGGATTGATCATTTAATCCCCTAAACAGGCGGGATTTCTTTACTTTGATCCCGACCCACTTATCATTGACTCTGGAAAAACCGACTATTGGGATTTTTAAGTGCAAGGGACCGGGTGAACATGGGCCGTAAAAAGAAAAACAGGAAATGGCTGAAGTGGCGGACGGCACTGATTTTTCTATTGCTGGTGTGGTTTGTGTTCGAAGGGCGATTCTATTTGCCCAAGCATATACGACCTCCCAAAGGAATTCAGCCGGTCGAGGTGATGATGCAGACCACGTCCTATTGCCATTGCCGAAAATGCTGTAGTTATCATTGGTTCCTGTTCGTTCCCTACCAGAAGATCGGTTTCATGAAATTTCGGCTCAAACATGTGGGGGAAACCTCATCCGGAGCCATCGTGCGGCCCGGAACCATCGCCGCCGACACCTCCATCTACCCCTACGGGACGGTCATGTACATCCCCGGCTACGGCTATGGACGCGTCGAAGATACCGGCGGCGCCATCAAGGGCCGGCATATTGATCTGTATCGCCCAAACCACTTGTTTGCCCGGAAATGGGGGGTGCGCACAAAAAAAGTGAAAGTATGGCTGCCTGCCAACAGCCAGACCTGGTCCTTTAATCCTGCAAGCGAAACGGATCTTTCCACCCGTCTGCCATCTGTACCACCCCATTGTGACGAGACCCGGCCCGTACAGGAGTCTTCAACAACGAATGAATTATTGCTTCCTGTCGAGCCGGTAAAAACCAATGAATCTATTCCAAATCTGGACGCGATCGCGACCAATGGGGAGCCGCGGTTGGAGGACGGATCGGCGACAAACGAATCCCCGCTACAAATCCCCTTGCCATGATGAGCCGGATTCATGTATTGCTACCGACCACTTTTAACCAAGCGGGCTCGTAGCTCAGTCGGTCAGAGCAGGAGACTCATAATCTCTTGGTCGGGGGTTCAAGTCCCTCCGAGCCCACCACCTTTTTTCCCTTTAAAAATCGCATTTTAACCAATAAATACAGGGGTATTATGCGTTTTTTGTGTAGGATTTCGCTGGTATCGTCGTGTATGTCCACCATCTGTACAACCTCGGAATAACCCCACAATAACCCCACAATGGATTAGGATAGTCCCACGCTGAACTGTGGAGCATGTCATGCGCTCTTTCTTCACGGGTGAAAAACTATGCGAGCGGTGGAATCGTTGAGGGGAAGGATGCTGACCGGAGCATCGGGCAGGCTGGCCCTTGGCTTTCTGTGAGGTTCGCTTGCTGGTTGGTTCTTGCAGCGAGGAGGATTCCGCGTGACAGGTTCCTGTGATGGGATCGCGTCGCGGTCCTCAGGGTGACGCCAGCAGCGCGAGGCCCCCCGGCCCCCCTTTGGGTCCCATCCGCCATAGGGTGGGGTGAGTGGATCGTTCCTCTCAGGATTCCTGTGTGCACGTTCACTGGATTGCTCGCGCAAGACTGTGATATATGTGCCTGTAGGAATCCTCGTAGATCGTGGGGATGATCCTTATATGTATAAAAAAATCGATTTTTTATACACATTGTCCCCTACATGTATATATTTCGGCTATAAATTAAACATGTGCTGTAACTGATGAGGTCCCATGGCATTTAAACTTAAACCTTTACCTCCCTCCTGCGAACTGGAAAGCAAGGCTGTGCTCAAGCAGGCTCTTGCGGCGAACCGTTGCCTGGCCGAATTGAAAGGGCTGTCTCCCTCGATCCCGAATCAGGGGATTCTGATCAATACCTTGGCCATGCAGGAAGCCAAGGACAGCTCCGCCATTGAAAACATCATTACAACGCAGGATGATCTCTTCAAGGAAACCGCATTTCCGGAGTTTGCGCAAAATGCCGCAGCCAAGGAGGTGGCCAACTATGTATCCGCACTCCGTGTTGGGTATCAGCGGGTTCGTGAAACCGAAATGCTGACCGCCAACCACCTGATTGAAATTCAGACAGAACTGGAACGCAACCGGGCGGGTTTTCGCAGGCTTCCGGGAACCGAATTGAAGAACCTTGAGACCGGGGAAGTGATCTATACCCCGCCTCAGGATTCGGCTGAAATCATAGAGCTCATCAGCAACCTGGAACGTTTCATCAACGACAATGACTATTTCAATGCCGATCCGCTGGTTAAGATGGCGATTCTGCACTACCAGTTTGAAAGCATCCACCCGTTCTATGACGGCAATGGTCGAACGGGCCGTATCATCAACGTGCTATATCTGGTTTTGCAGGGATTGCTTGATATTCCCGTGCTGTATCTGAGCCACTATATCATCAGGACCAAGTCCGATTATTATCGCCTGTTGCAGGACGTGCGCGAAAACGAAGCCTGGGAGGAATGGATTCTGTATATGCTGACTGCGGTAGAAAAAACCTCCATGTCAACCATCCGGCTGGTTAATGGCATCCGCGAGGCCATGCAGGACTACAAACACCGCATTCGGAGGGATTTCAAGTTCTACAGTCAGGACCTGGTCAATAACCTCTTTTTCCATCCGTATACGAAAATCGGGTTTGTGGAAAAGGATCTGAAAGTCACTCGGCTGACGGCCACCAAGTATCTGGATACCCTCGCAGACGCCGGATTCCTCCGAAAGGAAAAGCTGGGTCGGTCCAACTATTTTATCAACCTCGCCCTCTACAACCTACTCAGTAAGGAAGAACAGAGTGATTGATGGGGTATAGGAGCACGGGGCGGCTTGCCGTACGGCGTGACCGAAGCCGACTTTTTTGGCGGCTGCTCCGTTCCGCGCAACAAGGAGATCATGCGCGTTTTCCGCGATTTGGAAATTGTCGAGCACCTCGGTTCCGGTGTGCCCATATCCTGAAAGCCTATGGCCGGGATGCATTCGAAATCGGGGACAGTTATGTCCGCATCGTTTTCCGCTTTAAAACGGTTTCGTCGGGCGAAAGTTCACCGAAAACGTCGGAGAAAACGGATGGTGCAATCGGTGGTGCAATCGGTGGTGCAGTCGGGTTGACAGACCGGCAGAATCAGATTGTTCAGCTGATTGCAAGGGATTCAAAGATGACCTATAGGCAAATCGCTCAGGTTTTGAAGATTAATGATTCTGCCGTCATTAAGCACATCAAGGCGTTGCGCGAAAAAGGCGTTCTTAGGCGTGTAGGCGGAACCCGCGGACACTGGGAAGTCCTCGATACCGACAACGATCAACCATCAACCAACAACTGATTCTATGAACCTGTCGCAATAACACCCGAAGTTCACATAGCTTTTGGTGATGTTGGCTCATGCCTCCTCATAGGGTTCCCCGCGTGCAAAAGCCTCTATCTCGGCCTGATCGTACCGAACCTTCCTTTGCGAAAAGTGGTATTGCTTGAAATTCCCTCTTTTCGCGTACCGCGATACTGACTTGGGGTGAACTTGCAGGATTTCGGCGGCCTGCTTGATGGTAATCATCCGCCTTTTAGGCTTCGGGTTGCGGTCAAGGAGGATTCCGCGTGACAGGTTCCTGTGATGGGATCGCGTCGCGGTCCTCAGGGTGACGCCAGCAGCGCGAGGCCCCCCGGCCCCCCCCCCCCTTTGGGTCCCATCCGCGATGGGGTAGGGTGAGTGGATCGTTCCTCTCAGTAGTCTCACGTACGCATGTTGGGTATTTTCCAAACCTCATCAGCCTGTCGAATCATCCAATTCGTTCGCTGCATCTTTCAAGGGTTCATCCTTGTTGATGTTCCCTGCTGTATATATTCTTTCATACCGTCTAATGCCGGGTGGCATGGGCGGTTGGTCCATGCCCAGCAGGAAGTTTTTTAAGGGTGGTTAGTTTATGTCAGGGGATCAGATTACATTGCAGGCTTTGGAGCGTCATCTTTGGGAGGCGGCGCATATTATTACGGGACCGATCGACGCATCGGACTATAAGACCTATATCTTCCCGATCCTGTTCTTCAAGCGGGTCTGCGATGTCTACGACGAGGAGTTTGCTCAGGCCATGGAGTTTTATGGTGATGAGGAAATGGCCCGTTCTCCGGAACAACATCGCATTCAGGTTCCGGAAGGCTGTCATTGGCGTGATGTCATCGAAACCACTTCGGATGTCGGGAAGACGCTAAAATCCGCCTTCATGGGCATCGAAAAGGCGAATGAACGGTTGTACGGAATATTCGGTGACGCCTCCTGGACCAACAAGGAACGCTTGCCGGATCATCTCCTTCTCCAGTTGCTCAACCATTTCAACAAGATGGACCTTAGCGTTCAGCATGTGCGCGTCGATGACATGGGCCGCGCCTATGAATACCTGATCAAGCGTTTCGCCGATAAAGCCAACAAGAAGGCCGGCGAGTTCTACACCCCGCGCTCCATTGTACGGCTGATGGTGAACATTCTTGATCCGCAACCCGGTGAGACGGTCTATGACCCCGCCTGCGGTACCGGGGGGATGCTGTTGGAAACCGTACACCATGTGAAAGAACAGGGCGGTGACCCGCGCCTGCTGACGCTCAAGGGGCAGGAGAAAAACCTGACCACCGAAGCCATTGCCCGCATGAATCTCTATCTGCACGGCATGGAGGATTTTGAAGTCCGGCGCGGCGACACCCTGCGCGATCCAAAGTTTCTGGTGGCCGACCGGCTGGAGCAGTTTGACTGCGTAATCGCCAATCCGCCATTCAGTCTCAAGGAATGGGGCTATGATTCATGGAGCTTGGACCCATTCAATCGGCATGGATTCGGCTTGGCTCCCAAGACCAATGGCGACTTTGCCTGGGTCATGCACATGTACTCCTCCATGAAGACTTCGGGCCGTATGGCGATTGTGCTGCCGCATGGGGTGCTGTTCCGTTCCGGGGCTGAGGCGAAAATCCGCAAAAAACTACTGGATCAGGGAGTCATCGAAGCCGTAATCGGCCTAGCCGGCAATCTGTTCTACGGCACCGGCATTCCCGCCTGCATCCTAATCCTTCGCAAAACCGAACGGAATAAAGCACCCGTCCTCTTTATCAACGCCGAGGAAATCTACACCAAGGGCCGAGCCCAGAATACCATGAGTCTGGAGCAGTCCGATGAAATCTACGGCATCTACCAATCGCAGAACAAAAAAGCCCATGAGCAGGAAGGGGTCAGCCGCTGGGTGGAATACATCGAGCTCAAAGAAAACGACTTCAACCTGAACATTGCACGCTATGTCCAGAAGCCGCTGGAAGAGGAGACCATCACCGTCGAAGAGGCTCTGCGCGACTTTAAGGAAAAGCTTTCTGCTCTCGAAAAGGCTGAGGATGAGCTGGAGTTACTGCTGGAGCGGGAAGGATTCGAGCTATGATATGCAACGTGCCACGAAAAGATTATTCCTCCATTTATCGCGCTTTACACGCTGGGATTTCTGAGGCGTTAAAGGACCCATCACAGGGGGAGCCCCAACTTGTTGCGAATTTGGTCCACCATATAGCATCCTCGATTAATGGTGTGGGCGCTCTTTCCAATGGGGCGAATGTGAAATCAGGCGGAGTATTCGTTCATGCCACTCCAAAGGTTATCTGTAATTCCTTCCCTGAGTCTTCCCCTGGATATGTAGAGATTGGTGATCTGTTGTTGTTGCGGACTGAAATTGTCAATGGGCAACTAAGGTCACGTTCAGCGTTGCTGCTTCAGGCGAAGCGTGAGTCGGGCCTTCCAGCTACTCCCGATAACGCCAATCAATTATATTTGTATGAATATTGGCCAGAGTTTGAATATCATAAATCCGGACCTGTTTTAACTGGTAAGAAGAGAGCTGTAACTGGGCCGGACCTATATAATGCAGCTAAATATCTAGTTCTTGGGAATGATCCTTCAAAGTTGCTTTTGGTTGATCCGTGTTGTTGTTTTTATCCATTTCATTGTGGAATCAATGCTGTGACCGCGCAGCCAATTTCGCCCAGTCTTGGGCATCATGAGTGCTTTCTGTTTGAATTGATCAGGTTCATTTTCCACGATGCAGGGAAACCGTACCATTATCCAGTTCCGCCTCTGGACTGTGGATGGAGTCGCGTGATCGACGACCTTGTTAAGGTTGCAGCTCCCAAGAAGATGCCCCCTAAAATCAAAAATGCAGGTTCCTTGCGTGGACAGGGTTTCTTTTTCGTAACAGGCAACTTTGATCATAGCGATGGCATGCTTAAAACATATGCTAATTATTCGTCGAATGAGCCTCCAGAGGATATTCCCGGAGAGTGGAGTGAAGGGGAAGAGTTCGGCCCGGTCGGGATTTCGACCATTGAGTTCGTTGTAGAATCAGAAGGCGAGCAGGACAGACGCAGGGATTAGTGATTTTCCTAATAACCAATAACGATTAACTGATAACGGATTTACATGAGCCTATCGCAACAACAACTGGAAACCATGCTTTGGGGGGCGGCGGAGCATCTGCGCGGGCAGATCGATGCGTCGGACTACAAGCAGTATATCTTTCCGCTGCTTTTCTATAAACGGCTGTCGGATGTGTATGCCGATGAATATGCCGAGGCGCTGGAGTTTTCCGACGGCGATTCCGAGTATG
>JBNKHE010000012.1:0-47830 GCA_050290185.1 Pontiella sp.
GACATCGAGATCCCCTTCCCCCACCGCACGGTCTACTTCGGGGAAAAGAGCAAGCCCTTCGACCTCCAGATTCTTGAGAAGCTTCAGGCGGAGCGCGAATCCACCAGCCCGGCGGAATAGCACCATCAAAAGATTTTCCTTATTCGTGTTTATTCGCGTCCATTCATGGTTAAACTTCCCCCATGCAAAAGCCGGATAAAAAGGTGGCGGTCATTGGCGCGGGGATTACGGGGCTGACGGCGGCGTTCGAGTTGCAGCAGCGCGGGATCGACTGCGTGGTGTACGAGGCATCGGACCGGATCGGCGGCTGCATCAAGACGGTGAAGGACGACGGATTCCTGGTGGAGTGCGGCCCCAACTCGCTGCTCGATACCCACCCCGATCTAGGCAAGCTGATTGCCCGCCTCGGTTTGGAAGACAAAAAACTGCCCGCCAGCGGCTCCGCACAGAACCGATTTATTGTCCGCGATGGAAAACCGATCGCGCTTCCAACCTCCCCGCCCGCGTTCTTTACGTCGAAAGCGTTTTCGGCCACGGCCAAACTGCGCCTGCTGCGCGAGCCGTTCATTCGAACCAAATCGAATCCATCGGAAAGTCTGGCCGATTTCGTAAAGCGCCGCCTCGGGCAGGAATTTCTCGACTATGCCATCAATCCGTTTGTCAGCGGCGTCTATGCCGGCGATCCCGCCCAACTCGCCACCTGCCATGCCTTCCCCAAGCTCTATGAGCTGGAACAAAAATACGGATCGTTCATCAAGGGTGCCATCAAAGGCGCCAAGGAACGCAAGAAACGCGCGGAAGTGGCGTCGAAGGATGCGCGCATGTTTACCTTTGACGACGGCATGGACGTCCTGCCGAATCGGCTGGCCGAAAAGCTCGGAGGCATTATCCGCAAGGAATATCCGATTGCCGGCATCGAGCGCTTGGAGAGCGGGCGGTGGGATGTCGGAAGCGAAGCCTACAGCGATGTGGTACTGGCCATTCCCGCGCACGCGATGACGACACTGAAAACGCCGTTCGATCTTTCAGTGATGGATGAAATCTATTATCCGCCGGTCGTCAGTGTGTCACTCGGGTTCAACGTCAACCAGTTTACCCATCCGCTCAACGGATTCGGCATGCTGATTCCGAAGGTTGAAGAGCGCTATTCGCTTGGCGCCCTTTTCCCCTCGTCCATATTTCCCGGCCGCGCACCCGGCGGGATGGCGTTGCTAACCGTCTTTGTCGGTGGCTCGCAATCCCCCGAACGGGCACTGCAAGGCGAGGATGAAATATTGGCGAACGTGCTAAAGGATCTGCACGATCTGCTCGGTCTCGACGGCGAACCGGAATACCAACGCTTCAGTGTCTGGCCGAAGGCGATTCCGCAGTATGTCGTCGGCTACGAAAAATACCTGAACCATATGAAACGGATCGAAGCCGACCATCCCGGCATTCATTTTGCCGGCAATTATCGCGACGGCATCTCCGTTGCCAACTCCGTTCTGGGCGGCATCAAGGTAGCAGAAAGGATTGCGTCATGAAACGTGGTTTTTTACTGATGAACACCGGATCGCCGGATGCACCGACGGAGGATGCATTGCGGGTCTATCTAAAGGAATTCCTGATGGATCCCTTCGTGATCGATATTCCGTTCCCGCTACGCTACGCGATTGTCCATTGGGCGATTCTGCCCAAGCGGCCGGCGCAGTCGGCCGAAGCGTATGAAGCCATCTGGACCAAGAATGGCTCGCCGCTGATTCATTATTGCCGCCAGCTGACCGACGGGTTGAATGCAAAGCTGGATGCACCGGTGGAGATGGTAATGGCATACGGAAATCCTTCCGTGAAACAGGGCGTTGAAAAGCTGCTCGATGCGGGAGTGGAGGAAATCGGTCTCTTGCCCATGTTTCCGCACTATGCCATGGCGACGACCGGCGGTTGCGTTGCCGGCGTGAAGACCGCCCTGAAGAATCGTGCAAAACTTCGCGTTGCCCCGCCGTTCTACAATGAACCGACCTATATCCAACCCATCGCCGAATCGCTCAAGAACGTTGATGAACATATTCTTTTCAGCTACCACGGTTTGCCGTTGCGACATCTGAAGAAGGTCGATCCGACACATCATCACTGCCTGGCTTCGGCCGACTGCTGCAACACGCCATCCATTGCGCACGATACCTGCTATCGCCATCAATGCCTGGCCACTACCCGCGCCATTGCCAAAGCATCCGGCCTATCGCCGGAACGATACAGCATTTCCTTCCAATCACGGCTCGGCCGCGCAAAGTGGATGGAACCCTATACCGAAGAAACCCTCCGCAAGTTGCCGGCCCGCGGCATAAAGAAACTGGCCGTAGTCTGCCCCGCATTCTTCTGCGACTGCCTCGAAACCCTTGAAGAGATCGAGATCCGCGGCCAGGAAACCTTCCTGGAAGCCGGCGGCGAATCATTCCGCATGATCCCCTGCCTCAATGATACCCCGGCCGCATTGCATTGCCTGGAATCGCTGATAGCTGACGCGGCAGACTGGCCGGTTCAATGAGATGAAGCATTTTGAATTTGAGTGCAAGACCCTCGACGAACTGACGCTGCAAGGTCAGGGATGGCATCCCGATGGAAAAACCAAGGCGGTGGTCTGTCTCATACATGGTCTGGGTGAACATTCCGGGCGCTACGACCACATGGCCGAAGCCTTCAACACTGGCGGCGTGGCGATGCTTGCATTCGATCTTCGGGGTCACGGGCGATCCGAAGGGCGGCGCGGGCACGCCCCGAACTACGCGCTGCTGATGTCCGATATCAAGCAGTTGTTGAGCGAGGCGACCATACGCTATCCAAACGTCCCCTGCTTTCTCTATGGGCATAGTCTTGGCGGCAATCTTGCCATATACCATGTGCTCAAAACCCGGCCTGACCTTGCAGGAGTGATTGTCTCCGCACCCCTGTTTCGGCTGGCCTACAATCCCTCGCAATGGAAGACGGGCATTCTCCGCGGAATGCGTGCCTTGCGGATTAACCTCTCCATACGCAGTGGGCTTGACGATTCCGCGCTTTCACACGATGAGAATGTGGTCCGCACCTACCGCAATGACCCGTTGACCCATGACCTGATCTCGGCCCGTCTCGCCATGGACATGCTCCGCTACGGACAATGGGAACTGAAGCATGCAGCGGAGTTTCCCCATTCACTTTTATTGATGCATGGAGAAAACGACCGCATCACCTCCGTTTCAGCATCTGTTGAGTTCGCCGAGCGATTGGGCAAGCAGTGCACCTTGAAAATCTGGGAAGGTCTCGACCATGAACTGCATAACGAGCCCGAACAAAAAGAGGTGTTCGACTATGTATTGGCATGGATCGAGCGTATCGCTCACGAAGCCCAACGTTAATATAGTCTGGCTTGAATGCGGTAGAAGTGATTGCTAGACGGCGCGGTCACGGTCTTGACAGTTTGTGAATCCGAAGCGGTAAACCAAGATATCTCTGTGCCCCAAACCTCATTGGTATCGCCAAGATCAAGTCGGCGTTGGATCTCATATTCACGATTCGTCGAACTGGTAAATACCAGACGGGTTGCATTGCTATAGACTCCCATGGAGAAAAACGAGCTTCCGTTGGTTGGAACCGTATCCGCGATCCATTCCTCGTAGTTCGAAAAATGGTCCCCGTCCAGATCGTTAGTGGCGACCATCGACGTTGCATCGCCGCCATACTGCGTCTCCCACCAGTCCGGCAGACCGTCTCCATCTGCATCATAATCATCCCCTAGAACGGCCTGGATTTCCGCCAAGTGCGCCGCCACATGGGACGAGTAGAACGACGCTGGATGTGACGCAGGGATACTTCCCCCTTGCTGCGCATATTGGCCCACTCCCAAATACAGTTTTTCACTATCAGACACCTTGAATGAATAATCGAAAACCGCCGCAGTAAAGGTTGGGGTAAAGGTTGCGTTGTAACTAAAGGTATTTGGTGAAACATATGAGTTGATGCCTGCCAGCTTCCAGCGTCCATCCGTAGAATCCTGTATAAAGACCGCCCCGCCGGAATCTTTGTCGGAAAGCATGCATTCGTTCGTACTCCCCGACGCATCAAAATCAACCTTGATTACCGGCTCGCTGGATCCATATGCGCCAGTCAAAGTGATTACGTCGGTCACACGATTCTCCCCCCACCGCATCACAAAGTCCTTGGCTCCCCACTGCCACCCTTTCACGTCTCCATTGACATAGACCGCCACGCCACGCTGAGTACCACGCCCGAAAACAACGAGAGGATCATCGTTGTTGATCGTTTTGGAATAGATCGGCGCATAGTAGGGAAACGCCCCATCGACTTCCCATATAGTGAGATCGCAGCCGGCCAGGTTGGATTTACTCGTAGTCGTATAGGTGGTGCCATTAAAATAGAAGGGTTCTCCGACAGCAGGACTGCTGATATGCCGGGCTGTGATAAAGAAGTGTGCAGAAATCGGCGTTCCCAAATACTTGTCATTCGATGTGTTCCGGAAGCGCCCCTGATACTGCCATCCACTATCTACCAACCCGCCGGTTGGTGCATTTGTATTATAGGACGGATCTCCAGTGGAGTAGAACAGTACCGCATGCGCCATATCGGGCAAGCAACACAGTCCTGCCAGCAGAAAACATGAATACAACCTACGCATTAAACCATCCAATCCCTTCCACCTCGAGTCAGGTATTTTGACCACATCATGAACAGAATTCCAAAAAAAAAATAGCAGTACTTTTTGCTATGGTCATGACTTGTGGACAGAGAAACAGGACGCAGATAACGGGCCATATCTGGCAAAAACGCCCTCACGTAAAAAAGACCGAATCTATTCCACATCGCCAGCTTGAACTTTATGTCCCTGCTTGCCGTCAAATAGAAGCATCCACAGATTGTACGGAGTCTCACAGATTTTCCTAATCGGGAATTGGTTCAGCCATGAAATCCGCGACTCGAAACAAAGTGGAGAGAGGCTGTTGACTCCAACAGCAATGAAGTGGCAAATCTGTGGACTTCCCATGAAAATAGACTACACCGATTTTTACCAATTGCTGAAAGGTACGCCTCTTGAACCGTGGATCGAGCTGTTGCCGGAACGCATCGCCCACGACTTGCGCTACGAACGCCACGGCCTGCTTCCCCAATGGGAGGAAGCGCTGGAAAGGCTCCCAAACGTAGAAGCGACGCCCTCGTCGCTTTCCACCCGCATTGAATTGAAAAACGAGGTGCGCGTTGACGGCCCGAAAATTGAAGGTCTGGACGAGTTGCTTAAGGCCTTCCACCCGTGGCGCAAAGGCCCCTATTTCGTTCACAGCGTTCACATTGACACCGAATGGCGCTCCGACTGGAAATGGGACCGCGTCCTCCCGCACATCCAGCCGCTCGAAGGCCGCACCATTCTCGATGTCGGGTGCGGCAATGGTTACCACTGCTGGCGCATGGCGGGAGAAGGCGCGAAGCTCGTAATCGGCGTCGATCCCTCCCCCATGTTTGTCTGTCAGTTTTTTGCCATGAAAAACTTTATTCGCGATCCCCGTGTCTGGGTGCTCCCCTTCGGCATCGAAGACGTACCGGAAACTCCGGAAGCCTTCGACACCGTTTTTTCAATGGGCGTGCTGTATCATCGGAAGGATCCGCTCGAACATATCGAACAACTCAAGTCGTTCCTGCGGCCCGGCGGCGAACTGGTCATCGAGACACTGGTGGTTGACGGACCGGAAGACTTTTCGCTCATCCCCAAAGGCCGCTACGCCAAGATGCGCAACGTCCACGCCATCCCCTCCGTTCCAATGCTTGAAAAATGGCTGGGCGATTGCGGTCTGGAAAACATCCGTACCGTCGACGTCGGCACAACCTCCACCGACGAACAGCGAGCTACCGACTGGATGACCTTCGAGTCGCTCCCCGACTTTCTCGACCCAACCGATCCGACCAAAACCATCGAGGGCCACCCCGCCCCCAAACGCGCAGTCGTCGTTGCAAAGGCATGAGGTAGGGACGGACCACGGAGCCGTCTGCCCGTCGGAACAGCGCACCCGACCTTTCTTTTTTCGTGCTCTTCGTGTGCTCCATGGTTAATCTCCGACCATGAACCTCTCGAAGTTTGGCGAAAAGTTTACCCGCAGGGCGGGGATCACGGAACTGATGGACGACCTCGGCGCGGCCATGGCAAACGGCGATATGCTGATGCTCGGCGGCGGCAACCCGGCCCATATTCCGGAAGTCCAGAAGCGTTTCCGACAGCGCATGGAGGAGATTCTCGACGAGCCGCAAGGCTTCGAGAGCATGATCGGAAACTATGACGGATCCCGCGGCAATGCGGCCTTCATCGAAGCCCTCGCCGAAATGCTGCGGGAAACATTCGGCTGGAATATCGGCCCGAAAAACATCGCCCTGACCAACGGCAGTCAGAATGCCTTCTTCTGCCTGTTCAACCTGTTTGCCGGCGAGATGCCCGACGGCACGAAAAAGAAAATCCTTTTTCCCCTTACACCCGAGTACATCGGCTACGCCGATGCAGGTCTCTGCGACAACTTCTTCAAGGCGCAGCGCCCGGCCATTGAAATGCTGGACGACGGGCTGTTTAAATACCATGTGGACTTCAGCGCGCTTGAGATCGGCGACGACATCGGCGCCATCTGTGTCTCGCGACCCACCAACCCCACCGGCAATGTGCTGACCGACGAAGAAATCCTGCATCTGGATCTTATGGCGCAGGACAAAGGCATCCCGTTCATCATCGACAATGCCTACGGCACACCGTTCCCGGATATTATCTATACCGAAGCCAAACCACGATGGAATGAAAACACAATCGTCTGTATGAGCCTCTCGAAGTTTGGCCTGCCGAACCTGCGAACAGGCATTGTCATTGCGCGCGAAGAAATTGCTTCGGCCATCGGCGATATCAACGGTGTGATGCATCTCGCGCCCGGAGGGATCGGGCCGCGACTGGCCACCGAGCTGGTGCGCAGCGGAGAAATCATGCAGATGAGCCGCGAAATCGTGCAGCCCTTCTACAAGCAGAAGGCACAGCACGCACTCGACCTTTTCCGCGAGGAACTGGATGGCATCCCCTGCCGTATCCACAAACCCGAAGGCGCGATCTTCCTATGGCTCTGGTTTCAGGAGCTTCCCTGCACGAGCGCCGTTCTGTACGAACGCCTGAAAGCCCGCAACACGCTGGTCATTCCCGGCCACCATTTTTTCCCGGGGCTGGACAACGAATACTGGCAGCACAAGCATGAGTGCATCCGCGTGACCTACGCCCAGGATGGCTCGGTCGTAGACCAGGGAATCAAGGTAATTGCGGACGAAGTTCGAAAGCTTTACGGGTGACACGCTTATTGCGCTCCGTTAAAGTTTATCAACTTTGTACAACGTTTGGATTTTCTATGAAAACATATCTATTACTCATGATGGTCGGAGCCGCGGCGACCGTGTCTGCCGAAGAGGTTGTCCTGAAAGGCGGAACCAAGATTCAGGCCCCCATTCTGAAACAATCGGACGATGCCACCGTGGTTGATCTGGGCTTCGACGTGCTGCGCATCCCGCAAAGTGAAATCCTCGAAACCTACGAAGACACCCCGGTGGAAGGCACTGTTCCTGTCGTCAGCAACCGGCTTTATACCATCCAGACGCCCGACCGCATTACGACAGGCGAAGCTGTTAAGCTCTACGCCCCGTCCGTCGTAGTCGTCAAGACCGCCAGCGGACTCGGATCCGGTTTCTTCATTAACAAAGAAGGCTATCTCATCACCAACTTCCATGTAATCGCCGGCGAAAAGAAGATCTCGGTCACCCAGTTCCTGCAGGAAGGACAGGTTCTGCGCCGCGTCGTATACAAGGAGGTCGAGATTGTTGCCACGGCCCCCTTCCACGACATAGCCATCCTGCGCCTCAAGGATCTCAACACAGAAATCACCCCCGTGGTGTTCGCCCCCGAGGAAAAACTCGATATTGGTGAAACCGTCTTTGCCATCGGCAACCCGCTGGGCCTCGAGCGGACCGTCACTGAAGGCGTGCTGAGCCAGACGCATCGTAATTTTGGAGGCATCCTCTACCTGCAGGTTGACGCGCCCGTCAATCCAGGAAATTCAGGCGGCCCCCTCTTCAATGCGCGCGGGCAGGTGATCGGCATCATCAACATGGGCGTTCCGACCATGGAAGGCCTGAACTTCGCCATACCCGCCCGCCACGCGACCTATATTCTCGATCACATCGATGCTTTTGCCTACGACGCCAGCAATCCCGAATCCGGCTATGTTTATCCCGACGCACCGCGGCGGCCCGGCACGTTTTCAACCGAACAACAGGAGACAGCTCAATGATCCGACACCTTAAATCCGCTCTCACCCTGACTCTATTACTGTGCGTTGCACCGTCCGCATTCGCCCTGACCCGCTCCGGGCTGCTTCCCGCAGACACACAATTTGACCTCCGGATTTCCAATACGGTCTCCTTTTGGGATCAGCTCAAAAAATCCCCGCTCGGCAAGCTGTGGATGGATCAGCAGTTCCAGGATTTCATTGGCAACCCCGATGAAGAGACCTGGAATGAATTCCTGTTCGAAGGCGAAAAATCCGCCGAAGACGAAATGACCATGGAACAAGTCAAGATGCTCAAGGGCGAGGTGCTCGTCGCACTCGGGAAAGACCCGGAAGAGCTCTACATCATCGCCGCCATGAGTGCGGAGGATTTCGAACGAAGCCTCTCGCTCGATGAGCGAATGTCGAAAGTCGCAGAAGAACCCTTTGATATCGTTAAAAGTGACTTCCAAGGCATTGAGGTCATCCAGCACATCACGCATCCCGGTGCCGAAGAAGACGGCAGTATCTGGCAGGCACACCTGAAAAACACCCTGATCCTGGGGCCGAACCGGACATGGCTGGAAAAATCCATCACCCGCCTGAAAGAGGAAGCCGTGGAAGAACCCGAAGGCAACCCGGTTCTCGACTTCAACCTGCCGTTGTCCACCCTCATTAAAGAAGCCGTGGCAGAGGCGGAATCCGAAGAACAATCCACCCCCGGCGTCAACACGACCGCCCTGTTTGAATCGCTTGGCCTGATGGGCATCGAAAAGTTTTCGATTCACGCGGAACTCAAAGACAATGAAATGACCGTGGACAACAACCTCGTGGCCACCGGGCTCGACCACGGCATTTTTACGATTCTGAACATGGCGCCCGCCGAACTGCCCACCGTTGGATTCATCCCGGCAAACATCTCCCTGCTCGAGGTTGGCCGGCTGGATCTGCTTCGGTTCTGGCAGGAGATTCCCACCATACTGATGGCAGCCATGCCCGAAGCAAAGCCCCAGTTCGACATGGCATTGGGTATGATACGCCAGCAAACCGGAGTCGACCTCGAGCACGATCTGCTCACCTATCTCGGCAACCAGTACCTCAGCTTTTCCATCATGGAAAACGAAGCGCTCAACACGGTAATCGCACTCGAGCTCCGGGACGGACAGGCTTTCAAGCAGGGACTTGAAACCATCCTGAATGCACCAACCGTTCAGCCGCAAATCGCCATGGCTCTCGACACCGTCGACTTTCTCGACCACACCCTGTACGTGAGTAAGAATACCCCGCCGGAGGACAGTTTTGCCTTCGCTGTTAGCGGCCACTACCTGCTGTATGGACAGCCCGATGGAGTGCGGCAGGTGCTCCGCAGCGAATCCAGCGAAACCGCCGTCAATCCCCAGCTTGAGCAAACCGAGCTTGTACAGGGACTGCGTCGCTATACCCCCCAGAATGCTTTTGGCTACAGTGCGGTCGACTGGAAGAAAAACATGATCTTCCTGATTCGTGAACTAACCCGGCCGCAGTATACCCGGATGATCCTCGGGCAATGGGCCACCAGCGGTTCCCCGATTCCCCCGCCGGATATGAACAAACTCCCTTCCACCGACCATCTCGCATCGTTCTTCAACATGAGCTACCAGTATATTGAAAAGACCGACCGCGGTCTGCACCAGAAGATTACGATTAAATACTAAGTACACGGGATAACCGTGTGGATCACGAATACCGCATCAGGAACTCAGTATGATAAAATTCAGCCCCCTAATCGTCACCCTCCTGGTTGCCAGCTCGTCGTTGGCCGAAGACGCCGTGCGCACCATCGGCTTTAAGCCACTTGAAATCTACACCTTCAAGCCCGGCTCTTCCCGACTCCTGGTTGAAGATCTCAACAACGATGGACTCGATGACGTGGTCTTTGCCAACAACCATGTTTCGCGGATCGAAATCCTCCTGCGCAAACCCGATCCCGCCGAACCACTGGAAGACCTCCCCGAACTGGAGGAATGCTTCGAGGACCGGGGCATCATTGTCGACCAAGGCATCAAGACGCTCCGGATTGCGGATCTCAATGGCGACGAACTTAAAGACTTGGTCATCTTTGGAACCTCCCTCGGACTTCAGATCCTCTACCAGCAGGAAGAAGGAACCTTCGGAGAGCCGGAACGAATTTTTATCCAGGATCTCGCGGAAGTCGCCTCCTTCCAGGTCGGCGACCTGAATAGCGACGGACTCAAGGACATCCTGATCTGCCGCCGCGATCAGGCCGACCTGCTCTGGAACAGCGCAGACCACTCGTTCCTGGAAAGAAAGGTTCTGCCCTTCTCCAGCGAAAACTGCTACTATGGCAAGGTCTTAGACGTCAACATGGATGGCACCCCCGATCTGATGTTCCATTTTTCCATCGCACGCAACCCGGTAAAAATCCGCTACGGCCAAGGAGACGGGATTTTCGGGATCGAGCAACCGGTCGATCTTCCCCCGCGGCAGTACACGGAAATCATCGATGTCGAAGGCGAGGCTCCCCGCCTGGGCATGGTGCTCCAAAACCGCCTGGCGTTCCGCCTATATGGATTCGAGGAAATAGAACAACCCCAGCTGATGGCGGTACAGGAAACCGCACCCCGCCGCATCGGCCTCGAAGGGACCAGTAAGAAATCTTCGCCGGCATGGCTGGCCGGCGACTTCAATAACGATCAATACGACGACCTGCTCGTAGCGGCCCCCGAACTGAGCCGCATGCATCTATACCTTGGTAATGCCGAAGGCCTGAACCCCGAACCGCAGCGGATCGACACCCTCTCCGAAGTGGATCAGATGTCGCGCATGGCCAACGGCGATGTTCTGGTCG
The DNA here is from genome assembly GCA_050290185.1 of Pontiella sp. Taxonomy (GTDB): domain Bacteria; phylum Verrucomicrobiota; class Kiritimatiellia; order Kiritimatiellales; family Pontiellaceae; genus Pontiella. The sequence continues at coordinate 11,149 of JBNKHE010000012.1, forward strand.
TCAGCAAGAAGGAAAAGATCGCAGCCGTCCACACGGCAGGCAACCTAGACCAGTTCCCCCGGATATTACAGACTCCCGGCGATGTCCTGACCGGTTGCGCCATGCAAACCGCCAACGAAGCCTGGCTCGTCTGCAAGAACGAAGACAAAAAACTGAAGCTCGTTTGTGTTCCCTCCGATGGCACCGATGGCAATGAATATGACCTCGATATGCGCAACGATCCCTCCAGCCTGCTGGCCTTCCAGCTGCCCGAAGGTAAAACGGGGATCATCCTTTTCATGGCGTACAACACCCCGAAAATGATGCTGATCGAAAGTGGCGAAATGACGGAACTGACCAGCAGTTCCTTCCGCGCCCTCACCCAGTCCCTCTCCTACGAAAACATACAGCTCGGCCAGCAGGGGGACGGCACAACGCTCACCGTTTCCCAAGGTGCCATCGCCCGCCGCTTTGAATGGAAGACCGACCACTATGAAGCGGTCCGCCAGCTCAATCCCGAAAACCCGCAGGGTGACCTGATTGCCTCCTGCGACTACACCCTGCTCGACGGCTCCAACGGCATTATGATCTACGACCGCAACGCCGGCGATCTCGTCCACTTTTCCGACGGCGAGGAGTGGGGCAAAATCCATATTGACGATGCCGACCAGACCATCTTCAACCTCGTCCAGCTCCACAATCCAGAACGAGACATCATCGTACTGCTCGACCGGACTGGAATAAACGAGCTCATGGGCAACGGCACGCGTCTCGAAGCCGTTGCCGGCGCAGAATATACCTCCCCCTCCGAAGAACCGTTGCTGGCCTACGCCATCGATGTCAGGCTGGGATCCCCGCCGGAACCAATGATTGCCCTGGTCGACTCCGCCAACCGCGCCATCGAAATCGTAAAGAAAAAGGACGGCGAACTGGTGCGCGAAGTCTCCTTCGAAGTCTTCCTCATCTCCGACTTTGCCGATGTGCGCTCCTCGCGCAGCACCGAACCCCACGATCTCGACTCCGGAGACCTTAACGGTGATGGTATCGGCGACCTCGTCCTGCTCAGCCAAGACAAGCTCCTCATCTATCTCGGGGAATAACCAGGTCCATAGAATCCATGCTAAGACATGGATTGGATGTAGACCAATGAGGGAGGAAAATGGACCTTGCTTCATGATGCAATGTCGGGCTAGACACCCATTGCCGCTCAACGGGATAGGAAGTGGCCCATAAATCACGCAACGGCAACGCTTCGGCGCGTAAAAAAATACATGAAGCTCCTGGGAGGCAGAAAACATGCATAAGAGCCCATCCAGAAAATCAGAGACTTTTCTAATGGCCGGCCACTGGCATTTGTATGGATTCTATTTCAACCGCGAGGATCCGCGAATCATTGTTCCGAAGCGCTGGCGTTCGATGGGCTGGACGATGAACTTTGCGCGCCCCATGGCCATTCCACTTCTACTCGTCATTGCCACACTTGCTCTGGCGCCGTTCATGGCTCTCGACTATTATGAAGTGGAATTCGGCGGGGCCTACCTTCTGGCCTTTCTTGCCGTGCTGGTTGCGCTGGTCACCTTTTGCTCGCGGATGTCGGACCTGTCCCGCTTTGAAAAGATGCTCAATGACCCGGAATAAAAAAAGGGCGCTACGCCAATGCAGGAAATACGGCAGGAAAAACCGTAAAAAAGCAATTGCCATATTGCCCTGACACTGGAAGATAGGGCGCTGTTTAGCAAAATGTGGAAACGGGGCAGAAATGAATTTACAGGACTTGATCGATCTTAAGGAAAAAGCGCTGAACGAAGCGCGTTCCGCAGCCGATGCGGCAACGCTCGAAACCGTGCGCATCGAATACCTGGGCCGCAAGGGCAAGCTACCGGAAATCATGCTGGAATTGCGCAATGTGACCCCCGAAGAGCGTCCGATGTTCGGCAAGACCGCCAATGAGCTGAAGAACGAACTGGCGGACATGATCAAAGCCCGTCAGACCGAGTTTGCTGGAAGCGCTTCTTCATCCGCCGGCTTCGATCTCTCCCAGCCGGGCCAGTGGCAGGGACTCGGAACCCGCCATCCGATCACACAGATTACCGACCGCATCACGCAGATATTCCAAACTCTCGGCTTCACGGTGGCCGATGGCCCGGACATCGAAACGGTATGGAACAACTTTGATGCACTTAACACCCCGGCGGACCATCCATCGCGCGACGAGCAGGATACCTTCTACCTTCAGAACGGCGACCTGATGCGCTGCCACACCTCGCCGGTGCAGGTACGTTACATGATGGAGCACAAGCCGCCGGTTCGGATCATCTCCCCCGGCCGCTGCTACCGCCGCGATACCCCCGACGCCACCCACAGCGCCAACTTCCATCAGGTGGAAGGGCTCTATGTGGATGAAAACGTATCGCTGGCCGACCTTAAGGGCACGCTTTCCTACTTCGCCCGCGAGCTCATGGGCCCGGATGTAAAGATCCGATTCCGCCCCCACTTCTTTCCCTTCACCGAACCGAGTGTCGAAGTCGATTTCACCTGCCACGTCTGCCACGGCAAAGGCTGCCGCGTATGCAAGAACAGCGGATGGATCGAAATCCTCGGCGCGGGCATGGTGGATCCCAACGTATTCAAAGCCGTGGGCTATGACGGAACCAGGCTCTCGGGCTTTGCGTTCGGCATGGGCATTGAACGCATCACCATGATTCTGTACGGCATTCACGACATCCGGAACTTGTACGAAAACGACGTACGCTTCCTTTCCCAATTCTAGGAGTTTTCCCCCATGTCAGATCTAAAGATTATCAAGGCCGACGAACTCGGCCCCGCTAAATACCCCTCACCACTCAAGGGCCAGATCAGCCGTTTCTACAACGGCGAGGCGATCGCCACCGGCGACCGCACCAAGGATTTGGCCAATCTCGAAAGCATCGAGGATATCGAATACTTCGAACTCGCCGGTCCACGCGAAAAGCTTTTTTTCAATCCCGAGGAAACCACGGTAGGTATCGTAACCTGCGGCGGTCTCTGCCCGGGGCTTAACGATGTCATTCGCGCCCTGACCTTCTGCAGCCTCAACAGCTACGGCGTTAAACGCGTACTTGGCTTCAAGTTCGGCTATGAAGGTTTGGTCGCCAAGTACTACCACTACCCCATTGAGCTCACGACGGAAAATACCGACGAGATTCACGAAAAAGGCGGAACCATTCTTAAATCATCGCGTGGCAGCCAGAATACAGATGAAATTATCAACACGCTCCTCCATTACGGCGTGAACATTCTCTTTACCATCGGCGGTGACGGTACGCAGCGCGGCGCACGCGATATCGTCGAGGAGGTCAAGGCCCGCAACCTTCCGATCTCCGTCGTTGGGATACCAAAAACCATCGACAACGACATCGATCTTATCCAGCGTTCCTTCGGGTTTGAAACGGCCGTGGAAGCCACTTGGGACAGCATCACCAATGCTCATGCGGAGGCTAAGGCGTTCCGCAACGGCGTCGGACTGGTTAAGCTGATGGGCCGCGAATCGGGATGGATCGCGGCAAGTGCCACGCTTTCAAATGGCAACGTCAACTTCTGCCTTGTGCCGGAAGTGCCGTTCGACCTCCACGGTCCCAATGGGTTCCTCGCGCATCTGAAAACGCGCCTGCAGAACAAGGAGCACGCCGTGGTCGTGGTCGCGGAAGGTGCAGGTCAGTATCTCTTCGATGAAGCTCTCGGCAAGGACAAATCAGGCAACAAGAAACTACAGGATGTGGGCGACCTTTTGAGCGATGAGATCCAGACCTACTTCAAGAGCGAAGGCATGGAAGTAAACGTTAAATACTTCGACCCCAGCTACAACATACGCAGCCGCCGGGCCAATGCCAACGACTCGATGTACTGCCTGCGCCTCGGCAACAACGCGGTCCACGCCGCCATGGCCGGAAAGACGAACATGATCGTGGGCCTCCACCACGATAGACTGATCCATCTGCCGATCCCGATGATCGGTGCACGAAAGACCATTGATCCGCAAAGCTGGTTCTGGCAGACGGTTGTGCAAGCTACCCACCAGCCGGCCAATATGGTCAACCAATAGTCTCCATTTCGCTGACCATTCAGCGTTGAACGCTTTCACCTTCCGTTGTGTCTCAAAACGGACGCACAGGAGGAGGGATCATGATTCGCATCAGGAAATCAGAAGATCGTGGACACGCCAATCACGGCTGGCTGGACACCCATCATACCTTTTCGTTTGGCTCCTACTTCGATCCTAAACACACCCGCTTGGGATCTCTCCGCGTAATCAATGAAGACTGGATTCAAGGCGAACAGGGATTCGGCACACATCCCCATGAAAACATGGAGATTATTACCTATATCATTGAGGGCGAGCTGGAACACCGCGACAGCATGGGAAATGGATCCATCATCCGCCCCGGCGAGTTGCAGCGGATGACGGCCGGCACCGGCGTCACCCATAGCGAATTCAACCCCACCGGAAAACCCACCCACCTGCTGCAGATCTGGATCATTCCGGAGACTCCCGGATTGCCACCCAGCTACGAGCAGCGTGAGTTCCCCGGTCTTCACGAATCCAACACCTTGACCTTGCTGGCATCCCGCAATGGCAGGGATGGAAGCCTGACCGTCCATCAGGATGTCGAAGTTTATGGTGGCCGGCTGGAGGCTGGCAACGTTCAGGAATATTCTATCCAGCCCGAACGACAGGTCTGGATCCAGATCATAAAAGGCGACCTCGATCTCAACGGTCTTGCCGTGAAGCCCGGCGACGGCGCCGCCCTCAGTGATGAAGGACCCATCACCCTTTCCGCCAAAACGAACTCCGAATTTATCCTGTTCAATCTGGTTTAAACGATGTCCACCCCAACCGTCATCCACTGGTTTCGGCAGGACTTGCGGATTGGCGACAACCCCGCCCTCTCCGCGGCGGCGGAATATGGCCGGGTGCTTCCAATCTATATTCTCGATGATGTGCATCCCGGAGCACATGCCCTAGGCGGAGCAAGCCGCTGGTGGCTTCACCACTCTCTCAAGGCTCTGGATCATGCACTGGATGGAAAGCTTCTGTTGTTTTCCGGGGATCCACTGAAAATCATCCCGGCGCTGACACGAAAATACGGAATTACACGCATTTACTGGAATCGTTGTTACGAACCATGGCGCACGAACCGGGACAGCCGGCTTAAGGACGTGCTGAAAGCTTCGGATATCAAGATACGCAGCTTTAATGGGTCCTTGCTCTGGGAACCCTGGGATGTGCTGAAACAGGATGGCACGCCCTATAAAGTCTTCACGCCATACTATCAGAATGGATGCCTGAAATCGGAACGACCGCGCAAACCCTTGTTGCGGCCCGCCAAACTAGACATGGCCACCGACATTGCCGAATCGAAAGCACTGAACGAATTAAAGCTGCGTCCCAAATCACAATGGGATCGAAAGCTGGAGCCGCACTGGGAAACCGGCGAAACCGCTGCCCATTCCTGCCTGCATAGATTCCTGGAGCATGGCATCTCAGGCTATAAAGAAAAGCGCGACTTCCCCGCCTTGCGAAATGTTTCGCGGCTATCGCCGCATCTGCACTGGGGGGAAATATCGCCCCATCAGGTATGGCATGCCGCCGCCTGTCTGGGAAAAAACGAAGATGTGGAGCATTTCCACCGGGAACTGTGCTGGCGCGAGTTCTCCCACTATTTGCTGTATCACTTCCCCGACCTGCCCGACAAAAACTTCAACCGCAAGTTCGACCGATTTCCCTGGAAACAGAATATGGAGCGGCTTGTCCGCTGGCAAACCGGCCGAACCGGCATACCGATTGTCGACGCAGGCATGCGCGAACTCTGGCAGACCGGCTATATGCATAACCGTGTCCGCATGATTACGGCATCCTTCCTCTCCAAGAACCTGTTGTTGCACTGGCAGCATGGGCGGGCATGGTTTTCGGACTGCCTGGTGGATGCCAATCTGGCCAATAACTGCGCCAACTGGCAATGGGTAGCCGGATGCGGCGCCGACGCCGCCCCGTACTTCCGGATCTTCAATCCCGTCACACAAGGCCAAAGGTTTGATACGGGCGGGGAATACACCCGTAGTTTTGTACCCGAGCTCGAGCGCGTGCCCGACCGGTTCCTGTTCAATCCCTGGGAGGCTCCGGAAGATATTCTGCATGAAGCCGGCGTGGTTCTGGGCGAGACCTATCCCCATCCGGTGGTCGACCTGAAAACATCACGTCTGGAGGCCTTGGAAGCCTACGCGAAAATCAAGAGATAGGATAAGTTTGTAGTTACGCCTTCTGGCAGTTATGCCCCAGGTTCTCACCGGCAGGAAATGGCGCGGAACGCTTCGGGGAGCTTCTCGATCAAATCCGTAGCGATGATTCCTGACTGGGATTTATCGGCCGCCGCCAGATCACCCGCACGGCCATGCAGCCAGACGCCGGAACAGGCCGCCTCAAAGGGATCAATCCCCTGCCCCGCCAAAGCAGCAATAACACCGGCCAGCACATCCCCGGACCCACCGGATGCCATACCGGGATTCCCGGTCAGGTTGATCGCCAGCCTTTGATCCGAAGAGGCAACAATGGTACCCGCACCCTTCAAAACTACCGTGGCCCCGAGCCTGGCGGCGGCCATCTTTGCCATGCCAGACCGGTCCTCCTGAACTTCGTCCACCTTGAGTCCGAACAGCGCGGCAAATTCACCGGGGTGTGGAGTCAGGATGACCGGGCATTGAGCTTTGGAAATCATGTCGAACTGATCGGCCAAAACCGTCACGGCATCAGCATCGAGAATCAGCGGGGCGTTTGAGCTCTCCAGTAGATGCAGAATCTGTTCGCGGGTGGTCGCGGTCTGCCCCATGCCCGGTCCGGCCAGAATGGCGCTCCAATTACCTTCGGGCAAACAGGAATGTACCATTGCCTCGGGCACAACGGGCGCCACCAGCGGATGGATCGATTCGGGCACATGGGCGGATACCAGTCCGGCGCCGGACCGCAACGTGGCCTTGGAGGCCATGGCGATGGCTCCGCTGAAGCCTTTGGAGCCGCCAATACACAGCACGTGCCCAAAGACCCCCTTGTGCGCATCGCGAGGACGCCGCGGAAAGAGCGGAACCAGATCGGATGGATGAATCAGCTCGATGCCGGTCTCGCTCTGTACTGCCTCAATGAACTCCGCGGGGATGCCGATGTCCACCACGTCCAGGTTGCCGACACAATCGATATTGTCGGATTCCACACAATCGATCTTGGGTAGCCCCATGGTCACGGTCAGATCGGCACGGACCGCCATGGCCGAGGGGACATCAATCGCCACAATCAGTGCCCGGTCAGCCTGGGCATCGACAAATTCGATGGCATCGCCAATGACGCCGCGCGGCTCGCCGGACGCTCCCGTTCCCAGCAGTCCATCCACGACGATTTCGGCATCGGTTCCGCAGGTTCGGGCATGTATCCAATCTTCGGACTGTTCCAGCACGTGTATCGAAACGCCCGCCTTTTTCATCTGTCTGAAATGGGTAAGGGCATCGCCCTTCAGCTTGCTTTCCGGACAGACCAGCCAGCATTCCACCGGCCAATCGTCTTCGTGAAGACAACGGGCTGCTACAAATGCATCACCGCCGTTATTACCGGGGCCGGCAACGAACAGGACCGGGGCATCGACCAGATGATGGGCATCGGCCAGCTTTTTGATGGCATCGGCCAAGCCTTCTCCGGCAATCAACATCAGTTCTTCGCCGGGGATTCCGGATTCGATGGTCCGGCGGTCGAGCTCGCGCATTTGACTGGCAGTGACTAGTTTCATGACAGAACGTGAAGAGTGACGATTGAAACGCGCATGAGACTGCTCGTTTCACGGTTCACAGATCCACTCCTCATCCTTCATATTCCTGCATCGCCCCAAGCAGTTCCGAAACCGCTTTCTCCATGCCGTGAAAGACGGAACGGCAGATGATGCTGTGACCGATGTTAAGCGTATCGAGATGGGGAATGCAGAGGATGCCGCCAAGATTTTCAAGATTGATGCCGTGGCCGGCATTGACCTTCAGCCCCAGCGAGTGGGCATGGTCTGCTCCCTGGATCAATTGCTGAAGCAACTCGGGTCGGGCATTGATTTCCGCGTCGCAATACGCACCGGTATGTAGTTCCACAACGGGAGCACCGAGCTCTTTGCAGGCGGAAAGGGTTTCCTCGTGAGCATCGACAAACAGGCTCACCTTGATGCCGGAATCCGAGAGACTTTGGACGGTGGACTTGAGCGAATCATAGTGGCCGAGCACGTCCAATCCGCCCTCGGTGGTCAATTCCTGTCGCTTTTCAGGAACGAGGCATACCTCGGCCGGCTTGACGTTCAAAGCGATCTCTATGATCGACTCCACGTTTGCCATTTCCAGATTAAGAGGCAAAGGCTGAAGCTCTTTCAGGCGGAAAATGTCGTCGTCCTGTATGTGCCGCCGATCCTCGCGCAGGTGGGCCGTAATACTGTGTGCGCCGGCACGGCCGCATAGAATCGCCGCATCCAGCGGGTCGGGATAGACCGTACCACGCGCCTGCCGCAGGGTCGCGACATGATCAACATTGACTCCGAGTTTCATCATATTCTCCGTAAAACGGTCAGGCCTTGACCGACTTGATGTTTTTCATGGGCTTGACCGGAACCTTATCATGAATTTCCGGGTCGTAAACGGCATATGCGCGAATATCGTTTGTCCGGTTGTAGTCGAGCACCTTTTGGCCGGCATTGTAGAGATGGTGAAGATTGCGGCCGTGCTCGGGATAAGTTGCAACGCCAAGCGTTATGGTGGTTTTTAGTTTTTTTTGCCCGCTGGCAAACTGGGACTGCTGAACCAGCGTGCTGATGCGCTTGCCGATGCCTTCCGCTTCCTCCAGCGAACACTTGGCCAGCACCAGAAAGGCATATTTCTCATGGCGGCCAATCAGATCGTCCGCGCGGAGATAGTCCTGCAGGATTTTACTGACGCCCGCCATGACATCATCGGCAGCGTCTTCCCCGTGGAAGCGGTCGATGTGATCCATGTTGTTGACTCCGACGCAGAAGAGCGCGGCTCTTTGCTTCTTGTAGCGCAGATCACTCATCATGCGCTGCATGTAGGCCGAAATGACCGACGGTTTAAGAACGCCGGTGATCGGATCGAGAATGGCGTCCTTGCGGCGGGTCCGCCATCCCTTGCTTTCCTCATCCGGAATCTCTTCTTCGGTTGCATCGGATTCGATTTCTTCCTCTTCAGCAAGGTGCTCTTCATCCTCGGCATCGACATCGATGATCGCCGGGAGGATAATGGGTTCTTCAACGGTCGTCTGATCCAACCCCTCGAGCGCAATACCAATCAGTTCCTTTCCACTCAAGCCATGACCGGGGTACGAGGCCATCCCCACCCGCATGTCTTCCATGGCAATTTCATCGCAGGCCGCTTCAACATTTTGAATGATACGGCCGAGTATCGGTACTCCATCCTCCGGCTCGGACTCGGCCAAGAGCACAGCTGTTTCATCGTCATACACACAGACAACGTCATCTCTGCGGGCGGCATTCCGAATGGCTTCCATCACATGCGAATTCATGGATCCATGAAATCCGGAACGCCCGGTCTTGATCAATGCAACGGAAAAAGAGGTTCCCCGTCGTCCACAACCGGCAAGGTAGCGCGCGAGCTGGACACGGAGGATTTCCGTAGCGGAGGTGCCCATTTCCTCCGGACTTTTTTCTTCCGCCAGCTCAACGATGTGCTGGAAGCGGTAGTAGCTCGATACCAAGGTAATGATCACAAAGGACACGATGATCGATGCCACGACGCTCACGACGCTGCCAAGCAGGTCGATCTGCGCAATAGTTGTGGAAAAAGGCACCAGCATACGAAAAAGAAGGTGCGGACTTTAGCCGCACCTCGGGAAGGTTGCTAGTAGATGGCAAATACGGACCTGCGATTTTTCCGCCAGGCCGCTTCATCGTGCCCCATATCATCGGGCATCTCCTCCCCGTAGCTCTTGGTCTGGATGATGGCCGGATCAACACCGAGGTTGATCAGATAGTCGCGGACCGCCAGTGCGCGGCGCTCGCCCAGAGCAAGGTTGTACTCCCGGCTGCCTCGCTCATCGGCGTGGCCCTCGACGATCACTCCCTGCCCCTTTCCTTTCTTCAGGTATGAAGCGACCTGCTCGCATTTGCCCGCTTCCTCGGGATTGACCGAAGAACTGTCATAGGCAAAGTAGACCGGCGGAAACAGACTGCGGTCACCATCCGCGGGAAGACCGAGAGAGCTATCCGGCAAAGGGAATCCGGATTCGATTGAACCGCCGGTTATCCCTGTGTCGCCCCATGGATCCATCCCATTGGCGTTCTTTGACTTACAGCCTCCGATAAAAGCCATGGAACCAACCATTGCCGTGACCGTTAAAACCTTGAAAAATACTTTATTCATAATATGCGCAACCCCCGCTTTCGGTTTAAGGAGAACAGGCCGGGGAATACCAATCGCCCGAGCCTGAAATCAAAGCTACAGGAGAATCTTTTAACGTGTCAAGGAGGTAGATGGCCGAACGGTAGCCCGAAGTGCGGGAACAGACAATGTGGCGCCCATCCGGCGCCCAGCAGGGATCTTCATAATCGGCCCAATCGGTCTCCAGAAGTCGCGTGGAACGATTGGTTGGGTTGACCAGGGCAACCTGATAGCGCCCGCCAACCCGCGAGCTGCAGACAATCCAGCCATTCTTTCCCCAATCCGGCGCCACATTTTCGGATCCCGTGGTTGTAATCCGCTGGGCCCGCCCCCCCTTGCTCGAAATTACATAGATTTGCGGCTTTCCGGTGGTATCGGAAACAAAGGCAATGAGGCTTCCGTCCGGCGACCAGCAGGGACTGGCCTCGTTTCCGTACCGCGTACCGGTCAGCCGGGTCAGCCGCCCGGTCCGGAGGCTCTTGATGTAGAGTTCGGGATTGCCGTCCCGGGAAAGAATCAGCGCCATGTTCTTTCCATCCGGCGATATTGCTCCGCTCGCGTTCAGTCCGCCATGACTCGATACAGGGTGCCCGCGCCCCGTGATGTACACGTTTGGATAGCCCAGTTTGAAGGACGTATAGATCAGGCTTTGGCCATCCGGCGACCAGCGCGGTCCCACCACAATGCTTCGGTCACGCGTAATCTGCCGCATGTTATGGCCGTCGATGTCGCACATGTACAGTTCCTTGCGGCCGGTCCGGTTGCTCACCAGGGCAATCCTGGCCGAAGCCATCCCCGGCTTGCCCGTGATGGCATAAACAATTTCATCCGCCACCTTGTGGGCCAGGCTCCGCGGATCGCCGACCTTGCCATTATACGCACGACCCAGCTTGCGCTGACGGGTGGCGGTTTCAAAGACCTGGCATTGTGCCTGCATTTGGCTCCCGGAAGTCGCGCAGGTGCCTACCACACTGAGTGCTCCCCCGCTCGAAGTCACCGCAAAATAGCCAGAACGGTTCAAGTCGGCCTTCAATACGGAAAGAAAGGTTTTCGATGCCGCATCGCTTCCTGTCCGGTAGCTTCCCAGATTGATGGATATCTTGCCCTCTCCGCTTTTTACAATATCAATGGTGCGGGCGTACGAAATGATGGCCATGGAACAAGCCGCCATCACAAACATAAATCTTTTCATGGTGCATATCTCCATATTCACAGCATTCAGTTAATGCTGAAATTAATGACTATATTGTTTAACGGATACCCGGCCGGCGGTTTTTTCGGAAGAATAGAAATCTTCCGTACCGCACTCTCCACCGTAGCATCGTATTCGGGATCTCCCGACGACTGACTCAACCGCCAGGTTTTGATGCGCCCCGTTGCAGTGATTGCAATCGTCACCTTCGCAGAGCGCGCAGCGGCAACCGCAGGCTGCGCCCAGGCCTTGTAGAAGGCCGAATGGATATGCGCATCATAGGCCGAAATCTCATTCGGATTCCCGGGGGTTGCGGAAGGTTTAACGATGTCACTCAATTCTTTCCGGATATCCGATTGCGAAATCACCGGCTTCACTGGAGTGACAGGGACTTTCTTGCCAATTTTGATCTGACTTGGATCAACCGGTTCCCACTTGGGCTTTTTGGGCTCAACCTTGGGCGGCTGCACTTTCTTGACGGGCTCAACCGTGGGCTTCGTTGGCGTCGGAATGGGATCGGGAATCTTGACAGGCACCGGGGTTTCAACTTGTTCCTGAGGTGCTGGTGTCGGATGCTCCGGCTCAGGCATCTCCGAAACCTCCTCGATAACCGGGGTTGGCGCTGGCTCGCCAAACTCGATGAAGGTTACGATTTCCGGCTTGGGCTCCGGCCGAAAGCATCCCTGCAGCGTGGACTGCAGGAATAAAAACAGGATCACCGCCGCATGAATGGCCAGCACTCGCAAGGTTATTCTGCGCTCAAACCGGTTCATGCCTGTTACTCCGCCTCCGTAACCAAAGCCATACGGGTAATATCCGCATCGTGCAGAATTTTCATGACGTCAACCACGTCGCCATAGGGCAGCGCACGGTCGGCGCGCACGTAGACCGTCGTGTTTGGATCCGTCTCAGACACCTCCATCATGGCTGATACGAGTTCGTCGCGGGAAACCGGAACGTTGTCGAGAAAGAGCTTCTTTTCGAGGTTGAGACTGATCGATCGCGTTTGCGGATCCATCATGTCCTCGGCCGACCCCTTCGGCAGGTTGATCGCAATCCCCTGTTCTATTAACGGAAAGGTGATGATAAAGGTAATCAGCAGAATAAACGTCAGGTCCATCAGCGGCGTCATATTGATATCGCTGATCTGATTAAGGGAAACGAGACTGGTACGACGAGCCATCGGTTATGCCTCAATAACGTAGGTGTTCTGGATTCCGGAGATGAATTCCTGCGAAAAGTTATCCATTTGCACGGAAATCTTCCGAATATGAGAGGAAAGCAGGTTGTAGCCCACCATGGACGGCAATGCGACGATCAGGCCCACAATGGTGGTAAGCAACGCGCCGGAAATACCCGGCGCCACGGCTGACAGTGCGGCCGAACCCGATTCCGCCATGCCGCTGAAGGCGTCCATCACGCCCCAAACCGTTCCGAGCAGGCCGAGAAACGGCGCCGCACTCACGGCCGTGGCCAGCATGCCCATCTGTTCTTCGAGTTGCAGGGCCTCATCAGCCACATTCCGGTCCACCACCGAACGAAGGGTTTCCAGCTGGTTCAAGGTCAGACGGCGATGTGCTTCGGAAGTCAGATCCCCCATCAGCAGGTCGTCGGGATCGATCCCATGCGCCTGCAGCTCGCCGCCCAACGCATGACAGCCCGCCTTGTAGATGGTGTTCAACGGCGACCCGGTGTATTCCTCGCGCCTGGTAAACAAAGCGGTCGGGTTTCGTTCGGCCCGGAAAGCCTCCAGAAACTCCACCGTGGTACGGCTGGCAAAGCGAAGTTGCACGCCTTTCGTCCACATAATGGTCCAGGCCAGCGCCGACCCCATGAATAGAACAATAACAATCGCCTTTCCCGGAAGCGTACTATCGGCGAAAGCCCCTGCCATATCGCCAATGGGCAGGGAAAAAAGCATCGAATCGAACAACCCCATAATTGTACTCACCCTCGTTTTATTCGTGTTGGAAAATTGGTTTCACCAAACATATTTCCCCAAGGTGGAAAAGCAAATGAAAAAGGGTCCCGCTCCGGAAATTTTACGCCAGGCTCTCGCACGAAACCCATAATGCACATTCTATGTACCCACTTGCCATATAATACATTGACCCCTATGCATAAAGAGTTTATAAATATACAGTTTCATGCGTAGGGCATGAACAACCATCCCGGGAAGGAGAAACACCATGGCAGTAATCGACTTCGGCGGAGTAAAGGAAACCGTCATTACCCGTAAAGAGTTCACCTTGGCAAACGCCCGCAAGGTTCTGAAGAAGGAAACCATCGCTATTATCGGCTACGGCGTACAGGGCCCGGCCCAGGCGCTCAACCTGCGCGACAATGGCTTCAACGTGATTGTCGGCCAGTCCAAAAAGTTCATGAAGGACTGGAACCGGGCTAAGCGGGACGGCTTCAAGCCCGGCGAAACCCTTTTCGAAATTGAAGAAGCCGTGCAGCACGGCACCATCATTCAGTATCTCTTGTCCGACGCCGCCCAGAAAATCTGCTGGCCGCAGATCAAACGAAACCTCAAGGAGGGCGATGCGCTCTACTTCTCGCACGGATTCTCGATCGTCTATAACGACCTGACCAAAGTCATCCCGCCGGAAAACGTCGACGTCATCCTCGTGGCCCCAAAAGGCTCCGGCCTCAATGTTCGCCGCAATTTCCTCAGCGGCGCGGGCATCAACTCCAGCTTCGCCGTCCATCAGGATTTCACGGGACATGCCAAAGAACGCTGCATGGCGTTGGGCATCGGCATCGGCTCGGGCTACCTCTTTCCGACCACCTTCGAAAAGGAAGTCACCTCCGACCTCGTCGGCGAACGCGGCATTTTGATGGGTGCGTTGGCTGGTGTAATGGAAGCGCAGTACACCGTACTCCGTAAAAACGGTCACAGCCCGTCGGAAGCCTTCAACGAAACCGTCGAGGAACTCACCCAGAGCCTGATCCGGCTCGTCGACGAAAACGGCATGGACTGGATGTTCTCGAACTGCTCGGCTACCGCTCAGCGCGGCGCCTTGGATTGGGCCCCAAAATTTAAGAAAGCCACCCTGCCCGTCTTCAACGACCTCTACAAAGCCGTCAAAAACAAGGACGAAGCCAAACGCGTGCTGAAGATCTGCGGCGCGAAGAACTACAAGGAGCGCCTCGACAAGGAACTCGCCGCCATCCACAACTCCGAAATGTGGAAAGCCGGCGAAGCCTCCCGCTCCCTGCGCCCGAAAGGCAAGCGCAAGGAAATCGCCAGGGGCACCAAGGGAGTCGGCGGCCGCGCCGGCAATTAGAGATGACAGGGAGGGAATGATCCCGTGGCCATCCCTCCGCAGGTGGACGCGAAGTGAGCCCTTCGCTGCCCTCGCGCGAACCCCTCCGTAATCCCGGAGGGTTTTTGGCGTAAACGCCTTGCCGCCACCCATCTCCGCAGATAGTCTTTCTCCAACCTAAAAAGGATGATTGCATCATGAAAAGAACCCTATTGGCCGTTGAACTGGCAAGCATGCTTGCTTTAACGATTGGAGTCGTGGCCGTGGCCAACGATGCTGTATCGGAAGCCAACGGAAAAATCGATGTGTTTGGCGGTCGCGTCGATGGCAATGACAGTGGAAATCTTTCGGGAAGCTATACCGTTCCCGTGCAGGAAAACTTCGGGGCGCAGCTCGACGGATTATACGGCCGCCTCGACAATGAAGCCCTCCACGCCCTGGGCGGACACCTGTTCTGGCGGGATCCCGGCTATGCACTGCTCGGTTTATACGGCTCCTATGGAGAGTGGGATAAGACCGCGCTTTGGCGCGCTGGTGCCGAGGGTGAAATCTATTTGCCGCAAATCACTTTTGCCGGACAGCTCGGAAACCAATCGGGCGATCTCGGCGATGAAGTTTACGGCAACGTGAACCTGCGGTATTATCTCGCGGACGACAACGTGATGCTCGCGATTGGTGGCGGGTACATCGATACCCAGCGTATCTTTTCCACCGACATTGAATACCTGACCGGACTGGACGGAATCAGCCTCTTTGCAACGGGTGCTGTTGGCTCCGACAACTATGACTATGTACTCGGCGGTATCCGGTATTACTTTGGTTCCGGAAAATCACTCATGCTTCGTCACCGCAACGATGATCCGTTCAACTATCTGTTCTCATCCTTCAGCAGCACCATTTCCCCCTCTTACAATCCAGCCATCTTTGGAAGGGGATTCGGGGATCGGGATGCCACACCGGAGTAGACCTTTCCAGACAGATAGCAGAAAACCCTCCGGACACCGGAGGGTTTTTTGTGCAACGATCTCGTTGCTGATCTGATGAAAAAAAAGAGTGGCGACCCCTACGGGACTCGAACCCGTGTTGCCAGGATGAAAACCTGGAGTCCTAGGCCACTAGACGAAGGGGTCAGTGGCGTTCCCGGAAAAGATGGCGACCCCTACGGGACTCGAACCCGTGTTGCCAGGATGAAAACCTGGAGTCCTAGGCCACTAGACGAAGGGGTCTCTTCCAAAAACGAGCGCGTACATTAGCAAAACGAAAAAGTGCGGCAACACTAAAAACAAGAATTTTACCATCTCCGCTTTTCCCCCCTTCCCGCTTTACTTCACAGGCCGGTCTTGGCAACCTCTGCGACAAGTCACCCGGGGTGCCTTTCCATAAAGCGGAGAGTGCTGAGATTATACCCGTTGAACCTGATCCGGATCATGCCGGCGCAAGGGAGCGTTGAAACAGTTCAAGCGCTTCGATCAGGTCGAGGCGCTTTTTTATTGGAGAAATGCCATGAAACTTACCGTGAACGGCGAATCGCATGAACATCAGGGCAATGGATCCGTCGATGAACTGCTCGAGGAACTGGGAGCCAATAAGGCCCATACCGCGCTGATGATCAATGGAAACGTCATTCCAGCGGATGACTGGAAAACCGCCACGTTAAACGAAAACGACGAAGTAGAGATGCTCGTCTTTGTTGGAGGCGGATAAAAGAACAGTGGAACACGCAGAAGAAACTTCAATATCAGTCTCTTTCAGCGATTTATGCGGTTAGAAACTCGGCAGGATAAATTATGAATAATGATGTTTTGAAAATTGGCGATCAGGAACTGGGCTCGCGCCTGTTTCTCGGAACCGGAAAGTTTTCCAGTACGCAGGCGATGATCGAGGCCGTTAAGGCATCGGGCTCCGAGCTGGTGACCGTGGCGCTTCGGCGCTTTAACCGCGAACAAGCCGAAGACGATCTGTACGGTCCGCTTTCCCAGCTTGAAAACGTGCGCCTCATGCCCAACACCTCCGGTGCCATGAACGCCAAGGAAGCCATACGCGCGGCCATACTGGGACGCGAACTGAGCAAGAGTCCCTTCGTGAAGCTCGAAATCCACCCCAACCCGCACCACCTGTTGCCCGATCCAATCGAAACCTATGAAGCGGCCATCGAACTGGTAAAACAGGATTTCCTCGTGCTGCCCTACATTCCGGCCGACCCGGTTTTGGCCAAGCGACTCGAAGACGTCGGCTGTGCGGCGGTCATGCCGCTCGGCGCCGCCATCGGCACCGGCAAGGGGCTGTCCACCGCCGAGATGATCAAGATCATCATCCGCGACGCGAATGTTCCGGTTGTCGTCGATGCAGGACTCCGCTCCCCGTCCGAAGCGGCCTGCGCGCTGGAAATGGGTTGCGACGCCGTACTCGTCAACAGCGCCATCGCCGCCGCCGAAAACCCCGCCGCCATGGGCGCCGCCTTCAAGATGGGCGTCGAAGCCGGCCGCGCCGCCCGCCTCGCCGGCCTCATGCCGACTTCCGAAATCGCCGTTGCCAGTTCACCTTTAACCTCGTTCCTTAGCGGATCCGACTGATCCGACCGATCCGTCCAATGAAAAACCTCCCTGAATGGCTAAATCCCGAACCGTGGCTGAACAAACAGCACACGGCCGCCGATGTTGAACGGGCGCTTTATGCCGACTCGCCGAACGAAGCAACCCTGGCCGCCCTGCTCTCGCCGGCGGCCGCTGAATTCCTGGAACCCATGGCACAGCGCGCGCAATCGATTACACGCCGCCACTTTGGTCGGACCATGTCGCTCTACACCCCGCTCTATCTTTCCAACTACTGCAACGGCGGCTGCCTCTACTGCGGGATTGCAGGCGACCGCCGCGCCAAGCGCGCGGTACTCGACGAGCCCCAGCTTCGCCATGAGATGCAGGCCATCAGGAACATGCATCTGGAGGAACTGGTGCTGCTGACCGGTGAACGCATGCCGGAGGCCGACGTCCCCTATCTTCGCGACTGCATTGCCATCGCATCCGAATATATCCACAATGTCACCATCGAGGTTTTCCCGATGGCGGAGCATGAATACCGCACACTGGCCGAAGCGGGATGCACGGGCATTTCCCTCTATCAGGAAACCTACGATCCGGTCGTGTACGAAAAGATGCACCGCTGGGGAGATAAGCGTGATTTCTTCAACCGGATCGATGCCGCCGACCGCGCCCTACGCGGCGGCCTTCGCACCATTGGAATCGGCGCCCTGCTCGGCCTGGCCGATCCGCGCTTTGATATGCTTTGCGTCTATCGCCACGCCAAGCACCTGCTGAAAACCTATTGGCAGGCAGGCGTTTCGATCTCCTTCCCCCGCATCAACCCTCAGCTTGGTGGTTTCCGGGCCGATCATCCGGTCGATGAAAAAATGCTGGCGCAGATCATTTTTGCGATGCGTATCTGTCTGCCGGAAATCCCGCTGGTGCTTTCCACCCGCGAACCGGCCCGCGTCCGCGACGGCCTAGCCGGCGTCGGCGTCTCCAAGATGAGCGTCGCCAGCAAGACCACGGTCGGCGGCTACAGCGACGACTCGGAGGAATCGACCGAACAATTCGAAATCAGCGACGAGCGCGACATCCCCACCTTTTGCGAGATGCTCCGCGCCAAAGGACTCGAACCGGTCTTCAAAAACTGGGACGCCACCTACCGCGAACCGGCGCATTACGGCCGGTAGCGTCCCGAATCATCAATACCTCGCTCAGCTTGTTACCTTCGGCCGAAGAAATATTTTACGAACCCCGTCATCAAAAAGTTCCGTCCGCCTGCCGTCGTATTCCACGGATACGGTCTCTGTTCCTCCGGGATGGTTCATTTCAATCTCGTATAGATCCTTGAGGCCTCGGCTCCCGGCATAGTGGATCTTCATCTGGTAATGATCTCCTTTGACCCGATTGAAAACCGTGAGCCGAGTCATGCCCTTGCCCGATGGCATCAGCATGATAGTTCCCGCGGCACCGCCGTCCTCCTTGATGATGCAGAATTCCGTATCGGCAAAAAACCGGCGGCTCGAATCGTTCCCGGACCCAGCGATCGCTTTTTCCCCTGTAACATAGGGTAGAAGTTCCTCAAGGTTTGCTGACTTATCAAGCACGGTTCCCTTGTCGTTCAACAGATAGGCTTCCGGATAGCTTACCTCTCCCATGCCCAACATGTAATTGGTCTCCAGGATATTTTCCACGCTTCCATAGATGAGGGAAACCTTCAAACCGAAAGCCTTGCCCGGCACCGATATACTGGACGAACTCCTCCATCGGTCAACAAGCTGCACCACCGCGACGTCCTTATCCGGCCCGATCAAGTGCGCCAAGTATTCCGAGTTAAACATGCCGCACTCATAACCCAGCAGCACAGGCTTGCCTTGATAATCATCCATCGTCTGTTTTGATCCGTCCGAGACGAGCATGAACCGAAGATTGGGCATCCGGTCGCCGACCGCCACGCGCTCGGGGCGATTGGTCAAAACCATGATCGTACCCAGATCCATAGCATCGACTCCGGGCCCAACCTGGAATTCCAGCGAAGCACCGCCCAGCGGCCTGTGCTCATACTTGTCGGCATCACCCGAAACATACGCGAAAACTCCTAGGCGATAGGATCCCGGACGCACGTGATCCAGCGAAAAATAGCCTTGCTCGTCGCAGGCAACCATCTGGTGGTTCACTTGCCGGTCGACAAAGGCCAGGCCTTCATCCGAGCGCCAAAACCGATCGACTTGCTCCGGATTTTCATACGGGTCCAAGCGAAGCGCCGGATCTCGGGAAAAGTCCAGAATCTCATCCACAAACACCCGGGACTTCCGGAAAGGAACAGGGACAGCGGACCAATCAATCCGGCCCTGCACCTGCCTGCCATTCTGGCTGAGCTCGACCTCCGAGGTAGAGCCAGACAGCACTCCCACGCCCTTTGCCGGCATGACGGAAATATCGTACCTGCCATCGGAAGACGTACGGGCACATCGGTAGATTCCAGGAACGATCCGCTCAAGCACAAAACGTCCGTCTAGATCGGTTATCGCACTATAATGCCACTCCACATCGACATGATCGAACTGGCTGGACCGGAGCATCACCGGGTGCAGACCAACTGGTTCGTTCGCAACAACTTTTCCTCCCAACCGCATCCGCCCCTCGACACGGCCCCAAGGCTGGAGAATCAGCTCCCGCCCGGACTCCCACTGCTTGCGGGTCAGGATCAACGTGCCGGCATCATGTACAACCACCAGCTTGAAGCGTCCATCCACCTGCGGGATTTCAAACCGTCCGGACTCGTCGGCCTTCGCCTGATGCCTTCCGCGCACCTTCACGTCCCCGTCCTCGGCATAGACCATTTTCTTGTGCGTGGCCATGTAGACCTGGGCATGCGCCGCGGGCGAACCGTCGGGAAGAAGAACCACCCCCGTGAAGGACTTCCGGGGAATCAGCGAACAACCCGCAACGGCAAGAACCGCCACCATCGCCAAACTCAAGGACAACGCAATCCATCGGCGGCGCAGCGGAAGTTGCCGCAGCGTTTTCGGCAAACGCTCCAGCCGATACCGTACGTTGCTCTTCCATACAAAGGCCAAGCCCATGTGGGCAACCGAAGCGTGGGCGTGCAGCGCAATTTCAGCCACGACGCCCTGATAGTGCCGGGGACTGTCCATCAGTCGGGCAGAAGTGGAGTCCGCAATCAGCTCGCAGGCATCCACGTGCGCCCGCCGCATGAACCACGCGAGAGGATGGAACCACAACGCCGTTCCCAATACCCGCAGGTAGCCATTCCAGAACAGATCCCGGGAGCGGACATGGGAAAATTCATGCCCCAGCACGGCGGGAAGCCGAGCCCGCCCGTCGCACCCGCACAAATATCCAGGCAACAATAGAACGGGCTTCCCGAGCCAAATCAATACAGGTGACTGAACGGCCGAAACCACGCGAAGACGCACGGCCTTTTTCAGCCCGAGCCCTTCACGGATGCGGCCGGCAGCTTGCACCACGCTGTCCGGCACCGATTGGGAACGTTGCAGAATCCGGCGCAACTGGACAAATCCAAGCAACATCCGCAGACCTCCAAGACAAACGCCAACCATCCAAACCGATAGCAGCACCGGCCTCCAAGGGAAACGATGTTTTTCAGGCAGAGCGCGGTGTTCAATGGACATGGAGATCTGCTGAAGATCGGGATTGTCTCCTGCCGTCTCAGATGTTTCAAGAACCGGCTCAACGGCAACCGGGGCCACAGCCTTGCTCGACGGCTCCACCGACGAGAGGCGGACCGGCACAACGACCTTCGGCACCACATTGGAAAACATCATGACCGCAAGTAACAGACCGGCTATCCCGGTAAAACGCCAAAGATGAACCCGCCACTGTGGATTGGCCGCATGCAACAACCCGTGAAGTCCCCAGGAAATGAACAAAAGCAGGCTAAGCTTCACGAGGAACCCTTCCACACCCCCGGCCTGGAGTAGATATTCAAACCCATGCCCAATCATGATTCCCCCCGATCCTGCTGGTCGGCATAGGCCTTCAAAGCCTCAATATCCTCCGGCGACAGCTTTTCGGTCTTCACCAGATTCAGCACCATTGAAGCAACGGAACCGTTGAAATAGGTTTCCACCAAATCGCCCAGCTGGCGCTGCCACGCCTTGGTTTGCCGTGTTTTCGCCTTGTAGAAATACGCCTTGCCCACCTTGTGGCGGGACACATGCCCCTTCTCCAACAGAATCGACAAATAGGACCGCAACGCCGGATTCTTGATCGGGCGCGAAAAGTATTCCTGAATCTGCGCGGGTTTCAGTTCCCCATGCTCCCAAAGCACTTTCATGACTTCGAGCTCACCGGCCGTCAGTGTATTGTTTTTCTCGTCTTTCATATGTGCAGATATACCTGCATGTTTGAGCAAGGTCAACCTCCATGTGCAGATATTTCTGCATATTAAAATTAATACCGGCGTTCTCTGCAATGGCGGGATATCCGGATTCGGCATTTCAACGATGAGCGTGGCGAGTAAAACCACCCTCGGCGCACTCCAGGGAGGCTACGCCGCTTTATAGAAAATCATCGTGTCGGCCTGGGTGCATCCACCGGCGCAGCCAGTCTTGCACGGTAGCTCGACCTTGATGATCTTGCCTTTGCGCACAAGCAGTTCGAGCATTGGATGCAGCGCGCTCGATTCGATATCGAGCGCGAGGCCAATCTCCTGGACGGAGAGGGCACCCCCGCGCTCGTTGAGTAGTTTGACGATGCTACTTAGCATCGATCACACCTCTTTTCCCGGCGATCCGAAGTCCAATGTAGAGCATGAAGAGAATGGCAAAACACAAGACAATCCAACCGGCCGAAATATTCGGATGCAAGGCGAACGTGCTGAACTGGAAGTACAGGGTTGCAACCACCCAGGCGAGCATCGTGAGATAGGAAACGGCAAAGACCATCCACTTCGCGCCGATCTCGCGCCCGATCGCCGCCATGGCCGCGACGCAAGGCGCATAGATCAGAACAAACAGCAGATAGGCAAAGGCCGCCCGTTCCGGCGTTTTACCAAAGTGCGCAACCATCGTATCGTATTTGCTTCTATCGTCCGTCTGGATCTCGCCCATGGCGCCTGAAAGGCCCAACGGATCGAGGAGGCTTTGTCCAAACCCTTCGAATCCGGCGGGAATCGCCGCAAAGGCATCGATGATTCCATTCCAGAAATCAAACGCGACCGGCGCGTTGGCTGCGACATCGGCATTCTGTCCTTCCAGCTGCCCATAGATCGAATCCAGCGTACCGACAACGGCCTCCTTGGCGAAGATTCCGGTGAACAAACCAACCGTGGCGGGCCAGTTTTTGTCCTCGATCCCCATGGGGCGGAACACCGGGGTGACCTTGCGACTCATGGCGCTGAGCACCGATTTACTCGAATCGCTGTTACCGAACGATCCATCGGTGCCCATCGAATTGAGGAATCCGAGCACCGCCACAATCAGCAGGATCACCTTGCCCGCCTTGATGATGAACGATTTCAGCCGGTGCCAGGTGTGGAACATGACGCCGCTTAGAGTCGGCATGTGGTAGGGCGGCAACTCCATCACAAAACTGGAGACTTCGCCGCGCAACAACGTATTCTTAAAAAGCAGGCCGGTCATGATGGCCAGCGCGATGCCGATCATGTAGATGCTGAATATGACGACGCCTCCCCGTTGCGGGAAGAAGGCCGCCGCAAACAGGGTGTAGACCGGCAGGCGCGCGCCGCACGACATGAACGGATTCATCAAAACCGCCAGGATGCGGTCGCGCCGGCTCTCCAGCGTGCGTGTGGCCATGATGCCCGGCACGTTGCAGCCGAACCCGACGATCATCGGGATGAACGCCTTGCCGGGCAGCCCGATCGACCGCAGAAAATGGTCCATCACAAAGGCCGCGCGCGACATGTAACCCGAGTCTTCCAGGAAAGAGAGGCACAGGAAGATGAAGAAGATCGGCGGAATGAAGGTCGAAACCGTCTGGATGCCGCCGCCGATGCCATCGGCGAGGATCGCGACCAGCCAGGCCGGCGTGCTGAGCGATCCGAGCAGATGCCCGAAACCATCCACAAAGATCGTCCCGCAGAGTCCATCGAAAAAATCGATGAACGGCCCCCCCACATTCATGGTGATGGCAAAGACCAGATACATGACGAAAAAGAACACGGGGAACCCAAGCACCTTGTTGAGCACGACTTTATCCACGGCATCGGAAAAGCTTTTGCGCGCCTTGTCGCTGCCGGCGGTGACATCGCGCGCCAGACCGTGGATGAATCCGTAGCGGCCGTCGGCGATGATCATGTCAGTGTCCTCGCCCACGATGCGCTCCACCTTCCTAAGCTCATGCTCGAGATCCGGCAGCTGCGCCTTGTCGGTGCCGAGGATTTCCAGGGCCAGTTCATCCTTTTCCAGCAACTTGATGGCCAGCCAGCGGGCAGACACCTTTTTGGAAAGCGCCACGTCGGCCAGGCTGATTTCCAGCGAATGCAAAACCTCCTCGATGTCCTTCTCGTATTCGACGCGGACCCCGGGCCTATGATGCGTTTTGCTGATCTTGCAGATGGCATCGCGCAGGTCGTCGATCCCATTCTTTTTCGATGCGACCACCGGAACAACCGGGCAGCCGAGGTGCTTCTCCAAATGTTCGACTTCGATGCGGATGCCGCGCTGCTTCGCCATGTCCATCATGTTCAGCGCCACGACCACCGGCACATGCATTTCCAGCAACTGGGTCGTGAGATAGAGGTTGCGCTCGAGGTTGGAGGCATCGATGACGTTCACCACCACATCGGGCGCATCGAACAGGATGTGCTTGCGGGCCACTTCCTCGTCCGGCGAGAGCGCCGAAAACGAGTAGATTCCGGGTAGATCGGTCACTTCGATGGTGGCATCGCAGTGGGTGTATTCCCCCATCACGCGCTCAACGGTCACGCCCGGCCAGTTGCCGACCTGCTGGCGGGCGCCGGTCAGAGCGTTGAAGACGGTGGTCTTCCCGCAGTTGGGATTGCCGGTCAGGGCAATTTGGAGATTTTTCATTTTTTTTCCACCTCCAGCACATTGGCTTCATCGCTGCGAAGCACCAGCCGCGAGCCCCTGACCTCGATTTCAATCGGACCTCCGAACGGCGCCTTGCGCACCACCTTGAACACGGCGTTGCGGTTCAGCCCCATGCGCAGCAGTTTCTGGCGGTATGCCGGATCCGATGTGCTAAAACCCGTCACCTCGGCTTCATTCCCAACCTTCAATTCCTTGAGCTTCATCCTTTTTCATCTCCTTAAAAGCATATTCCGGAGCGCAACTGCCCCTCCAAAGCATTATCCACCGAAGGATCACCGGATGGATTAACGATATACTGCACCCCCGGCTGAATTGAAATCGCCGGTGTGATTATAAATCCATAGAACGCTTCAATCGCCAGCTCATCTTCTCATTCCTTCAACACGCCCACCCACCCTATGGAACCATCCGGCGCCTTAAATGTTCGTTTTACCACCCCGGGCCCAACCCTACGCCATTTAATTCTTCAAACAGCGCATGGAGCTTTCAACCACATAGCGATACCGCTTGCCGCAATGGACGAGATCTCTTTCTGGCCCTTCTTCAGGATTTTGAAATCGATGTGCAGCACACCGTAGCCATCATGCTCGACGAGCATGCTGTACAGCGCGCTGATCCGTTTTTTCACCTCTTTCGTGGCAATCGGCCATAAATCCATTCCTGCTTAAAAATTGCGGGAAAATTTAGACATTATCTCAACAGGGTCAAACCTAATCGCCTACTTTTTGCTGCGCCTAACATTTTCACGTACACCAGCAAAACCGGTCATTATTCAACGTAACATAAGCAGGAAGGGTTGCCAGAAAACAGCGGGAAGTCCTATTGCCCGACGGTTTAAAAACAGCGGAAACAGGCCTTGGACAAGGAGGGGTTCTGGCGGCAGGTACGGGATCATCGGGAAAGGCATCCTGCAATGCCTGTTGATTCCGTCGATATAAACAGCGGGCAGAGTGCCCTGAAAAAAATGGAGCCGGCGGTCAGAGTCGAACTGACGACCAACGGATTACAAATCCGTTGCTCTGCCACTGAGCTACGCCGGCTCAAAGGAACGGCGAATTATGCGAATACTCGGAGCAATGTCAATACACCGGATTCGCTATTTCTTTTTCCGAACCATCTGCTTTAATCTCGGAAGTTGCTGCCGCGATATGCGCAGCGCAAGGGGAAAGAAATGAATAATGCCAAAACATGGCGGTGTGCGGTGTGTGGTCATATCCATTACGGGGACACACCACCCGCTACGTGCCCGGTCTGCGGCGTACCCTCAAGCGAGTTCGAGGAAATCGATGGAAAGACAGCGGAAGCGGACTCCAAAACATCTGCAGCGATAGCCAAGGCATGGAGATGCACCGTATGCGGGTATATCCATTATGGCGACGAGCCCCCGGATGAGTGCCCCGTTTGCGGGGCGGCAGCCAACGAGTTCGAAGCCATCGAGCCGCCTAAGGAAGCTTCGGCCACACCGCCGTCCTCAGCCAGTAAAATCGTCATTTCCGGTAGCGGCATAGCCGGCCTTTCGGCGGCCGAGGGCGCGAGGGAAGCATCGCCGGACGCCGAGATCGTTCTGCTCACTTCCGAAAATGAACTCCCCTACTACCGCCTGAACCTTACCCGCTATCTCGCGGGCGAAACCTCCGATGATGAACTGCCGATACACCCGGAAACGTGGTACGCGGAACAACGAATCCAAATACAGACCGGGGCACAGTTGACCCGGCTCCTTCCCCAGGAGATGGCGATCGAGCTCGCCGATGGAACACACATCGAATACGACAAGCTCATCGTAGCAACGGGTGCCCGGCCCTTCATACCCCCAATCCCCGGCAACGACCGCCCCCATGTCCATACGCTCCGCACAGCTCATGATGCAAAAGCAATTCTTGCCGCAGTAAAGCAAGGAACACAGGTGGTTTGCATCGGCGGCGGGATTCTGGGCCTGGAAACAGCGGGAGCCCTGGCCCGGCAAGGTGCGGACGTAACGGTACTGGAGGCCTTCGACTATCTGATGCCCCGACAGCTGAATGCCGAAGGGAGCGAGGTGCTTGCCAGGCACCTCTATACCCTCGGGATCGATGTCCTGACCCAGACCAAGACGGAAAGAATTGAAACCAAAACCGTCGAACTGGCGGATGGCGGCGCGTTACCGGCCGATCTGGTGGTGATCACGGTGGGCGTGCGCGCCAATACCGGCGTGCTGGCAGAAGCGGGCCTCCCTGTGCATCAGGGAGTTCTCGTGGACAACTTCATGCGCACCTCGAATCCCAACATTCTGGCTGCGGGGGATGTTTGCGAGCATGACGGTGTGATGTATGGCTCCTGGGCGGCGGCGAAGTATCAGGGAAAGATCGCCGGCATGAATGCCGCCGGTGTGCCGACAGAGTTTGGCGGCATTCCCCGGGCACACACCCTGAAGGTACTGGACAAAAACATGTTCAGCATAGGCGAAATTTCATCGCGCGATGGCAGCTACATGAAAATTGATGAACAGCTCGACGAAAACTATCGGATGTTCATGCTGCATGACAATGTTCTGATCGGGGCATTGCTGATTGGGGACCTCTCGCTGATGGCCCCATGCCGTAAAGCCATAGAACACGCCACCGCGCTGGGTTCCATGACAACCGCCGAACAAGTGGCCGCAGCCCTCATAGAGAGTTAAGCAATTCCGCAAGCCTGCCCTTGGCGACTTCCAGGCGGTCGAGCAACATTTCGTGAACAGCCATACTGACCTCTTCGAAATCGTCCCGGCTATCGATGAGCCGATCTAGCTCGTTTTGCAGGTGCTCGAAATCGCATTCCTCAACACTGCCCGCAGACACATGCCCAAACGGC
Source organism: Pontiella sp. (assembly GCA_050290185.1). Taxonomy (GTDB): domain Bacteria; phylum Verrucomicrobiota; class Kiritimatiellia; order Kiritimatiellales; family Pontiellaceae; genus Pontiella. The sequence continues at coordinate 38,465 of JBNKHE010000012.1, forward strand.
GATAGAAAATTATCCACTTTCGAGCCCCGGCTGATGCCAATGATTGGCACGTGCAGCACCGAGGCGAGAATCAACAGATGCAACCGGCTGCTGATCACCAGATCCAACCGGCCGGCAATCGCAAGAATTTCGCGGGGTGTGCGTTGACCATGGATGACGACCGTGTGTTCTTTGTTCTGCATTCGATATCGCAAGCGTTCCATGAGCGGAGCATCGGTAGCATGGTTCATGGGCAGCAACACAATGCGGTAGTCCTGACCTGCCAGTCGATCCAGAAAATCGACCAGCTCCCGTTCGTGCACCAGTTGCCGCTGGGCGGAAATACACAATCCAATTTTGCGCTGACCCGATTCGAGTATGGTCCGTGCCAGTGGCGACAGCTCCACGTTTTTCCATGGCTCGGGTTTGAGCAGTTCGGCGGAATCGGCTCCGACCATGGCGTGCGGCACCTCTCCGCACTCATGCACCGCCGTCAGTGTTTCGGGATCACGCAACACCACCAGATCGGCCTGATTAAGCTGTTCAACGATCTTCTGCCGCGCCCGGGCCTGATTCGATTCTTCCACCCGCTTGACGAAATCGATTTTTTTAAGGGTCAGTGTCGAGAGCAAGTTGAGCAACCGTCTGCGTTTACCAGGCAACACGCCATAGATATAGGGATTGAGCTTCCGGTTCATCCCTACGCCCCACACCACAGTACGGGTGCCGGCCTGATGCGCAATTTCGAGCATGGAAAGGGGAATTTCCGGATAGTCGGAAAGACCGGTTGCTCCCGCCCATACAAACACATCGGCGTCGGAGATGCACTGGATCATTTGCGCCCTGCTATAGGGTGGCGAAAAGCCGAAGAGCGGGACGGTATCGACGTTCAGCCGCATGGCCGTGTTGTGTGGGTCATCCGTACTCACGGTAATATGAGCGGAGGGACGGATCTCGCGGATAATTCCGACGATGCATTCCAGAATGGCTTCATCACCGGCATTGTTGCGACCGAAGGGAACACCGCCTAATAAAATTTGTAACGACTGGCTCAAGCCACCTCCGATTGATCCCCTCTTGCGCAAACCATATCGGAGCGGTAAATCCATGTCATCAAAAAGCGGCTTTTAATACCTCGCAGTTCACCCTATAAGTTTATTCATGGAACGTTATCCAAATATCGGAAAGCTGGTACTGGCCAGTGCATCGCCCCGGCGCCGCGATCTGCTTGCTTCGCTCGGGGTTGAGTTTACCGTTCAGGTACCCGAAACCGACGAAACACCAAGGGCAGGGGAACTCCCGCATAGCTTTGCCGAGCGCCTGGCCGGCGAAAAGGCGGCGGCCATTCATGCAACCCCGGATACCACCGTAATCGCAGCGGACACGATCGTGGTTCAAGGCAGCGCGATTCTCGGCAAACCTTCGGACGAAACCGAGGCGTTTAAAATGCTCTCTGGCCTTTCCGGGCAATCTCATCAGGTGATCACCGCGATCTGTGTTAAACAGGGAGAACGGCGCCACGTATTTTCGGTTACCACCGAAGTCGTTTTCCGTGCGCTGGTTCAGTCGGAAATCGAAACCTACATCGCCTCCGGCTGCCCGATGGATAAAGCGGGGGCATACGCCATTCAGGGTGGCGCCGCCCATATGGTGCGTTCCATCAACGGATCCTACACCAACGTCGTGGGATTACCGCTGTGCGAACTTCATGAAGCCTTGGCGTCTTTTTGATTCATTTCACCTAGAAGTAGGTATATAATCTGCTACTTGGTATAATCCGGACAACTGATGCTGAAATTCGTACAAATAGCCTTTTGTGAATATATCCCCATGCAAGGGTGCATGGGTACGGCTGGCTTTCCCGAATGGCTACAGAGGAGCGACGCGTCCGATACTTTCCTTACGGTCATCCTGTCGTTCATCATATTGATGCTGATCGGCATACTCCGGCATATTCGGCGAATGCGCATTGCATTGACCCGGGAGGCGTTGGCCTTACAGAAAAGTGAAGAGCATATTCGCGCGATGGGTGATAATCTATCGAACGTAACCATTTTCCAGCTTGTGCACGACCCCCATGCCGGGACCTTCAGCTTCGGCTTTATAAGCAAGGGTGTGGAACACACCTTGGGGGTAGACCGCACGCATATCATGGATGACGCCCGAATAGTGCTGGATCTGGTCTTCGAAGAAGACATGGCCAAACTCAATGCGGCCCTCGCTGCGGCAACTGAACATCTTGAACCAACCAACATGGAAATCCGCATCCTTGATGCGACCGGAACATACAAATGGCTGCACATCAATGCCATGCCCCAATATATTGAACAATCGATTGTCTGGGACGGGTTCATGATGGATATCTCGGATAAGAAGGCCATCGAACTGTCCGTGGTTGAGGAAAGCCGCAATTTTCAAAATCTATTTGAAACCATCGATGATTTCCTGCTGGTTTGCGATATGGACGGAAAGCTCCTGCACTCCAATCCGGCACTGGAGCAACGTCTGGGCTATTCCCATCAGGAACTTGCCGAGATGAGCATCTTTGAGCTCTACCCCGGAGACGCCCAGCCGGATGTCTACCGGACGATCGCCGAACTGCATTCGGATCCGTCGGCTACCTGCAGAGTACCCCTTCAAATGAGAAGCGGCGCGCACATTCTAGTCGAAATGAACCTATTCCAGGGAACCTGGAAGCAGACCAGAGCCATCTTTGGCGTTGCCCGTGACGTTGCCCGCTTCCAGCAAACCGAAATCGCACTGCGGGAATCCCAGAAAATTCTTCAACTCATCATCGATTCCATTCCCATGTCGATCTTCTGGAAAGACAAGGACTCCGTATATCTCGGATGCAACAACGCCTTCATTCAGGAATGTCAACTCAACCATATCGATGACGTTGTCGGGAAAACGCCGTTTGATCTCTTCGACCAGCCCTTGGCAATGAACGTGATTGAAAGAGATCAAAGTGTACTGAATACCAATGAGTCCCTGATGAACCATTCCGAGTCGCATACCTTGCCCGACGGACGGATCGGGTGGCGTGAGATCAGCCTGATTCCCATGAGAAGCGAACTAGGAAGGGCCATCGGCGTGCTGGGTGTCTGGCGCGACGTCACCGAACAAAACAAAGCGGAAGAACGCCTCAAACGCACACTGGACGACATGGAACGCTTCAACCAGCTTATGCGTGGCCGCGAGCGACGCACATTGGAACTGAAGGATGAAATTAACGATCTGCTGTTGGAGCTGGAAAGGCCAAAGAAATACCGCACCACTGCAGAAGACATGACACAATGAAAAAAGGTAACATAACGCCTGCCATTAAACATCCGTACCGCTGCTTCGGAGTAGCCGTCGCAGTCTATATTTCTGGCGTATTCGGCTTTTCGGCATGGTCCTTTGTTACACACCACGCAATGATGGATGCCGCAGAAGGCCCGTTATTGAACTCACAAATAATAAGTTCACTGAAATTGCCCTGGTCGAGTCTTTAGAGAGTCTTTTCCTACTCATAATGTCCTTTATTCTGATCGGCCTTTATCGACGCGCCAGTATCCAGAGCACGCACCACATGGAAGAGCTCAATGCACAGCTTAAACAGGATTTCCAGCGATTGAAAAAACACGAGACGGAACTTGAGGATGCGATTCGGGATCTTGAGCGGTTCAACGCCTTGGCCACGGGCCGCGAGCAACGGATTCTTAAACTCAAGACCGAAGTGAACACGCTTCTCCAGACCATGAACCAGCCCAAGCGCTACGACACCGCACCATCTGAATAGGCATCGCTGATTCAATACCATGAGCAAGGGAATCAAAATCGAATACAGATTAGGCATCGGATATGCCGTGGGTGCCGTGGCAAACGTCCTGTTGCTTGCTCTTGCCATCTATGGCCTCTCCTTGGTCACCGATCCCTTTTTCTTCTATTTCGCAGGACTATTCCTCTTGATTGTGGCCTTCGTCGGCTATCTGGCAGGACGTTTTGTCGGCCGACGCATAGAACAGGAAAATGCGCTGAACAATCAGGAATTAGCGGAACAGCTCGAATCCATGCAGGCCTTGGCGAAAGCAAACGAATTTCTCGAGACCGAAGCCGCCGGATTGAAGAAACACCGCAAGGCGCTCTTAAGCATCATGGAAGATGCCGAACGCTACAACCTGGAGCTGAAGCGGGAAGTGGCCGAACGAAAGAACGCCGAAGCAGAAGCGGCCCACGCCCGCGATAACATGGAACTGATTCTATACGGTGGAGATCTGGGATACTGGAACTGGGATATTGCCGAGAACAACTATACGTTCAACGAACGCTTCGCAGCCATTCTTGGGATCCCGTTTGAAAAGATCGATACGTATGCGGACTGGAGAAGCCGGCACATTCATGCGGACGATCTCGAACAGGTCAAGCATGAGCTCACACTCCATCTGGAGGGCAAAAGCGATATCTTTACCTGCGAATACCGTATGCACCGCAATAATGAATGGATATGGATTCTCGACCGCGGCCGCGTTATCGAACGCAACAAGGAGGACAAACCGGTTCGCATGGTTGGAACCCTGCTCGATATTACCGACCGTAAAAGATACGAACTCGAAACCAAGGAAGCAAACCGGATGCTGGATAAACGAAGCCGCGAGCTCGAAGAAAACCAGCACATTATCATGGGTATGATGGAAGATGCCAACGACGCCCGCGAAAGCCTAGAGCAAGCCAACCGACAGCTGTTGATCGCCCGCGAAAAAGCCGAACAGGCCACCCGGGCAAAATCCGACTTTCTTGCCAGCATGAGCCACGAAATCCGTACGCCGATGAACGGCATCATTGGAACGGCCAGTCTCCTGAACGACACGAACCTCAACCCTGAACAGGAGGAATATCTCCGCATTGTACAGACCTCCGGCGATGCCCTTCTTACTCTGCTCAACGACATTCTGGACTTCTCAAAGATCGAGGCGGGGAAACTCGATCTGGAGCAGCACTCCTTCGACCTGCGCGAAGTTTGCGAGCACATCACGGAACTGCTCATGCCCACGGCATTGGAAAAGGGCATCGATTTGATTCTGCGCTACGCGCCCGGAACCCCCCCGCTGGTCATAGGAGATGCAGGGAGAGTCCGGCAGGTTCTTATGAACCTGATCGGCAATGCGCTTAAATTCACGCGGGAAGGCTATGTCTTCATCGATATCGAAGCTGTGGCCGGCACAGACATCGAGACCACGATCCACTTTTCCATCAAAGATACCGGCATCGGTATTTCGCGCGAAGAACTCCCCCTGCTCTTTGAAAAATTCTCGCAAGCCGACTCATCCACCACCCGCGAATTCGGAGGAACCGGGCTGGGACTGGCCATCTGCAAACAACTCATCACACTCATGGGCGGAAAAATCGGTATGGAAAGCGAGCTCGGCAAGGGTTCCAATTTCTGGTTCCGGCTCAACCTTCCCGTATCCTCCCAACCGCAACAGCGCACAATCGACAGAACCTTCTTCAATGGCGAGGGCGTCGTGACCATCGATGAAAACATAAACATGGGTAAAATCTTAGTGGAGTGGTTGAATCGCTGGGGCTTGAAGGCCGAGACTGCAGCATCCCTGAAAGATGCGGAACGCACTGTCCGCGAAAACCGTTGCCGGATTGTGTTGATGGAGGAACATCTCGCCTACGACACCGAGAATCCATTCCTTAACAATCCCGAATTTGAATATCTCTCCCTGTTCATCGTCTGCTCGGCTGCCAACCGCGATTTCCGCTCACTTGATCATGCCGGACAGACCACGAACCTCATAAAACCCATTCGGCTCGGAACCCTGCTTTCAAAAATCTCCCTTGTTCTGGACTATCCCGTCACGCTCGACAGCCTCCATACAGAAGGGGTGAAAACCGCCGCCATACCGGTTGTCGAAATGTCCTCCATCGAATTGGTCGGCACCCATCGTATTCTTGTGGTCGAAGATAATCTGGTCAATCAAACGGTAGCCAAACGGATCCTTGTCAAGGAGGGGTACGAGGTCGATGTGGCCGAAAATGGCGAACAGGCTGTGCACAAGATTGGCAATGGTAGCAAATACGACCTCATCTTCATGGACTGCCAAATGCCGCGCATGGATGGCTACGAAGCATCCCGGAGGATTCGCAGCATGGAGGAAACGGTCCATGCCGAACCCCGAATTCCGATCATTGCGCTAACTGCCAATGCGATGCAGGGCGACCGGCAAAAGTGCTTGGATGCGGGGATGGATGACTACATCGCCAAACCGGTCAAAAAAGAGGCCATTTTTGAAATGCTGCGACGGCATCTGGACTAGAGGCATCAGTCCGGCAACCGGCAATCCTGACAACGCTGCTTCTTGCACCCCACCGCCTTGCAGAAATAGGCCTCTGCACTCTCCTGCCAGCTTGCATTGAAACTGGGGCACTTTTCGGTGTACTCGGCAAACCGGACGAACCGCTGAAGAATATCGTCCGGAATCGTATGCTCCATCGAACAGGCAAACTCCTCCGCCTCGGCCCGCTCGACTCCCAGCACCTGCGTAAAGAAATGCAGCAAGGCCTCGTGCTTCACGGCAATGCGGCCGGCAATCTCGCGGCCCTCGTCGGTCAAGGTGACCGATGCATAGGGAGCATAGTTGATCAAGTCCCGGTCCGCCAAGGCCTTCAATGCCCCCGTAACCGATGCGGCCCGGACCTTCATCCGCTTCGCGATCTCCTTGGGACGCGCCTTCCCCTCTTCTCTGGAAAGAAAGAAGATCGTTTCCAGATAGTCTTCAAGGCTGGCGCTGAGTTCGGGGCTGTTCATGAAAACGGGTCATAGCAGACCCGTTGAAGTAAGCTCAACCTAACTTATGAATTATTTTCGCTCCACCCATCCCGCTGCCAGGATTCCGTCTAAATAACTCGCAATCCAGATCTTCATCCATATGATGCCAAAACCATGGATTTTAGCGGACAGATCAAGACCCTCTTCAAGTCACCGGAACGCCCCCACCCGCCCACTGCCGAACTTTCGGTAAAGGATGGAAAAGGCACTTCGGCCAAGGACTTTAAATGGATGAAAATCAATGTTCCCTGCCAGAAGGCCTGCCCTGCAGGAACGGATATTCCGGCCTATTTAACCGCCATCGCCGAGGACAATCCCGATGAAGCCTACCGCATCAACCTGCGCGACAATGTCTTTCCCGCCGTGCTCGGCCGGGTTTGTTCCCGTCCGTGCGAGGCGGTCTGCCGCCATGGATACGACGGTCTTGGTGATCCGGTAGCCATTTGTTTTTCCAAACGCTCCACAGCAGACTTCCAGACAGGCGGTCCGGTCCTGCTTGACCCATGGTTTCCACCTTCCGGAAAGCGGATCGCCGTCATCGGCTCCGGGGTTGCCGGATTGACCGTCGCACGCAATCTAACGCTGTTGGGCCATGGCGTCACCGTATATGAAAAACATGCATCCCCGGGCGGCATGCTTAATCAGGGGATTCCTGAATTTCGACTCCCGAGGGAAATCATCGATCGTGAGATCAGGCAAATCACGGATCTTGGCATTGAAATTATGTGTAACACCGCCATCGGATCGGATCTCCCGCTTTCCGGCTTGCTGAATGAATTCGATGCCGTGGTCATGGCAGCCGGGACGTCCAAGCCCAACCTGCTCAACCTCCCCGGCCATGAACTTCCGGGCATCCGCCACGGGCTCGACTTTTTGCTGCAAGTCAATGAAACTGGCACCGCCGATATTGGCCGGCGCGTCATCGTAATCGGCGGGGGCTTCACCGCCATGGATTGCGCCCGCAGCGCCCAGCGACTGGGTGCCCGTACCGTGCAATGGGATCTGAAAGTGCTCTACCGGAAATCGAAAGAGGCGATGCGCGTCACTCCCGGGGAACTGGAAGAACTCGAGAATGAGAAGATCCCGCTTGAATGCCACGCCACCCCGGTTTCATACTTGGCAACAGATGGGAAACTGACCGGCATGCGTTTCCGCAACACCGAATCTGAAGAGGAATTCGATGTGCCGGCCGATACGGTGCTGCTCGCCACGGGGCAGTTCCCCGACGATTCATGGATCGATGCCCGCGACAACCTCCACCCCCCCGAGCTGAACGAAAAAATTTTTGCGGCCGGCGACTTTGCCCAGGGATCCACTTCGCTGATTGACGCTATTGCCCATGCCAAGCAGACCGTGGAAAGCATCGACCGCTACCTCATGAACGAAGAACGGATAACCCGATACGTTCAGATCGAAAATGCCACAGAAACAGGCCGCACGCCCGAGATGGACCACATTGAACGCCAGTCCATGCCGACCCTGCCTACTCCGGAGCGGGATCTGCCCAGCGAGGTTGAGCTCGGATACCAGAACCACGCAGCACGCGAAGAATCAAAGCGCTGCTACCGATGCAACTACAAGTTCGAGATTGATCAAGACAAGTGCATCAAGTGCGACTGGTGCCTCAAGGCCAAACCACGCCCCGAATGCATCCTCATGCTCAAGGAGCTGAAACATGGAGAGCAGGGCCGCGTTGTTTCGTGGGAGTCGACGGATACGGTCCGCGATATGAATCTGATCTGGATCAACCCCGATGAGTGCATCCGGTGCGGCGCCTGCCTCAAGGCCTGCCCGGTCGATGCCATCAACCTGCAGAAGGTTTCGCTTTGCACAGAGCCCTCAATCACACAAACTGATCCCAACTTGGAGACGCGCATATGAAAAAGCCCCCCGTGGTATTCATCGCCGGCGAACGGCAGCACGCCGGAAAGACCGTAACCAGTCTCGGCATCATATCGGCACTGACCAACCACATCGATCCGAAGGACATCGGCTACTTCAAACCGGTCGGCCAGGAAATGATCACCCTCCCAAGCGGCGAAAAGATCGACAAGGACGTCCGCATCGTCAAGGAGTTTACCGGACTGGATATGCCGGATATGGGCCCGCTTTCACCGGTGCGCGTGGTGTCGGGTGTTACGCGCGAATATATCAAGAGCGATAACTCGCGGGCGATTACCGCCGCGTTCGAGGAATCGATCCATAAGACAATGGATTCACTTTCCGACAAAAAGTTGATTATTGCCGAAGGCACCGGACATCCGGGCGTGGGCTCGGTCGTTGGATTGTCCAATGCGCGTGTGGCAAACCTGCTGGATGCAAGAATACTCTATCTGGTCGGTGGCGGTATTGGTCGCACCCTCGATGAGCTGGAGGTGGATCTGTCCTACTTCTCGCACCACCACAGCCGGGTGGCCGGCGTCCTCTTCAACAAGGTACTGCCCAACAAGGTTGAGATGATGGCTGACGTGCTGAATGAAAAAACGCTCGATCGCATCTTCCCCGAATGGGATCCGGCGCTGAAGGTATTTGGTTATATGCCACAGGTCAAATACCTCAACAATCCC
>JBNKHE010000013.1:0-46447 GCA_050290185.1 Pontiella sp.
GTCATACGCGATGCACTAGCTGCCGACTCATCCGAAGCAATATCCAACGCGGAGCTAACAATGGATTCCCGGTCAAACTCGTCATGCGTACGCGAAAGCAGCTCCAGACCGATCAGCGACGTACCCGCAATCGTACTGTCCCGCTCATCCAGCGCCGCAAACATTGCTTCTCGGACCGCTGCCAGTTCATCAACTTCATTTTCACCACCCGCTGCGCTAGAGGACTCAGAGGTATTGGAGGCCATTCCATTGTGTTCCTCTGAGCTCTCTGTGGTTAACACTCTCTCTGTCGCAGACCTTTCGTAAAACGGCGACATAAACTGAACGCAGTAGTCCCGCCACACCGGATCATTTTCCGGGTTGGAAGCCATCTCCACCATCTGCAACCCGATCCCCTCCGGTAGCGAATTCTGCCGCAGCAATCGATCCAGCATATCATTCTTCACCGCATTGATCTCGATAGGCCGCATGCCCTCCGGGAACTTGTCGTTCGGCCACGTCAGCATATCCCTCAGCGCCGCCACATCGTCGGCCGATAGATCCTTCGACAGCTTGGCTATTGCATCTTCCAAGGAATTATAGTTCTGCTTCTCGCCAGCCAATCCCAAGAGCGCCTTCACCGCATCGGATAGATTCTCTGCCGAATAGGCTAAACCATCCACAGATTGCACGGGCTTTATGGATTCATTTAAACCACTCGCGCCATTAGAGAACACAGAGCTCCCAGAGGATTCCTTTTCCGCCTGCCCTGAGCCTTGTCGAAGGGTGCTTTCCCCTGAACCCCGAAGGCCGATCCATAACGCCACAACAACTACACCCGCAATTCCAATCAAAATAATCTTTTTCATCTAGCTCTCCTCACACTTAGGGGTCAGTAAACATGAAAGGCGGAAAACCTCCAAGACGCGTTGATTAACCCGTCATATAATCAATGAGGCACCGGCAATGAAGCCCTGCCAGATTAACAGGAGGCCCCGCCATGTATTACTGCGGTATTGATTATCACAAGAAGTATTCGGTTGTCAGTATTCAAAACGATACCGGCGACATCGTCCGCGAACAGCGGATCAACCACGCGTGGGAAGGCGTGTTCGAGCAGTTGCTCGGCTCCCTGGACGAGCCGGTGCACGTGGTGTACGAATCCAGCGTCAACTGGAGCTGGCTGTACGAGATCCTCGAGCGCATAGAAAACGTGGAGAAGATTGTTTTGGCGAACCCCTACAAGGTGAAGCTGATCTCGGAGGCGCAGATCAAGACGGACAAGATCGATGCACGCAAGCTGGCGTTGCTGCTTCGCCTGGATGTCATCCCGGCCTGCTACGTTCCTCCCCGCCCGACCCGCGACCGCAAGGAGGTCATCCGCCAGCGCATCTTCTGGGTTCGCGAGCGCACCAAGATCCGCAGCCGCATCCACAAGATCATCGCCCGCCAGCACAACCTGAACATGCCGCAGGTCACCGACCTGTTCGGACGCAAGGGGCGGGCGGCCCTGAACAAGGCGGTGCTCCCCGACCCGGATGCCATGATCCTGGGGCAAAATCTCGCGATGCTCGATACGCTCGATGCCTTGATCAAGGCGGACGAGGAACGCATCAGGGCGGATGGCGCGCAGGACCGGAGCGTGGAGATCCTGCAAAGCATTCCCGGTGTCGGGCTGGTAATCGGCAGCGTCATTGCCACCGAGATCGACACCATCTGCCGGTTCGGAACCTACGCGAAGTTCGCCGCCTACTGCGGCCTGGTTCCCTCCACCCACAGCTCCGGCGGCAAGACGCACCACGGGCGCATGCTCAACCAGTGCAACAAGTGGCTCAAGTGGGCGTTCATCGAGGCGGCCTGGGTGGCGGTGGGCTGCTCGCCCTACTTCGGCGGGCTCTACAAGGCCCAGCGCGCACGCGGCAAGAAGGCCAACACCGCGATTACGATAACGGCAAAACGCATGAGCCAGATCGTCTATCGGCTTTTGAAGGAACATCGGATGTACGAGGAACGAATTTACTCCGGCCGCTCTGGCATAGGACTGACGGCATCGGCGGCCTAGCCGGATGCGCGTCTTGGGTCAGTATAGAGGGCCGGGGATCTGAAGTTGAGTTGTGTTGAACAGGAACTGAGAGAAGGCTGATCAAGGAATCTCTTGCTGACGAAATAGCATATCAATTTAGGAGGTTGACTTCTGTTTTTCAGAGAAGTCCGATATATGAATAATTTTATCTTGAGTATTAATATATCGTACTGACCCTTTTCTCGATATTGACGAGTTGGCCGGGGGGGGGGCAGTCGATGGCTCCCCGGCTGGACATGAATGCTTTAACCAGGAATCAGGAATGGAAATTTCGAAAAACCTTCTGCGTACTACCATAGCAGTAGTCGGCCTATTAATGATCGCGTCCTTGCTCGCACGGGTATTTGGTAGCAAAGAGAATTCAAACCTGACTGAAACTCAGCTTCTTAAAGACAATGGCGGGACAAAACTGGTCGTTGTGATGCATGCGTTTACGAATGATCGCGACGACATGAAACATGTAGTTGACGCAGTCGTAGAAGCCCACCCCGATGCCGATATACTTGCGCCAAACTACAACTCCTCATTATTTGCGAATACAAGCCTACCGCATACTGCGGCTAAGCTCAGCGCTACAATTGAATATTATTATAACGAGTCTCGAAAATCCGGACATGAGTATTCAGAAATCATTTTGGTAGGACATAGCATAGGCGCATTGTTGTGCCGAAAAAGTTATCTGTATGGTTTAGGGATCGGAACAGATTATCCTTATCCGGCATTTAAGAAACAGGACTGGGTTGATCAGACCTCAAGAATTATATTGCTTGCCGGAATCAACCGGGGCTGGAATCCAGACAAGCTTCCTCTAGGGCAGAAAATAGGAGGCCGGATAGCATCTTGGATTGCCAGCTTTTTCGGCCACGGAAAAATGATTCATTCTGCCGAGCGAGGCTCACCTTTTGTCACCGATCTGAACCTCAACTGGAAGAAGGCATCGCATGAAAACCTTATTAAAGCTCAAGTAATTCAGCTTCTAGGAAAAGACGACAAAATCGCTCCTCTCGAGGAACAAGAGGAAATACTCTCGACGCCAGATTTCATCATGATGAATTTAATTCAGGATGCGACGCATGCAAACATCATAGACATGGACAAGCATTCGGATGATATCTCCTCTCTCCGGAAACGCAGTCTGTTTATTGACGCGCTAACCTTGCCCGAAGAACAATTAAAACAAGCATATGGATCTAATAGTTACGATCATCTAAATGATCTATATTCAGACCGCTACACGGTTAAACACATTGTCATGGTTGTTCACGGAATCCGAGATGAAGGGAAATGGATCGAAGCCCTTGAGGGTCAGTTAAACCAAAGCAAAGAGGCCTCTACGATTATCGAAGGAGGTGAATATGGGTGGTTCCCAATGGGTAGATTTCTGCTGTTTAACGAGCGAGAAAAGTGGGTTAGATGGTTTGTGGATCAGGTTGCGCATTTTTCATCCATCTATCCAGATGCCGAAATCAGCTTCATTGGCCATAGCAATGGAACCTATTTGTTGGCTAGTGCTTTGGAGCAATACACCGCACTCCGTTTTAACAACATCTACTTCGCCGGCTCGGTAGTTAGAACCGATTTCCCTTGGGATGATTACCTTAAATCATCTGATCGAGTTCATCATTTCAGAAATGACATCGCTGTTGATGACTGGGTGGTCGCGTGGTTTCCACATTTTTATCAAATCATTAGAAAGCAACTTAACCTCAGCGATGACGGGTTTTTTAATATAGGAAGCGGAGGGTTCACAGGTTTTGAGCAGCAATCCGGTAAAGACAATGTTAACTATGTAACCGGAGGGCATGGGGGTGCATTGAAAAATGCTGAATCCATATCCAATTTCATTCTTTTTAACGATACAGAGAAACTAACTGAGCAATCCGAATATAATAATCTTATGGTTATGAGTTCACACCTATGCTGGATTATCTGGTTTGCTATTATCTCCTTTTTCCTCGGTCTTGGCGCGCTGATTTGCAAGTTGCCATTCATCAAAAACAAAGTTATCGCAACTACAGTATACGTTTTCTTAGTTATCGCCATTTTGTTGACTATATAATACAGCAAACTGAGAACGTCCCTCGTCTTGCCGGCTTCAGCAAATTACAATTCTGCCTTATCCAGCGGCATCGCGCAACTCTGGCAGAACGGCTCCTGTCAAACGCGGCTGGAAGCCGCGTCTACACTCCCGATCTGCGTATACCCTTGAGGAGCGAAAGATCACCGCGCGTCTACTTTGTTCCCTTCAGGATATCGGCGAAGAAGTTGTTGCCTTTGTCGTCGACGATGATGACGGCGGGGAAGTCGACCACTTCGATCTTGCGGACGGCTTCCATGCCGAGTTCTTCCATGTCGACGATCTCGACCTTCTTGATGTTCTTTTCGGCGAGCAGGGCGGCGGGGCCGCCGACGGAGCCGAGGTAGAAGCCGCCGTGCTTGGCGCAGGCGTCTGTGACGCCTTGCGAGCGGTTACCTTTGGCCAGCATGATCATGGAGCCGCGGTGCGACTGGAATTCGTCGACGTAGGGATCCATGCGCTGGGCGGTGGTGGGGCCGAAGGAGCCGGAAGGTTTGCCGACGGGCGTTTTGGCGGGGCCGGCGTAGTAGACGGGATGGTCTTTAAAATAGGCCGGCATTTCTTCGCCGCGGTCGATCATTTCCTTGATCTTGGCGTGGGCGATGTCGCGCGCAACGATGAGTGGGCCGTTGAGCCGGACGCGGGTGCAGACGGGATATTTCGACAGCTCGGCGAGAATGTCGTCCATCGGCTGGTTCAGGTCTATTTCCGGTGCGGTATCGGTTCCTTTACCAAGATTGGAGGGCGCATATTTGGCGGGGTCGTGTTCGAGCTGTTCGAGGAAGACGCCGTCGCGGGTGATCTTGGCCTTGATGTTGCGGTCGGCGGAGCAGGAGACGCCGATCCCGACGGGGCAGGAGGCGGCGTGGCGCGGCATGCGGATGACACGGACGTCGTGGCAGAAATATTTGCCGCCAAACTGTGCGCCGATCTTGGAGTCGCGGCTCCATTCGAGCACCTTCTGTTCCCATTCGGTATCGCGGAAGGCTCGGCCGGAGGCGTCGCCGGTGGTGGGCAGGTCGTCGAGCGCGCCGGTGGAGGCAAGTTTGACATATTTCATGGTGGCTTCGGCGGAGGTGCCTCCGATGACGACGACATAGTGGTAGGGCGGGCAGGCGGCGGTGCCGATGTTGAAGAATTCGGCCTTGATGAAGGCCTCGAGGTTTTCTTCAGTGAGCAGGGATTTAGTCTTTTGGTAGAGGTAGGATTTGTTAGCGGAGCCGCCGCCCTTGGCGACGAAGGTCAGTTCGTATTCCATGCCGGTGCCGGCGTAAATGTCGATCTGTGCGGGGAGGTTGTTCCCGGTGTTTTTTTCCTCGAACATGGAGAGCGGAGCGATCTGGGAATAGCGCAGGTTGTATTCCTGGAAGCAGCGATAAACGCCGTTGGAGAAGGCGGCTTTTTCGTCGAAATCGGTCCAGACCTGCGCGCCCTTGTGGCCTACAACAATGGCGGTGCCGGTGTCCTGGCAGGTGGGCAGCTCGCCGACGGCGGCGATGACCGAGTTTTCGAGGAAGCAGCGGGCGACGAAGAGGTCGTTTTCGCTGGCGTCGGGATCGTCGAGAATAGAGGCCACCTGTTTCATGTGGGCGGGGCGTAGGTAGAATGAGATTTCATAGAAGGCTTCGTAGGCAAGGCGTTCGAGCACCCCGGGTTCGACGACCAGCACGTCCTGTCCGTTGAATTGCTCGATGCGCACGCCGTCTTTGGTGACGAGTCGATATTCGGTGTCGTCTTTGCCGCTGTGCTGGATGGTGGGGGTGTAGGTGTAGTCGCTCATCGATTCTGCTCCATATTTCTTATTTTGTACCGACCGGATTTTGGCCGTAAACCCGCAAGTTGCAAGTTCCAATTGAGGTTCTGTTTTTGCTGTAAAGATATTGCGCCGTCGCGGTCTCTTGAATAGGGTTTCGCCTTTAAATCAAAAGGAGATGCGTGATGAGGATGATCAAGGGAATTGCGTTGTGTGCAATGCTGGCCTTGCCGATGGCTGGACTGGCCGATGAAGTCACCAATGTTACGTGGAAGAGCAGTCTTTCGCTGGGTGCGACGTTCAAGGACGGAAACACGGACAAGGAGTTGTATACCATGAATCTCAAGGGCGACCGTTATGCGCCTAAGAGCGACTGGGTCAACAGTCTGTATGGCGAATATGGAAAAACCGAAGGTGCCCAGACAGAAGGCCAGTTGCGCGGCCAATCCAACTATCGCTACAAGTTTGATTCCGAAAACTTCTATGGCGGTGTGTTTGCCGAAGGCTACCACGATGCGCTCAAGGACATAAACTACCGCTTAAAACTGGGTCCAAACGTAGGTTATTATTTCATTAACCATAAAGCTGTGAAGCTCGATGGCAGCTTTGGTGTCAACTATGTGCATGAGACGAATTCCGACGGCAACGATGACCATGCAGAGTGGCGCGTGGCTGGGAACTATGTGCAGACGTTGTCTGAAACCGCATCGCTGTATGCAAACGCTGAGTACAGCTCCTCCGTTGACGACTCCAAGGATGGAACCGGCCTGTTTGTGGTCGGGGCCAAGAGCAAGATGAACGAGAAGCTCTCGCTGTTCCTTGAAGTGCGCGAAGAATACGACAACCTGCCGGTCTCCGGACGGGAACGTGTCGATACGACCGTCGTTGCCGGTCTGACCTACGACATCATGTAGTACTGCCCGCAGACGTTTGCAAAACCGCCCCGCGCAAGCCGGGCGGTTTTTTTATGTCCGGCAGTATGCGACCACGTCCTGATAGGCCAGGGTGCCGCCGAACAGATCGAGGGCGGATCCTACCGTGACGTCGATCCTCCCGCGTCCCGCTTCGTTCAGTTTTTCCAGATCCTCGAACGAACGGACGCCACCGGCATAGACGCAGGGGATCGGTGAGTATTCGGCCAGCAGCGCAATCAGCTCCTCGTCCATGCCTTGTTGTTTGCCTTCCACGTCGACCCCGTGAATCAGGAACTCGGAACAGTAGGCGGCAAGTCCTCGAAGTGAGGATTCATTGACGATGGTGTTGGTGAAGGTCTGCCAGCGGTCGGTAACCACATAGTATTCGCCGTCCTTCTTGCGGCAGCTCAGGTCGATCACCAGCTGGTCCTTGCCGACGGTATCGAGCAGAAGCTTAAGCCGTCCGGGATCAAACTGCTGGTTCTGGAAAAGGTAGGAGGTGACGATGACCTGCGAGGCACCGGCATCAAGCCATTTAGGGGCGTTTTCAGCGGTAATGCCGCCACCGATCTGCAACCCGCCCGGCCAGGCGGCCAGGGCCTCGCGCGCGGCATCGTCGTTGCCGGTGCCCAGTTTGATGATGTGGCCGCCGGCGAGGTTGTCATCGCGGTACAGCCGGGCATACCAGTCGGGACTTCGGTCGGAGACAAAGTTGGTTTCTGGTTCCTGTCCGTCGGTGAGGGAGCCGCCGACAATCTGTTTCACTTTGCCGTTATGCAGGTCGATGCAGGGTCTGAAGTTCATAGGTTCACCATCAATCTCGTTCGCCACGAAAGACACAAAATACACGGAACCGGGCCGATGTGTTCTTTTCGTGTATTTTGTGTCTTTCGTGGTTGGCTATAAAAGCTAGCAGGGCGGGGCGGGTAATTCAACGCTTGTATCTTGCGGCGTTCTCCCTATCATCCCTGCTTCGATTTTTAAAACAGAAGAAGAGATGTTTCCATGAGCGAAAAACCATCCAAATACTATGTAACGACGCCGATCTACTATGTGAACGACAAGCCGCATATCGGCCATTCCTACACCACCATCCTGGCGGACGTGCTGGCCAACTATCACCGGCTGCTCGATGTGCCGACCCATTTCCTGACGGGAACCGACGAGCATGGCCAGAAGGTGCAGCAGGCGGCGGACAAGAACGGCATAACCCCGCAGGAACAGTGCGACCAGACCGTTGTCCGGTTCCAGGAGCTGTGGAAGCGGCTCGAAATCGGGCATGACGACTTTATCCGCACCACCGAACCGCGCCATAAAAAGATTGTTCAGGAGATCCTGCAGGAACTCTTCGACCGCGACGAAATCTACAAGGCTGAATACGAAGGCTGGTACTGTGTCGGGTGCGAACGTTTCTTTACCGAAAAGGATCTCGTCGACGGAAACTGCCCGGAATGCGGCCGCAAGGTAGATGCGATCGTCGAATCCAACTATTTCTTCCGCATGAGCAAGTACCAGGAGTGGCTCATCCAGTATATCGAGGAACATCCCCAATTTATCCAGCCTTCTTTCCGGGCCAACGAAACCCTGGGATTCCTGAAAAACAAAGAACTGCAGGATCTCTGCATTTCACGGCCCAAGTCGCGATTGTCGTGGGGTATCGAACTGCCCTTTGATGATGAATTCGTGACCTACGTCTGGTTCGACGCACTGATCAATTATATTTCAGCCATCGGCTACAGGTCCGATGACGAGCAGTTCAACAAGTGGTGGCCGTGTTCGTGTCAGTTGATCGGCAAAGATATTCTCACGACCCATACGGTCTACTGGCCGACGATGCTCAAGGCGATGGGTGTTGAAATGCCGGAATCCATTTTTGCCCACGGCTGGTGGCTGACGGGGCGCACTAAAATGAGCAAATCGCTTGGCAACGTCGTCAACCCGATGGATATGATCGACCGCTACGGCGTGGATGCATTCCGCTACTTTCTGATTGCGGAGATGACGTTGGGGCAGGATGCTTCCTTCACCGAAGAGGCTTTTGTGAAGCGTTACAACTCTGATCTGGCCAACGATCTCGGCAACGTTGCGAACCGCGTACTGAACATGATTTCCCGCTACTGCGACGGCAAAATGCCTGCTCCTTCTTCCGGCGGCTTTGAAACCCCGCTCGAAGATACACTGTGGCGGGAAGCCTCCACGGTGGCCGCGGACATGGGTGAGCTGATCAGCTCGATGAAACTTGACCATTCAGTGGCAACGGTCATGGGCGTGGTTCGGAAGATCAATGTCTACCTGCAGGAACGGGCTCCATGGAGTCTTGCGAAGCAGGAGGGTACCGAAGCCGAAGTCGCGCATTGCCTCTACACCGCCGCGGAATGCCTGCGCGTCTGTGCCGCACTGCTTTATCCGGTGATGCCCGAAAAGATGCTCGCCCTGCGCACCGCGCTCGGCATGGCCGATGCCAAACCTCATCTCGGCAAGCTTGCTGAATTCGGCGTGCTGGTGCCCGGTTCCGAAATTTCCCAGCCGGGTGCGTTGTTCCCGCGTATCGAGGTCAAGAACGCAGAAACGACAGCCCCGTCGCTTCCCCCGAAGAAGGGAAAACGCGACAAGAGCGTCGCGCCTGCGAAAAAGAAAGATGGTGGGACGGCGTCCACGCCATCGGCCGATGGCCTCATCACTTTTGATCAGGTCATGGCCGTAAACCTCAAGACGGCGGTCGTGCTCGAGGCAGAGAAGATTGAAGGGGCCGACAAGCTGCTTAAACTGCAAGTCGATCTGGGTAGTGAAAAACGCCAGCTTGTGGCCGGAATCGCCCTGCACTACAAACCGGAAGAACTGGTGGGCAAGACCATCGTGGTCGTGGCCAACCTGAGGCCGGCGAAATTGCGCGGGGTGGAATCGCAGGGCATGCTGCTGGCGGCATCCATCGGCGACACCCTCAAACTGGTGACCGTGGAAGGCGATATCGGAGCCGGTGCGGCCGTAAAATAGTGGGGGCGTAGAGCTTGCCATTATAGCCTGAAAAAGGGGTTGCAACGCACTGATGCACGTGTATCGTACACACAACTTTTTCTTCGTACCGCGATGGGCGCGGTATGGAATGTTGAGGATAAACTGGAGGAGTACTTCGGATGAATAAAGTAATTACAATTGGTTTTGCGGCCCTCATGGCTGCGGGTATTGCAGGTGCCGAGGATGATATGGTTATGACCGGAATGGCTCCGGCGGCTCAGGCCGAGCCCGAAGTGACTGCTCAGGCAGCACTCCTTTCGTCCTATGTGTGGCGCGGACAGGTTTACAACAACGACTTTGTGTTTCAGCCCCAGATCACCGTTTCTCAGTACGATGTGAGCTTCAATGTCTGGGCCAACTACGATGCGGCCGGCTCCAGCGCCGGAGGCGTCTCGGACGATATTTCTGAGCTCGATCTTTCGTTGGGCTACAGTCTGCCGGTGATTATCAACGAGCTGGCCTTTGATGTCGGTGCGATCTATTACTCGTTCCCGAACAGCGGTGTGGCCGCGGGATCTTCGGTGGCACCGTCGACGATCGAGCTGTATGGCCGCGCAACGGTCACAAGCTGGGAAGACTATGAAATTCCGGTTATTCCGTCCTTGACCATCTTTGGCGATTTGGACGAAGTGAACGGTACCTATGTGCTGCTCGATGTCCATGTTCCCTATGCCATTACTGATGTGCTTGATCTTACCGGCGGCATTTCGGCCGGTTATGGCAACACCGCATACAATGATTACTACTTTGCAGCCGGCACGGATGCCGGTTGGAACGACTACAATTTCTATGCGATTGCCAGCTATGAAATCAGCGATTCAGTAACCGCACAACTGAACTTGACCTACACCATGCTCGAAGGCGGAGCCATCGAGAATGCGGCGAAGAGTAACTACGACTCCAAGGAAAAAATCTGGGGCGGCGCCGGTATTGCCTACGACTTCTAATCAGAAGGCTCGGCACAATCAAACGCCCCGGTCAACGGGGCGTTTTTTTTGGTTTGGTCGCTCAACCGCAAATCGCTAAACTCCGCCGAATTTTTAATCAACCCGAGGGGAGGACTCCCATGAATGAACTGCTCAATCTGCTGAAGCAAAATGCAATCGAAACGCCGGAAAACCTGGCCAAGATGCTCGGTATAACCGTCGACGAGGTGAAAAAACAGATCGCGGAATACGAGAAGGAAGGCGTGATTCGCGCCTATCAGGCCATCGTCAACGAAGAAAAGCTCGACGCCTCGCTGGTCACCACCGTGATCGAAGTCAAGGTGACCCCCGAAAGCGAAGGCGGGTTCGACCGTATTGCCGACCGTATCAGCCGCTTCCCCGAAGTGGAGGCCGTCTATCTTATGTCGGGCACGTTTGACCTGTTGCTGTTCATCAAGGGACGCACCATGCACGAGGCCGCCAGCTTCGTCAGCGAAAAGCTGGCGACCATGCAGGGCATTACCTCCACCGCGACGCACTTCATGATGAAGACCTACAAGCAAAATGGAATCCTCATGCACACAAGGGACGATAATGAACGACTCAAAGTCTCTCCATAACCGGATTGCCAAAACCGTACGCGATATTCCCCGATCGGGCATCCGCGATTTTTTCGATATTGTCAGCTCCCGCGAGGATGTCATCAGTCTCGGGATCGGTGAACCCGATTTCGTCACTCCCTGGCATATCCGCGAGGCCGCGACGCTGGCACTCGACCGCGGGATGACCAGCTATACCTCCAACATGGGATTGCTGGCGTTGCGCCGTGGCATTGCCCAGTACGTGGAGAAGAAAACCGGCATTGGATACTGTCCCGAGGAAGAGGTGCTTGTAACCGTTGGCGTAAGTGAAGGTCTCGATCTGGCCATCCGTGCCCTGATCGAGCCGGGCGACGAGGTGATCTATCATGAACCGAGCTATGTTTCCTACAATCCTTTGATCCAGTTTGCCTACGGCAAGCCGGTCGCTATCCAGACCAGGAAGGAAAACGGATTCCGGCTTACCCGCGCCGAACTGGAGGCACATGTTTCGCCCAGATCGAAGGTGCTCCTGCTCAACTATCCGAATAATCCGACCGGTGCGGCGCTGACCCGGCAGGACGTCGAGGACATCGCCGCTTTTGCGATCGAGCATGACCTGATTGTGCTGACGGACGAGATCTACGACGAACTGACCTACGACCGCGAGCACTACAGTATTATTTCCGTTCCCGGCATGAAGGAACGCACGGTCTACCTGCATGGATTCTCCAAGGCATGGGCCATGACCGGCTGGCGCATGGGCTTCACCTGCGCGCCGCCCGTATTGACGGAAGCCATGATGAAGATCCACCAGTATACGATGCTCTGTGCGCCGATCCTCAGTCAGGAAGCCTCCATCGAAGCACTCAAGAAAGCCGATGCCGATATTGCCTACATGAAGGCTGAATACAAAAAACGCCGCAATTTCATCCATGCCTCCTTCGAGGAGATGGGGATCCCGTGCGTCTATCCCGACGGCGCGTTCTATGCCTTTGCCGATATTTCGAAGTTCGGCATGTCCGCCAAGGAATTTGCCTTGAAGCTGCTCGACGAGCAGAACGTGGCCTGCGTTCCCGGTACCGCATTCGGCGCCTGCGGGGAAGGTTTTATCCGTTGCTCCTATGCCACGGCGATGGATGAAATCAAGGAAGCCATGGTTCGCATCGCACGCTTTATCGAAAAACTATAATGCCTGTCATTAATGCCCAGCGCGAGTTGATCGTCTTTCCGACGGAACTGGCGTTGCGCCGTTATCAGCAGGCCCAGGCGCTGGAACGGGGGTGGGTCGATGCCTCCGGCCACACGACGTTTGCGCGGTTGCGCAAGCTTTGCCTGCCCTATGCCAGACTGAAGGGCAGCAGCATGAATCCTGCACAGCAGGTGCTCATGCGCAATCAGGTGGTCCAGGTGGCCCATGGTCACTTTGCTGGACAGGGCACCCTGGGCGAGTTGTCCTCCTCGGCCCTTTCCGAAGTCCTTGAACAGCTGGTCAGGGAAATGGCATTGCTTCCCGGAGAAACGACGCGAATCGTCGACTGGATGCTGGATCGGCCACGGAATCACAAGGTGCACCAGCTCGGCACACTGTTCAGTGTCTGGCGGGCAATCCTGAAGCAGGAGGGCTACGCCGACGGCCTTGATGTCAATCTTGGGATTCTCCGGTTGCTGAGAGGCGGCCGCGAAAACTGGCCCCCTCTGTTGCGCGATGCCAAACAGATCACCTTTCGTTCGGTGCGCTGGTTCAACCCTTTCGAGGAATCCTGCGTTACGGCATTGAATCATAAAATGAAGGTCCGGATTGAGTCGGCCTTGCCGTCGGCCCATGCGGAAGGGGCGGCAGACAGGATGGGTCAGCAAGTCCGTTCGGAAATCATGACCGAGCCGTGGGCCATGTGGGCCGAGGACCTGGGCGATGCCCTGGCCGTGAACAGCCCCGACCTCTTTCAGATGGATGCCATTGAACGCATTGGCTTTTCCCGTTCGTCGGGGGCCTATGGCGAAATCGAAGATCTTGCGCGGCGCATCTGCTGGAGCCTTCGGGATAGTGGCATGGCTCCTGACCGGATGGCTCTCGTCGTACCGGATATCGGCAAGGTGCAGGACATCATTCCGCATGTTTTCGGACGCTTCCGGATTCCTTATTATTTCCGTCGCGGCAGGCCGGTGCTGTCATCCCCATGTGTAAAAGCCTTTCTATCCTGGCTGGCCTTTCCGCTGCGCCCGGAACGCGATACGCTGATTGATCTTATCCGCAATCCCGCCATTCGCTTTGAAGACCGTGAACAGGCGGTTGACGGATTGCTCAAAGCCCCGCCTCGTATCGATCTTGATTCGGTGCCCTGTTTGCATGGTGTGGAATCTTGCTCCGGCATCCGGGCCACAGCGATATTGCAGGAGCGGATCCTCGAACCCGACGATCATTTCAACAGTGAAGCGGTAAAGGCCGTGGGCGCCGCACTTGACGGATTGGAAAACCACATGATGCCGCTGCGCGAGCTGGTTGACCTGCTCGAAGAATTACTGGAAAACGTAACCATCAAGCCGCGCGACAGCCACGAGCAGGGCGTCTGGGTGCTCAATCCATACGATACCGTCGGGCTGGATTTCGATGTGGTTATGTTTGCTGCGCTCAACGAAGGCGAATTCCCGGCCGTACCCCAGCAGGATGCCCTGCTCAGCGACGATGAACGTCAATGGCTGCGCCGCCATCTGGAAGAGCAGGGCAGGCATCTTCCGTCAATGGCTTTGCCCAAGGCCGATGTCCTGTATGCGCAGCAGTCGGTACTTTTTTTGACCGTCCTCGGTATGGCGCGAACGCAACTGGTTCTTTCGTACCAGTCCGCGGATCAGGAGGGGAACGAAAAGAGCGAGAGCGAATACTTCCGGAAGCTATGGGATCTGGCCGGTTGGTGCTCGCAGGAACAGATCGTTCCCGGCCCATACGACCGGTGGCGTATCGACCAACTGGACCATGACACTGTTTTTGCGCGTCATCTGGCAGCGCAACAGAATGTTATGCCCGAAGACCGGATACCCATGCCGGGCGAATCTTTCCTGACTATCGTTCCGCTTCCGCTTTGCCGGGCGAAGGACGAGGCATTGCAGGCGCTGGTGAATGGAGGGACCGCGCCCTCGCTGTCCGCGGATGATGAGGGGGACGCCGCCCCTCCAGTTCTCGGGCATCTCATTGCTATGCTCGACATCGAAGCCGAGCGCGAGGCCTTTCTGGATGCACCGATCGACGGGCGCGCCCCTTCGAAATATTGCGGACATATTCCGGCGCTGAAGGGAAAGGTTGCCGAATGGCTCGACGCGAAGAAGGAGCTGAGTCCAACGGCGCTGGAAAAGCTGGCGCAGTGCCGGTATGTCTTCCTGCTGGAGCAGGTGTTCGGCCTGAAGGATGAGCGCCGGGCCGACGATACGCCCGATCCGATGAAAAAGGGCGGGTTAATCCATTCCATCCTGCACGAAATCTATGCCGCTGTTGCAACCGGTGAATCCGGGATCGATACGCCGCGATGTTGGGCCGTCAAAACGGCGGCAGGGTGGATGCGGCGTGCGGAAGGAGGCCTCGATGCCATTCCGCTGGCCGTCTTTGTTCCGGAGCTAGAACATCAGTATGTTGCGTTTGCGAAGCAGGTCGCCCGGAAGTACATGGATCGTGTGGAGCTGGGCCATCCGGGTGTATGGGCGGCTGAAGGGGAAAAAGTGCTCGAGCAGATTCTGAACTTCGTGCGTCACGATGCCCAAACCTGCGTCGATGAAAGCCGCTATCCGGCCTTGTTCGAGTTGAAGTTTTGCGGCGATGCCGCGGTCGAACTTGGAGATCTGAGTTTAAAGGGGATCATCGACCGCATTGATCTGGTTTTCGCGGATACCGGGGCGCTGGAAAAGATTCGGGTGCTGGACTATAAGGGAGCCAGCCGGTCCCGCAGCAAGCAGGACGACTATTTCGACGAAATCCGGCGCAATCTCGATTGTCAGCTTCCGGTCTACGCCTTTGCGGCCCAGCAGCATTTTTTCGGGGAGTCCAATACGGAAACGATCAATGGGCAGACTGAAGCCGGATACCTGTTTTATGAACGCAAGCTATCCGATATCGCTACCAAGCTAAAGAAGAGCCTTGTGCCGATGGATGAACCGGGATTGCTCGGAGCCTTCATGGAAACCCTGTTCAAAAACATAGCGCTTTTGAAAGAATGCGATTTTTCTGTCGATCCCCTGATTGCTTCCTATAATGATTACGAGTCGATTTGTCGGACGACCGCGCTCGCGCATGATGAGTTGGATTAGCAACGAATGCAGGAAAATCAACTAATCAGCGCGACTGGATATTCGTTGTTTTGCCTGCATTCGTTGCACATAACCAGGAGGATGAGATGGACATTAAACTCAAGTTTTTCGGGGCGGCCAGGAATGTTACGGGATCATGCTACTTTCTCGAGGCCAACGGCGTTCGGTTGCTGGTCGATTGCGGGCTGTATCAGGAACGCGATCTGAAGCAACGCAACTGGGACGATTTCCCTGTTCCGGCAAACACCATTGATGCCGTTCTGCTGACCCATGCCCATCTCGACCACTGCGGACGTCTGCCCAAACTGGTGAAGGAAGGGTTTAACGGGACGGTCTTCGCTACGGCGGCCTCGGCAGAAATCGCCAACATCATCATGCTCGATTCGGCGCATATCCAGGAAGAGGACATTAAGCATAAGATGAAGCGCCATGAGCGTTCTGGTAAAAAAAGCCCATTCCCGTATGAACCACTCTACACCATGGAAGACGCGGAGAAGGTCAACACCCTGTTCAATAAGGTGAAATACAACACCAAGGTTCCGATCGGCGAAGGTATAACTGCCGAGTTCCGGGAAGCCGGACACGTATTCGGGTCTTCATCCATCCGTATCGAAGTGGAGCAGGACGGCGAGACCCGCACCATCCTGTTTTCGGGCGATGTGGGCCGATGGGATCTGCCGATCATGCGCGATCCCTTCCAGTTCGAGCATGCCGACTATGTGCTGATCGAATCGACCTACGGCGACCGGGTTCATGAAGGTGTTGCCGATATTCCCGGCGAGTTGGAGCGGGTCATCAACGAAACACACAAAGCCGGCGGCAACGTGGTGATTCCGAGTTTTGCGCTAGAACGCACACAGGAACTGCTCTACCACCTGAATAATCTGCTGGCAGAAGACCGCATTCCGCATCTGGTGGCCTTTGTCGACAGCCCGATGGCGGTCAAGATTACCGAGGTGTTCAAGAAGCACGAAGAGCTCTTCGATGAAGAAACCATGGCGCAGGTCCGTGCCGGCGACAAGCCGTGTGATTTTCCGGGACTCACCATGTCGCGCACGGTTGACCAGTCCAAGTCGATCAACCACATCAACGGCACGGCGATCATCATTGCCGGGTCCGGCATGTGCACCGGTGGCCGCATTAAGCACCACCTCAAGAACAACATCGGCAGGCCGGAAAGCACGATCCTGTTTGTCGGCTACCAAGCCGTCGGGACGCTGGGCCGCCGCATACTTGAAAAGCCCGAAACGGTTCGCATCTTTGGGGAAGAACATGCCATAAGAGCACGCATTGAACGCATTTCCGGCTTTTCAGCCCACGCCGATCAGAACGAGCTCTATCAGTGGATTTCCTCCATCAAGGAACCTCCCCGCAAGGTCTTTGTCACCCACGGCGAAGAATCGCAGGCCACCGCCTTCCAGCAGTTCCTGATGGAAAAGACCGGCTGGACCTGCGTTGTGCCCGAGTACGAACAGGAAGTTGTGCTGGATTAAGACATGTAGACGCGACGCCTCGTCGCGTGTCTACGCTAAGAAAAAGGCGCTCCGGATGGAGCGCCTTTCTAATTTCCCCGTGGTTACACCAATCTGGTTATACCTGAGGCCCTTCGGCTGGCTCAGGACAGGCAGTCGGCCATGTCCGCTTCAACCGTGGTGGTCGGTGCAATGTTGAAGTTGTCGACGAGGACCTGGAGCACGGTCGGAGTGATGAACGCGGGCAGACTTGGGCCTACCTTGATGTCCTTGATGCCGAGGTGCAGCAGGGTGAGCAGGATGCAGATGGCCTTTTGCTCGTACCAGGAGAGCACCATGGAGAGCGGTAGGTCGTTGACGCCGCAGTCGAACGCGCCGGCGAGGGCGACGGCGATCTGGATGGCGGAGTAGGCGTCGTTGCACTGGCCGATGTCGAGCAGGCGCGGAATGCCACCGATATCGCCGAACTCAAGCTTGTTGAAGCGGAATTTACCGCAGGCCAGCGTGAGGATTGCGCAATCATCCGGCACTGCTTCGGCAAAGTCGGTGTAGTAGTTGCGGCCGGATTTAGCGCCGTCGCAGCCGCCGATCAGGAAGAAGTGCTTGAGGGCGCCGCTCTTGACGGCATCGATCACCTGCGGGGCGACGCCGAGGACGGCGTTGTGGCCGAAGCCGGTCAGGATGGTTTTTTCCTCTTCGGTTTCCTTGAAGCCTTCGGAGGCCAGCGCCGCCGCGATGACCGGAGCAAAGTTTCCGTCGTCAATGTGCTCTACGCCCGGCCATTGGACGAGGCCGGAGGTGAAGATGCGGGCCTTGTAGTTTTCCTTCGGCTTCTGGATGCAGTTGGTGGTCATGAGAATCGCGCCGGGAAAGGCTTCGAACTCGGCACGTTGATCCTGCCATGCGCCGCCATAGTTGCCGACGAGGTGCGGGTATTTCTTCAGTTCCGGATATCCGTGGCAGGGAAGCATTTCGCCGTGTGTGTAAATGTTGATACCCTTGCCTTCAGTCTGCTTAAGCAGCAGCTCGAGATCCTTCAGGTCGTGGCCGGAAACGAGGATGGCCTTCCCTTCGACCGGCGTGATGCGGACCGGGGTGGGGACGGGGTGGCCATAGGTGCCGGTGTTGGCGGCGTCGAGCAGGCCCATGACGGTCAGGTTGACTTCGCCGGTCTTCAGGGCGTAGCCGACGAGCTCGTCGACGGTCGGGGCCGGGTTGAGCAGGAAGGCGAGCGCTTCGTGGAAGAAGGCAAAAACGGAGTCGTCTTCCTTTCCGAGTACGAAGGCATGGTCCGCGTAGGCCGCCGTGCCCTTGAGGCCGTAGAGGATCAGTTCCTGCAGGCCGGTGACGTCTTCGCCGAGGGTGGTCATGCGGCTTTCTATGCCGACTTTCTCGCCCTGGGAGATTAGACCGTCGATATCGCTGGGCAGTTCCCATTCGCCGCCGAGTTCCTTGAGCAGGGCCACGCCGCGGGAAATGATGCCGGCAATGTCGTTGGGGTCGAAGTTGACGTTGGTGACGGTGGTGAAGAGGCCTTCCATGACGAAGAGATCGGCCTCGCGGGTGGCCTGTCCGGCCTGGCGCTTGGCGTGGGCCTTTTCAGAAATCTTCTTGCAGACTTGCACGAGCAGGTCCTGCAGGGCCGCGGTTTCGGGATCCTTGCCGCATACGCCGAACGAGGTGCATCCGGTGCACTGGCTTGTTTGTTCACATTGGTAGCAAAACATGCTCATGATAACTCTCCTTGGTTGGTTGTTGTTCAAATGATGCCGCCATTGTGCACATCATCAAAGGTGAAACCTTGACGCAGGTCAAGAAGCGCGAAAAAACAAGGAAAATACCACGGAGTGCGGAACACTTGACCTTCGGTCAGGGCTCCGTTAGCTTGTCCGATCGTTTTTTGAGGCTACAATCAACCGGAAGTAAAATTACGCAACTGTATGAACGATCTTAGTTTAATCCGAAATTTTTCCATTATCGCCCACATCGACCATGGCAAATCGACGCTGGCCGACCGCATGCTGGAACTTACCCATACGGTGGAACAGCGTAAAATGAAGGAGCAGTTGCTCGATTCCATGGATTTGGAGCGCGAGCGCGGCATTACCATCAAAGCCCATCCGGTAACGATGAAGTACAAGGCCAAGGATGGTAAAGTCTACACCTTCAACCTGATCGACACCCCCGGCCACGTCGACTTTTCCTACGAAGTTTCCCGCAGCCTGCAAGCCTGCGAAGGCGCGATTCTTGTGGTTGATGCCTCTCAGGGCGTGGAGGCCCAGACGGTATCGAACACCTATCTGGCCGTGGAGAACGGGCTTGATGTCATTCCCGTGCTCAACAAGATTGAGATGCCCAACGCCGATGTCGATGAAGTGTGCCAGCAGATTGAAGACATCCTTGCGATCGAGGCCACCGATGCCCTGCAGATCAGCGCCAAGAAGGGGGTTGGTATCGAGGATGTGCTGGAGGCCGTGGTGACCCGCTTCTCTCCGCCGAAACCGGCCCAGGACCATTTTACCCGTGCCCTCGTGTTCGATTCGAAATACGACGCCTTTCGCGGCGTTGTCGTCTATATGCGTTTGTTCAGCGGTACGTTGAAGGCGGGTGACAAAGTGCGCGTGATGAGCACGGAGCAGGACTACGAAATCAAGGAAGTTGGTGTTTTTACGCCCGGGATGGTAAAGCGAAAACAGCTGGACGAGGGGTCCGTGGGCTATGTCATCGCCAATATCAAGGATGCTTCGGAGATCCAGATCGGTGATACGCTCACCCTGGCAAAGATGCCCGCCCAGGATGCACTGCCCGGTTTCAAGGAAATCCACCCCATGGTCTTTTCCGGCATCTATCCGGTGGAGACGAGCGATTATGAAAAGCTCGGCGCCAGCATGGACAAGCTTCGGCTGAACGACGCTTCGTTCTCCTTCCAGGCGGAATCCTCAATTGCGCTGGGATTTGGTTTTCGCTGTGGTTTCCTGGGATTGCTTCACATGGAAATTATCATGGAGCGTCTGCGGCGTGAGTATAACCTCGATATCATTTCTTCGTATCCGAATGTGGTCTACCGGGTCGTGATGAAGAACGGCGATGTGTCGGAGATCGACAATCCGTTGCATTTGCCTGATATGAGCAATATCGAGCATATCGAAGAACCCATGATCAATACCACGATCATTTGCCCGACGGATTATCTGGGCGAAATGATGAAGCTGATCATGGAGCGGCGAGGGGAGATCACCAAGACCGACTCCATTGATGGTCACCGTGTGATGCTGTCGTGCTATATGCCGTTGAATGAAGTCCTGATCGATTTTTACGACAAGCTCAAGACCATCAGCCGTGGCTATGCGTCGATGGATTATGAATATGCCGACTACCAGCAGTCCGAGCTGGTTAAGATGGACATCATGATCCATGGCGAAGTGGTTGATGCCTTTTCGAGCATCCTGCACCGTTCCAAGGCGGAGTTCCGGGGGCGGCAGATGTGCAAATCGCTGCTCGATGTGATTCCGCGCCAGGCGTTCGCCGTGGCCCTGCAGGCTGCCGTCAACGGCAAGATCATTGCCCGGGAAACGATCCGTGCCTACCGCAAGGATGTGACGGCCAAATGCTACGGCGGCGATATTTCGCGTAAGCGAAAGTTGCTAGAGCGTCAGAAGGAAGGTAAGAAAAAGCTCAAGAAGATCGGCAAGGTGAATATTCCGCAGGAAGCGTTCATTGCCGTTTTGAAAACCAATAGTCAATAGAGACGGTCGAACGACCGGGTTTTGCCCGAAGGAACAGCATGACTGGAAAATTTAAGCAAAGAAAGTTGCGCAAACTGTTGAAGGAATACCTGCATGCGGCCCAGCATGCGCGCAACATGCGCGAGGATATTGCCGATCCCAAGGATCTTGCTGCTCTGGATGCTGCGGAAGAGGTGGTGCGCAAGATCAGCGAAACGGGAGAAGGCAACCTTGAAAAAGCGATCGAAATCCTCGATGCCGCTACCGATAAGGTTTATCCATCGTCATACCGGCGCGGGGTCCGCGAAAACGTCGAGGTGGTGATTGTCGCTCTCGCGGCCGCCATGGCCATCCGGGCCTTCTTTTTTCAGCCGTTCAAGATCCCGACCGGATCGATGCAGCCGACCCTCAACGGCATCACGGGTGAGACCCATGCGGGGTCCGGCATCATGGATCGCCAGCCCCTGCGGTTTGTAAAGTGGGTTCTGACCGGGACGACCTATCATAAAATGGCTGCAATGACCTCCGGGCGACTGGATGGTTCGCTGCGTCGGGATGGAGATTCCTGGAAGTTTAATCTGGGAGGTGTTGAACACCGGATGTCCGATTATATGTTCCGCGCATGGATGGGGGACGACGATACGATCCGGGGATGGTACAAGAAGGTTTCCGAACGGCATTTCTATGAAAAAGGGGAACCCATATGGGAGGGGTATAAAATTGCCGGCGACCATATCGTGGTAAACAAGATGAAGTATAACTTCATGAAGCCTGAGCGCGGGGACATCTCCGTATTTGACACCCGCAGCATCAAGCACGAGCAGGTGCGCAAGGATACTTTCTATATCAAGCGGATGGTCGGACTGCCCGGCGAAAAGATCCAGATTCAGAACCGGCACCTGGTGGCCGACGGTAAAATCATCGACGACCCGCCTATTTTCAAAACCATCGACACCGACCCTATATACAGTGGCGGCCATGATATTGCCGAGGGAAGTCTACTCGACTCCGAGGATGCATTTATTCAATTGGCCGATAATGAATATTTGATGATGGGGGATAACACGAAGCCCAATATGAGTCTGGACGGGCGGTTTTTTGGCGGGGTGCCTCGCCGGGATTTCCAAGGGCCGGCGATGTTCGTTTACTGGCCCTTCCGGTCACATTGGGGCGTTGTTCATTAAACCATGTTTTTTGCAGGATTTGCGGGTTGACTTAGGATCATCCCCCGCTATTATCCGACTCTTCTTTCCCAGAAACAGGAACAAATTTGATTAAACGGAGTAATTTAATATGCCGAATCTGAAAAGCGCCAAAAAGAGAATGCGCCAGAACGTGGTGCGTCATGATCGCAATTTGCAGATCCGCACGCGCATCAAAACCGCACGTCGTGCGATGATGGAAGCCCTGGAAGCCGAGAATGCCGAAACAGGTGCAGAGGCACTGCGTACGTACAGTTCGGTTCTCGATAAGGCCGCCAAAGCGGGTGTGATCAAGAAGAACACCGCGGTTCGTCGCAAGACCAATGCGGCCAACGGTCTGCGCAAGATTGCTTCTGCCTAGAACAGGGAATCAAGCGCATTGTAAAACCCGCCAGAGAGCGGGTTTTTTTGTGTCTAGGAAGAATTCAGGGCTTACGGGGTTGAGTTTTAAACCCTGTGTGGGTTCTGTATTTGTCCGGCTCACAACCTCAGCCCTGACACCTTATCCTCTTGAAGCTGCGGGGTGCGCCCTACCACTGCTCGATCAGATCATCGACCATGTATTTTGCAATTTCAGCAGCGGCGTCGGGGAGTGCGTCACGTTTGGCAGAGGTGAGGTCGGACTGGAAGGGCAGGGTGGCTTCTCCATAGGTTTCCGATACGGAGACCACGGAGCCTGTGTCGGACCGTTTCAGCACGGCCTTGCCTGTTACGCGCAGGCGGTATAGTTGAGGTGTGGTTCTTTTTTTGTCCAGATAGGCGATTGGAGTCAGGTCGTATTTTACGAGCGTGACTTCGATGATACCATCTGCCACATCGTTGGAATCGACCAGTTTCAGACGTCCGTCGAACTGGATCCGCTCCCGGAGCGCATGGGTGACCTGTAGCTCGATCGCCGGTTCGGAGGTCTGGTTGACAACCGGTGCTACGGAGACGGTTTCAATGCCTGCGGGGCGGCCTCCTCCTAGTTGATATCCCATGCATCCCGAAAGCAGGAGGAGGGCGGCTACACTGTTGGCTAAATAGACTGTTCTTTTCATATTGCGATCCAGTTAAAGCATGAGACTCTCCCAGAAAAATGGATTTGTCAAAGCTTGATTCCGGTAGGCCCCCTGCTTACTGTGCACTCCTATTTTCAACCCCAACCGAGAGGAAACAATGAAGAAGGTACTGATCCCGACCAAGCTCAACGCCATTGCCCGCGAAACGCTGAACAAGCACGGCAACTATGAAGTCGTTCAGGACGATTCATCGGATCTTGCTACCTTGGCCTCCCAGCATCCCGACACCTATGCACTGTTTGTCCGTTCCGAAAAAGTGACGCCTGAGATTATTGATGCCTTGCCGGAGCTTAAGGTGATTATCCGTGCTGGAGCAGGCTATAACACCATCGACACCAAATATGCGCGGTCCAGGAACGTGGACGTAATGAATACCCCCGGCGCCAATGCCAATGCGGTAGCTGAAGAGGTGATTGCGCTTATGCTGGCTGATGCTCGACATGTGGTGCCTGGTGATGCATCCACCCGCGCCGGCAAGTGGGAAAAGAAGAACTTCATGGGCAAGGAGATCACCGGAAAGACAGTCGGTATCGTTGGTTTCGGTGCGATCGGACAGCTGGTGGCCAAGCGTCTGTCTGGTTTTGATGTCAAGATTCTTGCCTATGACCCCTTCCTTTCCGATGAGCGCGCCCGCGACCTCAAGGCGGAATCGGCCGAGCTGTCGGATATTTTCGAGCAGTGCGACTATGTCTCGTTGCACATGCCGGAAAACGATGAAACCCGCGGCATCATTAACAAGTCGCTGCTGGCCCGCATGAAAAACGGCGCTACGGTGATCAACTGCGCCCGTGCCGGCATCATCAACGAAGACGACCTGCGTGCATTGAAAGCGGACAAGGGGTTGCGCTATCTCAACGATGTCTATCCGAAGGATGAGGCGGGCGACAAGCCTGTTGCCGACATTGCCGACATCATGCTTCCGCATCTCGGTGCCAGCACGACCGAGGCGAACTTCAACGCGGCGCTGCGTTCTGCCACCCAGCTGATCGGCTACGACGACAAGGGAATTGCT
This sequence comes from Pontiella sp., assembly GCA_050290185.1. Taxonomy (GTDB): domain Bacteria; phylum Verrucomicrobiota; class Kiritimatiellia; order Kiritimatiellales; family Pontiellaceae; genus Pontiella. The sequence continues at coordinate 24,094 of JBNKHE010000013.1, forward strand.
TCCTATGTGGTTAATCGCGACGTTCCTGAAGGACTCGACAAGGCCTACAGCGAGCTTGCCTTTGCCCTGGCGCATCTCTGCCGCGGCATTGCCGGTGGCAACAAGCAGATGAAACTTATTGAAACCAGCTTCTACGGCGATCTCGCCAAATTTGGCGACTGGTTACTGGTGCAGATCGTGGCGGCGCTCAGCGACGACTTTGATCGCACGCAGGGCTACGATGCAGCTCTGGAGTACCTTAAGGAGATGGGCGTTGAATATTTCAACCGCGAAACCGATACCAGTAAAGGATACGGTAATTCCATCACCGTGGATGTCACGACCTCCGTTGATGCTGCGCATTTCCAGCGCATCAGCGTACGCGGCACTGTGGCGGAGGGCAACATGATGGTTTCGCGGGTCAACGATTTCGACAAGCTCTACTTCGAGCCGGTCGGAACGGCCCTGCTCTTCATCTACAAGGATCGTCCAGGCGTGATCGGCCAGATCGGAAACGCACTTGCCGAAGCGGGAATTAATATCGACGATATGCGCAATCCGCACGATCCGTCTGGTGAAAATTCACTGGCACTGATGAAAATCAGCAGCAAGGTCGATTGTGAAGTGGTCGAAAAAATTGCTCAGAAGATCGAGGCGCTCCACGCCTCATGCGTGAACTTCTAACCGATTCGCTCTTCAGCTGATAAAAGCCGCGCATTTTTTTGCGCGGCTTTTTGATGCAGACGGAGCTTCCTGCTGCTGAGAGCACATATTAACCTCTGAGCAATGTCCGATAAAAACACACAACCGACATTGTTGGAACTGTTCCTCGTTTTCCTGCGGATCAGTGCGGTTACCATCGGCGGTGGCTATGTCATGTTCCCTATGCTGAAGCGGGAAGTGGTTGACTCGAAGAGGTGGATTTCCGATCAGGAGATGGTCGACTACTATGCGCTCGGCCAATCGATTCCCGGCATCATCGCCATGAATACCTCGACCCTGATTGGCTACCGCAAGCGGGGTGTGCCGGGGGCCTTCGTCGCTGCAGCTGGAATGGCGACTCCTTCATTGGTTGTCATTCTGTTGATAGCGGCGTTCCTCACTCCTTACTTTAACCTTCCGGTCGTACAGAAGGCTTTTGCGGGTATTCGCGCGGCTGTTGTTGCCATGATTGTCATGGCGGTGCTCCAGGTCGGGAAGAAGTCGGTTGATTCCGTCGCTAAGCTGGTGATTTCCATCGGTGCTTTTCTTGCGATAGCCGGGTTGCATATTCATCCGGTACTGATGATCGTTGCCGGGAGTATGCTCGGATTGCTTCTGTTCAGGAAGGAGCCCGTGCAGGAATGAATATTTTTCTCCAGCTGATCGTATCCTTTTCCACCATCGGACTGTTTGCTTTTGGCGGGGGATATGCTGTTTTGTCCTTTCTTCAGCATGAGGTGGCCCGCCGCGGGTGGATGACTACCGAGCGCTTTGCCGATCTGATCGCCATTTCGCAAAGTACCCCCGGCCCGATCGCGATTAATCTCGCGACCTTTGTCGGATACGAAACAGGCGGCGTTCCGGGCGCTTTTTTCGCGACGATTGCCGTGGCCTTGCCGGGGATGATTCTCATCATCCTCTTCGCCCTGTGCTTCTTCCACTTCTACGAACGGCCGATGGCGCAGGCCGTATTCAAAGGATTGCGTCCGGCAGTCCTTGGGCTCATTGCTGCGGCGGCGTGGCAAATCGGATGCGTGGCCCTCGTGAACTGGGTTGCAGTGGGGATTGCCGTCGCCTCCTGCCTGCTCATCGCGAAATGGAAAGTTCATCCGGTCTTTCTGGTGGTGGGATCGGCGATTGCCGGGATGCTCTTTTTTTAAAGGAGAATACGAATTTCCGCCTTCAGGCGGTCAGTTCTCAAAGCCGCCTAAGGGCGAAGTATAAATCTCTTCTATCTTTCCTTTTTGTTTTTCAAGAGGTCGCTGTCGGCATCGGCAATGAGATTGTCGCAAGGCAAGGCCGCGATGCCGACGGTAAACAATACTGGAGGGACTGCGTCCCCGCTTTCCGCGGTCGATGAGGACATCGCCCCTCCTTCATATAGCCGGTAGAGGAGCTTCCGGGCGTCATTCTTGTTCGTTTCCGGGAGAATAACGGCAAACTCGTCTCCGCCGTAGCGGCAGACGATGTCGGCCTTGCGCACGGTGGATTTGAGCAGTCCCGCAAATTGACGCAATGCATCGTCGCCCGCCTCATGTCCGAAGTTGTCGTTGATGTGCTTGAAATCATCGAGGTCGAAAAGTATGAGACTCAGATCCCTTTCGTAGCGGTTGGCCGCTTCGATATGGTCGGCGAGCGTGTCGGTGAAATAGCGTCGGTTGTAGAGTCCGGTCAGGGGATCGTGCGTGGCCTGTTTGGCCAGGGCAAGAAATGCAAGCCAAAGCGGGAGGTTGGAATCGGCTTCGTTCATCATGCTACGGGTGGAAGAACAGTTTGGCGTAGATGTAGGCAACAAATTCGCCGATGACGGATCGAGCGCCTTCGCTGCAGGTGTACCAGCTATTCGAATCGTACGAACTTTCTTCGAGGCAGGTCACGCCAATGTTGTAGTCCCTGCCCAGCGCCTTTTTGAAAAGCATGCGGCTGCGCCGTCCATGGGGCCCGGCCGTGACCAGGTGCAGGTTGGTTTCATCGATGTTGTAGGCCATGATGCCTTCCCGCATGGCGACCGCGGCCTGATAGGTGCGGTCTTTTGTATTGTCATCGGCAACCGTTACCACGATTTCTTCTTCGGGAATCCCCAGTTTCCGCAGACGGGCCGCCGTCATTTCCGGATATGATTTGAACTGCTGGATATAGCTTCCGGTTTCGATGGGTACACCGGTGCATACGATTTTCGAATAGTTTCCTGATTTGTACATGAGCACCGCTTCGTCGAGTGCGAAGTCGTGAATCCATCCCTCGACAATCATCACCCCGGATTTTGGAGGCTTGTCGGGGGCGAGAAAGGGGTAGAGATTGGCTAAAAAGGTGATAAATGCACCGATAATGAGGATGATTGCAAGCAACCAGCCTCGCCATGTAAGGTGCCGCCCCGTATGCTCTTTCGTTAGTGCCAGTCTCATGTATCGCTTATAGCACGTGAAATGGGGGTGTAAAAACAATAAACTTCTTGCGTAGAGGGGTTGACACACCTGCCCGCCTACTATAACTTCCCCGACCTTGTGTTTGTACCAAACCGAGCAAGAGGACGTTTTAAATGAAAACTTTTGTGCCTAAAGAGGCTGATATAGTACGTGAATGGTTTGTTGTCGATGCCGCCGACAAGCCTGCTGGCCGCCTTGCGGTCGTGATTGCAGATGTGTTGCGTGGCCGTAACAAGCCCACATACACCCCCCATGTTGACACCGGCGCATTTGTGGTCGTGGTCAATGCCGAGAAGATCAAGCTGACCGGCAACAAGGAAGAAAAGAAAATCTATCAGGATTATTCCGGTTACAGCAGCGGTCTCAAGGAAACCAAAGCCAAGGATATCCGTGAGAAGAATCCGGAACGAATCATCGAGCAGGCCGTCAAGGGTATGCTGCCGACCAACCGTCAGTCGCGTCAAACCCTGAAGCGTCTTAAGGTTTATACCGGTCCTTCGCACCCGCATGCCGCGCAGCAGGTTCAGCCGCTCGAACTCAACATCTAAGCAGGATAAAAATAATCATGGCAAAAGATACTCTGAAATTAGCAGCTACCGGACGCCGCAAGACCTCCGTTGCCCGTGTACGTGTTTCCGAAGGTTCCGGTAACCTCACCGTTAACGGACTCGAGGCTAATGCGTACTTTGATACCGCCCTCCAGCAGGAACTGCTTAAGAAGCCGTTCATCACCGCTGGCGTGGTTGGCAAGTACGATATCATCGCTACGGTCAAAGGTGGCGGAAAGTCCGGCCAGTGCGGTGCCGTGGTTCACGCAGTTGCCCGTGCTTTGGCATCTACGGATGATGAAATGAAGGATGTTCTTAAAAAGGCAGGCTTCCTGACACGCGATGCGCGTATGAAGGAACGTAAGAAGCCGGGTCAGCCGGGTGCGCGCAAGCGCTTCCAGTTCTCCAAGCGTTAATCGCTGGAAACTGCGAATGCAAAAGCCTCCCGTTCCGGGGGGCTTTTTTTTGTTTCCCATCCCGTGGAAAATCATTTTAATCATATTTCCTGCCAGTAGGAAAAAGGAACCGTTTATGTATTCAGAAATAACTATGCCGAAAGGCTTTAAATGTGCCGGGATTTCCGCAGGCATAAAGGCCGGCGGCGTCAAGGATATGGCGTTGATCTTCTCGGAAGTTCCCGCGGCATCTGCCGGCGTATTCACGACCAATCAGGTGTGCGCTGCTCCGGTCAAGGTGTGCCGGGAGCATTTGGAACAGGGTATGGCGCGGGCGATCGTTATGAACAGCGGAATTGCCAATGCCTGTACCGGCTCCGCGGGTATGGTCGCGGCCAGGGACATGGCTGCCGAGGCCGCCCGGATCATCGGATGCGAACCTCGGGAGGTGTTCATCTGTTCTACCGGCAAAATCGGCCCGCAACTGCCGTTGGATAAAATTGTACCCGGCGTCGGGAAACTTGCTGAAGCCGCGGACGGTGCACATGTGCAGCAGACTGCGGAGGCCATGATGACCACCGACACGCGACCCAAGGTGGCGGTCGCTGAACTCGACATGGACGGCACGGCCGTAAAAATCGTTGGATTTGCCAAGGGTGCGGGAATGATCGAACCCAACATGGCCACCATGCTGTCGTATATCACAACCGATGCGGCGATTGAGCAGTCTGTGCTGCAGAAGGCTCTCAAACAAGCAGTGGATGCCAGCTTCAACCGCATATCGGTCGACGGCGATCAAAGTACGAATGATACGGTGCTGGCGCTGGCGAACGGCGAGGCGGGGAATGTTCCCTTGACGGAGTCGTCGAAGGATTGGGGTGCCTTTTATGGCGCTTTTGCACGGGTTTGTTTTGAACTGGCGATGATGATTGTTCATGACGGTGAGGGGGCCGATAAGTTTGTGACGGTCAATGTCACCTGTGCCGGGTCCGATGCCGATGCGGAGCTGGCTGCCCGGGCTGTTGCTAATTCGATGTTGAACAAGACGGCCTGGGCGGGATCCTATCCCGATTGGGGGCGGATCATGGATTCGATCGGCTATTCCAAGGCGCGGGTGGACGAGGAAATGGTGGATATCCATTATGATGACACCCAGGCAGTATGCGGCGGGGTTCGGTCCGGGGTGCCACAGGAGGATCTGATTAAGGTGGTCTCGCAAACTGATTTTGCTATAAACATCAATCTGCATCTGGGAGAGGGTAAGGCCACGGTTTATACCTGTAACTGTACCGAGGAGTACGTGCGGATTAACTACTAGTCGTTGCCGTCCTTCAGTGGGGGGACTTTGGGAGAAATAAGTCATGGAGAAATTTATTGAGAAAGCCTCGGTGCTGATCGAGGCGTTGCCGTTTATCCAACAGTTCCGCGGCGAAACGGTTGTGGTTAAATTTGGCGGCAGCATCATGGAAAGCGAGGACGGATACAGCCGCATCCTGCAGGATATCGCGTTCATGGAGTGCGTCGGTCTGCGCCCCGTCGTGGTGCATGGTGGCGGCAAGGCCATTTCGCGGGCCATGAAGGAATCCAATATTGCACCTAACTTTGTTCAGGGGCTCCGTGTTACCGATGATGAAACGATCCATGTCGTGGAAAGGATACTTAACCATGAGGTTAATCCCCACCTGGTGGAGATTATTCAAAAATGCCACGGCAAGGCCCGCGGTATTCATGGGGAAGACATTATCCGCGTCGACAGGATGACGGGAACGGATCCGGCGAGCGGTGAGCTGCTTGACTGGGGCTATGTGGGCAAGGTGAACCATGTGGATGTTGAACCGATACAGGCGTATCTGCGCTCGGATATGGTTCCGGTTATCACACCGCTGGGCAGGGGCGCGGACGGCCACCTCTACAACATTAATGCCGATGACGCCGCCACGGCGATAGCCTGTGCGCTTAACGCGCGAAAACTGGTATTCCTGACGGATGTGCCGGGGCTCCTGCTGGATCCGGAAGATAAGTCATCACTGGTTTCTTCGCTGCATTTGAGCGAGGTGGATGAACTGGTTGAGCGCGGAGTCATCTCCGGGGGGATGCTGCCGAAGATCAGCGGGATGGTCGACGCTGTGAAGAGGGGCATCAAAAAAGCCCACATTATCGACTCCTCCATGCCGCATTCGCTCCTGTTGGAATTGTTCACAAGCGAAGGGGTGGGAACGGAGATTACCGAGTAAGGTTTGATGAATTGGTCGAATCCGACGGATTCGAAGGATAGGATTATGAAAACAAACGAAATTTCTGAGCTACAGAAGCAATACGTTATGCCGACCTATGCGCCGGGCCTGGCCCTGGTTGAAGGTGCCGGGACGCATGTCTGGGACGCGGAGGGGAATGAATATCTCGATTTTGTATCGGGTATCGCCGTCACGAATATTGGCCACTGTCATCCGAAAATGGTTCGGGCGGTACAGGATCAGGTCGAAACGCTGGTGCATGTTTCCAACCTGTTCTACAACGAAAAGCAGCCGCAGTTGGCCAAGGCGCTGTCCGGGCATTCCGGTCTGCCTGGAGCCAAATGTTTTTTCTGCAATTCGGGGGCGGAGGCCAACGAAGGGCTGATCAAGCTGGCGCGGTTGTGGGGCAGTGAAAACGGCAAATATGAAGTGATTACGATGCGGCAGTCGTTTCATGGACGAACGCTGGCGACTCTGACGGCTACCGGCCAGGACAAGGTGCAGAAGGGGTTCGGCCCATTGCCGGAAGGATTTGTTTACGCCAACTTCAATGATTTGCAGTCGGTGGAGGACGCCATAACGTCCAAAACCGCAGCGGTGCTGGTTGAAGCGTTGCAGGGCGAGGGGGGGGTTATTCCTGCGGAGCAGGAGTTTCTTTCTGATCTGCGGAAGCTGTGCGATGAAAAGGGCATCCTGCTACTTTGTGATGAAGTCCAGTGCGGCATGGGCCGGACCGGTAAATGGTTCGGATTCCAGAACTACGATATCCAGCCCGACGCATTTTCATTGGCCAAGGGGCTGGGGAACGGATTTCCGATCGGGGCGATCGTTGCCGGCGAGAAACTGGCCAACGTATTCCAGCCGGGTCATCACGCCACTACATTCGGAGGAACCCCGTTGGCGTGTGCCGCGGCCTTGTCGGTGATCGAAGTGATCGAAGGGGAGGAACTGCTGGCCAATACCATGATGATGGGGGCATATTTTGTGGAAGGCCTCTGTGATATCGCGCAGCAGCATAAGAAATGGATTGCGCAGGTGCGGGGGCTCGGCCTCCTGCTGGCTCTGGTGCTCGATGTGCCGGCATTGCCGCTGCAGAAAAAGCTTCAGGAAAAAGGATTGCTGACGCTGGCGACGGCAGGCAATGTGCTGCGGTTGCTTCCGCCGTTGAACGTTGCGCAGTCGGATATTGAGCAGGCGTTGGAGCTCATTCGCACGGCCTGCGACGAGTTGCACGATGAAATGGCGGCGCAGTCGCCCAATCCCTGTCAGTGTAGCTAGGGAAAATGTTTTAAAAACAAAGGAGATAAAGAAATGGCATATGATTTGACCGGAAAAGTTAAGCTCATCCAGGACGCGCAGACGTTCGGAAGCGGATTCACCAAGCGCGAAATGGTGGTCGTCGTGGAAGATGGCAAGTATCCGCAGGAAATCAACCTCGAGTTTGTTCAGGACAAGGTGAGCCTGCTGGACACCGTTGAGGTGGGGCAGGAAGTTACCGTTACCTTCGATATCCGCGGACGCGAATATAATGGCCGTTACTTTAACAACCTTCAGGGTTGGAAAATCCAGGCCGGTGCCGCCGCGCCGCCCGTCGGCGAAAAACCGCCGGTGTCCGACAAAGATGTTCCCGCCGACTTCGATGAATACGAAGACGATATCCCGTTTTAATCTGGAAAGGATTCAATCATGAAAGTGGTTCTCGCTTATTCCGGTGGTCTTGATACTACCGTTTTGCTGACCTGGCTGCAGGAAAAATACGATGCCGAGGTCATTTGCTACTGTGCCAATGTCGGTCAGGAAGAGGAGCTCGACGGGCTGGAGGAAAAGGCGCTCAAGCATGGTGCGGTCAAGTGCTATGTAGACAACGTGGAAGAAGAGTTCGCCAAGGACTATATTTTCCCGATGATGCAGGCCAATGCCATCTATGAAGGCACTTACCTGCTCGGCACCTCCATTGCCCGCCCGTTGATCGCCAAGCGCATGGTCGATATTGCCATCGCCGAAGGCGCGGAAGCCATCTGCCATGGTGCCACCGGAAAGGGTAACGATCAGGTCCGCTTTGAGCTGACGGCCTATGCACTCAAGCCCGATATCAAGGTGATTGCCCCATGGCGTATGCCAGATGAATTTACCTTCCAGGGACGTTCCGACATGATCAAGTATCTGGAAGACAAAGGCATTCCCTGTTCCGTTTCGACCAAGAAGCCTTACAGCATGGATCGCAATATGCTCCATATCAGCTTCGAAGGCGGTATTCTTGAAGATCCGTGGAACGAACCCGACGAAAACATGTGGTGCATGACCAAGCCGCTCAGCCAGGCAAAGGATGAACCCGAATATGTCGAGATCGGCTTCGAGAAGGGTATTCCTGTTTCCGTCAATGGCGAACAGCTCAGCCCGGCCGCGCTGGTGAAGAAGCTGAATGCCCTTGGGTGCGAACATGCTGTCGGTCGTATCGACATTGTCGAAAACCGCTACACGGGTATGAAGGACCGCGGGGTGTACGAAACGCCCGGTGGAACGATTCTTCATCATGCGCACCGAGCAATCGAATCCATTACGATGGACCGCGAAATGATGCATCTGCGCGACTCGTTCATTCCGAAATATGCCGAGTTGGTCTACAACGGCTATTGGTTTGCCCCGGAACGTGAAATGCTGCAGGCCGCCATTGAAAAGAGTCAGGAATCGGCTACCGGTGACGTCCGTGTCAAGCTCTTCAAGGGAGGAGTGCATGTGTGCGGCCGTCGGTCGCCGTATTCACTCTACGATCCCAGTATCGTCAGCTTTGACGAAGCGGGCGGCTACGACCAGTCCGATGCCACCGGCTTCATCAAGCTCAATGCCCTGCGCCTCCGCGTACTGGCGACGATGAAAAACAAGGCGTAGGCGGACTGCACCATACCGAAAGGGTTTTCCTAATTTATGGGGAAGCCCTTTTTTTGTATCTGGTGCCTTTAAAGGGAGAGATGTTTTAGGGATATCGGTTGCTACTCTGGATTTGCGGTAGGGTGATCGTGATCGTCGTGCCGTTGCCTGGGTAATTCCTGCTCGTTTTCATGAGTGCTTATCCGGGTTGTGTATTAAACGTTCCGGTCAAAAAAGAAATGATGCCCAAAGTTAATCTTTGCTTAAGGTATCAGGCGGTATATTTGCGCTGATCCTGAGCGAAAGGAGCGTCGGATGAAATCGATGGTTATAGTCAGTGTTGCGGGGGTGGCGGCGTGCGCCGCATTTGGAGGCCACATCAGCTATCCGGTTGTCGATACGGGGCAGATCCGTTGCTACGACGATCGGGCGGAAATCAAGTATCCGCAAAGCGGCCAGCCCTTTTTCGGGCAGGATGCCGAGTATAATGGCAATCAGCTGTCTTACCGCGACAACGGCGACGGTACGGTCACGGATCTCATCACCGGCCTGATGTGGCAGGCCGATCCCGGGAAAAAGAAAACCTACGACGAAATCGTGGCAGACGTGAAGAAATGCCGGACGGGCGGATATGACGATTGGCGCCTGCCGACGATCAAGGAACTCTATTCCCTGATCGATTTTTCCGGAGCCGATGTGGATCCGCAAGGCAGACAGGGAGGGACTCCGTTTATCGATACGGACTTTTTCAAGTTTCAATATGGTAAACAGGATGATGGCGACCGCATCATCGATTCCCAATGGGCCACCTCGACGATCTATGTCGGCAAGGTCATGCATGGTGAGCAGGCCATGTTCGGTGTCAACTTTGCCGACGGCCGAATCAAGGGTTATCCCACCGGAAACATGCCGGGCCGCGGCGCAAAAACCTTTTATGCCATCTATGTTCGCGATAATCCGGACTACGGCAAGAATGACTTTGTTGACAACGGGGACGGCACCGTCACCGACCGAGCCACAGAGCTGACTTGGATGAAGGCCGACAGCGGCAAGGGCATGACCTGGCAGGATGCACTCGACTATGCTGAAAACCTGAAGCTCGGTGGTCAGGACGACTGGCGTCTGCCCAACGCCAAGGAGCTGCAAAGCATCGTCGACTATTCCCGATCGCCCGACACCACGCACTCCGCTGCCATCGATCCGGTTTTCGACTGTTCGGAAATCACGAACGAAGACGGCCAGAAGGATTACGGCCACTACTGGAGCAGTACCACACACGTCAACCCGCGTGGAGGTGACCATGCTGTATACGTCGCCTTTGGTCGCGCGCTCGGATTCATGCACAATCGCTGGATGGATGTCCACGGCGCCGGCGCGCAGCGTAGCGATCAGAAATCCGGCGACGAATCTAAGCTGCCTAAAGGCCTCGGACCCCAGGGCGATGCGCAACGGATCAGCAACATGGTTCGCCTCGTCCGCGGCGGAACCGCTGAACCCAGGACCTTCGGTCCAAAAGTTGAAAAGAAGAGGGCGCTGCACGGAGGCGGCTTTGTCGGTCACATCGACTTCAACGGCGACGGCAAGGTCTCCCGCGAAGAGTTCGACGGCCCGCCCGATCAGTTCGATATCCTCGACAAGAACCACGATGGCTACCTCTCCGAATCTGAAGCCCCGCCGCCACCGAACGGGCAACGCCCTCCGTTCTAATGCGGTTTTGGTCTTGTCGAAGGGTTTTCCGGTTTCGGAAAGCCCTTTTTTTGTTGTTCCAAACGTTGGAAACACAAGGGTTTCGTGTATAGTCCCGCCCAATAATTTTAGGAGAAGACCATGGCAGAAAAGAAGTGTCCATTGAACAGGGAGCAGTTGGAATCGCTGACCGAGCGTTATCCGACGCCGTTCCATATCTATGACGAACAAGGAATCCGAGAAAATGCGCGCAGGCTGAAGGCGGCTTTTGGTTGGAATCCGGGCTTCAAGGAATATTTTGCGGTGAAGGCCGCGCCGAACCCGTATCTGATGAAGATTCTGAAGGCGGAAGGCTTCGGCTCGGACTGCTCGTCCTATCCGGAACTGCTGCTGTCCGAAAAGGTGGGCATCACGGGCGAGGACATCATTTTCACCTCCAACGATACGCCGGCCTACGAATACCGGAAGGCGAAGGAGTTGGGCGCGATCATCAATCTCGATGATATTTCACATATCGAGTTTCTTGAACAGAACGTCGGCCTGCCGGAACTGATCTGCTGCCGCTACAATCCGGGGCCGCTCAAGGGTGGCAACGCCATCATCGGCCATCCGGAAGAAGCCAAGTATGGTTTTACCCGCGAACAGTTGTTCGAAGGTTATCGCATGTTGCGCGACAAGGGTGTGAAGCGCTTTGGCCTGCATACCATGGTGGCCTCGAACGAGCTCGAAGGCTCCTACTTCATCGAAACCGCACACCTGCTGTTTGAGCTGGTGGGCGAGCTGAGCGCCGAGCTGGGGATTGAATTTGAATTTGTGAATATTGGCGGCGGGATCGGCATTCCGTACAAGCCGGAGGAGAACGCCGTCGATCTGGAATCCGTCGGCAAAGGCATCCGCAAGCTGTATGAGGATCTGATTATCGGCAAGGGCCTCAAGCCGCTGGATCTGCGCATGGAATGCGGGCGCATGGTGACCGGTCCCTACGGCTACCTCGTCAGCCGTGTATTGCATAAGAAGAACACGTACAAGCAGTTTGTCGGACTCGATGCCTGCATGGTGAATCTGATGCGTCCGGCGATGTATGGCGCCTACCACCACATCACCGTGGCCGGCAAGGAAGACGCTCCGTGCGACTTTGTTTGCGATGTCACCGGCTCGCTGTGCGAGAACAATGACAAGTTTGCGATCGATCGCGCCATTCCGCAGGTGGAAATCGGCGACCTCGTGGTTATTCACGACGCCGGCGCGCACGGCCATTCGATGGGCTTCAACTATAACGCCAAGTTGCGGTCCGCCGAGCTGCTGCTCCGCGAAGACGGCGAAGTCGTCCGGATCCGCCGGGCCGAAACGGTGGAAGATCATTTTGCAACATTGGACTTTGGTGGTTTACAGTCCTTCGAGGTTTAAGGAGATAAACGATGTATTTTACAGGCGTACATACAGCCTTGGTCACACCATTCGCATCGGATGGATCGGTTGACTATGAGAAGCTCGAAGAGCTGGTCGAGTTCCAGATTTCCGGCGGTGTAGATGGTATTGTGCCGGTCGGAACGACCGGAGAATCGCCGACGCTGACTACGGATGAGCATTTGAAAGTGATCGAGGCCGTTGCCATGACAGCGGCGGGACGGTGCAAAATCATGGCTGGAACGGGAGCCAACTCCACGGCTGAAGCCATTGATCTAACATCGGCGGCCAAAGAGTATGGCGTCGATGGAACCCTTCAGGTGACTCCGTACTACAACAAGCCGAACCGTTCAGGCCTCATCCAGCACTTTTCCGCCGTAGCGGATTTGGGGGTGCCTGTGGTGCTCTACAACGTGCCCGGCCGTTCGGCTTGTGAAATTCCATTGGAGGTCGTGGCCGAGCTGGCCAAGCATCCGAATATTGTTTCCATTAAAGAGGCGGCCGGCTCCGTAGAGCGCGTAACCCGGATCAAGCAGCTTTGCGATATCGAGGTGCTGTCCGGGGATGATTCGCTCGCACTGCCGATGATCAAGGAAGGGGCGGTCGGCGTGATTTCCGTGGCCTCAAACCTGATCCCGGCCGAAGTGGTGGCCTTGATCAAGGCCGCGCTTGCGGGCGATTATGAAACCGCACAGGGTTTGCACAACCAGTATGCCCGGGTATTCGACGATCTTTTCATCGATACGAATCCGATTCCGATCAAGGCGGCGATGACGATGAAGGGGATGATTGAAGAGATGTATCGTTTGCCGATGTGTTCGACGACGGATGAAAACAAGGCGATCTTACGTAAGACGCTGGAAGAAGCAGGAGTACTCTAATGGCGACTAAAGTTGTAATCCTCGGTGCAGCAGGCCGGATGGGGAAAACCCTGATCCGTTGTATTCTGGAAGAAAAGGTTCCGAGGCTGGAGCTGCATGGCGCGGTGGATCTGTGGGATGCGCCGGAACTGGGGCAGGATGCCGGACTGATGGCAGGCTCGAAGAAGGCCGGGATCAATCTGATCAATAATCTGGAAGAAGTTGGTGCCACCGCCGATGTGATCGTCGACTTTTCATCGCACTTTGGTACCGCCGGCAATGCCCCGCGTATTGCGGAGTGGGGAACGGCATGGGTGATTGGTACCACCGGCCTTAACGAAGAAGAGCTGGCCGCGGTTGCTGCGGCAGCTGAAAAAGCCCCCGTTGTTCTGTCCGGCAACATGAGTCTGGGCATAAATCTGCTTTGCTACCTGGTTGAAATGGGCGCCCGTTCGCTTAAGGACAAGGGTTACGATATTGAGGTGCTCGAACGTCATCACAACCTTAAAAAGGATGCTCCGAGCGGCACTGCGTTGATGCTCGGACAGGCGGCGGCGGATGGTTATGACTGGAATCTAAAAGAGGTGCATGTAGATGGCCGCACCGGCCTGCCGGGTGAGCGTCCGGAAAAAGAAATTGGCTTTCACGCCATTCGTGGCGGCGATATCGTGGGCGACCATACCGTCATGTTTGCGGGCACGGGCGAGTTGCTCGAATTATCGCATCGCGCCACCAGCCGCGACGTGTTTGCGATCGGCGCATTGCAGGCTGCGGCATGGGTATCAGGCAAGGATGCGAAGCTCTATTCCATGAAGGACGCGATGAAGCATGTCCTAGGGTTGTAAATCAAAATGGATACACAAAAGGAACCGTTAAGCAGTTGCTTTGCCCGGGTTTACGGAAGCCCAGGTGAAGCGCCGCGTGTTCTAGGATTGCTACGCGCCTTCTGGCCGCTTTTGGTGGTCTGCTTCTTTACCGGGTATCTGTTGCGGGCTCTGCTACCTTCGCCCGAACTAGGGCTTTCGCAAGTGGGCATTCTTTTTTTTCTGGTTGCTGCAGCAACGGCGATTCTACTGGCCTGGGGTGACCGGAGGCTTGGCAACTTTCTCAAGGGGGCGAAGGGTGAGGAATGGGTAGCTCATGAGTTGGCTTTCCTCAGTTCTGAATATACGGTGTTCAACGGCCTGCGGTTTGGTGGGGGAAAGCAGAATTTCGATCACATCATTGTAGGGCCTGCCGGCGTGTTCGTGGTGGAAACCAAGAACTGGAAGGGTTCCGTCGAGTTTCGCGAGGGTAAGCTTTACGCCGGCGGCAAGGAACCCTCGCGTCCACCGCTCAAGCAGGTCAAGGCCGCCACGGCCGAACTGGTTTCTTACATTGATGATGCCGGGTGCGGCGATCTCCCGGTTCATTCCGTACTCTGCTTTCTGGGCACAAAGCTTCCCGAAGAGATCATGAACGTCAACGGCGTGGTGGTCTGTGCTGGACAATGTTTAGTCGGTGTTTTGCAGGAAACCTTCGATGAACCCGTTTCCATTGGTTTGCGTGAGCAAGTGGTCAGCGAGCTTCGGAAGGTGATCGAGTAGAACATTTTGATTTACGGGTCTGCGACAGCTTCTTTCTAACAGAGGCCAACACCGCTTGAGTTCCATAAATCAAAATTCTAAAATCAGCATTCGAAAATATAAAACCGGAGGTTGAGTCATGAAAGCATTGGTACCGATCGCCAACGGCTCCGAAGAAATGGAAGCCGTCATCATCATCGACACGTTGCGGCGCGCCAAGTGGGATGTCACCGTGGCAGGTTTGACTGCCGGAACCATCGAAGCCTCCCGAGGCGTTAAACTGGTTCCCGATGCGACCTTTGATCAAATCAATCCCGACGAGTTCGATATCATGCTGCTTCCGGGCGGATTCGGTGGTACGGAAGCGCTGATGGGGCACGACGGCGTCCAGCAGGCGCTACGTGACTTTCATGCAAAGGGCAAGTGGATCGGCGCAATCTGTGCCGCCGCACTGGCGCTCAGCGAGGCGGGAATTCTAGACGGAAGGAAGTTCACTTGCTATCCGGGTGTTGAGCAAAAGCTGCCTGCCCATATCCAGCCGGTGAATGAACCTGTGGTGGTCGACGACCATCTCATCACCAGCCAAGGGCCCGGAACCGCTTTCGAGTTTGCCCTTAAAGTTATTGCCGAATGCGACAGCCCCAACCAATCCGCCGAAGTGCGGGCTGGGCTGCTGCTTTAATGTAGACGAAGCATCCTGCTTCGTTGTGCTGGAGCGGCGGTCGGGCCGATCATGCACAACGCGGCTGGAAGCGCTCGTCTACGTTACAGATCCGCGAAAGGGTTGTTGGAGAAGCCGCGCGGTTTCTGCGAACGGTTGTTCTGTTGCCCATTATCCCGCCGGTGGTTTTGCGGGTAATTATTGCGACGCGGGCCTTGCGGTTTCCTTTCCGGCGTGGCGGTCTGGTTCTTTTTGGCGGTGAGCGAGATGCGCTTGCGCTTTAGATCGACTTCCAAAACGCGGACATCGATGCGGTCGCCGGCTTGGACGACTTCGGCTGGATCCTTGATGAAGCGATCAGCCAGCTGGGAAATATGTACGAGTCCATCCTGGTGCACGCCGATATCCACAAATGCGCCAAAGGCGGTGACATTGGTGACGATGCCTTTCAGTTCCATCCCTTCCTTGAGATCATTCATGGTCATCACGTCTTCACGGAATCCGACTTCCTCAAACTTCTCGCGCGGGTCGCGGCCGGGCTTCTTCAATTCGTCGACAATGTCCTTGAGGGTCAGTTCGCCGATGTCGTCGCCAATGTATTTCGTGATTGAGATCTTGCTTACCACTTCTACATTGCCGACCAGTTTTTCGAGCGGTTCCCCGAGGTCGGATGCGATTTGTTCGACGAGCTTATAGCGTTCGGGGTGGACGGCGGAGGCGTCGAGCGGTTGCTCGCCGCCCTGGATGCGCAGAAAGCCGGCGGCCTGTTCAAAGGCGCGTGGCCCGAGACCGGATACTTCGAGCAACTCCTTGCGGCTCTTGAAGGCACCGTGCTGATTGCGGTGGTCGACAATCTTTTTGGCGAGGCTGTCGCCGATGCCGGCGACGCGCGAGAGCAGGGGTGCGCTGGCGGTATTGAGTTCCACGCCGACGTGGTTTACACAGCTCACGACGACTTCGTCGAGCTTGTCGACGAGCAGTTGCTGGTAGACGTCGTGCTGGTACTGTCCGACGCCGATGGATTTGGGGTCGACCTTTACCAGTTCGGCCAGCGGATCCTGCAAGCGGCGGGCGATAGAAATCGCACCGCGGATCGTCAGGTCGAGATCGGGAAATTCCTCGCGGGCGATGGGTGAGGCGGAATAGACCGATGCGCCGGCCTCGCTGACGGAAACCACG
Source organism: Pontiella sp. (assembly GCA_050290185.1). Classification (GTDB taxonomy): domain Bacteria; phylum Verrucomicrobiota; class Kiritimatiellia; order Kiritimatiellales; family Pontiellaceae; genus Pontiella. Next base: position 40,604 of record JBNKHE010000013.1, read on the forward strand.
CTGATTTTGGACTTCATTTCCTGAAGCAACGATTTTGTGAATGCTTCGGTCTCGCGGCCAGCCGTTCCATTACCCACGGCGATGGCTAGGGGCTGGTGCTTTTCGATAAACGTAGATAGGGCAATCTTCGCCTGTTTTTCTTTTTCCGGGCCCTGGCTGAGATAGATCGTGATGGTGTCGATGTATTTTCCGGTGGCGTCTAGGGCGACGCACTTGCAGCCGGTGCGCAGGCCGGGGTCGATGCCGATGACGGATTTTTCGCCATAGGGTGCAGATAGCAGTAAACTACGCAGATTCTTGGCAAAGATTTCCACGGCGGCGCGGTCGGCCTTCATCTTCATTTCGACGGAGACGTCGATCTCGACGCTGGTGGTCAGCAGGCGCTTGTAGGCATCGAGGATCGCCTTTTCCAGTTCGCTGAAAAAGGGCGAGACGGGATTGGCGTTGCAGAGAGCCTTCATGCGCTCGATCTGCGGATCGGCATCGATGGCCAGCTTGCGGCGTAGCACGCCTTCGGTTTCGCCGCGGCGGATGGCGAGGTAACGGTGCGAGGGGATATCGGATATCGGCTGGGAGAAATCAAAGTAGTCTTTGTACTTCGAGTTTTCGTCGGCATTCGAAGCAATCGCAGGCGCCGAGGTGATGGCTCCGGTTTTGAAATAGGCTTCGCGGACCAGAGAGCGGACTTCCGCCATTTCGGCTATTCGCTCGGCGATGATATCACGCGCGCCGGCGAGGGCTTCCTCGGTGGTTTTGACTTCCTTTTCCTCGTTGATGAATTGGGCGGATTCGGATTCGGGGTTGCTGCCCGATCCCTGCTGCCAAATGAGTTCGGCAAGCGGTTCGAGGCCCTTTTCCTTGGCGATGATTGCGCGGGTGCGGCGTTTTGGCTTGTAGGGGAGGTAGAGGTCTTCGAGGATGGTTTTGGACTGGCACTCCTCGATCTTCAGCCGGAGGTCATCGGTCAGCTTGTCCTGTTCCTCGATCGACTTAAGGATCGTCTGGCGGCGCGCTTCGAGCGTGTTGTAGTAGGTCAGCTTTTCCTGAATGTCGGAAATCTGGACTTCGTCGAGATTGCCGTGAGCTTCCTTGCGGTAGCGGGCGATGAACGGCACCGTGTTGCCCTCGGCAAACAGCTTGGCCACGGCGGCCACCTGCCGCGCGGAAATGTTCAGGTCCTTCGAGGCGAAAGGTACGGGATCGAAGAGAGTGGTTTCTGTTGTCATATACGGTTTTTCCTGTCGTTAAAATGAGTGCGATAGGGTCTTAAAACTGTATGGCTTCGTCAAGTTCCACGAGGCCTGTTTGTGGTTTTCCCGTCCTCTAATCCGGAAAAATCCGGCTACGCAAACAGACGCGGGGATTCCGCCAAACTACCAGCAGGCCGGAAAGGAGAATCAGCAAACTGTTCTCAACCAATTTGAAGCAGATGGCCACCTCGCCAGCGCCACAGCCGCAGTCGAACCGGATAGCGCAGAAGGGCAGGGAAGTTTCCGCATGAATCGCCAGCGCCCGTTGGAGAACCAGGATCGTAAATGGGATCTGCATCAACAGGGTGACCGCCGCAGTGCCGCGAACGGCGACGCCCCCGATCAGGAGCGCGCCGCAAAACACTTCGAACCAAGGAAGCGTGGACGCGATCAGATTGAGCAGAAACGGGATGTCCACCAGATCGTATTGGCGGATCAGCTTGAGGAAGTCCACGGGGTCCAGGGCTTTCTGCAGGCCCATGTAAACAAACAGTGCGCCCAATGCCCAGCGGGTCAGGACGCCGAGCATCGGCACCACGTGTTCTCGGAAGCGGGATGGAGAGGGAGAGTTCATGGGGTCGGACTCCGCATCATGCGGCTTTGACGTTCCCCGGTTTCAACCGGATAGCCTTCCGCGGTCCACTCCGTGATACCGCCGGTAAAGACAAACAGCCGGTCGATCGGGACGCCCGCATCGCGCAGTGTGATGGCGCCAAATTCACTGTCTTCACAGTCGCCGCCCGTGCAATAGACCACCACTTGATCCGCATTCAGGCATGCCGGCAGTACGTTGGGAAGTTCCTCCGGGGCCCGGTAGAGGTCGAATGGATAGGCCCCCGGTATATGCCCCTGTCGGTACTGCGCCTGATTGCGAGCGTCGATAAATACGACCAATTCCTGCGCATGCCGTGGGTCCTGGAAAAGTTGATGCACTTCGCGACCAGTGATGATTTGCAATCCCTGGGCTTGAATCCTCGCGGCCATCTGCGCCGCCGCAACGGTTGGGTTTGGCGCATTCGTCGTTTCCCCGGGTTCGGGCAGGGGCCGACTCGCGCCCGGAAAATAGTTCCGGTCTAGGTCGAGTCCGTGTGGTGAGATCGAATTGGCGACCAGGGCGAAAGCCAATCCGGCAATCGCCACCGTCAACATTTCTCCGAGAATCCGTTTCCCGCCGGAGCGGTTGGAAGATGTGGAGGATGGCTTTTCTATCTTGGTCATCAGGGTCGGCCTGCCGCGCCGAGGTTGTTTGGTTGAATGATGGGAACCCGGATGACGGGCTTGGTGGAGCTGTTCGACTTAATGCTCAAATACACGCTCTTGCCCGTTTCAATTTGAAATCCATCCGGGAAGGTCAATTGCAGACTATACAGGCGTCCCGGCTGCAATCCCTTCATGGTGACTTTGACGCCATCGGCATTGACCGTTGGTTCGGAGAGTTGGAGGGGCTGACTATCGTTATTGCGGATCCTGACCGAGTAGTGGTTGCCGCTGCCGACCGGACCGTCAGGCAGGACGATCCGCTGCGGCATGACCTGAATGGCCGACAGCACCATGACATAGGCACTGATGGTCACCTCCGGCTGGTTGGTGGAACTGGTCTTCAAGGTAATGGGCGTTACCGATCGCGACGGTTCAATCGGGGGCACCAGGCTGACATTGACCTCGAATTCCTTGCCGGGCTTGACGGTTTTCAATTCGGCTTTGAAGGTGGGGTTGTTCCATTCCGGTTCGGAGACCATGATGTTCTCTGTGCCGTGATTGATGATGCGAATCACCTTGGTCAGGTTGGTTTCACTTCCTTCCCGCACCGTGAAGTAGGCGTGGCGGGGCGTCACCTCCACCGGTCGCCATACTGATCCTGTGAGCTGGAGATAAACGGAAGACTGCTCGGGATCGTTGCATGTCACGGTCGCGCCCTTGACCACCTTGTCGGTGAAGTTCGAGGGATTTAACCGGAGCGGGATAGTTCCGGTCCCGCCCGGCGCGACGGATTTGGTCCATCTGCCGACGGTGATGCAACTGCAGGATGGCCGCACGCCGTTAATCTCCAGCGTGGTGTTGCCGGTGTTGGTGAAAACGAACTCATGTATGACCGGTTCAGTAGGTTGCGCTTTGCCAAAATCATACACCATGTTATCAAACTGGATGTGCGGTGCCGCCGCGGAATCCGCCGACGGCGTTGCCGCCCGCGCCGACAAGGGGCTTAGGCTCAGAAACGCGCCCGCGAGGGTCGCTACGGATATGGGTATAAGGCCTTGATTCATATCAGGCCAATGCCTAGCAAAATTCCGTCCCATTCACACGCAGAAGTTTAGGAAATAGCCGAACTGAACAACGTTCCTTTGCAGCAGCTCACACCATGCATGTTACTGTCACATCTCGGCTGCAACACCCCGGGATTGAACTCACCGCAGTGAATGCGGACGATGTACGGGTTTAATAATGAAAGATATTTATTGTGAAGACTCTCCAGTTCCTTTTGTGCGCGACCCTTATCGGCGTGGGTGCCAGCGCCACTCTTGCGGCCACGATCCCCGCTCCCTACGAGCTTGCGACTTGGCGCGGGTTTAGCGCGAGTGCTGTTTCCTATACGTTCGACGACAACTCCCCGAAACAGTTCTCGGTGGCCCAGCCCATGTTCGATGAAAAAGGTCTCCAGGCGACGTTTTTCTGCATTGTCGGCAATCCCGATTGGGCCGTGATAGAAAGTGCTTCGGCTCAAGGGCACGAAATCGGAAGCCATACGTTGACGCATCCCGACCTCACCACGTTAACGGATACCGAAGTGGTCACTGAGGAGTCAGGCGCCAAGGACCTCATCGAGACGCACACGGGAAAGCCGTGCGTCAGTATCGCCTATCCTTTTTGCACCGTGCCCAACGAATCCATCACGTCGCAGTATTACTCGTTCGCGCGGAGCTGCAATGGATCATTGGTGCCCAGCACGCCGTCGGATTTCCTGAGCATCGGTTCGCTCGGCGCTGATGGTGATATGGATGTTGCGTCCGATAATGCGGCCAGTTCGGGAAAATGGCTGGTTTGGTTGATCCATGGCATTGATGATGACGCGGCTTGCTGCCCGATCCTTTCCTCGAAGCTTCAGTCAAACCTGGACTACGTCGCGGCCAATACCGACAATTGGTGGGTCGAAACATTTGGCAATGTTAGCCGCTATATCCAGGAACGGGATGCGGCGGTGCTGACCGTCATTTCGAGTGGAACCACCAACATGACCCTGCAGCTGACCGACAGTCTGGACGACGCGATCTTCAACTATCCCCTCACGTTGCGCCGCGCAATGCCGAGCGGTTGGCTGGCGGCTTCCGTCACGCAAAACGGAACTGTGATACCTAGCCAGGTCGTGAACGGCAAGCTGATGTTCGATGTCGTGCCCAACGGGGGGGACATCGTTCTTTCAAAGCAGGAGGTACCGCTGGCGCTGGTTGCCTCCACCAATCTTTCCTCTTACGGTGATTCGGTGACGTTCAACGCCTCCGTTCTCACCAACGGCGTTACCGCGAGCAATGCCACGGGAACGGTTATCTTCCAGGACGGAGGGAGCGCCATCGGAACGAACGCGGTCAACGGCGGACAGGCCACGTTGGTCATCAGCAATTTCTCTGTCGGCGCCCACTCCATCACCGCCGCATACAGCGGCGACGCGTATTATTCCTCCAACGCCTCCGGCACGCTTGCCCATGAGGTTGTTCCTCGGGCCGTGGTGCTTTCGGGCAGCAAGGTATATGATGGAGCAACCACTATCTCTGCCGCGGATCTTGCCATCGCGAACCTCGTGAGCGGGGACAACGTCACCTTGAGCGGTGCGGGAACGCTGGACTCCAAAAACGTGGGTTCGCAAGCCATCGCGGCCCTCCCCGATACGTCCCTGACGCCGGCGCTGGTGGATTGGGCCTGGGCGGGTCAAAACTACTGGGGCCTCTATGCGTGGTTCAATACGCCCCCCAATTTCGGCAACGCCATGATCTGCGTGGTGTCCACCCGCGACAACGTCGGCAGCGGCTTCGTCGATTACGTCTCCTTTCCGGACGCGTCCAATTTTACCAGAATCGCCCAAGCGGTTAACGCGAACGGCGTGACCACTGAAATCTGGTATAATCCGAGTGTCTATTCCTCCAACAACCAGCTGACCGTTAAATTGAACAACCCCAACATCAGCGCGGTGTGCATCGTAGCCCAATATACCAATTTGGCGCTCGCCGGCGCGCTGGATCAAACCGCCAGCGCCACGGGCACCGGAGCGACGACCGTGACCGGCACCACGCCCACCACGACGCAATCCGCGGAATTGTGGATTGTCGGCATCGGCCATGCCAATACCGATTCGCTCTCGGGCATCTTGGACGGCTTTACCGAGCTCTCCGGCCAAAGCTCAAGCCACCCCGCCACCACCGCCGCGGATCAGGTTACGCTTCATTTTCTGCAAAAAGTGGTCACGTCGACCGGCGAAGCCGGTTCGGGCGGAACCATTGGCACATCCCGGGAGTGGGCCGGGGCAATAGCCACGTTCAAGGCGGCGGCCGAACAAGGCGGGCTGTTGCTGGGCGGTCCGGACGCAGGCAACTACACCCTCTCG
>JBNKHE010000014.1:0-20210 GCA_050290185.1 Pontiella sp.
AGGTTGCTGGTTTTCTCGCCGGCGAATCCAAAGTCGAGCTGGAGGAGTTGGACGGAGTCGATCTTTTCGACGGAGCATTGGGTTTGATCGTCGAAGTAGCGGATGGAATCGATCTCGTTGCCGAAGAATTCGATGCGGACGGGGCGGGGCGATCCCGGCGGCCAGCAGTCGAGAATGCCGCCGCGCAGGGCGGCTTCGCCCTGGGAGTAGACCTCCACACCGAATTCATAGCCGGCGTCCGACATCCACTCGGTCAGTTCTTCCAAAGGATGGATTTCGTTTACTCGCAACGTACGTACCGCTTCTTCGGATTTTCCTGCTATCGGAACCTCCTGTTCCATGGCGTGGGGGCAGGTGACGATGATGAACGGTTTTTGTTCCGAGAGATGCTGGACGAGCTTCAGGTGCTCGCCGAAAACAGCCGGATCCTTTTCCATGGGTTGGAAGAGCAACAACGTCGCATCTACGTTCCTTGCGAGCGTACGGATCGATTCGTTGAGCCGTTCCATCTCGCGGACATCGCCTGCGATCCAGAGAATATTGCATTCCAGCGTTTGGAAAGCATCGAGGCCGAGCAAGGCCTGCGCGCTGATGGGGGCGTCTGCCACCTGCACCGTTCCGGCTCCAACGCCTTTGAGCACCGCCCCGTCGACCCGGAGGGTGCTGTCTTTTTCATTTTCGCTGGTCATGGAAAAAAGGTACGGAATCGGAGGATTTCTGGCAATGGATTTAACGAGGATGCTGGACTTTGGATACGGCATCGTTAATATTTTGGCCGAGTTGAAAAAGGGATGAACCGGATATGTCGAACGAAAAAAATCTGAGTACTATTTCGTGGAAGGAATTCAAGACGCTTCCTTTGAAGGAGAAAGGGGCCTATTTCCAGCTGCATCCCCAGCACACGCTCATAGCGCAGCAGTTTTCGCGTGCCCAGCTGGAGAAGCTCTGTACGCTGGCCACGCGGATCAAGCGTATCAACAAGCGGCGCGATGGGGCCAATTTCCTCAAGACCCTGCTATCCGATAAGCGCGCGATGCTCTACTTCGCTCAACCTTCGTCGCGCACCTATCTCTCGTTCAATGCGGCCTGCCAGATTCTGGGGCTGGATACGATGGATGTGCGCGATACCAAAACCTCGAGCGAGGTGAAGGGCGAGTCGCCGGAGGACACGTTGCGGACTTTCAGTTCGTATGTGGACATGATCATCATGCGTCATCCGGTTGGGGGCTTTGCTGAGCGGGTGGCTTGGATGATGGCTCATACGAATCGGGAACTTCCGGTGTTGAATGCGGGTTCCGGTGCGGACCAGCACCCGACCCAGGCGTTGCTGGATGTCTATACTCTGGCACGCAGTTTCGAAACGATCGGCGGAATTGATGGAAAGCACGTGGCCTTTGTGGGCGATCTCCTGCGCGGCCGCACGGTGCGCTCGCTGGCCTGGATGCTTACCCTCTATCAGGATGTAACGCTCTATTTCGTGGCTCCGGAGCAATTACAGATTGGTCAGGATGTTCTGGATCTGCTGGATCAGGCCGGTACGAAATATGTGGTTACCCAGGACTTCTCTTCGGTGATGCCGGTTGCTGATGCCATCTACATGACCCGCATTCAGGATGAGTGGGATGTCGAAGGCGAAGCAAGCACTACGGACGCGTCGGACTTCCAGCTTGGAGTTGAACACATGGATGTCATTAAGAATACCGCCGTGATCATGCATCCGTTGCCGCGCCGGAAGGAGATCAGCACCGATATTGATAATAAACCGCAGGCGGTCTACTGGCGGCAGATGCGAAACGGCATGTGGATCCGGGCTGCGCTGATCCTTTCCTCATTCGGAAGGGAAGATGAAGTAAACCAATATTATGATAATTATAAACCCGAGGCGTGAACCGTGAAACGTGAGGCGTGATAAATCATTCACGTCTCAATCGTCACTCATCATGACTCCCGTATCACGAGGAAACATTATGGAACATTTGATTTCACTCAAGGAATGGAGCCCGGAGAAAATCCGGCAGGTGCTGGATCTGGCCAGGGATGTTAAGGCCAACCCTTCCAAATATCATAACGCGATGGCGTACAAGACACTGCTGATGATTTTCGAGAAACCAAGCCTGCGCACGCGCCTTTCGTTCGAGGCGGGAATGACCCAGATGGGCGGCCACGCCATCTACTACCACACCGGAAACTCCCCGATGGGCAGCGGCAAGGAAAGCATCAGCGACTCGGTCAAAACGGCCTCGCGGTTTGTCGACGTGATCATGGCGCGCCTCTTCAAGCACACCGATCTGCTGGAAATGGCAGACTATGCCACGGTGCCGGTCATCAATGCATTGACCGACGACAGCCATCCCTGCCAGATTCTTGCCGACCTGCAGGCGATCGAGGAAAAGAAAGGAAAGCTGGCCGGGCTGAAGCTCGCCTACCTGGGCGACGGCTTCAACAACGTTACGCACTCACTGATGTTCGGGGGTACAAAAATGGGGATGCATGTCAGTGTGGGATCGCCTGCGGGCGAAGACTATTCTCCGCGAGCCGATGTGGTGGCCGACTGCGAAAGATTTGCCGCCGGATCCGGTGGTTCCGTGTTTGTGACGGACGATCCGGTCGAGGCCATCAAAGACGCGGACGTCGTCTATACCGACTCTTGGATGAGCTATCATATTCCAAAGGATCAGGAAGAGGCGCGCATTGCCAAATTCATGCCGTATCAGGTGAACAGCGAGTTGATGTCGCACGCCAGTCCGGATGCCGTATTCATGAACTGTCTTCCGGCCATCCGTGGGTGTGAGCAGACGGCCGAAGTGATTGATGGCCCCCAGTCGATTGTCTTTGATGAAGCGGAAAACCGGTTGCACGCCCAGAAGGCGGTCATCCTGACGCTTTGCAACGCGGTCTGAGCGGGCCCTGCCTGTTCCGGGTTTCAGCGGGAATAAACCATCATGAAACTTACGGACTTCGACGCATTCATCTTTGATTTGGACGGTACGCTGATCGATTCCGAGCGGTATCATGCGCAGGCCTTCGCCGATGCGGTTTTAGCTCAAAGCGGATATCGAATCTCCCCGGACGAACATCTTGAGTTCTTTGGAAAGCACAGTGCCTGGTTTGCTGCAGAGTTGAATGACCGTCATGGCCTTACGCTTGTGCCTGAACTGGTGGTGGAAAAGAAACGGGAACGGGTCCACGAAATCTTCGAGGCCCGGCCGTTTGCCGGTGCTTGTGAATTCCTGGACCACTGGTTAGGGAAAAAGCCCATGGCATTGGCGACCAACTCTCCGAGGGACTTTGTCTTACCTGCTCTCGAAAAGGCGGATCTGCTGAAATATTTTGACCACGTAACGACGTCCGACGATGTACTTTGCCGCAAGCCGCATCCGGAAATTGTCGAGCTAACAGCGCAGCAGCTTGGCGTCGATCCGTTACAAACACTGGTGTTCGAAGACCAACTGATCGGGGTACAGGCCGCCCGTGCGGCCGGCGCCTGTGTGGTTGCCGTGGATAACGGTCAGTCGGTCGATTTTCCCGCAGACCTCGAGCTCCATACCTGGCGGGAATTGATTGGCTTTTCTCAGGAGAATTAATGGATTCGCAACTTCTTATTTTTGATTTGGACGGAACGTTAATAGATTCGCGCGCGGATCTGGCGGCTGGCATTAACCATATGCGCGCCCAGTACGGCCTTGAACCGCTTCCCCTTGAAACGGTGGTCGGCTATATCGGGAACGGCGTACGCCGCCTGGTCGAAGGATCTCTGCAGGGAGCCGATGTGGATGTCGACGAAGCTTTGCGCATCAACAAGGAATATTATTATTCGCACCTGACGGTTCACACCACGCTGTACGATGGCGTGGTTGATGGAATAGGCCGGCTTGCGAAGGCCGGCCATACGCTGGCTGTTTTGACCAACAAGCCCGGAAATCCAAGCCGGGCCATTCTGCAGCACTTCGGAATTTCCGACCGGTTCGCGGCCATCATTGGCGGCGGGGATATTGATGCGCTTAAGCCTGATCCCGGGGGGGTGTTCAGATGCAGCGAGCTGGCCGGGCTGGATCTGTCTGCGGCCTGGATGATCGGCGACCACTATACCGATCTGGCCGTAGCGGCCAATGCTGGAATCAGAAGTGCGTTTGTCCGGTATGGATTCGGCGAGGAGCGGGAATACAAACCCGATGTATATTTTGCTTCGTTTTCGGAACTGGTCGGGTACTTTTCAAAGCCATGAAGACATATCTTTCCGAAATTTTCAGCTCGGTTCAGGGCGAAGGGCCCTATGTAGGCGAGCGCCATCTATTCGTCCGTTTTTGCGGTTGCCACCGTGAATGCATTTTTTGCGATACAAATACGGAGAGGACGGAATCCGTTCTGGTTGAAACAGATCCCGGTTCCGGAACCTTCGAGCAGGTATCCAATCCGCTTGATGTGGAGCAGGTGGTGGAGCTTATCCGCAAGGTGGACCGCAAGAAAACAAACCGCCGGATCTCGTTCACGGGCGGTGCGCCGCTATTGCAGGCCCACTTTCTCCGCGAATTGCTCCCGCATCTGTGTGCGGATGACTACAGTATCTATCTCGAAACCGCCGGTGACCTCCCGCAGCAGCTCAAGTCGATCATCGAGTGGATCGATATCGTGGCCATGGACGTCAAGCTCTCCAGTGTCACCAAGGAAGCGAGTACTTTTCCGGCCCATTGGCAGTTTCTGAAAACCTGCCGCGATTTCGATGTCGAGGTGTTCGTGAAGATGGTGCTGTCGGCGGAAACGCATGATGGTGAATTGATCGAGGCGGCCAAGGGAATCAAAAAAGCCGGAGGTGAGCATACCCTGGTGGTAATTCAGCCGATGACCAAGGCCGAGAAAACCGATGCGGTGCCCACCGGGGAGCAAGTACTCCGCTGGCAGGAGAAGCTATTGGGCATCCTTCCCAATGTGCGTGTGATTCCGCAAACCCACAAGATGCTGGAAGTGCTGTAACGCAGACAAGGCGTCCAGCCTCGTTGTGCATGAATGGTGCGGTGGATCTGCCGCAACGAGGCAGGAAGCCTCGGCTACATTGGAATGATGGAAATGCAGAATGATATCAAAAAAGCGGTGGTTTTGCTGAGCGGCGGCCTGGATTCCGCTACGGCCATGGCGATTGCCCGCGACGCAGGATTCGATATCTATGCCATGTCCTTTTGCTACGGTCAGCGACATGCCATCGAACTGGATTGCGCCGCTGAACAGGCGGAAGCGGCCCGGGAACATCGCGTCGTGGAAATCGATCTGAGAGCTTTCGGTGGCTCCGCACTAACAGCCGATATCGACGTGCCCAAGCATGACGCCGTAGACGAACTGACCGAAGATATTCCCGTGACGTATGTGCCGGCCCGCAATACGGTTTTTCTCTCCTATGCGCTGGCCTGGGCCGAGGTACTCGGAGCCGACGACATTTTCATCGGGGTAAACGCCCTCGACTACAGCGGCTATCCCGATTGTCGCCCGGAATTCATTGCCGCCTTTGAAAAGATGGCGAATCTGGCCACCGTGGCCGGCGTCAAAGGCCGGCAACTGACCATCCATACGCCGTTGATCGATTTGACCAAGGCTGAAATTATTCAACTCGGACTGGACTTGGGCGTTGATTACGCTAAAACCACGAGTTGCTACGATCCCGCTCCCGATGGCCGCGCCTGCGGGCGCTGCGATTCCTGTCTGCTTCGGAAGAAGGGATTCAAGGATGCGGGCACAAAAGATCCACGCGCATACGTTGAGGAATAGACCATGCCGAAAATGAGAATCTACAAGGAATTCAAGTTTGACTCAGCGCATTGGCTGCCCAATGTGCCGCCGACGCACAAGTGCGCGAATATGCACGGTCATACGTATTACATCGAAATCCATGTGGAGGACGAGCTGGATCCCCGGCTGGGATGGGTGCTTGACTACAACGATCTTCGCAAAGTCGTAGAGCCGCTGGTCGACCAGCTCGACCACAAGGTGCTCAACGAAATCCCCGGACTGGAAAATCCGACGGCGGAATTCATCGCCCTCTGGTTCTGGAACCAGATCAAGCCTGAGTTGTCGCAGTTATGCCAGGTGGTGGTGAAGGAAAATCCCTCCAACGTCTGCATCTATTCCGGCGAATAAAAAACACAAAGGCACAAAGTCCACAAAGCTTCTTTTCTTCGGGCCCTTTGTGCCTTCGTGTGGAATTTAGGCCTCGGACGAATCGATCTTCACGCTCGAAGTAATGCCGCCGCGCGCGGTAAAGTCGCCGTTCACCACCAGCCGTCTGGGCTTAAGCTGATCAAACAGGTCGGTGTAGATGCGGTTGACGATTTCCTCGTAGAACGTACCCGTCTGGCGGAACGAGAAAAGGTAGAGTTTCAGCGACTTGCTCTCCACGCACAGCTTTTCCGGAATGTATTCGATCGTGATCGTGGCAAAGTCGGGCTGGCCGGTGATGGGGCAGAGCGAGGTGAATTCCGAGGTCTGGAATTGGATCCAGTAGTTGCGCTGCTGGTTGGCGTTTTCGAAGGTTTCAAGCTGCGCTTCATCGGGCGAGGTGGGATAGCGCGTTTCGCCCTTCTTCAGCAGGGTTAAATTGGAAAGTTTGGTTTCATCGGTCATGGTCGGTTCCTTATTTGATCTGATCGATCGCTACGAGTTTTTTCCACAGCTTTCCCATTTCCTGCAACGGGATCATGTTGGGGCCGTCCGACAGGGCGTTGGCCGGGTCGGGATGGGTTTCGATAAACAAGCCGTCAACACCGACGGCGGTTGCCGCTTTGGCCAGATAGGGGGCGAAGCGGCCATCGCCGCCGGACGAGTCGCCCTGTCCGCCGGGGGACTGAACGGAATGCGTCGCATCGAAAATAACCGGATAGCCCATTTCGCGCATGATGATCAGACTGCGCATGTCGGCCACGAGCGTGTTGTAGCCGAAGGATGCTCCGCGCTCGGTGAGCAGAATCTTATTGTTGCCGGTCGATTCGAGCTTTTTCACCACGTTAACCATGTCCCACGGGGCAGCAAACTGCGCCTTCTTCACGTTAACGACCGCTCCGCTTTCGCCGGCGGCTACGACAAAATCGGTCTGCCGGATCATGAAGGCGGGCAACTGGATAATGTCCACGACCTTGGAGGCAATATGGATTTCTTCGACACTGTGGACATCGGTCAAAACGGGAACGTTATACTTTTCCTTGATCTCTGCCAGGATTTCCAGGCCCTTGGAAATACCCGGTCCGCGGTAGGCGTTGATGGAAGTCCGGTTGGCCTTGTCATACGATGCCTTGAAAACGAAGGGGATATCCTGCTTTTTCGCCAGCTTGACCAACTTGTCGGCGATCGCCATGCAGCCTTCGCGGCTTTCGATGACGCAGGGGCCTGCGATCAGGGCCAGCGGATGCTTTCCGCCGAATTTTACACCTTTTACATTAACTGTTTTTGTCATGAAATGTTCCTGTTTTATTGGCCTGCAGATTACACAGATTGATGGGATTGTTAACTTAATTGTTCCAGCAATGCTTCGGCCTTGGCGACGTCTGAGGGGGTGTCGACGCCGATGCCGAAATCTTCCGTTTTGATGACCTTCATCCGGCACCCCATATCGAGCGCGCGCAACTGTTCAAGCTTTTCGAGGTTTTCCAGGTCGCAGGGCGGCTCGGCAACCAGTTTCAGCAGATAATCGCGGCGGTAGGCGTAGATGCCGATATGCCGCCAGTAGACTCCCGTCTTGGAAATTCCCTCCGGCTCGCGGATGTGCGGAATAGTGGAGCGCGAGAAATAGAGGGCCTGGCCGTGCCGGTTGAACAGCGCCTTTACCACGGATGGATCGTTGATCTGGGTTTCGTCCTGAATCGGGGTGGCCGCGGTGGCCATATCCCACCCACCGGAAGCGATGACGCCGGCCAGCTCGTCGATCAGGGCGGGGTCGATCAGCGGTTCGTCGCCCTGCACATTGATGACGGCATCGATCTCGAGATCCTGAACCGCTTCGGCAATACGGTCGGTACCGGATGGATGGTCGGGGCGGGTCATGGAGACTTCAACTCCTGCGATTCCAAGACCCGTAACGCAATCCGCGATTCGCTGATCGTCGGTCGCCACAATTACGGCATCCAGTTTTTTAGCCTGCTTTACCCGTTCGACGACCCATTGAACCATGGGTTTGCCAGCAATCATCGCAAGACTCTTGCCGGGAAAACGGGTAGACCCCCAACGGGACGGGATTACGCCCACTATGCTACTCATCTGCTCTCCATTATTTTGATTGATTCCAGAAACCAGTTCCTTCTCCGGTAACCGATTGTAGTTTGGCCGTAACCTTGCCCACGGCAATCTTGGCTTTGATGCATGTAACCACACGGCGCTTTTCCTTTGAAATCCAAAAGAACACTTTCCCCTTGCGCAGGAAAATTCCGTCAAACTCGGCCTTGGGTTCGATTTCTATGCTGGCGATTTTACCAAGGCCGTCGACCTTGATGTTGTCCTCGTCCTTGATCCTAAGGTCAAGATCGTAGAGCTTGCCGGTGACAAAAAGCCTGTGTTTACGGGCGGCCAGCTCCTCAATGTCAGCATTGCGGTTGGCGTAGATGAAGCTGAAGATTTCCTGTGTATCGCTCTCGATAGGTACTTCCTTTATATCCTTGCTGATGCGGTCCTGGAAGATGGCCAGCTTCTTGTCGTGGTAAAAGGTGGTGAGATGGCTTTTATGGATCGTGCCTTCGTTGATGATCCAGTCGTGCCGGACGGGCAGGGCGGTTTCCGGATCGATGAATACTTCAGTCTTGTCGTCGACTTCGAAGATGTGTTTGTAGGCGGCGTAGGTCTGGACGGCCATGGTGATGTGGAAGAGCTCGCGGCCATCTTCGACGACCGTCTCTGTGGTGGTGGTAGACCATGCTATGGGAATGCCCAGCCAGTAGATCTTGTAGCTTACCTCTTCCCCGGGAATGAAGCATTTAGAATAGTCGGTGGCCATGCTCGTGCAGGCAAGCAACGTCATGATCAGGATGGAAATGATCCGTTTTATCATGATCTATCTCTCAAACTGCCGGCAAAGGATGCCCGCTTCGTCGAAAAGTCGACGGGCCTGATCGGTGAAGTGGTACTCGGTTTCGTAGACGACTTCCTTGATTCCGGCGTTGATAATCATTTTGGTGCACATCAGGCAGGGGCTCAGATTGCAGTACAACGTGCAGTCGCGGACGGATATTCCGTGGTATGCGGCCTGCACAATCGCATTCTCTTCGGCATGGGCACAAATGCACTCGCCCAGATTCCCTCCGGATGGGGCATCGCTGGCGCAACGGGGGCAACCTCCGTCGCAGCAGTTCGTGATACCACGAGGGGTTCCATTGTAGCCTGTGGAAATGATACGTCGGTCGCTGACAATCACTGCGGCGACCTTGCGGCGCGAACAATTGCCCCTGCGCGATACGACATGCGCAATATCCATGAAATATTCGTCCCAGCCGGGGCGTCTGTCATTTTGGTCAGTCATCTCCGCACTTTACGGTTTGCATCGGTCGCATTCAAGAGCCGTAGAGCCGTATAATTGCGGGTGTGACATCGCACAGGGTTTGGGCTGAATTGAACGATTCAGCCGGTTCTCCCAAGGCGATGAGAGGGACCGGGTTGCGGGTGTGAGTCCGGACGGAAAGATCTTCAATATTGCCGTGGTCGCTCGACAGGAGGAAAAGACGGTTGGGCTGGTCGGCAAAATGCGCTGCCGCCACCACAAACCGCTCAAGCGTTTCGAGGCATGACACCGCGTGCTCGATATTTCCCGAATGTCCGGCCCGATCGGTAAGAAAGTGTTCGAACAACGTCAGGTCGTTTTCCTCCGTCGCAGCCATCAAATGATCGGCGGCCTCCTCGGGAGTAACCAGCGGGCCCTCATAACCTCTGGTATGCATCGTCCGGCGGGTAATATCATGGGTAAGGGATTTTCCCGCGAACAGCTCTGTATTGCCCCGTACCTGACCGAGTGCCGAAAGCGTCATGACCGTGGTGACCGACTGCCGTCGCGCCGGGATTCCGGAAGAATCTATATTCAGGTAGCAATTGGCAAAGGTACAGCGCTTGCCAAGCTCACGGAGCTTGGAGAAGAGGTTTGCGCGCTGGATCAGGTTTTTAAGCGAGGGAGGGGGGAACCCTTCGATATGCCGGCCCATTGCTTTGGGTGCATTGACGCCGGTAAGCAACGAAGCCTGTCCGGTGGCACTCTGCGGCATCCCTTCGACGCCGAGGCAGGCATCGAGCGGAACGGCTTCGCGGAGCATCTTTTCAAGCAAGGGAAACCGTCCACCCGCCAATGGATTGACCGCCGGATCGTCGCAACCGATTCCCAGTCCATCCACGAATACGAATAAGGTCTTCAATCCAGCGTTCATGTTGACTACATTAGCTACCTCTTTTTCAAGACGAGCGCAAAATGAATAAAGCTAATTTCAAAGAATGGTTACGGGATACCGCTATAGCGGTCGGAGCGCATTCGGCGGCGTGCATCCATATGGACAATCCCGAGCTGAAGCGTCGAGTCGGGGAAAACAATGACCTGGTGCAACAGTGGTTGAAGAATGGCATGCATGGCGGGATGAATTATCTCGAACGCATGTATCCGGACAAAGCCGATCCCTGGAAGACCTTTTCGTTTGCGAAATCCGTGATTGTGCTGGCCTTTACAAATGACTGGGGCGACCCGGCGGCCACGCATCCGTTTCCCGATCCCAAACCGGATGCTCTGCTGGGCTACATTTCGGCCTACGCGAAGGAGATCGACTACCACTCCAAAGGCCAAGCGATGCTGACCGAGCTGAAGCATCTGCTGGGCGAGGGGATTCGAGCCGAGGCGGCGGTGGATACCAAGGCGGTTTATGAGCGCTTGTTCGCAACGATCGGCGGCTTGGGTATTCGGGGCGGGAACGATCTGCTACGTGTGCCTGGCCGGACCAATGTGCGCGTGTTCATCGGATGCCTGTTCGTGGATGCCGAATTGCCGGAAGTGATCCACGACCCCAAAATGCCGTTTTCGTGCGATGACTGCCAAGCCTGCATAAAAAAATGCCCGACGGGCGCCATTCAGTTTGGCGAACCGATTGATGCGCGCAAGTGCATCAGCTATCTCACCATTGAGAAACGCGGCGTACTTAATCGGCAGGAAGGCGAAATGATCGAAGATTGGCTGTTTGGCTGCGACTGGTGCTCGGTGGTCTGTCCGCCGCGCGACAAGATCGATACGCGCATTCCGGTTGATCTCGACTGGTTGCTGAAAACCCCTGCGGCGGAATTGCGGCGGCTGATCAAGGGGAATGCTGTTTCCTATGCCGGAATAACGCAATTACGGAAGAATGCCGTGGTTATCCTGAAGAAAAGAAACTCTCCGCTGGCGCAGGAGCTGCTCGAATGGGTGGATAAAAAAACAGGCAGTGAGCTGGTCCGAGACCAACTCACCGCCTGGTGAGGAGGAGATGTACCTGAATTAAAGCAGTTCGTGTGCCAGCGTGAGTGCTCTTATTTAGACACTCTTCGGGCTTCAATACGCTGGCATCGCTGGTACACTCCGCATTTTTCCACAAAGTTGGAGCAGGTTTAAACTCAACATATCGGTGCGTTATGAACAGTAGGGAAGCAGGTCGTTCGTCGGTTCTTGGAGTTATTGGTGCGTATTGGGGTATAATCGGGCTGAGCTGGCTATTCACCAGTGCGTTGATCCGCCTTTATCCATATACCTTGAAAATGCATGGTACCGCTGAAAAACCCATCGCCCTGCTGTGGTATCACTGGGTAACGCTGGCCATCACACTGGTGTTCATGGGATACGCGGAGGGCTACAAGGGATTCCAGCTCAGGTTTTCGCCCCGCGCCGCTGCCCGGGCGCTCTACCTGAAGCGCAACCCAACTATCATCCGCGTTCTTTTTGCACCGCTCTTTTGCATGGGCTATTTCCATGCCACGCGCAAACGCAAGATCGTGGCATATTCCCTGACGACGGGCATTATTGGTCTGATTATCTGCGTCCACCACACGGTACAACCGTGGCACGGGATTATCGATGTCGGTGTACTGTTCGGTTTGGGGTGGGGCATGGTATCCGTTTGGGTATTCGCCGCCAAGGCGCTGTTCGGAAAGGACTACAACGTTTCGCCCGAAACGCCCGACGCATGAATATAGGCGCGGGGCTTTCGGAGTTAAAGAAACGGGCAACTCTCGTCTACAATCCCGGCACATGATCTCTGTGGTGATATTGCGATTAGATCGCATCCGGATTCCTTGCCAAGCACTTGATGTTTTGCCACAATGTTTCACAATCCGAAGGGTTTGATACCCGGTTGAAGGGAATTTTGTGGAAGCATTGCATCACCTGATCGATTCAATTGTTAATGCCGGGCATCCGGGGCCATTTCTGGTGGTCAGTATTTTAATCCTCGCCGGCGTGTTGGGGGGATGGGTTGCAGGTTTGCTACGTCTGCCGCATATCACCGGAAATATACTTGGAGGTATCGTTGTCGGGCCTGCCTGCCTCGGCATCATCGGTTCCCACAGCG
Organism: Pontiella sp.; assembly: GCA_050290185.1. Classification (GTDB taxonomy): domain Bacteria; phylum Verrucomicrobiota; class Kiritimatiellia; order Kiritimatiellales; family Pontiellaceae; genus Pontiella. Next base: position 12,534 of record JBNKHE010000014.1, read on the forward strand.
AAATGCTGGCTATGCAGCCGTTGTCGACGTTTGCCATGAGTCTGATTGCCGTAAGTATCGGCGGACACCTTTCCTACCGGCGGATCCATAACTCCATCCGGCGTATTGTGGCCATCTCTGTCATGGAGGTAGGCGTTTGTGTGGCGGTGGTTATTGTGGTGGCCCGGTTGTTCCATATGGATTGGCCGATGGCGCTCCTGCTCGGTGCCATTTCCGCCGCAACCGCACCAGGAACCACACTGGCTTTGATCCGCGAGATGCGCAGCAAAGGCCCGTTCGTAAAGACGCTCGTATCGGTGGTGGCTCTCGACAACATTGTTTGCATCATGTTGTTCGTGATGATACGAACGTTCGTATCCGCCTACTACAGGAGTGGTGAGGCCATGGCCGATGTCGGCGATGCCCTGTTCCTCACGTCCTATCACCTGATTGGGGCTTTGGCCCTGGGTATTTTGACGGGATGGATCTGCAAAAAGCTGGTCAGCAAGCCGCGGTTTCATGATTTCAGTACCATCTTCGTCGCCATCATGGCCTGTGACGGGTTGGCTGCTTATCTGGGCTTGAGTCCACTATTGGTCAACCTGTTTTTCGGCGTCTATCTCGGCAACAGTTCAGAAGTGGCAGAAAAGCAGCTCACAACCCTGGAACCGCTGGAGCCGATTCTTTATATCTGTTTCTTCACGTTGGCCGGGGCATCACTTCATTTGTCTTCGCTGGCGGAGGTGGGCGTACTGGCGCTAATCTATTTTGCGGCCCGCTTTGTCGGCAAAGGGCTGGGGGCCGCGCTGGGAGGACTCGTCGGAAAATGTTCTAGGCGAATATGGCAGAATATGACCTTTTCCCTGGTGCCGCAGGCCGGGGTGGCGATTGGTTTGGTGGTTCTGCTCGATGGTGACCAAAGCATTCCATCGGATATGACCCAAGCCGTCGGAGCCCTCATTCTGGCCGCCGTTACGATCAATGAAATTGTCGGACCGTTTTTTACCAAGGCGGCATTGGTGCGCTCCGGCGAAGCCAATCGCGACCGCGAGCGCTTGGTCGAGTTCATGGCTGAGGAATTCATCATGGTCGACCTGAAGGCTCGCGACAAGTGGGATGCCATTCGCCAGCTCGTAGCCTTCCTGATGAGAACGCATCGCGTTGAGCATATCAGCCAGGAAGAGCTCTACCAAACCGTCGCGTCCCGCGAAACGGAGTTCTCGACCGCGATGGGTAAGGGAATTGCCCTGCCGCACGGCCGCATCGAAAAAGGACCGGCCATTCAGGGGGTTATGGCGATTCTGCATGACGGCATTGATTTCGATGCGCCCGATGGCGAACCGGTGCATCTGATCATGTTGATTGTTACGCCCGAAGAAAAAAAGGATATGCATCTCAAGGTGCTGGCAAGTCTATCCGCCATGGTGCGCGACGAGGCCATCCGAAGCCGTCTTATGGCCGCCATCAGTCCGGAGGATGCGATGGAGGTTATCGAGAGCGAGGAAGCACGCGACTACAACTATTTTCTGGAATGAGCACCCGTCAGTGCGACCGCAAAAGAAAAGGACATCCCGCGGGATGTCCTTTCTTTTTCAGAAGCCATCCGGACTATTCTGCGACCGGAGATTGTGGTTCCGGCCGGTTTGCCGGGGCTTCATCGCGTTGCTGGCGAATGGCGGTGCGGTAGGCCTTCAATGCGGTGCGTTCGGCTTGCGACAGTTGTCCGTCTCCATCAATATCAAACTGCATCGCCCGTTGCCACCGGTTCTTCCGGTTGATTTCGGGGGATGACGGTTGCTGCTGCTGGTTGTGCCGGAACCGTGCAGGGGACTGCTGCTGCGGTCCACGATTCCGGTAGTTTGCACGGTGGCGGGCATCGGCAGGCCGGTTAGGACCGGATTGGTGCCTGGCGTTGGCCTGCATACGTTGACGGCGGTGCTTCATGATGGCGGCTTTGCTTATGCAGGGACTGCCGCAGGTTGGGCACTGGAATCCGTCTGGTTTTCGGTTGGGTCGTTCAGTTCGTTCCCGTACCTGTGCACTGGCAGCAAAGGTCACTGCAGCGACGGTTGCTAGAATGGCCAGGGTCTTGATTCGAGTTTTCATGGTTCATGTCTCCTTCGGTTTTTCCCCGTTACATCCGAATAACGAATGGTGACCGGGATTATTTTGCCAAAGTGACAGGAGGTATGATGGCCATGCTATTGCACTTCGAAAACGTGATGCCAGATGGAGGTTCCGTTCATGATAAAGTCGAGTTGCTGCGAGTCGCCGGACCACGCAATGGATGGCTCGGCCGTTTCGGGGGGGATGTTGGTGTAGGCCGGCAGATGGTACAGGCCCAGCCACATGGTTTTATCGGACTTGCGATAGTAGATTTTGTAGGACGGTTGATTGTTGTAATAAAAATAGCGGCGCAGACGGGCGGTCTTCGTTCCGTCCGGAGACCGGACCTGCATCAGCTCGTCGCTCGGCGGCGTCAGTATCCTGAATGCCACGAAAACCACAAAGGTAGCGAATACGAGCGTTCCCAACTGTTTAAGGTCGAATGGCGACTTCTTCTTGTAGGAACGTTGCATGGAGAGATGGCCCGTTATTCAGCCGGTACCGGCTCGGGGGCCGCCGTTTGTTCGGCCGGCGCCTTCTTGAAGAAACGGCTCACATTCCAGTTGCGGTCCACATCCCGCCAGGAGAGGAAGACCATGGCGCCGATCAATAGAATGGCAAATATGTTTACCAGCGATGCCACCACCTTGGGGTGGACCTTGCGGCGGGTGATCCCTTCCCACAGCGCAAAACAGATATGCCCTCCGTCAAGCACGGGCAACGGGAGCAGGTTCAGTACGGCGAGGTTGATATTGATGAATCGGATCAGGCCAATGGCGGTGATCAGACTCATTTTGAGTGAGATCCAGATCATGGTGAAAATAGCCACTGGTCCGCCAAGACCGCTGGCAGCCTGCTTGGCTTCTCCCCTGGTGGTCAGGGCCTTGAGCAACCGGAAGATCGATGACGCATCGCTGTGGATCTGTTCAATAGGATTGCCGGTCAGCGTCCAGGGCAGTGAAAGCGCTCCGCCAAACTGGATGCCGATCATGACAGTATCGTGCGATTTATCGTATTTTGGCGTAACGGTCAGTGTTTTGGTTTCCCCTTGCCGTTCAATAACCATCGGAAGCGGCGTGTCAGGATTGTCCTGGATGATATCGATGAAATGCCGGGTGCCTTGAATCATGATGTTGTTGATGCTGATGATGACATCGTCGGACATTAATCCGGCGGTCTCCGCCGGGCTCCCTGCAACGACATCAAGAACCTGGCACGGCGTGGCCGGAGAAACGCCGGTGATGAGATCGTCGGATTTGTCCGGGTGGTTGACGGGAACCGTAAGCACCCGTTCTCCAAGTTCGGTTCCTTTGACGGTAAGTTCAACCTGTTGTGCATCGCCCCCGCCGAGCAGGCATTCAACCCGCGTTGCATACCAGCTCTTGACGGGATTTCCATTCACTGCAACGATTTCGTCGCCACCGTGCAATCCGGCTTCATCGGCCGGGCTTCCGGTTTCGACCTGTGCAATGAACACGCCTTCTTCCTCCGCCATCTTTTCGGCTGGCGTAAGCATTACTATGGTGGCGAGAATAAGGGCAAAGACGATGTTGCAGAACGGACCTGCGAACGCAACGGCAATCTTCTTCCAGGGAGAGACGTCCGGCAGCTCCCTGCGGTCGGTCTCATTGTCGCCTTGAACCTTTTCCATGCCTTCGGGGTCGAGCTGCGGGAGCGAAACATAGCCGCCGATGGGGAAGGCGCCGATCTTGTAGACCACCCCGTTGATCTCCTTCTGCCAGATGGCCGGACCCATGCCGATTGAAAAGGTTTCCGCAACCAGACCCAGTTTGCGTGCAACGATAAAATGGCCCCATTCGTGGACAAAGATCGTAATTCCAAACAAGAACAGCATCATGAAAATAATATAGAGAACTTCAAGCATTGTGGTGGTTCCTTGCGGGGGTTATTTGAGGAAGAATTCGATGTAGATGTATAGCATGGGTGCGGCAAACAGGATGCTGTCGATCATGTCAAGGATGCCGCCCAGTCCATAGACCATGGTGTTGGAGTCTTTGACATCAACCGCGCGTTTGAACAAGGACTCAACAAGATCTCCCAGTGTGCCGACGATGGGGAAGAGGATGCTGAGTGCAAGGGCATCCAGGAATGAGAACGAAATGGCACTGTTGATCTGGCCTTGGGAAACGATCAGCCAGATGATATTTACGGCCGCGCAGAACACCACGCCGCCCAGTAGACCTTCCCAGCTTTTTTTTGGCGATATGATGGGAGCCAACTTATGCTTTCCAAATCGTGTGCCGAAAAAGTAGCCGCCGGAGTCGGACATTTTCATGCAAAGGATTACGTAGAATGCGGCCCAGCCGGGTTTCCCCAGGTTTCCGATGAGAAATAGCCGAACCACAAAGCTCCATAGCAAAGGAACGTAGATCAGTCCCATGATGGTGCCCATGCAGCTGTCGAGCCCTTTGCGCAGGTCGGGGTAGGAGAGGATCCGGAAGAAGTTGGAGGTTACCACGAGCAGCAGGATGCACCACAGAGCGGTATCGGATATGCTGAATCCGGTGTAGGTGAGATGTTTGCCCAGCATGTTGAACCAGGTGGCGCCCACCAGAACCAGCCCGCTGGCCGTGCCCCATTTTTTGGAGACGGAAAGGCCTCCTGCCTGGAGCAGTCCATAGAATTCCCAGGTGCCGAAGCCCGCGAAAAGGAGCAGTCCGATCAGCCCGATAGGCCAGCGGCAGGGAACCAGGCAAAAGGCAGGTATGAGAACCGCTGCGATGCTCAGGGCTATGATAATGCGTTTCTTATCCATCTATTTTTTTACTCCGCCATATCGCCGGTCCCGGTGGCTATAATCCGCCAGGGCGTCATAAAACTGCTCCTCACGGAAATCCGGCCAATACGTATCGGTAATGTAGAACTCGGAATAGGAAAGTTGCCACAATAAAAAGTTACTGAGTCGCAGTTCCCCGCTGGTGCGGATCATCAGTTCCGGATCGGGAATATCCGGCAGATAGAGGTGGTCGGCGATGGTCTGCTCGTCGATTTCCTTCGTTTTTAGTTCTCCGCTTTTGACCTTGGCTGCAATCTTTTTGGCCGCGTCGGCAATTTCCGTGCGCGATCCGTAGCTTAGCGCAATAATGAAGGTATGGTCGGTGTAGTGCGCGGTCGCATCGATGGTTTTCTGCAACCGCAGACGCACGGGCAGGGGCAGCCGTTCAAACTGGCCCATCACGAGCAGGCGGATATTGTTATCGTGCAGCTCCTGTTCATAGGTATTAAGCGAGCTGATCAGCAACTTCATCAACCCGTCAACCTCCTGCGGCGGACGCTTCCAGTTTTCGGTGCTGAAGGCATAGACCGTGATGAACTCCACGCCAGCCTTGGCCGCGGCGCGCAACACAGCGCGCACCGATTGCGCGCCCTCCTTGTGCCCCTCGATCCGCGAAAGCCCGCGCTCCTGCGCCCAGCGCCCGTTGCCATCCATGATGAGGGCCACGTGGCGCGGGATCTTTTCAAGGCTCTGGAGATCAACGCTCATAGAATTTAATTAGACAGAATAATTGAGTGGCAGAATAATTCTTCCCGATCGGGTTTTTAAATCATTTTGCCACAAAATCATTCTGCCTATCGTTCTGCCGCTGTTTAGCGTCATTCCGCGATTTCTGCGGTTATCTATCAAGAAGCAATGTGCTTGAGCGCTTGGGGCCGACGGAGAGGATCGAAACCTTCACGCCGGTCAACTCTTCGAGGTAGGCGACATATTTCTTCGCCTGCTCGGGCAGTTCGTCCCAGCTGGTGCACTCGGTGGTGGGGCAGTTCCAGCCTTGGAACTCCTCGTAGATCGGCTTGCAACGTTCCAGTCTGCGGATGCTGGCCGGCACGTTGGTGATCCGCTCGCCGTCCACTTCGTAGGCCACGCAGACTTTAATGGTTTCCACGGCGTCGAGCACGTCGAGCTTCATCAGTGCCCATTCGTTGATCCCGCCGACCATGGCGGAATAGCGGGCTATAACGGCGTCGAACCAGCCGCAGCGGCGCGGGCGACCCGTGGTCGCTCCGAATTCATGGCCGACCTTGGCAATGTGCGCGCCCATGTCGTCATGCAGTTCGGTCGGGAAGGGGCCTTCGCCGACGCGGGTAGTGTAGGCCTTCACGATGCCGATTACGCGGTCGATCGCATTTGGCGGGACGCCGGAGCCGGCCGGGGCGCCTCCCGCTCCGGTGCTGGACGAAGTCACAAAGGGGTAGGTGCCGAAGTCGACGTCGAGCATCACGCCCTGTGCGCCTTCGAAGAGCATTTCGTCGTCGTTCTGCACGGCTTCGTGCAGCAGCGGAATGGTGTCGCAAATGAACGGACGCAGGTAGTCGGCTGCCTCCTGGACCTGCGGCAAGAAGGTGTCGATGTCCAGCGGCTCGGCACCCATTGCAACGAGGATTGCGTTTTTCCTTTCCGCCTGTTCCTTGACCATGTCGAGGAAGTCGTTTTCGAGAATATCGCCGAGGCGAAGGCCGATTCGGTCGGCTTTGTCCATGTAGGCCGGGCCGATGCCGCGCTGGGTGGTCCCGATCTTCTTGCCGGAACCTGCTTTGCCTTCCTTCGCGCCGTCGACCATCTTGTGGTATTGCAGAACGATGTGGGCGCGGTCGGAAATGAAGAGGCGGCCGTCGAGCTTGATGCCGCGTTCGACCAGTTCCTTAAGTTCACCCATCAGGCCGACGATGTCGACCACCAAGCCATTGCCGATTACGCACTTGCACGTTTCGCGCAGGATGCCGGAAGGGGTGAGGTGGAGCACATATTTCTGATCGCCGATTTCGACCGTGTGTCCGGCGTTGTTGCCGCCTTGGTAGCGTACCACCCAGTCCGCGTTGGCGGTCAGTACGTCAATGATTTTTCCCTTGCCCTCGTCGCCCCACTGCGACCCGATCAATACTGTCTTCGACATGTCGTATCTTCTCCGGTTGTCGGTTTTGAACTGATCGGTTACCGGAAGATCCGCATCTGTCCGCCTTTTTTCAGATAACCACTAAAAAAGCCCGCTTTTCATAAGGGGGCTTATGAAGCGGGGAACTTAGGGAAACCCGTCCCATGCGTCAAGTTTGGAGCGTGGATATTGAATGTTAGGGGTGATCTCCACGGAGTTTATGCGTTTAGGAATAAAAACTTGCTTGTGAGGCCGTAGCCTCGGAGAAGGCTAATGCTTTTACCGCGTAAGGTCCACGCGCTGGTTCGACCATCTTGTTTTTATCCGTATTTATTACTTCATGCCGAGCATGTCTTTATCTAGTTCCGCTGAGTATATTTAGTTTTTCTCCTTTTCCAGGGCTGTTACAATTCGTTTAAGCGAGGTCATAGCTGACCAAGCAACGCACACGAAGTATATGACTGTCAGTACTTTGAGAATATTGAATATTGCGTTTGGTGACATGAGTTCCTCTTTCCTTATTTTTTGTTAGTCAAACCATGGGTGTTTGAACATATGAGTAGAATAACAGTTTGATTATATTTCGAAATTATAACGTAAGTTGATGTTTATAGTCTCATTCGAATGCGGCGCTCACCAACTTTCGGGTGGACGGTAGCAGGCGGAGCCTGCGGACGGCCAGCCGGAATGTTGGTGCAGC
>JBNKHE010000015.1:0-2291 GCA_050290185.1 Pontiella sp.
TCGTTTTCGTAGACATGAACAAAAATGTGAAGCAAACGTTCGGAGAATAATAGTTCCAACCAGGGCATGGACCCTACGCGGGAAAACGCACAATCTATCGTGCCAAACGATTAATTCCCGCGCGGGTCACACCAAACGTTCGATAAGGAGAATAAATGGATCACAAAAAAGCTCATGAAGATTTGAAAAAATCCCCTCGGAAAAATGGCATCATTTCCTTAGTCATAAGCGTAGCTCTCGCGGGCATATTTATTCTTTGGCCATTTATTCAGGCACAACAACAAGCTCCAGAAATTGGCATTTATATGAGTGGAGTAGCTGGAGCTGTCGGAACATTTGTAATTGGAATAATCCTACTTGTGTTTGGGGAGAAGGCAGTAGATTTAATAGCAATCGACCCTCAAAATATTAGAGGAGGACAGGTTGTATTTCTTTTGATCACAGCTGCCGTTGGAATTGCTTTGTTTTTTACCGTCATGGCATTCCTTTCTGGACTTGGATACACATAATAATCGAACCAGCGCGTGGACCTTACGCGGTAAAACGCACAAATTTCATGCCTAACGCATATATCCCGCGCAGGTCACACGTAACGTTATGCTGAGTAAAATACAGACCCATGCAAACAAAAATAATGTACATCGAAAACAAGTCCGATGATGATGGACTGACTGGTTCTGCAAGAATTGGTCGAGTTTCATTTTCCAAAACTGGCAAGACGATTTATTACCGCGGAGCTGAACTCCAATCGCTAAAAGGTTACGGTTACAAATCAAACTACTTCGATGTGAATACAGGAGATCATTATTGGGTATCTGGACCAAAGAAGAACGGTCAAGACACGCTCTATCCAGACAAAGTAGAAGTCGATGAAGATGTCCGGATTGAATACTGGAGAGATATTCGAGGACTCACAGATATTGAGAATGAATCAACATTTCGTTCAGAAGGAAAACACGCTGGGTGGAGATCACTGCAATTCAAAAGAAAAAAGAAAGCATAACCAGCGCGTGGACCTTACGCGGTAAAACGCACAATTTTCATGCCATACGTTGGTAGTCCCGCGCAGGTCACACGTAACGTTCGAAATTAGAAGACGGGAAATATTAGATGAATGTAACTACGAAATCTTTGATCGCTATATCCTGCGCTTTCATCGTAACAGCAATCTCAGCGGAACCCTTTCGTAGTTTTACCTCGACAGATGGTAAGACCGTTCGCGCAAGAGTGATCAATTACGACAACTCGTCAGACAAGGTGAAGTTGGAAAAAGAAGGTGGCGGATCATTTTCTGTGCCCGTTTCTGCCTTTTCAGTTGATGATCAAATCATCATTCGAAACTGGGAACTAGTGAAAGGGTTTCTCTCTGAAAATGGCATGAAGGTATCCTTCAAACGCACTGATTTGCGGAAGCAGGAAAGTGATACTGAAGGAGATAGTGTGCATGTGATTCATCAATGGCTTAATTATACTATTACAATCGAGAATAACACCGGAAGAACCCTGAATAACATCCGCATCGAAACCTGCCCGCATTTCTCACTTACGAATACAGATCAGCATGACCCGGAATCGATTGTCCGTTATGTGGCCAGAGGGGAAGGAATGGAAGAGTTTCCCATCGATTCAATACCTCCACGGAAGACTATTGAGATATCAACTAAAGAGTTCGGGGAAGAAAGTATTAGTGGTGGCATACTTGTGAACGGAAAAGAGTGTTCACAGAAAAGCATTGTCAGCGGAATATGGATTCGACTGTTTCTTAAACTTCCAGATGGAAACGAAGTTATGCGTGAAATCAAAGATCCCACTTCCATATGGGATGGATTCACATGGACCCTTGAAGGACCGAGGAATCCGGAACTAAGCCCGCCAGATTGATTCTATTCGAACCAGGGCATGGACTTTACCGGGAAAACGCCAGTTGTTTAGGTCAAAGTTTATGTTCCCGGAAAGTCACACCAAATGTTCGATTTTAAAGAAAATTAACTACACAGCTGTTCAGAACCTGCCAGACCACAAAGATGTCCTCTATCTCCCCTACTCCCTCCAATTCACACCTAGTAAAATCCACTAAATAATCCCCAATGGTGTATTTGATGACTCACAAAGAAATTGACTACACTATTCTTATTTTATGGGGACTAATGACTCAAACTTGTTCGACCAAGGACGGCAGTCTATCCAGATCAAATTATGAATCGAACCAGCGCGTGGACCTTACGCGGTAAAACGCACAATTTTCATGCCTGACGTTGGTAGTCCCGCGCAGGTCACACGTAACGTTGGGC
>JBNKHE010000015.1:2299-3757 GCA_050290185.1 Pontiella sp.
CGTGGACCTTACGCGGTAAAACGCACAATTTTCATGCCTGACGTTGGTAGTCCCGCGCAGGTCACACGTAACGTTCGAATAATAAAATAGGAAAACAAATGGGAGATCATGTAATCATTCTAATTATATTGCTCATGTTTTTTGCCAGCGCTTATCTCGATAAGCCCAGCAAGTCTCCGGTGATATGGTTAATCATTGGCTTGGCGATGATTCTAGCACACAGCATTGATGCCTGGAATTGGTATCACTCACCCCTGCTCGATAATAAGAACTCCTTAGATCCAACTCTCCATGAACAAACAATACAGAGTGTAATGCGAGAATATAGACACTCCCTGTTCTACGTTACATTAGGAATGCTCATTTCTATTATTTCAGTCATCAAGATAGTTAAAAGAAATTCGAACCAGGGCATGGAGCCTACCCGGTAAAACGCACAAACTATCGTGCCATTCGGTTATTTCCCGGGCGGCTCACACCAAACGTTGGCTTAAAATAGAAATAAGGAGAAAAAGATGGCAAAGCTACCCAAGAAGATAACTGAACGTTTTCAGAAAAACATATCCCGATTCCAGAAGGTTCTTCAAATAGCCAAAGACCGCGATGTAAACGAGTCTGACACTGTCTCCATTCTCAACGATATTTTGGGAGACGTTTTCGGTTACGACAAATATCTCGAAGTCACAAGTGAATTTGCGATACGCGGGACCTATTGTGATCTTGCCATTAAACTTGGTGAAAAAGTTGAATTCCTGATTGAGGCTAAAGCCATTGGGATTGATCTGAAAGAACAACACGTGAAACAAGCCATTGATTATGGCGCCAACCATGGCGTTCAGTGGGTAATTCTGACCAATGGAATCAAGTGGAGACTTTATCGAATTCGTTTTGAGAAACCGATAAACTTTGATCTCGTGTGCAGTTTTGACTTCTTGGAACTGAATCCAAAAGATGAAAATACACAGGAACGTTTATTCCTTCTCTGCAAAGAAGGAATTGCCAAGAACTCCAGAGAGGATTACTTCGATAAAGTACAAATTGTGAATCGATACATCATCGGAAATTTAGTTCTAGCCGAACCAGTCATTTCAGTCCTTAGACGTGAATTGAGAAAGCTTGCAGATGGTCTGAAGGTTGAAACACCTGAAATAGAACGTATCGTTCGGAGTGAAGTCCTGAAACGTGAAATAATTGAGGGAGATGAAGCTGAAGCTGCAGCAGTGCGAGTCACCAAGTTCTATAAAAAGAATTCAAACACCCGGACACCCACTAAAACAACATCACAAGCACAATCAACAGAGCTAAATGTACAACCTGAAGAATCAGTTACAGAACGATTGTTGCGAGAAGCAGAGGAAGAAAATAACTGAAGCCAACCAGCGCGTGGACCTTACGCGGTAAAACGCACAATCTATCGTGCCAAATGTCTACATCCCGCGCAGGTCACACGTAACGTTG
>JBNKHE010000015.1:4070-5256 GCA_050290185.1 Pontiella sp.
GCGCGTGGACCTTACGCGGTAAAACGCACAATTTTCATGCCTAACGCATATGTCCCGCGCAGGTCACACGTAACGTTAGGCATTAATAAAAATGAAATCACTTTCAGAAATATCAGTCATAGAAAAAGCTCATTCGTATGGATCTGCAACCTTGGGTGATGCAGCTTCAGCCCTACTTGAAAGGTGGACCAATGGTCTTACGGATAATGAAACATTCATTCGTCTTGCGTTCTATCGCTGGTATTCGATGAGTGAACCCAACTGGTATAATGGATTACCAGACAATTCATCTGATCTGCCAGATATTGATGCCTTAGTCTCAGTACTCGGAGGATATGAATCTTTACCTGCTGAATCACTATTCATCCTAGGAGCTTTAGCAACAGGTTATCCGTGGTGTTTAGGAGCAGAAGATATCTGGAAGGAAAGAGCTATAACTTTTCCTTCAAGAGCGAGTGAACTCGAACCCCAAAGTCGTGTCTTCCAAAACTGGCGTTTCATTCTTCTTAAAGAGACGAACAATTCCGATCTACGCAAACATATCAAGTCTGAGTTTCATGCCAGGTTTCACGGAAGAGGATACATGGGTGAGTATCTTGAGTCGGTATTTGGGCGAAATATATAATTGCCTAACCAGCGCGTGGACCTTACGCGGTAAAACGCACAGTTTTCATGCCTGACATTGGTAGTCCCGCGCAGGTCACACCAAACGTTCGGTATAGAAAAAATGAACCACGGAAAATGGACATTCATTGTTGATATAACAACAGTCCTTTGGCTGGTCATATTTTCAATAGGATTTCTTACTCACAACTCTGGCATTCAGACTGTTTGTGAACTCCTAGTTTTGGGTCTATTGCCAATCTTTATTTATGATCTGATGGTCTTGATGAAACATGAAGATAATTTTCGATCATTCATCAAGAAACGGTGGTTTGATGTTCTCCTAGTCATTCCCTACTTCCGCATATTCCGTATTCTTAGATTTGCACGGTTGCTCAAACTGATGAAGCTACTGAAATTGAAGAAAATCCTAGGATTAACGAGGTTTTCAAAAAAAGCAAAACGTACTACTCAAACAGTCAGAAACATGAAATTAAAACCGAACCAGGGCATGGACCCTACCCGGTAAAACGCACAATTTTCATGCCTGACGTTTTGCGCCGGGCGGGTCACACCAAACGTT
>JBNKHE010000015.1:6215-7411 GCA_050290185.1 Pontiella sp.
AGGGCATGGACCCTACCCGGTAAAACGCACAATTTTCATGCCTGACGATTTATTCCCGGGCGGGTCACACCAAACGTTCGGTAACAAGAAAAATGAAAGCACTCATACCAACGATTACCATTCTATTATTTCTTGGTGGATGCACAGCCTCACTCCGTCCGATGTGGTCAATCGCAGAAGCATTCCACATTCGAGATATTCATACGGATGTCCCAGAATATTTCCCGGTATTATCGCTCAGCACTAATGATAATTCATCCTTCAAAATATCGAGGTGGAAAGATAGAGAATCGGCAAATTTTGTTACGAAAATTGATGATAATCAGGTTGTCGAAATCAATAAACAGCTCTTGTCAACCGTTACGGACACCCCCTCAAAATACAAAACACAGTACTTCAAAATCATTGACCGTACAGATTCTCATGTTGATGTTTCTCTGAAAGTTCCAACCTTACATGAATCCCATACAAGAGGTTGGTACCGTATTCAAGGCAACGTCATCATACCACAACGATATCTGTCATACGGGCCGGGCTTTGCTTTCATCGTGATGCCACTTACTGTGGTGGTAGGAATCTGCTGTAGCGTACTTTTTAGAATTTGCGTGATCATTTACAACAAAAGAAAAGAAACCGAACCAGGGCATGGACCTTACGCTGAAAACGCCAATTGATTTGGTCGAAGGTTATGCGCACCGAAGGTCACACCAAACGTTGGGCAGACAGAATATATGAAGATGAAAAATAGAGATTGGATGATCGTTATATTAATCATCCTGCTGTTATCACCATTATTGTCGCGATGTGGTCGATGGAAAGTCGTTCACACATGGGAAAGCCCATCAGGTACATTTGGATCACAAGAGCCGATCACTTTGTCGGCAGAAAAATTCTCTTCATTTTTTGACCCCCTGAGATTGTACCAAGAAAACAGAATCGTGGTGTCAGGCGGAGATTATCCATACGTTGTAAAAGTGAAATTTAATTTTTTCGATTACGTATCTACAGCCGACGTTGAATGGCATGAAAACGACGTTACATTTTCGGTTCCATCTTGGATTTCGATAAAAATTCCGAAACAACGAATACTATTACTTAACAAAAAATAGCCCAACCAGGGCATGGACCCTACCCGGTAAAACGCACAATTTTCATGCCTGACGGTTTATTCCCGGGCGGGTCACACCAAACGTTAT
>JBNKHE010000015.1:7419-8076 GCA_050290185.1 Pontiella sp.
GGGCATGGACCCTACCCGGTAAAACGCACAATTTTCATGCCTGACGGTTTATTCCCGGGCGGGTCACACCAAACGTTATGTGCTGATAAAAAATGAACACAATATTGATCACAATCTTGGGAGTAGTTGCAGTGTTCGTTGGCCTATTCATCGCAATAGTTATATCTGCGCATTTTACAATCACACTTCCCCTAAAAAGGAGTCTGAAAAGTAAAAGTGATGCTCAACTTGAATCTGAGCTTTATCAGTATCATCAGGATTATTTTTCGATCATCGGTGAACAAAACAAAGACGTGGTTGAATTTAAAAAACTAATTGAAACTCGTGATTTAGCTGGCCTTAAAAAAAGATGGAATAAACTCAGTGGCACGTTTGTGCAACTCGAAAGAAAAGCAGGTCATTCCGGAAGACCACTCATTATGGATTATTACGACTCTCTTGAGTTGTGGATCAATGAACTCATAAAACGAAACACATAACCAGCGCGTGGACCTTACGCGGTAAGCCGCACAATCTGTCGTGCCAAACGTCTATATCCCGCGCAAGGTCACACGTAACGTTGTGCACAGATATATTGAACTATGAAACTAATCACTGAAACAGCACGATTAAAGTTGGTTGAATTAACCGATAAAGATGTTGAGTCGATATTCCTGT
>JBNKHE010000016.1:0-6887 GCA_050290185.1 Pontiella sp.
AGAGTCCTTCTGTGATTTCACCATACGGTCCGGGGATCTCAGAAATCATGATCGAGGAAGCTGTAGCTTCATTCATGAAGCCTGCAAAGCGATCAGCTGCGACATAACCATTTGGGGGAGTTATGCTCACTGAAGTTCCATGAACCTGTCCTGCCATTGTGTGTGACGCAACGAACGCGATAGCGGCAATGCATTTTGAATATCTGAACATTATTTTTTCCTTTTGCACAACGTTAGGTGTGACCCGCCCGGGAATAAACCGTCAGGCATGAAAATTTTGCGTTTTACCGGGTAGGGTCCATGCCCTGGTTCGCTCGTTTATTTTCTTTTGAATTAGCCAAAATACTACTGCACCAACAGCGGAGAAAATCATTCTCATGCCCAATGCTGATCTAGTCACACCTTTTAGTATATTTTCCGTTAGGTCAGCTGATATCGCGGAAAGAAAAAGCAATATCCCGAGAAGTAAGGTTCCAATAACACATAGCCCCATCATTCCTTGGACGAACAGTTTGTAGTCGGATGCTTGTGTTTTCATTTCAGTAGCGAACGTTACGTGTGACCTGCGCGGGACTACCAACGTCAGGCATGAAAATTGTGCGTTTTACCGCGTAAGGTCCACGCGCTGGTTGGAAACATCTTGCTACTCACCAGGTTTGTAGCCCTGCCAATCACATTGATAGATATTAAACGTATCATTCGGTTGAATATCGATAATGATACCCTCTGGTTGTCCTATTGCCCAATCTGGCACCGAAAGCGTCAGTTCTTTTTTATCTGAACCTTTCGTTTCAATCCATTCTAGTTTTAGTGATTGGGGGATTGTTGAATGAACAATCGTTCCATATCTCTTTCCTGCAAATAACTGAGTGCGTCTAGTGTGTTCATCCCTCACTGAAACGATAAAATCATAATAGTTTTTGTTTGAATTATTTTCTACGTATAGGCGTGTTCTGCACCCACTAACTAAACTCAATAGAACAACCGTGAGAATGAATGATTTCATGATTATTTAGATTTCCAACGTTTGGTGTGACCCGCGCGGGAATCAATCGTTTGGCACGACAGATTGTGCGTTTTCCCGCGTAGGGTCCATGCCCTGGTTAGCATTACTTTCTATCTGGTCAATAATGCCGTATTTCAATGCATCTTCGGATGTGAGGAAATATTTCTTATCCTTGTACCCAGAAAGCCATTCTTTAGGTATTTGAGAGTGAGTTTCCCAAAATCGGGACAGTCGATCATTATCTAACTTATCGTCACTGAATTCTGAATCATCTTCATATCGTCCCCCATGAAACATGATAGAGGAATTAGGTAGCCCAAACCGAATCCCTGTTCCAGCCGCAAGAATCATCGCACCGGAAGAATAACTGCCTCCAATTGAGTGTGTGTTAACTGGCGCATTTATGCTTTCCATAATATCGATGATCGCAAAAGCATCACTTATCCAGCCACCTTCTGTTCGTATGTAAAGATCAATAGGGGTGTCATCAATTGCATCAAGTAATATAAGTCCTTTTATCACTCTCTGGGCGGTAATCGCGTTTATGTCTGTGGTAATAACAATCTTTCGATATTTAAGGAGATCAATATCACTCCTGCTCCCAGAGAATTCTATTCCTGCATCAACCATTATATCTACAATTTCTGAAGCATCTATATCCGTAGCGGTCGGTGCTGTGCGGGAAGAGGTCATGCCTACAACGACGCCTATCATGATCAGGAATAAGATAAATCTGAGTATATTCTGTTTCATATTTTCTCTTTGCTAACGTTACGTGTGACCTGCGCGGGACTACCAACGGCCGGCATGAAAATTGTGCGTTTTACCGCGTAAGGTCCACGCGCTGGTTCGAATATATTCCTTTTTCCGCTTTTTCCGCTTTTTCCGCTTTTTACCTACTAGGTGGTGTAAATTTGACTGTTCCATACTTATTGATGTCTTCTGCCGATATCTTGTACGTAATGTATCCATTAAGTGGATCGTAGCTGTAAGTTCCGATTCTTTCGCAAGTGTTCGAACTATCGTTAAATGCTTTTACGACCACTTCGGAATCTCCCAAACAATGAATGGAGAATTCTAGATCCCGAGCTCTTTGTGCTTTGAAATACACCGTAAATTCAACTTTTTTGAACGTATTGCCGCGATCTTGCTCTGTAATACGTAGATTTTTTGTGTGGATCTGGCGTTGATACCTCTTCGGCTCGATAATTTTTGTTTTCGAGACGTACCAGTCTTTATCCCAAGGAGGACGTGGTTTTATGAACACGTCCCATGAATCTGTTTCTACAATAAATTTAATTCGGTAATAGTCCTCGCGTTTGTCGGTCTGCTCAGTATCTGATTTTTGTTCAGAGGAAATTGATGCTTCGGCTTCCGTGTCTCCCCAAACATATTTTTCATTGGATAAGTTTTTCGGGTATCTCACCTCGCGCACTAAAGTTTTTCCTTCAGGATTTTCCATATAAACTCGAAGGGACAAGCCAATCACTTCTTTGCGAAAACCTTTACGCTTGATACCTTGATGAATGGCTGGATGTATTTCTTTATTAGAGTCTTGGGTAATATCCCCAATATCAAATTTGTAAATCCGAGAGCCCACATCTGTTGTTCCATCAACAGATCTATCCCAAAAAAGGCAATACTCTACCCGAAGATTTTTCAATGCCTCACAATTCCTGTTATTGATGATAAACGAGAAGGCAGTATCTTTTGTTTGCCAGCCTCTACTGCTTTCTTTTCCCCAATTAGATGTTTTCTCTTTCACTGTAATCTCACAGGATGACACACTTAAAAAATATGAATTATTGATCCATTCCTGAATATACTGTTGGTCGGCTAAAGAAAAAAGGTCGGGATTGACCCATGCCGCTTTTCTTCCGATTGGCTCTAGTAAGATTTTTCTAGAGGACGGGTTGTAGTCGAGTACCGTGGCTGTAACGCTTTGACCTTGTGGGTCAGTAAATGTGTGATCTGCCTCTGCAAATGATAAGTTGCAAAGTAAAGATGCAATGATAACAATTCTCGTCAAAGTATTCTCCTCTTAAATTTCGAACGTTTGGTGTGACCTGCGGTTGCACCCGGAAGGTCAAACCTTTGATTAATCTCTAAACACTGCCAGCGGCTATGAACCGCTAAAACTGTTGTGCGACGGCAACCGTAAGGTCAACGCGCTGGTTGTGCACTCTATTTGATTTGATATTTCTTATTCATAAATATCTATCTCGCAATCCGGAAGCCTCTCTTGAAGTTGAATAATCGCATTCTGAGCGACTGGAACATTAGCTAGAGCTAGATACTTTAGACTGGAACAATCCTTGAGGAGAAGTAATCCTGTTTCGCTGATACTTGTCGTATTACGAATGGTCAGGGATGTTAAATAATGATGACCCGAAATGGTTGAAATTATTTTGTCCGTTACTTGTGGCCCTTCAATGTTCAGGTATACCAGAGTTGAAAGTGATGATATTTTTCGCATTTTCTCCTCTGTAACTTGAGAACCCGAAAGGCGAAAAGAATAACCTGTTTTAGGTGTGCCATCATCGTTGCCGCCGCAAAGGTTGCCTGTTCTTGCTCCAAGCGATTCGGCAAGTAATCTCTCCTCTTTGGAGACATCGTCATGCAGGCTATGGGATTGGGGAGGGTGGACAATTGATATTTCTCGAATTTGAATATTAAATTAATCGCGCAAATCAATTATTCCATAATTGGTAACTTCTCCATTGTCATGAATCATGTAGACCAATATCTGGTTATTTCTTGAATTGTTCGTTAATCGTAATAAATGTTGGCACTGTGTAAAATCTTCGGGTGTGGGAGTGCCGATCAACTGTTTAATGTAGGTAGCGTTAAATTCCGACTGTTCTGAATTACTAAGTCTGTACTGTAATAATTTGGAGAGGTGATTCCATTCGTTGTGACGGTCGGTTTTGGATGCTTTTTGGAAAGAGATGTCCGCATCTTTCAGCGTCAATTCTTTGCGACAAGAAGACGCCACAAAAAGGATTAACAGAAGTAAGATATATCTATTCATTTTTCTCTCTGCACAACGTTACGTGTGACCTGCGCGGGATATATGCGTTAGGCATGAAAATTGTGCGGTTTACCGCGTAAGGTCCACGCGCTGGTTCGGTATTTTATTAGTACCAGTCTCCTGTAGAAAATTTGACTAATGTCTCTGGCTTATAGTGATCAGTAGTTGTCTCCTTTTTACCAAATTTGAACTTCGCTACTTTCGTCACCTCTAGCCAATTCTCGTCAGATTCAATGAATATGCTTACATTTTCTGATCGGTTATATGTTTTTAGAATCCCACCTTCACCGGGATCAATCACGGTGACAGATGAGACTTCCAGTTTCTTTATGGCACCATTATTAGGGGAATCTTGGTTGCAGCCTAAGAGAAGGAATGAGGTTGTTATGATTAGTATAATGTGTCTCATAATTATTCTTTCTACCGAACGTTACGTGTGACCTGCGCGGGACTACCAACGTCAGGCATGAAAATTGTGCGATTTACCGCGTAAGGTCCACGCGCTGGTTAGGTGCCTTGTGTTCCGACTATGATTCCTGAATTTATGGATTTGATCTGTTTGATAAAATCGGTTTCTTTGATCGGAGATATAGATATTGCTTTTCCAGCGTAGATAATTTCAAGCATATGGAATGATAGCCCAAGTTTCATTGCAGCTCCTGTATCCATGGAACTAACATTCGATCTAATTCTTGTTATCGTTGAAATATCGATCCGTTTTTTTATGGGGCCGCTTCGAATTATCAAAGCAGAACCATCAATAAAATAATGAGTTTGAAAATAGACCCAAATAAATATCACTGACAATGGATAAATGATGAGTGCAGTGATAGCAGCTGTTCCCGCAGGAACACTTGGATCAAATAGGACAAAAAATGGGATCGCTAAAAATAAGACAGCAAAAAGAATCATGAGATGACCATAAAAATCTTTTCGAGATGGGTATTTCATCTTTTCCCTTCACCTAACGTTACGTGTGACCTGCGCGGGACTACCAACGTCAGGCATGAAAATTGTGCGTTTTACCGCGTAAGGTCCACGCGCTGGTTGGCATATGTCTTGTTCACTTTGTGAGTACTCGAATTATTAAAACGATGATGAGGCCAAGAAGAAGCCCCATGATTACCTTAATTCTGCGAGTCTTGCAGAATTGTTTGGCCACAGACGGGTCCATGTAGAGCTTACCGTTTTCTGTAAGGATGAAGACGCCTTTCGATACCATACGTTTGAACAGCCACGAGTCAGTGTTCCTGATCTCTTCTACAGCAACTGCACTATCAGGGGAGACAGCACCAAGAGCTTCACACTGCCGCATCCAGCGATTCTGTTTGATTATCATGACTGCAGCTCCGCTCATATTCTCTCCTCTGATGCCAACGTTACGTGTGAGCTGACACGGGAATCAAACGTTGGGCACGATAGAAAATGCGTCGTACCGTGTCAGCTCCATGCGCTGGTTGTGCATTTATTTACTTATCCAAATCAGTCCAGTGAACGATGGCGATTGCTTCATCGACTGTTGGTGCATTATTTCCGGTTGCTTTTTTTCCATCCTCTTGTTTCACCTGACAAGCATATCTGATCATGGGATTGTCACAGTCTTCACCCATGTCCAAAATAGTGATTTCTATCTTTTTATGTTCACCATCTTTAGCATTTCTGTAACCGCAGAACTGCTTGACCTCATATGGTTCATAAATGTTTCCAAATGTCTTGAGGTCATCAATGATTTGTTTCGTATTCATTCTTATCTCCTTTGCACAACGTTACGTGTGACCTGCGCGGGACTTATGCGTTAGGCATGAAAATTGTGCGTTTTACCGCGTAAGGTCCACGCGCTGGTTGGCATAATGTTTTTTAGTTTACTTCAAATAGTGCATCTAGTGACTCAAACACTGACTGAGAACGCTTCTTCCGATGATCTTCTAATATTCCCAAGAATCGTAACTTTCGCTTTATCAAAGGAACTTTTGCTCCAGAGGCCTGATTGATTTTGTGAATGACTCGATGGAAGTCCATTTTATTAATAGGTTGGTCATCAAGGTACACTGTTCCGATATTATGGCTTATACCTAATTCCTGATGTGCTTTTATCACGAGCATTTGCATATACTTCCGAGGAAGAAGTAAACTCATTGCAAATTCGTTTGCCTGCCATTCTGCCCAACCCAAATCACTCAGTTCAGCAGTTTCCCTATATTTTAACTGTCTGAAAGTATCGATAATTGGTTTTTCTTTAGAGATGTATTTCCCCTTGCCAAGTAGCTTGCGGTGAAGTACCAAGTGTCCGAGTTCATGGGCAAATGTGCGACGAAATATGGATGACCACTCTGTGAGTGTAGAACAAACATGAATCGTTAATGGTTCAACCGTGAACATGCCTAAAATTTTATTACCTCTAATTGCCCCAAGTTCATCTTTTGTTGAGAAGTGTACATTGTATTTTGACTGAAGAACCTCAGCAATTTTTTCAAGATTTGGAGGCTGGAATGATTCGGCTTGTTCTGGCAGTAAATATTGCAGCATGTCTCCAACACGTTGTTCAATCTGAACGCGAGACATGTGCTTAACTTCTGATTTTTTTAGACCTTTGCTCATTTTCGTTCAGTTGCCAACGTTTGGTGTGACCTGCGCGGGACTACCAACGTCCGGCATGAAAATTGTGCGTTTTACCGCGTAAGGTCCACGCGCTGGTTCGATTCATAATTTGATCTGGACAAACTGCCGTCCTTGGTCGAACAAGTTTGAGTCATTAGTCCCCATAAAATAAGACTAGTGTAGTCAATTTCTTTGTGAGTCATCAAATACACCATTGGGGATTATTTAGTGGATTTTACTAGGTGTGAATTG
>JBNKHE010000017.1:0-5576 GCA_050290185.1 Pontiella sp.
GCCTCGCCAACTTCTTCGAGGCCTCGGTCGGGCTGATGCAGGTGATGGCACGGGCCTGCGGCCACACCCACCTCAACCAGTTTCGTCCTGAGGATCTGACCACCTGGAAGCGGGAAATGGCGGATCTTTCGGGCGTAGCTTATGGCGGTGTCGCGTGAAAGACATAGGCTGCCCAGCGGTTTATCACCTGATTGGCAAACCAACCTTTGACGGGATCGAATGTCAGATTGTCACTCAAATCCAGAGGCCAATGGCAGGGCAACAGTGAATGTCGAGCCTTTTCCCCGACCCGCAGACAATACTGAGACCGTACCGCCATGCTGTTCGACAATGAGTTTCACTATCCAAAGTCCCAGTCCCCATGACTGCGACTTGTCAGCAGTTTTCGACGAGAGCGTCGTGAAAGGCCTGAAGGCTTTTTGCATATCTGTGCTGGAAAGACCCGTGCCTTTGTCTTCTATGCTGAGGACAGCGTTTCCTTTACATTGCCTTAGTCGGCAAACAACCTGCATTCCTCGGCCGGAATGCTTTATTGCGTTGCCAATCAGGTTCTCTATTGCCTGATAAAGAAGCTGGAAATCTCCCCAGATCGGCAGTGCTCCGGTGCTGGATTGGCGCAACAAGACAACCTCACATTCTGCCGCCAGCCGATTGTTTGCAATAACCTGTTCCAGAACGGCATTGAGTTTCAGGCAAGAAGGTTCGAATTTCATCGGGTCGCCCGTTTTCAAAGTTCTTTCCAGGATTGAATTCAGCATTTCTTCCAGGCCGTCGATTATTTGGCTGGCTCGCCTGGTACAGGATTCTATTTTTTCGGGCTGAGCCCCTTTGTCATAGGCATCGATCAATTCGACCAGAGAACGGAGCGTCCCCAATGGCCCGCGCAGATCATGCGCGACCAGAGACAGAGCACTTGGCAAGAATTGCGCTGGATTCGAAGTGTTGCCGGCGCCGCTGGCCAAATCCTGAAAGTTCACTTCAATCGCCTGTTTGTTTTTCAAGCCGGCTTTGCGGCTTGCATCGACAGCATTCATGTTGAATTTCCTTCAGGACTTTTCGGTCGGAATGCGAGCAGCCTAGGAGGCTGTTTCAGGAAATTAAAATGCTGTTTGTCTCCGTTTTTAATAGCTTGCGGCTATGGCTGGAGACGAGTGTTTCCCGACGCGATCTGTCAAAACGGGAATTAAAACTATAGCTGAAGCCTATGAAAGTTGATGGTAGGAATGCTCTACTGGCCATTTCTAACAAAGGCACAGCGACTCTATGGACACCAACAAGAGCCTTACTGAACTTTTGCGGGAAAATGAAACACGAATAAAAACTGGCAATCCGGCTGTCTGGCAGGAATACCAGAACATCGTTTCAAGGCTGGTGAATTCTGAAGCCGGTAAAGCTTGTCCGCAGGTTGGAGAACTTCTTCCGGAGTTTCAGCTGCCCGATCACACTGGCCGTCTCGTCGAACTGTCTGATTTACTTTCCAAAGGTCCTATTGTCCTCAGTATGAACAGAGGCCACTGGTGCTCCGTCTGCCGCACGGAATTAACCGCCTTCCAGGCTTATTCGGACAGAATCGCGGCTCTAGGTGCCAAGATCGTCGCAATTACGCCGGAAACCAGAGCCTACGCAAAAAAGCTGCGAAACCGGTGCGACCTCACGTTTCCTGTCTTGAGCGATGTAGACAACGGATACGCCCTTTCGCTCGGCCTTGCCATCTGGCTTGGCAGCAATCTGAAAAATTTGTTTCAGGCAAACAACAAGGAACTTGCGAGCATTCTCGACACGACCGGCTGGGTGGTTCCAATTCCAGCAACATTTGTTGTTGCAACAGACGGACGAATTATAGACCGATATGTGAATGCCGACTTCCGCAAGCGCAAGGATCCGGTGGACATAATCGCCGTTTTGAACAAACTTTAGCCGGCAACTCCGAAGTTTTGAAAACGCTCCCAGTCAGAAGACCGCAGGAGATTGATCAAACCGTTCAATGCTTTCGACCGCTGACGACCTGCGATGGCATAAAGATGGATCGGATTCCTGAACTCTTCCGACAATGGAAGTTTGCACAGGCCCTCTCCGATCCTGGTGCTTACCGGAACGACCGCTATACCAAATCCCGCTTCCAAAAAACGGATAACATCCCGATCACTGCCGGCTACATGACTGTTGCTCACGTCAACACCCGCTTGTTCGAGTAATGAAGCGCATGCTGCCCATTTCGTACAATAGGGACGCGTAATCAGTCTTTGACCTACGAGGCCTGCCAGATCAAGTTCGATCTTCTCCGCCAGCGGGTTTTCAATATTCATCGCCACTGCAAGCGGCTCGACGAACAATTGCCAGTTGTCCAGCCGCTCCCAGTTTTCATCCAGGGAGCCCGCGATGCCGATATCGATGTCGCCACTTCGCAAGCTTTGCAGCACTTCGGCAGCCGAAAGCCGCTGGCAGGATATGCTCGTTTCCCGGAACACGCGCCCGACTTCCTGAAGGCTATCTGAAATGATGTCAAAGTCGACGGATTGGGTAAGAGCGATCCGCAAAGTTGCGATTGAACCGGTCTTCATTTTCACAGCCTGAGCCTTCGCAGCAACGGCGTTTTCATAACTGTTTTTCAGCAACGGCAGCATGACCTGCCCCAATTCCGTCAGATGGCTGTTGGCACGCTCACGGCGGAACAGCTCACCGCCCAGCTCGATCTCCAAATTCTTTATGGCGCGGGTCAGCGATGGCTGAGACACATGGCAAGCTTCGGCCGCGCGCGTGAAATTCAATGTTCGGGCAACTGCCAGAAAATATCGAATCTGGTGCATTTCCATCTGCAGTCTCCGCAGGGACCGGCGAAGGTCCGACGTGATAGCGGGCGGCTATCGAAATCATCGGCGGTCGATATTGGCCCGGCCCAAGTGACGAATCCTAGACTAGAGGCACTTCAAACGAACTTCCATAGGGGCGGTTCGGTGATCAGTTGAGGAGAACGGCCATGAACAGTGCACTCGAAATTAACGGAACCGCAAAGTCCCATTTCCCTGAAGTATCGCTTGGCATTCTTGTGACGGCTATCCTTGCGGGGGCTGCAGCGGATATCACCTGGGAATTCTGGGCCCGCGTAATTACGCCACTGTGGGTAGGTGGACCGCTTCAGCCGGCAGCACTGGTGCAATCCGTATTCGGATTCCGTGATCTCTTTCTTGCGGAGATCATTCATGGCGTAGTCGGCGTCGTCTTCTATCCGCTGGGCTACCTGTTTATCGCACGCCCGATAGCCCGTGTCGTCACCCCGTTTCTGCCGTGGTGGATAGTCGGTCTTGGGTTTGGTGTCGGCCTGTGGGTGTTCGCACTTTACATCATGGCGCACATCTTCGCCGGTCTTCCGCCTTTTCTCGGGTTCATCAAGCTGACCTGGGCATCGCTCATGGGTCACATGCTTTTCGGCCTGGTGACCGCCGCGGTGGTCCAATTGCGGGAAGCCGGAACAAAGGCTTGACCTGATTTCCAAGGGGCCGCCCGCTGGCGGCCCGTACCCCAAACTTCAATCGTAAGGGAGGAAACAATGGGTTTCCTGGCAAATATCACCATGAGCGGCATAGGCTACCTTTCGACTCTGTTCGTCTTCATGGTCGGTCTTACCGTTCTCGTCATCGTCGTCCTTTTTGTTATCGACATCTCGCAGACACGCGACGCGATTCGAAGGAACTATCCTGTGATCGGACGTTTCCGCTATCTGTTTTCGACATTGGGCGAATTCTTCCGGCAGTATTTCTTCGCGCAGGACCGCGAAGAGATGCCGTTCAACAGAGCGCAACGTGAATGGGTCTACCGCTCAGCGAAAGGTGTGGACAATACAGTGCCGTTCGGGTCGACCCAGAATCTGACACCGGTTGGGACTCCGATCTTCGTAAACTGCCCATTCCCAACACTGGAGGAAGACGCCGTCGATGCAACCTCCGTCCTTATAGGTCCTTATGCGCAAACGCCCTATGAACCCTCCTCGATCATTAACATCTCGGGCATGAGTTTCGGTGCTTTGTCGCGCCCGGCCGCACAAGCACTGTCGAAAGGGGCTGCACTAGCCAACTGCTGGCTCAACACTGGTGAGGGCGGACTTGCTCCCGAACATCTGTCGGGCGGCTGCGACATCGTATTCCAGATTGGCACCGCCAAATTCGGTGTTCGAGATGCGGACGGAAAGCTCAGCACCGAAAAGCTTGAAAAACTGGCCGCCATTCCTCAGGTCCGCATGTTCGAACTGAAGATGAGCCAAGGTGCAAAGCCAGGCAAAGGCGGCATTCTTCCCGCGGTCAAGGTAACAGACGAGATTGCGGCCATCCGCGGTATTCCGGTTGGCCAGGCCGCGATTTCGCCGAACCGGCACCCTGAAATCGACTCCGTATCCGAACTGCTCGACTTCATCAATCGACTTCAGGCAATCACCGGTAAGCCGGTTGGCTTCAAGACTGTTGTTGGTGCTTATGGTTGGCTTGAACGCATGTGCCAGGAAATCAATCGACGCGGAACCAGGAATGCCCCCGACTTCATCACCGTAGACAGCGGTGACGGTGGGACCGGTGCTGCACCAATGCCTCTGATGGACAATGTGGGCCTGCCTGTTCGTGAATCGTTACCGATGGTGGTGGACATCCTCGCCCGATATGGCCTGCGTGAACGGATAAGGGTCATCGCATCCGGCAAGCTGGTCACGCCGTCTGAGGTCGCCTGGGCCTATTGCGTCGGCGCGGACTTCGTCGTCTCTGCCCGTGGGTTCATGTTCGCTCTAGGCTGCATTCAAGCGATGAAGTGCAACCGCAACACCTGTCCTACCGGAATAACCACACATGACCGTCGGCTTCAAAAGGGATTGAACCCGGAAGACAAAGCAGTGCGAGTGAAGAACTTCGTGGAAAAAATGCGCTATGGTGTTGGCGTGATAGCACATTCCTGCGGTGTAAGTCATCCGCGCGCCCTGAAGCGGTTTCATGTCCGGATCGTTCAGGACACGGGCAAATCGGTACCACTGGACGAACTCTATCCACCGCAGTCCCCGTGTCCCGTAAGCGAAAATGCCGCCTGAACCTGAACCGGTACGCATTTCCGCCAGCAGCACTTTCTCATCGGACGAAGCCCTTCATGATGGAGGAAGACCAATGAACGACCAAAATCTCGACTGGATCAAGATCGGCACAATCGACGATCTGCCTGAGGGCCGGGTCACGACGGTTACCGCCCGCACCACCTCGCTATGCCTCTCCCACTTCAACGGCAAATGGGCGGCGATGGACAATCATTGTCCGCACCAGGGCGGTCCACTTGGCGAAGGCTCCATCGAAGAGGGCACGGACGGCAAATGCTGGATCCGCTGCCCCTGGCACGGCTGGGACTTCGACCCGCTGACCGGCGCGCCCTACCGATACCGGGTGCTCGACGCCGCCCGTTACGAGATCTGCGCCGACTTCGAGCAGCCCGAAGACGCCACGACCTACCAGATCAACCAGGGCTTCGACACCGCAACCGGCTGCTACCAGTTCTTCTACGAGAAAGAGTGACCCGGCAGGAGCACCCGTCTTGACGACAGGCGCCCGGAG
>JBNKHE010000018.1:0-4710 GCA_050290185.1 Pontiella sp.
AGCGTGTGGACGCAGGCGACGACGGAGAACGTAAGGTCTGGGCGCATGGTGACCGGCTCACGATCTCGGATCTCGGATGTCGGTTGACGTTCCGGCAAGACGGGGATGGTTGACCGGAGGCAAGACGCCGGCAATACGATTGGCAGGCGACGAGAACCCGAGCCGGAAAATCGTGCTCAGCACACGCCATCCGTCCGGAATCGTGCGCAGATTGCTGACACCAAAGACGCGCTGCGCTTCCTTGCTCGGAACTTCCGCAATCGCCAGACGTGCCTGCAGGGCTTGCACGTTCATGCTGGTTTCGATTTCGAAACCGTCGTCATTTTCAAGAGACAACCGGTTGAGGCTTTCGCGCCAGAAGGCAATGTATCCGTAGCAAAGGTCCGTGAATCTACCGCCGAAGCGAAGTGTCACAAGCTTCACGAAACCCCAGTTTCCCAGGCGGCGATACCATTCCATGTCATCGGTTCCACCTCCCTGCATAAAACGGGATCCCTTCACAAAGTCCGCCCCTGACAGCAGTGCGCCGACGAAGGCGGGAATTTCCGCAGGGTCCATGGATCCGTCCGCATCCATCATGACGATGATGTCCGCGCGGGTGGCAGCGAAGCCGCATCTCAAGGCAGCGCCTTTTCCGGGACGGTCCTGTGTCACGATCTTAATGTCCGGCAAGAGTTCGCGGGCAACTGCGACAGTATCATCCTCTGAATTACCGTCGACCAGGATCACTTCATCGACCCATCCCGGGATATCCTTGAGCACAAGCGGGAGATTTCTTGCTTCATTCTTTGCAGGAATAACGACACATATTGTAGGATGCCGCATGATAAGGTACTCCGGCACTTCCTTCCTTTGCGCCTTAAAGAATATTGGAAATACATATAATTTTTATTATTTACGTATTTCGCCAGCTTTCTAAATTGCGGCAAAGGTTGCGGTTTCTATGTCTTTGTTAGTAGGCTAAATTATATTTTCCTCTACGGAACTTGAAATATATAATAATAAGTATAATCGAACGGGTAGTGCCCGCTTGCGTGATCTAGATAACCCGGTGTCCGTGTTGAAGAAATTTCTCGTCGCAACATATTTCTGACGGAAACTCTCCACCGTCAGAAAAGGCGGACGGCCGATTGCTTCAGGCCCGGGACACTGACACGGAATGACCGTGCGGGCTGTTCTTTCCGGCCGGAAATACGTATGCGACTTTCGTAGCTGAATATCAGCGAATGTTTCCGCTCGTCACGCTGTACTTCGAACTCTTTGTACCCGGATCACCTGCCGCTCCGGGCACCGGCAGAGAAGTCCTATCGGCAACAAGGCCAAAGCTTGTGACCCCGCCCAGATAGCCCTGCTGCATTCAATATTCTTAAAGTAAAGGATTTGATTTAAACCGCAAATATTTTGCAATTGACCCAATTGGCACCGATCAATGCAGGCATTCGCATTAAGGATATACTTAAACATCTTCGCAAAGCGGAATTTCCGCTGGGTCCCCGAGGGGGAGGGCAATCACGAGGCAACCGCTTGAGCGAACCCTTGCATTCCAGGAGTAGCGGGGCAGCTGTGAGGGCACACTCATCCGCAACGGACCTTCCGATCGCTGCGGATTGAAGCGTGCCGTGGCCGCGGCGGGAAACGCGCAGAGCTATGGTTGAGCCTGTTCGAGTTCGATTGAAAACTTCAAGAAAATCTCCAGTGAACAGACTTGAACAACGCCGCCATTTCTTTCGCCGCGGTTGCAACTGCCTGGTGGCGAGTTGAACGCCGAACCTGACTGGCATGCCGGGGAAAACCGGATGAAAGCCGTGAACTGCCCTGACCCTGAAGTCAACATCGGCCGAAGGCGGTTTCTAACGGGCAGCGCCGCCGCTGCGGCCGGTGAAAATCATGACAGACAAACAGCATTGACAAGACTGGTTCATCGTTCTGATCGGTGTTTGGCTGGTCGTCTCGACCTGGGTCATCAACGCGGCCACTCCTCCAGGAACAGTCGTGCCTTTTACCGGGTCATCGCCTGCGTTCTGGAAATTTGTTATTTGTGGAATGCTGGCCGCCTGTTTTGGGGCCACCGCCATAGCTGCCTATGGGCTTTGGGAGGAATGGATGGATCTGGTCCTCGGACCATGGTCAATCATCTCGCCATGGGCGTTGAATTATCCGGAATCGGAGACCGCAATGTGGAATGCGCTGGCTTGCGGCGCGGCGATCTGCCTCTCAGCCGGATGAAACCTCTATGGCGAGCATCAGGAAATCCATGCCCGGAGGTGAAAGCTGACGCAGGCGCGCTCATGGTGCTTGCTCACACACAGAGGCCCCGGACACACGGAATTGCAGGTGGCCCCACTCGTTGAAGACGACGAACGGAACGGACGAGCCGGATGGCTTTCCGATCCGAGAAAACAGACTTCAGACGCAACCATATGCTTGCCCGAGTATTCTGATCCTCGTCCTTTCGCAGCGGTTCGACCAAATATCGTGGTCGATGGTTGTCAGATCGAACCATCAGGACGATTGGTCTTCATAGCCGCGCGGATTCTTGCAGACCCAGTTCCAGGTGTCGCGGCACATGGCGTCAAGGTCTCGTTCTGCCTTCCAGTTCAACATTTTTTCGGCAAGTCCGGTATCGGCATAGCACTGTGCGACATCGCCTTCGCGGCGCGGTGCAAAGGCATAGCGGACTTCCCTGTTGGAGGCCCGCTCGAAAGCCCGCACCATCTCCAAAACACTGTAGCCTGTGCCCGTGCCCAGATTGACGGTGATACAGTTGGAGGATGCCGAGCCGGATGCCAGAACGTCATGGGCCCGTAAATGGCCCTCGACGAGATCCGTGACGTGAATATAGTCGCGCACGCCTGTCCCGTCCTTGGTGTCGTAATCGTTGCCGAAAACGGAGAGCTGCTCGCGTCGCCCACCAGCGACCTGGGTGATGAATGGCATCAGGTTGTTCGGCACGCCGAGCGGATTTTCACCGATCAGTCCGCTGTCATGTGCCCCGACCGGATTGAAATAGCGCAGGATGCCGAAGCGCCAGGAGGGATCGCTGGCCGCCACGTCGCGTAACATATTTTCGATCATCAGCTTGGTTCGGCCATAGGGATTGATGGCTCCGGTCGGGTGATCTTCAGTCAGGGGAAGAAACTTTGGTTCGCCATAGACCGTTGCAGACGAGGAAAAGATCATCTGTCGGACGCCGCAATTGGCCATGGCGGACAGCAGGCGGTGCGTGCCGACGACATTGTTGTCGTAGTAGGCAAGCGGAATTTGCGCGGATTCGCCCACCGCCTTCAGGCCCGCGAAATGCACAACGGCTGTACATTCGTGGTGCTTCAGGACCGATTCAAGCTTCGCCTGATCCCGGATATCCGCGATTTCGACAGCAATTCTCCGGCCGGTGATTTGTGCGACCCGTTCAAGACTGACGCTGTTGGAATTCGACAGATTGTCCAGAACGACGACGTCGCAACCGGCTTCCAGAAACGCCACGCAACAATGCGATCCGATATATCCTGCGCCACCAGTGATGAGTACGGTCATGCGGTCTGCGGTCCTTCGAACGAATCGTATTCATAATTGACAATCATTTATGCCAGTCGCTCTAGATATGTAGTCTCTATCGGATTGATTTCACCTTTAGCCTCAACCTGACTGGAGGCACCAGCACTCCTCGAGTTTGGTGTCGCGTCCGTCACAATCGGGAGACGGATGGAATGAAACGTTCTCGGTTCACGAAAGAACAGATCATCGGCATCTTGCGGGAGCAGCAAACCGGACACTCATGGCCCGCGACGAGACCGGCAATGCGCTCAACCTGGTACACCGCAAGAAGTTCCTGTTTTCCGGTCTCCTGACCTGCGGCTGCTGTCAGGGGGCCTACACCATCATGGGCAAGGACCGCTACGGTTGCGCCAACCGCAACCGGGGCAAGGCCACCTGTTCAAATGGGAAGACGATTAATCGCAAGGTCGGGCGGACCTTGTGCGGGGCGAACGGGCTGGCCATCGTTTGACCGTTGTTTTTTTTGGGAGCTTAAGGACAAAAAGCCCGCAGGATTTCCATGCGGGCTTTTTGTTAATTTGGTTGCGGGAGTAGGATTTGAACCTACGACCTTCAGGTTATGAGCCTGACGAGCTACCGGGCTGCTCCATCCCGCGTTATTCGTTTGTGCCGTGGTAATGAGGCTTCCGTGAAGCCCGTTTCAGCCCGGCATTTTTGTTTTGTTTGTCCTCGGCGCGTTGCGCCTGCGGGCAAACGGGGCAGCTCCTGGTGCCAGCACCTGGTGCGATAAGCTATTTGGTGCTGGGGTTTGGGGCCTTGCCCGAAGGTTTCATCGTTTGGAAGAGGTTTCAAACTGCGTTTTGCAGGCCTGGCAGCGACCTACTCTCCCACACCTTAAGATGCAGTACCATTGGCGCTGGGGAGTTTCACGGCCGAGTTCGGGATGGGATCGGGTGGGGGCTCCCCGCAGTGGCCACCAGGCCGGCGAAGCGCAGTTTGATTGTGAACTGGTCTTATCGATGGTTTTGATCAATTCAAACGCGCTCAAGCAGCCCGAAGGACGATAGCGCACTTAAAATGATCTGGAATGGTCCGGATGGGCCAAACCGAAGGTTTGGCACTATGCGGGACCATTCAAGATGAACATTGACTAATGAGAGGATCAAGCCGAACGAGCTATTAGTAAAGCTAAGCTTCATGCGTTGCCGCACTTCC
>JBNKHE010000019.1:0-4667 GCA_050290185.1 Pontiella sp.
GCAGCTCTTCCTCTTCGTAGCTGGGAAACCGATGAATTCCGCCAAGCTTGCGTTTTCCGATTTCCGCAATGCCTTCAGTCGACAAGTCCCGGCAGATCGGTAAAAGGAGCTGAGCGAGTTTTGCCTCGGTAGTAAGCCGCTCAAACCGCTCCCGGACCCACGATATTTCTGTCGCCATCAGGTGAAAGGGGGCTGACGCTAGCAGCGCATCCGGCAAAGCGTTGTGTGCAATCATTCTCTAATATTCCTACTAGATCGTGCCTTGAATTGTCCTGAAGAATACCGCTTCACAGGGGCTGTGGGCGGAAGAATAAGTCAGACATTGCCAAACTTATCCGTAGGCACACAGCGTGGGCGCAAGGAGTAATGTTCCGCTTGAACGGAATGGACAGACACGCTGGCGCTGAAGGGAAATCCCAAATGCCTTGAAAGCCTGTCTTGTGCTGTCAAGCGGAGCAATCCATGAAAAGAGCATTTGAAGGCCTTCGGGTCATTGATACCACGCACGTTCTGGCCGGTCCTTTTGCGGCCTTTCAACTGGGGGTTCTGGGTGCTGAGGTAATCAAGGTCGAAGACCCTGCTGATCCCGACCAGGCGCGGTTTCAGGGACCTGACCGGGACATGAACGACAAGGGAATGGGGACGGCGTTTCTTGGACAGGGAAGCGGAAAGTCCTGCCTCGCGGTCGACTTGAAAACACCGGAAGGCAAGGAGGTGATGCGCCGACTTGTGAAGACCGCCGATGTCTTCATT
Organism: Pontiella sp.; assembly: GCA_050290185.1. Classification (GTDB taxonomy): domain Bacteria; phylum Verrucomicrobiota; class Kiritimatiellia; order Kiritimatiellales; family Pontiellaceae; genus Pontiella. The sequence goes on from JBNKHE010000019.1 coordinate 754, forward strand.
GAAAACTATCGTCCAGGCGCTTTTGAAGCTCTTGGCTTTGGATACGAGGATGTGAAAGCGGTCAATCCCTCCATCATATATTGCTCCATGTCGGCTTTCGGTTCCAACGGCCCCCGCCGGGAGCACAGAGGATATGACAACATCCTTCAGGCTTTCTCCGGCATGATGGCCATGACCGGAGATGATCCCGCGAAGCCTTTCAAATGCGGTGCCCCCATTATCGACTATGCCGCAGGCACCACCGCCGCCTTCGCGATTGCCTCGGCCCTGCTCCAACGGGAGCGAAACGGCGGGGAAGGCACGTTCATCGACGTTTCGATGCTGGATGTGTCATTGATGTTCGAGACAGCGCACATCACGTCTTATCTCTGGTCCGGAAAGGTGCCCGCCCCGAAAGGCAACAGCTTTCCCTTTGCGACAATCGGCGGCTACGAGGCCAGCGATGGCCCAGTGATGATCTCCGCGTCCAACCTGACCCAGCAACGCCGCCTTTGGGCCGCGCTCGGCCGGGAAGACATGGCCAAGGAAAACAACAATCAGCGTCTAGATGATCATCAGCGCGAGGAGGAGGTTCTCTGCGCGCTGATCCGCACGAAACCCGGATCTTATTGGGAAGATCTTCTGAATGCTGAGGGAGTGCCCTGTGCCCGGATCCGGTCTCTCGACGAGACCTTGACCGACCCGCAGGTCAAGGCGCGACCCGTGTTGCATACGTTCGACGGGACGAACTGGCTTGACCGCAGTCTGACAACAACCGTTGCCGGATTCCGGTTTTCCAAAGGCGGTCCGGCTCTTGCGGGCCCGCCACAGCCGGTGGGAGCTCAAACCGACGAAGTGCTGAGGCAACTCGGTTACGATGATGAAGCTTTGAGCACGATGAGACAAAAGGCAGTAATTGGCTGAGGGACCCGCAATCCCTGCCTTCAAACTGGTCAAGAAGAGCCGGGGACATAGGGGGGAACTGTCTTTGTCTGCAAGGCCTTAAACAAAATGTTTCTCTACACCCAAGTTTGCCTGCGTTGACTGTGAGGCCTTGTTTCAGAAGGATAATCTTGTCCGTTTCACCGGGAGGGTCAGGCTTTGCAGCGCTGATCCAAGGGGCCGTGAGGTGGCGTTTTCAGGAAAGCAGGGAGGGTGTTTTGAACACACCGAATAAACTCGTATTGGGTGCTGTCGCATCCGCGGCATTTGCGTTTCAGCCAGCCTATGCAGCAGATCTTGAAGTCACCCATTGGTGGACGTCAGGCGCTGAAGCTGCAGCGATCAAGGTCATCGCGGATGGCTTTGAAAAAACCGGCAACCATTGGGTTGATGGTGCGATCGCTGGAGCAGGCGGTGTTGCCCGGCCCTTGATCACCAGCCGTATCACAGGCGGTGACCCGATGGGTGCAACCCAGTTCACTCACGGCAAGGCCATGCGCGAGCTCATCGAAGCAGGCTTTATGCGCGATATGACGGATATCGCCGAGAAAAACGGCTGGAAAGACCAGATCTTCCCGCAGTCGCTGCTCGAAGGGTGTTCCTTCGAGGGGAAACTCTATTGCGTGCCCTCGAACATTCATTCGCAGCAGTGGCTTTGGCTGAACAATTCAGCTTTTGAAAAAGTTGGCCTGGAAGTTCCGAAAAACTGGGACGAATTTGTTGCTGCCGCGCCTGTGCTTCGTGAAAATGGCCTCATCCCGCTGGCAACCGGGCGCCAGTCCTGGCAGCTGCAGCTCCTCTTTAACGCCCTGATGGTGTCAATTGGCGGTCCGGACCTCTTCACACGTGTCTATGGTGATCTGGACGCGGAATATGCGGCAGGCACTGAAGTCGCAAAGGTCTTCAAGGCTGCGGCAGAAGCCCGTGATCTGGCCAAAGGATCGAATGTTCAGGAATGGAATCTGGCCGCCCGCATGGTGATTGAGGGCCGAGCGGCCGGTCAAATCATGGGAGACTGGGTTCAGGGTGAGTTTGCTCAGGCCGGCATGAACCCAGGGAAGGATTTTTCCTGTCTGCCGGGTCTTGGGGTTCACGACTATATCACCGCGGCAGGCGACGCCTTCTATTTCCCCAAGGTGGACAATCCCGAGATTACCGCCGCCCAGGACGACCTGGCCAACGTCATTGTCAGTCCTGAGGTGCAGGTGGCATTCAACCTGACCAAGGGAGCGCTGCCGGTCCGACGGGATGTGGACATCGTGAATGCCACGGACTGCATGAAAAAAGGTATGGAGATCCTTCAGTCGGGCCACATTGTCGAAAGCGTCAATAGCCTTGTGTCCCCGGACACGGTGGCCCGCGTTACGGATCTCATGGTTGAGTTCTTCAGCGACGATAGTTTCACGGCAGACCGCGCCCAGAAGGAATTTGCCGAGATCATTTCGAGTGCCGATTGATACCGGTTCGAGCGTGCGACAGCAGGCCTGCCGCACGCTTCTCTTCATCTCACGATAGTCGAGGGCTTGAAACATGTCGCAAAACGGCAAGCCGAATGGCTTATTCAAAAATCTGAGTGCCAAGGTGGCCGCTCTACCCATGGTCATGACGGCGCTTGTTGTTTTTGTCGGCTGTTCAGCCTGGACGATTGTCTACTCGTTTACAAACTCGCGCCTATTGCCCAGCACCAGATGGGTTGGACTTGCTCAGTATGAGCGCCTGTGGGAAACACGACGCTGGGTGATCTCCATCGAGAACCTGGCCATTTACGGAAGTCTGATGCTGATCCTTTCCATCGTGATCGGATTTCTTCTTGCTGCTCTGATTGATCAGAAGATTCGCTTCGAGGACACGTTCCGGACCATTTTTCTGTATCCCTACGCTCTGAGTTTCATCGTGACCGGGCTGGTCTGGCAGTGGCTTCTTAATCCCGAGTTTGGAATCCAGAAGGCTGTCCGTAGCCTTGGTTTCGAGAGCTTCACGTTCGACCCGCTCTACAATTCGCAAATCGTACTCTACGGGGTGTTGATCGCGGGGCTTTGGCATGGTTCAGGCCTGGTTATGTGCCTGATGCTGGCTGGGTTGCGTGGCATTGACGAGGATATCTGGAAGGCCACGAAGGTTGAGGGGATCCCGCCATGGAAGACTTATCTGGTGGTCATCGTTCCCATGATGCGTCCAGTCTTCATGACCACGCTGGTGCTCGTCACGGCTTCGATCATCAAGCTCTATGACCTGATTATCGCCCAGACAGGCGGCGGCCCGGGGCTGTCCTCTGAAGTCCCGGCAAAATTCGTGTTCGACGCAATGTTCATCAATCAGAACCTAGCTCAAGGTTTTGCAGCATCCACGATGATGCTCGTTGCCGTGATCGTTGTGATCATCCCTTGGGCGTATCTTGAATTTGGAGGCAAGAAATAATGTCTGAAGCAGTCTCCATCCAGCCTTCTCAAGGTTTTGCGGATGCGTCTGGGGCAAAGCCGCGCCCGTTGCTATCACGCAGGAACATTCTGATTTACGGCACCTTGCTTGTACTGTCCGTCTACTACCTTCTTCCGATTTACGTGATGATCGCCACATCGCTGAAGGGAATGCCGGAGATCCGCATCGGGAACATCTTTTCCCCGCCATTGGAAGTCACCTTTGAGCCCTGGGTCAGGGCCTGGTCGAGTGTTTGCACCGGCCTCAGCTGCGAGGGGATCTCACGCGGGTTTCTGAACTCGGTGAAAATCACTCTGCCTTCCGTCTTCTTTTCCATCGCGGTCGCCTCGGTCAACGGCTACGCCCTGGCCATGTGGCGGTTCAAGGGAGCGAACGCGTTTTTCACGATCCTCATCATTGGAGCGTTTATTCCCTATCAGGTGATGATCTATCCGATGGTGATCCTCTTGCGTGAACTGGGGCTTTATGGGGACCTGTCCGTAGAGCGGCGAGCGGAACAGCACCATCATCATGATGAGTACGACCACGAAACTGCTGAACAACGAACTGAACAT
>JBNKHE010000020.1:0-4516 GCA_050290185.1 Pontiella sp.
TTGGTGTGACCCGCCCGGGAATAAATCGTCAGGCATGAAAATTGTGCGTTTTACCGGGTAGGGTCCATGCCCTGGTTAGCTACTTTTTCATATTCTATGATGTCGCCCGAATCTGGATCTGCATGAAATGACCAAAGGTACAATGTTCCGTCTCTTTCTGTGAGATTTAGATATGCATTGGAATAGAACTCGTTCGAATCCATATCGAGTAGTATAGCATTCTTTTTCAACCGGTTGCTATTACCCTTTGTGTCATGCTCAAGTGTCCATTTTCCACTTGATTGGAGTACAACTAAATCGAATCCTTTGCTGTACACAGAATAGAACACACATTCTCCATCCGGCTTGAATTCTATATAAAATTCATCGAGTTGTCGTATGTCGCTTTCCTCTGAAATCATTTTCCGCGCATGTGAGTCCAAAACCCACCTGCCAATCAGTTCTTCCCTAGAAACTTCCCTTTGAGTATTGGTGTCTTCAAGAGGGACAGGGCAGCCGCACAACAGCAAGCATGACAGTGGGAAAATGATATTGAGGTATTTCATATTATTCTTAGCTAACGTTACGTGTGACCTGCGCGGGACTACCAACGTCAGGCATGAAAACTGTGCGTTTTACCGCGTAAGGTCCACGCGCTGGTTGGCAAATTTGTCTTTGCATTGAATTACAAACCGTATGACAAATGCAAATAATGCCACACTCATGATGATTGATGGTCCAATGCATGACTCTAATACATCGAATAGAATCCGGTCTGCCTCGTACAAGATGCCTGTTGATTGCAGAACAAACAATGCTTCAACGAGTTCGTACAATAAATAGGTGCAAGCTGAAATAATGCTGAAATAAATCGAATTTGTTATCAGCCAAACTCCGAACTCTTTTCTGTTTTTAGAGAAAAGAAATACGCTCACCCCCACAGCCAGAATTGAGACTGAGAGACAAAATAAAATTATCCCCAATGGTCCGGTTCGCATGAAGAGTTCAGTGAGAGCAATTTCTATTATTTCTTCATTCATATTATTTCCTGCCAACGTTTGGTGTGACCCGCCCGGCGCAAAACGTCAGGCATGAAAATTGTGCGTTTTACCGGGTAGGGTCCATGCCCTGGTTCGGTTTTAATTTCATGTTTCTGACTGTTTGAGTAGTACGTTTTGCTTTTTTTGAAAACCTCGTTAATCCTAGGATTTTCTTCAATTTCAGTAGCTTCATCAGTTTGAGCAACCGTGCAAATCTAAGAATACGGAATATGCGGAAGTAGGGAATGACTAGGAGAACATCAAACCACCGTTTCTTGATGAATGATCGAAAATTATCTTCATGTTTCATCAAGACCATCAGATCATAAATAAAGATTGGCAATAGACCCAAAACTAGGAGTTCACAAACAGTCTGAATGCCAGAGTTGTGAGTAAGAAATCCTATTGAAAATATGACCAGCCAAAGGACTGTTGTTATATCAACAATGAATGTCCATTTTCCGTGGTTCATTTTTTCTATACCGAACGTTTGGTGTGACCTGCGCGGGACTACCAATGTCAGGCATGAAAACTGTGCGTTTTACCGCGTAAGGTCCACGCGCTGGTTAGGCAATTATATATTTCGCCCAAATACCGACTCAAGATACTCACCCATGTATCCTCTTCCGTGAAACCTGGCATGAAACTCAGACTTGATATGTTTGCGTAGATCGGAATTGTTCGTCTCTTTAAGAAGAATGAAACGCCAGTTTTGGAAGACACGACTTTGGGGTTCGAGTTCACTCGCTCTTGAAGGAAAAGTTATAGCTCTTTCCTTCCAGATATCTTCTGCTCCTAAACACCACGGATAACCTGTTGCTAAAGCTCCTAGGATGAATAGTGATTCAGCAGGTAAAGATTCATATCCTCCGAGTACTGAGACTAAGGCATCAATATCTGGCAGATCAGATGAATTGTCTGGTAATCCATTATACCAGTTGGGTTCACTCATCGAATACCAGCGATAGAACGCAAGACGAATGAATGTTTCATTATCCGTAAGACCATTGGTCCACCTTTCAAGTAGGGCTGAAGCTGCATCACCCAAGGTTGCAGATCCATACGAATGAGCTTTTTCTATGACTGATATTTCTGAAAGTGATTTCATTTTTATTAATGCCTAACGTTACGTGTGACCTGCGCGGGACATATGCGTTAGGCATGAAAATTGTGCGTTTTACCGCGTAAGGTCCACGCGCTGGTTCGACCATTTTTTTAGAACCAGAGTTTCTTCATTCTCTTCAACAAATCGGTAGTTATTTCATAACCTGATTTTGATCCTATTACAGAATCAATCCCGCATCTTGGACATAATGCTGTTTGTCCAATTTCATCATCATTTTCATCAATCCATTCATCAATTTCACTTGGTTTGAATTTTGCCAGACAATAGAAACAACCACAGACTTCACTCTGCTCGATTTGTTTCCGATGATTGGAAGAATGCTGGTGAGCCATGAAATAATCTTTGCCTTCATGCGGATGTAGAATCGTCATTATATTTCTTCCGTCGAACGTTACGTGTGACCTGCGCGGGATATAGACGTTTGGCACGATAGATTGTGCGTTTTACCGCGTAAGGTCCACGCGCTGGTTGGCTTCAGTTATTTTCTTCCTCTGCTTCTCGCAACAATCGTTCTGTAACTGATTCTTCAGGTTGTACATTTAGCTCTGTTGATTGTGCTTGTGATGTTGTTTTAGTGGGTGTCCGGGTGTTTGAATTCTTTTTATAGAACTTGGTGACTCGCACTGCTGCAGCTTCAGCTTCATCTCCCTCAATTATTTCACGTTTCAGGACTTCACTCCGAACGATACGTTCTATTTCAGGTGTTTCAACCTTCAGACCATCTGCAAGCTTTCTCAATTCACGTCTAAGGACTGAAATGACTGGTTCGGCTAGAACTAAATTTCCGATGATGTATCGATTCACAATTTGTACTTTATCGAAGTAATCCTCTCTGGAGTTCTTGGCAATTCCTTCTTTGCAGAGAAGGAATAAACGTTCCTGTGTATTTTCATCTTTTGGATTCAGTTCCAAGAAGTCAAAACTGCACACGAGATCAAAGTTTATCGGTTTCTCAAAACGAATTCGATAAAGTCTCCACTTGATTCCATTGGTCAGAATTACCCACTGAACGCCATGGTTGGCGCCATAATCAATGGCTTGTTTCACGTGTTGTTCTTTCAGATCAATCCCAATGGCTTTAGCCTCAATCAGGAATTCAACTTTTTCACCAAGTTTAATGGCAAGATCACAATAGGTCCCGCGTATCGCAAATTCACTTGTGACTTCGAGATATTTGTCGTAACCGAAAACGTCTCCCAAAATATCGTTGAGAATGGAGACAGTGTCAGACTCGTTTACATCGCGGTCTTTGGCTATTTGAAGAACCTTCTGGAATCGGGATATGTTTTTCTGAAAACGTTCAGTTATCTTCTTGGGTAGCTTTGCCATCTTTTTCTCCTTATTTCTATTTTAAGCCAACGTTTGGTGTGAGCCGCCCGGGAAATAACCGAATGGCACGATAGTTTGTGCGTTTTACCGGGTAGGCTCCATGCCCTGGTTCGAATTTCTTTTAACTATCTTGATGACTGAAATAATAGAAATGAGCATTCCTAATGTAACGTAGAACAGGGAGTGTCTATATTCTCGCATTACACTCTGTATTGTTTGTTCATGGAGAGTTGGATCTAAGGAGTTCTTATTATCGAGCAGGGGTGAGTGATACCAATTCCAGGCATCAATGCTGTGTGCTAGAATCATCGCCAAGCCAATGATTAACCATATCACCGGAGACTTGCTGGGCTTATCGAGATAAGCGCTGGCAAAAAACATGAGCAATATAATTAGAATGATTACATGATCTCCCATTTGTTTTCCTATTTTATTATTCGAACGTTACGTGTGACCTGCGCGGGACTACCAACGTCAGGCATGAAAATTGTGCGTTTTACCGCGTAAGGTCCACGCGCTGGTTCGGCCATGTTTAGTTCCAAATGTCATCATCATTCAGCCATTCAACTAAAACACCAACTCGCGTCTCTAAAAGTTCTCCCAAAAGCTTCGGATTTGATCCATCGCCAAATTTCATTCCTGAAGGTTGTTGGCCGCTTTTAAGAAGCGGAATGCATTCTTTCCATCTTGCAAGGAGATCTCCGAGAGCTTCACGAGGATGACACTTTCCATTTTCTAAAACATAGTCTGTCGGACAATCTCCAGCAAAAACCCACCAGCCTATCTTTCCCTTCACTTTCTTGGACTCGACACACCAAATTCCAAAATGAGGTGCAACGTCGAATGCTGGCCAATCGCCGACTTGAGGGGATTCTATTCCTTCATTTTGAAGGTAATCGATCACTCTCAACCTGAGATCTCTGTTCCAGATTTCAAATTCGTCCTGATTCATATTTTCATTCTGCCGAACGTTACGTGTGACCTGCGCGGGGCTTATGCGTTTGGCATGAAAACTGTGCGTTTTACCGCGTAAGGTCCACGC
>JBNKHE010000021.1:0-3608 GCA_050290185.1 Pontiella sp.
AGGACGACCCGATCTTGCCGCAAGCGCGCTGGAACAGGTGACATCTCCCACCTTGCTGATTGTGGGCGGCGCAGACAGGGAAGTGCTGTCCCTGAACGAAGACGCCCTTGTGAAACTGAACTGCGTCAAAAAGCTCAGCGTCGTTCCGGGCGCCACTCATCTCTTCGAAGAACCGGGTGCTCTCGACCAGGTGCTGACCCAGGCCTCAGGCTGGTTTTCCCGATATCTGACCTCAAAAAGCAGCGCGTCGTTGGGGTGATGACGTGCCCCTGGCAAACGCCGCAATCGGTCCTTTGGAGCTTGACCTGCCATGCAGATAGAACCGTTGATCGTGTTCAAGGGCTTTTCTTCTTCGCCGGATATCGAGGAGGTCATTCGCAGGCGCATCTCTCGCCTCGAACGGGTCCACGACCGGATCACATCCTGTCGTGTCACGCTTGAGCTGTCGCACAGGCGTTCCCGCAAGGGGGCGAGCTATCATGTTCACATCGACGTAACAGTTCCGGGCGCAGAGGTCGTTTCCACAAAAGACCGCACAACCGATCCTGCTCATGAGAACATCCGTGCCGCGATCAGGGACAGCTTTGACTCTGTCCAGCATCAATTGGAAGATCTGTCGCGCAAGATGAGCGGTCATGGGACCAGACAGGAGCCTGTCAAGACACGCGGCTCCGTCAGCCGCCTGATGCCCGAAGATGGCTACGGCTTTATTGGAACCGCAGACGGACGCGAGTTTTTCTTTCGGCGTGAAAGCCTTACGGTCGATGAACTCTGGCATGCACTCAAACCCGGAACCCTTGTCCACTTCACCGAACATGATGGTGAAAAAGGGCCATATGCATCCGCCGTCGCCCTGGCCTAGAAAATGTCTCTTCAGTTGTGAAACCGTATCGGACAGTGTGAGGTTCCATGAACCGCGAAGGGTAGAAGACTTTCGTCCCTTTACCGGGGTGGTCGCAGGTCGTTGTCCGGGATGCGGCCCACAAACATCGGCAGTTGCCGCAAAGGTCAGAATTCCAGATTGGCAAGCGTGTCGTGGAGTTTGTTTTCCGGAAGGTTCGCCAGATCCTTGGCAAACTCGCCGACGACGACGGACTTGAGGGAACCGGGCATGGCCTCCCGAAGCAGTCCGAGCATTCTGGGGGCCGCGATGATCACAAGCCTGTCAAAAGCCTCGCCTTTCCGGTGGCCTTCCAGGTCTTCGATCAGCTTTGCGGCAAAACCCTGCTGTTGCTCCCGAACCGGATCAGAACGGTATTCCATGGCCGAGCGCCTGGCATCATGAGAGGAAAAACTGCGCCCCGGACGATCTGCCATGATTTCTTGTCGCCGGTTGTGCTGAACCTCCAGAACAAGATCCTCCAGACGCTCGCCCGTTCCGGGTCTGATCTTCAGATCGCGAACAATCCTGGCCTTCGCACCGTCGGTGACCAGGAACCAGGTTTTCGGTTGCTTCATATCCGTCACTCCCCACAAATGGCCCATCGACGGCCAGACGCTCCCCTCCCGGAGAAATGTATCCTAGGCCATACGACAGGCCTGCCATTGATAGCCGTCAATTTGCCGGTCGCATTGAACCACTACCTTGTCCCTTGGCGGCCGCAGCTACTGGATGCCTTCAGAACCATTGCGCAAAGGGCAGTCGAGCCGCCACCCGGGGCAGGTCCGCCCTCAACACCGGGGTCCTGACGCTTTCCGGAGTTCCCGGCCGGCGTCCACGGTGGCGGTGAGGAAAGCCAGTGCATTTTCAGCTCAGAGGGGAACGACGATGGAAAGGTTCTTTCTGTTTTCTGCCGCAAGTCATTTGTCGGCAATCGCGGCTTCTGTGGCTGAACCGCAACAAAGTCGTTCCACAAGGATGCACTCGGAAACAAGCGAAGTGGCCGAGCCGGGAATGCGGTTCTTCGGCAACTGGTGGAGCGGCATCAGGCATTGGAGCGGCGGCATGATGGGTGCGCATGCGGTGACGCCGAAACGATGATCTTGATGACGGATACCAATGGCGACGGTGTGCTGTCGCGGGACGAATTTCCGGCGCTCCATGGCCGAATGTTCAAGTTTCTCGACACTGGTGGCAATGGTCAGCTGATTTTGGAAGAAACTCGAAAACGCTGGTTCAAAGATGATGACGATGACTGGCAAAGCATATTGCCTCGACACGCCGGGAAAAGTGTTTCCTGAGGCCTCGGTCCAACTTGGATGATTTGTCCGGAGCAACTTGCCCACTGGGGCAAGCTAGAGCCCTTTCCCTAGGGCATTGTTCCAGACCTCTTGAGAAGGGGCTTCGGACGATAACATTTCAGAAACTTGCAAAATTCAATAATATGTCACTTTTTAAAGTATACAAAGTGTCGATTGGTGCTGAATTTAAGTGATTTCAATATTAAAGCACCGTCTTGATGCGTTGACGGGCGTCAATGACAAATAAAGCAATTCGGATATTTATGAAAATACGCCGAAGCGCAGGCCTGTCGGTTTTTACGATTTGCCAACGTACAATGAAGGCGAAATCGATAACGTACCTTGATCTGAGGAACAGTCTTCAGATCAAGCGTTGTCGTTCCTGAGCCTCACCAGTTTTGGGGCGGAGGGTGTCGAACCGGACACACACTTGCCGCCGATCGAAAGGGAGTAAGGGTCATGGCCGAAACTGCCGCCAAACTGCCAGTGAAAACCGAAGCAAAGTCTTCAACGCCAAGGAAGGAGCACTGGTCGCCATTTGAGGCTTTGCATCGGGAAATCGACCAATTGTTCGATAACTTCCAACCGTTTGGTTGGCGACGGGCGGCTCCCTCGCCACCCTTTGACACGGAACTGGAATGGCCACGCCGGAGCGCCTGGACGTTTGCACCCGCGATGGACCTCGTCGAAGGTGACAAGTCCTATGAAATCCAGGCTGAGCTGCCCGGAATAGACGAGAAGGACATTGAAGTAAAACTGTCCAACGGCACGCTTACCATCAAGGGTGAAAAGAACGAACAAAAGGAACATCGCGACAAGGAATACTACCTTTCCGAGCGCCGCTATGGATCTTTCCACCGCTCCTTCGTTGTTCCCGCCGGCATTGATAGTGAAAAGATCGAAGCGACCTTCTCCAAAGGCGTTTTGAAGGTAGTCCTGCCCAAGACAGCCGAAGCCCGGAAACAGGAAAAGAAAATCGGTATCAAGGCAGCCTGACTTCGAGATTATCGACTGGATTGTTTGCTTTCCGGGATTCCCTGAGGGCTATGTTGCCTATCGGCAGGCAGCCTTCAGGGACCAGTTGCAGTCTCTGCGGTCATTCCCTGACCTACAGGATGTGCATCGCCGTCAACCATTGCCTCCCCGACCAATCGATCCGCACCACCGTGCCCTGGCATTCCCTTTTGTGAATCATTCTTGATAAACAGACCACCGGGACCGGGCTGTTATGGCGGAAGTCCTTCCATGGTCGTCGACAAGGGACACGACCGGCAGTCTGATGAGGAGGGGCCGGGCGACAGACCTCACTTGTACTGACCTGAGGTCCCGGAACTCCTCCGGTTTGATGTCGAGTCCGTCGTAATCAGGAGACGGACGGCATTCGGGTCTCAGGTCACCTTGTCCAAACCGTCACCGTGCATCGGGAC
>JBNKHE010000022.1:0-3325 GCA_050290185.1 Pontiella sp.
CCCGGTGCGTATCTAGCAGGGAAACTGTCAGGAGCACCAGAAACGCGGCCTGCATCGGCTCAATCTGCCGCAAACAGGAAAGCAGATTGGCAATCGCCTGATTGATGTCGCCCGACGGTGCCGGAATCTGGAAGAGATCCAGTGTCAGGCACACAACGATGCCCAGGACCGAGCCATTGAAATAGAGGAAGCGGAGCCGCAGGTGATCCGGTGAGCCCATCAAGATGATGCCGGCGACCGTTGCCGTGGTGAACAGCGTGGCGCAAAACGGAACCGAAAGTCCTGTCCTGTAATAGAAGAAATTGGCGGGCTCGCGGATCAGGTCCGGCATTTCGAGGAAAAGCCGCCAGGCAAGTTGGCTTGACGGATCCAATCCGATCCCTATCCGGGCATAAAAAAAGGATGCCATCAGCAGAAGTCCGGCAACAACGCCCATTTCGGATATTTGAATTAACCGCTTCATCACGTTTTCCTCGTCGTACGGACGAGAGTGACGCAAGGGAGTTAGATAACGGTTAAGAGGAGCCGGATTTGAGACCCGGCGCCGCGTATGTGCCGGAGGTGCGGGAAACGGCTGTCAGTTCGGTCCCCCGCAAGGAAGCCCGGGCGAGCGGGCGGGCAAGAAGCCAGGCCGGAATGGCCAGCGCGAAGCCGGCGATCCCGTCAACCGCATAATGCCAGCCCAGAACGACGGAGCCCAGGAAGATCAGGATCGCGTAAACCAGGAACACCAACCGGAGCGGCCGGTTTTTCCAGGCCGCGAAGACCCACAGCCATGCAAAGACATTGTGCATGCTCGGCATGGCCGAAATGCCCGATATGATGCCTTCGCTGTTTGCATAGCTGTCCCAGAGGATCTTCTGTCCAATTAGTGCCCAGACGGTTCCTGTGCGTTCATTGACTTCGCTCAAATGCTCGAAAAGGGGGGCGTAATAGTCCAGGCCGAGCAAAGGCTCGACAAAACATGGACCCGCCGATGAAAAAATGACGGCAAGCAGGTTTCCGGATATTGCCAGCGAAAGAATGCTGGCGAACAAATATTGCAATCGGAGAAGATGATTTCTTGACAGCGTAACCCAAAGAATCGAGGCCCATATCATCAGGAGCCAAAATTGGTAGGCCGTATTCAGGATGAAGAGGATCCGGTCGCCACCCAGGTAGGGCATCAGGATGACATAGGGATCGGTTCCGAAAAGAAACTGGTCGAAGCGATAAAAAAGGACATCAAACTTGAATGGAACCAACTGAGGTAACGTGGATTTCACCGTGCCGAAAATGTAAAGCGACAATATGAACAGGAAGTAGGTCACGATGGAGTGAATACCCTTGTTGTCTCGCGTGAACCAATTCCGGGAGAGCTTGACGAGTTCCTTTGTTGGTGTTGGATGTTTTTGAAGCAGCAGCTTACAGGCCTGGAAAAGAAGCGCGCAGAGAAACAGGATGAAGGCAAAGTGCGCCGAGTACTGCATATAGGCAGAGCTCGTTTTTAGTTTTGGCGTAACCTGCAACAGAAAAAAGGCAGAGGCGGCAACAGCCGCATGCAGGGCGATCAGATAATAGGCATATCTGTAAAAGTATATCGTCCGTATCATCGGCTGTTTTCCCGGGAAGTCCTCCACTTTGCCTTCGCTGAGTGTACCCCTATTTCCTTCTTGTTGACGCACCGGATTTTGCTAACTAACCGTTAGGTTCCTGCATGACGTGCAGATTGTTCCAGGCGCCGTCCAGGAGAGGGGCGCTCATTCTGGCGGGCTCACCCCTATAGCTGCAGACGGAATGGATGAAATCCAGGATGTATTTGGGGTGGTGCCCGGCCGGAGCGACGTTTCGATCGAGATAATAGCGCCTGAAAAATTCTTCGAAAACAGTTTCGTCGAAGGGAACGCCGATGTCCTGGCAGGCATTGACGAAAATCTGCCGATAGTCGTCCGCTGTCGGCGTCGGAATGTGGATCTTGTAGTAAAGGCGCCTCAGTCCGGCAGTGTCGGCAAGCTTGTGCGGTTCGATGTTGGTGGAGAAGACAACGAGCTGGTCAAAGGGAACGGAAAATTTCTTCCCCGTGTGAAGGGTCAGATAATCGTATTTCCGTTCCAGGGGAATGATCCAGCGGTTCAGGACGGTTTGAGGCGGTGTCTGCTGCCGGCCGAAGTCGTCGACGATGAAAATGCCGCCGGCAGCCTTGAGGTGGATGGGGGCCTCGTAGAAGTTCGAGACCGGATTGTAGGCAAGGTCGAGCATCGCCAGCGAGAGTTCGCCGCCCGTGAGGATCGCCGGACGCACGCATGGGACCCAGCGTGCGTCGAAGGCCGGTCTGTGTGAAGAGACCGCGCCCGTTGCGCTCCCTTGAGGTGGATCGACCCGCGTGTGGACCGTGGTGTCATAGAAACTGATTACCTGACCGCCGACTTCAATCGCGTGGGGAATGTAGATCGTGTCCTTGAAAGCGGTCCCGACGGCTTCGGCAATGCTGGTCTTGCCGTTACCCGGGTCGCCGTAGAAAAGGATCGATCGCGCGGAATTGATGGCGGGTCCCAATCGGTCGATGAGGTCTTCGGGAAGGACCAGATGAGACATGCTGCGGAGGAGGTCGGCACGCTCGACACGTTCGTGGGCAATGGTCTGGCGTTTGATCTGGGTATGGAACGCATCGAGACTGACGGGGGCGGGGCCGACGTATTGGGACTGCGCCATGGCTTCAAGGGCAAACGGAATGCCACGGCCGCCAAGAGCGTAACGCAGCTCGGACGACATGTCGGCTCCGGCAAGGCCTCTTGCCTCGATAATCTGCAGACGTTGAAGGTCCGACAAGAGCGCGGAGACAACATTTATCGGCAGGCAGGTTTCCCGGGCAATCGCCGATGGCGTCATGGTGCCATGGACATGAAAGGTCTTGGCGACAAGTTTCTGCAGGAAATCCGGCTCAAGACCGGTTTCCTCGGGCCTGCCTGGCGCGGCCGGTGCTTCGATCATATGTCTCCCTCGCACTAAGTGTTCCTGCGAGTAGGGCCTGTCGGTGAACATCGAGTCAAGACAGTCTCATCTGCGTCATGTTTTGGCCTCCTCCGAGGCAGTTCGACGCAGCTGACGTGGTGGACCATTCCATCTGTACAGTTTCGTAGTTTCAAGTTTCGCCGGAATTTCAACCGATAGTCGTATTCTGATTGCGTTATTTTGAACCGCCAATGGAAAATATTGCGGTTTCTTCGCAGTGTCTTGCAAGAAAATTCATTGCAAAAATTTACTATCAGTGCGTCTCTGAAAGGTATTAAATCACAGGTTGTATAGGTTAACTATAAATCGCAAAGATAGATGCCCTAAGGTTATA
>JBNKHE010000023.1:0-3042 GCA_050290185.1 Pontiella sp.
ATTGACCCTCGCGGATGGAACGCTGGCGGGGGCGGATATCGACCTGCCCGCATCCTTGAGATATCTCACGGGCACGGTCGGTCTCGGGCTGGAAGACGCGCTTGCCATGGCAACACGTATTCCGGCGGACGTCCTGGGGTGCCCGCTTGGAAGATTGCAACAGGGAAGATCCGCAGATCTGGTTTTGCTGGACAATGACTTTGCCGTCGAAAGCGTCTGGCTGTCCGGCAGGCTTTTTGAAGCTTGACTTTCCAGCCGCGGGACACCCGCCAACCGATCATGACGGCCTTGGACAGGCCCGTTGATTTTCAGGTTTCGTCGGTCTCATAACCGCGCGGGTTCTTGCAAACCCAGTTCCAGGTGTCTCGGCACATGGTGTCAAGGCAGCGTGCGGCCTTCCAGTTCAGCGTCTTTTCCGCCTGGCTCGTATCGGCACAACACTCCCCGATATCACCGTTCCGGCGTGGTTCGAAGGCTTAGCGGACCTCCTTATTGAATGCCCTTTCGAAGGCACGCACCATCTCCAGCACGCCGTATCCACTTCCGGCACCGAGGTTGACGGTGAAGCAATTGGACGGCGCCGAGCCGAATGCCAGGACTTCGTGAGCCCGCAGATGCCCGGCGACGAGGTCCGTGACGTGAATAAGGTCACGCACGCCTGTGCCGTCCCTGGTGTCAAATTCGTTGCCGAAGACGCAGAGCTGCTCCTTGCGTTCATCCGCCACCTTGGTGATGAGGGGCATTAGGTTGCTCGGATTGCCAAGTGGGTTTTCGCCTATCGGGCCGCTGTCAGGGGTCCCGACCGGATTGAAATAGCGCAGGATGCCGAGGCACCAGGCCGGATCATTGGCGGCAACGTCGCGCAGCATCTCCTCGACCATCTGTTTGGTGCGGCCATAGGGCGTCGTGGAGCCTGTCGGATGTTCTTCTCTCAGGGCAGATACTTCGGTTCGCCATAGACCGCTGCGGAGGACGAAAAAATCATCTGCCGAATACTGCAATTGGCCATGGCGGAAAGCAGCCGGTGCGTGCCGACGACGTTGTTGTCATAGTAGGCAAGCGGAAATTGCGTGGATTCGCCGACCACCTTCAGGCCCGCGAGATGCACGACGGCCGTGCAGCCATGTTGCTTAAGGATCGTTTCGAGCCTCGCCTGATCACGAATATCCGCGATTTCGAAAGCAATACTCCAGCCGGTGATTTGCGCCACCCGCTCCAGGCTGGGGCTGCTGGCGTTCGACAGATTGTCCAGAACGACGATGAGGTAACCGGCTTCCAGAAACGCCATGCAGCAACGCTAACCGATATATCCGGCGCCTCCAGTGATCAGTACGCTCATGCTGCCTTCCTTGGTCCATCGATCGGGAAAATGAATCGGTCGCTGCTCATGGAGAAAGCTATATAACTGAAAGAGTTTCTATTTCCATTTTTCCGATGCGCGCATCAGGCATTTCGATTTCCCCTGCGATCCGAAAGGTGCCATGGCCACCGAACTTTCGTGGTTCTCCGGTCGATTCATCAAGACAAATTATCGAAAGCAGGTCTGTTTCGCCTGAGCAGCGCCACGGCTCCGCTCAGCAGGTTTTGACCACAACCTCAACATCGGAAACAAACGCGAACGAACCCTAAGGTTGAATAGCCCGGTTCAAGGTGCTAGGTCAGATTCAATGCAGCTATTGCGGGTAATTATGCCCGAAGGAAACTATAAATGAGCTTAAAAAAAGAAATAAAAACCTTTTGTGCGAAGGCCGGGATCTGGCGGAGAGATTTGTTCAGCCGCTGGCCTTATATGCATACCCCGCTCCAGATCGCCAAGCTTGTGGACCTTGCTGTATCAACACGGCAAATTCCGGGAAGCTTTGTCGAAGTCGGATGCGCCTACGGGGCCTCGACGGTTCTTCTCATGAAAACCTTCAATGAAACTGGCGTTGCCAGGAACGGCTATGCGCTCGACACATTTGAGGGTTTCGTGGAATCGCATGCCAACCATGACATCGAGAAGCTTGGAAAAAATCCTAAGCTCCGCAAGTCCTTCAGAAACAATGATGAAAGCTGGATGAAATCGAGTCTCGACGTTTCAGGAATTCACAACGTCGAAGTCATAAAAATGGACGCAACGAAATTCGATTATCAAAGGTGCGGCCCCGTTGCGTTCGCCCTTCTCGATGTCGATCTCTACCAGCCAATTTTCGAGATTCTGCCGAAGTTATACGAACAACTCAGCGACGGCGGAGTTATCGTAGTAGACGACTGCGTGCCCGATCACCCGTACTGGGAGGGTGCTTATATTGCCTATCGTGAATTTGCGGCAAAGCTAAATGTTCCAGAGGAAATTGTTTCTGGAAAGTTCGGGCTTATTCGAAAGCCGCAATAGTCGGACCGCTGGGACAAATTCGCTTAACCCTCAGAACGTCAACCCGGTTCGTAACCGTTTTTAATTGATCGTCGCTACGGCGAAGTTCCTGCGCGTCCATGTTTGGGTCCACTCGGGAAGAGGCGGGTTCTGTCAAGTACGGTTTGCTCCGGTGGAGTTTTGAGGTCTCCTGATGCGATGCCGGTGCAGCTTTCCGCAGCTTAGAGGAATTGCCCCATACCTTTGGAACGGTGGAGATGCTTTGGAGAACGAAAGGGCATGATAGGTGCCAAGAGTGACCCGCGTTCGCTGGCCGTTCTGCCGCGTCAGGACCGACCATGTCATAGACCTGGCGCCGACACGAAGCCGCAGTCCTGGACAAAGCAGGTCGGCGAATTCCTCGCGCCCGGAACCCGGTTTCAGCGATTTTAGCCATTTGTCGGTGAACTTCAGTGTTTTCACGCTCTTGCCACTACTTTTGCGCCCGGAACCCCTGTCAAGTTTCTGGGTTCCATGTGGAGCGTAAACAACTGAAATGTAAAGGAAAGGATGGCTCCCCAGGCCGGACTCGAACCAGCGACCCAGCGATTAACAGTCGCTTGCTCTACCAACTGAGCTACTGGGGATCACCACGTTGGAGGTCGGTGCGTCACCGCCCCCGTCGATGGAGATGCGTATATCAAAGGCTT
>JBNKHE010000024.1:0-2846 GCA_050290185.1 Pontiella sp.
CGGCCATGTCCGAGCTCCGTTCCGGTTGACGTTCCAGAACAGTCTCAAAAGACACGCGCCCGCAGCCTCGAAAGAGGCAACGGCCAAGTTCTCTCTCATCCGGACTTTCAGGCTCCTTCCCGCAGGAAGGATCGCCATAACCGTCGGCTCCGGCCTCTCACCGGATCTGCTGACCCTTGGTTGCCAAATAGGCTTCCAAGGCGCTCGCGGGCTCCAGGTTTCCCTGATACCGCCGGTGGGGAATTTCACCCCGCCCCGAGAACTGTTCTCTCGTTGCTATTTACGCGCGCTTCCAATGCATTGCAACGCATTCCGGACACATCTTTCAGTCTCACTGAATTTTTGCATTCGCTTTTGTCGATGGTTTTGCCGTTGAGGTGGAACAGACTTTTGCCGCCCCCCAACACATTTTTATGCTTTCACGCAATCCGCCCCAGTAACAAAAACCACGCTATGCGCCTCCCACGGCGCAGGCGGCTCCAGTTTTCGCAGCAGGTTTTCCAATACGGGAAAAGGGACTGACGAAGCACGGTCCCTATTTTGTGCCAGTAGTCTTTCTGGAGGGGGCTCAAGATAGACGATCTTGATGCGCGCTCCGTAATCCCTCAACAACCTAAGAGGTTTTGCCCGCAACTGTGCCGATATGTTCGTGGCATTCCAGACAAAGTCCCGACAATTCCTCAGATGATCGCGTGCCGCCTCATAGGCTGCCTGGACGACGCGTCCCTGATTGCCCGTCGCAGGTTCCCCCAACTCCTCCCTGAGAGCATCGAGACTGACAACAGGCAATTCAGGACAATGTTTCCCGATCCAGGTGTCCTTACCCGCCCCGGGCAATCCCGACATCAAGGTGACGGTGCACCGGAAATCTTCATGAGCGACGTAGTGAGGATCGCGATCCGGCTTCTCGAAATAGGCCACACGGCTTTCGTCATTCGAAAATGGAAACGGAACCTCAAGACAGCCGGTGTCTTCAAACACCTGCTGTGCCAATTCCACATTTACCAGAAGTCCTTCCAGGTCCTCACACTGACGCCCCAGCGCATCTGCCCTTGCATGCAGACACAGATAATCCAGGCGGCACTCCCACGAGGTCTTTATTGCAAGACGTTCCGCTTGGTCCCGCTCGATCAGCCAGAAAGGAAGCTGATGCGCCGAAATCAAACCGCAAAGCTGTTCCCGCCAGGTGAAAGGAACGTGAGCTTTCCAGAGGATCTGGCGGGCAATGGCAGCCCCAACCCTTGAATGTCCCCTGGAAGTAACCCGGCCGTCCTCTTCCACCTTGGTGACCACCGGTTTTCCGACATCGTGCAAGACAGCCGCCCAGAAAAGGCAGGACCGATGGTCTTCCGGCAGTTTTCGCCATGCAGATTGAGACACCAGTTGTTCCACGACCATGCGCGTATGAATACCGGCATCACCCTCGGCATGGAAAACCGGGTCCTGCGGACAGGTGTCCAACAAGGGGAGCTGTGGCCAAAGGTGCCAGATCGTTTTCCAGTCCACCACCCAAGCTGGCGCGGTTGGCACCAGGCGCAGCAACGTTTGAAAGGTCACCTCGTCAGATCGAAGTGTGGTCATCGTAGGCTCCTTTCACCCCCAATACAGACGCAAAGATATCGACCCCCTCAGCCAGCCGGTTGGGCAGGATCGGCCGGCTTTGCCAGTGACCGTCCGACGCCGCAATCGCCTGGACGAAATCCGATCGAACGAACTTGAAGCGCTCCAGGACAGATTTCCCAGGTTCCAGTTTCACGTAGAGACCTTCGGCCAAATCGGAATCTTCCGTCTGCCGTTCGACCATTTCCAGCCGGCTTCCGGACATCTCCGCGGCCGCCTTGAGCGCCTCACGCCAATTTGATGTCTTGTACTGCGACCGCCGTATCAGGCCCTCCAGCTCTTCAGGAGAAGAAACCTCCCCCACATGCACGACGGGGACTGGCATGACGGGCAATCCCGAAAGCAGGTTTCTCCGCGCCAAAGTGCTCAGGAACACATTGTTTTCGCGGTCGAATATGTCGAATTCCATGAAGTAGTGTGGAAGGCAGTCATAGAAAACCGTATGTTTCGCATAGAGCCACTCGCCATACATTACATAACGGCGCCCCAGCACGTCCCGGAACCGGTTGACATGGACAGTCGCCCAGGTTTTCAGAAGATTGAAATGCCGTTCCCGTGCCCCTCCAACAAGGAAGTGCCCCCTGCTCTGGAGCAAGAGCTCACCTTCCGCGCCGAAAGAGACGGCACAATTCGCCCCGTCGATTTTTTCTTCAAAGACTAGCGGCTGTCCGGCCAGACCCGCGATCGACTGGTCGTCCGCCATGTCACCCACCTGCAATCGCGACCCTTCCAGGTGCCGCGTGCGCGGGTACTTGATAAGTTCCATGATATCGCTCGATGTATTCCGGCAGGCCTAAAGGCCGAAGCCGGTGAAAATGCACACGCGAAAGGGTCCGCGAAAGCGTCCCTTTCATTCAGTTGGCTATGTGCATTGTTCAATCACATCTCGCAGGTCCGGCGGGTTCGCGTGAATAACCGGGCACTTCCTATCGCAGGGACCGGCATCAGGCAACCAATGGCTTGTTAGAACAATCGAATTGCGGAGCCATTGAGGACATTCTGCAACATTTCTTCGGATACCTGGGGGCCAAGCAAACTCCAGGGTTACTGCATCAGGTACGTCGGGCTGCCGGACTACGGATTTCAGGCCGTACAGACCCTGTTCCGGCCGGCTTCCTTGGCCTGGTAGAGTGCCTGGTCCGCCCGGATGAGCGCCTGGCTCAGCTTTTCGCCGACGCCGACGTCGGCAACCCCGATACTGACCTTGAAGGAGATTTCCAAGCCGT
>JBNKHE010000025.1:0-2496 GCA_050290185.1 Pontiella sp.
CTCCGGTCCGCACGGCAGTTTCAAAAAGGCGTAAAAAGTGCTCCTGCTTTTCTTGACTGGGCACGAACCTGACATCCTCCTTTGCAACCATCTTTCGGGCACGGGACGCCAGCTTCCTGCAATTCAGTTCCTTGATCTTCAGAGTTTCGGCAATGTCCTTGAACGGCACACCAAAAATGTCATGAAGGAGATAGGCGGCCCGCTCCTTTGGAGTCAGCCGCTCCAGCAACAGCAGGAACGCAGTCGTCAGGCTTGAGGCGATATCGAGCTGTTCGTCCAGATCAGGCTCCTCTTGAAGCAGCAACTGGTCAGGCAGCCATGGTCCCACATAATCGGTTCTGCTCACACGCGCCGAACCGAGGACGTCCAAACATCTGTTTGTGCAGACGGTAACCAGCCATCCCAAAGGTTCACTTATTTTGGAATGGTCTGCTTTCAGCCATTTCGCCGCGGTGTCCTGTACAACGTCTTCAGCATCGGCGGATGATCCCAACAACCTGTAGGCAATGCCCATGAGACGTGGCCGCGCGTTTTCAAAGGTCTTTTGTTTTGCAGTCTGGTTCATGCCGGTTGCCCTCGCTGTGTGCCTTTACTGCAAGGACGAAGCAGGTACTGCAATCGTGACACGAACCCGCGTCTTTTGTGCATATCGTTACGAAAGCTGCGATTTTCGGCTCCGGCCTGTCCAGGAGCGGGCATTTTTACTTTCTGCCTGCAGCAATGCGAGCCACGTCACATTCCACCGGTCTTGATCGTCTAAGTGCTGACTGGGTGGCATCGACCACCGCTCCATGGCAACGAACGAGGCCAGCATGAACAACGTCTCTCACATTGCGCAACCATCAGGGAACGAGGAGAATTGTGTGGATCCCGAACAGAGCCGACGGCCCCTGAAGGTCCTGTCGGAAATCGCCCGTTGTGTTGCAATTCACCTGTGCGAAGGTCCTGTGAATAACGACGCCGATCGTATTCTTGCCAGAGAAATGGCGCGTGAAATCGAAGACGCAGTTGGTTGCCTGCAAGAGCGCAGTCTCGATAGAAGGCGTTCCGTACGCGGCCTCCGTTTCGCTCCATATATATTCACTCAACCCTCGACCAACGGATTTCACGCCCTTCACAACGCGGCAATGGATGCGTTTTCGTGCGTAAACTGGTCCGAATTCTATGAGGAAGACGACTGGAGCCGACCCTTTCTTTCAGCCTTTGCCAACGGGGAAGGCATCGGACCGGATGGCCTGCTTCGGAACGACCACGTGATCCTGGGACTATTTTTGCAGGGCCCCAATACCACCTATCCCCTGCATGCGCATCCGGCCGCTGAGTTTTACATCGCGGTGGCCGGACAAGCTGAATTTCAGGTCGGTGAGGACCGGCCGTTTGTACTCAAACAGCCCGGTGGCATCTCGCTTCACCGAGAAGAAGAAATGCATTCGATCCGCACCGGTGATCAGCCATTTTTTGCCGCGTTCGGGTGGTTTGGGAAGATCAATGAACCAAGCTGGTACTTGTCAGATGTTTCAGGCGACGTCGAGGCAAGAAGATATCCGACGATTGCAAAGGGCTGACGCAAATCAAGCTACCCATGTCAGAATCTGCCTGATCATGCATCTGTTTCTGGTAAGGTTGTTGTACCCGACACCGTGTACAGCGACATAGCGAAGTTTTTCTTATACGAAGGATGTGCGCCCGGCGAACAAAAATCGACGCCCGCCGATACCGTGAAGCGACATTCTCAACCTATATCGGTAGGCTCCATAGATTTGAAGCGGCTGCAAATATGGAGAAAAAACGCTCTACTTTTCGATTGGCCCCATCGGCGGTAGCGCTCCTCTGCTACAATCAATCCCCCCGACGCTTTCAAGCCGTTTGGATAGTGCCCCTTCCCGAGACGTACGGACAGGCGCCCTTTGACCTCAATCTCGACCGCACCAGGTGCCGACGGGTCCCGATGCACCGTGACCGTTTGGACAAGGTGACCTGAGACCCGAATTCCGTCCGTCTCCTGATTACGACGGTTTCTTCATCAAACCGGAGGAGTTCCGGGACCTCAGGTCAGTACAAGTAAGGTTTGTCGCCCGGCCTCTCCTCATCAGACTGCCGGTCGTGTCGCTTGTCGACGACCATGGAAGGACTTCCGCCATAACACCCCGGTCCCGGTGGTCTGTTTATCAAAGATAATTCACAAACGGGAATGCCAGGATACGGTGGTGCGGATCAATTGGTCGGGGAGGTAATGGTTGACGGTAATGCACGTCCTGCTGGTCAAGGAATGACTGCAGTCACTGCAACTGGTCCCAGAAGGCTCCCTGCCGAAAAGCAACATAGCCTTCAGGGAAATCCGGGAAGCAAACAATCCAGTCGATGATCTCGAAGTCAGGCTGCCTTGATACCGATTTTCTTCTCCTGCTTCCGGGCTTGGGCTGTCTTGAGCAGGACTAACTGCAAATGCCTTTGGAGAAGGTCGTTTCCATCTTTTTACTATCAATCCCGGCGGGC
>JBNKHE010000026.1:0-2490 GCA_050290185.1 Pontiella sp.
TTGCGGTTCGCCCAACGTAAACAGCTGCCAGATCATCGAGATCCGTGAGCGATTTGTCCGGCAAGCCGGCAGGCAATCCGATCAACCTGACCCAGCCGATACGATACTGCAGCGAAGGCTCAGGGTGCAGTCTCACTTCGTCAAAGGCTGGGCGATTGAAAATGACACGGACGCTCGCCTGGAGGTAACCGAAAGACTTCATTAAATCGGATAGTTTCCTGGCTTCGGCATCTACCAGTTGCGGTTTTGATTTCACCGCGTAGGGCAGATCAAGAACCATAGGCAAGACAAACGATTGCACCAGCGCCTCGTTGAGAACCGGATCTTCCACGGGATCCAGCACGGCCCTGGGGGCGGCATCGGCGTTCAGCAGAGCCTGGCCCAGGACCATTGCCGCCAGCAACAGTAGCGGGAGACCGCGCCACCATGCGGAGCGGTGTTTTGCTGGATGTGGTCTGTCGCGAGGCAATCGCCCCTTGTCGCTCGGCAACAAAGTTTCGCCTGTTGTAAGGGGTTAAAATATCGAGGCAAATTAGACTATCATTGAGTGTGAGGAAGTTAATAATTGGATTTATCAATTAATATACTTATCTATTTCTGACTGTTTTCTTCATGTTATATTTACGTATTGTTTTTTCAGAGAAATCCAATGTTTCACAATCAGATACCGGCGAAGAGCGTCAAAACCGTTTTTCCTGTTGCCGCGACAGACTGGGATGAGATCTATGCGCTTGACCCGTTGGCGATGCCCTCTCAATCGAGGATTTGGTCCAATACAATCCTCAAGGGAACAGGCTGTAGGAATGTCAGCCGGAGATATCTGTTTGACGATGGCCAGGAAGCCATACTTCCTCTTTTTAGCAAGACCATCGTTCCGCTGGCGGTCTCGGTTCTGCATTCACCTCCTCCCGCATGGGGCTTTGGCGGTGTTCTTTCCTCAGCACCCTTGAAGAGCCGTCACCTCAAAGCAATCCTGGAAGACTGCGCGGGACTTCCGGGCGGAGCGTTCTCAATCCGCCCCAATCCGCTGCAAGCCCTTGAGTGGATCAGAGCAATCACCGGCGCGGGGTGGTCCATGGTTCCCAGAGTGGCGCATGTCCTCAGTCTCGAAGGCGGTTTTGAAACTGTCTGGACGACACGGATTTCCGGCAAGACCCGCAACCGAATTCGAAGGGCCGAACGGCAGGGTGTCACCGTGGAGATGGGAAACAGCGAAGCCCTGATCGCCAGTTTCGAGTTCGTATTTCGCCGATCGGTCGACCGATGGGCGCGCAAGCAGAACGAATTTGCGTGGCTTGCGCGGCTGCGGGCCCATGTCAGGGATTCGTCCCGGAAATTCCGCGCGATGGCCGAGCAGGCCGGTCGCCTGTTTCTGGTCGGCATTGCCAGCCATGACGGCAGGCCGGTCGCGGGATCCATTCTTCTGCTCGACCGGAACGCGCACTATACGCGCGGCGCGATGGATGACCGGTTTATCGGCAAAACCTATGCAAACTATCTGCTTCAGGCGAAAATGATCGAACGCGCCTGTGATCAGAACTGCAATTATTATCACATGGGCGAGTCCGGCAAGTCCGGTTCGATTGCCGAATTCAAGGAACATTTCGGCGCAGTCTCAACTCCCTACGTCGAAGCAAGATACGAGCGGCTCCCCATTTTCTCCGCTGATCGTTTGATGCGCTCGGGCGTCAAACGCCTTATCGGTTTCTCAGATGTCTAGCGGCCGCCTAGTCTGCATGGCGCTCTCGTTTCTTGGACTGTTGTCAGCCGGCGCCGTCGCATCTGCCGGCGCGGAAACCGATCCCCGCCCATACGGGCCCTCCGGTTCATTCAATCTGGTGTTTTCCGACGAATTTTCCGGTTCCGAGCTGTCTTCCGCGCGTTGGACGACCTGTTACTGGTGGGACGACAACGGCTGCACCAACCTCGGCAACCAGGAACTGCAATGGTATGTTCCCCGAAATGTCCGCACGGAAAACGGTGCCCTGGTGCTGACCGCAATGCCGGATGAGGTGATCGGCCACGAGGGCAAGGCCTTTCCCTACACTTCCGGCATGGTAACAAGCGGCCGTTATTACGCCGAAGACCCGTCTCGAACCCGCTTTGCCACCACCTATGGCTTTTTCGAAATGCGGGCCAGGATCCCGTCGGGCAGGGGACTGTGGCCGGCGTTCTGGCTTCTGCCTCAAAATCACACCTCGAAGCCCGAGATCGACATCATGGAGGTCCTCGGCCATCAGCCGGGGGTGCTCGAGATGCACTATCACTACAAGGACCCCGATGGAGAGACCAGAAGCGCCGGGCACAGGCTGAAGACGTCCGACCTCAGTAGAGACTGGCAGGTCTACGGGCTCGAGTGGTCTCCGGATGCGATCGTCTGGTATCTCAATGGCGCGGAGGTCTGGCGCCTTGAAGACAGCAGCGCGATTTCAGACGACCCGATGTATCTCCTCATCAATCTCGCGGTTGGTGGAAACTGGCCAGGAGATC
>JBNKHE010000027.1:0-2482 GCA_050290185.1 Pontiella sp.
CCACCCGTGGTGGGGATTAAACGACACAATCAAAAAAGTTTGTGATCGTCTGGCTAACGAAGGGTACATTGCTTGTGCACCGGATCTGTATCACGGGGAAATCGCGGTGACAATTGAAGAAGCAGAAGAGCTGAGTGACAAACTCGACGATGATCAGGCCAGAACGGACATTGCTGATGCACTGAAGGTACTTGATGAACAACTTGGCGCTGAAGGGCAAAAAATCGGTGTCATTGGCTTTTCACTTGGTGCCTATTATGCACTGGAGCTATCTGCAAATGATCCGGATCGTGTGGGCGCAGTGGTGCTGTTCTACGGTACAGGCCCCGGAGATTTCAGCCAGGCACAAGCCATGTACCAGGGGCATTTCGCCGCAGTGGATGAATACGAACCGGACGAAAACGTTGCATGGCTGGAAAATGCGCTCAAAGCTTCTGGTAATCCGGTCACTTTCTACCGCTATGAAGGGGTTGGCCATTGGTTCTTTGAACCGGATCGGCCCGACGCCTACAATCAATCTGCCGCCCAATTGGCCTGGGAACGAACAGTTTCCTTTTTAAAAAACACCATGGTATAGAAGTTACCAACCTTCGCCTCCCGACTCTGGAACAGCAAGCGATTGTGATGATCTCCCATTGCATGGTACGATCACTATATGCATATGCAAGCCCAATTCATCGCCAGAGAACGGCTGGTTCGCCGACTGATCCTCGAACTCGGCCAAGCATACCCCCCTGAGACGTTCACACTGAGTGGCGTATACCTCATCCCACGTTACGATCGGGAAGCCAATCCGCAGCCAGTCGATGTGGAAATCAAGGACGGAACCATCCGGTCCATTACTCCCGGCCGGATTACCGATTCCGACCATTGGTTGGTTGGCGGCCTTGTTGATGCCCACGTACACACGCACCAGTCCGAACGTCAGACAATCTTGCACCTGGCATATGGCGTCACCGGGGTCCGGGAAATGTGCGGTTTTCCTTGGATGCCGGAGCGGCGAGACCGCATTGCCAATGGACTTGAACTTGGGCCACGTATGTTCGTTGCCGGTCACATCTTGGCCTCCCATCCAATGGAGGACTTTGCCACCGTCGTCAATACACCGGAGGAAGTGTTTACGGCCGTTGCGGCCCAGGCTGCTCAAGGCTTCCAGGCAGTTAAGGTCCACAACCGCCTTGACCTAGAACGATATGACGCTGCGCGTGCCGCCGCCAGGCAGCACGGTCTCCCACTCATCGGGCACGTCCCACACGGCGTATCCGTGGTGCATGCACTGCGTTCGGGACAACTTACTCTTGAACACCTTAAAGGCTATTATCATGACTGGGATCTGGAGATCGACCCCGATCCATGGCGAGAAGCCACGGCCGAATCGCAAGCCTGGAACTGCCCTACGTTGGTGTTGGTGCGCGCCGGGCAGATCGGTGTCGAGGCCCAACAAACGATCGAAGCGGCTCGAGGACTTTGGGACCCAGTGCTGCTCGATGAATGGAGTATCGAGTCTGAAAACGCCTGGGTCTATGGACGGATCTTTGAGCGATGCCAGGAAATCATGCCGCAGCTGTTGCAGGTCACTGATCGCTGGCTAGCTGGCACGGACTCGGGAGGCGGGGAGCGGATGCTGCTTCCCGGCGAGTCGCTGCATCAGGAGATCAATCTGCTCGAGTCGTTGGGTCTGGATCGGAATGCCGTACTGCACGCCGCTACCCATGCCATCGCTGACGTGCATCCTGAGGCAGGTTTCCCTACTGAGGTGGGCGTTGGGCAACCCGCTGATCTCCTGGTGCTGGATGGCGATCCCCGGGTTGATCTGGCAGCCCTGCGTGATCCCGTCGAGGTTATTGTCGGTGGACGGCGGCTGAATCGGAAAGATCGGAAAGAAATGCTGCACCGCCTGCGCGCCATCGACGAGATAGAGCTTAGTGAAAATAGTTTGATTGAGCTGCTCTCTGAAGACTGGGACGATCACCCAAACCTACGGCACCAAACGATTGCACAAGAATACCTCAAAGACTGATCAACTCCATATAAAATCCACTTTTTGGGTCGATCCGATCTGTGCTCATCCACATCCAAAATCCGAGGGGTAGAATCCCGTTAAATATGGGAATTCTATCCCTCAACCCACATTCCGCACCTTAAACTGATACTTTTGAATAATTAAATTTTGAGGGCATTTTCCGCCTCGAAACACTAGATTTTGCGACTCGTCAACCATTTTTTCAGGCTGTTGCGGCGAAATTCCATGATGGCAAATCAATTCCAATCAGCTTGCAGTGAGATACTTGTAAATTTGCATGTGATAGACCGCAATTCTAGCATTTTTGGACTATTTTCCGGCTAGAAAACGGCCGAAATCAATAATTATTTAAAACTGCAAAAGTAGGTGCGGAATGTGAGAGAAAAGATTCCAGCTTGTTTATTATTAAATTAATTTTCGTTCTCCCCTTAAGGAAGTAATCTTTTGGAAAAGGTTTCT
>JBNKHE010000028.1:0-2217 GCA_050290185.1 Pontiella sp.
CGTGTCGTAGATGGCGGCGACACGCGACTCGTTGACATACTCGCCGTCCACATTGACGCCGCGGGCGGAGACCACCTTCAGCGGATCCATTGTCTCGGCATCGACGATGACGAAGTGGGGTGGCCAGTATCCGCCGCCGACCACATACTTGCCGTCGCCCGACACCGCCACATCACGCGCGTCATAGGCGATCTGGACTTCCGCCACCTTCATCTTGTCCGGAGTCTGCCAGAGGTCGATCTTGGTCAATTTGCCATCGCGGCCCATGGTGTACCAGAAGCGGCCGGGATTCTTCGCGTGCAGCTTGTCATGATGCTCGGCGGCTTTCAGCACGTGAACTGCGTAGCCGGTGGGCACGTGGGCGACGACCTCTTTCTTGTCGCCGTCGATGACCGCGACCTTTCCGACATCACGCTCGATGACCAGGAAGAAGTTCTCCCAGTTTCTGCCGTGCAGCGGTTTGGTCGGGTAGTCTTTGGGATCGACATAGACCTTGTGTCGCTCCTTCATCAGGGACAGTGACATCTCAGGCGGGATCGGGGGATCCATCTGGATATAGGTGGCCATGTTCTTGATCTCTTGATCGGACAAGATATCGTCGAAGTTGTTCATGCCTCCTTCGGTGCCGAAGTGGATGATCTTTTCAAGCCGCTCCTGCCCCAGCTTCTGCGTATTCTTCGGTTCCAGATTCTTTCCCGTCGCTCCTTTGCGCAGGGTGCCATGACAACCCGCACAACGCTGGAAATAGATGGTCTTGGAAGCCTCGAAATCCGCTTCGCTGAGTGTGGGTGCGGCGGCCTGGACAGAGATACCCGCGCCGCCGATCGTCAAGCTGATTGCCATGGTTAGCGCACTGGCGTTCATTGTCCTGCGTGCGCGTGGTCTGGAACTTCTAGTCATTGGAGAAATCCTCCCTCGTGTGTCGAATGGTCGCACGACAAATTAGGCGCTAGACCCTGGATATCAACCTTGACAAAAGTCAAATCAAAAAATGTGGTTTTATTCGATAGTCTTTCCACAAGCGTCAGGACCTGAGTTTTCGCATTGCTGCAGAAGGTTGATATAAGGCTCCGATCCAACAATGCACCAGGTCTGCTAAAGCGTATTTCATTCACTCGTCGACACCAGCTTCGGGATATCCGCCATGCGCAAGAGCCTACAGACTTTCGGTCTCTCCCTGTTTATCGTTCTGGCTTTTCTGGTCATCGGTATCGGATTTCTTTTCGGTATCGACAATCCGGTACCCTGGATAATGATTGCCATTCTCATCGCGTTGCCGGTCATCCATAAAAAGATGACCGCCAGGAAGTTTGTCGCCTGGGACGACAACCTGAGCGTGGGAATCGAGGCGATCGATCAGGACCACAAGAAGCTGCTGACCCTGATCAACAATCTGCAGACTTCCGTGCTCTATCCGACCGGCGAGACCTTCGAAAGACAGGCCTTGAGCGAACTGGTGGAATACACCAAGTACCACTTCGCGCGGGAAGAGAAGCTGATGCAGGAGAATGGCTATCCGGACTACGCCCCTCACAAGCAGCAACATGAGGAGATGATCGCCAAAGTGGGCAGCTACATGGAGGCCTATGAGAAGGATCGCGAGGGCACCGTCGACGAGTTGACGGGGTTTCTCAAGACCTGGCTGATCAACCACATCGCCGGGACGGACCAGAACTACAGTCGGTTTCTGCGCGACAAGGGGGTCCGCTGATCCGACCCGGTCTCGGCGGAATTCAGTATGGGCACGGTCAACTGTCTCTATTGCGGAGCGACTGTCCCGGACGAGCACGCCGTTTGCCCGGAGTGCGGCGCGCCGTCACATTTCCAGAAACGTGGTTTTCGAATCGGTGCGCGGTTCAGATTCATCCTGTTTTTCGCCCTCCTTGCAGTGGCATCCATCCTGGTGGCGCTGGTGTTGCCGAGATGAAGGGGTTGCCGACAATTGGAAAGCGGCACCACGTATACCCCATGTCAATCGCGTGAGGTGAGATGAGCGACACTCCATTGCTGCCGAATCGGCTGTCGATTGGCGATCTCAAGCAGGCGATCGCGGGTGGTTGGCGGCTGTTTCGCGCCACTGCCGGACCAAGTCTCGCCTATGCGCTGGTCGCGGTCTGTATCGGTTTCGCACTGCTCATGACCGTCGCCGATCTCGGTCTCACCCCCATGTCGCTACCTTTGGCGGGAGGCTTCATGCTGATGGCGCCTGCCATGCTG
>JBNKHE010000029.1:0-2069 GCA_050290185.1 Pontiella sp.
GCGCGTGGACCTTACGCGGTAAAACGCACAGTTTTCATGCCTAACGCATAAGCCCCGCGCAGGTCACACGTAACGTTGGGAAATCATAAATAAATGAAATACGTGATCATCATCGTAGTTATGGTTGTAGTCCTGATTTTGTGGATGATGAAACGACCATCTCCCTCTACAAACATACAAAATCATGGGAACCTTTCAGCAACTCCTAGATACCTTGAAGCATTACTGAAAAGCCAAGATTCTGATTCATATGTAATTATCACACATGCGGAATCAGGACAGTTTCTTCAGTTCACCGCGGGAGAAAATACCGTGCAAATGGATTTCCCTGTGTTTACAAAAAATCAGGAAGAAAAATCTGAATTAGTTAAAGAAACATGCTCGAGTTTAGGACTCGTTCTAAAAGTTACTAGAGGAAGCGATGGCTCGATGTTTTATGATTGGGATTTGAGTGGAAGTTCAGAAAATATGTCCAAAATCATCACCCAAGTTTTCGGCAAATCATTTGGAACGAAACCAGAAGATGACTACATTTTTGAACATGATGAATACCTAACAATATAAAAATTCCCAACCAGCGCGTGGACCTTACGCGGTAAATCGCACAATTTTCATGCCTTCCGTTGGTAGTCCCGCGCAGGTCACACGTAACGTTAGGCAAAGGAAATAATATGATAGACGTATTCCTCTCAAGACCAAACTGGGTGCCGGGACACATCGGAAACCATTTAACGAAATACTTTTATCCGTTGCTGGATGATATGGGATTTAATCCCCGAACCATTGGTACCAATCTCGAGCCATTGGCATCCCCATTTGATGATGTCGTGACTCTTATGGAAAAGTGCCAGTGTACAATTGTGCTGGGCATTCCGCAACTTAGAGTAGAGACAGGACGGTTAAAGGGAAAAACACTGGAAAAAGGATTTTCTCTACCAACTGAATGGAATCAAATTGAGGCTGCTATATCAATTATGCTCAATCGACCAACCCTTATGATGTTACATAAAGGTGTTGCGGCAAGAGGTGTTTTTGAACGAGGTGCCGCAAATGTATTCGTTCATGAGTTTCATTCGGCTGGTATCGGATGGGTCAATGACATGCGACCCAAACTGCATGCATTAAAAGAAAGAGTGAACGCCTAACCAGCGCGTGGACCTTACGCGGTAAAACGCACAATTTTCATGCCTGACGTTGGTAGTCCCGCGCAGGTCACACGTAACGTTCGGTGAATAAATAAATATGACGTACACACTCAAAGGATTGGTTGGAGCGATAGTCTTGGGTGTTTTAGGGCTCTACCTCATCTGGTGCGGCATTACAGGAAATGTAGTTAAATCAATCGACAGACAAGCATTCATCCCAAGATGGATGTACGTGCTAGGTGGAATCATAATTCTAATCTTTCCTGCAACTTGGCTACTCGTGAGATTAAACAACTAAATACACACCGAACCAGGGCATGGACCCTACCCGGTAAAACGCACAATCTGTCGTGTCCGAGTTTATGTCCCGGGCGGGTCACACCAAACGTTAGGGAATGATAAAAAATGAAATTTACTAAATACATCCCCCCTCTGTTTATCGCAATTATCGTCGCATCACTCCTGATCAGCGGTTGTAATAATGCTCCCGAAACTCCTACTTTCAATCAACCAGTTGTTGAGAAAACCAAACACGATTGGAGTAGATCAGTAACCAACAACTTCAATCATCTTCAAGATTTACTGAAAGATTCCAGTGACTGGAATTTGATCGGTCAGGAAACCAAGCTGAATCGAGAATGCGATGTGTATCAACACATACAGGAACCGTTGAAAATATGGGTTGAGCCTAATTTGAAAGTTGTTGTTGACTGTAGTTATGAACTGGATGGAAAGAAAATATTTCGATGCCGAGCACAGTCTATTAAGAAAAATGATGAAACTTTCAGAGTAAATATAGTCCAATTATCCAATTCGCTGACCAAAGAAAAAATCAACATCGAAACAACATCAGAAATGATATTCCCCTAACCAGCGCGTGGACCTTACGCGGTAAACCGCACAATCTAACGTGCCAAACGTAGA
>JBNKHE010000030.1:0-1966 GCA_050290185.1 Pontiella sp.
AGGTGAAGTGGATCCGCGTGATAGTCTTCGTTCATGCCAGCCAGAAGATATTTGTACCCTGAGCGTTCGAGAATTTTAGTCAGATCAAATTTGGCAAGTGTTTCACCCTCCGGAGAAATTTTGTAGATTGCCTCGTTATAGTAGCCTTCGCCGCGCGATTTGTTCGCTTTGGCTTCGGATTCTGACAGATACCCTGGTGACCATATATCGCCATTTTCATCAATATTGTTAGAATGGTGGAAAATCGTTGGATTCACCCAAACTTTACGGCTGCACACATCAATTCGAGCAAGTGGTGAGTTATGATTTTTTACTAAGCGGTGTTGACAAAAGGGATTCACAGGGCGTGCTGAACGTGATTCAAGCTGGTATCTGCTATGGAGATCAGCTTGGCACGAGACCTGATGTCGGACGAAGAGTGGGCCTTTCATGAGCCCTTCATCTTGGCGGTACGCGCCCCGAACGGACGCAAACCCACGAACCATCGTATTGTTCTGGATGGGATTTTCTGGATTGCGCGCACCGGATCGCCGTGGCGCGATCTACCTGAAGAGTTCGGCAAGTGGTCGTCGGTCTATCGCCAGTTCCGGCGCTGGACGCTGGCCGGGCTCTGGGAGCAGATCATGGACACGCTGAACGAAAGTCGGCTGGCTCCCGATGCCCTGCAAATGATCGACAGCACCGTAGTTCGCGCCCATCATCAGGCGGCGGGCGCTAAGGGGGGACTCCGCGACAGGGTTTTGGCCGTTCAAGGGGTGGCTTCACGACCAAGATCCACCTCCGCGTCAACGGTGCCGGCCTGCCCATGAGGTCCGAGATCACCCCAGGCCAGACATCGGATTACCTGGGCTTCGATCTGGTCATGACCGACAACCTGCCCGAGCCGTCCGTCCTGCTCGCAGATCGCGGCTATGACTCTGACAACGTTCGCAAAACCATGGAGACGCGCAATGTCGTGCCGGTCATCCCGATGCGCAAGACCCGCAAGCTGCGCGTGATCGTCGATCGCTCACTCTACCGGTTGCGCAACCTCGTCGAGCGGTGCTTCAACAAGCTGAAGAACGCTCGCCGCGTCGCTACCCGCTACGACAAGACCGCCGAGAGCTTCCTTGGCTTCATCGACATCACATCTATCCGCCTATGGCTCCGCCATTTGTCAACATGACCTAGGAAATCTCCATTCTGTAAAACCAATGGGTGTACTGGGCGGAATGTTTTATTGGAGATCTTTTCACTAAAATACGCACAAATTGGAATGCCTGCGAAGAGATCATTTGCATTGGGATTCCAAGTGTGAAAGATTTCGAAGTTTCTGAGGTCCACGAGTTCGACATGTTGCTGATCCGCGTCCCCATCCACACGGCTTAGTAACAGGTAGCCGTCCAGTCCGGTCGTGTCGCAGCGTGCGCTCTATCCACTCCGGCCAAAGAATCTCATGCCGCCGTCGACGGCTGTCATTCTGTCTTTCTGTTTTGTTATCTTTCGGATGGTGGAGGGTATCTCCGCCACTTTCAGCGCCAAGACGCCCGCGGCGCCGAACTTGTCATGACCCAGCAGTTGGTTGCGAACCACCGCCCCGAAAAGCACGGTCAACCCGAGCATGACCGTGACCAGCAGGCCGACCAACCACAGCTCAACCTTGCGAAAAAGCAGGCGTTCCATAAATGACCGCCGTTCGTCTTCCATGTTCTCGCTTCTCCCCGGCGTCATGCCAGCCCCCGCCTTATTGATGTAAGGCCCGCTGTTTTCGGTACCCGCGTTTCCATCGCGGACGCTGCTCCGTTCTGTTTGCCGAGTGCCTGACCGATCAGCGCATCGCCGACAGGCGCTTCGCATCCTGACGCGACAGCGGTTTCTGCCCCTTCAGCACGTCGTTGAAGTCGATCTCCTCGAGTTTACGTGTCGCGACCTTGCCCAGTTCCTCAACCAGTTTGTTGGCGTAGGGTGAAGCCGCCCTGACATAGAC
>JBNKHE010000031.1:0-1961 GCA_050290185.1 Pontiella sp.
TTGGTGTGACCCGCCCGGGAATAAACCGTCAGGCATGAAAATTGTGCGTTTTACCGGGTAGGGTCCATGCCCTGGTTAGGCTATTTTTATGTGATTTTCGGGGTTAGCCTTGATGTCTTCAATGTAGTCGAGAATGATGTCCATGTATAATTCATCGATTATTTTTACCTTATTGATCCATTCGTTTTCATATTCATCCTTCATCCGTTGTGAGTTCAGTATGGAGTTCAGATCAATATGTGAAACATGAAGGTCAAATCCAGCAACTTGGGCAAGTTGCTTCACTTGACCAAGGGTATACATTCTCCATTCTGATTCATATGAGATGAGGTCTCTTCCACTGGCTTCGTTTTCAATCAGTTTAGCGGACAACCATTGATCAATTATCAGAGCCGATCGATCATCAAAGACGGTTATGAACGGATTATTCATTTTTCTCTGCCTAACGTTAGGTGTGACCCGCCCGGGAATAAATCGTCAGGCATGAAAATTGTGCGTTTTACCGGGTAGGGTCCATGCCCTGGTTGGGTTATTCATTTTTTCTAGGGTTTAAAATCAATTTGTCCATCATGGGTTCTGAATACAAAATACTTTTTTCCTGAATCTAGTGGATATGTTTCAGGAAGAAGTAGTGATGTCTGTTTCACTTCCCATGTTCCGGCTGACTTTCCATTTTGCCATGCAAAGTAATGATAGGACTCATCTGATCCAAGATAGATGGTGTGCATTAATGGATCTGTTCCATAACATATAATACTCGATGGAGGGATTGTTCTTGTTTGGCATCCGACGAGAATTAGACCAATGAGGCAGGATAGGATGATTACTTTATTCTTCATGATTTATACAAACCCAACGTTACGTGTGACCTGCGCGGGACTACCAATGTCAGGCATGAAAATTGTGCGTTTTACCGCGTAAGGTCCACGCGCTGGTTCGGTCTTTTTTATTTCTCGGTTA
Organism: Pontiella sp.; assembly: GCA_050290185.1. Taxonomy (GTDB): domain Bacteria; phylum Verrucomicrobiota; class Kiritimatiellia; order Kiritimatiellales; family Pontiellaceae; genus Pontiella. Next base: position 961 of record JBNKHE010000031.1, read on the forward strand.
TGAATCCGATCAGTTCTTCTCCATCTTCGAATTTTGGATCGTGTTCTATCGAAATTATTTGATCGAAAATCCAATCTACTATTTCACCATCCGGGTTTTTGTAGGAACGGTCATTTTCTGTTTTGAGTTGCTGAAGGAGTTCTTCTTCCGAATCCGTATCGAAATATCGCACCTGGAAATCGAGACTGTTGGTTTCTTCTCCAGCTATCTCACAGTGATATTGGACTATGGCTAGAATTGGCATTTTATTTTTTCTTACCGAACGTTAGGGATGACTTTCGCGCAAGCCATCCTGTGTTATTGCGCGGTCGCTGAACCGATAAAATAATTCTGCGTCTCACGCGTAAAGTCCAGCCCCTGGTTGGAAAAGACTCTGTTTTGAGCAAGTTAGTATCTCAGGTGTTTTTCGATCCATTACAGGTTGTCCGAGCAAAGCAGGTTGTTCATTGATCCAGCAGGCTGTCCGGTTGAACTGCATTCAAATTTGATCCTATTTTTTTTTAAGCACCCAAGTGAGTTGTTCCAACGTTACGTGTGACCTGCGCGGGACTACCAACGTCAGGCATGAAAATTGTGCGTTTTACCGCGTAAGGTCCACGCGCTGGTTCGGCTTTATGTTTTTGGGTTGTTCTCCAGTTGTTGTATTCGTTCCTCCAACTTACTGATTGTTCTTTGATTTATGGAATTCGAAGTAGTTGCCATCACAATAAATATCGTAGCAAAGATTATGTACCCTTTGGGGTCATTAATCATGGAATAGAGAAAAATCAGTATCAGTGCGGCCCATATCTTATCGCCGATTGTGGACTCAAATATGGGGTTGGGCATTAGATTTGAGTTCACCCATTGTCGTAATTTTCCTGAAGTGTGGTTCATGTTTTTCTCCTTGCCGAACGTTTGGTGTGACCTGCCCGGGACATAAACTCTGACACGATAGATTGTGCGTTTTACCGGGTAAGGTCCATGCCCTGGTTCGATTCATAATTTGATCTGGACGGACT
>JBNKHE010000032.1:0-1938 GCA_050290185.1 Pontiella sp.
AAACTCAATAGAACAACCGTGAGAATGAATGATTTCATGATTATTTAGATTTCCAACGTTTGGTGTGACCCGCCCGGGAATAAATCGTCGGGCATGAAAATTGTGCGTTTTACCGGGTAGGGTCCATGCCCTGGTTCGGTGATTGATTATTTTTCTTTTCTTAAAGTCATCATGCTGGATTTCCCGCATTTAGTACATTGGACCAACCGCTTGGGATTTCCTGCTGCTTTCCATCTGATTCCGCCTAGTTCCCATACAGACATTTTGTGTCCGCACGAACACGTGAACTTCCATAATTTGGATTCTTCTTCCATACCTTTTGCCCATGATTTTGGGACAAGTGACATTGATAATTTCTGCTTAGAGCTCATGTGTGAATGTTCTCTTTGTTGTACCGAACGTTTGGTGTGACCCGCCCGGGAATAAACCGTCAGGCATGAAAATTGTGCGTTTTACCGGGTAGGGTCCATGCCCTGGTTCGAGTTTTATAAATCAGCACATGCTAATGCTACTGTAATAGTCTCAGGCATGAGCAATTTGTATTCCTTGTCGTCTTTCTTGAATGCTACAACGTCGAATAGTCGTCCATATTTCCCATAGGAGATATCCTCAACAACACAAAGCTTTACAGTTTCATTCTCAGTAAGAATCGTGCCAGTTAATTTCAGGTTTTCGAAATAATCGCTACCTACGAATTCATTCCACAAGATAGCCCAGATTTCCCTGTCGGTCTTGCCTTTGCAGGTTGGCTCAGCACTGAGAAAGACAGAATCTAGGTATTCATCATCATTCCTAAGTCGCTCTGCTACGGTCTTAATGACTTTGATTGTGTCAGGATGAAGGTGATCGTATACTTTTTCAGGGCTTGATTTAGAATCATTTATGAACTCATCAAATTCGTAGGAATACGATAGATGTGTTGCTCCTAACATAACTATTAATGCACCAAGTATTGTTTTCATAATTTCCTTTCTCGAACGTTACGTGTGACCTGCGCGGGATATATGCGATAGGCATGAAAACTGTGCGTTTTACCGCGTAAGGTCCACGCGCTGGTTCTGTGTTTATTGTATTAGATGAATTAAGTCTCCAGACTCAAGGCGTACGCGATCTTCAATTTTCATTGTGCGTTTAAATCCAGAGAATCCAGCAGATGGGTTGAATGTAGGGCATACTGCAGTTTGGTCTTCATAATCTTTCGTGTATGGATGTTCAAAATCTAGTCCCAATTCTGATTTGGGAATGCGTATTCGTTTTGATCTCAACATTGAATCTTTTGGGTATGTGTATTTGAAATAGTGATAATCATCTTTTGTTCCCTGGTAAATCCATGGGTCGTAAAGAATTGATCCTGTGTAGTATTCGGTACCAGTGGGAAGGGATCGTATTTCATTAGTGGAAATCGTGTGTGCACAACCTACCAGTAACATTAGGAAGCAAACTGTTGATATTTGTATAACTGTTTTCATTTTATCTACACAGAACGTTTGGTGTGACCCGCCCGGGAATAAACCGTCGGGCATGAAAATTGTGCGTTTTACCGGGTCGGGTCCATGCCCTGGTTCGCTTTTATTTTTCTGTCAGTTTGTCCATTTTTTTAGCTAACTGACAAAACTCATCTCCCCATCCATTACTCAATGAAACCTCTTGCAGAGATCCCGTTGGAGCAAAGAGGTAGGATGCTTCCCTCAGTTTTGTGAAATCATTATTCTGGAATCTTGATTTATGGCTTTCCAGTTCCTCAACTGCTTCATCAACATTATCCCAGTGAGACCAAACAAGATCAACTCCCGGTCTTTTGATGTAGCCCAGCACATCGTCAAAAATTGCAATTAGCTCTTGTGATAAATCTTTCATATTATGAGTAGCGAACGTTACGTGTGACCTGCGCGGGACTACCAACGTTTGGCACGTTAGATTGTGCGGTTTACCGCGTAA
>JBNKHE010000033.1:0-1909 GCA_050290185.1 Pontiella sp.
ATGGCCGGGCTGCCATCCAGAAGTTTTATCATCAAGACGAGCATTAACCGAAGCCCGTGTTTTTTTGGTTGCTACCGACAATGCAATGGCAATATCCATCAATGCCTGTTGAGATAATGTTGCGTGAAAATTTTCTTCTCGATTAATGGGCGAGCCATCGTCACTTTGCAGGGCGCTACCGGGAATCATGAAAGATTGTTTTTCAAGTTCGTCACCGAATACTCTATTGAGTTCATGACCGGCATCGTCGTTTGGAAATAAACTGCCGTAACCGACGCCTTGAAACCGTTCCACGGCTTTCTCGATCTCTTCAAAGTAGTCAGATACTATTCTCGTCGGTTGAGCGTCAATTTCGACCTTTCTCCAGATCAGGTAATCGGAGCAGATTTCTTCAACTTCCTTGCGCGCTTGTTCAGATGGATCGTGACCATACGATTTGTAAAACTCATCCCAATCCTGTGACGCGATTTCCAGTTGGGGTGGGCCACCAGTAGAGCTAACTGATGGGAGCATCGCTTTCGGCTTGGCCATGCCTCATTTCCTCGTAATGCTGATCACGTTTCCACCTCTGTCATCCTTGCAATAATCGGCCCATGCGTCCATGAGACGCCTTCGCTTTTCGAGAGCATCAGTGCGTCGATAGGCCTGTTCGGTGGCATCCCCAACCTTGTGCGCCAGCGCAGCCTCTGCAATCTCGCGGGGAAACGATGTCTTGTCCCCTGCCCAGTCACGGAATGCTGACCGGAAGCCATGCGGCGTGTACTGGTCGACCTTCATTCTTCGCATCAGCATTGCGAAGGCCGTGCCGGAAAGCGGACGCCCCGGCTTCTGGCCAGAAAAAATCAATTCGCCGGTTCGGGCTTCGTATAGCGGCTTGAGGATTTCCAATGCCCGGTCAGTCAGCGGAACCCGGTGTTCCTTCTTTGCCTTCATTCGGTTGGCCGGGACGGTCCAGATGGCTTTTTCGAAGTCTATCTCGTCCCAACGCGAACCAAGCACCTCGCCGGAACGGGAAGCTGTCAGGATCAGAAACTCCAAGGCCCGCGCAGATACCGCTTCGGACTGGCGAAGACGTTCCACGAATCCTGGAACATCCTCGTAGGGCATCGCAGCGTGATGACCCCGTTTCAGTTTCTGCCGCGCAGGCAGGACGTTTTTCAGATGACCACGCCACAAGGCCGGGTTTTCACCCTCGCGCCAGCCACGCGCCTTTGCAAAGTCCAGAACACGTTCGATCCGTCCGCGCAATCTCGAAGCGGTTTCATGCTTTTCCTGCCAGATAGGATTAAGGACTTTAAGCACGTCATCGGTGCCAATCTCTGAAATAAGTTTAGCCCGGATGGGTTCGCAGTAGGTAGTCAACGTCATGCGCCACTGGGCACGATGTTTTTCATTGAGCCACTGCTTTTCCATCTGCTCCAGGAACATCTCCACGCATTCGGCAAATGTCGGCTCGCTTTTCCTGTCGCGTTCGCTTTTTGGATCAAGACCCTCTGCAACGAGCCTCCTGCATTCGGTTGCGCGGGTTCTTGCCATCGCAAGGGAAACGTCCGGATACCGTCCAAGCCCGATTTCTCGCGCCTTGCCATCGCGCACCCATCGAAAAACCCAAGACTTGGAATCCCCGTGGGCAATGTTGAGCCACAACCCACCGCCATCACCCATACGCCCTCGGCCTTTTCGATTGGCTACCGCAGTTGCCGAAAGCTTGTTGGTCGCCCGCGCCATTTTCTTACTTTCAATCTTACTTATGGGCGCGGATTATAGCGGATATCAATGAACGACGGAATACAATAATGCGGGAAAGACGTTGAAAAACAAAGATGTAGAAAACGCCAGCAATCATCTACAAACACTAGTATCGCGGACTCCCTCTCCGCCATTAATTTCAAACAAGTATCTGAATATT
>JBNKHE010000034.1:0-997 GCA_050290185.1 Pontiella sp.
GCTGAATCGCTTTGTGCCGAACGCTTGCAAGAGCACAATATTGAATTGTCCGTGTCGATCGACGAGGATATTGAGCCTTTTAAGGCTGACGATCACCGCATTCGGCAGGTTCTGGCAAACCTGTTGAGCAATGCAGCCAATTTTGCACCTGAAAACAGCACCATAACACTCCAATGCCACCGCGAAGACGACACTGTCGTTTTCAGTGTCCACGATGACGGACCAGGCATACCCGAAAATGTTCTGGATTCTGTGTTCCGGCGCTTTGAGCCGCATCACAATGGTGGCCGTAACACCGGAGCCGGCTTGGGCCTGTCAATCGTGAAGAGCTTCGTTGAGCTTCATGGTGGATCCGTCGAAATCGAAACGGGCTCCGGAGGCGGTACGACGGTTCATTGCCGTTTTCCCGACGAGCCCAGGCCATTCAGGGCGGCCGCAGAATAGCGCATGTCCACTTCGCAAATATCGGTCCGGCTGAAGGATGAGAATGCAACGATCCTGTTCGGTCAGGATCTTGCTGCCTGCCTCAAGCCAGGCGATGTCCTGGAACTGTCGGGTGAACTGGGTGCCGGAAAATCCACTTTGGCGCGTTCAATCATCAGATCCCTTGCCGATGATGACGCGCTGGAAGTCCCGAGCCCTACTTTTACGCTTGTGCAGCAATATGAGGCCCGGTTTCCTGTCATTCATGCAGATTTGTACCGTATTTCTTCGCCGGATGAGCTTGATGAACTTGGGCTGGCGGAACCCGGTTCCGAATCCATCGTCCTGGTGGAATGGCCGGAAAACGCGAACGGTAACCTCCCGGATCAATCAAGTCTGAAAGTTCGCCTGGATACCTTGGAAAACGGCAGAATACTGAGTGCATCGGGAACTGATGAAGTCATTAAACGTCTCAAACGTTCGCTGACTATTCGTCATTTTCTGGACAAGGCGGGATATTCAGGTGCGAAACGGTCCCATTTGACCGGCGATGCGTCAGCACGCGCTTACGAAA
>JBNKHE010000034.1:1007-1810 GCA_050290185.1 Pontiella sp.
TTTTCTGGACAAGGCGGGATATTCAGGTGCGAAACGGTCCCATTTGACCGGCGATGCGTCAGCACGCGCTTACGAAAGAGTTTTCCATAATGGCGCCAGCCTTGTCTTGATGAATGCTCCTGAACAGCCGGACGGTCCGGTGGTGCGGGATGGCAAGCCATACAGCCGTATCGCCCATCTGGCCGAAAATGTCGGGCCTTTCCTGGCCATAGATGCGATCCTGAGGGAGCATGGTTTTTGTGCACCGGAGATTTTCGCCTCGGATCGCAAAAATGGAATTCTGCTCCTTGAGAACCTTGGCACCGAACCATTCCTGATCGGGGGTAGGGAGCCGTTACCGGAACGCTACCATGCTGCGGCTGAGCTTCTGGCAAAAATGCATGAAATAGATTGGCCACGGCGAGTGCAAGTTGATGCTGAATATACACATGAAATCCCGCGATACGACCGTGAGGCACTTCTGATTGAAGCGGAACTGCTGGCGGACTGGTATGTTCCCTTTGTGTCCGGTCATGAAATATCCGCGGAGGACCGGAGCAATTTCCTGTCGGGATGGAATGTGGTGCTCGACACGCTCAATGCCAGTGAGACAACGCTGGTCCTGCGTGATTACCACTCTCCGAATATCGTTTGGCGTGACGAAAAGGACGAATTTGACAGGCTCGGACTTATCGATTTTCAGGACGCGGTGATCGGCCCGTCTGCATATGATTTGGCATCACTCGCGCAGGATGCACGTGTCACGATTTCCGAGGATTTGGAGAAATCGATTTTCGACGCGTATTGCGATGCTCGCTCCGGCT
>JBNKHE010000035.1:0-1715 GCA_050290185.1 Pontiella sp.
TCGGAAGACAATCCCGGGAATAGGGCAGATCTGATGCCGATAGAATGGGGAAGCCGCTTGTTATCCTGCTTTGTCACGATGAATTCAAAAGCGGCTTTGGCGAGATCTATCCATTCCGGTCGGTTGAAATAGCGTCCTGCCTCGCTCAGGCTTCGGATCATCAGCCCGTTCCAGTCAACGAGAATCTTGTCATCACGTCCCGGCCGGATGCGTTTTGATCGCTGTAAAAGCAGTCGGTTGCGCATCTCTGCAAGATCAGGATCATTTTCCGGTACGGTACAATTGCCATGGCGGCGATGCAGGATTGTTTTTCCCTCCCAGTTCCCTCCGGCTACTATTCCATATTCTAATTTGAAACGCTGGGCATTGTCTCCGAGAGCATCGTCTATCTCTTCCTCAGCCCAGACGTAATATTTTCCTTCTTCACCTTCGCTGTCTGCATCGAGGCTTGAGGCAAAACCATTATTTTCGAGTTTCATTTCCCTGGTCAGCCAATCGACGGTTTGTTCGATTCGTATACGAAACAACTCTTCATTCGTATGGAAATGCGACCAGACACAATGCCGTATGAAATTGGCATTATCGTAAAGCATCTTTTCGAAGTGCGGGACAAGCCAAATCGAGTCGGTAGCGTAACGACATAGGCCTCCGGCCAGATGATCATATATACCGCCATTGGACATCTCGCGGATCGATTGGATGAACGGTTCCAATTGATCGTGTCTGTTCGAGAACAGCGACGAGAGGTAGAGGGTTTCCATGAAAGGGGCTGAGGGGAATTTTGGAGCGCCTGAAAATCCGCCATTGGTTTTGTCGATCATACGGGTGACGTTTGTTGCCAGAGTGTGCAATTGGGAAAGCGCGGGTGTTACCCTGCCGGTATCTGTTGCGGCCAAGCGTTTATGGACATGGCGGTTCAGGACTTCGGCATTCTGTTCGATCTGGTCTGACCGGGTCTTGAAGGCTTCATAAACCCGCTTCATGACCTGGATGAAACCTGGCCGGCCATATTTGCTTTCCTTCGGGAAATAGGTTCCGCCCCAGAATGGTCGCCCATCGGGCAGGAGAAACATTGTCAGCGGCCAACCGCCCTGCTCGCCGGTTGCCTGAAGCGCTGCCATATATATCTGGTCGATGTCGGGTCTCTCTTCGCGATCGACCTTGATATTGATGAAATGGCGGTTCATCACATCGGCAACATCCTGGTCCTCGAAGCATTCATGAGCCATGACATGGCACCAGTGGCAGGCAGAATAGCCAATAGACAGAAGAATGGGCTTGCCGGTTTCCCTTGCTTCATCCAAAGCGGATTTTGACCATGCTCGCCAGTGGACAGGATTGTCCTTGTGTTGAATGAGATACGGCGATGTTTCTTGGGCGAGCAGGTTTTTTGCCGGTAGGGGCACAGAATATTCTCCTTTATAGGAATGGTTTCAGACAGTAGGAGCCGGATGCCGATGCATCAATCCCCGTTTAAAGATTCGATCTATGCCCTTTCCACCGGCGCGCCTCCGACTGGTGTTGCGGTTATTCGGGTGTCCGGACCGGCAACCGCAGGTGTCTTGGAAGGGATCTGCGGCGATGTTCCAGTCGACCGCAAAATGGTTTTGAGAGATTTGCGAAACAAGGATGGGCTGGTCCTGGACCGTGGCCTCGTATGCTATTTTCCGGGTCCAGGGAGTTTTACGGGTGAGGATAGTGCTGAATTGCATATC
>JBNKHE010000036.1:0-1655 GCA_050290185.1 Pontiella sp.
GCATCCTGGGGCTGGAGCAGGTCCCAAGGGTATGGCTGTTCGCCATTTAAAGCGGTACGTGAGTTGGGTTCAGAACGTCGTGAGACAGTTCGGTCCCTATCTGCCGTGGGTGTAGGAATATTGACAGGATCTGTCCCTAGTACGAGAGGACCGGGATGGACGTATCCCTGGTGGACCTGTTGTGGCGCCAGCCGCATAGCAGGGTAGCTAAATACGGAACGGATAACCGCTGAAAGCATCTAAGCGGGAAACCGACCTGAAAACGAGTATTCCCTGAGAGTCGTGGTAGACGACCACGTTGATAGGCCGGGTGTGGAAGTGCGGCAACGCATGGAGCTTACCGGTACTAATAACTCGATCGACTTGACTTGTTCTCATTGCTTGTGTCCGCCCGCAGAAATGCGGACGGGCGGAAATCAGCTTCTCGAATTGTATGCGCTTTGCCGACCTGGTGGTTATGGCGGGGTGGCTGCACCCGATCCCATTCCGAACTCGGCCGTGAAACGCCCCAGCGCTGATGGTACTTCGTCTTAAGACGCGGGAGAGTAGGTCGCTGCCAGGTCTGCAAAACGCATACAAGCTTCTCGATTTTGAATATGGTTGCGTTGGCAACCGACAATAACAGGCCGCGCAAGCGGCTGTTTGTTTTTGTGGCAACGCTTGTTGCGCAAGATTGCGCATGGTGACGCGGGGTGGAGCAGCCCGGTAGCTCGTCAGGCTCATAACCTGAAGGTCGCAGGTTCAAATCCTGCCCCCGCAACCAAACCATATACCGCCCTCTCGGGCGGTTTTTTGTTTCAGGCGTTTTCAGTCATGCCGACAAGGTCTGCCGTGTTCAGGGATTATTGATCCTGTCGGCAACAAGCGCCATAAGCCTATCCGCCAGCGGACTCATCATGCGATGCTTGTAGGAAAGCAGGTGATAGGGGTTGATGATAATCGGCTCCTTGAGATCAAGTGTTATGTAACCGCCGGGTGACATTCCCGGGCCGAGCAGACCGGCGACCTCGCGTGATATTGGTGCTATGGCATCGGTGGAACCCAGATATGCGATCATCACAAGTAGTGAGGTCGTGTTGACTATCTCGGACGGCAGCGGAATTCCGGCCGCTGTAAAGGCCTCTTCCACCGCATTGCGCATCGGGCTTTGGGGCGCCTGAATTACCAGTTCGTATCCCTGAAGATCGCAGAGCTCTATCTTCTCTCTGCCGGCGAGGGGATGCCCCGGCCGTACCAGAAAATGGACAACTTCGACCCGGCCTCGTTGCACCGAAAATTGCCGGGCATCGGTACCAGATGGAATTCTGGACAGGACAAAGTCGAATTCGCCATTGATCAGGCCTTCGATGAGAATGTCGCTTGGACCGGCATGGACATGAATGTCCGACCCCCTGGCTATTTTCTTGAGTTCCTGGATTGCAGGAACAACAAAACCGACGGCGCCGCCGGTCACGGCCCCAACGTGCGCAGATCCTGCAAGACCTACGGAAAAGGACTGGACTTCGCGTTCAGCCATATCAAGACCGCGGAGCAGGTTAACGGCATTCCTGGCCAGGATCTCTCCGACAGGTGTCGGTGTCATACCCTTCGGGTGGCGTTCAAAGACCTTCGTTCCAACAATTTTTTCGATCGAAGCCAGCATCCGTGACGCAGCC
>JBNKHE010000037.1:0-1509 GCA_050290185.1 Pontiella sp.
TATTCATTTATCGGTTCATCCAAGAAGAAATATCTGTCTTCGTCAGGTTGACCGTTTTTCAATTCATTTCAGTAGAGTAGGGGATCCAGTCCTGCGGAGTTTATATTTTCCTGCCTAACGTTACGTGTGAGCTGACGCGGGAAAAAACGTCAGGCATATAAATTGTGCGTTGTACCGCGTCAGCTCCATGCGCTGGTTGGAAAAGTTTAGTTTAAGTGAATCGGTTGTTTCTCCGAGAATAGTCACAGAATCTTTCCTGTTTCTCCGTAATTTGACACAGGACCTGTATTTCAAATTTCAGCATGTTCTCCGTGATTTGACACAGAATCTTTCCTGTTTCTCCGTGATTTTCCAGTTGATCAGTGTTCAAAATTCCATCCTGTTTTCAGAGAATCAATTGATCCTGTTTGCTCTCATCCGCAAAGTATTATTTCCCGATTCCAACGTTTGGTGTGACCCGCCCGGGAATAAACCGTCAGGCATGAAAAATGTGCGTTTTACCGGGTAGGGTCCATGCCCTGGTTGGGATTTTTTTATTAAGTTGTACTTTCCTGAGTTGCTTCAGGTAGTTCTCCATATTGCTCTTTGTACTGCTCTAATTCTTTTTCGATTGGCCATGCTGAGAAGGCTATATACATGAAGATGATTGCTCCAACTATTGGAATCAGCGATAGGAACGCCAATGTTACCGCTTTCGGGTTTCCTGTTTTTTCTAGGATTCTGATCGAACAAAGAAACTGAAACAAACCGAGTATGATATATCCGATGATTTCCATTTTATTTCCTATCCCAACGTTACGTGTGACCTGCGCGGGACTACCAATGTCAGGCATGAAAATTGTGCGATTTACCGCGTAAGGTCCACGCGCTGGTTCGATTCATTTGTTCTTTACAGACTACCGTCCTTGGTCGATCAAACGTCTTTGAGGTCTCGATAATTCATTCCTGCAAAACACCCGATAAGGTAATCTATTTCTCCGAGTGTTTTCAAATGAGTCATGGATTGATGTTTAGCAATTTTTGCTAGTGTGAGTGGGTTGGGGAAGGGGACTGTTATTTCGTACTTCTACGTGAACAAGCCGACTGTTCAGTTCCCGCACGTAGTTGATTTTTCTAAAAATCGAACGTTACGTGTGACCTGCGCGGGATATATGCGTTGGGCATGAAAATTGTGCGGCGTACCGCGTAAGGTCCACGCGCTGGTTCTGCTCAGTTTATCTTAGTGCATCGTCTTTTCTGAATGTTTCCACATTGCATCGATAATCCTCATTGGGCTTATCTCTGGTGATAAACACAATTACATCAGGCAATGCACCTTCTGTTGGATTACCGTCTGCATCTACTGCACCCGGTTCTTGATTCCAATCTATCAGATTAACGTAAACGGTATATTCGCCAGCTGGGATATCAAATTCGAGTGTTTGTGCAGATGATGGATTTTTCTGAATATATTCAATTCCTGAAATGCAGATCTTTCCGGTTGTTATGAGTTTGTACGGCTTCGATGGA
>JBNKHE010000038.1:0-1339 GCA_050290185.1 Pontiella sp.
TACGTGTGACCTGCGCGGGACTTATGCGTTAGGCATGAAAACTGTGCGTTTTACCGCGTAAGGTCCACGCGCTGGTTCGACCATTTCTAGGTTTTCTTTTTCATCCAGTTAAGTATCTCGGACTGGAGCTGTTCTGGAATATTTGTCCACTCTGTTTTGTTCGTGATCTTTAAATCTGTTCCATCTGGGTCAGCTGTGTTGATGATTTGCTTAAACCAATCTAAATAACTCCACTCTCTTGGTTTTTCAGAATACAGATGTTTCTTTTGTGAATCCCACTGAACCCCATTGGCCTCTCGATAAATCATGGAATAGGTCAGTGATTTGGGTTTGATTAATAATCTCCCTTGATCATCTATTCCGATTTGTGTGATTGGATCAGCTTTCATTATTTTTTATCGAGTCGAACGTTACGTGTGACCCGCCCGGGAATAAAACGTCCGGCATGAAAATTGTGCGTTTTACCGGGTAGGGTCCATGCCCTGGTTAGCAACTATTTATTAAATATCATCAAACAGTCCGCCAAAGTGAACTATCAATTCATCGTGTAGGAGCTCAGCGACGTTTTCAAGTTGTGTTATGTATACAGTAACGCAGATATCTTTTTCCATTTCAGGAAGGTTGAATATTCCTGCAGACATTGAAGGAATGCGACCTCCCTTAAAATAAGGATACCTTCTCTTAACAAATACTTCTGAGTTTAAGCGTATATCTTCCGCCAAGTTCCGCTTGAACCTACGAGAGTACTTTTCCTTTAGATATTTTGCTGAATCAGGGTTCTCATTTTCCATACTCTCAAAGACCTGGCTTAGGTTATGCCCCTCGATATGTTCAACTCTTGAGGCTCTTGCTCCCGACCAGTGTATTGTTGTGCCAATACTTTTGAGAAATAGCTCTATGGAAAAGGATAAGAGAATGAAATATGGATTTGAAACGAACTGGTTGCATTTGAGCATCTTAGCCGCTTCGTAATATTGCTTGGCAGCATAGAACAACCCAAAGTCGACTATCTCCTTTGTTTCTATCGTTTTCCTATTCACCATATATCACTTATCTTGAATGCTAACGATTGGTGTGACCCGCCTCGCGCTCAATCTTCAGGCACGACAGATTATGCGTTGGCCGAGGTAGGGTCCATGCCCTGGTTGGAGATACTTTATTCCTGCAGATGCCAGACGCCTTGATATCGTTTTTCGCCATTTGGAAGGGTGAATGACTGTTCATGAACCATTTGCATTCCCTTCTTTATATATTCCTTTTTTCGTTTCTCAAACGTCTGTTTATCTTGTCCATACCACCAGTACCATTCATATCGACTGTCAGTTGGGGCTGATGAATA
>JBNKHE010000039.1:0-1280 GCA_050290185.1 Pontiella sp.
AATTCCCACCCTGATTTCATCTGTAGGAAAATCATCATAGAACCCCGAGCAATCCAAGAATGTTTTTTCTTCACAGTAAAATGCAAGATTTTCTCCATCATATACTTTGAAGTCAGGCGTCCTTCCGGACTTCATCTCAATTTTAGTAAAACGCTCTGGTTTATAACCGAGACTCTCAAACAGATCAGAAGCTTTGTTTTCACCAGATTTCATATTAATGGCCAACGTTACGTGTGACCTGCGCGGGACATATGCGTTGGGCATGAAAATTGTGCGTTTTACCGCGTAAGGTCCACGCGCTGGTTCGCTTATTTTTCTTTTTCTGATGGATAATATTGAGACATCTCAATGCCTAATCCAATTTCACCTGACAACTTGATAAGTTCCGGAGGTAAAAAGTCGCATTGAGAGAATAGGTTGTTATTGATCAAACGACATTCAATAGGGAAATCGAGCCTGATATCATCAATGTCATATTTTGAAACTAATTCCTTCAGCTCATTGAAGTGATTTCTGAGAAAAGCAATTGCATCCGAAACTTGACCGTCAAAATCATAAAAATCTTTATCACTGACTGAGCACTGGAAACCATAATCGTTTTTAGGTGGTCTCTTTTTGAATTTACATGGATCTCCCTTTTCATGTGAGTCGTAGATCGGAACATCCGATTTCTCAACGAATTCACGAAAGGACATGGTTTTGCTACTGACTCTTAATACGCACATATTTTTATAGCGAACGTTACGTGTGAGCTGCGCGGGATATATGCGTTAGGCGTGAAAATTGTGCGATTTACCGCGTAAGCTCCACGCGCTGGTTGGGCTCTTTTTCATCTCTTTCTGAAGCATTACTGTCAGACCCAGTCGGATACCTTCGATGGCGGCACAAGACATCCATACAGCTTGGCTAAGCACAGTGGATGCGGTGGCTGGGAGCAGGAGCTCTGCCACAACCCCGAGAGACATGAATGACAAGGCAATGCGAAAGGGAAACTGCGCGTAGCTTAAGGGAAAGACCCACCTTCGTCTCGTGATGAAGCCTAATGCCGATAGGGCAAGGGTGACGAGCAAGGCAATACAGATCGCTGGAGCCATTTCGAGCTGCACAGCACCTCTGACATATGCAGGCATGCGGGGCAAACGAGTCAATATCAGCACCACATCAAGTAGACCAAAAATAATCATTAGCACTTTCATATCAAATACCTTTCTTGTCCCAACGTTACGTGTGAGCTGCGCGGGATATATGCGATAGGCATGAAAATTGTGCGTTTTACCGCG
>JBNKHE010000040.1:0-1226 GCA_050290185.1 Pontiella sp.
CTTCCGTTTGTGGTGTTGCGGTTTGATTTTTTTGAGCTGTGGCAACAAATGCGGAAATTAAGCCTGCCACCAAAATCATAATGAGAAATGTACGTTTCATCTTTCTCCTTTTGTTTTTATGTTCCAACGTTCAGGGTGACTTTCGGTGCACATAGCGTACAGATAGTTCAACCGGCGTTTTCACCGTAAAGTCGACCCGCTGGTTCGATGTATTATTTTTTTGTTGAGTTTTATGTGTTCACGAGTGGCGTGATTTAGCAAAGGGATATTTAGAATGTTTGAAATCCTTTTCCCTACAGATAGAACATGTGACCGATTTGGTAAGCTGAATAAATTTTCTCTGCTAATACTTTTTTGAAGTTCCATAACGAGGTTGAGTTCATACAGACGATAATGGTGAGTGCCGCCCTCTGACCCTATGTCGTGTTGCTGGTCGGAAACACAGATCTGTATGGCTACTGAAGATGTTAGATCAAATGTCGTAACTATCGTGTTGTTTTTGGAGGCTGTTACTTTTTGCTCAGAGGTATCGAAGGTGTATTTGGTTTTATTGCGCTGAATAAAATAATCTATGACCAAAAATAAAAGGCCTGTGATTCCAGAGAGCATGGATAACACTTTGCACAAATTGTTGACCTGCTGATTGAGATAAAACGGCGCCATTACGAGGCCAATCGAGATTATGAAAAAAATTATGGCAAGAAGTAGAGCACTATGAGTTGGGCAGAGTATGAAATGATCCTTATCCTTTTTTACTAATCGGTATTTAAGGATGGAGTCATACCTTCCAGATCTAAGTGGCGTTGTCGGTACTTCAGGCATAGTTATGTTTTCTGTATCGAACGTTACGTGTGACCTGCGCGGGACTACCAACGTAAGGCATGAAAATTGTGCGTTTTATCGCGTAAGGTCCACGCGCTGGTTATCTGCATTTATAGTTAGAGGATAGTCAGTGACTGCAACTTGATATTCATCCTCATATACAATGTTTCCAACATAGTCGGTATAAACCATATCATGGGGAACTCCATACTTGGAAAGAATGTCCACAAGCGGACTCAACCGTTTCAGCATATTTTGGCTGGTAGATGTTTTGAACCAGGTAATTACCTTTTTGGAATTCCCATCATCATAATTGGTTCATATGAAGATGATTTGGAATTTGGGTATAAATTATTCGCAATTGTGATGACAATCATCAATATATTGGTTTTTATCTTTTCTAT
>JBNKHE010000041.1:0-1192 GCA_050290185.1 Pontiella sp.
TAGGCGAAATCTGGTATGACTCCGCCGCCTTCAACGCGTTTCGTGGGACCTCATGGATGCCGGAACCCTGCCGCTCCTGTGAACGGCGCGAGAGCGACTGGGGCGGCTGCCGCTGCCAAGCACTTGCGATCACCGGAAAAGCTGAGAACGCAGACCCGGCCTGCCACAAGTCAGCGCACCACGCAGAGATGCTCAGTATCGCCGAGAATGAATCAGAACAAGGCGCCGACTTTCAATACCGTGGCTTCAGTAATGCAGAAACTTGATCCGAGAACCTCTTTTACGGAGTATTTCTCCTGCAGTATTTACCGATTTGATTGAAAGCCAATAAATTGTACAAAGCATAAACTCGCAATCTCTAGAGATTGCGGGAGCTTTTCGCTTCCATTTGGTTGCGGGGGCAGGATTTGAACCTGCGACCTTCAGGTTATGAGCCTGACGAGCTACCGGACTGCTCCACCCCGCGTTATTGGATTTGTTGTGCTGTTGGGTGGGGAGGACAGGGGATCGGGATTGTGTGGTGTTTGTTTTGCGGCCTTTCGTCATTTGGCTTTCGCCAAACGACTGCCGGCCTCATCGCTGCTTTGCGCTGCAAAGCAGCTGGGCTGTGCTTGGAAGACCTGGCAGCGACCTACTCTCCCACGCCTTAAGACGCAGTACCATCGGCGCTGAGGGTTTTCACGGCCGAGTTCGGGATGGGATCGGGTGTTTAACCCCTCGCCATAGCCACCAGGTCGTCTAAGCACAGCTGTTCCGCCTTCGGCGAAACAGCGATGAGGCCGTCAGCCGTTTTGCCGGAGGCAAAATGGCGATAGGCCTGCTGCTGCGCCAAAGTGTGTCGGGTCTTCAGCTGTTTGGCAAAAGCCAAATAGCGATATCGAAGTTGGTTTTGAGTTCTCTGTTCCAGGGCTGCCTCTTTCGCGGCTTTGCGGTGCAAAGCCACTGCCGAGGCCATCGCGCTTTGGCAAAGCCAAAGCGCTGACTTACCGCTGGACGTGGCGGTGTTTCGTTCCTCCGTTTGCTTGCGCAAGCGGAGGAGGGATCAAGCCGATCGAGCGATTAGTAAGGCTCAGCTTCATGCATTGCTGCACTTCCACATGCCTCCTATCGACGTGGTGGTCTACCACGGCTCTTAGGCGAGACCTGGTTTTGAGGGGGGTTTCCCGCTTAGATGCTTTCAGCGGTTATCCCG
>JBNKHE010000042.1:0-1102 GCA_050290185.1 Pontiella sp.
TAGGTACTCATATGTCACTATGGGTACCGCTGCGTGATTCGATGGTGAGGCCATGTGGCTAAAGCCTTTATGGTCATGACTCAGAATCCCACGGTGATATTCACCATGTAGCCGCCGAGGCTGCGGCTGAGCTGAAAGCTCAGTCAGAGGCTAAGTTCCATATGTACTACTTTGATTTACGCAGATGGCTTATGAAGTCCCCAATTCCATCCAGGTTGTCAGAAGATGGTGTGGTTGTTGACGTTTCTTATGCAGCTCCGTAAGCGCACGAAATTATCAATGTAACACTTCACCGGGAGTATTTTCCAGGTATCGTATTTATATTTTCCCAAGGGGATACATCAACCCAGGTTTGGCCACCTCGCCATGACCTCGATGTGGTAGATTACAAAGTCATAACAGGACTGTCACTCCTGTGGGTACCACACTTCCGTGTAAGGCGTGGAGCTTCACTAAAGGATTAAAACTCAGACACCATGTCCGCGAGTAAAGCCAAATGCTTCATCGTCAGCCGATGACATACAGGAAACACACCAACGTCGGTAAAGCACTCGAGCTACGTGGGGTAGAGTAATCTACCGAGTCGGACAGATAACCCATAGAGCAATAACAACAAACAAGGGGAACACATGATAGTAACTTTTCACGCATCAAAGCTTAAGACAAAAAAAGAACAGAACATATAAGAACTAGGACTCAAAGACTATAAAGAAAGGTAAGGATACAAGAGCTCACCAATCTCTGAGACTACTTCCGGAGCTCGAGTGAAGACTTGACTTGACTCGACTCTCGACACCCGATAGGGCTTCACCTGCGCTCCTACTACTAAACCGGAACCTTTACAAGTGGAGAACTACAAGAAGAGTGTGGTGTGTGTGAATTCTACCATGAGGATCCTTATATAGGGGTAGAGGGGAGCTTCCACCAACTTAATTGAGTCGGTTTGGAGGTGATGGACGGCCGGGTGGCTCTCCAAGTGCACGAAATTGTCAATGTAGCATTTCACCGGGAGTATTCTCCAGGTATCATATTTATATTTTTCCAAGGGAGGAAGGATCTCTATCATGTTTAAGACTAACACAAGGAGTAACTCCAGATCGGA
>JBNKHE010000043.1:0-1055 GCA_050290185.1 Pontiella sp.
CGTTCGAAACTTGAGGAGGTTCTTCTTTAGTACGAGAGGATTTAGAAGGACGTAGCTCTGGTGTACCAGTTGTCGCGCTAGCGGCACGGCTGGATAGCTAACTACGGAAAGGATAAACGCTGAAAGCATCTAAGCGTGAAACTCGCCTTGAGATGAGATTTCCCTGGGGGTATAACCCCCCTGAAGGGTCGTTCTAGACCAGGACGTTGATAGGTCAGGTGTGGAAGTGTGGTAACATATGAAGCTTACTGGTACTAATCATTCGATCGGCTTCAACACATCCTCGCCGCGCTCAGCAGTAAATTGCTGAACCAGGCAAACAAGCCAGAGTCAGACCACAATCAATTCTCGGTCAACTCAAAACATAACGCATAAACATTATATCCCACTTGGCATTGACCGTAGGTCAATACCTGGGTGGGGGCCATCGATCTAACGATCGAGACCTCGTGCTTCACCGGCGGATTACTAAAATCCGCCGATCTTATCGATAAATGACCTGGTGGTTATGGCGAGGGAAGATCCACCCGATCCCATCCCGAACTCGGAAGTGAAAGCCCTCTGCGCCAATGGTACTTCGTCTTAAGACGCGGGAGAGTAGGTCGCTGCCAGGTCTTTTATCGATAAGACTACCTTCACTATCCAAACAAGACTCTTCCCTTACAGCGCTTCAATAACCATATAAACTGTACGGTAAGAGATTAAGACTATCTCCGCGCGCCACGCGTTGCTTCGCAACGCTTCCGGCGAGCGCAAAAAAAACAAAGTTTTTTAGCGCGGGATGGAGCAGCCCGGTAGCTCGTCAGGCTCATAACCTGAAGGTCGCAGGTTCAAATCCTGCTCCCGCAACCACTGATGTCGAAGCCGTCTCTTCCGAGGCGGCTTCTTCGCTTTCATAGTACTGCTCGACAAGCCCCGCGAATCGGCCCCGGTAGGTGATTGCCAAGCCGCCCTCCACCGGTGCGATGATGATGGACTCGATGCTCTCGCGGATCGCTTCCCGGGCTCTGGTGGCCCCGTCCAACCGGAAACAGTCTGCGGTCAGGGCGTCGATC
>JBNKHE010000044.1:0-1037 GCA_050290185.1 Pontiella sp.
CAAATTCACTAGGAATAGGCTCATCATCATCACTAGAAGCATCATCATCATTAGAAAGAGTATCCTCATCACTAGTGATATATTTGGGAGAGGAAAAACTATTGGGTTTTACCTTTCTTTGCCATGAGACATGTGTGCTTTGAGAGCTTTGGGAAGAGTGACTTTCTTGATGAAGCTTTGCCCTTGATGGCTATGATTGCCATATCATCATATTCCGATTCGAAACTCCCATCACTTGAGTTCCATTCTTGACCGACATGAGCTTGTCCATAAGGTTTCTTCTTTGTGACTTTCTTGTCCTTCTTGTATCTCTTGTCTATCTTCTTTTTCTTGTTGTTGTCCTCATCTTTCTTTTCATATGGACATTGGGAATGAAATGTCCATTCTTGCCATAATTGTAGCACACCTTCTTTGACCTTGGCCACTCTTTCTTATCTCCCTTGAAGGGTCTTCTTTTACTTATGAATTTTTTGATGAATAAGGTCATCTCTTCTTCATAATATTCTTTTTCATCTTCATCTTCTTCCTCTTCTTCTTCTTCTTCACTTGGGCTCTAAATTAACACTTTTTTCTTCTTGCTCTTGTTTGCTTTGAGAGCAATATCTTGTTTCTTGGAGGTTGAGACGCCCTTGTAGAGATTCTTGATGTTGTTGGCTTCTTGAATATTCATTTCATGATTCATGATCCTTCCAAGCACATCATCGGATGTCATCTTCTTATAGGCGGGGTCTTGGTGGATCAAGGCCATAACATTGTAGTTCATTGGAGTGTAGGCCATCATCAATCTTTCCGTCAACATGCGATCGGTCCACTTCTTGGACCCTAGGGCTCTTGCCTTGTTGACTAGCTTCTTTAGCCGGTTGAACATCTCATGAGGCATTTCATCATCATACATGTTGAAATGGTTGAGTTGGCCTTCAAGCATTTCCACCCTGACCTTCCTCATGGGTCTTGATCCTTCATGAGCCATCTGAAGATTGTTCCACACATCTTTGGCCACATCCAAGCCATCAACTCGGTTGAACACTTCTTTGTCG
>JBNKHE010000045.1:0-1027 GCA_050290185.1 Pontiella sp.
GCATTCTTTATTATGATAACCAGTGGATCGTAAATCCATTTAACCCCATGTGGGGAACATCAGCCGCCGAACGTGTAAATGATTTAAAGAGAACGTACCCTGAACACAGCTCGAAATATGATTGGTTCTTAGGATTATACAAGGCTGTTAAGTCAGGAGACCTTTTATTACCAGACCATGTTTCGGAAGCGGGAAGAAAGCTCAGACAAAAAGCAAAAGAAAAATAATCCAACCAGGGCATGGACCCTACCCGGTAAAACGCACAATTTTCATGCCTGATGGTTTATTCCCGGGCGGGTCACACCAAACGTTCGGTAAACAAATATACGGAGAAATAATGAAAGCGATAATTGGTACACTCATCATTTCAACCCTGCTTCTGGGTTGCACTACCCCTTCCCAGAATCATTCAGAACCAATTAAAAAAGAAGTCATCAGCATCACCTACTTGGTTGACAACGAAGTTAGATCAGCAGGACCAATAAATGACCACAAATGCTTTATTTACTTGGGAGATGATTGGTCAATTATTTCACTGGAGTCAGAAACGACCGCTGAAAAAACTTATGTCAGAACTAAAGACATAATTAACTACGGAACTATCGAAATCAAATAACCGAACCAGGGCATGGAGCCTACCTCGGCCAACGCACAATCTGTCGTGCCTAACGATTAAGCGCGAGGCGGCTCACACCAAACGTTGGGATGACATAATAATATGAGAATACTCAATTCAATCATCGGAGGTATAATCCTACTTTTTGGAGTCCTCGGACTGGCGGGAATAATTGCTCACGTTCTTTTCCAAGATCTCAAACTATTCGGATCACCTGATATTACCGGACCATATTTGGCGCTATGTGGATTTAGAATCGACTGTTTTACATGGTGGGGAAAACTCACTCACCTAATAGTTGAAATCATTCTCATCAATGTCGGGTGGAAAAAACTCATAAACAGAAAATGATCCCAACCAGGGCATGGACCTTACGCGGTAAAACGCACTTTCTTCGTGTCAAAGTTTATG
>JBNKHE010000046.1:0-1019 GCA_050290185.1 Pontiella sp.
GGGACTCGCAGTACCAGCCCTGGAACGCCGTGCGTATGGGTCCCAAGCGCGATTTGGTCGGCGAATGGGCGAGCGCAGCGCGGGATGCCGGAATGCGCTTCGGGCTTACCTTCCACCACGAGTATTCCTGGTGGTGGTGGCAGACTGCCTTTCAGAATGACATGACAGGGGCCTACGCAAACGTCCCCTACGATGGCAATCTTACGCTTGCCGAGAGCAGGGGAACGTGGTGGGAAGGTCTCGATCCACGATTGCTCTATGGGGTCAACTTGCGCGAATATAAAGGAGTAGCCAGCGCTGCCAACTCCGCGTGGTCACCGCCGCCTGCGGGAATTTTCCAAAACCATTTGGACTATAGTAAATGGAATGCCAAATGGTGGGCTTTGCGCATGATGGATGCGGTTGATAAGTACGAGCCCGACTTCATCTACACTGACGGCACTGATCAGCAGCCCTTCAGTGGTTTTGGCACCGGCACCGGTTATAAATCCGATGCAATGCAGCGCGTTATCGCCGATTTCTACAACAAGACCCTTGATCGTCGCGACACAGTTGATGTGTTCAGTATCGTCAAGTTCCGGCACGAAACCAACGGCACTGTGAATACCGAGGAAGGCAGCATTCCCGGGGACATCAAGACGAATCAGGACTGGATCGCGGAGACGCCGGTGGGCGACTGGTTCTACGGACCCGGCTTTACGTATAGTTCCGATGGCGTGATCCGCTATCTGCTGGAACAGGTCGCGCGTGACGGTAATGTTGGCCTGTGCGTTTCGTTGCGTCCCGATGGATCGCTGGATGCAGGCAGCACCACAATGCTCGCGGAGATTGGTGCCTGGTTGGCTATCAACGGAGACGGAATCTACGGCAGCCGTGCCTGGGAGGTGTTGGGCGAAGGCGCAAACGGGCAGCTCAATGTTCTGCCCGGCGGAAAGATTGGTTGGAATCAGGCCAACCATCCATTCTCAACATCCGACTTCCGTTTCACCGTCGGCAAGGACGGCTATCTCTACGCTTGG
>JBNKHE010000047.1:0-979 GCA_050290185.1 Pontiella sp.
TAATAGCTGACTCATCGAGTGAATCTGCGCCGAAAATGATCGGGACTCAAACGATGTACCGAAGTCTAGGACTCAGTAGCAATACTGTTTGGTAGGAAAGCGTTCCAACAGGAGTGAAGGGGAAGCGGCAAGCGACCCTGGACTGGTTGGAAGTGAGAATGTAGGCATGAGTAACGATAAAGCAGGTTAAAATCCTGCTCGCCGTAAGGATAAGGTTTCCTGGGGAAGGTTCGTCCGCCCAGGGTTAGTCGGGAGCTAAGGCGAGGGCGTAAGCAGTAGTCGATGCACAACAGGTTAATATTCCTGTACCCGCTTATATATGTTTGATCTTCGGAGTGACGGAGAAGGTTAGCCGGGCTGGGTGATGATTGTCCCAGTCGAAGGTCGTAGGCTGAGAAGTAGGCAAATCCGCTTCTCGTTAAGGCTGAAAACCGTAAGGACCCTGAAGCTACGGCTGATGGGGATCCGGTGATACCAAGCTTTCAGGAAAAGCTTCGTTGTTAGTATATAGGTGGCCCGTACCGCAAACCGACACAGGTATCCGGGATGAGTATTCTAAGGCGCGTGAGTTAAATCTCTCTAAGGAACTCGGCAAATTTGCCCCGTATCTTCGGTAGAAGGGGTGCCCCTTTCGGGGGGTCGCAGTTAAGAGGCGCAACCGACTGTTTAGCAAAAACACAGCTCTCTGCAAAGTCGCAAGACGACGTATAGGGAGTGACACGTGACCAATGCAGAAAGGTGAACATCTGAGGTGAGAGCTTCGGGTCCAAGCCCCTGTGAATGTCGGCCGTAACTATAACGGTCCTAAGGTAGCGAAATTCCTTGTCGGGTAAGTTCCGACCCGCACGAATCGTGTAACGAGTTGCGCACTGTCTCGGAGAGATGCTCAGTGAAATTGTAGTAGCGGTCAAGATGCCGCTTACCCGCAGCAGGACGGAAAGACCCTTTGCACCTTTACTGTAAGCTGATATTGGTACTT
>JBNKHE010000048.1:0-911 GCA_050290185.1 Pontiella sp.
GTCGGCCGGCCAACTGATTTCGACCTGACTGTTCGTCATGACCACGTCGAGAGGAGCCGGCACGGTAGCGAGCGGGCGCACGCCGACTTCAGCCGAACCGGCGCTTTCCCCGGCGTCGTTCATGGCACTGACCACGTAGTAGTAGAGCGTGCCGTTGGCCAGGCCGCTGTCGGCCAAGGCTAGGCTGTTGGTGGTCGCGAGGGTCGTGTATCCGCTGCCGCTCGTGGTCGAACGCTTGATCTTGTAGCCCGTCGCGCCGCCGGTGGCGGACCAGTCCAGATCGACGCTTCCGTCGCCGGCCACGGTAGCCAGGCCGGTGGGCGTGGAGGGCGGCTGCGGCGGTGATTCCACGTAGACGGAATCGATGTAGCAGGTACCGGTCCAGCCGGCGCTCGTTAAAATCTGAACACCAAGATAGCTCAGTGGCGAAACGGCGTTCGCCGGCACGGTCAGCGTCAGCGTGTTCCAGGCGTTAGCGGTGAAACTATCATACCAACTTGCATTCCAACCATTGTTCGGATCCTGGGTGTAGGGCTGGAGCGCCCAGACCTGGCTGCCAGCGGGAATCCAGACATGGAAGGTAATCGTCGAGCCTGCGGTTATCGCCACGTTGCCCACGAGTGCGGCCGAGGTGCCCGAGGTCGAGCCATTGAAATTTACGGCCAGCGACTGGTTGCCTACGTAGGCCTGCGCGGAGGAAACGGCAACGCCCGAAATCTGGCTGCCGCTGGCGGTCCAGCCTTGCGAACTGGATTCAAAGTTGAATGGTGCCATGTCCGGGTTGGTGCCGGAGGTCGTCGCATGGGCTTCGGCCGTGAAACCCGACAGCCCGGAGCCGTTGACGGCGACCACCTGGTAGTAGTAGGCCACGCCGTCGTTTAGGCCGGAGTCGGTGTAGGACGTGCCGGTGA
>JBNKHE010000049.1:0-898 GCA_050290185.1 Pontiella sp.
CGCGCCGGCGGATGTATTCCATGATAAGGACACCTGCGCATCGCCGGAAACCGCGGCAACCCCGGTTGGAGCTATCAGTATGATTTCGTTGGGCGTGGCGTTGGCTTCGGTCGTTGTTGCGATTACGCCGGTGGTGTTTACCGCCTCGACGACATAGTAGTAGGTTGTGCCGTTGGTCACATCGGTATCGGCATAGCTGGTTGAAACGATGTCCGACACGACGGTTTCGTAAGGTGCACCGCTGGTCGTCGAACGCTTCACGACATAGCTGTCCGCACCAGCGGACGTATTCCAGGACAAGGACACCTGCGCGCCGCCGTGAACCGCGGCAACGCCGGTTGGGGCCATCAGTACGATCTCGTTGGGCGTGGCGCTGGCTTCGGTCGTTGTTGCGATTACGCCGTTGGTGTTTACCGCTTCAACAACATAGTAGTAAGTCGTGCCGTTGACGAGGCCCGTGTCCTCGTAGCTCAAACCGGTCACGCCGGTCGTCACCGTCGCATAGCCGCTTCCGCTGGTGGTGCTGCGCTTGACGGTGTAGCTGTCCGCGCCGGCAACCATATTCCAGGACAGCGATACGGCCGAATTCGACGGACTTGCGACCAGCCCCCGCGATGCAGAGCCCCAATTAGTCCCCATGATGCTGTCGAATTGCGGGATGAATGCATCCGCGATTTTGGTCTGTCCCGTCACGTTCGGATGCCAATCCGATCCCAGATCGTCCGGATTGATGAGCGAGTAGTTGACGAGGGCATAGTGCACTTTGCTGTCACCCGAGTTGTTCGCCACATTCTGGATGTAGGTGCTGGCGCTGCCGCCCATGCTCGTGAAGTAGGTGCAGATGATGTCGGCGTCCGGATAGTGCCCGCGGATGGTTTGGACGAAGTTGCTGTAGCCG
>JBNKHE010000050.1:0-881 GCA_050290185.1 Pontiella sp.
ATTTTGGAATCAGGGTAACCAAGGACATCAAACGCAACTTGAACATGTTCGCCCTGCATGGCCGTTAAGCCATTTGTTACCATTGTCGATGCACATCCGGTTAATAAGGTTGTTAAGCAACAGCAGATGATTGCTGCCAAAGAAACGATCTGTTTTTTCAGTTTCATCATGCTTGTTGTCCTTTCTTCTATACCGAACGTTACGTGTGACCTGCGCGGGACATATGCGTTGGGCATGAAAATTGTGCGATTTACCGCGTAAGCTCCACGCGCTGGTTCGGTTATTGTTTTTTAGACTCATTTTGGTTCTTCGGATGGTCTGCTTTCTCACGTAGTCTATTGTATTTGAAATGATGTGGATTCTTTATGTAGTAGATGGTGATGACAAGTATCACGACCACGGACATAATGAGGTATAGTAGTACGTGCGGACCGACAGGATCATCTTTGTAAAATATTTTGTCTCTAATATGAAAGCTCACTAGGCCAATGAGCCAAGCAACGATGACCGTGAGCATTCGACTAAACGATTTCATATTTTTCCTGACCGAACGTTACGTGTGACCTGCGCGGGACTATCAACGTCAGGCATGAAAATTGTGCGTTTTACCGCGTAAGGTCCACGCGCTGGTTCTGCATTAATTTGAAGTGTATAAGTAAAGGTTCTCGCCTATCTCCTCTAAATCGCAGATATGAAACAGGTGCCCTAACATTTCGTTGGTTGGTTTGGTTTTCGCTACAATGTAGCCATATGAGTTATCTAGGATTCCATCAATCATGAACACGAGGTATTCTCCCTTTTGAATGATGCAGTAGAATCCAAGTTTTTTGATGCTGCTGAGTATTAGTTCGTCATCTGGGGAAAATTTCGTATCTACTGAT
>JBNKHE010000051.1:0-878 GCA_050290185.1 Pontiella sp.
GCTGATCCGAAACTCAACACCCCACTGCGAACTAAAACGTCCTCTGCTTGCATTATTTAGATAGTCCACAATCTCGGGAAGACTAATATTTCCTAGAAACTTTCCCTTGCCGAACATGATGCTTTTTAGGCGCGTTTCTATCCTTTTACGCATTAGATTCTCTAGTTCTTCAATATCAGCGTTCTGGATTGCGGGAGAAGAATGCTTTTTCTCATCAGCCTTTACTTTATAAACCACCAAAACGGCACATATCGTTATGAATAAAGCAGAAATAACCAATTTTTTTGATTTTATCATTTTCTCTCCTTGGTTTGTCGAACGTTACGTGTGACCTGCGCGGGACTACCAACGTCAGGCATGAAAATTGTGCGGTTTACCGCGTAAGGTCCACGCGCTGGTTGTGTGTTTATATTCTACCCATCTGAACTTCCATGAAACTAGGCATGTTTTTATGGTCCCAAATTTTGAAATGATTAATGCCATCGCAAGGACTCGGTTCTTCCTTCGGAATGAAAATCACGACTGGAAAAGAAATGATGTCAGCGGGAAGCGTGAAAAGTAAGTCAGTAGTGTTGAATAGACACATACTAGTTCCATATCCGATCTTCTCAGGAAATGATGAATCTGTTTTTTCCTCCCATTGATCATAATTAACGTCATGGGGAATCCCGTAGATAGAGGCTACTGCGTGCATGGTTCCATCAAACGGTCGTTTTGCACTGGTGAATTGTAGTGATGAGCATCCGCTCATGAGTAGAATTATGGGAATAGTTAATATCTTGTTCATATTTTTTATTCACACAACGTTTGGTGTGACCCGCCCGGGAATAAACCGTCAGGCATGAAAATTGTGCGTTTTACCGGGTAGGGTCCATGCC
>JBNKHE010000052.1:0-876 GCA_050290185.1 Pontiella sp.
CATGTATTTAGATTGGTTTGAGTTTTCCCATCTGCAATTTAGTTGTTTGTTATCTTGTTCTTGCTTGTTCTTCGATTGCTTGTAGGAATTACCCTAGTGGTTTGGTTGATTGTGCTCCACAAGATCGGAAACAACTGCTGGAGTTGGTGTATCGGTCGCTAAGACGCATCATCCTTAGAAGGTTGTAGTCGGGCCATAAACGTCTCTCCAGTTTAGATCGAACTTATCCCCTATCATCGAAAGATCAGGCCACCTGAGTGCTTATTACAGTGGAGGGGAAAGGAAGAAAAGATGGAGAAGGTGGCCGACTGGACATGCCTGGCCTCCACTCAACCCCTACTTCATCCTACACTTCATCTTGCTCCTATCATGCTTACTCCACTAACCGAAAGCATGAAAAGCAAAGCCAATTCTTTTCATCCTTTTCCAAAGTTCTTTTTATCTTATTTTTTGAAAATTTTAGATTTTATAATATGCAATGATGAAATAAACATGTTATGGAAAAAGAGTAAATAAAAATGGTGGATGAAAGGGGGAGGGATAAAAATCAAATATGCAATGGTGGAAGAAGGGCGGAAAATGAAATGTGAGATAACTACCGGTTTATTCTCCCGGTGAGAGCATCACATTTTTTATCTGTGAGCAAGACCGTATCCATACTTTAAGATTTAGTTCACCGGTGCGACTGGAGAACATGTCACAGCAGGCATGGCATTCTTGACCGTAACACCCCATGTAACTAAACTATAAGATTATGTTAATCACATGCTTAAGATACCTTAAGATTTCAATGGATTTCAAAATCAGGATTTGAATTCGATGTTTATAAGCTTCTATATAGTGTGGACCAATTAGCTCAGTCAGCAATATTTGAGA
>JBNKHE010000053.1:0-873 GCA_050290185.1 Pontiella sp.
GCTGTCTTGAGCAGGACTAACTGCAAATGCCTTTGGAGAAGGTCGTTTCCATCTTTTTACTATCAATCCCGGCGGGCAAAGCGAAGGAGTGGTGGAAAGAACCAGAGCGGCACTCAGAAAGATATATTCCTTGTCGCGTTGTTCCTTTTGTTGGTTCTTTTCACCCTTGATGGCAAGCGTGCCGTTGGACAGTTTTACTTCAACGTCCTTCTCGTCCAATTCGGGCAGCTCAGCAGGATTATACCGCGAAGCGGATCGAAGAACTGGAAGGCCACCGGAAAGGCGTGGCTTTTGACAAGCTTGTGATCATCGCGGCCCCCAGTATGCTCGGACTGCTTCGGGACGCCATGCCCGGTTCCATCCAGTCCGTCGTCGTCGGCGAGTTTGCCAAGAGCCTGGCGAAGCTGACGGAAAACAAACTCCGCGACACGCTTGCCAATCTGAAATTCTGACCGTTGCGGCATCTGCCGATGTTTGTGGGCCGCACCCAGGACAACGACCTGCCCCCCCCAGTAAAGGAACGAAAGTCTTTTACACTTTGCGGTTCATGGAACCTCACACTGTCCGATACGGATTCACAACTGAAGAGACATTTTCCAGGTCAGGGTGACGGCGGACGCATATGGCCCTTTCCCACCATCATGTTCGGTGAATTGGACAAGGGTGCCGGGTTTGAGTGCATGCCAGAGTTCACCGGCCGCAAGGCTTTCACGCCGAAAGAAAAACTCGCGTCCGTCTGCGGTTCCAATGAAGCGTAGCCATATTCGGGCATTAGGCAGCTGACGGAGCCGCGTGTCTTGCCAGGCTCCTGTGTGGTGCCATGACCGCTCATCTAGCGCGACAGATCTTCCAATTGATGCTGGACAGCGTCAA
>JBNKHE010000054.1:0-865 GCA_050290185.1 Pontiella sp.
GAAAATTAGTGCAATAGAACAAACAAAATTTTTGGCTCATCTTGCACAGGGCAAGCTTTCCTTATCTCAAGACATACAAGCTAGTGTGCGTGAAATTGTAAAAATTGAAGAAAATGATGACTGGATTCTATACGGAAAAACAGGATGGGTAATGGCGACAGAACCCAATATTGGCTGGTGGGTTGGATTTGTTGAGTCTAAAGATAAAATATACAGCTTTGCCCTAAACCTAGATATACACAACAAGAAAGATGCTGCTAAACGCATTGAGCTTGGCAAAGCCTGTCTTAAAACCCTTGGAGTAATAAAATAAAAATCCTAACCAGCGCGTGGACCTTACGCGGTAAAACGTACAATTTTCATGCCCAACGCATATATCCCGCGCAGGTCACACGTAACGTTCGGAGAATAAAAATAAATTCCGTTCAACCGGAAAAACCAAACGACAGAAAATATAATTTTGTTCTGTGGAAATTGATCACACAGAAACTGGAAATCAGCTTTTGAGGGAATCAATTGGCTGTTTGAAAACAATCTCGATCAACTGAACTGAACAGGAATAAAAACCCGAACCAGCGCGTGGAGCTTACGCGGTAAAACGCACAATTTTCATGCCTATCGCATATATCCCGCGCAGCTCACACGTAACGTTCGGTGCAGAAATATAAATGATCAAAACAATAACCAGAGCCTTTAAATCAAAGGTCGAAAGACGAATCTGCAAAGTTGAAGATCGTTTGTGTGATTACTTGAAACCAAGAGGTTATTCCAAACTGCATGTTCATCATTTCGGAGCCACTTACATAAATCCAAAACACCTAGCAATCTGCCTAGCTCTGGGCACAGATAAAGAAGTTGAGAATTT
>JBNKHE010000055.1:0-865 GCA_050290185.1 Pontiella sp.
ATGATGAGGACCGAATGGATGACATGATAGCTGACATTGGTATGGAGTATGACCTAGGGTCTGGAGATCAGCACCCATCACCGGAGGTGCAGAATTTCTACAGGCACCTTGCCGCCTCAGAAGAAAAAGTGCACGATGGCACCGATGTAACCGTGTTGTAGGCTGTGACCCATCTTATGGGGTTCAAATCAAAGTACAACTTCTCGAATCAGTGCTACAACGATATCATGAAGTTGATTATTGATCCCATCCCAGTGAAGCATAACATGCCGAAAGACTTATACCAGTATAAGAAGATTGTGTCCGGTCTCGGAATAAACTACGAGAAGATTGATGCCTGCGAAAAAAATTGCATGTTGTTTTGGAAGGAGCACAAGGATGACATCGAATGTATGCCTTTTAGTAGGGTCAGATACGTGAAGGTGATAAATAAAGATGGAGCACATGTCACCACAAAAGTGGTGGTCAAACATCTTCATTGCATACCTATCATGCTAAGGCTAAAATGGTTATTGCTGTGTGAAGAAATGTTGCAACAAATGAGGTGGCACATGGAAGGAATACATGATAGCGAAGATGTTGATATTATGTCACATCCTGCAGATGCTGAGGCTTGGTAGGCTCTGGACCATTTTGATCCAGAATTTGCAAGAGACCCTAGGAGTGTTCGTCTTGGTTTGTCGACGGACGGATTCACTCCTTACACCAATAATTCTACTTCATACTCATGTTGGCCGGTTTTCATGATGCCCTACAATCTCCCTCCTAACAAATGCATGAAAGAAGGGGTCCTGTTTCTTGCCCTTATTGTTCCGGGCCCTAAGGATCCAGTAACAAAAATCAATGTATTTATGCAACCGTTGAT
>JBNKHE010000056.1:0-861 GCA_050290185.1 Pontiella sp.
CGCGTGGACCTTACGCGGTAAAACGCACAATCTATCGTGCCAAACGTCTATATCCCGCGCAGGTCACACGTAACGTTATGCATGTAAAATTAAGGAATAACTCATGAAACTAAAAATAGCCTGCATACTCATCGCCATCGTCATATGCGTTCCTTTATTCGAAAATTTCATGTTTAGTTTCTTCAAACACAACCCTGGTTATCTCTTTGAGACTGGGGCCATAAAAACCTGTCCGACGACTGCACATAAAGCATATCTGGCAATGAAACCGATTCTATATTCGGGACCATACATAGGATTAATTGCAGGAGTATTTATAGGGTTATCACTCAGTGAGATACTGGAAAAGATCCTGAAAAAGAAGGCATAACCAGCGCGTGGACCTTACGCGGTAAAACGCACAAATTTCATGCCTGACGCATAAGCCCCGCGCAGGTCACACGTAACGTTGGACTTCTAAAAAATGAAAACATGGATTACGCTCATTTCGGCAACCCTGATCTTGTCATCATGTATGCATATGACGCCAAAAAGATACGTGACAGGCGAAGAATTCATATTCCTGCACACACATGATGTACATGCTCGTAACTTCTGGATGTATGAAGGAGAAAAGAATGGCAAACATTACATGCATTACATGCATTACCATAGCCCAAGAGAAACCAAAGTAACTGAAATCATTTGGACATATTCATCGGAACTTCCAGCATCATTCCCAGAAATTATATATATCGAAGCAGAGGAAGAAAAATCAGTCCAACCAGCGCATGGACCCTACGCGGTAAAACGCACAATTTTCATGCCTGGCAATTGATTCCCGCGCGGGTCACACGTAACGTTCGATGAGGGAAATATGAA
>JBNKHE010000057.1:0-861 GCA_050290185.1 Pontiella sp.
TCACTTGTCCACGTCATTGTTAGCCTCGGTCGAGTCATTCAAGTCATCCAAATCATCCAGCTCATGTGGACCATTCTCCATGGGGTCTTCCTCCTTGACGATCTCCTCAGGTTTGGTAGCAGCAGGTGGTGTAGGAATATGGGGTCACGCCACAGCAACAGGGAGTGCAGTGGCATCTCCTCCATCATTGCCATCCTCATCCTCGTCTTCGTCCTCGGCATCTTCTCCATGCGGTCAAGTCCAATCTCCTTGGCGATCTCCGTAATGAGCTCATCACGAGACTCGACCATACCCTCTAGCTTGGTGTTCTCTTCCTTCAACTTCTGAGTGTCTTCCCTCAACCTCTTGCATAGGGCCTCTAGCTCTGTGATCTTCTGGCTTGACTCCTCTTCATGCTCTCCTAGCAGGTTGACCTTCTTGATGGCCTCGTCAAGATCTTGGACCAAAGCACGAGTCAGCTTCACTTGGTCAGCGAAGCACCCAGTGCGGTTGCGATCTCCTGCGGGCATCACCACGGCTTCAGCTCCTTGAGCATGGCTCAGAAAGTGGTAGTACTGTGATTGCTCCGTTTGTTCCTCCACTTCATGTCGTAGCAGCGCCAAAGCTTCTCGTGCAGCCTCTCTCATGCCTCCCTCAAACATCCACCTCGATGTGGAAGCCTCGATGACTTGGCGGATGTGGCAGATATGATCAGTCGTAGGCCTCTCGTAGATGATCACACGCACATGCCAAAGGTACGAGTTCCTGTGAAGCAGCCTCGGGACACCGACAAAAAGTGGGGGCTCACTATACCCCAGTGCCAGGAACACGGTCCGTAGAGTCCTCGGGAAGTATCCAGCATTCTGACCATCGCTGTGGATC
>JBNKHE010000058.1:0-837 GCA_050290185.1 Pontiella sp.
AGTCGAGAAATACTCGCCGGCCGATCCGTCGACCAACAACGCCTTGTACCGTCCCTGCAGCAAATGTCCCCACTGCTTGTGCCGCGCATTGAAACGCTGGGCATAGGTCCCCTGCAGCCACTTCATACCGGCCACGAGGTTGGCCTCCGGCGTCTCCAGCAATAAATGGTAGTGGTTCCCCATTAAAACAAAGGCGTGTATCCGCCACCCACAGCGGCCACACGCCTCAGCCAATGTAATCAGAAAGGTTTCCCGGTCCCGGTCATCCAGATAAATCGAGTCGCCCCGGTTTCCCCGGCTCATCACATGGTAGATCGCCCCCGCATACTCTATTCTAGGCTTCCTTGGCATGGGAAATGTCTATCATCTCAAAGCCGCACATCAAGATGAGTATCAGAATATCGGACTGACCCCTTTACCATTAAAATATCGGACTGACCCCTTTCCGCGAGATTTGGCTCCGGAGTCTCCAGCAGCAGATGGTAGTGGTTGCCCATCAAAACAAAGGCGTGTATCCGCCAACCGCAGCGGCTACACGCCTCATCCAGCGTATCGATAAACAGCTTCCGGTCCTTGTCGCTCCAGAAGATGGCATCCCGCCGTTCCCCCGGCACATCACATGGTAGACCGCTCCCTCGTATTCAATCCTTGGCTTTCTAGGCATAGATAAAAGATATGGGGAAAAGGCAAAGCGGGCAACAAAAACATCATTTCATAGGACTGACCCCTTTATCAGGGGTTGCTTTCTTCGGAGCCGCCGGAACACGCTGCGCCCTGGGGAGGGGGATTCGTCGTCAATATTGAATGTTGAGACGTGTTCCCGCCACTTCGTCTCCT
>JBNKHE010000059.1:0-835 GCA_050290185.1 Pontiella sp.
GGGCATTTAACTTTCCTTTTAACCGAGAGATCTGCGAAATCTTTCATCATGATTCCCATCCCAAAACAGGCAACAGGAATGATCAGTAGGGAAAAGAACATATTCCATATCAGGGAAATTGGATAACCGATGAGTATCGTAATCGTGGAAACCTTGAGAAGCTTTAGAGCAACTTGCTCTTGCTCCTTGAATGGTTGAACCTGTTGTTTGAGATTTTCCCTTAATGTCATTTTTTATTCACACAGAACGTTACGTGTGACCTGCGCGGGGCTACCAACGTCAGGCATGAAGATTGTGCGTTTTACCGCGTAAGGTCCACGCGCTGGTTCGCCTCATTTTCCCATTGTTTTGATGCACATTTCTATTTCATCCAGCGTTTGCTTCAGAAATGTTTGATCGATTCCGAATTCAAAAATCAGTTTGTTTCCGATTCCTGCTTCATCCATCAAATAACCATCGACATTGATATGGCCCAAACCATCAGTCGTTAGTTTCAGGTAGATTTGTCCTTCGATGGTGTTGAATTCAGCTTCTCCTTTGAGGGATTTCTGGAGTTCTCTGAGTTCATTCCGGAAGTATTTCAAATCAGCAAAAGTAATCATCAACCGAGTCTGGCCGGTGAAGCCTCCCGCCACAACTGATGCTGTTGCGCTGATCCAATCATATCCTTCTCCCTCTGCAGGGGAGGAAAGTAGCTCCATCGAAAGACGTTCAGTTTCGCTATAACCTATTGACCATGTATTCATATTTGTTATCTGGCGAACGTTTGGTGTGACCCGCCCGGGAATAAACCGTCAGGCATGAAAATTGTGCGTTTTACCGGGTAGGGTCCATG
>JBNKHE010000060.1:0-743 GCA_050290185.1 Pontiella sp.
TGTGACCCGCCCGGGAATAAACCGTCAGGCATGAAAATTGTGCGTTTTACCGGGTAGGGTCCATGCCCTGGTTGGGTGTTGTTATTTTTCTTTGTGATGTTCCCTGACTATACAAGGGGCGTCAAATGACAGAGCGAGTTCAAAGATGATGTGTTCTATTCCTTCTGAAATCAACCACGACTGAATTTCGTCCATTCTTTCTTCAAGAGTGTCCTGATGCATGTGGATATTTTTCCCCAATACAACATATGCTTTGGATGCAATGGTGTTTTTCTTTTCTCTGATAAACTCAGTTGCTTCAGGTTTAGAAACAAACCAATTTCCGTAATATGGATTGCTGAATGAGATTCTATCCCATGACTCAATGTAGATATTGAATCCCGTCAGATCTTTTTCTGGTGTCTGACAACCTGAGATCAAAATGCAACTGAGTAGGGCTATGACCCTGCTTATATTCATGCTCTATTTTCACCCAACGTTACGTGTGACCTGCGCGGGATATATGCGTTAGGCATGAAAATTGTGCGTTTTACCGCGTAAGGTCCACGCGCTGGTTCTCTGTAATTTCTTATTCGCTGATCTCGATTGAGAGTTCTTGATTTTGTGTCTCAGGCGTAGGAAATATTGGGTCCGGTTTTGTCATTACATTGAATGTAACCAAAACCATTGCGCCAAAGAATAACAGGGCATGAAATCCAATGTAGGAATATCCAACAATAATGCCTACTTTGGCTTTTCCTTTG
>JBNKHE010000061.1:0-729 GCA_050290185.1 Pontiella sp.
GGCGCGCTTCCTGATGCTGTGGATGACCGGGCTGATCGCGCCGTCGGCGTTCCGCTGGGGCGGCTTCGTGGCGATCGACATGGTGCCGATGGCGCTGCCCCGGGTGACCGGGCTGGTGTTGAACCTCGCCATCCTGCTGGCCTCGCTGCTGGTGCTGAGCGTCGGCGTCAAGCTGGGCTATGGCGAGATCACCGGCTTCGGCGGCCGGTTCAACTCGCCCTCGCTGAAGGTCCCGCCCCCGTCGTTCAGCCATACCCGGTTGGGTTGACCAGAATAATTACCGACAAAGGCATCCAGGTCGCCGTCGCCATCCAGGTCGCCCAGGGCGATATCCCAGGTGAAGGCATTCCCTAAGCGCTGGCCGCTGTCGCTGAAACGGCCGTTGCCGTCGTTTAGCCATACCTCGTTGGCTTCGCTGTGGCCTCGTTCTGGGTTGCCGTTGGCCACAAAGGCATCCAGGTCACCGTCGCCGTCCAGATCGCCCAACGCTGCGTTCTGGCTCGTAGCGTTGCCTAGCGCCTGTCCATTGCTGGTAAAGAGACCTGAGCCGTTGTTGATCCAGACGGTGTTCGGTTCACCACCGCTGTAGGCCGGATCGCCGTTGGCTACGAAAGCGTCAAGGTCGCCGTCGCCGTCCAGATCGCCCAGCGCTATGCCACGGCCCACCTCATTGCCCAGGCTTTGCGCACCGGGGGTAAAAGTGCCGTGTCCATTATTGAACCAGACCTT
>JBNKHE010000062.1:0-727 GCA_050290185.1 Pontiella sp.
GCAGTATCGCCCCTTCCGAGCGAAACCAGATGGAATGCCGCCGAGCCGCCTTGGCCCACGCTGTTTTCAACGTAGGAGTTGCGCACCACGCCTTGGAAGTCCCACCCGTTGGATCCGCTCGAAAAATCGCCGTTCGAAAGCATGTTCCCGCCGCCATTGTTGCGGAATTCGAGATCGTCGATCAGCACTTCCCCGGCATCCTGCAGATAGAGCTCGATCCGGTCGGCGGTAGTCAGGTCGTTGGTAGAGGAAAGGTGCCCGTTTTCAAGAACCTTCGTTACATCAATGGTTGTCCAGGGCGCCTTGGACGACTCGTCGCTGTCGGCCCAGCTGGCCGGCTGGCGGTTGTCGGCGTCGGGATCGATCAGTTCCAGCGAACTTCCGCCGCCATCGCTCCACTGCCCCCAGCGTCCGCCGTCCACATAGGTCACCTCGTCCACCGGAATGGAGAAATAGTTGGTAACCACGAGGCCCGATCCATTGGTGGAAACCAGATCGTCGACCATGGAGAGCCGGATGGTTTCGCCGCCGTCGGAGAGCGACCCGCCATAGTTCCCGAAGGTGTTTGAATCGTCGAGTTGCGCGTATTTTGCAATCAGGTTGGTGGCGTTTTCGGCCACCACCACGTAGCTGTGGGCGGGAATCTCGGTGTTATCCGGGAATTTGTAGGAGATGCCGTCCTGCAGCTTCCAACCGGAGATATCTACCGGGCTTCCGGTGCGGTTGT
>JBNKHE010000063.1:0-719 GCA_050290185.1 Pontiella sp.
GTTCAACTTTCGCTTTCACCTGGATGTACTGCTGGATATAGGCTTGGTCCTCCTCCGACAGGTCTGATATTTGAACCCATGACTTCTTGTGATTTTGTAGCTCCAACAGAACTCTTTCGCCTTCGGCATCATACTGAACGATGCGCGCATGAATGCTTTTTTCGTCCTGATTTGTAAATTCACGATACTCGCTAGAAAGCGCTGTACTTGAGAAAACTAAAGCAATAATCACACAGCTGATAATCTTCTTCATGATATTCTCTTTCATTGAACGTTACGTGTGACCCGCCCGGGAATAAACCGTCGGGCATGAAAATTGTGCGTTTTACCGGGTAGGGTCCATGCCCTGGTTCGGCTTATTTTGGTTGTTGATGTCTTTCCATGTACTGATCAATTTCTTTTGCAATCGTGATTCCTTCTTTGGGAGGAAAGGGGAGACCATCAGCCTGTAGGGTTTCAGACATATATTTTAGTCTCTGATCAAGCAGCGCATCTGCTTCTGCATCAGATCCCGCATCACGAAGTTGTTTTAATTCAAGTAATACCCGGGCATATGGAATTGTGTCTTTGAGTCGGGTGTAGCTCTTCGCCCAAGTTATGTAGCCAGTGAAAATGATGATGACTAACAATCCGATAATGAGGTTATTTTTCATATTCTTCTGCCGAACGTTACGTGTGAGCTGCGCGGGATATATGCGATTGGCATGAAAATTGTGCGA
>JBNKHE010000064.1:0-717 GCA_050290185.1 Pontiella sp.
TATTCATGACCGGGTTTAGGAGGAGGTAGAATGACTACTCGATGTAGGATTCATTCGATCTTGCCATACACAGAGTGGGTTTCCAACATTGTACTCATGGAAAAGAAGAGCACCAGCAAAATTTGGGTATGTATAGATTTTCACAATTTGAATAAATCAACTTCTAAAGATGAATATCCTATGCCTATAGCCGATATGCTTATTAATAATGCTTCTAGACATCGAGTAATTAGCTTTTTAGATGGTAATGCTGGTTATAATCAAATCTTTGTGGCCGAAGAGGATATGTCTAAAATAGCTTTTCGTTGTCCTGGTTTTATCGGTTTATTTGAATGGGTTGTTATGACTTTTGGTTTAAAAATACCGGCGCAACATATCAAAGGGCTATGAATTTGATCTTTCATGACTTGCTAGGAATCATATCAGAAATTTATATTGATGATGTCATAGTTAAATCAGATAGCATGGATAATCATTTTGCCGATTTACGCTTAGCTCTTGAAAGAATGCGTCGGTATGGGTTAAAAATGAATCCGCTAAAATATGCGTTCGGTGTGTCGGCTGGTAAGTTCTTAGAATTTATTATTCATGAGCATGGTATAGAAATAAATCATATGAAGGTAGAGTCTATCAATAAAGTGCAGCTGCCACAATGTAAGAATGACATGCAAAAATTCCTAGGAAAATTAAATTATTTGTGGTGGTTTATTTTTAACT
>JBNKHE010000065.1:0-709 GCA_050290185.1 Pontiella sp.
TATGGAGACTGCGTGGAACCGTTTAATCCCAAAGTTATCCGTTCCACCATGGGGACGTTTGCCCACCTGGATATCCGAACCGTCGGGAACGACGAACTTCAGCAGTTTGAGGCGGCGGGATATGAACTCTGCGCAACGACAGGACTCGGCGGCGAAAATCTGTACCACACCGAGTTCAGCTCTAAAACCATTCTGGTCATCGGCTCGGAAGCGCATGGTGTCGGGGATGAACTCATGCAGCGCGCCGTGAAGAAGATCACGATTCCGCTTCGGCCCGAATGCGAATCCCTCAATGCCGCCATTGCCGGCAGCATCTGTATGTTCCGGATCGCGAACGCATAACCGAGTAGAAGAATCCTGCGAAAAAAACAGGACCGGAACGCAGGTTCCGGCCCTTAAAATGGTGGGCGGCGAGAGGCTCGAACTCCCGACCCTCTGGGTGTAAACCAGATGCTCTAGCCAACTGAGCTAGCCGCCCATTCCTCGAAAGGAGCGCACATAGTAACCAAACGGCTTTTCGAGTCAAGTGGTGAAGATCAAAAAAATGTAGAAAACCGATGGCGGATGCATAAGTAACCTCAGAACACGCAGATACACGCAGATTTCCCGCTTCAGCAGGGATATTCCTCGAAGCTCATGCGATCACCTCTCTGAGTGCGTCGAGGACTTTTTGGTTTTGTGCGGGAGTGCCGATCGAGATGCGGATGTG
>JBNKHE010000066.1:0-699 GCA_050290185.1 Pontiella sp.
AACTATTGTGTGCATGTTTCTCTCTCTCTTCCGCTTCCGGTGATGTCGATGACGGCTGTCAGTGGAATGTCCAGGCTTCTAAGTGCTAGATTCCGCACTAAGGTCCATCGTAGGTGTAGAGTTGCTGAACAAGGTTTTCACCTCTAGGACAAGGTGAATGTCCTTGATCATCGAGTTAAATGCTTGTGCAAATATGGTCTATCTTTTAAAACATTTTCTGCTTCTCGACCTTGTAATCTTTAAACTAAAGTGTAATAACTAAATTTCCAATGAAATTATAGTTTTGAATGCTTCATATGTGTGTTTGCTGCATTGTCGCTTCATCAAGAATCACTCGATCTGGATCCTGGAAGACAGACCCCTCATTTCTGAGGTGGTTCTGTCACACCACTCCACTCATTTGGCCACTCCATTGACTTGAAAAACCTTTTGACCTAAGCTTCTTGAGCTCAAACTCTCTCTCTCTCTCAAGCTTCACTCCAATCCAAGCTTCCTAAGAGAGATTTGAGCCACCCTTTTGAGTGACCCTCAAAACCTTCAAGCAAAGCACTTCATCGATGATCTCCGTGTGTTTGTTACTCTTGGGGACTTGTTCCCTAGATGGACTAAGTTTTTCTGGGAGTCACCAAGGTTGTGGTGAACCTTAGAAAGTCTGTATTTTCCTCTCCTTCATCGGGATTTGATAGTGGCAAACCGAAC
>JBNKHE010000067.1:0-697 GCA_050290185.1 Pontiella sp.
GCTGAAAGCATCTAAGCGGGAAGCCTCCCTTAAGATAAGGTATCTTCGAACCGTCATAGACCATGACGTTGATAGGCTGGGTGTGGAAGCGCAGTAATGCGTGGAGCTAACCAGTCCTAATAGTTCTGATCGCGCTTGATGAATCTGCACCATCAACGACAGTCTTGTACTGCTCGTTGACCAGGACGGTCATCGCAGCCAGATCAACCCACATCACTTAAAGAGTGCATCGATTAATATGCGACACGCCTGCTTCATTGCTTGGTGGCCATAGCGTCTGTGACCCACCCGATCCCATCTCGAACTCGGCCGTGAAACCGGACAGCGCCGATGGTACTAACGCTTAAGCGTTGGAAGAGTAGGTCGTCGCCAGGCATTACAGCCGGCGGGTACGCGGAATAAACCCATTCACTTGTCAAAGGGCTGACCCTCATGGGCAGCCCTTTTTGACGTCTTTAGGGACGCAATCTTTGGTGCCGCGGGGTGGAGCAGTCCGGTAGCTCGTCAGGCTCATAACCTGAAGGTCGTTGGTTCAAATCCAACCCCCGCAACCAGCATCGAATACTGCATCCTGACGCAGTCGCTCGCTCCACGATCAGCCTTCAGGCCCGGCTTGGTCTGCCGTCCCCGGTTGTCTGGTCGCCCGCGCTTCATTCGAATTCACACGCCCCAAACTACCGCCTCTGCATTCCAGTCG
>JBNKHE010000068.1:0-690 GCA_050290185.1 Pontiella sp.
TAGGACTTCAATTGCTTCAAAAATGGGAATCCCCTAGACAGGCATATGTTGGCCAGGAAACTGGACCAGTAATTGGACTTATTGAAAACCCTAAATATGACGGAATGATTTACACCATGGCCCACATAGCATTTGATGTTTCTGAACCAGAATTTAATGACTGGGTTCAAAAGGTGGAATCCTCGAGTCTAAATGTGATTTCTGGACCAAAAGAACAACGTGGAGGGAGAACAATTCTCTTCAGAAGCCCCAGTAATAATATAATTGAGCTATGCTATCCATATGTACGGGAAACGATAGAAAAACAATCATACTAGCCCAACCAGCGCGTGGACCGTACGCGGTAAATCGCACAATCTGTCGTGCCAAACGTCTATATCCCGCGCAGGTCACACGTAACGTTTGAAAAAGAAAGGTATATGATGAGAAAACTACTCGCATGCTTGTTTGCAATAGCACTAATTACGGGTTGTAAAACCACACCATTATCTCCCGAACCTCATCAAACTAAATACACATTCCAATGTTTGATTGCATCAATTCCTGATGATGTATTTCAGGAAATTGCAGTTGGCAATGATGACAACACCCCTATTCTTAATTTTTCAGAACTTCAAATTCAGGCGTTCATACAACATCCTAAATCAACAATTATAAGATTACCGATTGTTTACGCAAAAATTGGCGAGT
>JBNKHE010000069.1:0-686 GCA_050290185.1 Pontiella sp.
GGGCATGGACCCTACCCGGTAAAACGCACAATTTTCATGCCTGACGGTTATGTGCCGGGCGGGTCACACCAAACGTTGTGCAGATAAAATGAATAACTCTCATATAAAATACCTGACATTGCTGATTGGAGTTTTCTGCGGATTCTTTACATCCTGTAGCAATAAACCATCCTCAGATTTGTCAGAAGCTGATGTTAAGATCACAATACTTAGCGATTTCTCAGACGAACTGAAATGGAGAGAGATAAAAGCAATACTTATCCCGTATGCAGAAATGGGATTGTGCAATATTGAAATAAATAACTTTCTCTTTGAGCTACCTTCTAAAATTCCACATCCCCTTGGGAAAGATGATGACCCATTACTTCTCCAAAGTGACACATTTACAAAAGATCACACGAAGCTACAGTTATGGAGTCAAAAGCATATTGACGATGAGGTGGAGGTTTCATTTGGTGAAACAGTTGATTTTGACGTGATCAAAGATGTGATTACCATTCTGAGGGAAAATAAAATAGAGATCACATTGAAAGAAAAGGGAGATGTAGATTCATCTGAAATCATGCTTTCACTCTATGGATCTCATCCAAGGTTAAAATTGCACAACCAGGGCATGGACCCTACCCGGTAAAACGCACAATTTTCATGCCTGACGGTTATGTGCCGGGCGGGTCACACCAAACGTT
>JBNKHE010000070.1:0-684 GCA_050290185.1 Pontiella sp.
AATGACTTTGCTCACACGCCGGCCCTGTTGCTTCTGAGCAATGCCGTTGCCCCCTTTGCCGGCAAGAATGACGGCGACGTCGCGGGCGCTGCGACCTCGGTGCGGACCGTCAGGGTCTTTCAGAGTGGTCTAGCGTAATGCCGGATGAAGAAAGCCGGAGGCGTGCCGGCTTTCGATGGTTTGGCTGGGAGTTCGTCGCCACTTCAGGCCGCGATTTCGTAACCGCGCGGGTTCCTGCAGACCCAGTTCCAGGTGTCGCGGCACATGTCGTCCAGACCGCGCGCGGCTTTCCAGTTGAGCAGGCGCTCGGCCAGATCCGTGCTGGCATAGCATTGGGCAACATCGCCGTCGCGGCGGGGAGCGAAGGAGTAGCGGATTTGCCGGTTGGACGCCCGTTCGAATGCTTTGATCATATCCAGGACGCTGTAACCGTTTCCCGTGCCCAGATTGACGGCAAAGCAGTTGGAAGCAGTCAGGCCGGAAGCCAGCACCTCATGGGCCTTCAAGTGACCCTCTACCAGGTCGATCACGTGGATATAGTCCCGCACGCCGGTTCCGTCAGGTGTGTCATAGTCGTTGCCGAAGACGGACAGTTGCTCCCGGCGGCCGTCGGCGACCTGGGTGATGAAGGGCATGAGGTTGTTGGGAATGCCCAGCGGATCCTCGCCGACGAGTCCGCTGACA
>JBNKHE010000071.1:0-680 GCA_050290185.1 Pontiella sp.
CCGGTATGATCTATGGGTCACGTAGTATGTTCAGGTGCATCCGGTGTGTGAAACATCGACACATTATTTTTCATGCTCGGGTCGGCTCGGTGTCGATCTTAGAAAAAGTGCGGTCGGACATGTTACGTTGAATTTGTGTTTTTGCGTCTGGTGCGATATATAGGTCACATAGTGCGTTTTAGGCATCTGTGGCCTTAAATGTCGATGCACTATTTTTCATGCTTGGGTTGGACCGGCATGGATTCCAGAAAAAGCACACTGAGACACATTACACGAACTTGTGTTTTGTATCGGGTGGAATCTGCAGATCTTATAGTGCATTCTGCTGTGTCCGGGATGCAAAATGTCGACATTACGACAAACTTGTGTTTTGCATCCGGTGGGATCTGTGGGTCATGTAGTGAATTCCGGTGTGTCCAAGACGCGAAACGGTGATGCACTATTTTTAATGCTCGGGTAGGACCAGTACGGATATGACAAAAAAGGCACCGGGACACGTTACGTCGAACTTCTATTTTTGCATTCGGTACAATCTGCAGGTCACGTAGTGTGTTTTGGTGCATCCGACGCCTGAATCATTGATGCACTATTTTTCATGCTCAGGTGGGCCTGGTGCGGATCCCATAAAAAGCGTGCTAGGATATGTCAGGCTGAACTTGCACATCGACGTTCTATTTTTC
>JBNKHE010000072.1:0-656 GCA_050290185.1 Pontiella sp.
CAGACATTGAACAGCCAATGATACGCATTAGGCTATACAGAGAAGGGGGCCGATACGTGGAATCAGCCAATAATAAAAAAAAAGAAAAGAATAAAAAAAAGAAAAAGAGAAGACACATGTACAATAGCCGATGAACAACCATCGACTCTAGGGGTACCAGATTTTAGAAAAGTCTTGGGTTACAGGAGTCCATAGAGGTAATTACAAAGCATTCTTCTAAAGGAATTCATCGATGGCCCCTATGGCTTCAAGACGGACACGGTCGGCTTCTGCGATTGCTGCTTCATCGTCCTTATCTTCACCCGATACTATCTACCGACTCAAGATACTCAACTCTGCAAGCTCTGTCTTTAGCTGGGTGGCCAGGTCCTCTGCTTCCTGCTTTGAGCTGGCTATGAGGTTTTTCTCGTCCTGGATAAGCCGCTCGGTTGCTCGGACTCTCTCTTTGAGGTCT
Organism: Pontiella sp.; assembly: GCA_050290185.1. Lineage (GTDB taxonomy): Bacteria > Verrucomicrobiota > Kiritimatiellia > Kiritimatiellales > Pontiellaceae > Pontiella. Next base: position 455 of record JBNKHE010000072.1, read on the forward strand.
TCCAGCTCCTTCTCCAGAAGTTCAAGTCTTTGGGAGCTCACAGAGGTATCAGTCTTGGCATCCAGAGCCGCCTTCTTATCGTTGACCAGTCAGCACCTTTTAGCAATATTGGCTTTCAAGGAGGCATGTGAGCGACGTGCTTCGATCCTACGATGAGCTTTTTCCACTTTGGCCCGAAAGAAAGGAAGATGTCTGGCCGACC
>JBNKHE010000073.1:0-676 GCA_050290185.1 Pontiella sp.
GCCGTAGAGTGTAAAGGCATAAGCGAGCTTGACTGCAAGACAAACAAGTCGCGCAGGGACGAAAGTCGGGCTTAGTGATCCCACGGTTCCGAGTGGAAGGGCCGTGGCTTACCGGATAAAAGCTACTCCGGGGATAACAGGCTAGTCTTGTCCAAGAGTTCACATCGACGACAAGGCTCGGCACCTCGATGTCGGCTCATCGCATCCTGGGGCTGGATAAGGTCCCAAGGGTTGGGCTGTTCGCCCATTAAAGCGGTACGCGAGCTGGGTTCAGACCGTCGTGAGACAGGTCGGTCTCTATCCGCTGTGGGCGCAAGGGATTTGAAGGGAGCTGCCCCTAGTACGAGAGGACCGGGGTGGACAGACCTCTAGTGTTCCAGTTGTTCCGCCAGGAGCATCGCTGGGTAGCTACGTCTGGCAGAGATAACCGCTGAAAGCATCTAAGCGGGAAACTCGCCTCAAGATTAGATCCCTCATCCGTATGGAGTAAGACCGCTAGGAGACTACTAGCTTGATAGGCGGCATGTGTAAGTGCAGTAATGTATTCAGCTAAGCCGTACTAATGGTCGAGGGCTTACTTTAAGCATGATGCGGAGAATTCGGCATTTTGGCGAAGTTAAGATGAAGAGAATTGAAGGACCTTATTCTGGCGTTAATTAACAAGTTAATAAGAAGG
>JBNKHE010000074.1:0-669 GCA_050290185.1 Pontiella sp.
ATTAATGGTTCTAATTATATTTTGAATTGGACTTCTCAAATTGGAAAGTCATATCAGATTCAAAGCTCTTCAAACCTTACAAACTGGAATGATGTTGGAGGAATCATCACTGGCACAGGCGCGACCCTTTCATGGGCAAATGCACTCACTAACTCCACTGGTTTTTATAGGGTTATCGAACAATAGGCAGAACCAGCGCGTGGACCTTACGCGGTAAAACGCACAATCTATCGTGCCAAACGTTTACATCCCGCGCAGGTCACACGTAACGTTCGATCAGTAAATAACTATGAGTGACAAAGACAAACTCTCCGACCTTTTGAAGCAACTCGCATCACTACTCAGCAAGTACAATCGTGATCATTGGGCAAACTGGTTGTCCAAAGATGCAAAGTGGATTGAGAATGGAGATTTTTACGGTGTTGAGCATTTCCTTTCAGCCTTTGGCGGAATGAGTAGTCTGAATGATGTCGTATTTCATCCCGCTAATGGAGATGAATTAACTGATGATAAAACCAAACAGGTTAATGAGAACTTCCTGAAGCTAAAATCCGAAGCGTACCAATTAGCCAATAACTTAAAGAAACAATAGATCGAACCAGCGCGTGGAGCTTACGCGGTAAATCGCACAATTTTCATGCCTATCGCATATATCCCGCGCAGCTCACA
>JBNKHE010000075.1:0-666 GCA_050290185.1 Pontiella sp.
CTTCTATGTTCATATCTGTACCTAACTGCTCACCAGATTGTTCCCGCGTCCGCTGCGCTCAAGCCGCTTTGCAGCCGGAACATACATCACGGTGCGTCTTTGCGCGAGAAACACGCCCGAAAGGAAAGCGCGCATTTAGCCATACATGCCCGCGAAAGTCACAAAAAAACCTGCCCGGAAATCGGGCAGGCTTTTGCTTGGCGGAAGCGAGGACTATTCGCCCTTCTTCTTGTCACCCGGATGCCACTCTTCGAGGGCATCGCCAAAGGCGCTGTCGAAGGCGGCGGACAGATCAACAAGTTCGGCACCCGGCTGAAGACCTTCAAGCATGTCTTCACGGACTTCGAATTCGTCGTCCTCCACGCGGGCAGCCTTGATGCTCAGGCCGATGCGGTGCTCGACCGGATCCACCTTCACAACGCGGGCTTCAATGGTGTCGCCGACATTCAGGACATCCTTGACGCGCTCAACGTGCTCGTCGGAGATCTGGCTGATGTGAACCAGGCCATCGATGCCTTCCTCGATTTCGACAAATGCGCCGAACGAAGAGATCTTGGTGACCACACCGGAAACCTTGGCGCCGATCGGGTAGCGATCGACAATGCCGGCCCACGGATCATCCTGAGCCTGCTTGAGGCCGAGGCTGATGCGCTGGTTGGAGGCATC
>JBNKHE010000076.1:0-653 GCA_050290185.1 Pontiella sp.
AGTGCGATCAATCGACTATCACAAGAAGCATGGATGCAAAAGAAATCATTGAGCTCTGACCTCCTTGCACCTGTTGAGTTTAGGCATTATGCAATCAACACAGAATCAATGATTCATTTTGCAAACAAGACTCTTCTGACAACCAAAGAAAACATAGACAAATTATCAACCATCATTGAAAGACGATTCCCGAAACTTCCGCACCCCAAACCCAGAATCAAACACTAACTCCAACCAGGGCATGGACCTTACGCGGTAAAACGCACAATCTTCGTGTCAAAGTTTATATCCCGCGCAGGTCACACCAAACGTTCGACTGAAAGAAAAATATGGGACTGGAATATAATATCCGATGCGAACTACCGAATAATTATGATGCTGCGGAATTCATATCTCGACTAGATAACCCACGGGACGAGGCTGGATGGGTAGCATTCACTGTGTCGGTAGAATCGTATGGTTTTTATTTCTGCGACAACTGTAATTCCGAGGCGGCAACCAAAGCCTTTCGGAGAATTATTGATGAGGCACTGATCCACTCAGAAAAAGTAACGATAGAAGATTTATAAAAAGTCGAACCAGCGCGTGGACCTTACGCGGTAAAACGCACAATTTTCATGCCCAACGCATAAGCCCCGCGCAGGTCACACGTA
>JBNKHE010000077.1:0-643 GCA_050290185.1 Pontiella sp.
CGCATTAATGATTTTTACTGTTACTACAACCTTTCGCTATGCACTCTCTATGAAGATTCGGATAGCCTTACGTTGGTTAAGAATCCGGGGCCACATAATCTTGCGATGATGCCTTCTCCAAGCGAGCAATATGATCTAGATAAACTGCGCGCTTGGAGCAAACAACACGCAGGTCAAAATGTGCAGGTTGCATTTGGGCGCAGGGTTAAATTCAATTGCATGGAATCTATTTCAGTAATATTGAATCAATACTCAATACATTACTATTTGGCGGAACTACTGATTGGAAACCAAGACAAAGACATAATAATTCAGAGATACCAATAGCCCAACCAGCGCGTGGACCTTACGCTGGCCAACGCACAGTTTTCATGCCTGTAGTACAAGGCAGCGCGGCTCACACGTAACGTTGGGCAAAGAAAAGATAAAAACTATGTCATTCAAAAAAACCATCCTCACCTCTCTAGCAATTAGCAATATCGCGCTAGGCAATCCTGTTGATTTTTTCGACGAATCTCGCGCAAGACTGATCCCTACAGAAGTGAACAGACCAAAAGACGAAGACTCTCCTACAAAGCTGGCGATCATCAGTACCGGATACGGAGTTAAGGAAAATGAATACACCTATCTTTCCGATTTTCTT
>JBNKHE010000078.1:0-642 GCA_050290185.1 Pontiella sp.
GAGGAGGGGGGAAAGGGGGATCCGAGAGTGGGTGCCACGCGGTCGGGCAGTCACCGCGGCCGGCCCGACAGCGGCAGGTGCCGACGACGTGGAACGGGGGAGGGGGAGAGAGAGAGGGGGTGGCGGGGTGGCTGGCGTGTGGGCCTTCTCGGGGGTGTGGGGCCCAACCACAGGGAGAGAGAGGGAAAAGTGAGAGAGGGTGACAGATGGGGCCGGCTACAGTGCCGATGGTTTAAACTAAATCAAACCCATTGAAACTTCATTCAATTGAAACAGGACCTTCTGGAGGTCAATGTTTTTAAATAAAATATTGCTGGAAAGAGTTCGAGATGATAAACAACTTTGCTTATTGAAACTACCTCAGATTCAGAACGGATTTTGAATTAAAATTCAGAGAACATATTTGAGCCAAATTTAATTGAATTTAAATTCTAGAGAGTTGGAAACTTTAGAATTTCATAGTGATTGGACAGGGATCTCCTTATTGAATCTAATTGCCAATGGACTTGAACTAAGAGCTTTGAGGTTAACAAAGGAAGATTTTGAACTAACCTTGAGCTTTGATTTGAACTAATTTAATATTTTTTTGAGGTTTGGTTTTCCTAAAGAATTATTAATCACTTGATTAAATCCCTAATTAAG
>JBNKHE010000079.1:0-636 GCA_050290185.1 Pontiella sp.
CTACACGACGCTCTTCCGATCTAGACACTAAGAGTTTGACAGGCTAAGGACACAACGACTAGTAGTTAATCCTTACTTTCATTAATTTAGCCATTTTAATTAAGCCAGATATTAGGTTTGCACCTATAAGCTATAACATGCATAAAGCAAGCATCATCAAATTAATTAACAACATTATTAAAGTAATACAGTATTAACCATGATAACATAACCATAACCATCCTCTGAACCATCCATCCAAGTACAACAAGACATACAATGAAATGACAGCAACGAGAAGAGGTCACTCATATCTGAGAGTGTCATGATGACTCAAATCGATATACACCCTACAGTGGAAGAACCTGACTGACATGACATACGCGTGGCCCCTAGGGTCTCACGTACGAAAACCTTTGGTGAAGTCCCTACTAAGTCAAAATCGAGTCTCTGCTCCCGGGATGAAGTCTTGGCTCCTAGTGATGCTCGACCCAGCCGTCATCCTGGGCTGCCTCATTCTCCCTCCAACAAACTACCTCGAAGCAGGGAAGGATGGTTCAACAAAGTAGTTACGGGGCTACTAGGTTTACCGAGCCCCATAAAAAACTGACATGTGGCCAGTACAAATCAAGGCATGCCATTGGGGCTAAAATGACC
>JBNKHE010000080.1:0-632 GCA_050290185.1 Pontiella sp.
AGCGACTGTTCCAGCAAGAGTGGCAATAAATGTATTCCATATAGCGATTGGCTGAAGTGAAGTTCCATAGCACTTTAATCCAAACATGGAAAAACTAGCGTTTCCAAATATGCCCATGATGAAAATAAGTGGTGTTATAAGTAAGATCAGGAAGATCCATGAGAAAAACCGTATCCACTTAGGTAATATTTCTTTACGTTTCATAATTTTCTTCTTTCGAACGTTTGGTGTGACCCGCCCGGGAATAAAACGTCAGGCATGAAAATTGTGCGTTTTACCGGGTAGGGTCCATGCCCTGGTTCGATTTTATAAGTTCATATTCGGCCAATTTTTCAAGATGATCTTGGCTGTATCCATAAATGATGACTGGGTTGTTCCACTCATCCTGTCCCAATATGTTTGTTTTATTTTCTCCATCTCGGATCCAAATTCCCCAAGAAATTCGGAGCCAGTTGTCCAAGCAATATCGCAAAGGAGAAAGTGTAGTTTCTTTGCAGGGGTGACCAATCCATCTTTATTTAGATCGTCAATCAGATGTTGGTATGGGCTTTGTTCTTTCATTTATTATTACGCAATCGAACGTTACGGGTGAGCTGACCCGGGAATTAAACTTCACCTAATCAACGAGCGTT
>JBNKHE010000081.1:0-620 GCA_050290185.1 Pontiella sp.
CGGTCCCCAGACTGGATTCTAGAGGCTATGACCTGGCCGGACATGTCTGGCCCTCTTACTTATCTCGGGTTAACCGAGCCTATTCGGCTCCTTAGCCGGGTTCTAGAGGCATTTCCCAGACATGTTCGGCTCCCAGTCTGGACATATTTGACCTAACTCGATTCCTCAGCAACTAAGTCCCGGACAAGACATATCCAGTCCCTAAGCCAGTTTCCAGAGAGGTTGGCTGGACATGTTCGGCCCCCGACCCAGACATGTCCGAATTTCTGACACCCCAAGGGCTAGATTCTCTTGGGGGCTATAAAAGCTCCCTCACGCCTCTCTAGCACTAGAGACCACTCATTTCATATTGCAAACACTTTGAGACACTCTCTTGAGCTCCCAACCTCTCTCCTCCAAGCTTCATTCAAATCTAAGCTTCCTAGGAGAGATTTGAGCCTCACTCTTGAGTGACCCACTCGATCTTCATCTCAAGCACTTCATCGATGATCTCCGTGTGTTCATTACTCTTGGAGATTTGTTCCCCTAGACGGACTAGGTTGTCCGGGAGTCACCAAGGTTGTGGTTGATCCCAAAAAGTTTGTATTGCCCTCTCCCTTGTGGGGATTTGATAGTGAAAA
>JBNKHE010000082.1:0-608 GCA_050290185.1 Pontiella sp.
ATTCAAATTTGATTTGAAATCAAATTGATTTGTAATTTACAAAACAGATTTGACAAAGAAAAATAATTTCTTAATTGGAAATCGGCTTCGGGCCGAATTCAGCGCGGCCCAGCCGGCCTCACCGTGCGCACGCGGCCTGCGCGGCCCAGCCGGTGGCACCGCGGCCCGGTGGATCGCGGGTGTGAAACCCGTGTGGTGAAGTTGAACCTGACAAATTAAGCAAGTTTGACCCGATAGGAGGCTAACCCGACCCAAACCCGTTATCATACCCGTTAAACCGATCGTTCGAAACCACGTTTATCCCCTTCCCGATTTCTTCCGAATCTTCGTGAGATACAGTTCGATGCAAACTAGGAAAGTGTTGGAGTCCTTGCCGACTACGATCCTATCTAAAAACCCCTATATATAGCACCGCATATAGTGTGAATTTTTGGCTGCAAGTCAGGAACCCACTGAACCCTAGGTATACACCAAATTTGAGTTTTCCACCGCCGATTGGAATAATTGGTTGGTCGAGAAGCTAGAAGGGAGCTCGAGGAAGCCTTGGCGCATGTCCTTGGAGCTGAAGCTTCACCAGAGGCCGCCCTCACCGTTGACAAGCACCAACC
>JBNKHE010000083.1:0-347 GCA_050290185.1 Pontiella sp.
CCATTCTTTTCTCCTTCATACATCCAGAAGTTACGAGCATGTACATCATGTGTGTGCAGGAATATGAATTCTTCGCCAGTCACGTATCTTTTTGGCGTCATATGCATACATGATGACAAGATCAGGGTTGCCGAAATGAGCGTAATCCATGGTTTCATTTTTTTAGAAGTCCAACGTTTGGTGTGACCCGCCCGGGAGTAAACCGTCAGGCATGAAAATTGTGCGTTTTACCGGGTAGGGTCCATGCCCTGGTTCGATTTTAAGTTCTTCCATTTCCACCGATACAATAAAGCATCTTTTTTGCAGCGCCCGGTTCCTCCAAAGGGTATCAGAATACTGTGGTTAAC
>JBNKHE010000083.1:357-607 GCA_050290185.1 Pontiella sp.
ACATCGCAGTTGTACTCATCTTGCGGTAAATAACTGCATTCAAACTCCACTCTAACAACGACACCAGTCTTAGTTATGCTGGTAACGCCATAAGATGAATGAGGCGTTGCAAGCGAGCCATTATCTCCGTCTAATCTTGGAACACTGGTTTCAATTGGGAAGTTGCAAATAGAATGCACGCTGTTCGTATCACTGACGGGATAGTTGTATGCCTTAAAGGAGGACGTGTAGGCGGTGGACACTTTCACCT
>JBNKHE010000084.1:0-606 GCA_050290185.1 Pontiella sp.
TGAACTCATTATTACTGGTTGTGCAACTGACTTTTGCATAGATACGACAATCCGCTCATCCTTGAGTAAAGGCCTATCGGTTACGATTCCTCAAGGATGTCATACAACAGCTGATCGTCCATATCTTAAAGCTACTGAGGTCATTAAACATCATGAGTGGGTCTGGAAAGATTTGATCTGTCCTGATTCAGAAATACGAGTACAAACATTTGAAGACACAATTAAACAGATCACTTAACCAGCTCATGGACCCTACTTGGACAACGCCCTTTTTAAACGGTAACGTTTATTTCCCAAGCGGGTCATGTGTGACGTTGTGTTTTTAAAAAAGGAATATGGATATAGTACAAAATATCGAAGCAATTGAGCCGAATATTCAATTCAAGCAATCAGCGTTGCCGCATTGGATTGTCCTGCTGTCATTCAGCGGCCTAGCTGCTGGCTCAATTGGTTTGCATTATTTCGGCAACTTTCCTTTGGGAGTTGCCATGGTCTGTTGCGGTTTCGCGGTTGTATTTGGACTTCATGCCTGCTCTGTAATCAAGAAGACATTAGATTCCTCAAATTGGTTATTAATTCTAGAACGCGACATCATCTTCATAAAAT
>JBNKHE010000085.1:0-606 GCA_050290185.1 Pontiella sp.
AGTTTTGCTGTTGAGTCATAATCTTGATTCATGATGAATCATTGTTCAAGTCATCCATCTTACAAGATGTTGAGCTGACTTGTAGTTTGTTATCTTGCAAGATAACAAGTTTTGTTGAGTCCTTGTTCAAGTCTTCCATATTGTGAGATAGCAAGTTATTGTAGTCTTCCATCTTGTGAGATGTTGAGCTGTCTTGTGTCCTGTTATCTTGCGAGATAATGAGCTATGCATAGCTCTAGTCTTCAATCCTGTGAAATTTGAATTGACCCATAGTCTTTCATCCTGCGGGATGATGGTGGTGTTTCGGTCATAGATAGATGCCGAGGTATGAGCAAGGTCATGATATAGTGGGGAAGGTAGCAATCTTCATGGTTTGTGGTTAGACTTGCTCGAATCAACTAAGGATCACTTCTTAGGAGTAGATCCCCCTAGGACAACACATGCTGCCACGTGTCTGGTATGGAACAACCTGCTCACTAATTTGGATTGCTTCAGGGATTGTGCATTGCTCAGTGGTGCGAAGAAGGGTACATGGGGTACTCGAAACTTGCATGGTGAAAGAGGGACCTCTGTGGGTAAACCTTAGCAAGGTGGGGATTACTACCT
>JBNKHE010000086.1:0-602 GCA_050290185.1 Pontiella sp.
GCTTTGGGTATATTGGAAAGAAAATTACCGGCACACACTAGTGTGCCGGTAATCAGGATGAAGTTGTAACAGTTACCGGATCATCCCGGACGACATTGCGTTCATCATCACAGGACATTCTTGTAGCACATAGGCGTTGATCGCAACCGGAAAGTTGACTTCACCGGACCTGTTCTGAACATAGATGTCCTGATATCCGTTGTGCCCAGCCGTGAACGTTCCAATAACCGCGTTACTTTCTCCTCCTACAGCCAGATTGCTGGGGATGTAGCTCAAGGTATTGTCGTGGTAGACCTGGCTTCGGGCACTGCAGCATCCGCGATCATCGGAGTAGAAGAGCTGGATCTGGTAGCACTGGCCAGGCTCCAGCGGCGAGCCATCGGCCCCTGCCAGACGAAGGAGCATATCCGTTGTACCCGGTGCCGGACCCGGATCTCCGTCTTCCCACACGGAACCATCCAACACCGACTCAAAATCGGCATCAACGCTGGTTCCTGAAGCATCGAACAGCGCGTTTTCCACCTGACGGCCACCGGATCCTTGAATGATACGGGCCTCGTCGCTGCCCAAGACAAAATTTCCCCTGTCACGATTCTCGAACA
>JBNKHE010000087.1:0-602 GCA_050290185.1 Pontiella sp.
AGGAAGGCGATGATCGCCCCGGCCACGTCCTTGCCGGTCGCCTTTTCGACGCCTTCCAGCCCCGGCGAGGAGTTCACCTCCATCACCACCGGACCGTGGTTGGAGCGCAGCATGTCCACGCCGCAGACATTGAGGCCCATGATCTTGGCCGCGCGCACGGCGGTGGAGCGTTCTTCCGGGGTGATCTTCACCGCGGCCGCCGAACCGCCGCGGTGCAGGTTGGAGCGGAAGTCCCCCTCCGCCCCCTTGCGCATCATCGAGGCGACGACCTTTTCGCCGACCACCAGGCAGCGGATGTCCGAGCCGCCGGATTCCTTGATGAACTCCTGCACCAGGATGTTGGCCTTCAAACCACCGAAAGCCTGGATCATGCTCTTGGCCGCGCCCGGCGTCTCGCCCAGCACCACGCCGATGCCCTGGGTGCCCTCCAGCAGCTTGATGACCACCGGGGCACCCCCCAGCATCTCGACGATGTCGTCGGCGCGGCTGGTCGAATGGGCGAAGACGGTGACCGGCAGGCCGATGCCGCGGCGCGCCAGCAGCTGGTGGCTGCGCAGCTTGTCGCGCGAACGGCTGATGGCGACCGATTCGTTCAGGGGATA
>JBNKHE010000088.1:0-602 GCA_050290185.1 Pontiella sp.
TGGGATTAGCACAAGAAGCAATTCGCTCACTACTAGACTTCTTATTCGAAAAAACTAAAATCCATAGAGCAAGTGCATCTATAGATCCGAGGAACGAAGGAAGCATTCGACTGTTCGAAAGATTAGGATTCAGGAAAGAAGCACATCTAATCGAGAGTTTATGGTTTAAGAATGAATGGGTTGACGATCTAATCATGGCAATACTCAGAAAAGAATGGATCCGGCCCAACCAGGGCATGGACCTTACGCGGTAAAACGCACTTTCTTCGTGCCGAGAGTTATGTCCCGCGCAGGTCACACCAAACGTTAGGCTGAAAAAATTATACCATGAAACAATCAAAACACAGATGGGATGTCGGAGATGTAGCTATCGTTATACTCCAAATTTTTGTATTGCTGATTGCTACCTCCATGATCTGCATGCCACTAACCAAGTTCGTTTTCACAACCCTTGCAGGAAAATGGATTTTGCCAATGGGTCTATTACCCTCTTCAATTATCTCTGGTGCGATATCATATTCCATTGCTGAGGAACGGTGGATAAGTAGAAACATAGCAGTGTACGCAATAGTCTTATGCCTGTCCTTGGGATTTATATTACC
>JBNKHE010000089.1:0-599 GCA_050290185.1 Pontiella sp.
CCCTAGAGGGTTTTCTCGGCGGTCAGGCCAGTGACTTCGCCCATGCGGGCTCGGCATCACCCCTGGGATTCCGTGCGCGGATTTACCTACGCACCTCCCTCAGGCTTGCACACACACTTCTGTCCGTGTGATCACCTTTCCTTCCGCGTCACCCCATCGGTCAAACGCGCGTTAGTGGTACAGGAATATTAACCTGTCCTCCATCGGCTACGCCTTTCAGCCTCGCCTTAGGGTCCGACTAACCCTGGGCGGAATTACCTGCCCCAGGAAACCTTAGACTTACGGCGACAGAGCTTCTCACTCTGTTTCTCGCTACTCGTACCGGCATAATCACTTGTATACAGTCCACCCGTCCTTTCGGTCAGGCTTCCTCCCGCGTGCAACGCTCCCCTACCACTCGCAAGGCACCCATGGCCTGCGAATGCGCGGCTTCGGTACCAAGCTTGAGTCCCGTTCATTTTCGGCGCGACCTTGCTCGACCAGTAAGCTGTTACGCACTTTTTAAATGGTGGCTGCTTCTAAGCCAACATCCTGGCTGTCTCAGCAAGGTCACTTCCTTTAGCACTTAGCTTGGTTTAGGGACCTTAGCCGACGCTCTG
>JBNKHE010000090.1:0-598 GCA_050290185.1 Pontiella sp.
ATCATTTCTTGCGCGATGGGTCCTGGGTTGAAGTATGGTCAGTCAGGGTCCTTTGAACACTATGATTCCCAATGTTTGGAGTCTAAATGAGGTTGGGGCACAGAATCATCTGCCGCTGTGGGGTAACAAATCCTTGTCCAGCAGGTTGAGGCATCAGTTGAAAACTCTGAGCGACGGGGCGGAAGATAGGTCTAGCAGGCGAAGAATTGACATTGATGCGGGGCCTGGAGTTGGTGATCTGTTGGGTTTGACACTCCTGCTTGCGCTTGCTTGACAGTATTCCTCTCCTGTTCTCGAGCACAAGAGCCTTGTCTATCATGATCTAAAAATTCTCAAAGTCTTGGGCTTCCAAAGCATAGGCAAGTCCATCATTCGATCCATTGAGGAAACACTCTTGCTTTTTCTCATTGGTATCCACGTCATTGGGAGCATAGTGGAAAAGCTATGTGAAATGAGTGACATACTCGCTCACCGTCATGGATCCTTGCTTCAAATCCTGGAACTCCTTCTTATTGAGCTTGATAACACCTTGAGATACATGATTAGATCTAAAAGCCATCTGGAACTCATTCCAGTTGATGTTGTTGGGTTCTTCATG
>JBNKHE010000091.1:0-596 GCA_050290185.1 Pontiella sp.
TTTCCATTCCCCTTGTCGGCCAGCTTTTCCATCCTGGAATCCTTGAGGTTGCCGCTCCCGAAACCCAGCACGGTCAGATAGACTCCCGACCGGCGCTTTTCTTCGATCAGCCGCACCAACTCCCCGTCGGAACTGGTCCCGACGTTGAAATCGCCGTCCGTTGCGAGAATCACCCGGTTGTTGCCGCCTTCGATGAAACTCTGACCAGCCAGCTTGTAGGCGAGCTCGATTCCTGCACCACCGGCCGTTGATCCACCGGCCCGCAACTGGTCAATGGCCTGCGACACCAGCGCCTTGTCGGAAGTCGGCTCAAGCACGAGGCCTGCGGCTCCGGCATAAACCACGATAGATACGCGGTCCTGCGGGCGCAACTGGTTAACCAGCATACGCATGGCCGACTGCAGTAACGGCAGCTTTTTCGGTTCATCCATGGAGCCGGAGACATCCAGCAGAAATACCAGATTGTTCGGCGGCAGGTCATGCCGGTCCATATCCAGTCCCTGCAGGCCGACCATGGCCAGTCGATGATCCGGGTTCCAGGGGCATTCGGATACCTCCATGGTCACGGCGAAGGGATCTTCACCTTGCGGCTGCGG
>JBNKHE010000092.1:0-593 GCA_050290185.1 Pontiella sp.
CCTTGGGAGAACCTATGGAAACAACAGATGGTGCTGGGAATGAGTAGATAGTTACAGCAATTTGATCTTTGGGAGAAATGAGATTGTAGGCAAAGCTGACATCTTTTCCCTTGGAATCATATTTGTTGTATTCTCCCCGCTGGAACGCACCTAAATTTGGCGGATAAACAACCTGTGAATACGAGTGGATATATTCTCCATTTGCTTCTTTTTGTATCGGTTCAATCGTTTGGCATCCGAACATGAATGCAGACATCAAAAACAAACTTAGTATGTATTTTGTCTTCATATTTCTCCTTCTCCCAACGTTAATCCTGACCCGCTTGGGAAATAAACTTTGCCTTCAAAACGGGCGTTGTCCAAGTAGGGTCTAGGATCTGGTTAGGGGATTTTCATCTCTTTCCATCTGATGTCATTACTGCTTTCAAAAAAATGCTTCAAACTTTCGATTTTCTCTTCTTCTCGAATGTTTAGATGAATTGCTCCGCAAATATGATCTCTCGAAAAATATGTGATCCCTCTGCTATCTCGGGCTAACGCAATATCTCCGATGAAATCATCATCAAAGGTGAAATACATTCTATCGTTCTTTT
>JBNKHE010000093.1:0-591 GCA_050290185.1 Pontiella sp.
TACGTGTGAGCTGCGCGGGATATATGCGATAGGCATGAAAATTGTGCGATTTACCGCGTAAGCTCCACGCGCTGGTTAGGCTTTTTTGTTTCCGTCTGTTTTATTCGTATTGTACGGGAACTTTGTCTCCATCCAGAAAACTTATTGCAACTATCGGCTTTGACTCTCTTTCTGCGTGTATTTGAATAATTGATTTGAGTCGATTCGAGATCATATTTATGTCGCTAGCATCGGGGATTAGAATAGTTGCTTTGTCTGCAAAGCATTCATTTCCCTCTAATATCAGGATAAGCTTATTGCCTTCCACTTTCATTTCAGACACGACGATATCAATGTCATGCTGTTTGAATTGTTCAATTATTGATTTTGATGGCTCTGTATTGAGAGGTAGGGGAGTGTTTTCCTCTTTTTTCTGTCTCATGTCTTTCGTGGATGTGCAGGAAGTTGCTACTGCGCATATCGCCATGATCATAAGTGTATTCTTTATCATTGATTGTCCTTTTTTATCCTGCCTAACGTTTGGTGTGACCCGCCCGGGAATAAATCGTCGGGCATGAAAATTGTGCGTTTTACCGGGTAGGGTCCATGCCC
>JBNKHE010000094.1:0-589 GCA_050290185.1 Pontiella sp.
CGAGGGTTGCGACCCCATCACCCAAATCAATCGGTACAAATCTCCCTGCTGAGATATGTTTGATGATATCTTCATCTTCACACAATTCAGGTTCCCAAGATGGGTAGTCCACAATATGTTCAAAACTTTGATAATCCCAAACGGCGAACATTCCTGAGTCTGTCATCAGATCTCGCTTTTGTGATTCGATCGGCTTTTGTTTGGTGAAGAATTTTTTCAGCATATTTTTTCCTAGCAGAACGTTACGTGTGAGCTGCGCGGGACATATGCGTTGGGCATGAAAATTGTGCGATTTACCGCGTAAGCTCCACGCGCTGGTTCGATTCATTTGTTTTTTACAGACTACCGTCCTTGGTCGATCAAATGTCTTTGAGGTCTCGATAATCCATTCCAGCAAAACACCTGATAATGTAATATTTTCCCCCGAGTGTTTTCAAATGAGCAGTGGATTGATGTTTAGCAAATTTTGCTAGGTGTGAGCGGGTTGGGGAAGGGGACTGTTGTTTCGGTATTCTACGTGATCAAGCCGGTTGTTCAGTTCCCGCATGTAGTTGATTTTTCTGAAAATCGAACGTTACGTGTGACCTGC
>JBNKHE010000095.1:0-583 GCA_050290185.1 Pontiella sp.
CGGATAACCCCTTTGTGCCGCCGGTCGTGCTCACCGATTTCCGGCTGATGGGCAAGCCGGTGCCGGTGGGCGGTGATTCTGTGCTGCAAAAGACCATCAACGAGATCAATGCGCTGACCTTAGCTTACAACCAGAATGACATCTCCTTTGAGTTTGCGGCCCTGAGTTATGTTGCCCCGGCCAAAAACCGGTATCGGTACAAGCTTGAGGGCTTTGACGCCGACTGGCGCGAAGTGGATAGTAAAGAGCGGTTAGCAGTCTACACCAACCTGGATGCGGGAAATTATGTGTTCTGGGTGCAGGGTACGAACGAAGACGGGGTGTGGAACAGGGAAGGAACAGCGCTCAAAATTACCATCACCCCACCCTGGTGGCAAACGTGGTGGTTTAGAAGCCTGGCTGGGCTGGCCGTTATGGGCTTGTTCGTCGCCGGGTACAGCTACCGCGTGAGTAGCCTGCACCAACGAACCGCAGATCTTGAACTACAAGTTGACCAACGCACTCGAGAGTTGCTGGAAGCCAAGGAAAAAGCCGAGGTTGCCAATCAGGCCAAAAGCACCTTTCTGGCGAATATGAGCCATGA
>JBNKHE010000096.1:0-581 GCA_050290185.1 Pontiella sp.
AGAGGCTCCGAATTTGAAATAGGACAAGGAATAAACCTCTCTATTTCCAAAATTCACCGTATAGCACCCAGCGAAGTTGAAGTCTCTGGGAAAGTTTATCGAGCAGGACTAAGCGCATATTGGGCAATATATACACTGGAAATTAAAGACGGGATATGGATCGTTACAAATCGACGAATTTACCGAAGAGCATAAATTCCGAACCAGCGCGTGGACCTTATGCGGTAAATCGCACAATTTTCATGCCTAACGCATAAGCCCCGCGCGGGTCACACGTAACGTTCGCATCGAAGGGGGATATCAAATGAAGAACTATAGACTGAAAAGATCACTGATTGGATTATTGCTTATTGCCACTTCTCTTGCATGGGCCGATGACGAGTACCGGACATTCAGGAGTGTCGATGGACGGGAGATCCTGGCCAGCATTACCGGATACGATACCGAAACGCGCAGCGTGGAGCTCGAGGTCAAGGGAGGAAAACAAGGCAGGATTCCGCTTTCATCGCTTTCCCCCGAGGATCAGGCGTATGTCCGCGAATGGTCCATGGACCGGGCCTGCTTCCTTTCCGATGAGCTCT
>JBNKHE010000097.1:0-579 GCA_050290185.1 Pontiella sp.
TATTTCGTAGGTGTTGGTGGCCTGCCAATCTTCAAAGCGATAGGCTAAAGCGTCAATACCAGTTTCTTCACGTACCTCGCGAATGGCTGCTTCATAAGGTGTCTCATTTCCTTCAATACTGCCCGTCACCGACTGCCAGAAACCTATTTTATCTGCACGTTCCATAATAAGCACAAGCAAATCAACAGTATGAATGAGTACTAGGGATGAAACAGGTATTTTAGGTATAGTCATAATTGATTAAGTGGTGCCGATGAAGGGAATTGAACCCCCGACCTTTTCATTACGAATGAACTGCTCTACCAACTGAGCTACATCGGCACGCATGAAAATTCATGATGATGCTTCTTTCATCGCTGTCATTAAGTTCTTAGGTAGTTTGAACACTACATTTTCGACCACACCTTTAAGTTCGGTTACTTCATTCGCACCAAGCTTTTGCAATGTCTGAATGACTTCCTTAACCAATACCTCTGGTGCGGATGCACCTGCAGATACACCAATTTTCTTTTTCCCAGTCAGCCATGATTGCTTTAAATAGCTTGCATTGTCTACCATGTACGCTTCAACACCTTGATT
>JBNKHE010000098.1:0-573 GCA_050290185.1 Pontiella sp.
ATGCCAAGACGGCTGCAAGTTCGATCTGCATCAGTTTCTTGGCAATGATTTTTGACTGGGTCAGAATCAAGCCCAGGGCAATCAGGACGTCTGCGCCGAAATACACTGTCGCAGCCCAGGAAAGAGCGATGGCAACCAGCAAGAAGCTTAGAGCGCGGACCAGCATGTCTCCTTCGATAGGCGCCGCGGGTGTGTCGAACAAGCGTGCACTGTTAGTTTTTTGGGCACTGACGTGTTGCCGGCACAAAGCCGATTTGGAAAACGTCGCGATTTCATGGGTTTGATCTGATGTGGGTCAACGTCTCTCTGAACGTTGAGCACCGGTTTCTGGCCTTGGCAGGTGTTTCGTGATCGGAGCCGATTTTATCAGAAAAAGTTACGGCGCACCCTTGCGGTGCCCCTCATTGACAGTTAGATGAAGGGCCTGTTGGCGCGGGGTGGAGCAGCCCGGTAGCTCGTCAGGCTCATAACCTGAAGGTCGTAGGTTCAAATCCTACCCCCGCAACCACTTTCACCGAACAATGATCGAGAGCCCACTCAGCCTCCGGCTGGGCGAGTTCGATCATCGCGGTT
>JBNKHE010000099.1:0-573 GCA_050290185.1 Pontiella sp.
CGATAGGAGGTTTGTATCGGAAATTAAGTCCGATTGAACCATCTGGAAGATTCAATCCACTATCGTCTATCACCATTTGCATCGCTTCTGAATCAAATGTTGCTTCATTCAAGTCAAACTCGTGATACCACCGGGAGTCTGAACACCCAAGAAATACCAATGACACGCATGCTAGAATGAACTGCTTAATTTTCATTTTCCTATACCGAACGTTACGTGTGACCTGCGCGGGACTACCAACATCAGGCACGATAGATTGTGCGTTTTACCGCGTAAGGTCCACGCGCTGGTTCGACCACTTTGTTTTCATCCGCATAGAATTTTTACGCTTCCGATTATTTATCGATCATATTTTTTGATCTGAGTTTATCTCGGATAAAAACGATTCCAATCGCCCAAATAACACTATTCAAATACATCGGGATATAACCAAGCAATCCCGGGAATGATTGTGGTGTAAATTCTGACAAGGGAATAAATAGAGGGTAAAGAAGAACTTTAGAGATGGGAGAAGCAAGTTGCTGATACAGCGTCGAGGGATGGTCATTTGGATCCAACATCATATGAAATGAG
>JBNKHE010000100.1:0-572 GCA_050290185.1 Pontiella sp.
TAGGTCATAATTTCGTATCAAAAGATCGCAATAAGCGGCAATAAACGGCACCGCACACAGGGCAGCAGAGCCATTTGCGTTTGGGCTATCAGTCAATCCAAGGCCTATTGCGCTAACTGTTCCCATAAGTATAAGTTTCCACTTAAAGAGATCATGCTTACGGCTCTGATAGTTCAATATTTCGTCTCGGAGTTTTTCTACTTCCGACATAGTCTAATCTCCTTGATAGTTTTCATTGGGCGAATGTTACGTGTGACCTGCGCGGGACTTATGCGTTAGGCATGAAAATTGTGCGTTGGCCAGCGTAGGCTCCATGCGCTGGTTGGACATGTTTAGTCTGTGGTTTGAATTTCTGGAACAATGAATACCGTTCCATCTTTAAGCTTATGGTTTTGACCTTCTCCATAGATCAGTATTTGCTCCAAATTTATTTCGCTGGAGTCCTTTTGGTTTTGTCTGACAACCACATGTTGAGGATCTGCATGATCACGTAACCCACCAGCATAACCAAAAGCTTCAAGTACAGTCATGGGCTTGCTGGTTTTGTAGGTCCCGGGCTTGTTGACATGGCC
>JBNKHE010000101.1:0-572 GCA_050290185.1 Pontiella sp.
CACACTAGTGAGGCCGTTCTGACCGGTCAAGCCTAAAATTCGAAAATTGCGCAAAAGATGTCGATTGTTTCTGAAAATTTCCAAATCTTACGTTCTGAAATAGAAGATCTTTCGTGGAGGGGCCTTATCTTCCTTCTCCGCGGTGTTTGCATGGCCGCATTGACAAAAAAGTGTCACGCCCCCCATTGCGTTGTCGTGAACTGCATTATATACACCCGCCATTCGACGCGCCGCGCAACACGCAGCGCCGTCGCGGATGGGTGTGTAGCTCAGTTGGTAGAGCAGCTGACTCTTAATCAGCGGGTCTGGGGTTCGAGCCCCCACTCACCCACCATTTCTTCCTAAGAAATTGTTAGATGTTTCCGAAGAAGACGCGATTGTTGTGTCTTTGACGGGGGTGACGATTTTCTGTTCTGTGGTTCAGGGCGTGCTGTATATCGCCGAAAAAATAAGCTCCCTATACCGGAGAAGTGGGGGCTTGTAAGGAAAAGTTTTTAAGTTGTATAGATGTTGGGATATACTCGCTTTGGTTTAGGTTTGTGCAAGGAAACCAGGCAAAATAAGGGTGCCAG
>JBNKHE010000102.1:0-571 GCA_050290185.1 Pontiella sp.
ATTTTGATTCCTTACCTTACTACAGTGGCAAGTATGGGTGAGGATCATCGTTGGATGTATGATGGTTGAAAGAAAAATATGGCACACACAGAAGAGTGGTGGGAAAAGACTGATGATTTCATTGAGCGTGCATTCTCCTTGGCGACTACTCCAAAGATCAGGTGCCCATGCGTGAAATGTCAAAACGTGAGGTGTTTTGACAAGGTCATATTATGAAATGTGGGTATTCCATGGTGAGAAATACACTGCAGTTGCTGTAGAAGAGTCTATGATTGACCGGGCAGGTGCCGATATGATGGATGAGATGCTTAAAGCTATACAAGCAAATGTTACTGATGATCCTCCTACAGCGGAGGTTGAGGTGTTCTTTAAGCTTCTCAAAGCTTCAAAAGATCCACTTCATGAACACACAGAAGTGACCCTCCATGCCTTCATCACCTGGATGATGGTCATTAAGTCAAAGTATTTCTTCTCCAATAATTGCTACAACGATCTCGTGAAACTAATCTGCGATATCCTTTCGAAGCCTCACAAAGTGCCTAAGGACATGTATCAGTCCAAGAAAATGATG
>JBNKHE010000103.1:0-568 GCA_050290185.1 Pontiella sp.
TAGCTTCCAGCACCTGCGGAAAGCCGGGTCTTCCATATCTGGGCTGGGGCGGGAAATAGGTTCCGCCCCAGAACGGCTTGCCCTCGGGGTCAAGGAACATGGTCAGCGGCCAACCGCCCTGTTCACCCATGGCGTGCAGCGCCTGCATGTAGATCTGGTCGATATCCGGGCGCTCCTCGCGATCGACCTTGATGTTGATGAAATGGCGGTTCATCAGCTCGGCGATCTGCGGGTTTTCGAAACTTTCATGCGCCATGACATGGCACCAATGGCATGCGGCATAACCGACGGAAAGCAGGATCGGCTTGTCCTGGTTCGCGGCTTCCTCAAGTGCCAGGGCGGACCATGGTTGCCAGTGGACCGGATTGCCGGCGTGCTGAATCAAATACGGGCTCGATTCGCCTGCCAGGCGGTTGCCTGATGTTCTTTGTTGAGTCATGGAAGCGATTGAACCGGAACTTTTTTGGATTGGCCAATAAGTGGATACAATCTTCGCCTTGTCCAGCGGTGCGTTACCGAGCGGAGTGGCAGTTATCCGGGTTTCGGGACCGCAAAGTCGATTCGTAGT
>JBNKHE010000104.1:0-564 GCA_050290185.1 Pontiella sp.
AGCCGGGGGACCGGCAACGAATTTATCGGAAACTTCTATGACTTGAAGCAAACACCGCAGCATGAACTTACCCCCATCGGTAAACTGGCCGAAGAGAATACCTACAGTGGCGAGGTGCAGGACTTATGCGTGCAGGTGATAAACAAGTTCATCCGGTCCGGCATGAAGGCGTCAGCTCTTAAATCTTTCTATGTTGCTCCCAAGCAAAAATACGCCACGTCGTTCAATCTTCCGCCGATGGATGCCGCCGAAGCCCCGAAGGCCTTTGGAGTGGAGGACCAGGTGAAGCCGAGCTACTGGATCTGCGTCTACCGGGGGCAGATTGCCGCACCTGCAGATGGAAAGTATCGCTTCGTGGGTTTTGCGGACGATGTTCTGGTCGTTCGGGTGAAGCGGCACGTGGTGCTTGATGCCAGCTGGCCAGCACACATTGGAAAGATAACCGATTGGCATAGCAGCGACGAGAACAGCCGCAAATTCCAGATCAATCGCAATGATTTCGGGGAAGTCACAGGAGGGGATTGGAACAGTATGTTCCAGAAGTTATCCGAAGGCTTTAAAGCC
>JBNKHE010000105.1:0-564 GCA_050290185.1 Pontiella sp.
GTGGAAAAATCTAAGCATGTAAGAATGATTGCATTCTATATCGTGGGGCTGAGTACGAAGCCCTTGAGAAATGCCCTATTTGTAGACTCGACCCATTCAGTCATAGAAAAGATGGCGGTGATGGCGAAAACCGCAACAGAAAAAAGGCAGACCTAAAAGGTGTTTTTGTTACTTTCCTATCATTCCTTGTTTGAAACGTTGGTATGCAAACAAAGAGCAGTCAAAATTGTTGCGATGGCACAAAGAGAAGCATCAGCAGGAGGCCAGAATGATAAGACATCCTGTTGATGTCACATAGTGGCGAAACATTGATTCGTGAAATCCTAAATTTGCCATTGATCCGAGAAATATTAGGATTGCAATGAGCACAGATGGCATGAACCCATTCCTGAACAACTGTACACATAACATATGGCCAATTGTGCTGACGATTTTCTTCCACCTTGGTTTTGCAGCAAACAAAAAATTATTTTGATGTCAGGATTGATACCGTGGCCACAACAACCAGGCAATGACATCAACTCTTATTTCAGGCCTTTGGTTGAAGATCTGAAGGTGTTGTGG
>JBNKHE010000106.1:0-561 GCA_050290185.1 Pontiella sp.
TAGTGATAGCAGTAAATTGTACATATCAAAAGTTGTCAGCATCTAAATCTGCTTCAGCGACACGTGCATTATGTAGTTCACGCCTTTCTTTCTTTTTCAGCGAGTCATTTTGATTTCCGAAGGCGTTTCTTTGGAGGACCTGGTTCTTTTTCCATTAACTCTACATCACGTGTGGCTAATTCTGTGAGTCCCACCCCGCCAGATACAATGAAACTTACACTTTGGTGTCCTTCATTTTCTTCATGATAAGCATGAACAACATCATCATTGTCATGTCTTTCCACGTATGCATCATATCGATGAGTGTCCATTTCAGGATTAACTTTATACACCACCTACCAATGTTTCATGCTTTCGTGAGGATAACTTAGGTAGTACACCTGTTGCGCTTGATCTGCAAACAAAAGGTTGTTGCCTAAATAGCGTGATTCATGCTTCACCTCCGCCATACCAAAATCATCCACTCTGGTGCCGTTGACTGGATCAAACCAATCACATTCAAAAAACACATCTTTCAGCTCTTTGTTGCCACCGAATGTGTACTTAATGATTTTTTGATGT
>JBNKHE010000107.1:0-557 GCA_050290185.1 Pontiella sp.
GCATCACCGGTACCGTTCCAGAGCATGCCGGTATCTGCTGAGTCAATGGATCCGGCTCGCGGTACCGGATATACAGTGGGCCGGTAATCTCCCCGCAGCGAAGTACCTTACGTTAACAATCATTCCGGTTTGCATCAAAAGGGACAAATGCCCTTGCCTGTAACAGGGGCTTCCTGTATTCATTCGACCTCTTTTTGAACAGCGGGCCTGTAGCTCAGTCGGTCAGAGCAGGAGACTCATAATCTCTTGGTCGGGGGTTCAAGTCCCTCCAGGCCCACCAATTTTAATAGGGTCTATCTTAACGGATAGACCCTTTTTTATGGCTCTCCACCAAAGAAGGGGGCGAGGGCGGATTTTCAGGCTCTCCACCAAAGAAGGGGGCGAGGGCGGATTTTCATTAACCACACATTACGATTACCCTCAACCGATAATTCGTAAAATTCCTGAACCCATACGCTCGGCGCTGGATCACTTCCATCTTCGTATGGAACCCTTCCGTGATCCCATTGTTCTTCGTAAAGCGCCACATGCAGGCGATCTCTGAACTCCAGTTGTCC
>JBNKHE010000108.1:0-557 GCA_050290185.1 Pontiella sp.
AAGAACATGGCAAAAGGGCTACCATTCTTACCATAGGGAGGGCCCTTTGAAGGTTCAGACATGCACTCAATAAGTTCTATGTTCAACCTGGTGTTTCATCGTTGAATCAGTTTGGGTTCATCAAACCAAACGAAAGGAACACCTTCCAACAACTACATACCACTCCAGAAGCCATGGCGTGCAGCAATAGAATGAAAGAGCTAATTCAGAAGAATAAGTTCAAGCATAGACTAGGACCTGGTGGGTACAAGGCTGCAATCCCACTCTGGACAAAGAAGGGACATGAGCTTCATGAGGCTGGGATTCCGGATCCCCCTGAAGGTTGCATGTTGCGCAAGAGAAACTGGATCCGGGGTCAGTGTCATATAGATGATAATGGATAGTTGGTCACTTCAAACTCTGATATTACTAGAGTGATTGAAAATGCCAAATATCTCATCACTAAAGGGAAGATCGGCAAATTCAAGCCAGAGCGCCAGAAAGACCAACTCAGTGCAGCCCTCGAGATCGTAGAGCATCGAGGTCGCACACGAGCTATCTCTTCAATTGCATAGTGG
>JBNKHE010000109.1:0-556 GCA_050290185.1 Pontiella sp.
TGGAGGACCCCTCGGGGACAATGTGGTTGGGAACCTTAGGCGGCGGGGCAAATGTGTTTTCCACCCGTCCTCCCAAGTTTACCCATTATCACAAGGCCGACA
The DNA here is from genome assembly GCA_050290185.1 of Pontiella sp. Classification (GTDB taxonomy): domain Bacteria; phylum Verrucomicrobiota; class Kiritimatiellia; order Kiritimatiellales; family Pontiellaceae; genus Pontiella. Next base: position 103 of record JBNKHE010000109.1, read on the forward strand.
ACACCAATAGCTTAGCAGACAATTTTATACTATCCATCTTTGAAGACCATACTGGTATTGTGTGGATCGGCAATGACCGTACCCTCAACCGCTGGGATCGTAGGTCTAACACTTGGCGGGTCTTTCGTAACGACCCGACCAACCCGAGCAGTATCTCCACAGGTTCGGTGACCGCCACCCAGGAAGACCCGGACGGTACGCTTTGGTTCGGCACTTTTTTGGGAGGCTTGAACCGGTTTGATCCAAAGTCCGGTAGATTCAAAGCTTACCGGTTCAACTCCAAAGACCCCCATAGCTTGGGCGATGACATAATTCGTTCGCTCTGCCGTGATTCCAAAGGTGTCTTATGGGTGGGCGGATGGAATAACGGCTTGAGTCGCTTTGACCGGGTCACAGAAACATTTCAACGGTACCAGAATGATCCTGGTAATCCGACCAGTCTGAGTACAGGCTC
>JBNKHE010000110.1:0-556 GCA_050290185.1 Pontiella sp.
ATATTCAACAACTGGAGCCCCTATCTGGTCGCGGAGCCCGGCGATATCTGGATCGGGCTCGAGTATTTCGTGAACGAGGGCGACGAGTTCTGGAACATGGCGGACGGCGACATGGTTCGCTTTGCCCATGAAGAACTGGAAAAACTCGGCTTCAGCCATCCCGACGACGTCAAGGACTCGGTCGTGGTGCGCACCAAGAAGGCCTATCCGGCCTATTTCGGCAGTTATGACCGGTTTGACGAAATTCGCGACTATACGCTGAATTTCGCCAACCTGTATTGTGTCGGGCGCAACGGCATGCACCGCTACAACAACCAGGACCATTCCATGCTGACCGCGATGGTTGCCGTCGATGGTATCGTCGACGGGGTGGACACGCGCGAGGCCTTGTGGAGCATCAATACAGAGCAAGAGTATCATGAAGACGGCAAGGGCTAATGATATGCCCCGCTTGCACCCGGAAGCGACCGCGGCTGTGAATTTCCGGCGGACCGGACGGAAGGCATGACACCGGCACCCAAGGAAGACGGCGCGACGCGCAGCCCCTTCGGATACG
>JBNKHE010000111.1:0-554 GCA_050290185.1 Pontiella sp.
GCAACACAATTCTAGGGGACAATCCCGAATGGGAGGCCGCCCACGTGGACCGGGCCGTATCCATGGTCGAGCGGGACAAGAACCATGTCTGCGTGATCCTGTGGTCGCTGGGCAACGAAGGCGGGAAAGGAAGCAACTTCAAAGCCATGGCCGAAGCAGTGAAAGACATCGATCTCACGCGTCCGGTGTACAGCGATTCCGACCGGAGCGTTTCGGCCATCTATGACGACGGCTATCTGCCGCCGGAGAAGTTCAGGAAGCTGGGTGAGGAGATAAAAGATCGACCGGTGTTTATGCGCGAGTATGCCCACGCCATGGGCAATTCGGAGGGCAACCTGCAGGAATACTGGGATATCATTTATGCCGATGAAAGCATCGTGGGCGCCGCGATCTGGGATTGGGTCGACCAGGGCATTGCCAAGCCGATCGATGGATCGCCGCTGAAATACGATGACCATCCCGAGGCGTTGCCGCTCAAGGACGGCGAATGCTGGGCCTATGGCGGCGACTTTGGCGACCAGCCCAACGACGGGGCCTTTTGCATCAACGGCCTG
>JBNKHE010000112.1:0-551 GCA_050290185.1 Pontiella sp.
CCTTATGGCACCCCTTACACTCCTCGTAAAGAAGGTCTCTCGACGCTTTATCAAGTGTCTCAAAATTATCGAAACCCTTGTCTCTATATTGTAGCAACACATCAGGTGTAACATTCCACATCAGCTCCTCCACATCAATACCTTCATCATTCTCACCTACATCATCCTCACCTCCATCATCATGATGAGTACACATGATCTACATTTATGCTCTCTTCTTCCCTCTCATCTATGATGCTTTCTATCCTTGGTTGTGTCTCATCGTGCTTGCTCCAGATGAAGTAATTATCCATGAAACCACTCTGAACCAAGTGTTCACGGATAACCTCACGATCCATAAACATCACAACGTTCTTGCATACTTTACAAGGGCAATATATTGTCTCTTCTTTCTGATGTGAAGCATGTTGTACAGCTGTTTTCAAAAATGCACATACTCCTTTGAAGTGAGCAAGCACATCACTCGACCGGTACATCCATGATCGGTTCCCCATCTTCATATAAGTATGAAAAAATAAATTTATTAGTTCTATGATACTTCATCTACATAT
>JBNKHE010000113.1:0-547 GCA_050290185.1 Pontiella sp.
CCAGGCCTATCTGGATGTTCGCGAATCAGGTCTTTACACCGTGGACGACCTGCTGAAGGCCCTGATGATTCATTCCGCCAATGACGCCGCTCGCGTTCTCGGCATTCATGTCGCAGGAAGCAAAGAGGCTTTCGTCGACATGATGAACCAGAAGGCCCGCGAACTGGGCATGAACGCAACGGTATATCATTCCGAGCACGGGCTTCCGCCAAACGATGGATCACAGCCGGATATAAGCACTCCCTACGATATCGCCCTGCTGAGTCTGGCTGTCATGAAACATCCAGATACCTTGCGATACAGCAGCACCAAACTGGATTACCTGCCCCCGTCACCTCTGCGCGACGAGCAGTTCATGCTGGCCAACCGGAATGCATTGGTCGGCAAGGATCCCTACCCGGGATGCGACGGCCTGAAGACCGGTTATCATGGAATGGGGGGCTGGTCGCTGGCTGCAACAGCCGAGCGGAACGGTAAACGGGTGGTGGCAATCCTGCTTGGATGCCCGGACAAAGATACCCGCAATGCCACCGCTAAAAAACTGTTG
>JBNKHE010000114.1:0-544 GCA_050290185.1 Pontiella sp.
CTACTCTCGCGGGACATAGCGTCCAACTACCATCGGCGGCTGAGGGTTTCACGGCCGTGTTCGGAATGGGAACGGGTGGGGCACCTCGCCTATGGTCACCAAAAGTGTCATAAGTTGATATCATATCCGCCAGATTACGGGACATGACCTTATATAAAGTAATTAAGCCTGATCTTATAAATTCAGAAGGTAATACAAGCGCATAGAACAAGTGCGACTAAATCTCACGGGTAATTAGTAATGGTAAGCTCAATACGTTGCCGCACTTACACATCCATCCTATCAACCTGGTGGTCTACCAGGACCCTTTGTAAACCGAAGTTTATGGGAAAGTTTATCTTGGGAATAGCTTGGCGCTTAGATGCTTTCAGCGCTTATCTAGTCCGAACTTAGCTACCCGGCGCTACTGCTGACACAATAACCGGAACACCAGCGGTTCGTCATTCCTGGTCCTCTCGTACTAAAGAATGAACCCCTCAACTTTCCTGCGCCCACAGCGGATAGAGGACCGAACTGTCTCACGACGTTCTGAACCCAGCTCGCG
>JBNKHE010000115.1:0-544 GCA_050290185.1 Pontiella sp.
CACCACGCAGCGTGATGGATCGAGCCGGGCCAGACGAACCCGGTCCTCTTCGTGGAGCGGAACGGATGCATCGAGCAGGTATACAGCCAGATGCGCCTCCTGGCCATGGGCTTCGGCACGTCGAATCCCTTCAGCTTCAATTTCACAGTCGGTTTCACGAAGCCCGGCCGTATCGATAATCCGAAGCGGAATGCCGTCGAGTACATATCCTTCCTCAATGGTATCCCGTGTAGTGCCGGCCGTACTGGAGACAATTGCGCGATCATACCCCAGCAAGGCATTCAAAAGGGTCGACTTACCGGCATTGGGACGGCCCAGGATAACCACCCTCGCCCCCTCGCGAAGCAACCGCCCTTCATCCCAGGTATCCAGCAGTTCGTCCAGGGAACGAAAGGTATCATCCAGCAACTGGGCAATACCGAAAAAAACATCGTCCGGAAGTTCATCTTCCACAAAATCCAAAGTGGTCTCGAGGTTGGCCGCCACCTCCAGGAACGCATCATAAATACCGTTGAACTGTCTGCTGAGCCGGCCTTCCATCTGT
>JBNKHE010000116.1:0-542 GCA_050290185.1 Pontiella sp.
CACGTGAGCTGCCTTCCTTGGTGGTATGCATACTGTCGAGGCCGCTGCCTACCCAGTTGAAGGGACGGAAGAGTGTGTAGTCCAACCCTTGTTGCTGACCGTAGGCGGCGATTACGCGGTCCATCAACTGCTTGGCGCAGGAATAGATCCAGCGTGGTTTGGTGAGCGGGCCCAATACCAGGTTCGACTCGTAGGGGTGAAACGCCTGGTCTGCGCACATGCCGTAAACTTCGGAAGTAGAAGGAAATATTACGCGCTTACGGTATTTGACACAGGCGCGGATAATCGGCAGGTTGGCCTCGAAATCCAGTTCGAAAACCGCCAGCGGGTCTTGCACATAGGTGGCGGGTGTGGCAATGGCGATCAGCGGCAATACCAGATCGCATTTTTTCACATGGTATTCGATCCATTCGCGGTTAATAGTGATATCGCCTTCGAAAAAGTGAAAGTGCGGGTGGTCGATAAAGTCCGAAATGCGGTTGGTTTGCACATCCATTCCATAAACGTGGTAGGGCGTGGTTTGCAATAGGCGCTGGGAAAGG
>JBNKHE010000117.1:0-542 GCA_050290185.1 Pontiella sp.
TGGCAACACGGGTTCGAGTCCCGTAGGGGTCGCCACCTTTTTTCTTCTTGTTACTCCTTTGCAGTGTATCTGTTGCATTCGGCCCTTCGGATTCCGAAGGGCTTTTTTTGTTTTCCGACCGGGTTTCGCCGAAAAAACAAGCCCAGGACCCTTTTTCATTTGCTTTTCCAACCTCGGGAAATATGTTTGGAAGGTCGCCGCGAAGCACACGCTTTGCTTCTATGACGTCATCTGGGCTCAACAATCGGTGAACGCAATGGTTTTTCCTGTGTTCCGGTGATGCTTCCGGGGCCCGGTGGCAGTATTTTGATGCAACTGATTAATTTGGATATAAACCATGGGTTTTTTTGATTCTATGCTGGTTTCCATGCCGATCGCGGATCTCGCCGGGGCGTTCTGGGACAGTACGCTACCGGGCAAGGCGATCGTAATTCTGCTCTTCCTCGGATCGGCCCTTGCCTGGACGATTATGTGGACCAAGGGGGTTCAACTGCGCTTTGCGAGCCGGAGCACGGTCGAATTTCTCGAAGCGTTCCGGACGG
>JBNKHE010000118.1:0-260 GCA_050290185.1 Pontiella sp.
GGTTGAAGCCAGGGCTAAATTTAATCGTTTACCCATTGAAGCCGATCACTCACGCTATTTTGGGCTCACGATTTGGTCGCCCAATGTGAATATTTTTCGTGACCCTCGCTGGGGGCGTGGGCAGGAGACCTATGGGGAAGATCCCTACCTGACCGGAAACCTGGCAACTTCTTTTATCCGCGGACTTCAGGGGCCGGATCCAAAACACCCTATGACAATAGCCAGTGTTAAACACCTGGCCGTTCATTCCGGCCCAGAGG
>JBNKHE010000118.1:270-541 GCA_050290185.1 Pontiella sp.
ACTTATTTTCCGGCATTTCGCCAAGCGATCGTTGAAGCTAAATCAGGTTCCGTCATGTGCGCCTACAATGCCATCAACGGTACCCCCGCCTGCGGTGATGCAGACCTTATCAATGGCCGCTTGCGGGATAAATGGGGCTTTGAGGGCTATGTTGTCTCCGATTGTGGTGCTGTATACGACATGACAGAGTTTCACCATTATCGTGCAACTGAAGCCGAGAATGCCGCCGACGTTATCAATGCCGGTGTCGACCTTAACTGTGGAAGCGGCT
>JBNKHE010000119.1:0-541 GCA_050290185.1 Pontiella sp.
ATTCACATGAACAGCATGAAGCGTCAGGCCGCAAAGTTTTCACTACCTAGCTGCGGAGCTGCCTGTTTGTTTTTCTATAGCACACAGCTAATTAGCAGCACTGTAATTTTTTGGCAGTAGCAAATAAATCCCGCTCAAGATAATAAGCGAAAAACAAAAAACAGCTCATACGTGTACAGCGTACCAGCAGTCTACTGCTGTCACCATGTACGTTACTCTCTCTCTCTCTCTCTAGCTTGGGAGAGACTGGGCGGACGGGTAGCCTTTTTCCCCACTGTGCAACGCACGACGCAATGCCGTCTCTGTTTGTGTGCGAGTGGAGATCGAGGGGAGAGAGAGAGAGACGAGGAAAGAGGTTCGCTCGGTTCGGACATGGTCGCTAGATAGAGTCGCGCCTTACGATTGCGGCCACGCGCAACGCCAGAACCCGAAACTAGACGGCAGCAGGATGACCCGCGTGCAGCAGGAGACGGATGCGACGAGAAGCGAAGCGGAAGCGCCAGCCGAGAGAGGCCACGAAGAAATTCTGTTGGTGGCCACT
>JBNKHE010000120.1:0-540 GCA_050290185.1 Pontiella sp.
GTTCACCACCAGGTCGTTCTGCGTGACCGACATCGGCAGGCCTTCGACGACGCGAATCTGTTCACGGACGAGGTCGACACCGAAAATCGCCTCGGTGACGGGATGTTCGACCTGAAGGCGGGTGTTCATTTCGATGAAATAGAACTCGCCATCTTCGAACAGGAACTCGATCGTGCCTGCGCCGATATAGTTGATCTTGGCGACGGCATTGGCGCAGATCGCGCCAATCTCGGCGCGTTGCTCGGGGGTGATGACGGGACCCGGGGCCTCTTCAAAGACCTTCTGGTGCCGGCGCTGGAGCGAGCAGTCGCGTTCGCCCAGATGCACAGCCTGACCCTTGCCGTCGCCGAAAACCTGAATCTCGATATGGCGCGGCTTTTGCAGGTATTTCTCGATGTAGACTTCGTCATTTCCGAAGGCAGCCTTGGCCTCGGACCGGGCGGTGCGGAAGGCGATCTCCAGCCCGTCTTCGTCCTTCGCCACCTTCATGCCGCGTCCGCCACCGCCAGCGGTCGCCTTTATGATGACAGGATAGCCGAT
>JBNKHE010000121.1:0-539 GCA_050290185.1 Pontiella sp.
ATCACCTAGACCAACCAACTGGTCAACTGACTGAGTCAAGGTCGCGCGCCCGCGCCCAACCGATCGAACCCCGCGTGCCCACGTGAGCCGATTGCCTCTACGTGCCCGGAGTCAATCGATCCCGCACGAGCTGAAGCATCCCCGCGCGCCCCGACCCATGCGTCTCATTCATTTTAGCTATAGAGCTCAGTCATTTTATGATTTTGTCAGCCATTCTGCTACAGTGACTTTAGCCATTCTTACTATAGTGCTCAGTCATTTTTTATGATTTTGTCAGTTATTTATGATTTTGCTCAGTCTTTTATAATTTTGCTCATCCATTTTATAATTTTGCTCAGTCATTTTGTGATTTCCTCAGTTGTTTTGTGACTTTCGTCAGTCATTCTTATAATTTTGCCCAGTCATTCTTTATATTTTACTATAGTGCTCAGTTATTTTATGATTTTCACACTCATTTTGTGATTTCCACGGTCATTTTGTGAGGCACAGTGCTAGAGAAGGCAGGGGCACCGGTGGAAGAGGCGCTGGGTGAAGGAGGC
>JBNKHE010000122.1:0-538 GCA_050290185.1 Pontiella sp.
CGGCGTCATCGTTCTGGGCGATACCGAGGGCATCCGGCCCGGCGACAAGGTTCGCCGCACATGGCGCGTCGTCGACACGCCGGTGGGTACTGCGCTTCTCGGCCGCGTCGTCGATGCGCTAGGCAGGCCGCTCGACGGGGCGGGGCCGCTTCGCACGCAGGAACGCGAACCCGTGGAACGCCCGGCCCCGCCGATCATGCACCGCGCGCCCGTCAGCGCGCCCCTTCAGACCGGCATCAAGGCCATCGACGCTGCGATACCCATCGGCCGCGGCCAGCGCGAACTCATCGTCGGCGACCGGCAGTCCGGCAAGACCGCCATCGCGGTCGATGCGATCCTGAACCAGAAGGGGACCGGCGTCCTCTCGATCTATTGCGCCATCGGGCAGCGCGCTTCTGCAGTCGCCCGGGTGATCGACACGCTCCGCAGGAACGATGCGCTCGACCGCACCATCGTCGTCGTGGCGGGCGGCGAGGATGCGCCGGCGCTCCAATTCATCGCGCCCTATGCGGCGACGACCATGGCCGAGCATTTCATG
>JBNKHE010000123.1:0-536 GCA_050290185.1 Pontiella sp.
GCCACAGTTGATCCACCTTGTACCAATAGGTTTCCACCGATCCTGCATACGCCATCGGAGTGCCGAATACCGTGGCGATGACACCGAAGAGGGTCAGGGTGGAACAGGATAGAACCACACAGGCCGATGCCGGTACGCGCACCGGAAGCGCCGGCGCACCGACCAGGTCGCCGAGAACCGGGATACAGCTGCCGCACACCGTGCCGGCAAGCGTGCGTGACTGAAGTTCCGTGACTGTCGAGCAGCCCTCTTCCATGGCTTCCTGCAGGGTCGACTTTTTAACCATCATGCAGTTGCAGACCTTGGTCTCGGGCGACCAGTGCAGAACCGCCGGATGCCGACCTGCTGTAAAGAGTTCGCCGGTTTCCTCGAAGCGACTGAGCTGCTTCCAGGACAACTTCAGTCCCGTCTCCATCGCATTTTCGATCGAGGGCAGGTTGTCCCATGCGCCGACGGTCATGACCCCGCTGATCCGTCGTTTGTTCAGGATCAGCTTCCGGTAGCAGGGGCCTGAGCGAGGCATCACTTTCGAGAAG
>JBNKHE010000124.1:0-534 GCA_050290185.1 Pontiella sp.
GTGACCGACTCACCGTCGCCAGACCTAACTAGCCACCCCCTTTCTTCCTCGACAAGTCCCGGAGCACCCACCCACTTCGGAGAATCTTCCCGAGGCATGGCCAACTTTCCCGACCACCGGAGCCGCTCGGCACCACCGCCACGCATCGGTGAGCTCCGCCCCTCCATCGCCCGCCTTCCTCGCTTCGAGCTGGAGCTCTGACCATGTCAGGCAGGTTCGCCGTGCGCCTTGGGTGCTCACGGTGAAGACCTTACCATGGCTCGCTCTGTAGCCGCTCGCCGCCGGCCGCGGCGCCGAGGCCGCTCTGCGTGCGTGTTCCGCCGTCACCGCGCGCTCTGTGCGCTCCAGAGCGCCGAGCGAGCGCTGCGCCGGGCTGTCCTCACTGGCTCATGGGCTGCACGCCGTGCGAGCCGGGCCAAGCGTTTTGGCTCTGTGGCCGGGCCGCAGCAGGCAGAGCACGCACTATGCGTGTGGGCTGAGCTCGATTTCGGCCCAGAAACCGTTTAAAAATTAAAAATTCTTTTTTCTATTTTT
>JBNKHE010000125.1:0-534 GCA_050290185.1 Pontiella sp.
CATCAGGGGCTGGGCGGTGCACTTCGCCTGATCGTATCCGGTGGAGCTCCCATCAGCAGGACCACGCTCGAAGCCTGGAACCGCCTGGGTATCCCGGTGGTTGAAGGATACGGCATCACGGAAACCGGTCCCGTGTTGTCGGTCAATCCGCCCGGTGCCCCGCGCATCGGGACGGTGGGCCTACCGCTCGACGGTGTTGAAATCCGTATTCATGATCCGAATCCGGAAGGGATCGGGGAGATTCACGCGCGCGGCGGCAACGTGATGGAGGGATACTACAACAATCCCGAAGAAACAGCGCATGTCCTGGTTGACGGGTGGTATCATACCGGGGATCTGGGTCGCTTTGATGAAAAGGGATATCTGGTGATCAGTGGCCGCAGGAAAAGCCTGATCGTCAACCGCGAGGGGAAAAACATCTATCCGGAAGAGGTGGAACGGCAGGTGATGACCAGTCCCTACGTGCTTGAATGCCTGGCGCTGGGATATCGCGAGTCCGATGACGGAGTAGGAGAACGCGTGGGGCTGATTGTT
>JBNKHE010000126.1:0-534 GCA_050290185.1 Pontiella sp.
CCATCGCGTTGAGCATGTTTCCCAGGAGGAGCTGTATCAGTCTGTAATCAACCGCGAAAAGGAGATGTCGACGGCAATGGGTCGCGGCATTGCGATCCCGCACGGCCATATCGAAAAAGGACCGGCGATCCAGGGGGTCCTGGGTATCTGCCGCGAGGGAATCGATTTTGACTCACCGGACAATGTCCCGGTCAAGCTGATCATGTTGGTTGCCACGCCCTCCGATAAAAAGGATATGCATCTCAAGGTCCTTTCCAGTCTCTCTGCCATGGTTCGCAATGATGCTATTCGAACCCGCCTCATGGCTGCAATCAGCCCGGAAGATGCCATGGAGGTTATCGAGAGCGAGGAAGCACGTGACTATAATTATTTCCTCGATTAAGTTAGACAGGATGAGCGAGCGATTTTACATCTGAATTGCGGCGACGGCAAACATGAATTCCGCACACTATCTTGTAAGAGCCGACTGCATGATAAAAAATGCGGTACAGGGATCTAAGGGGAGATGCCCTGTGCCGCCAAACGGACAAAAGC
>JBNKHE010000127.1:0-532 GCA_050290185.1 Pontiella sp.
CGGTGGGTCGATCGTCTGCATCACCACCTATTCCGCCTTCGAACCGAGTCTGATGTTCCCCACGTCCAGCGTCTACCGGGTGGGTGTCTCTTCTTTCGCCAAACTCTACTCCGACCGCTACGGGCCGTCGAACATCCGCATGAACTGCCTCTTGCCCGGCTTCACCGACAGTCTCGACCTGCCGGAAAAATACGGCCAGATGTCCGCGCTGAAGCGGCTCGCCCGCGCCGAGGAACAGGGCAAGGCGGCGGCATTCCTGCTTTCCGATGACTCCAGCTACATCACCGGCCAGAGCCTTCGGGTTGATGGCGGCGTGACACGACACATGTGAGGCCCAAAATGAAGAACCAGCTATTCATCAATGGCGAATATGTCGCCTCTGCCTCTGGCGAAATGTTCGATGTGGTCGATCCTTCGAACCGCGAAATATTCCATCAGGTCGCGCGCGGTGGCGCGGACGACATCGACGCTGCGGTGAAGGCGGCGAGGGCCGCCTTTGACAGCGGCCCCTGGCGGCGGATGAGCGGGGCCG
>JBNKHE010000128.1:0-531 GCA_050290185.1 Pontiella sp.
TTAAGGATGTATTTAAGAGTAATGAAATTTGGAATGACTCACTAATGACATACATAAGCCCAACCAGATCCTAGACCCTACTTGGACAACGCACAATCTATCGTGTCTAAAGATTGAGCGCGAGGCGGCTCACACCAAACGTTCGCTATAGGAGAATGGATGACAAACGCAACTGATAACGCAGTCGCCAGTTATTTTTCAAATGAAGCAGAATCAATCAAGAAAAGGTCCTGGACATCATTGTGGATAGGACTGGGTTTTGGAATCTCATCCGTTCTCTTAATAATCCCTTTGGTTATTGTCCTTCTAATCAAACCTATACTGGGGATGTTTCTCTTTGGACTTATCGTGATTCTCACTTTCACGGCTCTGTTTTTTTTCATTCGTTTTGGCTATTTTCGCATGAAGCTAGCGAAATGTGTTGGAGACAATGTTAGAGCCCAACAACAATGCTGACATAAATCGTGATCTTGAAAACAAAGAATTAACAAGCGAACCAGCGCGTGGACCTTACGCGGTAAACCGCACAAT
>JBNKHE010000129.1:0-528 GCA_050290185.1 Pontiella sp.
GATGCTGTCTGACAGGCGGCGGAGCAGCAGGTCTTCCATCGCCGTGCGACGGACCGGCGAATCAAAGAGGTATTCAGGAATTTCGGCGATGGTCTGCGGAACCCGGATCGTGAACATCGGAGCGAGGACCTCATCCTCCGGCAGCTCAATCTTGGCGCACTTGATCACATAACGCGAAAAATCGAAGTCACCGACCACCTGGCAGTATTCGGAGTACGGCTGCCCGTCCAGCCCGGCCAAGAGATTATAGAATTCCTTCTTATCCTTCATAGTTCAGTAGTCCTTGTTTTACAGTTTCACAAACCATCCCAACCTAGAATCGCAATTGGACGGATACCTTGCCGGTTTCACAGGCTTATTGAAAGCGGTCTTTTCATCCTTTTTCAGGCCCGGAATACGGGCGGATCGCGGTTCAATCAAAACTCGACAACCCCCGGTTCGCGACTAATCTTGTTCTTTTCAAGGAGAACGATCATGCATTTTGAGTTCGCAACCGCCCGGCGCATCCTGTTCGGTCCGGGAAAACTG
>JBNKHE010000130.1:0-528 GCA_050290185.1 Pontiella sp.
CACACTCCGTGTGCCGTAGCCCAAACAGAGTCAGCCGACGGCTCAGCAGCGAACGCAGACGGCTCAGCAGCGGACGGCACACGGAGTGTGCCTGCTACTTTCGGCCGGCCATACTTCGTCATGGAACTGGTCCGCGGCGTCCCAATCACCGAGTTCTGCGATGAAAGCAAGCTCATCACCCGCCAACGATTGCAGCTTTTCCTCGACGTTTGCCACGCTGTACAGCATGCCCATCAGAAGGGGATCATCCACCGGGACATCAAGCCCTCGAACATCCTGGTGACGCTGCACGATGGCGAGCCGGTGCCGAAGGTGATTGACTTTGGCATCGCCAAGGCGACCGAAGGACGGTTGACGGAGAACACCGTTTACACGCAGCTGCATCAGTTCATCGGAACGCCCGCCTACATGAGCCCGGAACAGGCGGAGATGAGCGGGCTGGACGTGGACACGCGAACGGACGTGTATTCGTTAGGGGTGCTGCTCTACGAGCTGTTGACCGCTACGACGCCTTTCCCCTCCAAGGAA
>JBNKHE010000131.1:0-528 GCA_050290185.1 Pontiella sp.
TGATCACGCCGAGTGCTACAAGGAAGTTCGCGCGCAGGCGGTCAGCTACACGACGGGTGTTCCTGCGATGATCGGCGGCATGCTGCTCGCCACCGGCAAGTGGAAACAAGCCGGCGTCGTGCACATGGAACAGATGGATCCCGACCCCTTCATGGAAGCCCTGAACCAGTGGGGCCTTCCCTGGCACGTGAAGGAGCTGTGATGAGCGACGCGCGCGGGATGCTCGCCATCGATCCGACCCAGACCCCAGATTCACCCTGTTGGGTGATCGACATGGAAGCACTGGAAGACAACCTGAAGATCCTCGCGCGTGTTCAACGAGAAGCCGACTGCAAAATCCTGCTCGCGCTGAAAGGCTTCTCGACGTGGTGTACGTTCGACCTGGTGCGCAAGTACCTGGCCGGTGCCACGTCGAGCTCTCCTCACGAAGCCCAGCTCGCAGCCGAGAAGCTCGGGGGCGAGGTGCATTGCTACGCCCCGGCGTTCTCCGAAGACGACCTGCGCGAGGTGCTGAAACACGCCGGACAC
>JBNKHE010000132.1:0-528 GCA_050290185.1 Pontiella sp.
ATCGGGTTGACCTTGTGCGGCATCGTGGACGATCCGACCTCGTTGCGGGCGACCTTTTGCTTGAAGTAGCCGAGCGAAATGTAGCTCCAGGTGTCCCGGCATAGGTCGATGAGGATCGTGTTGTAGCGAGCCACGGCGTGCGCGTATTCGGCCGTCCAGTCGTGCGGCTCGATCTGCGTCGTGTGCGAATTCGACTCGAGGCCCAGTGCCTCGATGAAGCGCTCGGTGATGGCGCGCCAGTGCGCGTCCGGGTAGGCAACCGCGTGTGCATTGAAATTGCCGACGGCGCCGTTGAACTTGCCGAGTATGACGACGCCGTTCAGTTGCCGCTGCGCTTTCTCAAGCCGCTTGACGAAGTTCGCCATCTCCTTGCCGAGCGTGGTCGGACTGGCCGGTTGCCCGTGCGTGCGGGACATCATCGCGACGTCCGCGTGCCGTCGGGCCATGCCCTGCAGCTGCGCCCTGACGTCCCGCATCAGCGGCAGCAGGACCTCGCTGCGTGCCGTCCTCAGCATCAGCGCATAGGCC
>JBNKHE010000133.1:0-527 GCA_050290185.1 Pontiella sp.
CCAATTTTTTGGCGCCCCGCTCGGTTATCTTATCTTTTTACTCGGCGGTCGACGGCGGACCCTAGGAGGTGCCAGAACTGGAGGTCCGGGAGCGTCCACCATCAATGCTAAGAAATATTGGCGGCGGGCCCCCAGGAGGTATCGAAGCTGAAGGTCCGGGAGCACCCACCATCAATGTAAAAACGTCGATGACAGGTCCCCGGGAGGTTCCGGCGCTGAAGGTCCGGGAGCGCCCACCAGCAACGTGAAAACGTCAATGACGGCCCCGGGAGGTGCCAGAGCTGAAGGTCCAGGAGCGCCCACTATCAACGTGAAAACATCGACGCTGGGCCCCCGGGAGGTGCCGGAGCTGAAGGTCCAGGAGCGTCCACCATCAACGTGAAAACGTTGATGGCGAGCCCCCAGGAGGTGCCGGAGCTGAAGCTCCGGGAGCGCCCACCATCAACGCTAGGAAACATCAATGGCGCCCCCCCCGGGAAGTGCCGGAGCTGAAGGTCTATGAGCACCCACCATCAACTTTAAGAAAC
>JBNKHE010000134.1:0-526 GCA_050290185.1 Pontiella sp.
GTGCCGGCGCCCGCGAGCTGTTCTGGAAGCAGATCAACGGCAAGCTGTTCAGCAAGGGCTTCGACGCTTGGTGGCTCGACGCCACCGAGCCGGACGTCCGTTCCAATCTGTCGGATGACGAATTCATGAAACGCATCGGCCCGACGGCGCTAGGCACGTCGGCGCGCTACCGAAACAGCTATTCGCTGATGAATGCCAAAGGCATCTACGAAGGACAGCGCGAAACCGATCCGGACAAGCGCGTGTTCATCCTGACCCGTTCCGCCTACGCCGGCCAGCAGCGCTACGGTGCCGCCACCTGGAGTGGCGACGTGGCATCGCGCTGGGACAACCTCAAGGACCAGGTTCCCGCCGGCCTCAACTTTGCCCTATCGGGTATTCCGTATTGGACGACCGACATCGGCGGTTTTGCCGTCGAGTCGCGCTTTGAATGGGATGTAAGCCCGGAGGCCCTCGAGGAATGGCGCGAGCTGCAGACGCGCTGGTTCCAGTTCGGCACCTTCTGTCCGCTCTTCCGGGTGCACGG
>JBNKHE010000135.1:0-524 GCA_050290185.1 Pontiella sp.
TCATTCAGGGCGGCGCAGTTGACTTTCACAAACGGCTTTTTTGCCCGGTTGCTGCTGTAGTGGATGGCCGAGGCCACCAGTTCCTTGCCGGTTCCGGATTCCCCGCGGATCAAAACCGTCGTATCCGTGGCCGCCACCTGATGAATCCGGGTGTAAACCTCCGCGATCAGATGGGAATTGCCGATCATGTTGGTCGGCTGAAACTTGGCCATCATGGCCTCGCGCAGGCGCAGGTTTTCGCTTTCAAGGGCCTGTCGTTCCATGCGGGAAATGCGGCGAGCACTGACGTCGTTCGCCAGAATCGTGGCGACGATGGAGAGAAATCGCTGGACCTCTTCCAGTGCGGGAAGTCCGCGGGGCTGGCAGTCTGCCGACAGCGTACCGACCGTTTCGTTTTCAACGGTTACCGGCACGCAGACAAAGCTGGTCGGTTCATCGGAGCGCTGGTGCAGGCGACCCTTGAAGCGAGGTTCATCCGATACCAACGGTACGATGATGGGCTGTCCGGTTTCGAGCACCTTCCC
>JBNKHE010000136.1:0-524 GCA_050290185.1 Pontiella sp.
ATGTAGGAACAACCGCAGCAACGAAAAAAGTGAAAGTGGTGGCGGAAGTCGAAGAGGATGAGGTGGATTTGGAAGAGGATGACGATATTGTGGAAGATCTCGTCGACCCGGATACCGTTGACCTGCCGGATGATGATGAAGACGATGATTTAAGCGGTGTTGTAATTGCACCGAAAGGGGACGACGAAAGCTGATTTTGGCAGTCCTGAATTTTGGGCTTGCAAATAAAAGAGGCTCGGCATAGTTTCCCATGCCATCGACGGGGATACCGTCATTGTGGGGCCATAGCTCAGTTGGGAGAGCGCTTGAATGGCATTCAAGAGGTCGTCGGTTCGATCCCGATCAGCTCCACCAAAATTGAGGATCAGAGGCGGTCTGTCATGACCGCCTCTTTTTTTCTAAAAAGCAACAGTTAGATGTTGGGTATCAATCATTTCGTTTGTCAAACAGGTACCTCTCAAGCACTCTCTCCAACCGCACTCCTTTCTGGCGTCCAGCGCACAGTCATGACATCATTGTCCATG
>JBNKHE010000137.1:0-523 GCA_050290185.1 Pontiella sp.
GAAGAGATGCCCGTCGGTTGCGCCATAGAGCACGGTGTTGCCGATGATCGTGTTCCGCGACGCCTCCAGCGGCGAGACCATCGGCGGCCGCACGACGATCAGCCCGCCCGACAGGCCCTTGCCGACATAGTCGTTCGCATCGCCCGAGACCTCCAGCTTCAGCCCCGGCGCCGCGAAGGCGCCAAGCGACTGGCCGCACGACCCGGTCAGCTTGACCGTCAGGTGATCCGGCTGCAGCGCGTTGCGCATGCCGAAGTTCTTCACGATCAGCGAAGAGGCCCGCGTTCCGATGGTCCGGTGCGTGTTCCGCACGGCATAGGACAGCTGCATCTTCTCGCCTTCCTCGAAGAACCGCGCGCCGTCCCGGATGATCTCTGCATCCAGCGTATCGGGCACCACGTTGCGCGGCTTCGACCGGTCATAGACGATCTTGTCCGCACCATCGACGGTGATCAGCAGGGGATTGAGGTCGAGGTCATCGAGATGCGCCGACCCCCGGCTGACTTGGCTGAGCAGATCAGCC
>JBNKHE010000138.1:0-522 GCA_050290185.1 Pontiella sp.
GGTCCCTCATCAGGAGAAATATTTTTACGGAGTAATTCTTCTGCCGTATCTTCCTCGCAAAAATCAGATACAGATTCTTTCACAAGAAAACCACCAAGAGAAAATAGTGCGCTTGAATAGCGATTGATGGTTGTTTTTGATTTCTTATCTAGTCCCGCAAATGCCCAGAAGTTTTGGAAGAAGACCAGCAACTCATTTGATATTCGCGTTTCTTTCTCGGGATCGATTCCCATCGCCCAATTTTTTATCCAGTCATCATTCGGTTTCATATTCTTCGTTCGCTAACGTTTGGTGTGACCTGCGCGGGACATAAACTTTGGCACGAAGATTGTGCGTTTTACCGCGTAAGGTCCATGCCCTGGTTCGGTCTGTTATTTTCTCGCTCCTGTATCCCAAAGATGATCGATACAGTAATAGACTCCCTTGACCTGTTTCTTATGACATCCTGCCCAACGGCATTCATCATCACTTAATCCACCTCTGCTTTTGAGTAACAATTGTTTTCCTATAGCGACTGTATCT
>JBNKHE010000139.1:0-521 GCA_050290185.1 Pontiella sp.
CCTTCGGCGTGTATATAACTGATTTCTTTCAGTTTAAGTGCGCCTTCCAATGCCAGCGGGAACATCGCGCCACGCCCGAGGAAGAGGACATCCTGCGCCTCGGCGACGGCAGCCGCCATCACGGCGATCGAGGCTTCACGGCTCAGGGTCTGGTTCATCAGGCCCGGCAGGGTGGCGAAGGTCTTCAGGTGATCCGCCAGGGTCTTGTCGTCGATCTTTGCCCGGTCATGACCCGCTTTCAGTGCCAGAAGCAGGAGCACCGAAAGCTGGCAGGTGAAGGCCTTGGTGGAAGCGACGCCGACCTCGACGCCTGCAAGGATCGGCAGCGCGACATCGCTTTCCCGCGCGATGGAGGAGGTGGGGACATTCACGATGGAGACGATCTTGGCCACCTTCTCCTTCGCGTACCGCAAAGCGGCCAGCGTGTCGGCGGTTTCGCCCGACTGGCTGACGAAGATCGCGTAGGAGTTTTCCGGCATGGGCGGTTCGCGGTAGCGGAACTCGGAGGCGATATCGACCTC
>JBNKHE010000140.1:0-521 GCA_050290185.1 Pontiella sp.
TCCTACAATGGGCAAAGAGAAATATATCGAGGAAAACTTCTCAGTCTAAATGGCACTACAATAACCATTGGATTACTGGATGAATGGGAAAAAACCTATGTGATGGATTTCGATGAACTTTTTGCAGGTTCAGATCAAGAACAACAATCTTGGGCAACAGGAAAACACCGTCTGTATTACTGTAATAAACTGACCATTGACCGGGATCAGATAGAAAAATTTGAACTAATGAAATAGCGAACCAGGGCATGGACTTTACCGGGAAAACGCCCGTTGATTAGGTCAAAGTTTATGTTCCCGGAAAGTCACACCAAACGTTGGGCAAAGGAGATAACATATGATCCACTTTATAGACAAAGTTCTCGAAAATCTGCGATCCTACATACCTCTTATGCAAACTATCGTTTGGCCTGTTTTTATAGGTATCCTTGTCTGCATCTTCTACAAGCCTCTCACAGCATGCATCACAGCGATCAGCAAACGCATTGAGAAAGGAAGCCCAGTTAAGGCTGGACCATTTG
>JBNKHE010000141.1:0-520 GCA_050290185.1 Pontiella sp.
CTAAAGGTAGATTATGCTTCTCAACATACGCAGTAGATATGAAAGAATGTGATGTTCCAGAATCAAACAGCACAACTGCAGAAGTGTCATTGATGAAAAACATACCAATGACCACATCTGGAGTTTCCTGGGCTTCCTCTGCTGCAACATGATTGACCTTCCCGTGGACATAGTTTTGCTTGGCAGCGACGGGTACAAAATTAGCAACACGGGTAGGCGCAGGGGTGGACACAACTGTTTGAGGAGGGCGGTTGCGCTAGCTGGGGCATTGCTTGGCAAAGTGACCTTTCTCCCCAAATGCGTAGCACTTCCGTTCACCCTATAATGGGTTCTGAGTAGCTTGAGTCCTCTAAACACTCTGATTCCCAGCAACATGAGACTGGAGGTTGTTGGGGCGCTAGATTACTTGACACTGCAGGGTAGAGAATCCTTGTCCAGCAGCCTGTGGCCTTGGCTAAAACTACGGCTGAGCAGGATGGAACATAGGTCCAGCTGAAGACGTAGCAACATGGAGTCTGGA
>JBNKHE010000142.1:0-518 GCA_050290185.1 Pontiella sp.
CCGATGATCCCTATCTGTACACGCTTTTGCTGACGCTGCGCAACGAGACGGGCGCGGTTGTGGTTGTCGTGCCGCAAAAAGTGGGCTTCCGCCGGGTGGAAATTAAGGGGGCGCGGCTGTTGGTGAATGGAACGGCCGTGAAACTGCGCGGTGTCAATCGTCATGAGCATCACCCCGACTTCGGCCGTGCGCTGCCATACGCCACGATGCTCGAAGATGTGCTGCTGATGAAGCAGCACAACATCAACACCGTGCGCACCAGCCATTACCCGCCGCACCCCCATTTCCTCGATTTGTGCGACGCTTACGGGCTGTATGTGATTGACGAGGCAGATTTAGAGTGTCACGGGCTGTGGCGGATTGAGCGGCATTTTTCTCTCAGCAGTGACCCGGATTGGCGTGATGCGTATGTGGACCGCATGGTGCGAATGGTTGAACGGGATAAAAACCATGCCTGCGTGATTCTGTGGTCGTTGGGCAATGAGTCTGGTTTTGGCACCAATCATGAAGCAATGGCT
>JBNKHE010000143.1:0-518 GCA_050290185.1 Pontiella sp.
AAGCGCACTTTTCCGAAGGACAGGGCGTACCGTCGCAGGCCGAGGACTGATGCGAAGTTTGCGGGCAAGAAGCGGGATAGCAAGATGATAGGTGTTCAGAGGTTTCTTGCCGGTTTCGTGCTTGTGCTTGGAATGTCGGCCTGTTCGCGTCCGCTGACCAGTTCCGAGGAACAGTTCGCCGCCGATCTGTTCGGTCCGACGCTGGACACATCCCAGGTGCGCGTGGCTCAAGGGGTTGGTATTACGCCGCTTTACAAGACCGTCCCGAAATCGGTCACACATCTGAAGGGCACGGAAAAGGCCTGCGTACGCACGCCACAGCCGCGTGGTGCACAGCCGCCGCAGGCCTTTGCCTTCCGCAATCGAATCCATTTCGACACCGGCCTTTATGCAAGCGACATGGCCATGGTTTGGCCGGGGGGCCTGCGCATCCCGCATGCCTTTGTGCTGGCCCATGAACTGACCCACGTCTGGCAGTGGCAGAACCGCGCCCGGACCGGCTATAGCCCCGCGCGGGC
>JBNKHE010000144.1:0-518 GCA_050290185.1 Pontiella sp.
GTCCTCCGTATTGACCAGTTCCGCCTGCAGCTGCTGGAAGTTCTGGTTCGCCTTCAAATCCGGATAGTTCTCAGCCAGCGCAAAGAGCCCGTTCAGACTCGAAACCAGCAGCTTCTCCGTCGTGGCTTGCTGCGCCGGCGAGCCGTGGTTGGCCTGACAGCGATTACGCAGCTCGATCACCTTTTCCAGTGTCTCGCGCTCGTGCTTGGCATAGCCCTTGGTGGTCTCCACCAGATTCGGAATCAGATCGTAGCGGCGCTTCAGCTCGGTATCGATATTCGCCCAAGCATCACGGATATGGTTCCGGATCGCAACCAAGCCGTTGTAAGTGACGATGACAAAGAGGACCGGCAAGCCGCCGAGAACGAATAGAGCAATAAGGACAGGGATCATGATAAAAGTGATTCGGTTAAGTGATAGGCACCATAGCCCGCGAGACCGCCCACCAAAATCCAGGCGAACAGTTTGAATTCATTCCATTGATCCTCGGCCCACTCACCTCGAAACATCGAAATGAG
>JBNKHE010000145.1:0-517 GCA_050290185.1 Pontiella sp.
AGGGCATGGACCCTACCCGGTAAAACGCACAATTTTCATGCCTGACGTTTTGCGCCGGGCGGGTCACACCAAACGTTAGGCGGAGAATTACAAATGATTAAACACGCCTTTATGGTTATCGTTGCCTTTACATTGATAACATCCTGTTCCACTACCCCTACTTCAGAAACTGCTGAGAAAGAATCTACCCCTGAAGTTAATTCACAACCATCTTATGCAGAAACCAGTCCAATAACACCCCTGATCGTGAGGCCAGAAGGATGGGAAATATTTGAGCAAGGCGTAATACTTCGCGTGAATACAGATTCAGAAGAAGTCAGCACAACGGGAAAATGAATTCTGAGTAATATAAACAAAAGCGCCTAACCAGCGCGTGGACCTTACGCGGTAAAACGCACAATTTTCATGCCTAACGCATAAGCCCCGCGCAGGTCACACGTAACGTTCGATGAGGAAAATATGAACCTAACTGACATAGTGCAGATCATTGACATGCTTATGCTCTGGCGCGTCATTC
>JBNKHE010000146.1:0-516 GCA_050290185.1 Pontiella sp.
CCGATGACCCAATGCTTCAAACCCGGATCAACTCTGCTCGCAGTCAGCCACAGATGCTTTGGTGAGTTTTTACCATTTCTTGATCTTATCCACAATTGTTCTCTCTCAAACCTACATTTCTATTGTTTATGCCAGAAAAAATAGGGCGAAGAGATGGTGCGAAGCCATGGGGAGGGGTTCAACTGGAAAGAGGTAGACATCGACCCGATGGTTGTGTACGCTAGTAGAGAGGGAAAGAGCCATGGACGGTGAGATGATGGTTCCATTCTAATCCTTTGTCTTTGCAATGTCGTGATATATTTTTATGTAATACATGTTGCAGGTATTTCATGCTAAATGGTGTAATGGACTCCCGAAAGGTGAAAGCTCAGAACGTTGCGACGTCATCACAGAGCACATGTGTGGGGAGTAGCTTTTTCTCTCGTAAGTCAGAGATTGAACAACCCAACGAGACTCTGAGGCAGCGGAATGAAGAGCCAAGGTAGCGGGACGAATTCCAGAGGTCACAATGCAATG
>JBNKHE010000147.1:0-515 GCA_050290185.1 Pontiella sp.
ATTGAAGTTCCGATGGGCACGACGCTGCGCGAAATCATCTACGATATCGGCGGCGGGATCAAGGGCGGCAAGAAGTTCAAGGCAGCCCAGACCGGTGGTCCCTCGGGCGGCGTCATCACCGAGGAATACCTCGATATTCCGATTGATTATGAAAGCCTGCAGTCCATCGGCTCCATGATGGGATCCGGCGGCATGATCGTGATGGACGAAGACGACTGCATGATCGACGTCACCAAGTTCTACCTCGAGTTCACGGTTGACGAATCCTGCGGCAAATGCGCTCCCTGCCGGATCGGCGGTCGCACCAACTACAACATTCTCAACAAGATCTCGAAGGGTCAGGGTTCGATGGAAGATCTCGACCAGCTTCGCGACCTGGCCCAGGCCATGCGCCAGGAAACCGCCGATTGCACCGGCGCCAAAGATACAAACCCTCATTGATCTCCCCAGATCTCTGTGTTGCTGTTATGGGGCTTGTTCCCGGAAACCCGCAGTCAGGTCTTTGAACTTTACCT
>JBNKHE010000148.1:0-514 GCA_050290185.1 Pontiella sp.
TGTGTTTCCCGCCTGTGGCACAGTTTTGACCACAGATGGAGGCATTGACTCTACAGAGATTTCAGTCTTGTCCTCAGCTTTGACCAATCCCACAAGCAATAGCACTGCGAGCATTGAAATTGCGATCTGCTTCATTTGATTCTCCTTTTTTATTTATTCACCGAACGTTACGTGTGACCTGCGCGGGATTAGCACCGTTTGGCACGATAGATTGTGCGTTTTGAACCTCTCGTTTCGATAAATTATCTGCGCTGTGCTTGCGGCCGCGTAAGGTCCACGCGCTGGTTGGCATTCCTTTTTAAGTTATCCACCCATTCCACTTCCTGCTCCCTCACCTTCAGTTGACTTTGTAGATAATTTAGAATCCCATGAGTACTCACAGTTGGTGCAATAATATGTAATTGTTGGATCTTCTCGTTTTTGAAGTAACGTGGAGCACTCAGGACAGTGAGGAAATAAGGTTTTCTTAAATAGAAACCTACTTAGTCCATAGACGAAAAAACAGATTCCCATG
>JBNKHE010000149.1:0-514 GCA_050290185.1 Pontiella sp.
GCTACTACTTCCAGCGCCGGACACAGGGCCTTGCCCGTTACATTGCGCCTGTTTCCCCTAGCAGATGGGAGCATTGGAGGGACAACTGGGCGCTAGTGCAGGTGGACGTCCACGACCGGCTCACACTTCCCGTCGGCGGCCCGACCCTCGACCACACCGAGTGGGGGAAAGACCCTGGTCTGGAGTCGGGTTTCGACCCCGTGCTGGATCGAATCCAGTACCTAGTCAAGAATGGCCTAACTTTGCTGATGGTGCTGCATGACTTTCTGTCAAAGTACCTCTCCAGGACCGGTCCCACCGCCCCGCATGGATGTACACCGGGGTGAACGACATCATGCGGCTGGACCGCGGGCCTGGGTCTAGTCTGGGCGACGCCCTGCTGGCCGCAAGCTTGATGGCGCTGACCACGGACCAGTCCTCAGCTGAACTCGTGACACCGACAGCAGCCTGTGAGCCCCTCTGTGCGAACCAGGCGGCAAGGACAACGCTGTTGGCGATAATGCCCACGCTGGAC
>JBNKHE010000150.1:0-512 GCA_050290185.1 Pontiella sp.
AGCCGGAATGTTGGTGCAGCGGCCTGGTTCTGCGGCAAGCGCAGCGTCCGCAGGAACAGGCTGCGGAACGAAGTGAGCGCCGCATTCTTGCGGACAAGCGTAGCGCAGTCCGCAAGAACGTTACGTGTGAGCTGCGCGGGATATATGCGATAGGCATGAAAATTGTGCGATTTACCGCGTAAGCTCCACGCGCTGGTTCGATTCATTCCATTTTTGCAGACTACCGTCCTTGGTCGATCAAATGTCTTTGAGGTCTCGATAATCCATTCCAGCAAAACACCTGATAAGGTAATATTTTTCCCCGAGTGTTTTCAAATGAGCAATGGATTGATGTTTAGCAAAATTTGCTAGGTGTGAGGGGTTGGGGAAGGGGACTGTCTACGTGATCAAGCCGGTTGTTCAGTTCCCGCATGTAGTTGATTTTTCTGAAAATCGAACGTTACGTGTGACCTGCGCGGGACTTATGCGTTAGGCATGAAAATTGTGCGTTTTACCGCGTAAGGTCCACGCGC
>JBNKHE010000151.1:0-511 GCA_050290185.1 Pontiella sp.
GCCGTTGGAACCAGTGGGGGCGGTGGTCTGGCCAGAAGAGCCACCACGGCCTCCGCCGCCGTTGCTGTTCTTGCCGTTGTTGCCGCCGCCATTACCGCTATTGCGGTTTTTGTTGTTGTACTTGTTCCGGTGCCGCCGTTTCCGCCATTGGGCGGGCGAGACGGCGTGGAAGACGGTGGCTTGGCCGCCGGGGACGCAGCGTTGGTGTAGAGCGCCGTCGGGGCAGCCGGAGGCCCGGTACTGTCCATGTGAATCTCCTCCAGTAGCAGATCATCCCGAACTTTGAGAAAGTTCACGTGCTCGAAGCACTGGTTCAGCCCCTGAAAGATGTTGAGAATGAGGATCCGGTCATCAACGGGTGCGCCGAGGTTAGCCAGACCGTCAACCATGGCTTTGAACTTGCACCAGTACTCATTGACCGAGAGGTCACCCTGAACAAAAGTGCGAAAAGCAGCATCAAGGTGAAGAGTACGGTGCTCACGATTACCGAGAAACAGGTTCTCGATGGTGA
>JBNKHE010000152.1:0-510 GCA_050290185.1 Pontiella sp.
GGGGCTTGATTATCCGGTATCGAAGATCATCAGAAATGACCACATTCTTACCCTTGGCCATCTCGGCTTGATCTGTGCGCACCAGATTTTTCTCGTGTTCAATCTCGACCATACCGACGGGGAACGGGTCCATGTTGAGCGTCATCTTGCCTGCATAACCTAGAGTTAATCGGCCGTTGTTTATTGCTAATTGTAGCAGTCACCGAAAATAATTGCATTGATTAGTAGTATGAGTATAAGAGTCGTGCCACTTACAATATGTTTTCTTTGCTAGTATATTGGCACTAGGTATAACGTGTCCTTCGGTGAGTCGAATAACTCCTCCCCGAAGTAGTAGATCAAAGAGACGATCACACTTTGACACATCAAAAGTGTATTTCGTCTCATCTCTTCTTCCTCCGTTGGGCTTCAAGAACGAGCATGAGATGGGTTTATCCCCGGGTTTCTCAACCCACTCGGCTACACAAATCTCATTGCCCTCCTCATCCTTGACCTCATTATCTACGTAGT
>JBNKHE010000153.1:0-509 GCA_050290185.1 Pontiella sp.
TTTTAAGGATTTTGATTCCCGATTCTTTCCATAACCGATCAAAACGAGCCGAGTATTTTCCGCCAAGATCGGCCAGCGAGGGTTGAATTACACCAATTTGTGCGCCCGCCTCATTTTTCGGTATTTACCAGGGGTGACGCCGTATGACGACCGGAAGTTGCTGATGAGCGTATCTACGGAGGTGAATCCGCAGTTCAAGGCAATGTCCTGCAGCCGGGCATTGGTGCAGCTCAGAAGGTGGGCGACGGCCTGGATCCGTTGCTGACGAATTTCCTGTCCAGGCGAGCGGGTGTAGTTGGAACAGAATGCTTTCTGCAATCCTTGCTGCGTAACACCCATGGCATCCGCTACGTCAGATGCCTGTATGCCTTTGTGGAAATTGAGTTGGATCCAGTGCAGAGCCTCAGATACGAGTGGATTGCGAACCGCGTAACAGTCGGTGCTTTGCCTGACGACCACTTCCTTCGGCGGATGCCTGATAATCTCCGCTCTGGGTTTAAACGCGGGAT
>JBNKHE010000154.1:0-506 GCA_050290185.1 Pontiella sp.
GGCCACACTCGATGCCGGTCCGCTACGTGAATATCTCGCGCCCTGTCGTGAACTGAAGAGCGAGGGACGCATGTTTCCTGTCGAGGTCCGCTATGCAAAGAAGCGGATCGATTTCCGTCATCATCCGGTCTGGGAGGCGGCGGCAGATGCCTTTGAAAATGCCGTCGAATCGGGGGCGGAAGGCGACGTGCTGGTTTTTATGCCGGGAGCGTATGAGATTGCCCGCACCGTGGAGGTAATCCGCTCTCGCCGCTGTGCCCGCGACTTTGCGGTGATGCCCCTGCACGGCGAGCTTCCGGCCCGGGACCAGGATGCGGCGGTCGGTGAATGCGGGCAGCGAAAGGTGGTGGTATCGACCAACGTGGCGGAAACCTCGATCACGATTGATGGTATTCGCGTGGTGATCGACAGCGGTCTGGCACGAATCGCACGCTACGATCCCAATCGCGGAATCGATACCCTTTTGGTGGAGCGGATCAGTCGGGCTTCGGCGGACCAGCGGACCG
>JBNKHE010000155.1:0-503 GCA_050290185.1 Pontiella sp.
GGGCATCCCGTATCCGAGGAGAATGGGGAGCTTGGGCAGGTTTGTTTTGGTATCCCAGTGGGTGATCTGCACGCGATGGTTCTTACCTGAAATCGTGGCCAGTGCATGGACGGTGTGCTCGGGAGCGCTGCCCGTCAGTTCCAGTTCGACATCGGCGTTTTCACCGCGCCTGAGGTAGAGCAGGGGGCCGTGGACGATGTCGCCCCGGCAGCGGCGGGTGACGATGTTGCCGTTGATCAGCAGAAAGCCGCGTTCGGCTCCGAGGGCGGTGCAGCCTTCCAGGCGGGTGGCGGGGCCGGTCTCGGGGCCGACGATTTCGAAGCCGGCGCGGGTGTTGATGGCGGTGCAGTTGATCAAGGTGGTCTGGCCGGCGCGCTGGTCTTTGGGGCCGCCGCCTCCGTAGGTGCGGAAGCCGTCCTCGGTCAGTGCTTTGTTGTAGCCGGGAGTGATGACGAAGCGTCCGTCGCGGTTTTCGTAAACCGATTTAAAATCGTGGTCGAAGG
>JBNKHE010000156.1:0-503 GCA_050290185.1 Pontiella sp.
GAAGTAAAGGCTCACTTGATATGGCTCACCAAACGAATCGTACTTTTGAGTCACTAGAATTTTAGTTCCATCCGGTAATTCGCTTTGAGCGACAATCCCATCCCCACCGGGTAAGCAATTGGATACAAATCGTATGACTACGATAAGAACAACTAGCGCAATGAGTATGGCTATTTTCTTTTTCATATCCTGCCTAACGTTTGGTGTGACCTGCGCGGGACATAAACTCTGACACGAAGTCTGTGCGTTTTACCGCGTAAGGTCCATGCCCTGGTTTGAGTTTGTTTATTCAGGGTGTTCGTTTATCTGACTCTAAAAGCAGTTTGTGTTAATTTTAACGTCGTATCTGGGTATGTCTTTAAGAGCTTTCTTTGCTTCGGGAACGGTCATCACAACTCCATTTATCCGGAGTAGATCAGATGGTTCTATGAATGCTTCCCAGCTGTTTAGTTTATGCATTCCATCATACTCAGATGTCCTAACGTTTGGATGTAGCTGTTGTT
>JBNKHE010000157.1:0-503 GCA_050290185.1 Pontiella sp.
AGACGCGATCGCGGCGATGCAGGAAGCTGTCCGGATCGCCCGAACCTGGGGGCTTTTGGGCGCGCGGGTGGCCGGGTCCGGCCCGGCATTCGACATCGAGATCCGCACCGGCGCCGGCGCATATGTGTGCGGCGAGGAAACCTCGCTCCTGAACAGCCTCGAGGGCAAGCGCGGGATCGTGCGCGCCAAGCCGCCGCTTCCGGCGCTGGAGGGGCTGTTCGGCAATCCCACCGTCGTCAACAACGTCCTGTCGCTCGCCACTGTGCCGGTAATCTTCGAGAAGGGCGTGGCCCACTACTCGGGCTTCGGCCTTGGCCGGTCGAAAGGCACGATGCCGATCCAGATCGCGGGCAACGTAAGGCGCGGCGGCCTCTTCGAGACTGCCTTCGGCATCCCGCTCGGTGAGCTTGTTAACGACATCGCGGGCGGGACGGCGAGCGGCCGGCCTGTCAAAGCTGTGCAAGTCGGCGGACCGCTCGGCGCCTACATGCCGGCCGAAAAGT
>JBNKHE010000158.1:0-502 GCA_050290185.1 Pontiella sp.
CTTCGAGCGATGTCAAATCGCGGCTGGCCGTATACACCTTGACTTCCCCAAGCTGAGCCAACGAGAGTTCGTAAAGATCCACTTCCTCTGCGCTTCCATGAAATGGAAGGATTATCATAACGATCAACGTCATGATTGATCTTCGAAAACAGGAAGCATTCATTCGATTCCGCCGTGTTTTTATTTGTCACCCATTGAATTGAGCAAACCGACCGATGAATAGGAAATCGCTTTTCAGGCGATTTACGGGGCATTTGCCCCCGGAAGTTGCCTGCAGTGTAGAGGCGGACTGGATTCATGTCAACTTCCGCTCCTGCCGCCCACAAGCCCGCATGACCGAAGACTATTTATCAGCCTGAACCTTCACGCTTAAATCCGAGAGTCGCTTGTCGGCCATAGCCTCTGGCGACGGTTGGACCCTTTTTCCGGATTACGTACCGCCCAAATTCCTCGTTTTCCTCTTAATTACCTGCGGGCATGGTGTTCTGATCAAAACGCCGCA
>JBNKHE010000159.1:0-502 GCA_050290185.1 Pontiella sp.
AGAGTACATTTCTGCCGACTTGGTCTTTCATGCCACCTTCATCATTCTGCAAAAAGACGACCTGCATTGCGCAAGCCTTCGGGCATTCTCAGATAGAAATAAGTGCCGAAGGGTGTTATAAAGCTTGTCTTTTCTTCATCCTCTCTACGAAGCCAGATATGATGGTAGCCGAAAAAACAATCCAGGAGTGCCATTATTTCGCAACCTGTAGCAGAATCGATGATCTTATCAATTCTTGTGAGGGGGAAATCATCCTTGGGACAACACTTGTTCAGATCGGTGAAGTCTGTACACATTCTCCACTTTCCATTCTTCTTCCAGACCATCACCACATTTGCAAACCATTGGGGGTATGCTACCTCCCTGATGAAACCTGCATCTAGTAGTCACCGCACTTCAGCCTTTGCCACTTCTATTTTTTCTTCAGACATTTTGCAAAGCTTCTGCTTCTTGGGCTTCGCGCTCAGGCTAACTTGCAACTTGTGCTCGATTATCTCCCTAC
>JBNKHE010000160.1:0-502 GCA_050290185.1 Pontiella sp.
TCGGGCAATTCCACATGGTTCATTTCTCCCGTTTCTCCCTGTTGATAGAGTATCCCCTTCTGTCTCTTCGGGGAAGATGTTTGTGGTGTCCGTTTTTAGTGATAGCTGTCGGATTGGAGTTTGTCGAGATAGTCGTCGGGATCAATTGCTTCGGCCACGGAGTAGCCGGGAGCGTCGGAGTCCATGATCCGATCCAGCTTTTCATGCTTGATCCAGAACTGCGGCTGCTGCTCGGCTAGGGCGATGCTCTGCACATGCTTGGAAATCCGCATGAAGTTGGAGTAGTAGTCGTTGAAGATCATGCCGGCAATCGGGGTGGCCACTTTCTGTTCCAGCCGCTCGAGATGGGATTGCTGGACTTCAATCGCGGTCTGCTTGAAGGCTTCGCGCAGGTCCAGGATTTCCTTGGCCATCTCCTGGAAGTTGGCGGTTTCCGGATCGAGCGATTCAATCACCTTCTCCATCAACAGGGCGACAGCCTTGTGCACGGCCAGCCAGTCTT
>JBNKHE010000161.1:0-501 GCA_050290185.1 Pontiella sp.
ACGTGTGACCTGCGCGGGACTACCAACGTCAGGCATGAAAACTGTGCGTTTTACCGCGTAAGGTCCACGCGCTGGTTCGCTCTCTTTTACTTAGTTCATGCAAAACAGAGAATCAGGAGAAGTTTCATGATACTCCTGACCTTCATCATATTTTATAAATATTCCGCATCCGTTGTCGCAAATGCCTTTTATTGTCCAATGCATAGCATCAATTGCGGAACATAATGCCTCAAAAGAAGTGCTCCCGATCATTTTCCTTTCACGCTCATCAATTCCTTTTAGCAGGTATGAGCAGGAATAGTTTTCTCCCTTTCGCACTGGTTTCGCCAACTCAATTGAACACTCAATGAACTCGCCATCACTTGATGATTGGCTTGATAAGTAAAACGTTTGCGTTGAGATAATTTCATTCATTTCATTATAGCGAACGTTTGGTGTGACCCGCCCGGGAATAAACCGTCAGGCATGAAAATTGTGCGTTTTACCGGGTAGGGTCCATGC
>JBNKHE010000162.1:0-501 GCA_050290185.1 Pontiella sp.
GATTGGGATACATCCAGTGTTAATAGTATGGAGGGGATGTTTTACTATGTAGAGAGTTTCAACCAGCCGTTGGATAAATGGAATGTTTCCAATGTGACTAATATGGGGGATATGTTTTTAGAAGCTAGCTCATTCAACCAGCCGTTGGATAAATGGAATGTTTCCAATGTGACTGACATGGGGTTTATGTTTTCAGGAGCTAGTTCATTCAACCAGCCTTTGAATGACTGGGATGTATCTAATGTTACCAATATGAGGGATATGTTTAAAAGAGCTAGTTCATTCAACCAGCCGTTGGATAAATGGAATGTTTCCAATGTGACTAACATGGGGGATATGTTTTCAGAAGCTAGTTCATTCAACCAGCCGTTGGATAAATGGAATGTTTCCAATGTGACTAACATGGGGGATATGTTTTTAAAAGCCAGCTCATTCAACCAGCCTTTGAATGACTGGGATACATCCAGTGTTACTACTATGGGCGCGATGTTTGCAGCTAGT
>JBNKHE010000163.1:0-500 GCA_050290185.1 Pontiella sp.
CACGTCCCATAATGTTAGGCTTATAACCTCAGCTTCCATTTTATTTATCCTACTCCAACGTTACGTGTGACCTGCGCGGGACTACCAACTTCAGGCACGAAGATTGTGCGTTTTACCGCGTAAGGTCCACGCGCTGGTTGGGCTAGTTTATGCTAAATTCGGATTCCAAAAGACTCATTTTGTATGTTCTTGCATCAACTGGAAATTCGAACTGTGATTTGATACTTGTAACTACGTTTTCAAATGAATCAATTTTAGTTTGATTCTCTTGATCGAAAACAATCGCGATAATGACGGAAAAGCATTTTTTGCCATCCTCACCAAGGGTCATGTAGAAATGGTTGAGTTTTTCTAATGAATGTCTTGTTGCTGATATGGGATTGATTTCCCCTTGGATTAATTTGACGTCAATGGCGATAAATTTCTCACCAACTAAAGCTACCCCATCAAACATGAAAGATTTGTCTGCCCCGTCCCAAACTTCTCTTTCTATATGAAAT